>NZ_FMCV01000068.1 GCF_900091565.1 Micromonospora marina | reverse complement strand
GGCGACGCCGACACCAGGCCCGCGCCCGCTGGCACCACCAACGCACCCGCCTCAACCGCGAATACGCCCTGCTCACCTAGCAAATGGCGGCTGCCATACTAGTAGTGACCGTTGGTGTCGTAGAACCGGCCTTGGCGCCGCAGCACCGGCGAAACCGCCATTTGAGCCGTACGGGCGGGGATCGTTGCCCCCCGCATCATAGAGATGTCGCTGTTCACACAGCTCTACGAGGAGCCCGCAGCCAATCCGCCCTCGGTCCGCGATGTGTTCGATTCGTCGACCGCCACGACCGCTGGCGCGCCTCAGCACGAGTCAACGCACTGATCTGCCGCTGATCGGTCGTCGTCCCCGACGGCCACCTTGCTGATCAGCTCGTCAATCACAGGGCGAAGGTAGCCGCATCGATCACAAGACCCTGCGGCGGAGCAGGCAGAGAACGTCATCCTGCACAGGGCATGCGTGTAGCCGTCGCCGATCAGTCCCACCAGCTCCACCAGTTCTCGGGCGCGAGCTCGGCCGGCACCTCCGGTGATGAGTAGTGCTGCGCTACGCCAAGGTCGCCGCTTGCAGAGCAGTTGCGGAACGGCCCGTCGTCGCCGTACAGGATGGGCAGCTGGTGGTCGAGCTCTCGCAGCCAGGGCAGCATGCCGGTCATCTGCAGCCGAGCCTGTTCCCAGCCATACCAGAGGGCGGTCAGCCGGGTGACCGCCTCGTCATGGCGCCACCATCGCTCGCACCAGTGCCACCGGGTCATGCCGACCTCGCCGACCGGACGAGGAAAGGTCGGCAACAGGTACTTGGTCACCCACTCCTCGACCGTCGAGTACAGCGGCGGCTGATCATCCCCATTACCGGCGCGGATGCGCTCGATCTGGGCCTGCTGAAGGTCGGCGACCTGGTTCGTCAGTCTCGCCACCTCAGCGGCGAGTGCATCGAGTTGAGTTGCCGCGTCGTTGGGGGTCTGTTGGGACGTGGGGTCGGTCATCGCGTTCTGCCGCGCGTCTTCTCCGCGGTCGCCGCCACGGGCTGCTTGGCGACAACCGCCGCGTCGACCTGGGCGACGCGAAGCTTGGGGAAGGCCTGCGTCCACGCGGGCGTCGCGAGCGCTCCAGCGTGGTGGACTGAGGCGGTGCCGGCGGTGTGGTCGGCGTTGTCGTCGTGGACCACGCTCGCCGTCTGCCCGGTCGCGTGCTCGTCGACCGCTGTACGGGGATGATCCGGCATCGCACCGGCCCGGACTCCCTCACCGCGCTCAGCGGCAGCTCTGCCGTGCAGGTCGCGGGCCAGGGCCTCCTCCACGTGACTGTGCGCGAGGCGGATGCCTTCGACGGGCCGTCCGTACGAGTCGCTGCTCCTGATGGCCTGGCTCATCTCTGCCGCGAGGTCGCGGAGGAGCTGCACGGGTTCGCCGGCGGGGAGTTTGCCGGCAGCACGCCATTGGCGCTGTAGCTCGTCGAGGGCTTCGGGCCGTACGTGTTCCGCCAGCGTCATTGCCTCCTTCCGGACAGCCTGCGTTCCGCAGCTCAGCGTCGATATAGTCGGCGTCGCGGTGTGAAGGTGCAGGTCAGGGCGTTGCAGCCTGGCGGGAACGGCGAAAACGCC
>NZ_FMCV01000007.1 GCF_900091565.1 Micromonospora marina | reverse complement strand
GGACTCCTTCGCCACATCGACCGCACACACCCGCTGCCAGACCTGCTCACTGTCGGCGTCCGGGATCTCCTCGACCCGCCTGCCACCCATCCCTCGTTCCCTTCCGTGCACCCGTGATCGACCAGGAGGCAGGCCGCCCGGGGGCCTCGGTCGGAAACCGAAAATCTGACCGGCGTGCTCGAAGCAACAATGCGTGACCCGTGAGGTCCGTGGCCCCGGCGCCAGACTTGCACACGGCCTCAAACGGACCAAGATCGATCGGCGTCGGCGGGCGACCTACCCACCATTTTCACGCCTGCGCGGCGTCCCGAAGAGACCGGGTGACTTGGATATAGCTCGACCCAGTCGACGTGGTTACCGTTGACGTCAGCCGCCAGCCGAGGCCGCAGCGCAATCATCAACCGGCGCAGGACACCTGGCTGCCCCGCAGCGCCAGGGCCGAGCGGCTACCGGCTCCCGCCGCGCTGCCGGGCCGCCTCGTAGAGCGCCACCGTCCCGGCCGCCGCCGCGTTCAGCGAACTCGCCGCCCCTGCGATCGGGATCCGGACCGTCCGGTCGCTCGCCTCCTGCCAGCCCTTGCTGAGCCCGTGCGTCTCGTTGCCGATGAGCAGGACAGTGGGGCCGGTCAGGTCGTGCTCGGCGACGTCCACGTCCCCGTGCTCGTCCGTACCGATGATCTGGACCTGCGGAAGTCCGTCCGCGCGCACCGCGGCGACCCAGTCCAGGACGTCGCGGTGACTGGCGACGCGCACCACGGGTACGGCGAACAGCGACCCGGTGCTGGCCCGGACCGCCTTCGGGTCGTACGGATCCGCGGCGTGGCCCGTGATGATCACGCCGGAGGCGCCGAAGGCGTCGGCGGAGCGGACCAGGGTGCCGATGTTGCCGGGGGTCTTGGGGCGGTCGAAGACCACCACGAGCATCGCCGGGCCGGCCGGGATGCGGGCCAGTTCGTCAGCGGGCTGCGCCACGACGGCCAGCAGCTCGGGCGACTCCTCCTCCTTGCCGCTGAGTTCCCGCATCAGCTCCGCCGCGAGGGCGACCCGCCGGGCGTCGGTGCGGTCGAGCAGGTCGCGGCACCAGCGGGACAGCGGCTGCCGGTCCGGGTACAGCAGGGCGCGGATCTCCCAGCCCTGCTCCAGCGCCACTGTGATCGGGCGTACCCCCTGGACCAGGAACTCCCCGGAGCGCTGCCGCTTGGTGCGGTTGGTCAGCAGCGCCTGCCACTGCTGGAAGCTCGCGTTGCGGGTGGTGATCGTCAGCGTCTTCGCCACCCGCCGATTCAACCCCATCGCAGGCCGGCACCACCCGCGGTATCCACCCTGCCCCCTACGCCGCCGTGCGACGGTCTAGGGTCGGAGCGGCCTGCTCGTCGCACCGGGGTGCGCGCTCGCGCGCCGCGGCACCCGCTCCACGAGTCGGTGCGGCGTGATTGTCCGTCGCGTGACCAAGCCGCTATCGTTCCCTCGCCCCCAGCCCGCAGAGTTTGAGGATCGCGATGACTTCCCCGCCGTTGACGAAAGTTGCCGATCGGGAAGGTTCGCCGGTCGCGGAGCCGGCCGGCGCGACGACCGGACACGAACCGGCCAGGGAGGCGACGCCGAGCCGGTTCCGGGCCGACGTCGCCGGCCTGCGGGCCGTCGCCGTGGGGCTGGTGCTGCTCTACCACGCCGGGCTGCCGTTCATCCCCGGTGGCTTCGTCGGCGTCGACGTCTTCTTCGTGATCTCAGGCTTCCTCATCACCGGCCAGCTCATCTCGGAGATCGAGCGCAGCGGCCGGGTCTCGCTGGTCGGCTTCTACGCCCGCCGGGCCAAGCGCATCCTGCCCGCGGCCACCGTGGTGCTGGCCGCCACCGCCGTCGCGGTCCGGCTGTTCGTACCCCGGGGTGAGTGGCAGGTCATCGGCCGCGACATCGCCGCCGCGGCGACCTACATCGTGAACTGGCGGTTCGCCGACCGCGCGGTCGACTACCTGGCCGAGGACGTCGCGCCGTCGCCGGTCCAGCACTTCTGGTCGCTCGCCGTGGAGGAGCAGTTCTACCTGCTCTGGCCGCTGCTGATCGTGCTGGCCATCGTCGCCGCGCGCAAGCTCCGGCGGGCGAGCGTACGGCCGGTCCTGTGGGTCGGTCTCGCGGTGCTGGCGGTGCCGTCGTTCGTCTGGTCGATCATCGAGACGGCGAACTCGCCCGAGCGCGCGTTCTTCGTCTCCACGACCCGGCTGTGGGAACTCGGGGTCGGCGCCGCGATCGCGCTGCTGGCGGTCCGCGCCGCCCGGATGCCCCGGTCCGTGGCGGTCGTCCTCGGGTGGCTCGGCCTCGCCGCGATCGTCGCGGCGGCGCTGCTGGTCAGCGGGAAGACCGCCTGGCCCGGGTACGCGGCGGCGCTGCCCACGCTCGGCGCGGCAGCGGTCATCGCGGCCGGTGCCGCGGCCGGCTCCCGGGGGCCGGTGATGGTGCTCGGCACGCGTCCGTTCCAGTGGATCGGTGACCTGTCGTACTCGCTGTACCTGTGGCACTGGCCGATGCTCGTGGTGGCCGCCGCGCACTTCGGTGACCTGTCGCTGACCGAGGGCCTGCTGGTGGCGCTCGCCTCGGTGATCCCGGCCTGGATCACGTTCAAGCTGGTGGAGAACCCGCTGCGCTACTCGCGGAAGATCTCCACGTCGCCGCGTCTGGCCCTGAGCCTGGGCGGCAACTTCACGCTCGTCGGCATCTGCGCCGGCATGGTGCTGGTGCTGATGGGCGCGTGGGCCGCCGCCGCGACCACCACCAAGGGCCGGTACGCCCCGGGCGCCGCGTTGCTGTCGACAGCGCCCGGCACCGCGCCGATCGGCCCGGTTCCGGAGCGGTTCGACGTGATCACGCCGGACCCGTTGCAGATCCGGCAGGGCTTCATGGACGTGCCCGACACCAACCGGGACAAGTGTTTCCAGCAGGTCGAGGGCGCCGAGGTGTTGTCCTGCACGTACGGCAACCCGAACGCGTCCACCACTGTCGCGCTCGTCGGCGACTCGAAGATGGACCAGTGGCTGCCCGCGTTCCAGGTGCTGGCCGAGCAGAACGACTGGAAGATCCTGATCGCCGCGAAGGCGTCGTGCCCGTTCACCAGCGCGCCCGCGGTCCGGGCGGACGACCCGAGCAAGCTCTACACCGACTGCATCGACTGGAACCGGTCGCTGATGCGCAAACTGGTCGAGGAGCGGCCCGACTACCTGGTCACCTCGCAGGGCGCGGCGCGCGCCTTCGACAGCGATGCCGAGGAGCCGACCGTCGAGGCGATGGTCGCCGGGGTCCGGTCCGCGTGGAAGAAGCTCGACGCCGTAGGCACGCAGGTCGTCGTGCTCGCCAACAACCCCGGCCCCGGACCGGCGGTGACGTGCGCCGACAAGAATCGCAAACGCCTGTCCCGCTGCGCGTTCGACAGGGAGCGGCACGACCAGGACCCGGCATACCGGATGCAGCGGCAGGCGGTGTCCGGCGCGCCGAAGGTCAAGATGATCGACCTGTTCGACGCCGTCTGCCCGACCGACAGGTGCCCGGTGGTGTTCGGCAACGTGCTCATCTACCGGGGTGGCTCGCACATCGGTGCGGCGTACGTGAAGACGACAGCGCCACACCTCGCCCGCGCCCTGTCCGACGTCGGCGTGCCGGCGCGCTTCACGCCGGCCGGATAGCTTGCGGCGCGCCGACGCGCTCAGCGGTAGAGCGTCTCCAGGTAGCCCGGGCCGTAGTGGCGCTCCAGGTCGGCGAGGCTCTCCGCCGGGGCCTCCACCTCCTTGATCAGTCGGGCCCGCGTCGGCAGCACGTCCGGCTGCCAGGTCTCCGGCTGCCACAGGCCGGAGCGCAGGAACGCCTTGGCGCAGTGGTAGAAGATCTGCTCGATCGCGACCTCGACGGCCAGCACCGGCCGGTGGCCCTTGACCTCCATGCCGGCGAACCACGGCGCGTCGGCGATCAGCCGGGCCCGGCCGTTGATCCGCAGCGTGTCGGTGCGGCCGGGGATCAGGAAGATCAACCCGACGTGCGGGTTGGCCAGGATGTTGCGGTAGCCGTCGGCCCGCCGGTTGCCGGGCCGCTCCGGTATCGCGATCGTGGTGTCGTCGAGCACCAGCGCGAACCCGGGCGGGTCGCCTTTGGGGGAGACGTCGCAGGTCCCGTCCGCGCCGGCGGTGGCGATCAGGCAGAACGGCGAGGCGGCGAGCCACTCCCGGTCGCGTTCGTGCAGCGTACGACGGTCCTTGGCGGCCGCCCGCGGTGCCGGTGTGCCGATCAGTTCGCGTAGTTCGGACTCACTGGTGATCTCCCGGGTCGTCACGTCTTCCTCCCCCGTCCGTTGACCTTGACGGCGGTTCCGACCCGCGACGGGCCGTGATCCGCCACTGTCAGCCTAGGAGAGCGCGTCGAGCGCCGGGTTTGCCCCCGGTTCCGGCGGGTAGGGACCGGATCGCAGCGCGTGTCCGGAAGCGACGAATGGAGGCCGAGATGGAGAGCCGGCTCAAGGTGCTCGGCCATCCCGTGCACCCGATGCTCGTGATGTTCCCGGTGGCGCTCTTCGTGACCGCGGTGATCTTCGACCTGGTGGACACCGTCGGCGGGCCCGGCTTCCTGGCCGAGGTCGCGTACTGGAACATCACCGTCGGTCTGATCGGTGGCCTGCTGGCCGCGGCGGCCGGGGCGTTCGACCTGCTCGCCCTGCCGGCCGGCACTCGCGCCAAGCGGGTCGGTCTCACCCACGCCGCCGCCAACGTGGCGGTCATCCTGCTGTTCGCCGCGGTCTGGGCGGTCCGGCTCAACGCGGATTCGCGGGCGGCCGGCGGCGCGCTCGTCGCCATCGAGGTGGTCGCCCTGGCGATCCTCGGGGTGGGGGCGTGGCTCGGCGGCGAGCTGGTGGACCGGCTCGGTGTCGGCGTCGACCCGGAGCACGACCTGAACGCGCCCAGCTCGCTGCGACCCCCCTCGTCGACACAGCGGATCGGAGACGTGCGATGACCGAACAGAAGGGCTGGCGTGGCGGCCAGCAGGGCTGGGATCCGATGGGCGAACTCCAGTCGCTGCGCTCCGAGCTGAGCCGGCTGGTCGGTGGACGGTCCGGCAACCAGGACGTGGATCTGGCCGAGACGGCCGACGGCTGGGAGGTGGTCGTCCGGCTTCCCGGCGTGGCGCCGGAGGAGGTCGCCGTCGAGCTGGACGACCGGGAGCTGTGCGTACGCGCCCGGTCGGAGGCCGAGGTGAACGCCGACCACGGCATTCCGGGCGGGTTCACCACCCGGGGCTTCGAGTATCGCGTCGACCTGCCGTCCCGGGTGGACCCGGACCGGATCGACGCGGTGATGGACCACGGCCTGCTCCGGGTGCGCCTGCCCCGGGCGTCCCGGCCCGCGCCGCGCACCATCACCGTCGGCCGGACCGGTCCGCGACCGGGTGCCGACCGTACGCCGATGCCCGCCGACCCGGCCGCGGACCGGGAGCTGCACCACCCGGACACCGCGCTCGACGAGATCGACAGGCCGTAGGGCCGCGTGACCAGCCCGCCCGACGACTCCAGCTCGGCGCGCCGCGACCCGGAGCCGTCGCTGCTCGGCCCGGTCGGCGAGCGCGTCCCCGACGTCGAGCGGATCGCCGTGCTGCGCGCCAACGCGCTCGGTGACTTCATCTTCGTCCTGCCGGCGCTGGACGCGCTGCGGTCCGCGTACCCGTCGGCCGAGATCGTGCTGCTCGGCGCGCCGTGGCATGCGGCGCTCTGGCGGGACCGGCCCGGCCCGGTGGACCGGGTGCTGGTGGTGCCGGCGGCGCCCGGCATCCGCGACCCGGGACCCGGCGAGGAACCCGGTGACGTCCCGGCGTTCCTGGCCGCCGCCCGCGCCGAACGGTTCGACCTGGCGTTGCAGGTGCACGGCGGCGGCGGCAACTCGAACCCGTTCGTGGCCGGGCTGGGCGCCCGGGTCACCGCCGGCCTGCGGGCCGAGGGAGCGCCGCCGCTGGACCGGTGGATGCGCTACGTCTACTACCAGCACGAGGTGATCCGCTACCTGGAGGTGGCGGCCCTGGTCGGGGCGCCGGCCACCACGATCACCCCGGCGCTCGCGGTCACCGCCGCCGACCGGGCGGAGGCCGCCGCCGTGCTCGGCGAACCCACCCGCCCCCGGGTCGCGCTGCACCCGGGCGCCACCGACACCCGGCGCCGCTGGCCGCCGGAACGCTTCGCCGAGGTCGCCCGCGAGCTGACCGGAGACGGGTACGAGGTGCTGGTCACCGGCACCCCGGCGGAGCAGGAGGCGGTCGACGCGGTGGTGGCGGCGGCCGGTGTTCCGGTGCGTCCCCAGGTCGGCACGCTCAGCCTGGGCGCGCTCGCCGCCACGTACGCGGACTGCGCGCTGGTGGTCTCCAACGACACCGGCCCGCTGCACCTGGCCGCCGCCGTGGGCGCGCCGACCGTGGGCGTGTTCTGGATCGGCAACCTCATCAACGGGGCGTCGCCGCTGCGCGGGCGGCACCGCCCGATCGCGGCCTGGACCACCCGCTGCCCGGTGTGCGGCGTCGACTGCACCCCCGGGATCTACCCGCACCGGCCGGGCGACGGCGAGTGCCCGCACCGGGTGTCGTTCGTGGCCGACGTACCGGTCGCCGAGGTGGTCGAGGCGGCCCGGGAGCTGCTCACACCTCCGCGGGCGACTCGCTGAGCAGCACTTCCCACGCCTCCACGTCGCGTTCGGTAACGGTGGTCGGCGACTCCAGGTGGTAGGCCCCGCTGGGCAGCACCCCGGCGCCGCCGTGGCGCTCCAGCACCGCCAGCTGCGCGGCGACGTCTTCGCCCTGATGCCGCTCGGGCAGCCGCTCCCAGAAGTCGAAGCCGCCGGCCTCGACGAGCTTGGCCCGGTCGTAGAGCACGCATCCGCCGATCCAGGAGATCTTGTACGCCCGCCACTCGCCCGCCGCCAGGCCCAGCTTCTCGGTGATGTGCAGCAGGTTCGCCGCCGGGTGGATGGACGCCCGGTGCCATTCCGGCGTGCCGGGAACGATCCGTTCCGGCACCGGCGGCCCGGTCCACTCCTCGTAGTGCTGGTGCGTGCCCGGGCGGACGTCGTCGGCGTAGGACAGGCCGTGCACGGCGTTGCCGACGAACCCGCAGCCCAGCTCGCCGAGCGCGATGACCAGGCGGGACAGGGCGCCCGGCTCCAGCCACACGTCGTCGTCGAGGCAGAGCACCGCGTCGGCCGCCGACTGGGCCAGCAGGTACGACCGGTGTTCGGCCAGGCCGCGCCGGGGCAGCCGCCGGGTCAGCAGCACCGGGTGCCCCCGGTGGCGCAGCGCCCGGACCATCGTGGCGGCAGCCGGGTACGCGTACGCGGGATCACCGTCGGACTGGTCGCTGACCACCACCCCGAAACCGGGTACGCCCTCCTGGGCGGCCAGCCCGGACAGCGTGACAGCCAGTTCGGCGGGCCGGTTGCGGGTGGGGATCAGCACGTCGAGCCGCCGGTGACGCCGGAACCGTCCGGGCGTGCCCGGGTCGAGCGGACGGGTCACGCCGGCCTGCCCTCGCCGACCGGGTGGGCGCGGATCCGGTCGATGATCGCCGAAGTGGAGCGGTCCGGCACGTACCCGAGCGTGCGCACCTGACCGCCCAGCCGCCGGACCAGCGGCGCCTCCGGCACCATCTCCGGCGGGTAGTCGCCGCCCTTGACGTAGACGTCGGGGCGGACCGCCTCGATCAGCCGGGCCGGCGAGTCCTCCTCGAAGACCACCACGTGGTCGACGCAGGCCAGCGCCGCCAGCAGGGCGATCCGGTCCTCGACCGGGTTGACCGGCCGGTCCGGGCCCTTGAGTCGCCGTACGCTGCCGTCCGAGTTGACCGCCACGATCAGCAGGTCGCCGAGCGCGCGGGCCTGGGTCAGGTAGCGGACGTGCCCCGGGTGCAGCACGTCGAAGCAGCCGTTCGTGAACACCACCGACCGCCCGGCCCGCCGGTGCTCGCCCACCAGCGCGGCCAGCTCGTCGGCGCCGACCAGGGCCGGATGCCCGCCCTCGTCCGCGCCGGTGCCCAGCGCGGCCAGCAGATCCTGCCGTCGGCACACGCAGGTACCGGTGTCGGCCACCGTGATGGTGGCGGCGAGTTGGGCGAGCTGGGCGGCGGTGGGCAGGCCCGCGTCGGCGGCGAGCGCCAGCGTCATGGCCGCCAGGTAGGCGTCCCCGGCGCCCACCGCGTGGCTGGCCGGGACCGGGGTGCTGTGGCTGCGCCGGGGTTCGCCCTCGGCGCCGCCGACCACTGCGCCCTCGGTGTCCAGTGTCACCGCCACCACGTCGGCGCCGGTGTGTGCGCGCAGCTCGGGCAGGCGCGACTCGGCCAGTACGGCCCGGTCCACCCCGGCGCCGGCCGCCGCGTTCACCGTCACGCCGGTCCCGGTGACGCTGAGGCCGTCGCCGGTCAGCGCCACCCGCTCCTCGCCCGGCACGGGCTCGCCGGTCGGGCCGGCCAGCGCCTCGGCGGCGGGCGTGCCGGAGGCCGGGTGCGGGCTGCCCGGTACGCGCTCACCGGACCCGCCGGGGGCGGCGCCCACCATCAGCTCGGACGGGCCGTCGGTCTCCGCCCGGTGGTTCAGATGTACGTCGCCGCTGGGGACGGCACCCCGCTCGGCGTGCGCGAACCCGGCCGCCGCGCGGGCCAGCAGCCGGGTCGCCTCGGCGAAGCTCGGCGTCACCACCGTCGGGTTCAGCCCGCGCCAGTCGGCCAGGTCGTGCGCGTCGAGCGCCACGGTGCCGTACCGGTCGCGGTTGGCGACCAGCCAGGCGCGTACCGCCGAGGGCAGCGCGCCCAGGCCGTAGTCGCAGACCACGAGCGTGAGCGGCTGACCGGCGGCCACCGCCCGCAGCTCCTCGGTGGCACAGTGCAGCGCGGTCAGGAGGCGGGCCACGCCGTCGGCGTCCAGCCCGTCCTCCGGACCGCCGGAGTCCTCGCGGAGCAGGATCTGGTTGCCGGCGAGCATCCGCCGTTTGACCGGCGTGGGGCGGCCCGGCTGGCTCACCGTGCGGTCCCAGACCGCCGCCCGGTCCAGGCAGTCGTGCAGTTCGTCGCCGGCCACGTCGGCGCCGACCGGCGCGACCAGGGCGGCCCGGCCGCCGAGCGCTGCCACGTTCACCGCCGTGTTCGCGGCACCCCCGGCCGCGGAGATCCGCCGCCGCAGGGTGAGGACCGGTGCGGGCGCCTCCCGGCAGAGCCGCTCCGACTCGGCGAACCGCCACTCGTCCAGCATGGCGTCCCCGACGACCAGCACGGGACGCTGCTGCCAGCTCGCCACGACGGTGGCCAGCCGGCGCTCTTCCGCTGCTGCTCCTGCCATGCCTGTGCGGATCCCCCCGGGCTGTCGGGCCAAACGCGACGCGGGCCACCCGATGCGTCCGGTTTCGCGGCATCGGGCGGGGGAACCGTGCAGACGTACCCCGGAGAGGAGGAGGCGGACGCCGGGGCGTACGACGGCCTGGTCCTGCCCGGTGGCGTGGCGAACCCCGACTTCCTGCGGACGGACCCGGAGGCGGTCCGGTTCGTCAAGTCGTTCTTCGACGCGGGCAAGCCGGTCGGCGTGATCTGCCACGGCCCGTGGACGCTCGTCGAGGCGGACGTGGTGCGGGGCCGCACCGTCACCTCCTGGCCGAGCCTGCGCACCGACCTCACCAACGCCGGCGCGAACTGGGTCGACCAGGAGGTCGTCACCGACAACGGGCTGGTCAGCAGCCGCAAGCCGGACGACCTGCCGGCGTTCTGCGCCAAGATCGTCGAGGAGTTCGCCGAGGGTCGGCACACCGCTTACTGAGAACTCGCGTCCCGGCTCAAAGGCGCCCGCGCCCGGCTACTTGAGGATCAGCCGGTTGGTCTGCTCGAACACGTCCAGGTCGGCGAGCGTCTCGTGCACGCTCGACGACAGCGGGTGCGGGAAGTCCGCCGGGTGGAAGAACCCCGAGTCGGTGGTCTCGTCGGTGAACCGGGCCAGCTCGCCGTCCCATTCGTCGACCCGGAACGCCGTGGTGAAGACCTGGTAGGTGTGCCCGTACATGTTGGTGTGGGTGCGGTCCGGGCCGGTGTAGAGCGCGAACGCGCTGACCCGCAGCGCCCGCAGCCCGGTCTCCTCCCGGACCTCCCGGACCGCGCAGTCGGCGATCGACTCGCCGAGTTCCATGGCGCCGGCCGGCAACGCCCACTGGCCGTTGTCGGAACGCTGGATCAGCAGCACCCGGGCGGCGTTGTCGCGCACCACGGCGCGGGCGCCGACGAACATCAGGGTGCGGTCACCGGCCAGGGCGCGGAGCTGCCCCACGTACGAGTCGGCCCACGAGATGCTCACCCGGACAATCTACGCATCATCCGCGATCACCTCGACGAATCCGGGGGTTCCGCAGATGTGACCGCCGCCACTACGTTGTTACCCATGCGTAGCACGATGATGGATGCCCCGCTCCAGGTCGCCCGGATCCTCGAACACGGCGCCACCGTGCACGGCGCGGCGGAGGTGGTCACCTGGACCGGTGCCGAACCCCGCCGGATGACGTACGCGGAGGTCGGCCGTGCCGCCGCCCGGCTGGCCCACGCGCTGCGCGACGAGTGCGGGGTGACCGGCGACGAGCGGGTCGGCACGTTCATGTGGAACAACAACGAGCACCTGGTGGCGTACTTCGCCGTCCCGAGCATGGGCGCGGTGCTGCACACGCTCAACATCCGGCTCTTCCCCGACCAGGTCGCCTACATCGCCAACCACGCGCAGGACCGGGTGGTGCTCGTCGACAGCACGCTCATCCCGTTGCTCGCCCGGGTGATCGGCGAGATGACCACTGTGACCCACGTGGTGGTGGTCGGCGGCGGCGACCCGGCCCCGCTGCTGGCCGCGGCCGGCGACCGGATCACCGTGCACCACTGGGACGCGCTGCTGGCCGACCGCCCGGACCACTTCGACTGGCCGGAGGTGGACGAGCGCGACGCCGCCGCCCTCTGCTACACCTCCGGGACCACCGGCCACCCCAAAGGTGTCGCCTACTCCCACCGCTCGATCTACCTGCACTCGCTCCAGGTGTGCATGCCGGAGGGCTTCGGGCTCGGCCCGAACGACAGGGAACTGGCCATCGTGCCGATGTTCCACGCGATGTCGTGGGGCCTGCCGTACGCGGCGTTCCTCTCCGGCGCCTCCCTGATCATGCCGGACCGGTTCCTCCAGGCCGAGCCGATCGCCGCGATGATCGCCGCCGAGCGCCCCACGCTCGCCGGGGCGGTGCCGACCATCTGGACCGACCTGCTGGCCTACCTGGACGCGCACGAGGTGGATCTCTCCTCATTGAAGGAGGTGATCGTCGGCGGGTCGGCCTGCCCGCCGGCGCTGATGCACGCGTTCCACGATCGCTACGGCATCGACGTCATCCACGCCTGGGGCATGACCGAGATGTCGCCGCTGGGCTCGGTCTCCCGGGCGCCGGCCGGGGCGACCGGCGACGACGCCTGGCGCTACCGCTACACGCAGGGCCGCGTCCCGGCGGGTGTGACCGCGCGGATCGTGGGCCCGGCGGGCGAGCCGCTGCCCGCCGACGGGACGTCGGTGGGCGAGCTGGAGGTACGCGGACCGTGGGTGACCGCGCGGTACATCGGCGACGACGCCCCGGAGGAGGAGAAGTTCCGGGACGGCTGGCTGCGTACCGGTGACGTCGGCACGCTCTCGCCGGACGGCTACATCACGCTCACCGACCGCGCGAAGGACGTGATCAAGTCGGGCGGGGAGTGGATCTCCTCGGTCGAGCTGGAGAACGCCCTGATGGCGCACCCGGCGGTGCTGGAGGCGTGCGTGGTGGGCGTACCGGACGAGCGCTGGGACGAGCGGCCACTGGCCACTGTGGTGGTCCGCGAGGGCGCCTCGGTGACCGCCGAGGAGCTGCGGGACTTCCTCGCCGGTTCGGTCTCCCGCTGGCAGTTGCCGGAGCGCTGGGCGTTCATCGACGCGGTGCCGAAGACCAGCGTCGGCAAGTTCGACAAGAAGGTGGTGCGCTCGCGGTACGCCGACGGCGGGCTCGACGTGCGGGAACTGACCGCGTCGTAACGTTTCGCGGCGTACCGTCGCCTACACGGGTAGGAACGAGTTCCCAACGGACGTTCCTCCCCAGAGGGCGGCCCCGGCGTTCGCACCGCGCCGGGGCCGCCCGTCCGTTACGGGGTGACCCGCACCGTCATTGTTGCGAAACTTGTTCGCGTCTGTCCGGCTGTCGGGGAAATCCGGTCGCCTACTCGTCGGCGGTGCTCACCAGCACCTTGCCCACCGCGCCGTCCTGCACCGCCTGCTGCGCGGCGGCGGCCTCCGCCAGCGGATACCGGTGCAGCGGCAGCCCCGCCTCCTCGCCGACCCGGATCGCGCCCTGCGCCACCGCCGCCGCGATGTCGGTCACCGCCTGAGCCTTCGCCACCTTCGGCGCGGTGTAGATCAACACGAACTGCCAGCGCGCGTTCGGGCCCATCAGCGGCCGGATCGGCAACGTCACCTCGCCACCGCCGTCGTCGGCGTACACGCAGACCGCCCCGCCGGTGCGCAGCATCCGCACATCGGCGGCGGCGTTGCGGGCGGCTGACACCTCGACGATCGTGTGCACCCCGTCGGGCGCGACCTTGCGGACCTCCTCGACCACGTCCTGCTCGCGATAGTTGATCACGAAGCTGGCGCCGGCCGCCGCCGCGAGCTGCGCCTTCTCCGGGCTGCTCACCGTGGTGATCACGCACGCGTCGGCCCACCGGGCGAGCTGGATCGCCGCATTGCCCACCGCACCCGCACCGCCCTGCACCAGCACCACGTGGTCGCTCAGCGCGCCGGCGTGCAGCTTGTCCGGCATGAACTCGCCCGCGGTCAGGCAGCGGTGCGCGGTCATGAACGGGATACCGAGCGTCGCGCCCAGGTCGAACGAGGCCGCACCGAGCGGCACCGCGTGCCGGACCGGGACCAGTGTGTACTCGGCGGCGGTGCCCCACGGCCGCTGCCACGCCGCCTCCCACACCCAGACCCGCTCACCGATGAGCGTCCCGTCCACGCCCCCACCGACCGCCTCGACCACCCCGGCGCCGTCCTGGTGCGGGATCTGCCAGCCGGCCGGCAGCGGCCACGCCTGGCGGGCCTTCCAGTCGGTCGGGTTCACGCCCGACACGGCCATCCGGACCAGCACCTCGCCCGGTCCGGGTTCCGGCACCGGCCGCTCGGCCACCTGGAGCACCGAGGCGTCCCCGCTGCGCTCGTACACGATCGCCCTCATCGCCGTCCCTCCATTCAAGGAAGGGCCCCCTATTAACGCCTCAGGTAGAGGAAGGGCCCCTTCCTAACATCCCTCGACCAGCTCGGGCGTGAGCGCGCCGATCGAGGGGAGCAGCACGGCCGCCAACGCCTGCGCGTCCGGGTCGAGCGGGTACGACGAGTGCGGCACCGCCACCACCCGGCACCCGGCGGCGGCCGCCGACCGGACCCCGTTCGACGAGTCCTCCACCGCCACGCACCGGGCCGGGTCGACGCCCAACCGCTGCGCCACCGCGAGCCACACGTCGGGCGCGGGCTTGCCCCGGGCGGTCTCCTCGGTCGACAGCGTCGCGCCGAACGCGCCGGCCAGCCCTGTCGCGTCCAGCGCCGCCGCGATCAGCCGGGTCGGTGAGGAACTGGCCAGCCCCAGCGGCCACCGCGCGGCCATGCCGCGCACCACCGCGTCCGCGCCGTCGATCAGCGGTACGCGCTGCGCGTACCGCCGGGCCATCTCGGTCACCACCTCGGTGGCGACCTGCTCGGCCGACCTGTCGACGCCCAGCTCACCGCTCAGGTACGCGGCCCACTCGCCGGTGCTCATCCCCATCAGCCGGCGCTGCGTGTCCGGCTGCCAGGTGCCCCCGTGCTCGGCCACGTACGCGCGCCGGACCTCCTCCCAGACCGGCTCGGAGTCCACGATCACGCCGTCCAGGTCGAAGAGCACCGCGTCCACCACGTCGACCATCCTGCCCCAGCCGACGGCCGGACTCACCGCGGAAGCGCCGCCGACGCCGAACGCTGCGCCGGAAGACCGATCGGGGCCTGGGACGGGATGATCGTGCGGCAGCGCGTCGCGATCGGTTCCAGCAGCTCCCGCAGCCGGGCGGTACGCTCCGCGCCCAGCGCCCGCCACGGACCCGCCGCGGCCCGGTCGGTGGCCTCCTCGACCACGCGGAACGTCTCAGTGGCGTACGGCGTGGGACTCAGCTCGGCGGTCAGCCAGCCCTTCTCCACCAGGCGTTGCTCGGCGGTGGTCCACTGCTCGTCGGTCCACCCCCGGGCCGGCTGGTGAAACTCGCGGGACTGGTCGACCCGGCACCGCCAGGCCACCACCTCGACCGGTTCCAGCCCGGTCGTCACCAGCGCCGCCACGTGGCCGTCTCCGCGGTGCTCGCGCAGCGTGGCGGCGGCCTGCCAGAGCCGGGCGAGCGGGTATTCGCCCCGGGGCAGCGCGGCGTTCACCGCGCCGAGCACCCGCCCGGCGACGTCCACCCGGCCGGCCGCCTCCGCCAGCAGGTCGGCGGCCTCGACCAGATGCGACTCGGGCAGTTCGTAGGTGAACTCGGCGAGCGCCTGGACGCCACCGGTGAGCCGGGCCCGCAGCGCCTCCTCCGGGGTGGCCAGGCGCCACACCGACGGCAGCGCACGGGCCACCATGGCCGGCGCGAAGCTGAAGAACGCGGCGGTCACCGCGGGCGCGTCGACCGCTCCGAGCGGCGCGGCCCGGCCGGCGAAGTAGCCGCGCCAGTAACCCCGCAGCCCGACCGCCTCGAACGCGGCGCGGGCGCGCGGATGGAAGTAGGTGACCGCGTGGACCGGCTCGTAGAGCGTCCACATCTGCCGGGCCACCCCGGTCTCGTCCAGCGCCGCCACGTGCACCTCCGCGTCGGTGGGCAGATCACCACGGGCGGACGTACCGCCCGTGGTGACCACGAACCTACTGCCGCTGGGTGACCGGACGGAAGCCCGGAGTGAGCTACTGCGCAGCCAGCACGTCGACGACGAAGCGCAGCGGCCCGGCCGGACGGCCGCCCGCGGCGTCGTTGCCGTACGCCAGCTCGGCCGGGAGGTCCAGCTGGACCCGGCTGCCCACCGGCACGCCGACCAGGCCCTGGTCCCAGCCCTTGATGACCTGGCCCACGCCGATCTGGAAGGTGGCCGGCTGGCCGCTGTCCCAGGACGCGTCGAACTGCTTACCGTCCTTGTAGAAGACGCCCACGTAGTTCGTGGTGATGTTCTGCCCGGCCTTCACCGCCGGGCCGGTGCCCTTGACGAGCGTGGTGACGGTGAGCTTGGTCAGCTCACCGGTTCCGGCCTGCACAGTCGGCTTGGTCTTCAACGCCGGGTCGATGCCGGCGGGCAGCTCCGCAGCGGGCGGCGCGGTGGGCTCGGCCGGGGCGGTGGGACTGGCCGAGGAGCCGGCGGTGGACGCCTTGTCGTCGTCCCCGCTGTTCAGCCAGACCAGGCCGCCGACCAGAGCCACCACGGCGAGCACACCGACGGCCGCGCCGAGGATCGACTGCCGGCGACGGCGCGCCTCGGCCGCCTTCTTCTCGGCCAGCTGGGCGGCCAGCCGCCGCTGTGCCTTGGTGGCCGGGGCCTGGCCCGCCGACCGGTTCTCCACACGCTCGCTCACGTCGACTCCCTGCAGGGTGGGTGGGTGCGCCCCCGGCGGGCCGCCGCCGAGGCCAGCGCACACGGTACCCGCCCGGACCCCCAGCGTGCCGCTGCGCCCGCCACGATCCGGACACGAAGCCCGATGCGGGGGCACCGCGCAGGGATACGTCCCGAACCATGGCGATCCTCAGCGAAGAAGACCCGGCCCGTCCGCGCCACCCCGACCGAGAAGCTCGGCCGCGGCTGAGCGGCGAAGGCGCCGCCCTCCACCCGGGGCGGGGCCTTCGCCGTACGCGTCAGGCGGTCTTCTTCTTCGCGGGCGCCTTCTTGGCGGTGGTCTTCTTGGCCGGTTCGGCCTTCTTCGCCGCCGTCTTCTTCGCGGGGGTCTTCTTGGCGGTGGTCTTCTTGGCTGGTTCGGCCTTCTTCGCCGGCGCCTTCTTCGCGGCCTTCTTCGCCGAGCGGGCCGACGAGATCGGCGTCGGCTCGGCGCCGCCACCGGACGGCGCCTCGCCCCGGGCCGCGCGGGCCCGCTCCACGGACGCCTTGAGCGCCGCCATCAGGTCCACCGCGGCGGCCGGCGCCGCCTCTTCCTCCTCCGGCTGCACCACCTCGCGGCCCTCGACCTTGGCGTCGATGACCTCCTGCAACGCCGCCCGGTAGTCGTCGGTGAACGCATCCGGCTCGAACTCACCGGCCATCGAGTCGATCAGCGAACTGGCCATCGCCAGCTCCGGCGGGCGCACCTTCAGGTCCTCGTCCAGGAAACCGAAGTCGGGCCGGCGGATCTCGTCCGGCCACAGCATGGTGTTGAGCAGCAGTACGCCCTCGCGGACCCGCAGCGTGGCGAGCTGCTCGCGCTGGCGCAGCGCCACCTTGACGATCGCCACCCGCTCCGAGTCGGACAGCGCGTCGCGCAGCAGCACGTACGGCTTGGTCGCCGAGCCCTCCGGCTCAAGGAAGTACGCCTTGTTGTAGAGGATCGGGTCGACCTGCTCGGCCGGTACGAACTCCAGCACGTCGATCGCGTGCGAGGTGCTCAACGGCAGGTCGGCGAAATCCTCGTCGGTGAGGATCACCATCTCGCCGCCGCCGATGTCGTACCCCTTGGCGATGTCGTCGTAGGTGACCTCCTCGCCGCATACCGAGCAGGTGCGCTTGTAGCGGATCCGGCCGCCGTCCTCACGGTGCACCTGGTGGAAGCGGATGTCCTTCTCCTCGGTGGCCGAGTAGACCTTCACCCCGATCGACACCAGGCCGAACGACACCGCTCCTTTCCAGATCGCCCGCATGCCCGCGCTCCTCTCCCCGGTTGACCACCAGAATCGCAAACGATCGAACGGGACGCACGCGCTTCGCTACGCAACTACAGTCAGGAGGTGCCCGGCGCGCCGTTGAAGCCGATGCTCGCGACGACCGGGCAGCTCCCGGCCGGCGCGGGCTGGTCGTACGAGTTCAAGTGGGACGGCGTCCGCGCGCTCGCCGACATCTCCCGCGGCGACCGGCACTTCTACGCACGCTCCGGCGTCGAGATCACCACCGCGTATCCGGAACTGCTCAACCTGGCCGAGCAGGTAGGCGACGCGCTGCTCGACGGCGAGGTGGTCCTCTTCACCGACGGACAACCCTCGTTCACCGCGCTCGCCGAGCGGATGCACGTCCGCAACCCGGCGAAGGCGGCGCGGCTCGCGGCGACCGTACCCGTCACGTACATGGTTTTCGACCTGCTGCGGCTCGACGGCGTCGACCTGACCGCCCGCCCGTGGCGGGAGCGGCGGGCGGCGCTGGAGTCGCTCGGGCTCGGCGCCGCCCGGTGGGCGGTGCCGCCGGTCTTCGCCGACGGCCCGGCCACCTACGCGGCGGCCGGCGAGCACGGGCTGGAGGGGGTGATGGCCAAGCGGGCCGACTCGCTCTACCGGCCCGGCGTGCGCTCGCCGGACTGGGTGAAGGTCAAGCTGGAGGTCACCGCCGACTTCGTGGTCGGCGGCTGGCGACCAGGCGCGCGGCGCGTCGGCGGCCTGCTGGTCGGCGTGCCCGGCCCGGACGGGCGGCTGGTCTATCGGGGGCGGGTCGGCGGCGGGATCGGCGCGGCGATCGAACGGGAACTGCTCCGCGAGCTGGAACCGTTGCGCACCGCCGACTCGCCGTTCGCCGCCGGTGTGCCGCGCGAGGATGCCCGCGGCGCGATCTGGGTAACTCCCCGGGTCGTGGTGGAGGTCAAGTACGGCCAGCGCACGCCGGACGGCCGGCTGCGCTTCCCGCGTATCCTGCGCCTGCGCCCGGACAAGCCGCCCGAGGAGGTCGACGATGCCGTCTGACCGGCTCAAGGTCGAGGTCGAGGGGCGCTCACTGGAGCTGTCCAACCTGGACAAGGTGCTGTTCCCGAAGGCGGGTTTCACAAAGGGCGAGGTCATCGACTACTACACCCGGATCGCCCCCGTGCTGCTGCCGCACCTGCGGGACCGCGCGCTGACCCGGATCCGGTTCCCCAACGGCGTCGACGGCGGCTCGTTCTTCGAGAAGAACGCGCCCGCCGCGACCCCCGGTTGGGTACGGAAGGAGAACCTGCCCGCCCCCGGATCGACGAAGGGGCGGGAGACCATCGACTACGTGGTCTGCGACGAACTGCCCACGCTCGTGTGGCTGGCCAACCTGGCCGCGCTGGAGCTGCACACTCCGCAGTGGAAGATCGGCGCGCACCCGGACATGATGGTCGTCGACCTGGACCCGGGCGCCCCGGCCGCGCTCGAGCAGTGCTGCCAGGTGGCGGTGCTGATGCGCGACCGGCTGGCTTCCGACGGGATCTCCTCGTTCCCGAAGACGTCGGGGAAGAAGGGCATGCAGCTCTGCTGCCCGATCGCCGGTACGCAGGACGCCGAGATCGTCTCCGACTACGCCAAACGGATCGCGCAGGAGCTGGAGCAGGCGCACCCGAAGCTGATCGTGTCGAAGATGGCGAAGAACTTGCGCCCCGGCAAGGTCTTCATCGACTGGAGCCAGAACAACGCGGCGAAGACGACTGTGGCGCCGTACTCGCTGCGCGCCCAGTCGGTGCCCTCGGTGTCGACGCCGCTGACCTGGGACGAGGTGGAGGCCGGTGCGTCCGGCAAGCGGCCGTCGACGAAGCCGTACACGGCGGGGGAGGTGCTCAAGCGGGTGGCGAAGCAGGGTGACCTGCTGGCCCCGCTGCTCGACGGCGGTCCCGAGCTGCCCGCGCGCTGACCCGGGCTGCTTCGGCTGCGCCGGACGGGCGGCTCGGACGGTTAGGGTGGGCGGACCAGCAGACAGGAGTCCGCGCATGGCCCACCAGGCAACCGTCGCCGTCACGCCCGACGCGGTCGGTTATACGCTGCTCAGCTACCACGACGACGCGACCGGGGAACGCACCGACCTCACCGCCGCGCAACTCGGCGAGTGGACCGCCCGCAGCGCCGGGCTGCTGCGCGACGGGTGCGGACTGCGCCCCGGTGACCGGGTGGCGGTGCTCCTGCCGCCGCACTGGCGTACCGCCGCGGTGCTGCTCGGGGCCTGGTCGGTCGGGTTGACGGTCTCGTTCCGGCCCCGCGCGCTGGCCGGGCTGCCGGTGCTGGAACCGGGCGCGGACCGGCCGTACGACGCGGTGCTCGTGACCCCGGAGCGCCTCGACGACTGGCTGGAGGACGTGCCCGAGGGGACGCACCGCTACCTGGTGGGGACCGGGCCGGGCCCGCTCGCCGAGGTGCCGCCGGGCTGGCTGGACTGGTCCGCCGAGGTGCTGCGGCACCCGACCGACCCGCCGGACTACACAGCCGTCGACCCGTCCGACCCGGCCACGCCGGACGGCACCAGCTTCGGCGCGTGGCGCCGCCTGGCCGCCGAGATCGCCACCCAGCTCGACCTGCACCCGGGCGACCACCTGGTGATCGACCCGGCCGAGGACGAGCAGCCCTTGAAGTGGCTTCTGGCCCCGTTGTCCGCCGGAGCCACGATCTTGATCCACGCCACCCCAACCCCCTCACCGCCTCGCTGACCTTCGTTGCGGCCCTCGCGGTGCCGGATTTGTGGCTCTCGCCGAGGCGGCAATTTGGTTGACCTTCACGGGAGGGGTGGGGCCTACTGCCTCGGGGAGCTGGACCGTGGGGTCGGGCTCGGCGGTGGCGGGAGTGGGCGTGAGCGGGATCGACGGGCTGGTCTGGCGGGAGTACGGCGAGGACGACCTGCCCGCGTT
Organism: Micromonospora marina; assembly: GCF_900091565.1. Lineage (GTDB taxonomy): Bacteria > Actinomycetota > Actinomycetes > Mycobacteriales > Micromonosporaceae > Micromonospora > Micromonospora marina. The sequence continues at coordinate 180,380 of NZ_FMCV01000007.1, read as the reverse complement.
GACCGGGCTGGCGCAGGCGTGTCTCGCCACTGACGGCGGGTTGCCGCTGTTCGGGCGTACCCCGTTGGCGCGGGCGCGGCTGCTGCAGACGCGTACCCACGGCGCCTGGTCGGGCGGCGACCTGGTCGCGGCCGTCGGGGTCGGCACGGCGCGGACGCCGGCCACCGCCACCGGCCTGGTGCACCCGGTGTGGCGGGGACGCGGGCTCGGCGGCACGCTGCTGGACTGGGCGGAGAAGCAGGCGGGCGACGCGGGCCTGCTGGTCACCACGGAGACGTGGAACGCGGGCGCGGAGGAGTTGTTCGCGGCGCGCGGCTACACGCGGACGTTCACGGAGTGGGTGCTGCGGCACGACCTCGACGCGCTACCCGCGGTCGCCGCGCCGGACGGCGTGACCGTGGAGCAGGCCACGCTCGGGCCGGAGCTGTTCGCGATCTACCGCCTGTCGTTCGCCGATCGGCCCGGATTCGTGGAGCCCGAGGCCGGCGAGTGGCTGGGCGACCTGCGCGACGACGAGGACTTCCGCCCGGAGTTGACGCTGTTGGCGCGCGGCCCGGCCGGTGAGGCGGCCGGCTTCGTCACAGTGCTCGACGACTGGATCGACCAGGTCGGCGTGGTGCCCCTGTGGCGCGGGCGGCGGGTCGGGGCGTACCTGGTGGCGCGCGTGCTGCGTGGCTTCGCCGGCGCGGGCGCGGAGGCCGCGTGGCTCTGCGTCAACGACGACAACCCGGCGGCCGGGCTGTACCGGAGGCTCGGCTTCCACGACTTCGGCCGTCGCGCCCGCTACCTCCGTGACTGACCCGACCCGGGCGGCGATCGTGCGGGCACTCGCCGACCTGTGGGCGAACGGCTGCCTGGTGCCCGCGCCCGGGCACCAGGAGCGGCTCGCCGTCGTGGGCGTGCGCCGCTGGCGCAGCGTCGCGCGCCGGCACCGGGGGCGGCGGCTCAGCCATGCCGCCGAGGAGGGCATGCGCCTCAACCAGTACGTGCTGCGGAAGCTCAGCGCCGCCTGACTGAACATCTACGCGGCGAACATCGGTGACGGGCTGCTCGGCTGGGCGTACTTCCCGAAGGGCTACAACAACGGCCGTGACTACATCGACGGCGTGGTGATGCTCGACGAGTCGATGCCGGGCGGCACGGCCGGCAAGTACGCGCTCGGCGACACGCTGACGCACGAGGTGGGGCACTGGCTGATGCTGGAGCACACGTTCGCGCACGGCTGCTCCGCGTCCGGCGACTTCGTGGCCGACACGCCGCGTGAGGCGGCGCCGCAGTTCAACTGCCCGATCGGGGCGGACACCTGCACCGCGCCGATGCGGTCCGCCCGGTCGGCTCAGGCCACCCGAATCGGCGTACGCCTCTGTCGTCCCCCTTCGATACCCTCATGCGACTAGACGGCGATGCACGCCGTTGTCCTACGGGGGAAGGAGCATCGTCGTGCGCGCACGAAGAATGCTCGCCGTGTCACTGGGCATAGTGCTCGGTGCCGGCCTGATCGGCGTCGACACCGCTCCGGCGCAGGCCTACGAGCACCGGACCACCGGCAAGTCCGGCTGGGCCTACACGGATTCGCAGCAGCCGAGGAAGTCGTTCGTCAACACGGACGGGGACGCGCCGGTCGGCGCCTGGACGGACGCGACCGGCACGAAGCACAAGTCCCGGTCCTACTTCACCTTCGACGTCTCGCGCTTCCGCGGGACCGTCATCCACAAGGCGGACCTGGTCGTCGCGGAGCGCTCCGCGGCGGACTGCTCGATCGCCCAGCCGGTCGAGCTGTGGCGTACCGACCCGATTACCGCGACCACGAGCTGGGCGTCGAGCCCGCGCCGTCGCGAGCTGCTCGGCACGGTCCAGGCCGGCGGGGAGGCGGCCTGCCCCGGCTATCTGGCGTGGGACATCATGCCCGCCCTCCAAAAGATCGCGGATCAGGGCAAGCAGACGCTCACCGTCGAGATCCGGCTGCCGCACGGCTCCGAGGGCAAGCTCTCCCACGGTCGTAAGCTCCGTCCGTTCCCGGTGATCAACAGTGAGGCGAACCACGCGCCGACGGTCGGGCAGATCGGCCTGGACTTCCCGTCGTGGGCCTGCGGGACAGCGGCGAAGCCGCAGCCCGTGGGGCCGCGTTCCTACACGCTGATGGTCAAGGGCGCGGACGCGGACCCCTACGACAGCTACAACGGGCAGTTCGCCGCGTGGCCGGTCGGTGACGAGAACCAGCGTGCCGAAAAGCTCGGATCCAGCTACGGCGGTGCCCTGTCGAAGCTCTCCTGGGACATGTCGCAGTACCCCGACGGCACCGTGGTGGCCTGGACCGTCCGGGCGTACGACGGGTACGACTTCTCCGCCTGGGCCAAGCCGTGCTACGTCAAGGTGGACGCGCAGCGACCCGCTGCCCCCGTGGTGACCTCGGAGAAGTACCCGAACGACGGCCTTCCGCACGGTGGGTCGGGGGTGCCGGGGACGTTCACGTTCAAGGCCAACGGCTCGCCGGACGTGGTCGGCTACTACTGGGGCCGCTTCGGCGACGCGTACTACTACATCCCCGCGCCGTCGCCCGGCGCCGACGTGACGCTCGAATACACCCCGACCTCGTTCTCCGACTCGCTGAGCGTGCGCAGCGTGGACAGCGCGTCCAACTCGTCCGAGACGGTCCACTACGAGTTCCGGGTGAAGTCGACCGCGCCGCAGGTCGAGGTGACGATGGCCGGCATCGGGCTGCCCAGCAAGCTGGCCGTCTCCACGAACGTGGAGGGGGTCACCGAGTTCGGGTACCGCATCGGCGACGGCGCTGAGACCCGGGTGCCGGTGAACCCCGATGGCCCGACCGAGATCCCGGTGACGTTCGCCGAGGGGGGCCTCGTCAAGGTCGAGGTCCGCAGCTACGCCGGGAGCGAGCTCGTCGGCGGGTACACCGAGAACGTATCGGTCCGCGACCTCCCGACCGTGGAGTCGGACGACTTCGACTTCCCCGAGCACGACGGGGTGGTGGACCGTCCCGGCACCTTCACGTTCCGGCCCGGCCGGACCGGCGTGGTGGCGTACGAGTACACGTTCGGTGGCGGCGATCTGCTGCGCATCGACGCGGCCGCGGACGGTACGGCGGTGCTGCGCTGGACGCCCACCGAGGGTGGCTGGCACGTGCTGAACGTCTGGAGCATCAGTGCCGACGGCACTGTCTCGGAGACGCAGGAGCAGCAGTTCAACGTCATCGACACCAAGCCGTACGTCTCCTCCAGCACCTATTACGAGAACGGCGCATGGGGTGGCGTGGGCATCCCCGGCGAGTTCCACTTCGACACCGGCATGCCCGACGTCGACGTCTACCTCTATCGCCTCAACGACGGGCCGGAGCAGGTCGTCGACCCGGACTACAGTTGGGCGCAGGTGACGCTCACCCCGGACCGTTCCGGCAGCAACACGCTGACGGTGCGTACCCGGTTCCAGGACGGCTCCTTCTCCCCGACGCGGACGTACACGTTCGAGGTCAGCGACGCGCCGGTGGTGAAGTCCGAGGACTACCCGGAGAACGGTGGGGGCGGCCAGCCCGGGCAGACGGGCCGGTTCACCTTCAACCCGGGCCGCTCCGGCGTGACCGAGTACCGCTACGTGCTGGAGTACACCGGTGAGGAGCAGGTGGTGGCCGCCGGTGCGGACGGCCGGGCCACCGTCGAGATCACGCCGGCGCACTCCGGCTACACGCTGCTGACTGTCACCAGCCGGACGGCCGACGGCACGGTCAGCCCGGAACGCCGGTACTACTTCCGGGTCCGCGATGCCCGGGTGAACGTGAGCAGCGCGTACGACGAGTACAGCCCGCGCGGCGGGATCGGGTCGGTCGGCACGTTCGGGGTCTACACCGAGATCAGCGAGGTGACGACCTTCGAGTACCAGCTCAACGGCGGCGCCTGGCAGAGCGTGCCGAAGAAGCCCGATGCGCTGGCCACGGACATCACGGTGACCATGGACCGCAACGGCGCGAACCTCATCTCGGTAAGGGGGCGTACCGCCGCGGGCGACTACACGCCGCAGACCGACTACCCGTTCCTGGTCGGCACGGCGCCGCTCGTCAGCTCTGGTACCTACCCGGCCGATCGGTGGTCCGGCGGTGTGGGCGTGGCCGGTGAGTTCACCTTCACCCAGGGCAGCCCGGGTGTGACCGAGTTCGAGTACACAGTCGAGGACGGGCAGCCGGTGACCGTGGCCGCGAACGCCGCCGGCGTTGCCACGGCGACCTTCACGCCGACCTCGGCCGGCTCGTACAGCATGCGGGTGCGCGGCCGGACCGCCGACGGCGTGTGGACCGACACGACGAGCTACTACTTCCTGGTCAACTACTCCTGACCCGGTGGTGACGGTGGGCCGCCCGGAAGGGGCGGCCCACCGGTTGCTCAGTCGGCTGTGGGCAGCGACGGTCCCAGCACGTCGTCGGCGTCCACGATGGTGTACGCGTACCCCTGCTCGGCCAGGAACCGCTGCCGGTGCGCGGCGTACTCGGTGTCGATGGTGTCCCGGGAGACCACCGTGTAGAAGTGCGCCTGCCGGCCGTCGGCCTTCGGGCGCAGCACCCGGCCCAGCCGCTGCGCCTCCTCCTGCCGGGAGCCGAACGTGCCGGACACCTGGATCGCGACAGCGGCCTCCGGCAGGTCGATCGAGAAGTTGCCCACCTTGGAGATGACCAAGGTCCGCAACGAACCCGAGCGGAACGCGTCGAACAGCCGCTCCCGCTCCTTGTTCGTGGTGGAGCCCTGCACGATCGGCGCGTCCAGGTATTCGCCGAGCTGGTGCAACTGGTCGAGGAACCCGCCGATGACGAGGACCTGCTCGGACGGGTGCCGCTCCACCAGAGCCCGGACCACCGGCAGCTTCGTGCGGGCGGTGGCCGCCATCCGGTAGCGCTCCTCGGCCTCCGCCGTCGCGTACGCCAGCCGCTCGGCGTCGGTGAGTGTCACCCGTACCTCGGTGCACTCCGCCGGGGCGATCCAGCCCTGCTGTTCGATGTCCTTCCACGGCGCGTCGTACCGCTTCGGGCCGATCAGGCTGAACACGTCGCCCTCCCGGCCGTCCTCGCGTACCAGCGTCGCGGTGAGGCCGAGCCGGCGACGGGCCTGGAGGTCCGCCGTGAAGCGGAAGATCGGCGCGGGCAGCAGGTGCACCTCGTCGTAGACGACCAGGCCCCAGTCGCGGGCGCCGAACAGGTCCAGGTGGGTGAACGCGCCGCCGCGCCGCGAGGTGAGCACCTGGTACGTGGCGATGGTGACCGGGCGGATCTCCTTGCGCTCGCCCGAGTACTCGCCGATCTCCTCCTCGGTCAGCGACGTGCGGGCGATCAGTTCCCGCTTCCACTGCCGTCCGGCCACGGTGTTGGTGACCAGGATCAGCGTGGTCGCCTTCGCCTCGGCCATCGCCGCCGCGCCGACGAGCGTCTTGCCGGCACCGCAGGGCAGCACCACGACGCCGGACCCGCCGGCCCAGAACGCCTCGCCGGCCTCCCGCTGGTACGACCGCAGCGTCCACGGCTTGCCGCCGTCGGAGCCGGACTCGGCCAGCTCGATCGGGTGTGCCTCGCCGTCCACGTATCCGGCCAGGTCCTCGGCCGGCCAGCCCAGCTTGAGCAGCGCCTGCTTGAGCCGGCCCCGCTCGGACGGGTGCACCGCGATCGTGTCGTCGTCGATCTTGGCGCCGAGCATGCCGGCGAGCTTCTTGCTCTTGGCGACCTCGATGAGCACCACCCGGTCCAGCCCGCGCAGCACCAGGCCGTGCACCGGGTCGTTGGCGAGCTGGAGCCGGCCGTACCGGTCCATCGTCTCGGCCACGTCGACCAGCAGCGCGTGCGGCACCGGGTAGCGCGAGTACTTGATCAGCGAGTCGACCACGCCCTCGGCGTCGTGGCCGGCGGCCCGCGCGTTCCACAGGCCCAGCGGCGTGAGCCGGTAGGTGTGCACGTGCTCGGGGGAGCGTTCCAGCTCGGCGAACGGCGCGATCGCCATCCGGCACGCCTGCGCGTCGGGGTGATCCACCTCCAGCAGCAGCGTCTTGTCCGACTGCACGATCAGTGGTCCACCGCTCACGCCAGCGTCCTCTCGTATCGCCCGGAACCCGCTGCCCGGAACCCCGTCCGCACCCGGCTGACCTGCCGCAGGCCGACCATCCAGTGTTGCACGCCGGCGGGCGCCGCAAAAAAGTCTCGCTGGACAGGCAACGCCATACTCGTCCCACACGTCTAGCAAGCGGGACGACTGTCCAGGGAGGGCCCATGCTGCGTGTCCGGTTTCTCGCCCGGGTCGCCGCCCTGGTGGTGGTCGTGCTGGTCGGTGTCGGCGCCTGTGCGCTCGATCCGCAGGCGAACGGCGCCGGGGGGAGCACTCCCGGGCCGGTCGGGCTGACGGAGGGAGCATCGGGGGCGAGCGCGTCGCCCACGCCGGAGCAGCCGGTCACGTCCCCGTCGGCGCAGCCGAGCCGGACGGCCTCGCCGAAACCCTCCCGGTCGCCCGAGGCGACGAAGACGACGAAGCCCGAGCCGAAGCCGAGCGCGTCCGCCGGATGCCCGCAGGGGGAGCACCAGCGGGCCGTGGAGACGTACCTGACCCGGCTGGGCGGCTTCGGGACGCTGACCGTGGACGGCGAGCAGTCCGCCGCCGACTGCGCCGCGATCAGGAAGTTCCAGATCCGGTACGGGATCAGCCCGCCCGCCGGTCGCGCCGGCCCCACCACGTACGACGTGGCGAAGCGGCTCGCCGCCACCGACACCGCGCGGTGCAAAGCCGGTTCCCGGCTCACCTTCTGCGTCGACCTGACCCGGCAGACGGTCTGGGCGATGCGCGGTGGCACCGTGGTGACGGGCCCGACCGTCACCCGCACCGGCATGTCCGGCTTCGCCACCCCGGCCGGCACGTACTCGGTGGGCCGGAAGAACCCGCGTGAGTGGTCCGACCCGTACGAGGTGTGGCTGCCGTACTGGCAGCAGTTCAACGGCGGGATCGGCTTCCACGAGACCACCACCTACCTGCACGACGGCGCGATCGGATCGCACGGGTGCGTCAACCTGCTGCACCGTGACGCGGTACGCCTGTGGGAGCTGGGCTCGGTCGGCACCCGCGTCGTGGTGATCGGCCGCCGCCCCGGCACCTGAGCGCTCCACCTGAGCGCTCCGCCTGCGCGCCGGAACCGAACCGCAACCGCCGCACCCGTGACCGGACCGCCCGGATCAGGGTTTTAACCCCTGTCCGCGCGGTCCGGTTGATGCAACCCTGGAAGCCGGGTCCATGCCGGGACGGGGAGGGACTGCCATGATCGTTGACCAGGACGTGCTTCCCGACGACGAACGGACGCGGCAGCACGAGGTGCCCACGGCGGTAGTGCTCGCCTACGCGGCCGCCGCCGCGGGGGTGTTCGGCTGGTTCCTGTTCGGGCTGCTGGTGCAGCAGCAGGGCTTCGTCGACTCGGTGGGCGAGTCGGCCGGTGCCGCGTTCGCCCTGCTGCTGGCCGTGTCGGTGATCGGCACGCTGCGCCGGAACGGGGAGTAACTCACTCCTCCAGCACGGCCGCGGTGATCCGGTGCAGCGCGAACGTGTGCAGCATCTCCGTCCGGTCGTCCTCGGCGCGCAGGTAGCCGGCGCCGATCGACACCGGCCGGACCAGCCGGGACGCGGTCGCCCCGTGCGCGTCGACGTAGCCCACCCAGACCAGCGCCTTGTCCCGTACCGCCTGTTGGAGCACCGCCAGCGCGTCGCCGTGTCCGGACACGGGCGCCGGCCCGGCCGCCGCCGGGGCGCCGCGGACCACAGCCGGGGCCCGGCGGGCCGCCCGGGCCGCCGCCTCGCCGCGGCGGATCTGCTCCACCACGCCGAGCAGGCGGGGCATCGGCAGCTTCGGCGTGGCGAGCGGGTCCACCGCACGGCTGATCGCGGTACGGGCCGGTGCCCGCCGGCTCTTCGGCCGCGCCAGCACCATCGCGCCGCCGGCGTCCTCGGGCACCGGGGCGTAACCGGCGTCGCGCAGCGCGGTCAGCATGCGGTTGACCTGGTACGGGGTGACCAGCACCGTGGGCGCGAGCCGGCGGAACGCGAGCGGCTCCAGTCGCCGGTCCGCCTGCACCTCGGTGAGCAGCGCCTCGTCGTCGCTGCGGACGTACGCCCCCGCCGAGCCGACGCGCAGCCCGCCGTGTTTGCGGGCCACGTCGTCGACGAGATAGGTGAGGCCCTGCGGCACCGGGGTACGCGACCGGCGGCGGAACAGCGCGTGCAGGTCGTCGGCGGTGTAGCCGGCGTCGAGCGCCCGCCTGACGCTCGCCGGGGTGACCCGGTGCACGCTGGCTCCGCCCGCCGACTCGTGCTCGGCCACCACGTCCAGCTCGGCGGCGAGCGCCGGGTCGGGCGGGCCGGGCACCACCACCGTCAGGTCGGCCTGCACCAGCACGTGGTCGACCGGGGCGGGCAGCAGCCCGTCCAGCGCCCGTACCGTCGTCGACGCGTCGCCCGACTCGGCGTCGCAGCGCAGCCCGAGCGGGTCGTCACCGCGCTCGTCGGTCTCGGTCAGCTCGGCGAGCAGCAGCCGCCCGTACGAGGTGAGCGCGCCGAGCCCGGTCACGCCCAGCGTGGCGGCCTCGGCGAGCACCTCCCGGTGCGCGGCCTCCCGCCCCCGGGCCCGCCGCGGCGCACGCCAGTCCAGCAGTTCCAGCACCTCGTCGGTGGTCGGCGCGGTGCCGGGTGGCAGGTCGGCCAGCACGGTGAGCACCGCACGACGGGCGGCCGGCGCGCCTGCTCGTTCCGCCTCGGCGGAGAGCACCGAGATGGGCCGGTCCCGGTCGTCGCGCTGCCCGATCAGGCCGGCCTGGCGGGGCATCGCCATCCAGGCGCGGGCGAGCTGCTCCCAGCGCTGGGCCAGCGACACCGCCCGCCACACCTCGTACCCGCCGGTGGGCAGGATCTGCTGGTCGCCGCCGTACCGGGTGGTGGCCGCGCCGGTCAGCTCCATCTCCCCGGTCAGCCCGGCCGCGTACGCCACCTCGAACAGCAGCGCGGTGGCCGGCTCGTCCAGGCCGAGGCCGCGGGCGAGCCGTCGCAGGTCGCGTACGCCGACGCCGCCGGAGCGCAGGACGGGTGCGGGTTCCGCGGTCAGCGCCTCCAGCATCGCCTCGGTGTGCCGGACCACCTCCATGGTCTGCCCGGCCCCGGCCGAGTCGACGGACTTGACCTCGCGCGGCGGCCCGGACACCACCGGCGGGCTGGTGCGCAGCGGGCCCAGCGGACCGGCGTCGCGGCGCAGCACCAGCCCCACCTCGCGGGGCAGCTCGACGGTGCCGTTGCGGCCGCCGGACATCCGGACCAGCAGCCGGTGCTCGACCAGCCAGCGGATCGGCGAGCCGGTCGGCGTTCCGCCGTTGACCAGGTCGGGCGGGAGCACGTCCTCGGCGCCGGTGGCCGGGGCCTCCAGCGCTCCGGGCGTCACGGTCCCGACCGGCGGCCCGGCGGCGAGCCGGTCCAGGACGGCCCGAGCCGAGGGCGGCGCGGACAGCAGCGTCCGACGCAGCTTCGCCGGGTCCGCGCAGAGCGCCGCCGCGCGCGGGTCCAGCTCCGCCGCCGGCCGGCCCAGCCCCGCCGGGTACGGGGACACCTCGTCGATGCCGCCGGCCACGCACAGGTCGTGCTCGGGGCCGTACAGCAGGAACCGGGCCCGGAGCCGGTCGACGGCGGTGCGGACCGCTGTGGGTGCGGGCGGCTGTGGCCCGGCGGTGGCCATGGCCACGATCTGGTCGGTGGAGGTGGCGCCCTCGGGGCCGCGGGTGAGCCGGGCGGCGTCGAGGATCTGGAGGGTGAACTGGTCGAGCCCGTCGAGCGCCCGGGCCACGGAGACCCGGGACTGGGCGCGCAGGGCGAGGGCGGACACGTCGGCCGGCACCGGCACGACGAGGTCCGGCCGCAGCTGGAGCAGGGCGGCAAGCGACTCGTCGGGGAGGGCCCGCAGGTGGTCGGCGAGTGAGGTGGTCATCGTCGTACCACGCTAGCCCGCTGGGTAGGTTCTCGGCATGTCTCCGCTGATGGTCGGCTTCGACCTCGACATGACTCTGGTCGACTCCCGCCCCGGGATCGCCGCCGCGTTCCGGGCGCTCACCGCGCGTACGGGCGTGCACGTGGACGGGGACCTGGCCGTCTCCCGGCTGGGTCCGCCGCTGCGCACCGAGCTGGCGCACTGGTTCCCGCCGGAGCGGATCGAGGAGGCGGTGACGCTGTACCGCGAGCTGTATCCGGCGTACGCGATCACTCCGACCGTGCCGATGCCCGGTGCGGAGGCCGCGTTGCGCGCGGTGCAGGCGCGCGGCGGCCGGACCATGGTGGTGACGGCGAAGATCGGCCGGTTGGCGAAGCTGCACCTGGACCACCTCGGGTTACCGGTGGACGAGTTGGCCGGGGACGTGTTCGCCGAGCAGAAGGCGGTCGCGTTGCGCGAGCACGGCGCCACGCTGTACGTGGGCGACCACGTGGCCGACATGGCTGCCGCGCGAGCCGCGGGAATCCCGGGTGTGGCAGTGGCGACCGGCCCGTGTCCGGCCGGCGAACTGACCGAGGCCGGGGCGTACCTGGTGCTCGATGATCTCGTCGAATTCCCGGCGGCGCTGGAGCGGATCATCGGGCTAGCCTTGGGTGGGTAGACGGTTCGAGTGGAGCGGGGTTCAACAGGTGCCGACGGGTCGAGTGAAGTGGTACGACGCCGCCAAGGGGTACGGGTTCGTCACCAGTGACGAGGGTGGCGACGTGTTCCTGCCGAAGGGCGCGCTGCCGGCGGGTGTCGCCGACCTGAAGGGTGGTCAGCGGGTCGATTTCAGCGTGGTCGACAGCCGGCGGGGCGCCCAGGCGATGGGAGTCAAGCTGCTGGAGGCACCGCCGTCGGTGGCGGAGCTGCGCCGCCGGCCGGCCGAGGAACTCCACGGCCTGGTGGAAGACATGATCAAGGTGCTGGAGGCGAAGGTCCAGCCGGACCTGCGCCGTGGGCGCTTCCCGGATCGGAAGACCGCCCAGAAGATCGCTCAGCTGGTCCACGCGGTGGCGCGCGAGCTGGAGGTCTGAGGGACGAGCCCGGCGTCGGCGGCCCGGCCCAGCAGCGCCTCCACGGCGGCGAAGCCGGCCTCTCCCAGGTCGGCGGTGAACTCGTTGACGTAGAGGCCGATGTGCCGGTCCACCACGTCGGGCTCCATCTCCTGCGCGTGCGCGAGGACGTACTCGCGGCTGGCAGCCGGGTCGGCCCACGCCTGGCGTACCGACTCACGGACCCAGGCGGTGGCCTCGGCCGGGTCGACAGCGCCCCGGCGGGCCAGGATCGCGCCGAGCGGGATCGGCAGCCCGGTGTCGCCCTCCCACCACTCGCCCAGGTCGACCAGTGCGGTCAGGCCGTGCCGCGGATAGGTGAAGCGCGCCTCGTGGATGACCAGGCCCGCGTCGTACCGGCCGGCGGCCACGCCCGGCATGATCTCGTGGAACGGCACCACCTCGATCCGCGCCGGGGCCTGGCCGGCCGTCCAGAGGCGGAACAGCAGGTACGCGGTGGTCCGCTCGCCGGGCACCGCCACCGTCGCGCCGGACAGGTCGGTCCGGTCACCTCGGGTCAGCACCAGTGGGCCGCAGCCCCGGCCGAGCGCGCCGCCGCAGGGCAGCAGGTGGTAGTCGTCGAGCAGCCAGGGCAGCGCCGCGTAGCTGACCTTCACCAGATCGAACGCCCCCCGCTCGGCGGCGGTGTTCGTGACGTCGACGTCCGCGTAGGTCACCTCGACCGGCGGCGCGCCCGGCACCCGGCCGTGCACCAGGGCGTCGAAGACGAACGTGTCGTTGGGACAGGGCGAGATCGCCAGGGAGAGCGCCACGGTCCCACCGTAACCCCGGTGTCCGGCGCGTCCGTCACCCCGGCCGGTGTGACGTCCAGCCGTTCCGGTGCAGCCGATCGATGCCGTCCAGCAGCAGGTCCAGCGCGAACTCGAACTCGAACTGGTCGTCGCAGCCCGGCCCGACCACCGAGTCGCCGTCGTGGGACGCGGCGGTGGCGATCGCCGCGAGGTGCGGGAACCGGGCGGCCGCCTCCGGCGGCAGGTCGGCCGGGGCCTCGGGCACTGTCGCGCCGGAGCGCCCGGCCTGCCGGGAGGCGTCGAACAGTTCCTGGCTGAAGCCCAGCACCCGGCTGCCCAGCGCGTGCATCACGTGGTGGGCGAGGTCGGTGGAGAACCCGCTCGACCGCAACGCGCCGACCGTGGAGTCGAGGTACGCGAGGACGGCCGGTGTGGCGGTGGTCCGGGACTCGATCGCCAGCGACGCCCAGGGGTGGCGGAGCAGCATCCGTCGCGCGGACAGGACGCGCCGGCGGACCGCCTGCTTCCAGTCGCCGGCCACGGGTGGGTCGATCTCCGCGACGACGATGTCGATCATGCCGGCGAGCAGTTCGTCCTTGTTGGCGACGTGCTTGTAGAGGGCCATCGGTACGACGCCCAGTTCCTGCGCGAGGTTGCGCATGCTGAGCGACTCGATCCCGGTCCGGTCGGCGAGCGCGACGGCGGTACGCAGGACCCGGTCCCTGGTCAGGGGTGCCCGGCGTGCCGTCTCCACCTGCTCAGCCATGTCGTCAGCAGTCCTCCCGTCGGCCGTTGACACAGTAACCGCCTTGACTGGTGTACGGCGTACACCTAACCTGGTTCCCATCGGGGTGTACGCCGTACACCCGGGAGGGAGCGGGACATGAAGGCGATCGTCCAGGACCGGTACGGCCCCCCGGAGACACTCACGCTCGCCGACGTCGAGCCGCCCGAGCCGGGCCCCGGCGACGTCCTCGTCCGGGTCGAGGCCGCCGCGTTGAACGCGTACGACTGGCACGTCATGCGCGGCGACCCGCGGGTGTCGCGGCTGGCGCTCGGCCTCGGGCGGCCCCGGGCGCGCGTCCGTGGCCGCGACTTCGCCGGCCGGGTCGAGGCCGTCGGCGCCCAGGTGCGGCAGATACGCCCCGGCGACGCCGTCTTCGGTGACCTCGGCGAGGCCGACGGGGCGTTCGCCGAGTACGTACGCGTGCCCGAGCACCTGGTCGCGCCGCGGCCGGCGAACCTGACACCGGCGCAGGCGGCGGCCCTGCCGCTGGCAGGCGTCACCGCGCTCCAGGGGCTGCGCGACGCCGGGCAGGTCCGGCCCGGCCACCGCGTCCTGGTCAACGGGGCCTCCGGCGGCGTCGGTACGCTCGCCGTCCAGCTCGCGAAGGCGCTCGGCGCGACGGTGACCGGCGTGTGCAGCACCCGCAACGTCGCGCTGGTCCGCTCGCTCGGCGCCGACCACGTGGTTGACTACACCCGCGACGACTTCAGCCGCGACGGACGCCGCCACGACGTGGTGTTCGACCTGGTCGGCAACCGCTCCCTCACCGCGTTGCGGCGGGCGCTGACGCCGGCCGGGACGCTCGTGCTCTCCGGCGGCGGCGTCTACCGTGGCGGCAGCCTGCTCGGCCCGATCGGGCTGCTGGCGCGAGGGCGGCTGCTCGCGCCGTTCGTCCGGCAGCGCGTCGTCGTCCTCGCCACGTCACCCGGCCGGGCACACCTCGACGTGCTGCGCGAGCATGCCGAGGCCGGCCGTCTCACCCCGGTCGTCGACCGGACCTATGCGCTGCACGAGGTGCCCGAGGCCGTCCGCCACCTCGAGACCGGGCACGCGCGGGCCAAGGTCGTCGTCACGATCTGACCCCGCCGTCCCCAGGCCAACCGGTTGTCCACAGGGTTGTCCACAGGTGGACAAGATCAGTGGAGGGCGGCTGCGGCGGCGGTGAGCGCGGCGAACGCCTCCCGCATCCGCCACGCGCTCCGGTCACGCGGCCCGATCGGGTTGGAGACCGTCCGCAGTTCGGCGAAGGGCACACCGGCCTGGGCGGCGGCGACCGCCACGCCGTACCCCTCCATGGCCTCGGCCACCGCGTCCGGGTGCCGTTCGGCCAGCGCCGCGGTGCTCGCGGCGGTGCCGGTCACCGTGCTGACGGTGAGTACCGTGCCGACGGTGGCTCCCGGCAACGCGGCGTGCAGGCGGGCCAGCAGGCCCGGATCGGCGAGCACGGTCCGGCCGCCGCCCAGCAGCTCGGGAGGCATGCCCAGGCCCTCGACCGGGATGAAACCGCCCGGTGACTCGGCACCGAGGTCGGCGGCGACGCTGCGTTCGGCGAGCACCGTGCCGCCCACCGTGACCCGGCCGACGAAACCTCCGGCGATGCCGGCGCTGACCACGGCCCGGTACGGCCGCCCGGCCGCCTCGGCCAGCGCCAGCAGCCGTGCCGTGGCGGCCCCCGCGACCGCCGGGCCGACCCCGACCGCAAGCACCGTCACGTCCGGCGGCGCTGTCCCGTCCGGCGGCGCCGGTGCGGCTGATGCGGTGAGGCCGGCACGGATCGCCTCGGCCTCGGCGGGCACCGCCGTGACCACGAGCAGCCCGGTCACGCCACCGGCCCCCGGGGATCGCGCCGCTCCTTGTCCTCCACCGTGCCAGGTCCGCCGACTGAGGAGGACGGCCGGTAGATGTGGAAGCCGGGCGGTGCCAGCCCGTCGTCGTCCTCCGCCGTGCCGGAGCGCTGGGGCGCCGGTGACGTGGGCGCCGGATCGTCGAACGAGGTCGCGGCCGGCTCCTCGGCGCGGGTGGCCTGCTCCGCCACCAGCTCCTCGTCGCCGAGCGGCCGGCCGACCAGGTGCTCACCGCGCAGCTTGCCGGCGACCAGCACGCCGCGTACGGCCACCAGCGCGGCCACCGCGGCGGCGACCGTCACGCCGATCAGGCCGGTGAACGGCACCAGACCCAGCCCGCCCCCGGCCACGAACGCGAGCATCAGCGCGGTCTCCGAGTGCGCGAACGAGCTGGCGCGCAGCCGCTCCGGGATGCGTTCCTGGATCGAGGCGTCCACCGCCAGCTTGGCGATCCCGCTCATCATCGCCGCCACCAGGCAGAGCAGCGCCACCATGGGCAGCGAGAACTTCAGCGCGGCGAGCACCGCCACACCGGCCACCACGATCGTGCCGCTGGACTGGAGCGCTGTCGGCCGGTGGATGCGCAGACGGGTGCCCAGCGCGGTGGCCAGGAACGTGCCGACCGCCAGCGCGCCGCCGACCAGGCCCAGCGCGCCCTGGCCGCCGAGGTCGCGGCCGAAGAAGTCGGTGGTCAGGTCACCGGCCTTGATCGCGAAGGCCAGGAACAGCAGCAGGAAGCCGTAGAGCCCGCGCAGCGCCGCCGCGCCGATCAGCGTGGCGATCACCAGGCGGCCGCTGGGGCGGCCCCGGCCCAGCGGGCGCTCGCCGTCGCGGCGGCGCATCACACGCAACGGGTGCGGCATCCGCTCCGGCGGTTCGGAGTCGGCCTTCGGCGGCAGCCGGAGCGAGATCACCATGCCGATCAGGAAGATCACCGAGGCGACCCGCAGCGGCCACTGCGGCCCGAACCAGAACGCGGCCAGCCCGATCGGCGCGACGAGCGCGCCGGCCACCGTGCCGTAGACGCTGGCGCGTGCTCCGACCTGGGACAGCCCCAGCCCTTCGGGGAGCAGCCGGGGGACCGCCGCCGAGCGGGCCACCCCGTACGCCCGGGAGAGCGCGAGCACCCCGAACGCCGCCGGGTAGAGCCCGAACCCGCCGATGTAGTCGGAGATCATCCAGGCCAGGAACGCCCGGCCGAGCATGGTGGTGGCCAGCGCGTACCGCCGGCCGTGGCGGAAGTGGTCGAGCAGCGGGCCGACCACCGGGGCGAGCATGGCGAACGGGACCATGGTCACCAGCAGGTAGAGGGCGACCTTGTTGCGCGCCTCGCCCAGCGGCACGTCGAAGAAGATCGTCCCGGCCAGGCCGATCGCGATGAGCGTGTCACCGGCGCAGGAGAGCGCATGCAGGTCGAACAGGCGGACCATGCCCACCTCGTTGCCGGCACTGCGGGCCCGGGCCGTGCCGGCACGCCGGGTCATCCAGCGTCCGCCGTGCACCGAGCCCCGCAGCAGCAGCCGGGTGGCGCGGATGCCGGTGCCGACGGTCCGCCCGAGGAAGGAGCGGCCGGAGCGGGAGGACAGCGCCATGCGTCCCATCCTCGCCCATCCGCTCCGCGTGTGCCGCATCACCCGGAGAGAATGACTCCGGGGAGTGCCTGTCGCCCGTGGACGGGCATGGGGAACAATGGTCGGGTGACCAGGCCCGCCTCCGCCCGCGCTCCCCGGCTCGACCAGGTCTGCGCCGCCGCCGTCGAGGTGGCCCGCGACGCGATCACCGAGGTGGAGCCCACCGACATCGGCGATCATCTCCAGGCGGTCGCCGAGGGCGACCGGGTCGTCACCCACTACTTCGAATGCCGACTGTCCGGTTACCGCGGCTGGCGCTGGGCCGTCACGGTGACCCGGGTGCCGCGCAGCCGGCACGTCACCGTCTGCGAGACGGTGCTGCTGCCCGGTCCGGACGCGCTGCTCGCTCCGGGCTGGCTGCCCTGGCAGGAGCGGCTCAAGCCGGGCGACCTGGGCCCGGGCGACCTGCTGCCCACCCCGGCCGACGACGAGCGACTCGCCCCCGGATACCTGCTCTCCGACGACCCGGCCGTGGAGGAGACCGCCTGGGAGCTGGGCCTGGGCCGGGCCCGGGTGCTGTCCAGGGAGGGCCGCGCCGAGGCCGCCCAGCGCTGGTACGACGGCGACCACGGCCCGGACGCCGCGATCTCGGCCGCAGCCCCGGCCGCCGCCCGCTGCGGCACCTGCGGTTTCTACCTGCCGCTCGCCGGTTCGCTGCGCCTGGCGTTCGGCGCCTGCGGTAACTTCTACGCCCCTGACGACGGCCGGGTGGTGAGCGCCGACCACGGGTGCGGCGCGCACTCGGAGACGCTGATCGAGTCGGCCGAGACGCCCGTCGACGAACTGCCGACCGTCTACGACGACAGCGCGGTCGAGGCCATGACCGTCAGCCGGGCTCCGGGCTCCGTGGAGGCGGCCGAGCCGGCGGAGCCGTACGGCCACCCCTGACGGGTCAGCGTGCTCGCTGCGCGGCGGTCGCGCGCCGGCGCCGCCGGTTGGCGTCGTGCCGCATCATCACCGCCAGGCCGGGAAAGCCCCACAGGAAACCAGCCAGGCAGGTCCAGAGCCAGTTCTGACGCCCGGACTCGGTGAGCCAGTCCCGGAAGAAGATCAGCAGCACCAGGCCCGCCACCGCCCAGGCGATCAACCCGGCGACGGCGAACGGCACCATCGGCGGGTCGAGCGGCTCCGGCCGCGGCTGCTGCTCCTGTGGCACCGGCCCAGCGTACGTGATCGTTCTTCCCTGCCTGCCACGTGATCTGGGACGATGCGCGCGACAAACCTGGCCGATGACCTAGATGAGGAACCGATGTCCATTGCTCCGCCGCCGGATCACGGCACACCGCCCGATCCCGCGCATCCACGAAACGCCTTCGACCGCTTCTTCCTGATCTCGGCGCGCGGGTCGACGCTGAGCCGGGAGCTGCGGGGCGGCTTCGCCACGTTCTTCACGATGGCGTACATCGTGGTGTTGAACCCGCTGATCCTGGGCAGCGGAAAGGACGGCGACGGCCGTTCGCTGGCCATTCCGGCGCTCGCCGCGGCGACCGCGCTCGTCGCCGGTCTGATGACCATCCTGATGGGCGTGGTGGCCCGGTTCCCGATCGCGCTCGCGGCCGGCCTGGGCGTGAACGCGCTCGTCGCGTACGAGATCGCGCCGCAGATGACCTGGGCGGACGCGATGGGCCTGGTGGTCATCGAGGGTGTGCTGATCGGCATCCTGGTGCTCACCGGTCTGCGCACCGCGGTGTTCCGCTCGGTGCCGACGCAGCTCAAGACCGCGATCGGTGTCGGCATCGGTCTGTTCCTGACCATCATCGGCCTGGTCGACGCCGGTTTCGTCCGGCGCGTGCCGGACGCCGCGAACTCCACAGTGCCGGTCGGGCTGGGCATCAACGGCAAGATCGTCAGTTGGCCGATGCTCGTCTTCGTGGTCGGCCTGCTGATCACCCTGGTCCTGGTGGTACGCCGGGTCCGGGGCGCGATCCTGATCGGCATCCTGGCCTCCACCGTGCTGGCCATCGTGGTCGAGGCGATCGCCAACGTCGGCCCGTCCTTCGTCGACGGCAAGCCGAACCCGAAGGGCTGGGCGCTGAACGTGCCCGAGCTGCCCAAGCAGATCGTCGATCTGCCCGACCTGTCGCTGCTGGGCCAGTTCAACGTGCTGAACTCGTGGAGCCGGGTCGGCTGGCTGGTCCCGCTGATGTTCATCTTCACGCTGCTGATCACGGACTTCTTCGACACCATGGGCACGATGGTCGCGATCGGCCAGGAAGGGGACATGCTCGACGAGACGGGCACCCCGCCGAAGGCCAAGGAGATCCTGCTCGTCGACTCGATCGCCGCCGCCGCGGGTGGCGCGGCCTCGGTGTCCAGCAACACGTCGTACATCGAGAGTGCCGCGGGTGTCGCGGAGGGCGCCCGGACCGGCGTGGCCAACCTGGTCACCGGCGCGTTGTTCCTGCTCGCCATGTTCCTGGCGCCGCTGTCGCTGATCGTGCCGTTCGAGGCCGCGTCGACGGCGCTGGTGGTGGTCGGCTTCCTGATGATGACGGCGGTCCGCACGATCGACTGGACCGACTACGAGATCGCCATCCCGGCCTTCCTCACCATCGCGCTGATGCCGTTCACCTACTCGATCTCGAACGGCATCGGGGCCGGCGTGATCAGTTTCGTGCTGCTGAAGGTGGCTATGGGTAAGGCCCGAGAGGTCCACCCGCTCCTGTACGGGGTCGCCGCGTTGTTCATCGTGTACTTCCTGCGCGGGCCGGTCGAGTCCGTGTTGCTCTGACGCTGGTGAGCCTGGTCATAACGCATGTCGTTAGCCAGGCTCATTAGTTAAGCTAACTAGTGTGACGGAGCGGACGGTGACGGCGAAACGCGTGCCACCGGCGCAGCTGGCTCCTCAGCTGCGGGATGCGATCACCCGGCTCAACCGGCGGGTCCGACAGGCCCGGCCGGTCGGCGACCTCACGGTCACCCAGCTGTCGGCGCTCACCAGCCTCAAACTGGCGGGCGCCCTCACGCCACGGGAACTGGCCGATGTCGAACGGGTGCAGCCGCCCACGATGACGAAGATCGTCGCGAAGTTGGAGGAACGCGGCCTCGTGCAGCGGACCCCCCATCCGACCGACGGACGGCAGGTCATCCTGGCGGCGACCGAAGGGGGACGGACCGTACTCGACCAGTTCGAGCGGGTCCGTGACGAGTGGCTGGCCACCCGGCTGGCCGCGCTGACCGAGGACGAACGCGAAACGCTACGGCGTGCCGCGGACATCCTCGAGGGCATCGCTCGCGCCTGACACCGCCGCCCGCGGTTCGCCTCGTCATCTGTGGATGAAGCGTACCGACGCGAGGAGGCGCACCTAGAGTGCAGGCCAAGCTGAGCACGATGTTCCAGTCCCTACGAGTCCGTAACTACCGACTCTTCGCCACCGGGCAGCTGATCAAACTGATCGGTGTCTGGATGATGTTCATCGCCCAGGACTGGCTCGTCCTCGAGCTCAGCGACAACTCCGCGACCGCGCTCGGCGTGGTCACCGCGTTGCAGTTCACCCCCGTACTCCTGCTCACGCTGCTGTCCGGCCGGCTCGCCGACCGCTACGACAAGCGGATGCTGCTCTTCGTCGCCAACGCGTTCTGGACCGTGCTGGCGCTCGCCATGAGCGTCCTGGTCCTCACCGGCCTGGTGCAGCTCTGGCACGTCTTCACCTTCGCCGCCCTGCTCGGTGTCGCGAACGCGGTCGAGACGCCGGTCCGCCAGGCGTTCGTGTCCGAGCTGGTCGGCATGCCGCTGCTGCCGAACGCGCTCTCGCTCAACGCGGCCGTGTTCAACTCCGCCCGGATCGTCGGCCCCGCCGTCGCCGGCCTGGCCATCGCCGCCGTCGACGTCGGCCCGGTCTTCCTGGTCACCGCGCTCAGCTCGATCGCCCCGCTGGTCAACGTGGTCCGGATGCGAACCGACGAGCTGCACCGCAAGGAGCTGCCGCCGGTCGGCGAGCGGGATCAGGCCCGGGTGGTCGACGGCCTGCGGTACGTGGCGCGGCGGCCGGACATCCTGCTGCCGATGCTCCTCATGTCGGTGATCGGGATGAGCCTGTTCAACTTCCAGCTCACCCTCGCCGCGCTCGCCAAGACCGTGTTCCAGACCGGCGCCGCCTCGTTCGGCCTGTTCAGCACCGCGCTGGCGGTCGGCGCGCTGGTCGGCGCGCTCGCCGGGACCGGCCGGCGCAGCCGGCCCTCGGTGTGGCTGGTGCTCGGCGCGGCGATCGGCTGCGCCAGCTTCGGCACGCTTGTCGGGCTCGCGCCCGCGTACTGGATGGTGGTGTCGCTCCTGCTGCCCACCGGCTTCTTCATGGTCTTCTTCGCCCAGGCCTCCAACCAGCGGGTGCAGCTCGGCGTCGACGCCTCCTTCCGGGGGCGGGTGATGGCGCTGTGGGTGCTGGTGTTCCTGGGCACCAACCCGGTCGGCGCGCCGATCATCGGGTGGGTGGCCGAGCGGTTCGGCGCCGGCGCGAGCATCTGGGCCGGTGGCCTGATCTCGCTGACCGCCGCGCTGCTGGCGCTCGCCTGGCAGCTGCGCCGCTCCGGCGCCCGGCTGCGGCTGCGGGTGCTGCCGATGCCCCGCTTCTACGTGGTCTCGCCCGGCGCAGAGTAACTCCGATCGCCGGCCGTGCCGGTCCGATTACCCAAACGGGTGGCGGGCCGGTGCGGCAGGGCTTAGCGTCGATGTGTGGAAGTGGGGCAAGGGCTGCTGCTGGCGCTGGCGATCCTCGCTGTCTGCTGCCTGCCCGCCCTGTTCGCGCTGCTGTTCTGCGCCGACGAGATCATCGACCGGGTCGCCTGTGGGTGGGCCGAGTGGCGGGAGCAGAGCCGGGAACGCCGTACCATCGCCCGGCTCGACCGGGCCATCGAGGCCGAGGCGCTCACCCGCGACATCGACCTCACCGAGTTCGACAAGGACGGCCGCCGCCCGCTGGAACAGCTCGCCACCGACCTGCGCCGGCTCGGCGGCCACCGGCTCGCCGCCGCCGACCGTAGCGTGGTGTGGCACGGCGCGGTCATCGAGGCGTACGACGAACGGCTGCGCGCCGCCTGCCACGCGCTCGGCATCGCCGAACACCTGGCCGAGCTGGACGGCGTCGACCGGGAGATCGAACGGGTACGCGTCGAAGGGCTGCTGCACGCCGCCGGGCTGACCCTGCCGGCCGCCCGCGCCGCGCACCACCAGCGGCACCCCTGACCGGGTGCGCCTCTTCGCGGCGATCTACCCGCCTGCCGTGGCGGTCGCGGACCTGACCGCCCGGATCAAGGGCCTGCGGGTCGCCGCCGCCCGCCACGCCCGGCTCGCCGACCCGGCGAATCTGCACCTCACGCTCGCCTTCCTCGGCGAGGTGCCGGACGGCCGGCTTCCCGATGTGGAGCACGCGCTCGCCTCGGCCGCCCGGACCGCTCGTGCCCCGCTGCTGCGCCTCGCCGGTGGCGGCAGCTTCGGTCCGGGCCGGTCCACGGTGCTCTGGGCCGACGTGCGCGGCGAGGTCGATGCGCTCGACGCGCTCGCCCGGTCGATCCGCGGCGGGCTGCGCGAGGCCGGGCTGCCCTGCGACGACAAGCCGTTCCGCGCGCACCTGACCATCGCCCGCCCCGGCGACCGGGTGCCCGAGGCCGACATCCGCTCGGACGTGCACACGCTGCACGGCTACGCCGGGCCGCAGTGGACGGCCGGCGAGTTGCTCCTGGTCCGCAGCCACCTGGGCGGTACGCCGCGCCACACCCGCATCGCCGCCTGGCGGCTGGCTGGGCGTTAAGAAGGGGCCCCTCCTCTACCGGAGGCGTTAAGAAGGGGCCCTTCCTTACACCTTGTCGACGAGCCAGGGTGGAGCGATGGATCAGGATGATTCGCGGGCCGCCGGGCCGGTGCCGAACAGCACGTCGTCCCAGCTCGGCAGCCGCTTGCGCGGCTTGCCACCGGCCTCGGCGGACTCGGCGGCCGCACCGCCGGTCGCCGCCGCCGGGCCGGTGCGGCGGGGCCGCAGCACGGCCAGCGAGGGTACGGCCGGGATCTCCTTCGGCGCGTCCGAGTCGTCGTCGAAGGCCGAACCCTGCCCACCACCGAGCAGCGCGGCGGCACCACCGGCGACGGCCCGCTGACGGGGCGCGTCCTGCGCGGCCGGGGAACGGGTGTCGAGACCACGCCCGGACGCGCCGCCGAGCGGACGGTCCAGTGAGGCGAGCAGCGCGTCCCGGCCGGCGCGGATCGGGTCACGCCCCGGACGGGCGTGCTCGGCCGCGGCCGGCAGGCCGTGCCCACCCCGGCTCGGCTCGCCGCGTGACGGACCGGGCAGCGCGTGGCCGCCCCGCTCCGGCGCCGGCTCCTGGCCGAGGATCGGCGTGGGCCGCTCGGCGCAGAGGTATTGCGCCATGTCGTCGTGCGGGGCGACGTGCTGCCGGGTCTTGTCCAGATCCCACACCGCCTGGGCGGTGGCCTTGCCGGACGGCCAGGTCGCGATGATCCGCCAGGTGCCGTCGTCGCGGCGGTAGGCGTCCCACGAGATCTTCTCGGTGTCGATGCCGTGCTGGGCCAGCCGGCCGTTGACGACCTCGGCCAGCGGGGTCGGCCGCTCCGCGCCCTTGAGCCGGGTGCGGCGGGCGTGCTGGGCGAGCATGGCCCGCTCCTGGAGCACCGGCCCGGCGTAGCGCAACACCCGGTCGACCGGCACTCCGGCGATGCGGGCGACGTCCTCCGCGGACTCGCCGGAGCGGATCCGGGCCTGGATGTCACGTGGGGACAGCGACGGCGTCGGGTCGGTGGCGCTCGGCACCACCGCGAGCGGCGGGGTGCCGGGCTCGGCGTGCAGCGCTGACGCGATCCGCTCGTCGATGGGCAGCGCCAGCAGGCGCCCCACCTCGTCGGCGAGCACCAAGGCCTGGCCGTCCTCGGAGAGGGCGACGAAGCGTACTGGGCGCATGGGCTTGCCTCCGTCCCGCTTCGCTGGCCGTCACGCCACGGGAGCCGGCCACCCGGGCGTCTCGCACCACCGTACGCTCATCTACCCGCCGATGGGGACTGCGACACCCCGGCATGTCGTGACTGAGCTGCGGTAATGATCACGGTGGGTGGCCGCCGGAGCCCCGACGGCCACGCACCGTGACCACGTGATCAGAGTCGCTCGACCACGTAGTCGATGGACGCGGTGAGCGCCTCGACGTCGGCCGGCTCGACGGCCGGGAACAGCGCCATCCGCAGCTGGTTGCGGCCCAGCTTGCGGTACGGCTCGGTGTCGACGATGCCGTTGGCGCGCAGCGCCTTGGCGATCGCCGTGGCGTCCACCCCGTCGGCGAAGTCGACGGTGGCGACCACGTTGGACCGCAGCGCCGGGTCCGACACGAACGGCGTGGCGAACGACGAGCGCTCGGC
The DNA here is from genome assembly GCF_900091565.1 of Micromonospora marina. Lineage (GTDB taxonomy): Bacteria > Actinomycetota > Actinomycetes > Mycobacteriales > Micromonosporaceae > Micromonospora > Micromonospora marina. Next base: position 156,925 of record NZ_FMCV01000007.1, on the reverse strand, counting down.
CCAGCCGTACACGATGCCGGCGCTCTCGGCGGTGCGCTTGGCCGCCCAGGCCAGCCCGCCCTGGGAGTTCATCCAGTCGGTCTGCTCGGCGGCCAGGAAGATGGTCGCCAGCGCCGGGGTGTTGTACGTCTGCTCCAGCCGCGAGTTGTCGATCGCGGTGACCAGGTCGAGGAAGGCCGGGATGTAGCGGCCCGACTCCTTGACCTCGGTCGCCCGGGCCAGCGCGGCCGGCGACATCAGGGCCAGCCAGAGCCCGCCGTCGGAGCCGAAGCACTTCTGCGGGGCGAAGTAGTAGACATCGGTCTGGGCGACGTCCACGTCCAGCCCGCCCGCCCCGGAGGTGGCGTCGACCAGCAGCAGCGAGCCCTCGTCGGCGCCCGCCACCCGGCTGATCGGCACCGCGACGCCGGTGGAGGTCTCGTTGTGCGGGGTGGCGTAGACGTCCACGCCGGCCTCGGCCACGAGCGCCGGGGCGCTGCCCGCGTCGGACTTGCGCACTGTCGGCTCACCGAGGAACGGCGCGTCGGAGACCGACTTGGCGAACTTGGCGCCGAACTCGCCGAAGCTGGCGAACTGGGCCCGGTCGCGGATCAGGCCGAATGTGGCGACCTCCCAGAACGCGGTGGTGCCGCCGTTGCCGAGCACCACCTCGTACCCCTCGGGCAGGGAGAAGAACTCGGCCAGGCCGCGGCGCAGCCGGGCCACCTGGTCGCGGACCGTCTTCTGCCGGTGCGACGTGCCCAGGTAGCTGGTGGCGACGTCGGAGAGGGCGGAGACCGCGGCCGGACGGACCTTGGACGGGCCGCAGCCGAAACGTCCGTCGGCGGGCTTGAGGTCGTCGGGAATCCGGATGGTCGGTGCGTCAGCCACGGTTCTCAAGATCCTTCCGCATGGGCGAGGGCGGGCCCTTCGTGCGGGTTCGGACCGGTGGCCGGGCGTGCGCCGGGCGCACGAGGCGGCCGGGGTCCGAGCCCGGCCGGCAGCGCTGCCGGCCTTCATCCTCGCACCCGGGCGGGCCGGACCGGCGGCTGGTCCCACGGTCGGCGCTGAGTCGTGCGCCACAGCGGCGCGGCACCTCGTGGGCACGGAGGCGGGCGTTAAGAAGGGGCCCCGCCTCTACCGGAGGCGTTAAGCGGGGCCCCTTCCTTACACCTCAGACGCCGTGTGGGATGGCGTCCCAGCCCTCGACCTGCTGCGGCTTGCGCGGGCCGTGGCCGACGTACGTGGCCGACGGCCGGACCAGCCGCTGGAGCTTCTTCTGCTCCAGGATGTGCGCCGACCAGCCGCCCATCCGGGCGCAGGTGAACATCGAGGTGAACATGTGCGCCGGCACCTCGGCGAAGTCCAGCACCACGGCCGACCAGAACTCGACGTTCGTGGCGAGGACGCGGTCCGGGCGGCGGGCCTGCAGCTCGGCCAGCGCGGCCTTCTCCAGCGCCTCGGCGACCTCGAAGCGGGGCGCGCCCAGCTCCTTGGCGGTACGCCGCAGCACGCGGGCGCGCGGGTCCTCGGCCCGGTAGACCCGGTGGCCGAAGCCCATCAGGCGCTCGCCCCGGTCGAGGACGCCCTTGACGTACCCGTCGGCGTCGCCGCTGCGCTCGACCGCCTCCAGCATGCTGAGCACCCGGGACGGGGCGCCGCCGTGCAGCGGGCCGGAGAGCGCGCCGATGCCGGAGGAGATGCAGGCCGCGGCGTCCGCGCCGGTGGAGGCGACGATCCGGGCGGTGAAGGTGGAGGCGTTCAGGCCGTGCTCGGCGGCCGAGATGAAGTACGCGTCGACGGCCTTGACGTGGCGCGGGTCGGGCTCACCGCGCCAGCGCTTCATGAACCGCTCGACGATGGTCTCCGCCTTGTCGATCTCCTTCTGCGGCACGGCCGGCAGGCCGAGGCCGCGCGCCGACTGGGCGACGAAGGACAGCGCGGTGACCGACACCCGGGCAAGGTCCTCGCGGGCCTGCTCGTCGGAGATGTCGAGGAGCTGGTTGAGCCCCCAGTACGGGGCGAGCATGGCGACCGCGGACTGCACGTCGACGCGGATGTCACCGGAGTGCACCGGCACCGGGAACGGCTCGGCCGGCGGCAGGCCCGGGCCGAACCGGCCGTCCACCAGCAGCGCCCAGACGTTGCCGAACGAGACCTGGCCGATCAGGTCCTCGATGTCCACGCCCCGGTAGCGCAGTGATCCCCCCGCGCGGTCGGGTTCGGCGATCTCGGTCTCGAAGGCTACGACGCCCTCCAGCCCCGGTTTGAAATCGGACATGTCGTCTCCTGGCTTCGGCTCGGCGCGCCCGGGCGGGCTGATCGAGCCCCGCAGCTCAGGCGACCCTTCAGGGATGTGGTTCGGAACATCTTGCCCGGTGGATAACGCGCTGCGCGACCCACAGCCACTGTGCGCCACGCGACATCCCCGCCGGTGGACGCCCGTTCGGGGAGGAGAAGACTGGGTACCGGGGCCTGGCCAGCGTCGGGGGACGCCGGCACGCCCGGGAGAGGGACTAGCACAGTGACAGGCGACACACCCGGCCCGGCCGGCATGCGTAACGAGTACGCGGCCGACCTGGGCCTGACCGAGACGGACCTGGCGCCGGACTGGCACACCCAGTTCGCCCGCTGGTTCGCCGACGCGGTGGCCCATCCGCTGCCGGAGCCGAACGCGATGGTGCTCGGCACGGCCGACGCCCGGGGCCGGCCCAGCGGGCGCACGGTGCTGCTCAAGGGGTACGACCCGGAGGGCTTCGTCTTCTTCACCAACCACGGCTCGCGCAAGGGTGCCGAGGTGACCGGGAACCCGTGGGCCAGCCTGGTGTTCCCCTGGTTCCCGATGCAGCGGCAGGTGATCGTGACCGGCCGGGTCGAGCAGGTGGACCGGGCCGAGACCGAGACGTACTTCGCGAGCCGGCCGCGCGGCTCGCAGCTCGGGGCGTGGGCCAGCGCCCAGTCGACGGTGGTGCCGGACCGGACCGTGCTCGACGCGGCGTACCGGGCGGCGGCCGAGCGGTTCGCCGACGTGGACCCGATCCCCGCGCCGCCGTACTGGGGCGGGTTCCGGGTCCGTCCCGAGACTGTCGAGTTCTGGCAGGGCCGGGCCAGCCGGCTGCACGACCGGCTGCGTTTCCGGCGTACCGGGGACGGGGTCTTCGTCGTCGAGCGGCTCGCACCGTGACCGACGTCACTTCGGCCCGGCGGCGGGGCGCACGCCGCTGGGCGATCGACCTGCGTCCGCTGCGCGTGCCCGCGTACCGGCGGGTCTGGACCGGCAACGCGATCGCCATGTTCGGGTTCCAGTTCACCGCCGTGGCGGTGCCGGTGGAGATGTTCGACCTGACCGGCGGCTCGCTCTGGGTCGGTCTGCTCGGCATCGCCGGGTTCGTACCGCTGCTGATCTTCGGGTTGTGGGGCGGCGCGGTGGCCGACGCACGGGACCGCCGCCGGGTGCTGCTGGTCGGCGGCGCCGTGCTCTGGGCCGCCACGCTCGGGCTGCTGGTGCAGTCGCTGGCCGGGGCGCGCAGCCCGCTGCTGCTCCTGCTGCTCGTCGGCCTCCAGGCGACCGCCTTCGCGATCACCTCGCCGGCCCGCAGCGCGATCCTGCCCCGGCTGGTGCCCGCCGAGCTGGTCCCGGCGGCCACCACGCTGAACTTCACCACGTTCACCGCCGCCGCCGTCTTCGGCCCGCTCGCCGCCGGGCTGATCTTCGCCGCCTGGCCGGTCGGGGTGGCGCTGCCCATCGCGTACGCGGCGGACGCGCTGCTGTTCACCGCGTCGCTCTGGGCCACGCTGCGCCTACCGGCGATGCCGCCCGCGCCGGACCCGGACGGCGGTGTCCGCAAGGCCGGGCTGGCCAGCATCGTCGACGGCTTCCGCTACCTGGCCACCACCCGGGTGCTGCTGCTCTCGTTCGCCATCGACCTGATCGCGATGATCCTGGCCATGCCGCGGGCGCTGTTCCCCGAGCTGGCGCAGGAACGCTTCGGCGGCGCCTCGGCGGTGGGCTGGCTCTACAGCTCCATCGCCATCGGCGCGATGCTCGGCGGCCTGACCTCCGGGTGGATCGGCCGGGTCCGCCGGCAGGGCCTCGCGCTCACCGTGGCGGTGGTCGGCTGGGGTGTGGCGATCGCGCTCGCCGGGCTGGCCGGGCAGCTGTGGGTGGCGGTGGTGCTGCTGGGTGTCGCCGGTGCGGCGGACCTGGTCAGCGCCACGCTGCGACAGTCGATGCTGCTCGTCTACGCGCCGGACCGGATGCGTGGCCGCCTCCAGGGTGTGAACACGGTAGTGGTCGCCGGTGGCCCGCGTCTGGGCGATCTGCGCGCCGGTGCGACGGCCGCCGGTTTCGGCACCGGCTTCGCCATGGTCGGTGGGGGTCTGGCCGCCGCCGTACTCGCGGTGCTGCTGGTGGTGGCGTTCCCGGCACTGTTGCGCTATCGCTCGACCACCCCCGCCGAGGAGCGCCGCTGACGGTAGGGTCGCCGAATGGGGATCGACGCGCAGCCACCGTCCGGTACACAGTGGACCATCGCGGCCGACGGCCACGAGGCCGTCGTGGTCGAGGTGGGCGGTGGGCTGCGGGCCTACCGCCACGACGGCGTGGACCACCTCGACGGGTACGCCGAGGACGAGGTCTGCCCCGGTTCGGCCGGGCAGGTGCTGGCGCCCTGGCCGAACCGCATCCGGGACGGGGTCTACACGGTCGGGGAGCGGTCGTTGCAGCTCGACCTCACCGAGCCGGAGCGGCACAACGCCCTGCACGGCCTGGTGAACTGGGTGCGGTGGCAGCCGGTCGAGCAGTCGGCGGACAGCGTGACCATCGGCTACGACCTGCCGCCGAGCCCCGGCTACCCGTGGGCGTTGCGGCTGCGGGCCCGGTGGAGCGTCGGCCCGGACGGCCTGCGGGCCGAGCACGAGGCGACGAACCTGTCCGACGAGCCGGCGCCGTTCGGCTTCTCCGTGCACCCCTACCTGCGACTGCCGAAGGTCGGCGTGGACGAGCTGCGGTTGCACGTACCGGCCCGGCGGCGGGTGCTGGTGGACAGCCGCATGCTGCCGGTCGCCGCCGCCGAGGTGAGCGGCTCCGAGTTCGACTTCACCAGCCCGCGACCGATCGGCGACCTGGTGCTCGACACCGCGTTCGGTGACGTCGAGCGGGACGCCGACGGCGGCTCGGCGGTGGTGCTCAGCGCGCCGGACGGCTCGTCCGGGCTGCGGATCTGGGCGGACCGCGAGTTCGGCTGGTGGCAGGTGTTCACCGGCGACACCCTCGGCGGGGAACGGCACCGCCGGTCCGTGGCGGTGGAGCCGATGACCTGCCCGCCCGACGCGTTCCGCTCCGGCAAGGACCTGATCGTGCTGGGGCCGGGGCAGACGTGGCGGGGCGCCTGGGGCGTCCGCCCGGAGGTCTGAGCGTGGAGTTCGCCGAGGTCGTCCGGCGTCGCCGGATGGTGCGCAACTACGACCCCGGCCGGCCGGTGCCGCCGGAGGTGGTGGATCGGCTGCTGGACCATGCCGTCCGGGCCCCGTCGGCGGGGTTCTCGCAGGGCTGGGGCTTCCTGGTGCTGGAGGAGCCCGAGGACCGGGAACGGTTCTGGGCCGCGACCACGCCTGCCGGCGGTGGCCGGGAGCGCTGGCTGGCCGGGATGCGCCGGGCGCCGCTGATCGTGGTGCCGCACGCCAACCGGGACGCCTACCTCGACCGCTACGCCGAGGCGGACAAGGGCTGGTCGGACCGCGCCGAGGGCCGCTGGCCGGTGCCCTACTGGTACGTGGACACCGGTTTCGCGGCGCTGCTGATGCTGCTCACCGCCGTCGACGAAGGGCTTGGCGCCTGCTTCTTCGGCATCCCGCCGCAGCGCATCGGGGCGTACCGGGAGGCGTTCGGGGTACCGCCGGAACTGCACCCGATCGGTGCGATCACAGTAGGTTACCGAGCCGTCGACCATCGGTCACCGTCGCTGCGTCGAGGGCGGCGACCGGTGCAGGATGTGGTGCGGCGGGGACGGTGGACCTGAGCGGTTAGGCTGACATCCACATTGTCAGCCTGGCCTGGGGAGGAGAGCACGCCGTGATCTTCAGGGCGGTCCGGGACGGGCGTCCCTACCCGGAGCACAACCTCACGCTGAAGCAGTGGGCCGAGATCCCGCCGCGCCCGCTGCGGCTCGACCAGCTCATCACCACCAAGCGTGAACTGGCGCTGGACAAGCTGCTCGCGGAGGACTCCACCTTCTACGGCGACCTCTTCCCGCACGTGGTCCAGTGGAACGGCGGCCTCTACCTGGAGGACGGCCTGCACCGGGCACTGCGGGCGGCCCTCCAGCAGCGCAACCAGATCCACGCGCGGGTGCTCGTGCTCGGTGACCAGGGCGAGTGACGCCTCCTTGAGCCTTGGTTAAGGTGACGCCATGACTCCTCTCGACCTGCTCGACATCGATGCGTCGCTCAGCGACGAGGAGCGGCAGATCCGCACCGTCGTGCGCCGGCTGGTGACCGACCGGGTACGCCCGCACGTCGCCGGCTGGTACGAGGACGGCCAGGTTCCGGCCCGCGAACTCGCAGCTGAGTTCGGCAAGCTCGGCCTGCTCGGCATGCACCTGACCGGGTACGGCTGCGCCGGCGCGTCAGCGGTCGCGTACGGGCTGGCCTGCCTCGAACTGGAGGCCGGCGACTCCGGCGTCCGGTCGCTGGTGTCGGTGCAGGGGTCGCTCGCCATGTACGCCATCTGGCGCTACGGCAGCGAGGAGCAGAAGCAGCGCTGGCTGCCCGCGATGGCGGCCGGCGAGGCGATCGGCTGCTTCGGGCTCACCGAACCCGACCACGGCTCCGACCCCGCCTCGATGACCACCCGGGCCCGCCGCGACGGCGACGACTGGATCCTCAACGGCAGCAAGCTGTGGATCACCAACGCGCCGATCGCCGACGTGGGCGTGATCTGGGCACGTACCGACGAAGGGGTGCGCGGCTTCGCCGTACCGATGGACACGCCGGGGGTGACGGCGCGCGAGATCCGGCACAAGATGTCGCTGCGCGCGTCGGTGACCGGTGAGGTCGCGCTCGACGACGTCCGGCTGCCGGCTGACGCGCGACTGCCCGAGGCGATCGGGCTCAAGGCGCCGCTGGGGTGCCTGACCGAGGCCCGGCACGGCATCGTCTGGGGCGCCCTCGGCGCGGCCCGCGACTGCCTGGAGACGGCCCTGGAGTACGCGACCACGCGCACCCAGTTCGGCCGCCCGCTCGCCGGTTTCCAGCTCACCCAGGCCAAACTCGCCGACATGGCGGTGGAGTGGAACAAGGGCATGCTGCTCGCGCTGCACCTGGGCCGCCTCGCCGACGCGGGCACGCTGCGGCCCGACCAGGTGAGCGTGGGCAAGCTGAACAACGTCCGGGAAGCGCTCGCCATCGCCCGGCAGTGCCGAACGATCCTCGGCGCCAACGGCGTCTCGGGCGAGTACCCGGTGATGCGGCACGCCAACAACCTGGAGAGCGTACTCACCTACGAGGGCACCTCCGAGATCCACCAGCTCGTCATCGGCCAGCGGCTGACCGGCGTCTCCGCGTTCGCCTGAACCCGCGGTTTCACCCGATGCGGTCGCTCGGCGGGCGACTGTCGCACACTGGCCGTACCGTCATTGTCAGTCGATGTGTCGGCTGAGGATCGATGTGTCGGACGAGGACCTGTCGGACGAGGACGGTGAGGGCGATGGCCCGCGACGGTGACATCAACGAGCCCACCCGGGAGTTTCCGGACTACCCCACCAGCGAGTCCCTTCGTGACCGGGCGGAGGGCTCGCCCGGCCACGACCGCGAGTACGCCCCCGGTGCTCCGGGCACGGGCGGCGGCCCGGCCCGCGGCCTGCTCTGGGTGCTCGGCGCGGCGGCGCTGGCCGTGGTGGTGCTGCTCGGCGTGCAGGCCACCGGTCTGCTGCCCGACTTCCGTAACCCGTTCGCCAAGGAGCAGACCGACCGTAGCCAGCCGCCGCTGCTCAAGTCGATCCGGGACCTGAGCCGTTACGTCGCCGCCGAGGGCAACTTCCAGGTGGTGGTCGACGTGCAGAACGACAGGCGCAACGTGCCCGACTTCCTGCTCAACGAGCGCACGCTGTTCGTCGGGGCGGGCCGGGTCGAGGCGTACGTGGACTTCACGAAGATCGCCGACGGTGCCGTCGTGGTCTCCGAGGACGGCAAGTCCGCCGAGATCAAGCTGCCCGCGCCGCAGCTCGGCGAGACCGACCTGGACATGGACAAGAGCTACGTGTTCGCCGAGCAGCGCGGCCTGATCAACCGGCTCAACGACCTGATCGCGAGCGATCCCAACCGGCAGCAGCAGATCTACAAGCTCGCCGAGGACCGGATCACCACCGCCGCCCGGGACAGCGGCCTCACCACCCGCGCGGAGGAGAACACCCGCAAGATGCTCGAAGGGCTGCTGCGTTCCCTCGGGTACGAGAAGGTGACAGTGACCTACACCGCACCCTGACCCTCATGCGTCGCGCGCCCGCCCCGGCGGTCCGGGGCGGGCGCGTTCGCGTGTGTACCGGCGTCCCGGCTCGTGTCGCGTCAGCGGGTGGCGAGGTAACGGTCCTCGTTCGGCATCAGGATCCACAGGACCAGGTAGACGATCACCTGCGTGCCGGGCAGCAGCAGCGACAGCAGGAACAGCAGCCGGACCATCCCGGCCGACATGCCGAACCGCTGCCCCAGGCCGGCGCAGACACCGGCGATCATGCGCCCCTGACGGGGCCGGACCAGTTTGCGACTCATCGTCGTCTCCCACTTCTGCGGCGATCCGCCGCGCTGATTCCACGGTAGAGAGGGGTACGCACCGTGCCCTCAGCCCCGAGGAGGATCGGCGACCCGGGCACCCGTAGGTGCTTACCCCGGACCGCCCCCACCGACGCGTTCTCACGTATGGCCGCAGAAGCCCCGCCCGGCCGTCGCCTGATCGCCCCCACGATCCCCCGGCTCCGGCTCCGGCTCCGGCTCCGGCTTCCCCGCCCGGCCACCTTCGCCCCGCGCTCCGAGGCCCCGCCCGTGCTTCGAGCCCTCCCGCCCTCGCCCGTGTTCCCGCTCCCGCCCTCGCCCCCGGGGCCTCGCCCGCGCGGTTGTGGGGCGCGTGTGTCCGTGTGGGCACTCGCTCGACGGGCTGCTGCATCGGGCGGCTCACCATTCGGGACTGGCGTTCTGGGGGCCGGGAGCCGGGCGCCGGGCGCCGGGCGCCGGGCGCCGGGAGCGGCAGGGCTGGAAAAGCGCCGATCGTGGAGTTGTGGCGGTTCATCTATGCCGCGAAAAAAACAGGGTATTCCGGGGGCGGGGGTGGCGCGGGCCGGGGCGGGCATGTGGCGGAGCGGGGGCGGGTATTCACGGGGCGAGGTAGGCTCGCCGGTCGGGCGCCCCCACCCCGGGCGTCGGCCGTCTACCCGCCCGGCGGGCGCGGCACCCATGCACCGGCTCGGATCCGCACAACGGGGACGACGGCGAGGAAAGCAGCCAATGATCAGTGTTTTCGATCTTTTCAGTGTCGGTATCGGGCCGTCCAGCTCGCACACCGTCGGGCCGATGCGGGCCGCCCGTACGTTCGTGGCGGGTCTGAAGGCCGACGGGCAGCTCGCCGACGTGGCGCGGGTACGGGTGGAGCTGTTCGGTTCGCTCGGCGCGACCGGGCACGGGCACGGCAGTGACCGGGCGGTGCTGCTGGGGCTGGAGGGTGAGGTTCCGGAGAGGGTCGACACCGACTCGGTCGGGCCGCGTGTGGAGCGCATCCGCACCCGGCGGCGGCTCGACCTGTTCGGCAGCCAGGGGATCGACTTCGACCCGGACGCCGATCTGGTGCTGCACCGCCGGCGCTCGTTGCCGTACCACCCGAACGGGATGACGTTCTCGGCGTACGACGCGGCCGGGAACGAGGTGCGGGCGCGCACGTACTACTCGGTCGGCGGTGGGTTCGTGGTGGACGAGGCGGCCGCCGGGGCGGACCGGATCAAGGCGGACACCACCCGGGTACGGCACCCGTTCCTGACCGGCGCGGAACTGCTGACTGTCACCTCCGGCACCGGCCTGTCGATCAGCGAGGTGATGCTCGCCAACGAACTGTCCTGGCGCAGCGAGGCGGACGTCCGGGCGGGGCTGCTGGAGATCTGGCGGGTGATGCGCGAGTGCGTGGAGAACGGCTGCACCCGTGACGGCGTACTCCCGGGCGGGTTGAAGGTCCGGCGGCGCGCGGCGGAGTTGCGGCGCAGTCTGGAGGCGGAGACCGGCAGTCAGGATCCGCTGCGCGCGATGGACTGGGTGACGCTGTTCGCGCTGGCGGTCAACGAGGAGAACGCGGCCGGCGGGCGGGTGGTGACCGCGCCGACGAACGGCGCGGCCGGGATCATTCCGGCCGTCCTGCACTACTACACCCGGTTCGTGCCGGGCGCGTCCGAGGAGGGCGTGGTCCGGTTCCTGCTGGCGGCGGGCGCGATCGGCGTGTTGTTCAAGGAGAACGCGTCGATCTCCGGTGCCGAGGTGGGCTGCCAGGGCGAGGTGGGTTCGGCGTGCTCGATGGCGGCGGCCGGGCTGGCCGAGGCGCTCGGCGGTACGCCGGAGCAGGTGGAGAACGCGGCCGAGATCGGCATGGAGCACAACCTGGGGCTGACCTGCGACCCGGTGGGTGGCCTGGTGCAGATCCCGTGCATCGAGCGTAACGCGGTGGCGAGCATCAAGGCGATCACCGCGGCTCGGCTGGCGTTGCGGGGCGACGGGGTGCACGCCGTGTCGCTGGACAAGGTCATCAAGACCATGCGGGAGACCGGCGCGGACATGAAGGTCAAGTACAAGGAGACCGCGCGCGGCGGGCTCGCCGTCAACGTCATCGAGTGCTGACTCCGTTGGGGTGATCCGGGGCGGAGGGCCGTCGCGCCGGCACGAGCAGGCGCGACGATGGTGCGGTGACGTCAGGCGTCGCGGCGCTCTGGTCCGCCCGCACCTCGCTGCGCATCCTGGTCCGCCGGGATCTCGCGGTGAAGTACCAGCAGTCGGTGCTGGGCTACTTCTGGTCGCTGATCGAGCCGCTCGGCATGGGCCTGATTTACTGGTTCGTCTTCGGCGTGCTCTACTCCGGCGCGACCCGCCGGCACCTGGGTGAGGCGGCCGGGTCGTACCCGCTGTTCCTGATCACCGGGATCTTCGCCTGGATGTGGGCGAGTTCGGCGCTGACCGAGGCGGCGAACGCGCTCACCGGGCAGTCGCGGCTGATCACCACGATGAACCTGCCCCGGCCGATCTTCCCGATCGGGCGGGTCACCGGCCGGTTCGCCGAGTACCTGGCCGGGCTGCCGATCCTGGCCGCCGTCGCGGCGCTCTACGCGAGCCAGGGGAAGATCCGCCCCGGCTGGAGCCTGCTCGCGCTGCCGCTCGCGGTGGCGGTGCAGTTCGTGCTGCTGGTGGGCCTGGCGCTGCTGCTGTCGGCGGGCAACGTGCTGATGCGCGACATCGAGCGCACGATGCGGCTGATCATCCGGCTGCTGTTCTACGCGACCCCGATCATCTATCCGCTCGACCTGGTGCGGGAGTCGGGCATGCCGGGCTGGCTCAAGCTCGGGTACGAGCTGAATCCGCTGGTCGGGATCTTCCAGCTGCACCACGCGGTCTGGTACCCGGACGAGTTCCCCGATGCCCGGCTGCTCACCGTCACGGTGTCCGGCAGCGTGCTGGTGCTGGCGTTCGGCTGGTGGGCGTTCCACCGCCTCGAACCGGCAGTGCTGAAGGAACTCTGAATGGCGCCGATCATCGAGGCGGACGGGCTCGGCATCCGGTTCGTCCGCAACCGGCGACGTCAGCTGCGGCTGCGGGAGCTGATCGTGCACCGGGGCGCCCGCGACCCGGACGCGGGCCGGTTCTGGCCGTTGCGCGACCTGTCGTTCCGGATCGAGCCGGGCGAGACGGTGGGCGTGGTGGGGCGCAACGGCACCGGCAAGAGCACGCTGCTGCGGCTGATCGCCGGTGTGCTCATCCCGGACGAGGGCTCGATCCGGGTGCGCGGCCGGGTGGCGCCGCTGCTCGAACTGTCCGCCGGGTTCTCCGGTGACCTGACCGGCCGGGAGAACCTGTACCTGGTGGGCGGGCTGCACGGGCTCTCGTCGGGGTACCTGCGGGAGCACTTCGACGAGATCGTCTCGTTCGCCGGTGAGCAGGTGGAACGCGCGATCGACACGTCGGTGCGGCACTACTCGTCGGGGATGAAGGTGCGGCTCGGCTTCGCGGTGATCGCGCACCTGCCGCATCCGGTACTGCTTGTGGACGAGGTGACAGCGGTCGGGGACGCGGAGTTCCGGGCGAAGTGCTATGCGACCATCGAGCGACTTCTCGCGGAAGGGCGCACGCTGGTGCTGGTGTCACACAACGACAAGGACCTCACCCGGTTCTGCCGTCGGGGGCTCTACCTCGACGCCGGACGGCTGATCGTCGACGGGACGATCGACGAGGCGCTGGCCGCCTACGCCGACGCGGCGAAGCGGTGACGCTCGCGATCGTGCTCGCCGCCGACCCGGCGGCGAGCCGGCTCACCGGGCCGCCGGGCCGCCCGTCCGAGCCGATGACGGGCCGTCCCGACGGGGAATCGCTCACCGAACGCCTGGCCGCGCAGTGGCGCCGGGCCGGGGCGGACGACGTGCGTATCGCCGCCGACCTGACCGAGCTGGCCGACCTGGTGGCCGACGCTACCGGGCCGGTGCTGGTCAGCGGCGCGGATCTGGTGGCGCACATGGCCGTACTCAGGCATCTCGCGACCAGCCCGGTGGGGCCGACGGTGGCGCTTGTGCTCACCGATCCGCCCGCTCCCGGGCAGGCCACCGTGCGCGAGGAACGCGGGCAGGTGGTCGAGGTCGGCGCCGCCGACGCGAGCGGCGTGTTCGGCGGCGCGCTGCGGGTGGGCGCGGCCGACCTGCCGGCGCTGGCCGACGCCGCCCGCCACGCCGCAGACGGCGGGCCGCTGGGCGCGGTGGACCGGCTCGTGGCCGGCCTCGCCGCCCGGGGCGCGCTGATCTTCGCCCATCGGGTACGTCTGCTCGTGGCGCACCGGGTCGGCGACGAGGCGCAGCGGCGGGCGGCCGAGACGGCGGTGGCCGCTGTGGACGAGGACCGGGCCGAGTTGAAGCTGTCGGTGAAGGAGCGGGACGACTTCTTCACCACGTTCTTCGTCAGCACCTGGTCGCCGTACGTCACCAAGGCGGCGGCCCGGATCGGGATCGGCCCGACCGGTGTCACCATGGTCTCGGTGGCGTTCGCGGTGGCCGCGGCGGTGCTGTTCGGCACCGGTGGGCGGCCCGCGCTGGTGGCCGGCGCGGTCCTGCTCTACCTGGGGTTCGTGCTGGACTGCGTGGACGGGCAGCTCGCCCGCTACACCCGGCACTTCAGTGCCTGGGGCGGCTGGCTGGACACGATGGCCGACCGGTTCAAGGAGTACGTGGTCTACGCCGGTCTCGGCTTCGGGGCCACGCATGCCGGGTTCCGGTACGGCTGGGCGCTGGCGCTGGCCGCGATGACGTTGCAGACGGTGCGGCACATGACCGACACCTGGTACGGCGCGCTGCACGACGAGGCGGCCCGGCGGCCGAAGGTGGTGACCGCCGACGCGGGCGGGATCGGCGGGAAGCTGAACGCCGCCTCGACGCGGGTGCAGGCGGACACCGGCTCGGTGTCGTACTGGTTGAAGCGCACGGTGGTGTTCCCGATCGGTGAGCGGTGGGCGCTGATCGCGATCGCCGCCGCGCTGTTCGGGCCGCTGGTGGCGCTGTGCGCGGTGCTGGTCTGGGGGACGCTGGCGTTCGCGTACACCCTGGGGTTGCGGACCCTGCGGGCGCGGTGGATGCGGGTGCCGGTGCTGACCACTGTGGATGCTGCTCTGCACCGCGACGACGGCCTGCTGGTGCGGACGCTGCAGTCGATGCGCAGGCCGTTGCCGGTGGCGCTGGTGGCCGTGCTGGGTGCGGCGGCGCTGCTGGGCTGGGCGCTGTGGGCGGTGCACGGCGGGCGCGACGTGCCCGGCTGGGGGGTGGTTCTCGCACTGGTGCTGCTGGCGGGCGCGGGTTCGCGGGCGCCGCACGGCGGGTCGCTGGACTGGCTGGTGCCGGCTGCGTTGCGGGCGGCCGAGTACCTGTTCGCGATCGCGGTCGGGGTGGCGGGCCGGGCACCGGCCTGGCTGATCTTCGGGTACGTCCTGGTGCTGACGCTGCACCACTACGACCTGACGGCCCGGCTGGAGAAGCGGCAGTCGGCGCCGCCGCTGCACGCGGCCACGCTGGGCTGGCTGGGGCGCTCCGTGCTGCTGGCAGCCGCGGCAACTACCGGAACTGTGAGCTTCGTTCTGGCTACAATGACTGCGTACCTTTTCGTGGTTTTTGTCGCGAGCGTGGTCCTCGCCTGGGTGGTCCTGCCTGCCCGCGCCCGTGGGGGTGTGCGCTCGCCGGGCTGACGGAGGGCGGTCCGGGGTGACCTTGATCAGCTTCGTCGTGCCGGCCTTCAAGGTGCAGGGCTACCTGCGGGAATGTCTCGACTCGATCCTCGACCAGCCGTTCGGCGACATCGAGGTGATCGGCGTCGACGACGCCTCTCCCGACGACAGCGGCGAGATCCTGGCCGAGTACGCGCTCCGCGACCCCCGGGTCCGCCCGGTGCGCCTCGCCGAGAACGCCGGGCTCGGTCCGGCCCGCAACATCGGGCTGGACCGGGCCGTCGGCGAGTACGTGTGGTTCGTCGACGGGGACGACTGGCTGGTGCCCGGCTGCCTCCCGCACGTCGCCGACCGGCTCCGCGACACCGCGCCGGACGTGCTGCTCGTGGACCACGTCCGGGCGCACTGGAACAACATCGGCACCCGCAGCGCGATGCGCGACGTGTTCCCGGTCCCGCCGGGCGCGACGACGTTCGCGCTGCGGGACCGGCCGGAGACGCTGAAGCTGCTGCACACCGCGTGGAACCGGGTGGTGCGCCGGGAGTTCCTGCTCGAACACGGGCTGCGCTTCGAGCCGGGCTGGTACGAGGACGTGTCGTTCAGCTACCCGGCGCTCATGGCGGCCGGGCGGATCGGCGTACTCGACCGGATCTGCCTGAACTACCGGCAGCGCCGCACCGGCGCGATCACGAAGACCCGGGGGGACCGGCACTTCGAGGTCTTCGCGCAGTGGCACCGGGTGTTCGGGCTGATGGACCGCTGGCAGGTGACCGGGCTGCGGCCGGCGGTCTTCGAGCGGATGATCTGGCACTACCTGACCGTGCTCGGCAACGGCGCCCGGATCGCCCCCGAACTGCGGGCGCCGTTCTTCGCCCAGATGCACGCCGACTACGTGCGCTTCCTGCCGCCCGAGGGCTACCCCGTCCCGCCCGGCCCGGAAGGGCTCAAGCACCGGCTGGTGGCGGCCGGGCGCTGGCGGACGTTCAGCGCGTTGCGCGAGGCGCACCAGGCGGGGGAGACGGCCCGGCGGACCGCCCGGCGGGCCCGGCGACAGGTCACGCCGGTGGTGCGGCGTACCGCCCGGCGGGCGCGTGACCTGGCGTTCGGCGAGTACTACCGGGCCGAGTCGCACCGGCCGATCGACCCGACGCTCGCCGTGTACGCGGCCTACTGGTACCGGGGCTACTCGTGCAACCCGGCGGCGATCTACGAGGCGGCCCGCCGGCTCGCGCCGCAGGTGCGCGGCGTGTGGATCGTCCGCCGCGACCGGGTGGCCACGTTGCCGCCGGGCGTCGAGTACGTGGTGGCCGGCACCCGCGAGTACCACCGCGTCCTGGCCCGCGCCCGGTGGCTGGTAAACAACGTCAACTTCCCGGACTTCGTCCGCAAGCGTCCGGGCTCGGTGCACGTGCAGACCCACCACGGCACGCCGGTGAAGGTGATGGGGCTGGACCAGCAGCGCTACCCGGTGGGCGCGACGGGGATGGACTTCGCCGGCCTGCTGCGGCGGGTGGACCGGTGGGACTACAGCATCACCTCGAACAGCTTCTCCACGCAGATGTGGGAGCGGGCGTACCCGGCGGACTACACCACGCTGGAGGTCGGCTACCCGCGCAACGACCGCCTGGCGCTGGCCACCGCCGAGGACCGCGGCCAGGTCCGTGCCGCGCTGGGCATCGCACCCGACGAGTACGTGATGCTCTACGCGCCGACGCACCGGGAGCACCTGCCCGGGTGGCGGCCACCGTTCGACCCGGACCGGATGCTCGACGTTCTCGGGCCACGGGGCCGGCTGCTGATGCGCAGCCACTACTTCCACGACCGGGAGCGGCATCCTCGGGGGCCGGCGTCGGACGGCGTGCTGGACGTGAGCGCGTACGACCGGGTGGAGGACCTCTACCTGGCGGCGGACGTGCTGGTCACCGACTATTCCTCGGCGATGTTCGACTATGCCGTGCTGGACCGGCCGATAGTGGTCTACGCGCCGGACTGGGACGCCTACCGGGTGGCCCGTGGCGTCTACTTCGACCTGCCGGCCGAGCCGCCGGGTGCGGTGGCGCGGGACTTCCCCGGGCTGCTCGACGTGTTCCGTTCCGGCGCGGTCGACGACGAGGCGGCCGGGCGGGCCCGGACGGCGTTCCGGGCGCGGTTCTGCGCCCTCGACGACGGGCACGCCGCGGAGCGCGTGGTCCGTCGCGTGTTTCTCGGCGAAACGCCATAAAAGGGGTTACCGGCAGGTCACTTGACGATAGCGGCCCGCGAAAACCGCTTAATAGGACTGTCACGAGCCGAACATGGCACGTTTACCCGATGTGCGGATCAGATGATCCTGGTCACAGTCATTCCCGGGTTTGGGGCGAAGAACTGGGGAGGTGACGGTGGCGACCGTCGCGCTCAAGGATGTCACCAAGGTGTTCCCGGACGGAACAGTCGCGGTCGACACCATCAATCTGGACGTCAACGACGGCGAGTTCATGGTGCTGCTCGGCCCGTCGGGCTGCGGGAAGTCGACGGTGCTGCGCATGGTCGCCGGGCTGGAGGACCCGTCCTCCGGCGCCATCATGCTCGGCGGTGAGCTGGCGAACGACCTGCCACCGCGCGACCGGAAGATCGCCATGGTCTTCCAGGACTTCGCGCTCTATCCGCACATGACGGTCGGCGACAACATCGGCTTCCCGCTGCGCCTGAGCGGCGTCGAGCCCGGCCCGCGCGGCGAGCGGATCCAGGACGTGGCGAGCGCGCTCGGCATCGGCGACGTGCTCGCACGCAAGCCCGGCCAGCTCTCCGGCGGCCAGCGGCAGCGGGTCGCCATGGGGCGGGCGATAGTGCGCCGGCCCGGTCTGTTCCTGATGGACGAGCCGCTGTCGAACCTGGACAGCGGGCTGCGCGCCGAACTGCGGGCGGAGATCTCCGGCCTCACCCGCGAGCTGGGCGTCACCACCATCTACGTGACCCACGACCAGGCCGAGGCGCTGACCATGGCCGACCGGGTCGCCATCATGCGCAAGGGCGTGCTCCAGGACGTGGGCACCCCCACCCAGGTGTACGGCCGGCCGGCCACGCTCTACGTCGCCGCGTTCCTGGGCAGCCCCCGGATGAACCTGCTGGAGGCGTCGGTCTACGTCCACCTCGACCGCTACGTCGCGCTGAACCTCGGCGAGCAGGCGCTCTACCTGCCCTGGGACGACATCCGCAGCCGGGCCGTGGCGCACTACCACGGCGAGCGGATCGTGGTCGGCATGCGCGCCGAAGCGCTCACCCCGGTCGCGCCGGACACCGCCGGGGACGTGCTGCACGGGCGTATCCGCTACCTGGAGCACCACGGCCACGAGTCGCTCGCGTTCCTCGACATCGGCGCCACCGCGATCGTCGTGGACGAGATGGGCACCCCGGTCGAGCGGGCCGCGCCGGGCCAGCGCGGCCTGCGCCGGTTCAACCAGGTGATGCAGCGGCTCACCGGCCGCGCGACGGAGTCGTCGGGCCCGGCCCTGGAGGTCGGCGGGGGCGGCGGCAACCGTACGAGCGTGCTGCCCGACCCGGGCCGCCACCACCGTCGTCCGGCGGAACTGGCGGTACGGCTCGCGCCGTACCCGCAGGTGTCGCCCGGTCACCCGCTCGCCGTGCAGGTAAGGATGGACGCGCTGCACTTCTTCGACGAGCGCGGCGACCGCATCGACGTCGGCTGGCGGTGAAAGAAGGGGCACCCTATTAACGCCTCCGGTAGAGGAAGGGCCCCTTATTAACAATCACCGCCCGGTGGGACGGGCGGGTGACGGCGGTACGGGCCCCAGCCGACGAAGCGGGCGAACATGTCCGCGGGGGCGGGCGCGTCGTTCGGGTTGAGCCGGTAGAGGTCGCGCGTGGCCTCGTACAGCAGCCCGCACAGGTAGATGGACAACCCGATCCGGTTGTCCTCGTACTCGCTGCGGAGCAGCAGCCGGGCCGTCGGGCACGGCCACGGCTGGCCGCAGGCCCGGCAGCACCACATCGGACGCAGCGGCGTGTGCGGGGTGGCGTGCAACGGGTACGGCCGGGGGCGGTCCGGCGTCGGCCCGTCCGGCGGCTGCCCGAGCTGGTGGCTGATCACCGGTGCTCGCCGGGCTGCTCCGGGGCGGTCCGGCCGCCGTCGCCCGCCCGCTGCTCCGGTACGGACCATCGGCCGCCGTTCGCCCGCCACTGCTGGGCCGGGGTGAGGTTGCCGACCCGGCCGGGGCTCATTGTCGGGAGTGGACGCGTGGGTTGCCGCATCCACTCCGGCAGGTTGTCGCCCCGTACCCGCTGGGGCAGTGTCGGTGCCGACGCACCCCGGCAGCGGAACCAGCGCAGTCGCACGGTGCAACTCCTTTCGGTAGCGGGAACCGGACGAATTCGGCTCCACTGCGTGACAGTTTCGTCACCACGCCGCTAGGGTCGGAAGGCGTTCCACCCCCACCTTCCTGGCCGTCCGACCGGCCGATTTCCGTGTGCAGCCGTGTGCAGAGGTGTGCAGATGATCCGTGTGCCGTTGTGGGAACTGTTCGCTGGTGAGCTGCGCCGGTTACGTACCGATGCGGGGTTGACCCAGGAGGCGTTGGGCGAGCGGGTGAGCTATTCGGCGTCGCTGGTGGCGGCCGTCGAGCAGTGCCGCCGGGCGCCGCGCGCCGAGTTCACCGAGCGCTGCGACGAGGTGCTGAACGGCGGCGGCCTGCTGGTGCGCATCCGTGATGCGCTGATGCAGGAGGCGCTGATGCCGTGGTTCCGCGAGTGGGTGAGCATCGAGCAGGAGGCTGCCTCACTGCGTAGCTTCGAGCCGCTTGTTGTTCCCGGGCTGTTGCAGACAGAGGGGTACGCCCGCGCGCTCTACGAGGGAGCCGCGCAGTTCGTCGGCGAGGCTGTCGAGCAGCAGGTGGCCGCCCGGCTGGCCCGGCAGGCGGTGCTGGACAGCCCCACGCCGCCGCAGCTCGTGGTGGTGCTCGACCACTCAGTGATGAGCCGCCCGGTCGGTGGGCCGAAGGTGATGCGGGAGCAGTTGGAGCACCTGATTGAGACGGCACGGCGGCCCCGGGTGCACCTGCACCTGGTGCCGGAGACGGTCGGTGCCTATCCGGGGCTCAACGGCGCGTTCGTGCTCGCCACCCCCGCCGACGGCGACGACGTGGGCTACCTCGATAACCAGTTGCACGGCACAATCGTGGAGCGGACGGTGGACGTAAACTCGCTGCGGCAGACCTGGGAGTCCGTCCGCGCGGAGGCGATGCCGCACGGGGCGACCCTGGCGGCGATCTCGGAGGCGGCGAAGCGATGGAGTTGACCGGCGCGATCTGGCGCAAGAGCACCCGCAGCAGCGGCAACGGCGGCAACTGCGTCGAGGTGGCGGACAACGTGCCCGGTGTGGTGGGGGTGCGGGACAGCAAGGACCGGCAGGGGCCGGTGCTGACGTTCACGCCGTCGAGCTGGGCGGCGTTCGTCGCGCACACCAAACGGGCGTGAGCGACGTACCGGATCTCGGTCCTCCGCCACGGCGCATCCCGGTCGACGCGGCGCAGGTGCGTCGTCTGGTCGCCGACCAGTTCCCGCACCTGGCCCGCCTCGGGATCGAACCGGTCGCCAACGGCGGCTGGGACAACTGGACCTTCCACCTCGGCCCCGAGCTGCTGGTGCGCCTGCCCAGCGCGGCCGAGTACGCCCTGGCCGTCGAGAAGGAACATCGCTGGCTCCCGGTCCTCGCCGCCCGGCTGCCGCTACCCGTTCCCGGCCCGGTGGCGAGGGGCGAGCCGGGTGCCGGCTACCCCTATCCGTGGTCGATCTACCGATGGCTCGACGGCGAGACCGCGCAGCCGGACCGCATCGCCGAACCGGTGCGATTCGCGCTCGACCTGGCCGGATTCCTCGCGGCCCTGCGGGACGTGGACGCCGCCGGCGGTCCGCAGCCGGGTGTCCACAACTGGTTCCGGGGCGGCACGCTGCGCACGTACGACAAGAAGGTCGAGCAGGCGCTCGTCGCGCTGGGCGGCCATGTCGACGCCGAGCTGGTACGCGAGATCTGGGCGCGGGCGGTGGGCGCCCGCTGGGACGGGGTGGACCGCTGGTTCCACGGCGACATCGCCCCGGGGAACCTGCTGCTCACGCACGGGCGGCTGGCGGCCGTCATCGACTTCGGGACGTGCGGCGTCGGTGACCCGGCCTGCGACCTGGCGATCGCCTGGACGTTGCTGACGGCTGAGGGGCGGGAGGCGTTCCGCGAGCGGCTGGCGGTGGACGACGCGACGTGGGCACGCGGACGTGGCTGGGCGCTCTGGAAGACGCTGTCCACCTACTCCCGCACCTTCGACGACCCCGAGGACGCGGAGGAATCGGCCGAGGCGCAACGCATTCTCGGGGAGATACTCGCCGGATAGGCGGCCGGTGTCTCACCCGGCGGCGGCCTGCTCTCCCGGCGCGAACGGCCACTCCTCGAACGACAGGCACCGGCCGTCCTCAGCGAACCGCATGATCCACAGGTCGCTCCACTCCTGGTGGACGGGGTCGCCGTACCGGACCCGCACCCGGGCCACCGCGGTGTCGCCGTCGACCGCGACGATCTCCGAGGTCATCTCGAAGACCTCGTCGGGTCCGTCGCGCTCGCTGTCCCACATGCGGGTGATGGCGGGCAGGCCGACGACCGGTTCCCGGTACGGCCCCTGGCGGTAGCTCGCGTCCGAGGTGAACATCGTGCCGAGCGCCGCCGTTCCCGGTGTGCGCCACGCCTGCTCGTACGCCGCGATCCAGGCGGCCACCCGATTCCTGTCCATGGTCGCCAGCCTGCCACCCACGTGCGCGCGGGTCTACCAGATCGGCCGCCGGGGATCGTCGTTGTGCACGATGATGTCGGCGTGCTCGGCCGGGCGGGCCGTGGCGACGTAGAGACGCTGGGCGGGCAGGTAACGCTCCCGCCAGCGCCGTTCGACGTCGGCCCGGGACGACACCCGGCGCTCGCGCACCACCGCACGATCCACGGTACGGTCCGGCGCGGTCGACACGAGCACGCGCAGCTCCCACCGATCGACCAGTTCCGGGCGCAGGAGGAACACACCGTCGACCACCAGCACGGCGTCGGCGGGGGCGGTGGCGAGCGGCGGGGACAGCACCGTATCCGTCGCGTGGTCGTAGACGGTGCAGCGGAAGCGTCGATCGCCGCCCGGCCCGAGCGGATCGAGCAGCACCCGGTTCAGCGTCCCGTGGTCGTGGGTGTCGGCGTAGCAGCCCTCGGCCGAGAACTCTCCGCGCCGGTAGCGCCGTTCCCGGGGGAAGAGGAAGTCGTCGACAGTCGCCCGGATGACGTACCGGCCACGGGCGCGCAGGACGGCGGCCAGCTCGTCGGCGAGCGTGGTCTTGCCGGCGGCGGGCGGCCCGTCGACGGCGACCCGGGTCGGGTGCGGCACGGCGACGGACCCGACCGCGTCGGCCAGGTGGGCGATCAGCCGATCTCGGCGGGGGTAATTGGATTGCCCCGGTGCCGGGGCGGGAGTTTGACTGCCGTCCATGCCGTCTCCCTCACCGGTCTTCGTCGCGGGTACCGGCCGCTCGGGCACGTCGCGGATCGCCGACATCATCGGCCAGCATCCGCTGATCCACCGGATCCCGATGGAGACCAAGTTCCTCGTCGAACCCGGTGGCCTGCGGGACCTGGCCGACGCGCTCACCCACCGGTACGACCCCGTCGTCGGTGAGGACGCCCTGCACCGGCTGAGCGACTTCCTCACCGTACGCGTGCCCGGCCGCCGTGACGACCGCGGCAAGACCGTGCCCGAGTTGGTCGACGAGCGGCGCTACCGGGACGCCGTACACCAGCTCTGGCCGCAGGTGATCGCGCACGCCTTCGAGGAGCCCGTGCCGCGGAGGGGTTCGGCGACGGCGACCGCCCGGCCGGGCCGTTCGGGCCGGCCAGCCGACGGCGGGTCGTGCCGAGGTATTTCCGCGACCGGGGGGAACTTGTCGGCATCCTGCGGAGCCTGGTCGACACCCTGTTCGGCGGAGCGGCGGCCGACGCGGGCAAGCCGACCTGGTGCGAGAAGACGCCGTTCAACCTGTTCGCCATGGACTTCCTCTGGGAGTTGTCTCCCGAGGCGACGATCGTGCACATCAAGCGTCACCCGGTGGCGGTGCTCGCCTCACACCTGGCCCAGTCGTGGGCACCGTCCACCGTCGACGGGACGCTCGCCTACCTGGTGCCGGTCTACCAGCGATGGCTGGCCTGGAAGGACGCGGGCGGCCTGGCGGGTCGACGATACGTCGAGGTGAGGGCGGAAGACCTCGCGGCCGACTGGCCCGGGCAGCGGCGGGCCCTGTTCGAGCGGCTCGGCGTCGAGGACGCCGTCACCGCGTCGACGTTCCGGGCGGACAAGCTGGCGCACCGCGACGACCAGTTCGACGCCGACGCCCGCGCGTCAGCCGAAAAAGCCCTGTCCGAGATTATCCCATTGATGGGATATGAGAAGCGCGCACCATTCAAGGCGTAGCGAGGTAGCCGATGTAACCCGGCCGCCCGGCGGTAGTAAGCGGCAGAAATAGCGCCGGTGGCCGTAGTGTCACGTTCTTGACTGCGGCGCATAGTGCTGCTGGATCAATGCTGGAAAAGCGTGCCGTATCGCTCCAGGGCGGTTGCCGCCCGACGGTTGAAGTGCCGTCGAGGCCTTGCATGAATCGATTCGGTAATAGAGAGTGTCTTCCGGACGGTGACGGCTTGGTCGCTTCGGGTGAGGACGCCTGCCTTGCTGGCACCGCGCCGCCATTGCGTGTGTCGACCACGCGAACGGCGGCATTCGTCATGAACCACCCCTCAAGCAGAAGGGACCACTATGCCTTTGTCGGAGGCGGACCTGAGGATTCTCGGAGACACGCCGATCACGATCGAGTCGACCGCCTTCCCGGAAGTCTTCCTGCGGATGGACGGGACCGGGGTTCCCACCAATATGGCGGGCGGCGGCACGGTCAACTGCAATTTCCAGGCCGGCGACAAGGAGAAGTTCAAGCTGCGCCCGCAGGCCAACGGCACCTTCTCGATCGAGTCCATCGCCTTCCCGAACGTGTTCCTGCGTCTGGTGGGCAGCGGCGTGACCTCTCCGACCGACGGTGGCGGCGGCCTCGTCAACTGCCAGATCAACGCCAACGGTGGCGGCCATGAGACCTTCTGGTTCCGCCGTCAGGCAAACGGGAACTACTCGATCGAGTCGGCCGGTTTTCCCGAGGTTTTCCTCCGGATGGACGGCTCCGGGGTGAACAGTTCCACCGCTCAGGGTGGCGGGCAGGTGAATTTCAGTTCAAAGCCAGTGGAGGGGCCTTCGAGACCTTCAGGATCCACCTGGCCGACCAGACGCTCAACTTCCCCAACGCGGAGTTTCAGCAGCAGAACATGTGGTGTTGGGCCGCGAGTTCCATCAACATCGAAAAGTTCTACAACGCGGCCTCGCCGTGGACGCAGTGCTCGCTCGTCAATGACCAGTTCGGCCTGAACAACTGCTGCGGCCCGGCGGCCTCGGTGGCGCCCTGCAATCGGGGAAACTGGCCGACCGAGTCGCTGCGCCGGATGAATCACCTGCGAGAGGAACTGCGCCGACCGCTGACGTCGGTGGAGGTCGCGACCGAGTTGGCGAAGTCGCAGCCGGTCGGCGTCGACACCCATTGGCGGGCCGGCGGCGGCCACATCGTCGTCATCCACGGGCGCTGGGAGTCGGGCGGCACGGAATGGCTCAGGATTCACGACCCCTGGGACGGGTTCGTCAACGTGGAGTTCAACACCTTCAGGGATAATTACACCGCGGCCGGGGGCGTCTGGTCCCGTAGCTACACGACTGTGCGCTGAGGAGTTCAGGATGCAGATCAACCTTCCCGAGCCGCCACGCGGCATGAGTGACAAGGTCAAGTCGAAGCTCCACCGGTTCGCCAACGAGGGCCGATTCGCGGGCAAGGGGCTGCGCGGGACCAACAAGGATTCGCTCGACGTTTCCACCCCGCACCAGGTCTTCACCCTCGGGCTCGACGACGTCCTGGCCGGTGGGGGCATCGACCGGGCGCAGCCGGCGGGCTGGCGTTACCTCGTCGAGCAGGCTGGGCAACCGGTCGCCAGCGCGGAGACGACGGCCGGGCCGGACGGCAGCCAGGAGGTCTCCCAGTTCACCGAGGGGCCGTTCGTCGACGCCACCGACAAGGCGTTGAAGGTCGTCCGCAAGCTGCCCAAGCTGGAGGCCGCCGGGTTCGAGTTGCGGCTGCTTCGCATCCCGGCCGTCTACCAGATGGCGCTGTGGTTGCACTCCGCGAAGGAGGACCTGCTGGTGCCGTTGGCACCTTCCTCGATCGGCAAGGAGGGCAAGGCCATGCCCGCGTCCGAGTTCTTCGCCGACCTGGCCGAGTTGGCCCGCTCGACGTCGTTCCGGAGTGAATCGAGCTGACACTCACCCTCGTGCCTCCTCGCGGGGGCGCTCCCGATCGTGTTGAACGTGCGGGCGTGGCTGCCGATCACCCGGCCGGCCACGTCCGCACGGCGCGGTGCAACCGCTGCCCGATCCGCCGTGCCGTTCGCCCGCACGCTCGGAATCGAGTTCGTCGAGGTGGCGCCTGCGGCGCCGGTCGGTGGAAACCGGCGAGCCGTTCCGCCCGTTCGACAGCGGACCGGACTACAACCGGTACGTGGACGGCAGACCGCGTGCCGACGGGGTGCGTACATTCCTGGCCTCGCGCGGCATCATCCTGCCCGAGGGATCGCCGGACGACCCGCCCGGGGCGGACACCGTCAACGGCCTCGGCAACCGCAAGAACGTCGTCCTGCTCCAGCAGATCGAGCAGCACGGCGTCGATGTGTACGAGGGTTCGGTGCGCTACCTGGAGGCGGCCACCACGGCCGGGCTGCGCCGCGCGGTCGTCTCGGCCAGCGCCAACTGCGCCGCCGTGGTGCACGCCGCCGGGCTGGAGCGCTGGCTGGAGGCGCGGGTGGACGGCGTGGTCGCCCGCGCGAGCGGGCTGCGCGGCAGGCAGGCGATCAGAGTGAACCGGCAGTGGTTCCGGACCGCCGGACCAGCAGGGCGCACCCCACGGCGGAACTGCCCGCCTGCGCGAGCAGCCAGTGCCAGCCGAGCGCCTCGTGCGCCTGCACCGTCACCAGGCCGACCGAGACCGGCAGCGTCAGGACGGCGAGCACATCGATGCCGTTGAGGAGCCACAGCAGCATGCCGGCCGGGAACGCCCCGAGCGGCGTGTCGATCAGGATGGTGCCGATCGAGGCGGCGCTCGCCTTCGCCCGCTGGAAGGCACCCACCGCGACGGCCGGGCCGGCCAGCAGGCCGAGCGCCCACCACGGTCCGGTGAGCGCGCCGGCGACCTGAAGCACGGCCAGGGTGACGGCGAGCCACCCGCCGGCGACGGCGGCGGGGACCGCGAGCCGCTGAGCGGTCACCTGACGCCCTGTGGCGCCGAGCAGACGCAGCATCGCCGGGTTCGAGGCGTCGCTGTGGGTGGACTCCGCGGTGAGACCGGCGGCGGCCAGGGCGCCGATCAGAACCACGCCGAGGAGGAGCCACGTGGGGCCGTCGGCGAGGTAGACCGGGACGGCGGCCGTGCCCACCGGCCACCAGAGCCGGGCGGTCTTACGGCGAAGGATGATCAGATCCTGGGCCATGAACGGCGGCACCCGGCGGGCCGACAGCAGGCGCGTCGTCAGTACCCGGGTGCGGCTGCGCCAGAAGCGGCGGGCGCTCATCTCGGTCAGGTAGGACGGTTCGACCGCGTAGACGACGTCGGCGTAGGCGCCCGCGTTCATCGCGGCCTCGGCGACCGGGGCGGTCGGCCAGTCCTCCAGCGCCCGCCAGGTCAGTGCGACCGCGATCAGCCCGGCCGCCAGGGCGGCGGCGCCGGTGACGAACACCGCCACCGGTGGTACGAGCGAGGAGGGGACACGAGGGTCGCCGGCGACGCGCAGCGCGGCGGCCAGGACGAGGCAGCCCGCGCCGGTCGCGATGCCGATGCCGTCGGCGACCCGGGCGGCGGAGGGCCGCCGCTGGCAGGTGAGCGCGAGCAGCGCCGCGAAGACCGCGACCGCCGCTCCGGTGATGCCGCTGGCCGCCACCGTCAAGGGCCCGGCCGGGCGAGCGGCGACATGGCCGGCCACGGCGATCCCGGTGACGGCGCCGACGACGAGCGCGGCGACGGTGGTCAGTGTGAGCGCCGGCGCCAGCAGGGAGCGCCGGGGCAGCGGGGCCGGCAGCAGCCAGGTGGCGTCGCTACGGCTGACCGACAGCGGGCCGAGCTGACGCAGGACGACGAAGAAGGCGGCGAGAACGGCGGCGGCACCGACGAACGGGGTCACCGCCGCGTCGCCGCCGGGCGGGTCCGGCGGCCAGACGACACGGACAAGCGGTTGCCCGAGCAGCCCGGCGGCCATCAGGACGGCGAGGGTCGCGGCGTAGACGGTGCCGATGTCGGCGCGGCCCTCGGCGGCGATGCGGCGGCGGCGGATCCAGCGGCGGGCGTCGACGGCGGCGGGGGAGCCCGGCCGGACCGGAGCCTCGATCGGCGTCACCTCAGCTCTCCGGGCGGGTGAGCACGACTTCGTCCGCTCCGACACCACACCGGAACCCGTCGTCGTGGCTGGCCATGACGAGCGTGCCCCCGCTCTCCACGTACGAGCGCAGGTGCGCTGCGATCGCGCGCTTGATCCCGGTGTCGAGGCGCTGCTCGGGCTCGTCGAGGACGAGCAGCCGGCTGGGCCGCCCCAGGGTCGCGGCGAGCAGGAAGCGCTGGCGCTGCCCGGAGGAGAGCGTGATGGGCAGGCTGTCGGAGAGCCCCGCGAGGCCGAGGGCGGCGCAGAGTTCGTCGATGTGCCCGTCGTCCGGGTCGCCGCCGTTGACCACCCGGACCAGTTCGAGGTGCTCGCGCACGGTCAGACCCTGGTACCAGCTCGGCGACTCCACAGTCGTGGCGACCTGCCGCCAGAAGTCCGCACCGCGCCCGGGCGCCGCCGCGAAGACGGAGATGCCGCCTGCCGACGGCTCCTGGAGGCCGGTGATGCAGCGCAGCAGGGTGGACTTTCCGGCCCCGTTCTCGCCGACGAGCGCGACGGCGGCGCCCTCGGGCACCCGGAGGTCGATGCCGTCCAGGACCAGGGTCGAGCCGTACGTGACAGTCACCCGCCGGACGTCGACAGCCGGGGTCATCGCGAGATTCTCAAGATCAGGACTCCGGAGGGCGGTGGGCCGTTCAGTCCGGGCATTATGGCAGTTTGCTGGTGTTCTGGGCGGTCGGCGCCCGGCGATGACCAAGCGGTACCGCCTTGCCGGGGAAGTTACTGGCGAGTAGCGTCTGGGGCATGAGCATCGACTCTCGCCAGGTGGCGGCCGGTTTCCTCGCCGCCGTGCCGTTCGCCCGCACGCTCGGAATCGAGTTCGTCGAGGTGGCGCCCGAGGCCGAGGGCGGGGTCCGGGCCGTGGTCCGGCTCCCCGACGACCCGGCGCACCACAACCACGTGGGCGGCCCGCACGCCGGGGCCATGTTCACGCTGGGGGAGACCGCCTCGGGCGCGGTTGTCCTGGCCGCGTTCGGGCACGTGCTCGACCGGGCCGTACCCCTGGCCGTGACCGCGACCATCCGCTACCGCAAGGTGGCGGTGGGGCCGGTGCTGGCGACCGCCCGGCTCAGTCGTCCGCCCGCCGACGTGCTGGCCGAGCTGGACGCGGGAACGCGGCCCGAGTTCCCCGTCGAGGTGGAGATCGGCACCGAGGACGGCACCGTCACCTCGGCGCTCACCGTGATCTGGACGCTCCGCCCGAACCGCTGAGCCCCGAACGGGGTTTGCCCGGCGCGAGGGCTGGATAGATTCAAGCGATGCTGGGCCTCCCCGCGCACGTGAGCGCTTGTCTCTTCGATCTGGACGGTGTGCTGACGCAGACCGCCAAGGTGCACAACGCCGCCTGGGCGGCGACGTTCGACGCGTACCTGCGGCGCCGGTCGGTGGAAACCGGCGAGCCGTTCCGCCCGTTCGACAGCGGACCGGACTACAACCGGTACGTGGACGGCAGACCGCGGGCCGACGGGGTGCGTACATTCCTGGCCTCGCGCGGCATCATCCTGCCCGAGGGTTCGCCGGACGACCCGCCCGGGGCGGACACCGTCAACGGCCTCGGCAACCGCAAGAACGTCGTCCTGCTCCAGCAGATCGAGCAGCACGGCGTCGATGTGTACGAGGGTTCGGTGCGCTACCTGGAGGCGGCCACCACGGCCGGGCTGCGCCGCGCGGTCGTCTCGGCCAGCGCCAACTGCGCCGCCGTGGTGCACGCCGCCGGGCTGGAGCGCTGGCTGGAGGCGCGGGTGGACGGCGTGGTCGCCCGCGCGAGCGGGCTGCGCGGCAAACCGTACCCGGACACGTTCCTGGAAGGCGCGCGGCTGCTCGGCGTCGAACCGGCGCGGGCCGCCGTCTTCGAGGACGCCCTCGCCGGAGTGGCCGCCGGCCGGGCCGGCGGATTCGGGTACGTGGTCGGCGTCGACCGGGTCGGCCAGGCCGACGAGCTGCTCGCGCACGGCGCCGACGTCGTGGTCACCGACCTCGCCGACCTGCTCGCATCGGAGCCGGCCGCGTGATCCGGGAACGGGCGTATCCGGTCGAGCCCTGGCACGTCCGGGAGATGCAGCTCGACATGGACGTGCTGGCCCAGTCCGAGTCGGTGTTCGCGCTGTCCAACGGCCACATCGGGTTGCGCGGCAACCTCGACGAGGGCGAGCCGCACGGGCTTCCCGGCACCTACCTGAACTCGTTCTACGAGCTGCGGCCCCTGCCGTACGCGGAGGCGGGCTTCGGTTTCCCCGAATCCGGGCAGACCATCGTCAACGTCACGAACGGCAAGCTGATCCGGCTCCTCGTCGACGACGAGCCGCTCGACGTGCGCTACGGCGAACTGCTGGCCCACGAGCGCGTCCTCGACATGCGCGCCGGCACGCTCCACCGGGACCTGCACTGGCGCTCCCCGGCCGGCCGCGAGGTCAAGGTCCGCACCACCCGGCTGGTGTCGTTCACCCAACGTTCCGTGGCGGCCATCCACTACGAGGTGGAGCCGGTCGACGGGCCGCTGCGACTGATCGTCCAGTCCGAGCTGGTCGCCAACGAGTCGCTGCCGCCGCAGAGCCGCGACCCCCGGGTGGCCGCCGTCCTGGAGTCGCCGTTGCAGTCCGAGGAGGAGCTGACCACCGACGACGGCGGCCAGCTCATCCACCGCACCAAGGTCAGCGGCCTGCGGGTCGCCGCCGCGATGGGCCACGACATCGACGGCCCGGAACGCACCACGATCGAGAGCGAGGGGTACGAGGACTGGGTCCGTACCACCGTCGGCTGCGTGCTCAAGCCCGGCCAGACGCTCCGCGTGGTCAAGTACCTCACGTACGGCTGGTCCAGCCGCCGGTCCCTGCCGGCGCTGCGCGACCAGGTCGGCGCGGCGCTGGCGGCGGCCCGGCTCGACGGCTGGGACGGCCTGCGCCGGGCCCAGCGCGAATACCTGGACGCGTTCTGGGACGCCGCCGACGTGCGCGTCGAGGGCGACCCCGAGGTGCAGCAGGCCGTCCGGTTCGGCCTCTTCCACGTCCTCCAGGCCGGTGCCCGCGCGGAACGGCGGCCGATCTCGGCCAAGGGCCTCACCGGCCCCGGGTACGACGGCCACGCGTTCTGGGACACCGAGATGTTCGTGCTGCCGGTGCTGACGTACACGCAGCCGGGCGCGGTGCGGGACGCGTTGCAGTGGCGCTACTCCACGCTGCCCCAGGCCCAGGAACGCGCCCGCACGCTGAACCTCGAAGGGGCCGCCTTCCCGTGGCGCACGATCGAGGGGCCGGAGTCGTCGGCGTACTGGCCGGCCGGCACCGCCGCGTTCCACATCGCCGCCGACGTCGCCGACGCGCTGCGCCGCTACGTCCTGGTCACCGGCGACGAGACGCTGGAACGGGAGACCGGGCTGGAACTGCTGGTCGAGACCGCCCGGCTGTGGCGCTCGCTCGGCCACCACGACCGCGCCGGCCGGTTCCACATCGACGGCGTCACCGGCCCGGACGAGTACACGGCGGTGAAGAACGACAACGTCTACACCAACCTGATGGCGCAGCGGAACCTGCGTACCGCCGCCGACTGCGCGATGCGCTACCGGGACCAGGCGCTCGACCTCGGCGTCACCGAGGAGGAGGCCGCCGCCTGGCGGGACGCCGCTAACGACATGCACATCCCGTACGACGCGGAGACCGAGGTGCACGAGCAGGTGGAGGGGTTCACCCGCTTCCAGGAGTGGGACTTCGAGCACACGCCGCCGGAGAAGTACCCGCTGCTGCTGCACTACCCGTACTTCGACCTCTACCGCAAGCAGGTCGTCAAGCAGGCCGACCTGGTGCTGGCCATGCACTGGCGGGGCGACGCGTTCAGCGCCGCCGAGAAGCTGCGTAACTTCGTCTACTACGAGCGGCGCACCGTACGCGACTCGTCGCTGAGCGCCTGCACCCAGGCGGTGCTGGCGGCCGAGGTGGGGTACCTCGAACTGGCCCACCGCTACCTGCGCGAGGCCGCGCTGATGGACCTGCACGACCTCAACGAGAACACCCGCGACGGCGTGCACATGGCATCCCTGGCCGGCGCCTGGATCGCGCTGGTCGCCGGGTTCGGCGGGCTGCGCGACCACGACGGGACGCTGTCCTTCGCGCCCCGGCTCCCCAGCCGCCTCAGCCGCCTGGAGTTCTCGCTCCAGTGGCGCGGGATGCGGCTGCGGGTCGACGTGCGGCCGCACCAGACGACGTACTCGCTGCGCAACGGCGGCCCGGACACGGCCGTGGAGCTGCGGCACCACGATGAGCCGCTGCGCGTCACCTCCGGGCAGCCGGTCACAGTGGCGGTGCCACCGGCCCATCCGAGCGGGACACAGCCGGAACAGCCCCAGGGCCGTGCGCCGCTGATGCACCTGCCGGACCGCATGGACTGAGCGGCCCCGCCACGAGGGGCGGGACCGCTCGGTACGCGTACCTCAGAACTGGCGGCCGTTTGACGGACGCCCGCCGGCGTCGCGCGGCGCCGTGGCCCGCGGATCGTCGGCGGTACGCGCCGTCGAGGCGCGGTCGGCCCAGTCCGGGGAGTCCTTCAGCTCCTGCTCGCGGCGTTCCTGGTCGGTGATTTCCTGTTCCCGGGACCTGTCCTGTCTCGCCATCACGATCCTCGCGATCGGTCGGGGTCCGTGGTCACCTCGCGCGTTCCCGCCCGGCGGCGGCTCAACCGTCCAGGCGAGGGCTCAACCGTCCACGTGCCGGGCGAAGCTGCGCCGCAGGTGGTCCTTCGGGCGGGAGCCGACGATCGAGCCGACCACCTCGCCGCGCCGGAACACCAGCATGGTCGGCGCGGACATGATCCGGTGGGCGCGGGCGGTGGCCGGGTTCTCGTCGGTGTTGACGGTGACGAAGCGCAGCGCGTCGCCGAACTCCTCGGCCAGCTCGGCCAGGTGCTTCGACACCACCCGGCACGGCGGGCACCATTCGGCCCAGAAGTCCACCACCACCGGGCGGTCGGCGGCCAGCACGGTGGCCGCGAAGGTGTCGTCGGTGACCGGGTTCAACCGGCCGGTCCCCGTGTCCTGAGGCATGTTTCCTCCCGTTGGGCGATCGCGTGGGCGAGCTGGTCGTGCAGCCGGCGGCGGACGTCGCCGAGCCGGTCGAACGTCAACGCAACCCCGCACGCGTCCGTTTCCCCTGCCGTCTCCGTCGATCATGAAGTTGACGGCGTTGTCGATCTCCGAATCTGCCGCCAACCTCATGATCGTCGGGGTGGGGGGTATGCGGTGGGGGAGAGCGGGAGGGACGGTGGGGTGATGCGTGAGGTTTCGGTACCTGTGGTGGACGGCGGACTCGTGGGGGACGTGGTGGTGCCTGCCGGGGCGCGGGGGGTCGTGCTGTTCGCGCACGGGAGCGGCAGCTCACGGCACAGCCCGCGCAACACGGCCGTCGGGCGCGCGCTCAACGAGCGCGGGCTCGGCACGATGCTCGTCGACCTCCTGACCGCCGACGAGGAGGCCCGGGACGAGGTCACCGCCGACCTGCGCTTCGACATCGGCATGCTGGCCGAGCGCCTGGCCGGGATCGTCGACTGGACGGGCGCCGACCCGGAACTCGGGCGACTCCCGATCGGGCTGTTCGGGGCCAGCACCGGCGCGGCCGCCGCCCTGGTCGCCGCCGCGACCCGGCCGGACCGGGTGGGCGCGGTGGTCTCCCGGGGCGGCCGACCCGACCTGGCCGGCAGCTCACTGACCGCGGTACGCGCACCGACGCTGCTGCTCGTCGGCGGCCTCGACGAGCAGGTGATCGTGCTCAACGAGCAGGCCCGGGACGCGCTGGGCGAGGTGGCCGAGCTGCGGATCGTGCCCGGCGCCACGCACCTGTTCGAGGAGCCCGGCACGCTGGAGCAGGTGGCCGACCAGACGGGTGCGTGGTTCACCACGCACCTGCGCCAGCCGCACCCCGCCTGAGCAGTGGCGGAATCAGCCCGCGGCCTCGGCGGCGCGGCCGGGATCGGCGGTCGGCGCGGATGCGCCGGTGCCGCTCCGCCCGTCGGCGCGGTGCTGCTGCACGGTGTCCAGCACCCGCCACAGCACCGCCGCGATCGGCACCGACACGAAGGCACCGGCCACCCCGGCGACCAGCGTGCCGGCGGTGACCACCACCAGGATGACCGCCGGGTGCAGCTGCACCTGCCGCCGCATCACGAGCGGTTCCAGCAGGTTGCCCTCGATCTGCTGGACGGCGATCACGGCGGCCAGGGTCAGCAGCGCGGTGGTGGGGCCGTTCGCGGCCAGCGCGACGAGCACCGCCACCGCACCGGCCACGGTGGCCCCGATGATCGGGACGAACCCGCCGACGAACGTGATCAGGGCGAGCGGCAGGGCCAGCGGGACACGCAACACGACAAGCGCCAGCCCGATGCCGATGGCGTCGATGGCCGCGATGATCATCGTGCCCCGGCTGTACGCGCCGAGCGTCCGCCAGCCCGCCCGCCCCGCCTCGGCGGTCAGCTCCCGGCGCGGGCCGGTCAGCCGGCGCAGCACCCAGTGCCACATCGAGCGGCCGTCCTTGAGCAGGAAGAACAGCAGGACCAGCGCGAGCAGGATCGCGCCCACGACCTCGGCGACCTTGCGCGCCCCGGCGACCGGGTCGGGTGCGCCGCTGCTCAGGCCCTGCCGGATCTGCTCCACGAGCCGGTCGAGCTGCTGATCGCTGACCGGCAGGCTGGACGTGACGAAGTCCCGGGAGCGCTCCAGCCCTTGGCCGAGCTGCTGGCTCAGCTCGCCGAACTGACTCGCCGCGAGGTTCCAAACCAGGACGCCGGCCCCGCCCAGGATGCCGAGCAACAGCAGGATGCTCAGCAGCGCGGCGAGCCCGGCCGGCACCCGCAGCCGGCGCAGGCGTACCAGGACCGGGTCGAGCAGCGCGGTGAGGAAGAGCGTGCCGGCCAGCGCCACCGCGAGCGGCGCCAGCAGTACGGCGATCTGCCCCAGCAGCCACAGCCCGGCCGTCACCACCAGCAGACAGGCGCTCCAGGTGACCGCCGTCCGTACCGGCCAGGGCAGTCCCGCCCAGGTCTGCCGCGGCCCGGTGGCCGGTGCCCGCCCGGGTGTGCCAGCGTCGTCGTCCACGTCGCCTCCTCGATCGTGGCCGTTGGTACCCGACGCGGGTCGATCCGACACCAGGGCAGCAACCACCCACCCGGTGTTTGTGCCCCCCGCCTCAGGGAAGGCATTCAACGTATCGAAGGGAGATCAGGCATGAGCGACTTCATGGACAAGGCCAAGGATTTCGCGGACAAGCACGACAAGCAGGTCGACCAGGGCATCGAGAAGGCGGGTGACGCGGCCGACAAGCGCACCGGCGGCAAGTACGACGACCAGATCGACAAGGGCGTCGACATGGCGCAGCAGCGCACCGGCGAAGGCGACACCGGCCGCTGACGTACAC
This sequence comes from Micromonospora marina, assembly GCF_900091565.1. Classification (GTDB taxonomy): domain Bacteria; phylum Actinomycetota; class Actinomycetes; order Mycobacteriales; family Micromonosporaceae; genus Micromonospora; species Micromonospora marina. The sequence continues at coordinate 122,547 of NZ_FMCV01000007.1, read as the reverse complement.
CCGCTTCGACGCCGGAACACGACGGCGGCCACGCCCCCGCCGGGGAGCGTGGCCGCCGCGGCGTCGGGCCGGCCTCATCCACAGGAGAGACCGGCCCGGCCGTCAGGAGCTGTAACCGCGGCCCGCGATCCAGTTGGCCAGCTCGGTCACGTCCATCCAGTACGTCGGCGCGTCCGGCCGGGCCGGGTCGGCGATCATCACCCGGTCACCGTCGCCCTCGTACCGCACGACAGTCACGTAGTGGCCGGGATAGCTGTGCTCCACCCCGTCGACGTCCAGGGCGCCGCCCAGGATGTTCGCCACCACCGGCCGGTCGTCGTCCACAGCGCTACGGATGTCCGCGCGCAGGCGGTCGACCTGCTCCCGGGTGGCCACGTCGTCGCGGATCTCGGTGGTCCGGTACTTCCCACCGGTGTACTCGTTGAGCACCCGGGTGATGTCGATGGCCGAGTCGGTGCCGTTCACGGTGGTGCCGAGCTTGGCGGCCAGCTCGTCCTGGCTCACGTCCCTGCCCTCGGCCGACAGCGCGATCCGGGTCGAGGCGGGACCGCAGTAGAAGAAGTTCGGCTGCGCCTGGTACTCGTAGTCGGCTGCGCGGTCACCCTTGCCCTTGACCGGGGCGGCGTGGGCGGCGGCGGCCGGACCGGCGACGGCACCGCCGGCCGCGGCCAGGCCGGCGACGGACAGCACACACCTGCGGATGATCGGATTCATGGTCGAGGCTCCATTCGGGGGGTCGACGGCTCCGTGCGGGAGACGCGGCACCAGGAGTGGCGCTCGGCGTACGGAGAGTTCAACCGCCCTGCCTCGGCAGCCCATTCCGGCCGTGACCGGGGCCACCGCGGAACCGGACAGACACCTCAGCCGGGGAGGCTCCCCAGGAGCCCGGTCACGGCGATCTCGATGACCACCCGCTCCGGATTCGGACGCGGCGTGCGATACCGCTCGGCGTACCGGCGTTCGGCCTCGGCCACCGACTCCGGGTCACGGCGCAGCACCGCCCGGCCCTCCACGGTCAGCCACCAGCGGCCGTCGACCTGGCACACCGCTACCGGGACGCCGTCCGGCCCGGCCGCCGCGACGTGCCGGGCCTTGGCCGACCCGGCGGAGGTGATCACCCGGGCCAGCCCGGCCGCCGGGTCGAAGGTCACCCCCACTGGTACGACGTGCGGGGTGCCATCGGCACGCGGTGTGGTGAGCGTGGCGAGGTGCCGGTGCGCGAAGAAACTCCGCACCCGCTCGTCGTGTGGATCCAGACGGTGCCGTCCCGCCATGTCGTCTCCTCGCATCCGTGCCGGTGACGTCTCAGCGGCGGGGCGCCGTGCCGGGCGGCAACGTCGCCGCCGGGGACTCCCCGGCGGCCCGCTGCTCGGCGCGGTGCTTGGCGACCAGCCGGCCCAGGTAGAACAGCGCGCCGGCCAGCACGCCCATGTCGTCCAGGTAGATCGGGTCGGGCAGCAGGTCCACCGGCAGGATCGTGTAGATCAGCGCGCCGTAGAACGCGACCTTGCCGCCGGCGCCGAGCGCGCCGAGCATCCGGCGGGTGCGGACCACCCGGATCGCGAGCAGCACGGCCCCGGCCAGCATGGCCGCCGCGAGAACGGCGGCGACGACGACGAGCACCCAGTTTTCACGCGACACGCCACCACGCTAGCCGAGCCGGGCCTGGGCCGCCCGGTGTCGAAGCTGTCGAGCCTTCGCGTCCTGTCCTCGGTGTTCTCAGGCCACGACCGCCGCCCGGCCCCGAGCCACCGGGGTCAGCTCGCGAGTGGTCTCCACGCCCGCTGCGGTCGGCAGCTCCCGGGTGGCCTCGGGGCCGGCGAACCCGACGATGGACAGTTCCGTCTGCGGCTCGGCGACCGGGTGCAGTGCAGCGAACGCCTCGTCGCGCAGGCTCTGCGCCGCCGCGGCGGCCCGCTCGGCTGCCTGCCAGGCCGCCTGCTCCCGCTGCGCGGCGGCCCGGTGCCGTGCCGCCAGGTTGTCCCGGACCAGCCGGCGCAGCAGCAGTTCCTGCTCCACCGGGTGCCGGCTGGGATCCCAGCCGTTGCCGCCGAGGATGTCGCTGAGCTGCCGCACCGTGATCTCGTCGCGCCACTGGGCGTCCATCGCGGCCCGGTGCAGCCAGCGCTCCCGGTCGGCGTACTCGGCCGGGGTCTTTGCGGTCCGGGGCAGCGGCAGCGCCGCGGCGGCGGTCAGGCGCCGGACGTCCTCCTCGGCCGCCTGGTACGCCTGCCAGGCGACCTCGGCCTCCTCCTGGGCGCTCAACCACCCGGCGCGGCTCCGCTCGGCGGTCGCCGTCGCGCGGGAGGCCGCCACCGCCATCTCGTCGGCGTAGCGGAGCCGCTCCCGGTCCCGTACGCGGGTGCGCTCGGCGCGTTCGATGCTGCTCGGCCGGGCGGCGTCGCTGATCCGTTCGACCAGTTCCGAACGGAACCGGGACGGCCGGACGATCAGCGCGGCGACCACTGTCGCGGCCACGGCGAGCAGGACCAGCCAGATCACGGCGGCCACGGGCATGTCGGGCAGGACGGAGGAGAAGACGGTCTGCATCACCAGCACCTCGTGGTGGAACGAAAGATGATCAACGGTGGTGACCCGGACATCCGGGCGGGTGCGCGTCGTGACTCAGACGCGACGGGACGCGCGGCAGGGCGCGCGGGGTGCGGGCCGTGGGACCGCGCCGGGGCGTACCGGAAGGGCGCCCGGTCAGGCGTGCGGCGGGCCGCGACGGGCGATGTGCGCCCGGCCGGGGTCGGCGGCGGCGACGACAGCGACGCCGGGGACGCGCCCGGCGGAGTCGGCGGAAGGGGCCTCGGTGACGGCCGGGCCGGTGCCGGGACCTGTCGTCCGCGGGGTGGCGGTCGTGGCGTCGCCCGCCGTGAGATCGGCGGTGCGCGCGGCGCCGGCCGTGACCGCCTGCCGCGCCGTGACGTGCTCGACGGCGGCGAGATGCTCGATCGCCGCCACGTGCTCAGTCGCGACGGCGTGCGGGGCGACTGTCGCGTGCGAGGACGCGGCGGCGTGGGCGGGTGCGGCGGCGATGCCCTGGAGGCCGGCGATCAGCACCAGGCTGGCCACCGCCGTGCGGGCGATCCGGCGCAGCGTCGCCGTCCAGGTGGACGGGTCGAACGCTACGGGCAGCACCATTTCAACCTATCGGTCAGCGGAGCATCCCGCAGCTCAAAGATCTTGCGGGTTTTCGTGAGCCTGCACACGGGCCGGTGTGGACGGACCACCCGGGCCGGGCCGGACGCGCGGCGGGGCGGCGTCCCGCCGGGGTGCCGCCCCGCCGCGTGGATGCGGTGTCAGCTGCCGCCGAGCACCGGCGGCGGGGCGGCGTCGCCGTCGCCCCAGACCATCTCGTCCTCGGTGAGCCAGGTCAGCCGGCCGTCGGACTCGTCGTCGCCGTAGCCGCCTCGCCCGCCCAGCACGCCGCTGCGGCCGGCCATCGCGGGCCGCCCGGTGGTGCCGCCGGTGCGCTCGGCGGACCTGCTCCCGGCGTCGACCACGAGGCCGCGCCCGGAGGTGAGCCGGCCGGTGCCCGCCGCCGAGCGGTTCTCCGCGCCGGGCACGCCGCCGAAGCGGGCCGAGGACGCCGAGTTGGCGCCGGTGCCCGCGAGCGAGCCGGTGCTCAGCACGCCGGGGGCGCCGTAGAGCCCGCCACCTGCTCCGCCGGCGCTCATCGTCGTCGGTCCGGCGCCACCGGGACCGAAGCCCGGGCCGCCGCCGATCGACGGACCGCCGACGGTGCTGGTCAACGGAGCGGCTCCGGCCAGCGAGGTGCCGGTCGGGTCGACGGTGCCGACGGTCGGCACCGAATCCGGAGCGCCAGCACCCGGCTGACCGCCAGGAGTGCCTGCACCCGGCGTGCCCACGCCCGGAGTGCCGCCGGTCGGGGCCGTGTGGTGCACGCCCGACGTGGTGGCGGTGGCGTTCGCGCCCGGGCCGAAGCTGCCCAGGCTCGGGCCGGACGACGGCGCCTCCACCGACGGCCCGTTCTGCAGCGTCGGGTCACCGTTGCCCGTGGGGCGGGGCAGATCGGTCTCCGGCGGTTCCGGGACGACGATCCGGCCGTACGCCGAGTAGTCGTAGCCCTCGGCGAGCTTCGCCACGACCTGCACCATCCGCTGGTGCGCCTTCTCCTGCTCGGCCTTGTCCTGCTGGTGGCCGACGATCCCGCCGATCACCGCGCCGGGAGCGCCGCCGAGCAGGAAGCCCTTGCCGGCGCCGGAGAGCAGCTTGTCGTTGTCGTCGGTCTTCTCCGGGCTCTCCGCCTTCGACTGGGCGGCCCGCAGCTCGCTGGCCATCATGTCGAGGCCCTGCCGCATACCCGTCATGCCCTCGGCGAGGTTGCCGGAGTAGCGGACGACCATGTCCAGCCGGCGCTGGAACTCGCGCGCGGCGTCGCCGGTCCAGGTCTTCGCCAGCGCCTCCAGGTCGGCGGTGAGGTCGCGGCTGAGGTCGTCGAGCGTGCCCTTCAGCGAGGTCCACTGGGCGCTGAGCGCCTCGATCTGCTTCGGGTCGCCGGCGTTGACGCCCTGGTATAGCTCCTCATGAGGGACGTGCTCGTAGCGCTGGGTGTATTCAGACACGCGGGTCCTCCTTCGGCTGCTCCATCGCCTCGTTCAGCCCGGAGAGGGCGGCGGCGATGTCGGCCGCGGCGGCGGCGTTGCGGGCCTCGGCGGTCCGGTAGTTCGTCATGATCTTGTGGGTCGCCTCGCGGGCGGCCAGGATCGCCCGGCGCAGCCGGTCGACGTGGTTGACGTAGCTCTGGTGGGTCTCGGAGTAGCGGCGGGCGTTGTCGGTGGCGTCGGTGAACGTGCCGAGGGCCGGCGGGCGGCACTGCATCTGGGTGTTGAGCCTGCGCAACACCGACTCCGCCTCGTGCAGACGCCGCTCGAGCCGCTGGTGGAAGTCCTCCAAGGACAGTACGTCTACCGTCGTGCGCCCCGTCATGGTTGCATCCCCGTAGTCATCGTCGACGACCGTTCGCCGCACTCAGGCTAGTCGAAGCGGACCAACCCGGGTGACCCGTGACGGACAACCTCCACCTCGGCGCGGGCGAGGACCGGTCAACCGCCCTGGACCTGCGCCGCCCCGCCGCCGGCCGAGGGCGTCGCGGTGGCACCGGGAAGGGTCGACGCATCGAAGTAAGTCAACGCATCCTCGCGGGACAGCGTCGGACCGGTCGGCACCAGCGCCAGCAGTGAGGCGGGTACGGCGAGCGGCGTCACGTCGCCGTACCCGAGCGCGCTCTTGGCGTCGCCCCCGGCGGTGCCGAGCGGATAGCGGATGCCCTGCGCGGTGATCAGGTAGACCGTCGAACCGGTCGCCGCCTTGCCGCTCTCCCCGGCCGTGGCCTGCGCCAGCACGCCCTTGCCGCCGGGCAGCAGCACGCTCTCGGCGGTGCGTACCGCGTCCCGGGGGCCCTGCCGTGCGGGCACCGCGGTCGCCGAGGTCAGCTCGGTCGGCGGGGAGTCGAAGACCTCCAGCGTGGTGGTCGGTGGCTGACCGGCCGGACCGGGCCGGTAGGTGGCGCAGAGCACCGTCCGCCCCGGACGGACCTCGTGCAGCGCCGGCAGCCGGGCCGGCAGGCCGTCCGCGTCCAGGCGCTGGTCGGTGAGGAGCCGGCCCGCCTCGTCGGGGGTGATCTGGGTAACCTCACCGCCGCCACCGAGCAGCAGCAGCGCGGTGACCTCACGGACGGTCGCCAGGCCCTGCCGGGTCAGCACGTAGTACTGGCCGGCGGCCTGGTAGACCTGGCCGATCCGGGCCGGCCGGTCGGCCACCGTGAGTCCGCTCGCGCCGCCGTCGCCGGCGATCGTCGGCTTGCGCAGATCCGGGCCGACCGGCACCGCGTTCAGCAGTTGCTGCCCGACCGTCAGGTTCGTCGCGCCGGCCATCTTCAACGCCACCAGCGCCTGCTCGTCGCCGGCCACCCGCAGCCGGGAGCCGCCGGTGAGCAGGTGACGCGCGTCGCCGGTCCGCACCACCACGGCCCGGTCGGTGAGCGTCGTGCCGCCGGGCAGCGCGCGATCGATCACCAGATGGGCGGTGGACCGCTGCGGGTCGTTCGGATCCGGCACGTCGCACACCGACCAGGGCAGCCCGACCAGCGACCTGCGATCCGGCAGGTCGTCCGGTGCGCCCACGATGCCGACCAGCCGCCCGCGTGGACGGTCCTTGATCGACGCCTGGGACATGGTGCGCGGCTGCGCCCCGGCGTCGTTGACGATCAGCCGCGCCGACGCGTAGTTGAGCGTCGGGTGCAGCACCTCGTCCTCGCCGACGTAGTACGTCGCGCCGGTCTCCCGCTCGATCACCAGCGTGTTCGGCTCCAGCGGAGCGGAGTTGCTGGTGAGCTGCCCGTACGCGCCCACGCCGCCGAGCACCACCGCGGCCGCGACGACGCTGCCGAACACCGCCATGCCGAGGCGGCGCATCGGCAGGTCGTTGGTCTCCGGATCACCGGAGAGCAGCGCCGAGACGATGCGGCGGGTGACGAAGCGGTACGCCTGCACCTGATCGCGGCGGGTCCGCATGACTAACCTCCGGCGGGGGTGGGGCCACAGCGACAGGTCCGAACAGCGCCGCGGGCTTCCCTACGATAAGGGGCCGTCGGGGGTGCGCCGGGCCCCGTCCGCCGCCCCGAACGACAGCACCCGCCCGGCGGATGCCCAGCATGTCCAGAAGGGACGCACACCGATGACGCAGCTCCAGGCGCCACCCGGTCGTACCGCCACCGCTCCCGCCGTACCGGACCGGCCGGTCACCCCGGCCGACAAGCGCCGCCGGGGACGCCTCGGCCCGGTCGTGGTCGGGCAGCTCGTGGTGGTGGAGTGCGCCGCGCTCGCGGTCTGGTTCGCCACCGCCGGCCCGGCGTGGCTGCTCGCGGTGGTCGCCGTCCTGGCACTGCTCGCGGTGGCCGCGACGTTCGCGCGCCGGGACGGCCGCTGGTGGTACGAGGATCTGATGCTCCGCCGCCGGCTGCGCCGGCGCCGCGACCGGGCCCGGGGCGCGGCACCCGGTGGTGACCCGAGGCTGGCCGCGCTGGCCCCGGAGCTGACAGTGGTGGAGCTGACCGAGCGCGGCATCCGGCTCGGCATCGGGCAGGACGACCGGGGCTGGTTCGCCGCGCTGGCGCTTACCGGCCGGCCCGGCGCACCCGCCGGCTCGATCGAGGCGGCGGCGGTCGACCGCGCGCTCGCGGTACTCGCCGACTTCTCCGGCCCGGTCACCCAGACCCAGGTCGTCTCGCACACCCTGGTCTGGTACCCGGCGCCCGGCGCGCCGCCGTCGGCGTACCGGACCGTGTGGATGGCGCTGCGCCTGTCGGTGTCCGACGCGCGGGCCGAGGCGGTGAGCCGGGGCGGCGGCCTGCGCGGCGTGCACCGTACGGTGGCGGCCGGGGTGGGCCGGCTCGGCAAGGCGCTCAACGCCGCCGGCCTCGGTCACCGGGTGCTCGACCGGAACGAGCTGCACGCGGCGGTGGTGTCCGGGGCCGGGCTCGACCTCGCGCCGGAGTCCCCGGTGGAGACGTGGACCAGCCTGCGCGGGGGCGGCTGGACGCAGCGTTGCCTGGCCCTGCGGGTACGCCCCAACGGTTCACTCGGTGCACTGGTGGACGCGGTCACCGCCACCTCCGCGCCCTCGCACACGGTCGCCGCGGTGGTGCTCCCGGGCGGGCGGCGGGTGCCGCCGCTGCTGCGGGTGGCGGCCATGGACGGGCACGCCGAGGCGCTGGTGAAGGCGGTCCGGGAGATGGCCCGGCGCGCGGGCGTGCCGGCCCGCCCGCTGGACGGCCAGCACGGCCCCGGCGTCTACGCCACCGCGCCGGTCGGCACCGCGATGGGCACCGTCACGGTCGAAGGTTGACGATCCAGCCGTACGCGCCGCAGACCCAGACGGCCAGCGGCACCAGCGCGATGATCAGCAGGATCTCGACGATGTCCAGGATCCGGCCCCAGACCGGGGAGATCCGCTTGCCGGCCACGGTCAGGCCGTAGACCAGGCTGATCACGGCCAGCACGGCCAGGCCGCCCAGGATCAGCCCGAGCCGTGTCGCCAGCGAGCCGGCGGCGAACACGGCGGCGGCGACCAGCCCCAGGCCGGCGGTGCCGGACAGCAGTACCGGCGTGCGCTGGGCGCGGCTGAGGAACGGGCGGGCCCGCAGCAGCGACAGCAGGGCCAGCACCAGGCAGAGCAGGACCGCGGGCAGCCGGCCGTCCCCGGCCAGCACCACCTCGCCGCCGAGCACCAGCAGCGAGACGGTCCAGAGCAGACCGGTGAGGAACGCGTCGGCGCGCTCGCTGTCGCGCAGCACCGACGGCCCGTCCACCGACTCGGTGTCGGTCTTGAGGTCGTCCGGCCCGGTGGGGATGGACGGCACCGGCAGCCGGGCCAGGCGGTAGGCGAGCATCGGCAGCGCGGGCAGCGCACCGAACGCGACTGTCGCCACCACCGCCGCCGAGGCCGCCACGCCGATGCCGAAGGCCAGGCTGAGTACGGCGCCGAGGCCGACCGCCCCGCCGATGCCCACCGCGCCGAGGAACAGCGGCAGGCGGTCGCCGACGGCGAGCGCGGCGACCGCGCCGAAGACCACCACGGCGGTGCCGGCGAGCAGGACGTGCGGGCCGGCCAGCTCGCCGAGCGTCCGGTCCCCGGCGAGCACCAGCAGGCCGCCGGCGCCCGCGTAACCGATCCCGACCAGGGCCAGCACCGCGCCGGTGCGGCTGTCGCCGGCGGCGCGGGAGAGCACCGCGGCGCCGACCAGCAGCGCCACCGCGACCACGAACGCGGCCGCCGCGCCGGGTAGCTGCGGCGGGCCGGTGAGCAGCGTCGCCACCGCGCCCGCGGCGAGCGCCGAGGCGGCCAGCAGGACCGCGAACGCCCTGGTGGTGCCGACCTGCCAGGCGCCCGCCCGCTGGGTGGTGGAGGTGGCGACCGCGTCCACCACGTCGTCGAAGACGATCTCGGGAGCGGTCGCGGCACGCGGGTTGAAGTAGAGCACCTCGCCGTCACGTACGCCGAGCTGAGCGGCGGTCCGGCCGCCGTCGAGCGGCTGGCCGCCGAGCCGGGACAGGGCCCAGCCGCCGTGCCGCACGCCCTCGTCGGCCAGGTCCTCGCCCGCGTACCGCAGCAGCGTGGGCAGCAGGTCGGCGAGCGGCACGTTGGACGGCAGCGCCAGGTCCATCCTGGTACGCGGCGCCACGATGGTGATCCGACTCAGCCCACCGGTCGCCGCCTTCGTCGCCACAGTGGCCTCCTCGTGCTCGCCTACGATCCGCCGGGCCGTCGGCGTCGCCCACACGGGGCCACGACGCCACCGGGAGATTACCTACGATGGCGGTCGCACAGGTTGCCCACCCGACGCTCACCGGCGGTGGCAGACCACGATCACTGCCGCTTCTGGGGAGGGGAGAGCCGTGAGTACGGTGGTGTTCCGCCGGCTTCCGCGTCAACCGGGGCCCGCGCTGCCGCGCGGCGAGGTGCTGCTGGAATCCCCGCCCGAGCTGCCCGAGCCGCAGGCCAAGGGCATGGGTCAGGTGCTGATGATCCTGCCGATGCTCTGTGGTGTCGGCGCGATGGCGTTCCTCTACGCCGGCCGGGGCGGCGGCATGATGACGTACGTCGCCGGTGGCCTGTTCGGTGTGTCCATGCTGGGCATGGCGATCGGCACGCTCGGCAACGGCGGCAAGGACAAGGCCGAACTGAATGCCCAGCGGCGCGACTACATGCGCTACCTCGCGCAGATGCGCAAGCGCACCCGGCGCGCCGCCGAGCAGCAGCGCGCCGCGATGACCTGGCGGCACCCGGAGCCGGACGCGCTCTGGTCGATCGCCGCCTCCCGCCGGCTGTGGGAGCGGCGGATCACCGAGGACGACTTCGGCGAGGTGCGGATCGCGCTGGGCCCGCAGCGGCTGGCGGTGGAGATCGTGCCGCCGGAGACCAAGCCGGTGGAGGACCTGGAACCGATGAGCGCCATCGCGCTGCGCCGGTTCGTCCGGGCCCACTCCAGCGTGCCGGACCTGCCGACCGCGCTGTCGCTGCGCGCGTTCAGCCGGATCGCGTTGCGCGGCGACCGGGAGCCGGTGCTCGACCTGACCCGGGCCGCGCTGGGTCAGCTCGTCACCTTCCACGCCCCGGAAGACCTCCTCGTGGTCGTGGTGGCCGCGCCGGACCGGCAACGGGCCTGGGACTGGGTGAAGTGGCTGCCGCACGCCCAGCACCCGGGGCGTACGGACGCGGCGGGCGCGCGCCGGATGGTGTTCGCCGCGCTGAGCGAGGCGGAGACCGCGCTGGCCCAGGACCTGGGCGGCCGACCCCGGTTCGCGCCGGAGGCGAAGCCGCTGACGACCGCGCCGCACGTGGTGGTGGTGCTGGACGGCGGCGAGGTCTCGGCGACCTGCGCGCTGACCGGGCCGGGCCTGCTCGGCACGACCGTGTTCGACCTGTCCGGTGCGGTCCCGCGCGACGCCGGGCGCTGGCTGCTCTGCCTGGACGCCGGGGACGGCACCGGCCTCGACCTGGTCCGCGGCACCGCGACATCGCGGCTCGGGCGGCCGGACCGGCTGTCCCTGAGCGCGGCCGAGGGCCTGGCCCGGCAGATCGCCCCGTTCCGGCTCTCCCAGCAGCAGGGCGCCAGCACCGAGGAGCCGCTGGCCCGCAGCATGGAGCTGCCCGACCTGCTCGGCGTCGGCGACGCGGCCACGGTGGACACCCGGCAGACCTGGCGTCCGCGCAGCCACCGCGACCGGCTGCGCATCCCGCTCGGCCTGGGACCGGACGGCAACGTGGTCGAGCTGGACTTCAAGGAGTCCGCGCACGAGGGTATGGGCCCGCACGGCCTGGTCATCGGCGCGACCGGTTCGGGCAAGAGCGAGCTGCTGCGGACCGTGGTCGGGGCGCTCGCGGTGACGCACTCGTCGGAGGAGCTGAACTTCGTCCTGGTCGACTTCAAGGGCGGCGCCACCTTCGCCTCGCTGGACGCGTTGCCGCACACCAGCGCGGTGATCACCAACCTCTCCGACGAGCTGCCGCTGGTCGACCGCATGCGGGACGCGCTCGCCGGTGAGATGAACCGCCGGCAGGAGGTGCTGCGGGCGGCGGGCAACTACGTCTCCCGGTACGACTACGAGAAGGCGCGCGCCGCCGGTGAGCCGCTGGAGCCGATGCCCAGCCTGCTGATCATCTGCGACGAGTTCTCCGAGCTGCTCGCCGCCAAGCCGGACTTCATCGACCTGTTCGTGATGATCGGCCGCCTCGGCCGGTCGCTCGGCGTGCACCTGCTGCTCGCCTCGCAGCGGCTGGAGGAGGGAAAGCTGCGCGGCCTGGACACGCACCTGTCGTACCGGATCGGTCTGCGCACGTTCTCGGCGGTGGAGAGCCGGATCGTGCTCGGTGTGCCTGATGCGTACGAGCTGCCCAGCGCGCCCGGCCACGGCTACCTGAAGACCGACACCGCCACCATGCTGCGGTTCCGCGCCGCCTACGTGTCCGGCCCGTACCGCGCGCCGGGGCAGGTGCAGCGGTCCACCCGGGCGCAGGTGCAGCGCCGGATCGTCCCGTACGGCGTCGACTACGTGCCGGTGCCGGCTCAGCCGAGCCCGGCGGAGGCCGCCCCGGAGCCGGAGCAGAGCGGCGACGGCAAGGCCGTGGCGATGCTGGACGTGCTGATCGACCAGCTCAAGGGCCGGGGACGCCCGGCGCACCAGGTGTGGCTGCCGCCGCTGGCCGAGCCGTCCGGGCTGGCCGAGCTGCTGCCCAAGCTGAGTGTGCACCCGACGTACGGCCTGACCACCGCCGACTGGCCGGGCCGCGGCCGCCTCGCCGTCCCGGTCGGCGTCGTGGACCGCCCGTACGAGCAGCGCCGCGACCCGATGATGGTCGACCTGGCCGGGGCCGGCGGCAACGTCGTGATCGTCGGGGCGTCGCTGAGCGGCAAGAGCACCATGCTGCGCTCGATGCTGGCGTCGCTGGCGCTCACCCACACGCCGCGCGAGGTGCAGTTCTTCTGCCTCGACTTCGGCGGTGGCGCGTTGCGCAGCCTGGACGGGCTGCCGCACACCTCGGGTGTGGCGGGCCGGCGGGACGTCGAGGCGGTCCGGCGGACGGTGGCCGAGGTGGTCGCCGTGATCGACGAGCGGGAGAACCGGTTCACCCAGCACGGCATCGACTCGGTGGCCAGCTACCGGCGCCGCCGGGCCGCCGGCGAGTTCGCCGACGACCCGTTCGGTGACGTCTTCCTCGTGGTGGACGGCTGGAACACGCTGCGCCAGGAGTACGAGGAGCTGGAGCAGACGATCACGAACCTGGCGAACCGGGGCCTGGGCTTCGGCGTCCACGTGGTGATCACCGCGGTGCGCTGGGCGGAGATCCGGATCAACATGCGGGACCTGCTCGGCACCAAGCTGGAGCTGCGGCTCGGTGACCCGTCGGAGTCGGAGATCGACCGGCGGGCCGCGCAGAACGTGCCGGTGGGCGCGCCCGGTCGCGGTCTGACCCGGGACAAGCTGCACTTCCTGACCGCGATCTCACGGATCGACGGCAAGCGCGACATCGAGGACCTGGCCGAGGCGTCGGTGGCGCTCGCCGGTCACGTCGCGGCGAACTGGCCGGAACAGCCGGCGCCCAAGGTCCGGCTGCTGCCGCGCAAGCTGGCCGTCGCCGAGCTGGCGAAGGTGGTCGACAGGTCCGCCCCGGGCATCCCGATCGGCGTGAACGAGTCGGCGCTCGCCCCGGTCTACCTGGACCTGGCCGGCGAGCCGCACCTGACGGTGTTCGGCGACGCCGAGTGCGGCAAGACCAACCTGCTGCGGCTGATCGCGCGGGGAATCGCCGAGCGGTACACCCCGGCCCAGGCGCGGCTGGTCATCGCCGACTACCGGCGCGGGCTGCTGGGCGCGGTCGAGGGCGACCACCTGCTCGACTACGCACCGTCGAACCAGGTGTTCAGCCAGGGGCTCGGCTCGATCCGCAGCGCGTTGCAGAACCGGCTGCCCGGCCCGGACGTGACCACCGCCCAGCTGCGCGACCGGAGCTGGTGGAAGGGTCCGGACCTGTACATCCTGGTGGACGACTACGACCTGGTCGCCTCCGGTGGCGGCAACCCGCTGAGCGTGCTGCACGAGTTGCTGCCGCAGGCGCGGGACATCGGCCTGCACCTGATCATCACGCGCCGGGTCGGCGGTGTGGCGCGGGCGCTGTACGAGCCGGTGCTGCAACGCCTGCGCGAGCTGGACTCGCCGGGTCTGCTGATGTCCGGCAGCCGGGAGGAGGGCGCGGTCTTCGGCAACCTGCGGCCGACCCCGCAGCCGCCGGGCCGGGGCACGCTCGTGCGCCGCCGCGACGGCCGGCAGCTGATCCAGACCGCGTGGACGGAACCGGCCTGACGGGACGCGTACAACGACGCGGTCTCCGGCCTGGCCGCCACCGCCGCCATCCCGGTCCTGGCCGTCGGCATGTCGACGGTTGTCGAATCGGCACGTGGGCGGCCCTGGCCTCGGGCTCGACCGTCCACCTCGTACGGAGGGCGCCCGGACCACGTCTGTCGACAGTGGGGTGGCGGGATGCGACGGCGAGCCGTCAGGGCTGCGCGGGTTGGACGTCGTCCGCTACGGTTCGGATGAAGTGTCCGTCGGTGGGGTGGGTACGCCTTGCCGCGGGGGAGGGCGCGGCGGATCCGCCGCCACAAGATGACGGAAGGGTGTGAAGCATGGCGTTCGAGGTCAGCGCAGCGACTCTGCACACCGCCGCGAGTGACGTGCGGTCCACGCGCAGCGACGTCGACGGCGAGCTCAAGAAGCTGTGGAACGTGGTCGACGATCTGGCGATGGCCTGGAAGGGCCAGGCGTCCACGGGCTTCCAGGGCCTGATGAACCGCTGGACCGAGGACACGAACAAGCTGCTGACCGCGATGGACAACATCGCGGACCTGCTTGACAAGTCCGGCACCACGCACCAGGTCAACGACGAAGACCAGCAGCAGATGCTGGACAAGTTCCACGCCGCGCTCAACCCGTGATCCGCGAGGACAGGCAGAGGAGGAATCGATGAGCATCAAGGTTGACTACGCTGTTCTGGAGAGCAGCAACCAGCAGATGCAGGCCATCTCGCGGACCATCGACGAGAAGCTGGACACGCTTCGGGCGATGCTGAGCAAGCTCGAGTGGGAGGGCCAGGACCGGGTCGCCTACGAGCAGCACCAGGCCCAGTGGGACGCCGCCGTGCGGGACATCAACAAGGTCCTGAACGAGATCGGCGGCGCGGTGGGCATCGCGCGCGAGAACTACATGACCACGGAGATGAGCAACTCCAAGGTCTGGGGCAACTGAGCCCGACCGGTCCACAGCGGCTCCGCTCCGGCTCGTGCCGGGCGGAGCCGTCGTGCGTTCTCAGGCGTCCTGCGGGACTTCCCGCCGTCCGGGGCGCCATCCGCGCCGGCGTCCGCGTGCCACGATGGGGCGCATCGTCAGCAGGACGCCGGCCAGCAGCGCGCCGACGACGGCGACCCAGATCGCGACGGTGCGCTGCCAGGCCAGCGGGTCGGCGGGCGGCGCCGGCGGCGGCATCGCACCCGGTGGCGGATCCTCCCGGGTGCCCAGCAGGCTGGTGACCGCCCGGTACGGGTTGACCATGCCGAAGCCGACCTCGGCGTTGTGCCCGTCGGGCGGGTTGTCGGCGGTACGGGTCAGCCGGTAGGCGACCTGGTCGGCGCTGATGTCCGGGTGTGCGGCCCGCACCAGCGCGGCGGCCCCGGAGACGTAGGCGGTGGCGAAGCTCGTCCCGCCCTGCGGTTCGGCCCGGTAGCCCGATCCCTGCGGCGCGGGCCCGACGATGTCCAGCCCGGGGCCGGCGATGTCCACATAGTCCCCGCTGACCGAGCTGCCGACGTGCCCGCCCTGCTCGTCGATCCCGGCGACGGCGACGACACCGTCGTACGCCGCCGGATAGGCGGGCCGGTCCTCCCGGTTCTCCTGCCGGTTGCCGGCGGAGGCGACGACCACCACGTCCTTGCCGAGCGCGTACCGCACCGCGGACTTCAGCGCCGGGTCGTCGAGCGTGACCAGGGACAGGTTGATCACGTCGGCGTCGTGGTCGACCGCCCAGCGGATCGCCTTGCCGATCTCGGCCGGCACGTCCGGGTCGAAGTTCTCCCTGTTCTCGGCCAGCACCCGCAGCGGAAGGATCTTCGCCTCCGGCGCGATGCCGGTGTACGGCGAGCCGGTGCCCTCCCGGCCGGCGATGATGCCCGCGACCATGGTGCCGTGGCCGACCAGGTCGCACTGGCCCTTCAGGCGGACGAGCTGGTTGAAGTCCTCGCCCGGCAGCACGCGCCCGCGCAGCAGGGGATGGTCCGGCGAGACCCCGGAGTCGATCACCGCGACGGTGATCCCCGCGCCCTTGCCGATCCGCCACGCGGCGGCCGGGTCGAGGCGGCTCAGCGCCCACGGCACCTCGGTGGGCGCCGGGCCGCCGGGCGGGCCGCACTTCGGGGCGGCCAGCGCGGGCGCGGGCAGCGCCAGCACGCCGCCGAGCAGGGCGGTCACCGTCGCTCCGGAGAGGACAGACCTGATCCGGTGTCCGGCCCGGACGCGTCCCGTGGTCGCGCCCGGCCGCGAGCTGTCGCGCACGCGGTGAGATTACCTGCCGCGCCCGCCCGCGCGGGCACACGTGGTGCCGGCCTGGTCACCTGTCGGCGGTGGCGTCCCCGACCGGCTCGGCGAAGAGGGCCAGCAGGGCGCCGACCTGCTGGTCGGCCTCGGCCGGGTGCCGGAAGCGTCCCTTTGGGTTGATCGTGTACTCGTTGCGCCGTCCCACCCGCGTACGCCGCAGGTAGCCCCCCGCCTCCAGGTCGGCGACGATGGCCTGGGCCGCCCGTTCGGTCACGCCCACCTCGTCGGCCACGTCCCGCAGCCGGGCGGTGGGATTGCGTGCGATCGCGAGCAGCACGTGGCCGTGGTTGGTGAGGAAGGTCCAGTTACGGCGGCTCCCGCCCTCAGCTGGTGTGGTCGCCATGGTGGTCATGCTATTCCCCTGCTCGGTGGTACCGGCCCGGCGCGGGCCGGCACGGGAAAGTATGAAATGCGTATCACGAATCTTGACGGGCCCCCAGGTGCGTGTGACCGTGGGTCGCGAGGCCGTTCGGCCTGGTGGTTCCCCAGGTAGACGAGGTGAGGGACATGACGCCGAGCACCCCGGAGCAGGCACTGACCGAGCTGCGTGCCGGTAATCACCGGTTCGTCAGTGGCGCTCCGCAGCATCCGAATCAGGACGCCGGGCACCGGGCGGCGGTCGCCGTCGGCCAGCACCCCTTCGCGGTGATCGTCGGCTGCTCCGACTCGCGGCTCGCCGCCGAGATCATCTTCGATCGCGGTCTCGGTGACCTCTTCGTGGTGCGGACGGCCGGGCACACCGCCGGGCCGGAGGTGCTGGGCAGCGTCGAGTACGCGGTCACCGTGCTCGGCACGCCGCTCGTGGTGGTGCTCGGCCACGACTCGTGCGGCGCGGTCCAGGCAGCCCGGGAGGGGGTCCGGACCGGCGCCGCCCCGGTCGGGCACCTGGGCGCGGTGGTGGATGCGGTCTCGCCCAGCCTGCTGCGCGCCGCCCGCCAGGGCGTCGACGACCTCGACGGCATCATCGACGTGCACATCGCGCAGACGGTGGAGACGCTGCTGGCCCGGTCCGCCGTACTGGCCGAGCGGGTGGCGGGCGGGCGGTGCACGGTGGTGGGCATGTCGTACCGGCTCGCCGGCGGCGAGGTGCGGACCGTGGCGCAGTCCCCGGCCCCGCTGCCCGCTCCGGCGGCGCCCGCCGACCCGGCGCTGGCCGGCTGACCCGTAGGGCGATGAAGGGGCCGCCCTCGGGGCGGCCCCTTCATCGTGTCCGGGTCAGAGCAGCGACATGTGGACGTGATCGGTGTGGTTCGACGGTCCGCTGTACGAACGCCAGCCGGTGGCCGGGAACCAGATCTGCCGGTTCCAGATGACGTAGTAGATGCCCAGCCGGTCGGCGTTGCGGATGAGGAAGGCGGCGACCTCGTTGCCGTACCGGCGGGTGTCGTTGTTGTGCCAGGGCGCGAAGCCGCTGTTCTGGAGCGACCAGTCGCACGCCTTGCCCTTGGGGTGCTCCCACGGCCCGCCGGGCCGGTAGCAGCCCACGAAGCGCTTGAAGCCCGCGCGGCGGACCTCCTGGTAGGCGTGCAGTGTGCGCGGTGTGACGCAGCCCGAGGTGGTCGGGTCGTCCTCGCTGCACGACTCGGCCTTCCAGCCGCCGTCGGCGGTGCGGCCGGGGGCGATCTTGGCGACCGGTGAGGTGGCGGAGACCAGGCCGCCGGTGAAGCCGAGACCGCCGACGAGCTTCAGCGCGCGCTCGGCCTGCACCTTCTCGCGCTCCATCGCGTTCTTCTGCTTCTCCTGCTCGCGCACCTCGGCGTCGAGCGCGATCTTGGCCTGCTCGGCGCGGGTCTTGACCGCGTTGATGGCGGCCAGGCGCTGCGCGTTGAGGAGGTTCAGTTCGTCCAGGGCGTTGACCCGGCGGACGAACGAATCGGGGGAGTTGCTCTCCAGCAGCATCGCCATCGCGCCCATCCGGCCGGTCCGGTAGGACTGAGCGGCGAGCTGGTTGACCTGTGGGCTGAGCGCGTCGAATTCGGCCTGTGCCGTCTTCACCTCGGCCGCCAGCCGCCGCTGGCGGTCCTGCGACTTGGCCAGCTTCGCCTTGGCCTGGAGGAAGTTGCGGTTGGCGGCGTCGATCGCCTCGGTGATGAGCGGCGGTTCGCCGTCCTCCTCGTGACCCGAGGGGGTGCCGGGGGCCGCCGCAGTGGGGGCCGCAGTCGCCGGGGTGGGCCCGGCCAGCACGGCCAGCGAGGCCAGCACGGCCACCACGGGTGTCAGCCAGCGGCGCAGGGGTGCCGTCACAATGTTCCCTTCCGTCGGCCGCCGACCGGGTTAGCTGACGGGTTCGGGACGGAAGTGGCCCCTACCGCTGTCGCGGATTCACCCCATGTACCTGGTTCCCCGGCTCGCCCGCGGGCGATTGGGCGGCGGCACCGCTGGCGCCGGTGCGCGCCTTCGGCGGTGACCGGCAGCGAGGTTACCTGACAGCACTCCTGAGGTTCTACGTCCGGAAGCCGACCAATAGCGAGATTTCGCCGTGGCGCACCGTGACCAGCGTCGCGTTTGAAATCGATGGTCACGCTGCGGAGTGTCACCATGCGGCCTCCGTACTCTTCCCGCCGCCGAGCGCCTCCAGCGCGTCGTCCCGCCCGGCCGGCGGCCGGGGCGCGGGTGGCGCCGGTTCCGCGCCGCGCGAGCGCCGTCCGGCGGTGGTCACGATCGCGGCCAGTCCGGTCGTCAGCGGTACGGCGGCGATCAGGCCGAGCGTGGCCACCGCGCTGCGGACGATCTCCTGGGCGAGGAACTCGCTGGTGAGGATCTGGCTGACCGGTCGGGCGTCGGCGACCAGCAGGAGCAGCAGCGGCAGCGAGGCGCCCGCGTACGCCAGCACGATGGTGTTGACGGTGGACGCGATGTGCGCCCGGCCGACCCGGGTCGCGGCCCGGTAGAGCTGCCGCCGGGACAGGCCCGGGTTGGCGTGTGCCAGTTCGGTGACGGTGGCCGCCTGGGTGACTGTGACGTCGTCCAGCACGCCCAGCGAGCCGATGATGATGCCGGCCAGCAGCAGCCCGTGCAGGTCCACGTCGGCCTGGAACATGGACAGCGTGGTGGCGTCCTCGCTGCCGAAGCCGGTCAGGTGGGTGGCGGACGTGGCGAGCAGGCCGAGCACGCCGGTGACCACCAGGCTGCCGAGCGTGCCGAGCACCGCCACCGACGTCTGCGCGGTGATCCCGTGGGTCAGGTAGAGCACCACGAACATGATCAGCGCGGCGCCCACGATCGCCACCAGCAGCGGCGGCCGGCCGGACCCGATGCCCGGCAGCACGAAGCCGAGCACGATGGCGAAGCTGGCCACCAGCCCGCCGAGCGCGGCGAGCCCGCGCCAGCGGCCGAACGCCACGATCGCGGCGGCGAACAGCACCATCAGCCAGATCAGCGGTGTGCCGCGCTGGTGCTCGGCGATGTTGTAGGACTTCACCGCCGGGTCGGCCGGGTCGGTCAGTTCGACCAGGACGACCTCGTCGCCGACGGCGACCCGGGGCGCGCCCGGCCCGGCCGGGATCGGCATCTCGACCGGCCGGCCCGCGTCCGGGCCCTGCTCGGCGGTGACGGTCACGGTGCCGCAGGGGCCACCTCCACCGGCCGGCGTCTCCGGGGTGGGCGGGCAGGGCTCGGTGACCACCCGGGTCACGGTGCCGTGGTAGCGGGGGACGTCCGCGCCGCCGACCGGCTCCCGGTCCTGCCGGGGCCAGAGCACCAGCGCCGCGATCACGGTGAGCGCGAACAGCGGAACCACCACGGCGACGAGCAGCCGTCGTACGCCCGGCGGCGCGGCGGCTGCGGGGCGGGTGTGGTCGGCACCCATGGCGTCTCTCCCAACGGTCGCGGCGACGCCTGGTCCGCCGGACCGGTCTGGTCACCCGGCCGGCGTGGACGTGTCGACCACGTCCGGGGCGTCGCCCGGCCATGGTAGGCAGCCCGGCTCGCCGGGCCCGGCAGGCCGGGCCCGGGACGGGCGGGTGACCGTTTCAGCCGCGCTTCATGAGGCGGCCGACGGCGGCCATCATCTCGGTCGCCATCTCGTCGGCCCGGCCCTCGGCGGCGCCCTCGTGCATGCAGTGCCGGGCGTGGCCGTCGAGCAGGCCGAGGCCGACCTTGTCCAGCGCCGCCTGGATGGCCGAGATCTGGGTCAGCACGTCGATGCAGTAGCGGTCGTCCTCGACCATCTTCTCGATGCCACGGACCTGGCCCTCGATCCGGCGGAGCCGGGCGAGGAGTTGGTCCTTGCTGGCGGTGTAGCCCCGGGTCGGGCTGGACGGCGCGGTCATGACACCGAGGATAGCGTACCCCTCGGGGGTATGCTAACGTTCGAGTCGTACCCCAGGGGGGTATGAGATCGGAGGGCGAGATGGAGACCACGTACCAGGTGAACGGCATGACCTGCGGGCACTGCGTCAACTCGGTGAGCACCGAGCTGAGCGCGCTTCCGGGCGTCACCGACGTCCAGGTCGACCTGGCCGGCGGCCGGGTCACCGTCACCAGTCGGAACCCGCTGGACGTGGACGCGGTCCGCGCGGCGGTCGACGAGGCCGGCTACGACCTCGTCGGTGCGTGACGGGTCCGGCGGACCCGCAGAAACCGAGGAGACACCATGAACACGGCGACGAAGCTCAGCGGCTTCGCCCTCGGCCTCGTGGCGGTGTTCGGCGCGGCTTACGGGATCGGCACCCTGGTCGATCCCGTCGCCCCGGCCGCCGACACCCGCCACGACGACAGCGACAGCGACCACGGGGCCGGCGGCACCGGCCACGGTGACGAGAACGGGGCCTCCGCGCACCCGCCCGGCGGGCTGCTCGTCTCCGAACGCGGCTACACGTTCCAGCCCGCCGCCGCCCCGGCCGGACAGTTCGCCTTCCGGATCACCGGCCCGGACGGCGCGCCGGTCACCCGCTTCGAGGTGGCCCACGACAAGCGCATGCACCTGATCGTCGCCCGGCGGGACCTCTCCGGGTTCCGGCACGTCCACCCGGAGATGACCGGCGACGGCACCTGGCAGGTCGCCTCGCCGCTGCACGGCCCCGGCGCCTGGCGGGCGTTCGCCGACTTCACCCCCGAAGGCGGCGACCCGCTGACCCTCGGCCTGGACGTCACGGTCCCCGGCGAGCTGACCGCCCGGCCGCTGCCGGCACCGGCGACCAGCACCACCGTCGACGGCTACACGGTCACCCTGACCGGCACGCCGGAGCCGGGCCGGACCAGCCGGCTCACGCTCTCCGTCAGCCGCGACGGGCGGCCGGTCACCGACCTTCAGCCCTACCTCGGCGCGTACGGGCACCTGGTGGCGCTGCGGCAGGGCGACCTGGCGTACCTGCACGTGCACCCGGAGGGCACGCCCGGCGACGGGCGCACACCGGCCGGTCCGGCGATCACGTTCGCCGCCGAGGTGCCCTCGGCCGGGGCGTACCGTCTCTACCTGGACTTCCGGCACGGCGACGCGGTGCACACCGCCGAGTTCACCGTCCTCGCCGGCGACCGGACCGCGCCGGTGCCCACCGCGCCGGCACCCACCACCGCACCGACCCCGGACGCCGGACACGGCAGCCCGGGGCACGGGCACAGTTGAGCGCCGGAGGTGCCGCGATGACTGCCACGGGAAAGGCGCTGCCCACCGCGCCGAACCTGATCGAACTGGCGATCGGCGGGATGACCTGCGCGTCCTGCGCCGCCCGGATCGAGAAGAAGCTCAACCGGATGGACGGCGTCGAGGCGACAGTGAACTACGCCACCGAGAAGGCCACCGTCCGGTACGCCGACGACATCGCCCCGGCCGACCTGATCGCCACGGTCGAGAAGACCGGTTACACCGCCGTGGTGCCGCCGCCGCCCGAGCAGGCGGAGGCGGCAGCGGCCGGGGAGCCGGTGGACGAGCTGCGCGCGGCGCGTACCCGGCTCTGGGTCTCCGCCGTGCTCACCCTGCCGGTGATCGTGCTCGCCATGGTGCCGGCCTGGCAGTTCGACTACTGGCAGTGGGCCTCGCTGACGCTCGCCGCCCCCGTGGTGGTCTGGGGCGGGCTGCCGTTCCACCGCGCCGCGCTGGTCAACCTGCGGCACGGCGCGGCGACCATGGACACGCTCGTCTCGCTCGGCACACTTGCCGCGTTCGGCTGGTCGCTCTGGGCCCTGTTCCTCGGCGACGCCGGCATGCCCGGGATGACGCACGCGTTCAGCTTCGACATCACCCGCGGCGACGGCGCCGGCAACATCTACCTGGAGGCCGCCGCCGGGGTGACCGTGTTCATCCTGGCCGGGCGGTACTTCGAGGCCCGCTCCAAGCGCACCGCCGGCTCGGCGCTGCGGGCCCTGCTCGAACTGGGCGCCAAGGACGTGGCGGTGCTGCGCGGCGGGCAGGAGACCCGGATTCCGGTCGGCCGGCTCGCGGTCGGGGACCGGTTCGTGGTCCGGCCCGGCGAGAAGGTCGCCACCGACGGCGTGGTCGAGGAGGGCACCTCGGCCGTCGACGCCGCCATGCTCACCGGCGAGTCGGTGCCGGTCGAGGTGGGGCCGGGCGACGCCGTGGTCGGCGCCACGGTGAACGCCGGCGGCCGGCTGGTGGTCCGCGTCACCCGGGTCGGCGGCGACACCCAGCTCGCCCAGATGGCGCGGCTGGTGGAGCAGGCGCAGACCGGCAAGGCGGCGGTGCAGCGGCTCGCCGACCGGGTCTCCGGCGTGTTCGTGCCGATCGTGATCGCGCTGGCCGCCGGCACACTCGGCTGGTGGCTCGGCACCGGTTCCGGGCCGGCCGCCGCGTTCACCGCGGCGGTGGCCGTCCTGATCATCGCCTGCCCGTGCGCGCTCGGCCTGGCCACGCCGACCGCGCTGCTCGTGGGCACCGGGCGCGGCGCGCAGCTCGGAGTGCTGATCAAGGGGCCGGAGGTGCTGGAGTCCACCCGCCGGGTCGACACCGTGGTGCTCGACAAGACCGGCACCGTCACCACCGGCCGGATGGCGCTGGCCGAGGTGCTGCCCGCCGGGGGCGAGGACGCCGCCGAGCTGCTCCGGGTGGCCGGCGCGCTGGAGGCCGCCTCCGAGCATCCGATCGCGCGGGCCGTCGCCGAGGCCGCGGCCGAGGCCGGGGCGCTGCCGCCGGTCGGCGGGTTCGCCAACGCCGAAGGGCTGGGCGTGACCGGCACCGTCGACGGCCGGAGTGTGGTGGTCGGCCGGGCCCGGCTGCTGCGGGAGCGGGGTCTCGACGTACCCGAGGAGGTCGAGCGGGCCGCGTCCGGCGCGGAGGCCGCCGGGCGGACGGCGATCCTGGCCGGCTGGGACGGTCGGGCCCGGGGTGTGCTCGCGGTGGCCGACGGGGTGAAGCCGACCAGCCGGGCGGCGGTCGCCCGGCTGCGTGAGCTGGGCCTGCGGCCGGTGCTGCTCACCGGCGACAACACCACGGTGGCGAAGGCGGTGGCTGCCGAGGTCGGCATCGACGAGGTGATCGCGGAGGTGCTGCCCGCCGACAAGGTCGACGTGGTCGAGCGGCTCCAGCGCGAGGGCCGGGTGGTCGCCATGGTCGGCGACGGGGTGAACGACGCCGCCGCGCTGGCCCGGGCCGACCTCGGGCTGGCCATGGGCACCGGCACGGACGCGGCCATCGAGGCGGCCGACCTGACGCTGGTGCGGGGCGACCTGACGGCCGCCGCGGACGCCATCCGGCTCTCCCGCCGGACGCTGGCGATCATCAAGGGCAACCTGTTCTGGGCGTTCGCCTACAACGTCGCGGCGCTGCCGCTGGCGGCGGCCGGTCTGCTCAACCCGATGCTCGCCGGGGCGGCGATGGCGTTCTCGTCGGTGTTCGTGGTGGGCAACAGCCTTCGGCTGCGGCGCTTGCGCCCGATCGGGTGACGGGATTGAGCGGACGGCCGCCGGGGTAACCAGTTGTCGTCAGGCAATCGCACCAGTGGAGGTCATCATGGGTCTCGACGACAAGATCGACAACACGTCGCAGGACACCGCGGGCAAGGTCAAGGAGGGCATCGGCCGGGCGACCGACAACGAGCGCCTCGAGGCCGAGGGCCGCAACGACCAGGCCGGCGCCAAGCTCAAGCAGGCCGCCGAGAAGGTCAAGGACGCCTTCAAGAGCTGAGTACGGTACGCGACGCACACATCACCGGGTCGGCCCACGGGCCGGCCCGGAGTGCTGTGTACGGGCGGTGACGATCCCGAGTGGCCCATCCCACCGCCCACATCGATGCGGCGGGACCACCGGGATCGGCGCCGATGCATAAGATGCGGGGCGACCTCGAATGCGGAGGAGCTCCTCGATGGCCGAACCTGCCGACCCGTCCGGCTTCGGCCGGGTGCTGTCCGAAACCATGGCCGCGCTCCAGCGGCAGACCGATGCGGGCGAGCAGGTGGCGCCGCCGGAAGGTTCCGGCGAAGCCGCCGACGGCCTGATCCGGGTCACCGCCGTGCCTCCCGGGCAGGTCACCGCGCTGACGCTCGACCCCCGCGTGATGCGGATGGCCAGCGAGACCCTCGCCGGGGAGATCGAAGCGGCGGTCAACGCCGCGCTCGCCGACCTGCGGGAACAGTCCACCACCGCCCCCGGCGAGGTCGACCTGGGCTCGCTCGGTGAGCAACTACGCCGCATCCAGACAGACGCGGGGCGCCAGTTCGGCATGTTCACCGACGCCCTGATGCAGGCGCAGGACCGGCTCGCCCGCCAGGACGGGCGCTGATGCCGGTCGAGGTCGATCCGGAGCGGCTGGGTGCCTCCGGGTCGGCGCTGGACGGCGTCGCGACCCGGTTCGGTGCGGCGCTGACCGCCTTCCGGGCCGAGCTGGCCGCCTTCGGCCGGCCCTGGGGGTCCGACGACATCGGCTCGCTGATCGGCGCGGCCCACGACGAGGTCTCCGCGTTCGCGTTCGAGTGCTTCGACAGCGCGCTCGACGAGATCGTCGCTGCCGGTGCCGACCTCGGCGGGATGGCCGTCCGCTACGCCGAGACCGAGGCGGCCATCACCCGCAACCTCGACGGCCTACGGCGGATGCTGGGAGGCTGAGCATGGGCATGGAGCTACCCGGGGAGTTGCGGTCGCTGCTCGGCGTCCTCGGCTACACCTGGCCCGAGGCTGACGAGACCAAGCTCTTCGAGATGGGCAACGCCTGGATTCGGTTCTCCAACACCCTCTCCGGCGTGGTGAGTGAGGCGAACACCGGCGCTGCGACGGTCTGGACCCAGCACACCGGCCAGGACATCACCGCGTTCCAGACCTGGTGGAACAAGGAGGACAGCCCGGCCGACAGCCTGCGCGACGGCGTCACCGCCGCCGTCCTGACCGGAACCGGCCTGATCATCTGCGGCGCGATCGTGCTCGCCCTCAAGGTCGCCGTCATCGTGCAACTGGTCGTCCTGGCCATCCAGATCGCCCAGGCGATCGCCACCGCGGCGGTCACCTTCGGTGCCTCGCTGCTGGAGATCCCGATCTTCCATGCGCTGGCCCGGACCATCGTCGGCAACCTCGTCCAGGAAGCCCTCTGGAAACTCGCCGACGGGTGAGGTGACATGGGCGGGGGTAAAGCGGGCGGCCGGTTGATGCGGGCCGCGCTGCGCTTTCTCAAGCGCACCAAGACGCGTAACCGGCCCGACCGGATGAACCCGCACTTCACCGAGCACGTCATGGGCGGCCACGTGAAGCCGGGCATGTCCAAGGGGTCGGGCTACCACTACCGGCCCGGCGGTGAGGACTTCCCCGGCCGGCGGCTCCAGCCCGGCAGCGTCGTCAAGGACCCCAAGACCGGGGCCTACACCGCCAAACCCGAGTTCTTCGATCCGACGCTGAACCCTCCGCACGGGGCCTGGAAGCCGAAGAAGGGCAACGGCGGCGAAAGCTCGTTCTTCCCCGACGACTGGACACCGGCCCAGGTCGACAACGCCATCACCGGTGCCTTCCAGAACGCGAAGCCGGTGCCCGGCACCAGCATGTGGCGCGGCACTCACAAGGGCCTGGTGATCGAGGGTTTCTACAATGGCTCGGGCGGCTTCACCCACGGATGGCCGGTCGTCATCCCATGATCCAGAGGACTTCCGTTGGCGTTCATCAGTTTCTCCCTCGATGAGTTCCGGCTCCCGCTGTTCAACGTGGCCGATCAGCGCTATCGGGCTCTCGGCGCCTGGCTGATTACCGACATCTCCGTCTCCTACTCGGCCTGCCTGGACGCCCTTCAGATGATCGACGACGTGGCGAACGGCCGTCCGCTCGACGAGGCGTGGGACAGCGACAAGTACGAGGTCGGTTTCTCGCCCGACGGGGTCGAGTTCGTCAACGAGTGGGTCGCGGACGAGCGGGGTCGTTACTCGTTGGACGAGACCCGGGAGGCGGTCGAGTCCTACTGGCGGTTCCTGGTCGATCGCCCGGAGAACCGCGAACTGATTCGCGAGTACCGGCCCGACCTGCCGCGATGGCAGGCGGAGCTGCTCCAGTGGGAGGAGCGGTGGGGCCGGCCGCACCCGGACCGGGGACGGTTGTTCTGACCCGGACCGGTCCGCGCGGAACTCACCGGCCGGCCAGGCGCGCGGCGCGTACCTCCAGATGACGCCGCTCCGGCAGGCTCGTGGTGGCCCGCGCGGCGGCCAGGTACGCGGCACGGGCCTCCGCACGGTCACCGGCCAGGTCGAGCAGGTGCGCGCGGACGGCGGCGAGCCGGTGGTGGCCCGCCGTCCGGTCGTCGGCGTCGAGCGTGGCCAGCAGCGCCAGCCCGGCCCGCGGGCCGTCCACCATGGCCACCGCGACGGCCTGGTTGAGCGTGACCATCGGGTTCGGCGCGACCCGCGCCAGCACCCGGTAGAGCGCGACGATCTGCCGCCAGTCGGTGTCCTCGGCGGTGGGCGCCTCCGCGTGCACCGCGGCGATCGCCGCCTGCACCTGGTACGGCCCCGGCGCCGACCAGGTGAGCGCCTCGGTCACCAGCGCCACCCCCTCCGCGACGGCGTCGCGGTCCCATCGGCTGCGGTCCTGCTCGGCCAGCGGCACCAGCTCACCGGCCGGCCCGGTACGGGCCGCCCGATGCGCGTCGGTGAGCAGCATCAGCGCCAGCAGCCCGGCCACCTCGCCGTCGTCCGGGAGCACCCGGCGCAGCTCCCGGGCCAGCCGGATCGCGTCGGCGGTCAGGTCGGCCCGGTGCAGCGCCTCGCCGCTGGACGCGGTGTAGCCCTCGTTGAAGATCAGATAGAGCACCCGCAGCACGGAAGCGAGCCGTTCGTCCCGGTCGGCCGGCGACGGCAACGTGAAGCGCGCGCCCGCCGCCTCGATCCGCTGCTTCGCGCGGCGGATCCGCTGGCTCATCGTCGCCTCCGGCACCAGGTACGCGCGGGCGATCTCGGCCGTGCTCAACCCGCCCACGGCACGCAGCGTGAGCGCCACCTGCCCGCTCACCGGCAACGCCGGATGGCAGCAGAGGAACAGCAGCCGCAACGTGTCGTCCCCGCTGGGCGGCTCCTCGTCGGCGGGCGGGGCGACCGCCGCGTACGCGGGCTGCCGCACCGCGACCGCCACCTCACGTTCCCGGCGGGCGTGCTCGCTGCGCCACTCGTCGGTGAGCCGCCGCGTGGCGACGGTGACCAGCCAGGAGCGGGGATGGTCGGGCACGCCCTGCGCCGGCCACTGCACGGCGGCGGCGAGCAGCGCCTCCTGCACCGCGTCCTCGCAGGCGTAGAACTGGCCGTGGCGGCGGACCAGCACGCCGAGGACCTGCGGCGCGAACGTACGCAGCAGGTCCTCGATCGCCGGTGATGTCACATCTCCGTCCCGGCCTGCTCCATCACCGCGCGCACCTCCAGCACGCCGAAACCGTGCCGTACGTCCGGCCAGCGCGCGGCGATCTCGGCGGCCCGCTCCAGGGTCTCGCAGTCGACGGTCAGGTAGCCGGCGAACTGCTCCTTGCTCTCCATGAACGGCCCGTCGGTGATCTCGGCGCCGCCGCCGGCGGCGGGACGGGCCGTGCGGGCCTGCGACGGGTGAGCCAGCGCCTCCCCGCCGACCAGCTCGCCGGACTCGGTCAGCTCCTTCATGATCTCGTCGACCTCGCCGAAGATCGCGGTGCGTTCCGCCTCGGACAGCTCCTCCACGAAGCCGGGCCGGTTCCAGATCAGCAGCATGTACTTCACTGTGCACTCCTCGGGGATGCGGGCCACCGGCGGTGGCGCCTCGCAGACGGGTCGGAGCCGGTCCGCCCGATCCGACATCATCCCCCGGGAGAGGTCAGCGGCCCCCGCGGAGCGGACGGCGTGCCGGGCGGCCCGGGTCGAGCAAGGCCCGGTCGGCCGCGCTGGTGCCGGAAACCCAGCCCTGCTCGTCGCGCACCTGCAGCCGGTGCCGGGTGGTGCCCGGAAAGAGCTGGTCGACGCGTTCCCGGACGGCGTCCGAGCGGGCCGCGAGCACCGGCAGCAACCGGTCGTCGGCCAGTTCCCCGACCGCCGCCGCGCTCGCCGCCCGCAGCCGGTCACCGATGCGCAGCGCGAACGCGTTGAGGAACGACTCGTCGAAGCCCTTGGTGCGCCGCCCGCCGGCCCGGCCGCGTTCGCCCCGGCCGCGCAGCATCGCGGCGGTGGCCTGCACGAGCAGCGACGTGTGCAACAGCTCGACCGCCGCCAGGTCGGCCGGGAAACCGAGGACAGTCGCGAAGCCCAGGTCGTCGGACCAGACCGACTCGCACCGGTTCGCCGCCGCCACCTCCTGGATCAGCAGTGCCTTCGCGGCCGCGTACGGGGCGTCCACGCCGATCCGCACGCCGCCCGGGCCGCCGGACCGCTCGGCCCCGCCGTCGAGCAGCGCCGCGTCGATGCTGTGCCGGGCCATCAGCTCCTGCGCCTTCGCGGTGAACGCCTCCGCCTCGGCCGGGTAGCCGGTCGACTCGGCCTTGGCGAGCAGCGCGCGTACCCGGTCGAGCATCCGCGAGCCGCTCGGCAGGGCGGTGACGCGTGCGGTGCCCGCCGAGCCGGGTGGCGGCCGCAGCGCCGCGATCGGCGGCAGCCCTGCCACCAGGACGACCGCGTTTACGGCGTCCCGCAGCGCGGTGATCCGGTCGCCGTCGGCCCGCCGGTCCAGCCAGCCCGCGTCGTCGTCCCAGCGGGCGCCGGTCCCGGTGAGCTGGTCGTCGAACCAGGCCGGGACCGGCGCGGGCAGGGTGCGCCGCTGCGCGGCCATCGCGTCGCGCAGCAGCCGCGCGCCGCGCGGGGTGAGCCGCCTGGTGGCGAGCCGGTCCAGGTCGGCGGGCTGCCAGCCACGCGACCAGAGCCGGCCCACGTCGCGGGTGAGCCGGGCGAGCAACGCCGCGTCCACCGCCGCGCCGTCGGCCACGACGAGCCCGTCGAGGGCTCGCTCGGCAGCGCGTACGTCGGTGCCGCGGGCGGTCGCCACGGCGGCGTCGAGCAGTCGCTCGGCTGGTGACACGGGTGGCTCTCCCTGAACTCCGACAGGCGGCAGGTCGTCCACCCCGGCACCGACGGTACCCGGCCCGCCCGGCCAGTACGACGACCCGATCCCGGCCGGGGACCGGTGAGCCCTTCGGCGGGCGGCCGGGCAGTCAGCGGGAGAACGACGCCCAGATGTTCTTGGTCTTCTCGGTGGCGTACCAGCCCACGTCGAGCGAGACCGACTGGGCCAGGAACAGACCTCGCCCGCCCGAGTCCGTCGGGCGGATGTCGCTCAGCTCCGGCACGGATCGCACGTCGTGGTCGGCCACGTCGAGCAGGAACCGGTCGTCGGTGGCGAGCAGCGTGATGATCGTGGGCGGCCGGCCGTGCCGCAGCGCGTTGCTGGCCAGTTCGGTGGCCACCAGCACGACCAGGTGCGGCACCTCGTCCAGATGCTCGCCCTGCACCAGCCCGTGCCGGTTCAGCGCCTCACGGAGCGAGGCGCGCAGCCCGCGCAGATCCTCGGGACTGTCCAGCACCCACTGCTCCAGCTCGGTGGCCTGTGGCGGCGGCGGCGAGGTACGCAACTGTCCCATGATCTGCCTTTACCCTGCGTAGCCGGTCGTTAAGCAGATCAGCGGCGCAGCAGCGCGAACACGCCCCACCCCAGGTACTCGCGCTGGAACCGGACGTACCGCAGCGGATCCTCGGTCAGTTCCCGCCGCAGCTCCGGGGCCAGTTCGTCGTCCGGGTTGGCGTCGAGCCAGCGGCGCAGGTTCAGCCAGTGCGCGGCGGCGTACCGGTCCCAGCTGTCCTGGTCGGCGAGGACCAACTCGACCAGGTCCCAACCGCACCCGCCGAACGACTCGACCAGGCCGGGCAGGTCCGTGAACTCGTCCCGGGACCGGGCGTGCGAGCCGGTGACGGCCTCCTCGCCCGGCGGGTCACGCCGCCAGTAAGGCTCGCCGACGAGCGCCATGCCGCCCGGCCGTAACGCCCGGTCGAGCAGTTCCAGCGTCCCGGGCACCCCGCCGCCGATCCAGGTCGCGCCGACGCAGGCGGCCACGTCGACCGGCCGTGCCGGGGTGTACGCCGCGGCGTCGCCGTGCACGAAACGTACCCGGTCGGCCACGCCGAGTGCGGTGGCGCGCTCGCGGGCCGCGGCGATGAAGGCGGTGCCGATGTCGACCCCGGTGCCGGTGATCCCGTGATCACGGGCCCAGGTGCAGAGCAGTTCGCCCTTGCCGCTGCACAGATCGAGCAGTTCGTCGCCGGGGCGCAACCGGATCGCCCGGCCCAGCGTGGCCAGCTTGACGTCGTCGAACGGGTTGAGGATGCGCAGCTCGCCCTCGCGGATGGTGAACTGGCGCGGCAGGTCCGGTGGGGTCATCCGTGGAGGGTGCGGCCGCCCGGTGACGCGGAGCAACGGAATTCCGGTCTGGGCCGGTCCGGGTCTCCTGGGGTACGGTCACCGCATGGTGGTCGAGGAACACTGGTGGAACGGCGTCAGCAACCCTCGTGGACGGCGTGACGTCTACATCCGCACCGACGGAAGCCAGTGGCAGGTCCAGGCGCAGATCGGCGGGGCGTCCGGCCGGTCCAAGATCCAGCAGTGCCCGAGTCGTGGCTCGGCGAGCATCCTCGCCGGGGCGTGGCGTGCGAGCGGCTCCGGCTGGCGAGCGATGCCGCGCTGATCTCACGCTCAGCGCCGCGCTGGCCTCACGCTCAGTAGCGAGGTCCGTGCAGCGCGCAATCGGCGAGTGACTCGGCGACCTCCCGCAGTTCGCGCTTGTAGCCCTGAGCACCGCGACGCTGCTGGCCAAGCTATTCCACGATTCGAACCGCAAACTGCGCGAGGTGGCCGAAGCGCTCATCCCCCCGGGCCGCCACCCGCTGAGTCAGACGCCCCGCCGCTCGTACCGATGCGGGAGCCGGAAGTGGGACGAGAGCGGGCGGACGGGTGCACCGGATTCCGGGTGGCCGCCGTCGCTTCCTGGTGAACCGCGCGGGTCCTGATGACGGCGGGCGTCGTCGGGGCGTACGTCGCTGTGGCGGCCGACCTGCGCGCGGTCGCGGCGGTGGCCGCGCTGGGTGCGGCGGTCTTCGCCGGGTTCCTCGCGCACCGCTACGACCGGCTGACCAGCCCGGGCGACGCCCGGTCCCAGGCCGTGCCGATCGGCTTCGCCGCGATGCCCGGCGCGGGTAGCGCCACCCCCGGTCGATCGGCGGCGCGGCCGGTCCGGTGACCCGGATCACCGCCCACGGCGACGGCGTGAAAAGCGCGTCAAGAAAGCGCGGCCCCGCGTGATGGTCGCGTCAAAGCCCCTGTCCGCCGGGCTGACACGGCGTTGTGATTGCTCGGCGCGGCCGGGAAGCGGTCGCGACGACATCTTCCGCTAGGAGAGATCAGCCGTGTCTGACGTGCTGTTCGTGTTGCTGACGGTGGGGCTGTTCGCGGCTCTCGCCCTCGTGGTGAGGGGCGTGGAGAAGCTGTGAGCGCCGTCAACGCCGTCGGCCTGGTGCTGGCGATCGGCCTGGGCGTGTTCCTGGTCGCCGCCCTGCTGTTCCCGGAGCGCTTCTGATGAGCATGACGACAGCCGGCGTGCTCTTCGTCCTGTCGCTGGTGGTGGCGCTCGTCGCCGTGCACCGGCCGTTCGGCGACCACATGCACCGCGTGGTCGCCGGAACCCGGTCGTCCCGGATCGAGCGGGGGATCTACCGCCTGGTCGGGGTCAACCCGGCCGCCGAGCAGACCTGGGGCGTGTACGCCCGCTCGGTGCTGGCCTTCTCGGCCGTCTCGCTGCTGTTCCTGTACGCGTTCCAGCGCCTGCAGAACCACCTGTGGCTCTCGCTGGGATTCGACCCGGTGGTGCCGCACGGCGCCTGGAACACCGCTGTGTCGTTCGTGACCAACACGAACTGGCAGTGGTACTCGGGTGAGTCGACGATGGGTCACCTGGTGCAGATGGCCGGCCTGGCGGTGCAGAACTTCGTCTCGGCCGCGGTCGGCATCGCCGTGGCGGTGGCGCTGGTCCGGGGATTCGCCCGCAGCCGCACCGGCGAGCTGGGTAACTTCTGGGTCGACCTGACCCGGGTCACGCTGCGGATCCTGCTGCCGATCGCGGTGCTCGGCGCGTTCGCGCTGATGCTCGGCGGGGTGGTGCAGAACCTGTCCGGCGGGACCGACGTGACCACGCTTACCGGAGGCACCCAGACCGTCACCGGCGGGCCGGTGGCGAGCCAGGAGGTCATCAAGGAGCTGGGCACCAACGGCGGCGGCTTCTACAACGTCAACAGCGCCCACCCGTTCGAGAACCCGACCACGTGGACGAACTGGCTGGAGATCTTCCTGATCCTGCTGATCCCGTTCAGCCTGCCCCGGGTCTTCGGCCGGATGGTGGGGCAGAAGCGGCAGGGCTACGCGATCGTCGCCGTGATGGCGATCCTGGCGCTCGCCGGCATCACCCTCACCAACGTCTTCGAACTGACCGGCGACGGCACGGTGCCGCAGGCGGTCGGCGCGGCGCTGGAAGGCAAGGAGGTGCGCTTCGACGTGTCGAACTCGGCCACGTTCGCGGCGGCCACCACGCTCACCTCGACCGGCGCCGTCAACTCGTTCCACGACTCGTACACCGCGCTGGGCGGCATGACGGTGCTCGGCAACATGATGCTCGGCGAGGTCGCCCCGGGTGGGGTCGGCGCCGGCCTGTACGGGCTGCTGATCCTCGCGGTGATCACGGTGTTCGTGGCCGGTCTGATGGTCGGGCGCACCCCGGAGTACCTGGGCAAGAAGATCGGCTCGCGCGAGATCAAGTTCGCCTCGATGTACTTCCTGATCACCCCGGCGCTGGTGCTCACCGGCACCGCCGCCGCGTTCGCCACCGGCAACGACTCGACAGCGCTCAACGTCGGGCCGCACGCACTGTCCGAAGTGCTCTACGCGTTCGCCTCGGCGAGCAACAACAACGGTTCCGCGTTCGCCGGCATCACGGTGAGCACGCCGTGGTGGAACACCGCGCTCGGGCTCTGCATGCTGTTCGGCCGGTTCCTGCCGATCATCTTCGTGCTCGCGCTGGCCGGCTCGCTGGCCCGCCAGCAACCCACACCCGCCTCCGAGGGCACCCTGCCGACCCACCGGCCGCTGTTCGTCGGCATGGTCGTCGGCGTCACGGTGGTCCTCGTCACGCTCACCTTCCTCCCCGCACTCGCGCTCGGCCCGCTGGCCGAAGGGCTGTGACCACCATGAGAGACAAGGACATGACCGCACCTGTCCAGACCGCCGACGCGCCGGTGCCCGGCACACCGGACCGCCGGGACGACCGGGTCGGTGGCGGGCTGCTCGACCCCCGCCAGTTGCTCCGGTCGCTGCCGGACGCGCTGCGCAAGCTCGACCCGCGCACGCTGTGGCGCAACCCGGTGATGCTGATCGTGGAGATCGGCGCGCTGTTCACCACAGTGCTCGCGGTGGCCGACCCGTCGGTCTTCGCGATCGCGATCACCGTCTGGCTCTGGCTCACCGTGATCTTCGCGAACCTGGCCGAGGCGGTCGCCGAGGGGCGCGGCAAGGCGCAGGCGGACACGCTCCGCCGGGCCAAGCAGGACACCATCGCCACCCGCCTGGTCGGCTGGACGCCTGGTGCCGCCGCCAACGCGTACCGGGACGAGGCGGTGCCCGCGCCGCAACTGCGGCAGGGCGACGTCGTCCTGGTCGAGGCGGGGCAGGTCATCCCCGGCGACGGCGACGTGGTGGAGGGCATCGCCAGCGTCGACGAGTCGGCGATCACCGGCGAGTCCGCCCCGGTGATCCGGGAGTCCGGCGGCGACCGCAGCGCGGTCACCGGCGGCACGAGGGTGCTCTCCGACCGGATCGTCGTCCGGATCACGCAGAAGCCCGGCGAGAGCTTCATCGACCGGATGATCGCGCTGGTCGAGGGCGCCAACCGGCAGAAGACGCCGAACGAGATCGCGCTCAACATCCTGCTGGCCGCGCTCACGGTCATCTTCCTGCTCGCCGTCGTCACGCTCCAGCCCATGGCGATCTTCGCCAAGGGCTACCAGGCCGCCGCGCCGGACACCGCGGCCATCACCGACTCCGGCGTCACCGGCGTCGTCCTGGTCTCACTGCTGGTCTGCCTCATCCCGACCACCATCGGCGCGCTGCTGTCCGCGATCGGCATCGCCGGCATGGACCGGCTCGTGCAGCGCAACGTCCTCGCCATGAGCGGCCGGGCGGTCGAGGCGGCGGGCGACGTCAACACGCTGCTGCTGGACAAGACCGGCACGATCACGCTCGGCAACCGGCAGGCCGCCGAGTTCCTGCCGGTCACCGGCGTGGACGCGGCCACGCTCGCCGACGCGGCGCAACTGTCCAGCCTGGCCGACGAGACCCCCGAGGGCCGCTCGGTGGTGGTGCTCGCCAAGAACGAGTTCGGGCTGCGCGAGCGCGAGCCCGGCCTCATCCCGCACGCCACGTTCGTGCCGTTCACCGCGCAGACCCGGATGAGCGGCGTCGACCTCGACACCGACGGCGACGTCCGGCACATCCGCAAGGGCGCCGCCGCCGCGGTGATGAAGTGGGTACGCGAGAACGGCGGCCACCCGACCGAGCAGGTCGGTGAACTGGTCGACGCGATCAGCGGCACCGGCGGCACGCCGCTCGTGGTGGCCGAGCACGTGGCCGGGGAACCGGCCCGGGCGCTCGGCGTCATCCACCTCAAGGACGTGGTCAAGGCCGGAATGCGGGAGCGCTTCGACGAGATGCGCCGGATGGGCATCCGGACCGTGATGATCACCGGCGACAACCCGCGTACCGCGAGGGCGATCGCCGACGAGGCGGGCGTGGACGACTTCCTCGCCGAGGCCACGCCGGAGGACAAGCTCGCGCTCATCAAGAAGGAGCAGGAGGGCGGCCGGCTCGTCGCCATGACCGGCGACGGCACCAACGACGCACCAGCGCTGGCCCAGGCGGACGTCGGCGTCGCCATGAACACCGGCACGTCGGCCGCGAAGGAGGCCGGCAACATGGTCGACCTCGACTCCGACCCGACCAAGCTGATCGAGATCGTGGAGATCGGCAAGCAGTTGCTGATCACCCGGGGTGCGCTGACGACGTTCAGCATCGCCAACGACATCGCGAAGTACTTCGCGATCATCCCGGCCATGTTCGCCGGCATCTATCCCTCGCTGGACCGGCTCAACATCATGCGCCTGGCCGGCCCCGAGTCGGCGATCCTGTCCGCCGTCGTCTTCAACGCGATAGTCATCGTGGCGTTGATCCCGCTGGCCCTGCGCGGCGTGCGCTACCGCCCGGCCAGCGCCTCGACGCTGCTGCGCCGCAACCTGTGGCTCTACGGCCTCGGCGGCATCGTGGTGCCGTTCGTCGGCATCAAGCTCATCGACCTGCTCGTCCAGTTCGTCCCGGGGATCTCGTGATGCGCCTTCCCAGTTGGCTCTCCCAGCACCTGGCCGCCCTGCGCGCGGTGCTCGTCTTCACCGTGCTGCTCGGCCTGGTCTACCCGCTCGCCCTGGCCGCCGTGGGTCGGCTCCCCGGCCTCGACGGCAAGGCGGACGGCTCACTCGTCACCGCCGGCGGGAAGACCGTCGGCAGCTCGCTGATCGGCCAGTCCTTCACCGACGCGGACGGCAACCCCGTCCCGCGCTACTTCCAGTCCCGCCCGTCGGCCGCCGGGGAAGGCTACGACCCGACCTCCACCGCGGCGAGCAACCTCGGCCCGGAGAGCGTGGTGGACACGCTCACCGGCGACGAGGAGACCTCGGCGCAGAGCCTGCTCACCCAGGTCTGCGCGCGCAGCAAGGCGGTCGGCGAGCTGGACGGCGTGGACGGGCGGCGCCCGTACTGCACCCCGGACGGGGTGGGCGCGGTGCTCGCCGTGTTCCGCGCCGACGGTCTCACCGGCCGGACCACCCGCGTGGTGAGCGTCAACCAGGTGGCTCCCGCGACGCCGTTCGTCGCCAGCTACCAGGGCGTGCCGGTGGAACTGGCGGAGCCGGGTGAGGACTACGTCGCCGCCGGGGGACTGGTCACTCCGATCCGTGGCGACGCCCCCGCCGATCCGGCGGTGCCGGCCGACGCGGTCACCGCGAGCGGCAGCGGCCTCGACCCGCACATCTCCCCGGCGTACGCCCGGATCCAGGTGGCCCGGGTGGCGCGGGAGCGTGGCGCGGACCCGGCGGCGGTGCGGCGGCTGGTCGCGGAGCACACCACTGGCCGGGCGCTCGGTTTCATGGGCGCGCCCGGCGTGAACGTGCTGGAACTCAACCTCGCGCTGGACGAGGCGTTCCCGGCGCGCTGACGGAGGCGTTAAGAAGGGCCCCCTTCACCTCACGAGGCGTTAACAGGGGGCCCTTCCTTGCACTCAAGGGGAGGATGGGGGCCGTGGGCAGGGGTGAACTGCGGATCTATCTCGGAGCCGCTCCGGGCGTCGGCAAGACGTACGCCATGCTCGAGGAGGTCCAGCGCCGGGCCGAGCGCGGCACCGACGTGGTGATCGGCCTGGTCGAGACGCACGGGCGCCGGCACACCGCCGGGATGATCGGCGACCTGGAGGTGGTGCCGCGCCGGTCGATGACCTACCGGGGCGTCGAGTTCACCGAGATGGACCTGGACGCGGTGCTGGCCCGGCGGCCCGAGGTGGTCGTGGTGGACGAGCTGGCCCACACCAACGTGCCCGGCTCCCGCCACGACAAGCGCTGGCAGGACGTGCAGGAGCTGCTCGACGCCGGGATCAGCGTGCTCTCCACGGTCAACGTGCAGCACCTGGAGTCGCTCAACGACGTGGTCGCGCAGATCACCGGCACCACCCAGCGGGAGACCGTGCCGGACCAGGTGGTCCGGGCCGCCGAGCAGGTCGAGCTGGTGGACATGACGCCGGAGGCGCTGCGCCGCCGGATGGCGCACGGCAACATCTACCGGCCCGACAAGATCGACGCCGCGCTCGGCAACTACTTCCGGGTCGGCAACCTCACCGCGCTGCGCGAGCTGGCGCTGCTCTGGCTGGCCGACAAGGTCGACGAGCAGCTCGACGCGTACCGGGCCCAGCAGGGCATCTCCGACACCTGGGAGGCGCGGGAACGGGTCGTCGTCGCCCTGACCGGCGGCCCCGAGGGCGAGACGCTGATCCGCCGCGCCGCCCGGATCGCCGCCCGCAGCAAGGGCGCCCACCTGCTCGCCGTGCACGTGGCCCGCAGCGACGGGCTCGCCGGTGCCGACCCGGCCCAGCTCGCCCGGCAGCGGGTGCTGGTGGAGAGCCTCGGCGGCACTTACCACCAGGTGCTCGGCACCGACATCCCGGCGGCGCTGCTCGACTTCGCCCGGGGCGTCAACGCCACCCAGCTCGTGCTCGGCGCGAGCCGCCGGGGCCGGTTCGCGCAGGTGTTCGCCCGGGGCGTCGGGGTGACCACCACCGCGCTGTCCGGCCCGATCGACGTGCACCTGGTCACCCACCCCGAGGCGGGGCGCGGACGCCGGGGCACGTCGGTGCCCGCCGCCCTGTCGCGGCGCCGGCGGCTGATCGGGTACGCGCTCGCGGCGCTCGGCATGCCCCTGCTCACGCTCGTGCTGCGGACGCTGCCCGACCTCACCCTCACCAACGACATCCTGCTGTTCCTCGCCGGTGTGGTGGGCGTGGCGCTGGTCGGTGGGCTGTGGCCCGCGCTGGTCGCCGCGCTCGGCGGCTCGCTGCTGCTCAACTGGTTCTTCACCCCGCCGTACCGGACGCTGACCATCGCCGAGGCGGACAACCTGCTCGCCCTGGGCGTGTTCGTGGGCGTCGCCATCGCGGTGAGCTGGGTGGTCGACGTGGCGGCCCGACGTACCCGGGAGGCGGCCCGGGCCTCCGCCGACGCGCAGACCCTCGCCACCGTCGCGGGCAGCGTGCTGCGCGGCGAGCGGCCGTTGCCGGCGCTGCTGGACCGGCTGCGGGAGACGTTCGGGCTGCGCGCGGTCAGCGTGCTGGAACTGACCGACGAGGCCGGGGGACGGCCGGCGCGCGCCCGGCAGGCGGACGCGTGGCGGGTGGCGGCGTGCGTCGGCGAGCGGCCGCCGGGCAGCCCGAGCGCGGGCGAGACAGTGGTGCCGGTGGACGACCGGCTCAGCGTGGTGCTCGCCGGCCGGCGGCTGGAGGCGGCCGACCGGCGGGTGGTCGAGGCGTTCGCCGCGCAGGCCGCCGTCGCGCTGCGCCAGGAGCGGCTGGCCGAGGAGGCGGCCACCGCCCGCCCGCTCGCCGCCGCCGACCGGATGCGGACCGCGCTGCTCGCGGCGGTCAGCCACGACCTGCGTACGCCGCTGGCGTCGGCCAAGGCCGCGGTGAGCAGCCTGCGCAGCCACGACGTCGAGTTCGACGCGGACGACCGGGAGGAGCTGCTCGCCACCGCCGACGAGTCGCTGGACCGGCTGGGCCGGCTGGTGGCGAACCTGCTCGACATGAGCCGGTTGCAGGCCGGCGCGCTGGGCGTGAGCGCCACCGCGATCGGGCTGGAGGACGCCGTACCCCGGGCCCTCGACGAACTGGGCGCGGCGGCGGCCGAGGTGACCACCGACATCCCGGCCGACCTGCCGGCGGCGCTGGCCGACCCGGGCCTGCTGGAACGGGTGCTGGTCAACATCGTGGCGAACGCGTTGCGGCACAGCCCGCCCGGCCGGCCGCCGGCGATCACCGGCAGTGCGCACGCCGGGCAGGTCGAGCTGCGGGTGATCGACACCGGTCCGGGCATCCCGGAGGACCAGTGGGAGCATGTCTTCCTGCCGTTCCAGCGCCTCGGCGACCGGGACAACCAGACCGGGGTGGGCCTGGGGCTGGCGCTGTCCCGGGGACTGGCCGAGGCGATGGGTGGCAGCATCACCCCCGAGACCACACCCGGCGGCGGGCTCACCATGGT
The DNA here is from genome assembly GCF_900091565.1 of Micromonospora marina. GTDB lineage: Bacteria > Actinomycetota > Actinomycetes > Mycobacteriales > Micromonosporaceae > Micromonospora > Micromonospora marina. The sequence goes on along the minus strand of NZ_FMCV01000007.1, from coordinate 83,626 downwards.
GCTGCGGCTGCCGGCCGCCACGCAGCCGGAGGGGCCGCAGGAATGACCCGGATCCTGGTCGTCGACGACGAGCCGCAGATCCTCCGCGCGCTGCGGATCAACCTGCGCGCCCGGGGCTACGACGTCGAGGTGGCCGACAGCGGCGCCGCGGCGCTCAAGGCCGCCGCCGGGCACCCGCCGGACCTGGTGGTGCTCGACCTCGGCCTGCCCGACCTGGACGGCACCGAGGTCATCCGGGGTCTGCGCGGCTGGACCGCCGTGCCGATCATCGTGCTCTCCGGGCGGGCCGGCAGCGAGGACAAGGTGGCCGCGCTGGACGCCGGCGCGGACGACTACGTGACCAAGCCGTTCGGGGTGGACGAGCTGCTGGCCCGCATCCGGGCGGTGACCCGGCGGCTCGCCCCGGCCACGCCCGCCGTACCCGCGCTGCGGATCGGCCGCAACACCGTCGACCTGGCCGACCGGACCGTCGTCCGGGACGACGGTGTCGAGGTCAAGCTGACCCCCACCCAGTGGGCCATGCTGGAGAAGCTGCTGCGCAACCCGGGCAAGCTGGTCAGCCAGCGCCAGTTGCTGCACGACGTGTGGGGACCGGAATACCACCACGAGACGAACTACCTGCGGCAGTACATGGCCCAGTTGCGGCGCAAGCTGGAGGACGACCCGGCCCGTCCCCGGCATCTGATCACCGAACCCGGCATGGGCTACCGCTACCGCCCCTGACGTTTGCGCGTGCGCCGGAGGGGGACTCGGCGACCCGGCCGAGCAGCGGGGGAGGGGCATGGCGGACAACCGGTCCTCGGAGGGGTTCGGCCGGCGCCTGGACGAGCACGCCATCGACGCCGGTACGGCCGAACCCGAGCGACCCGACGGGCTGGTCGACAGCGGCGTCTACGTCGACGGCGTACGCCGGGCGTCGCCGGCCGGCCTCGCCGACACGTTCCGCTGTCTGCAACAGCTCGACGAGGCGATGGCCTGGATCGGGCTGCGCCGGCCGGGCCGCGAGCAGCTCGCCTCGCTGGCCGCCGAGTTCCAGCTCCCCGACCTGGCCGTCGAGGACGCGATCAACGCCCATCAGCGCCCCAAGCTGGAACGCTACGGCGACACGCTGTTCGTGGTGCTGCGCGCCGCCCGCTACCTGGACGCGCGGGACACGGTCGAGTTCGCCGAGCTGCACCTGTTCCTCGGCCCCGGATTCGTCATCACCGTGCGGCACGGCGGCACCCCCGACCTGGCCGGGGTACGGCGGCGGCTGGAGGCCGAACCCGAGGTGCTCGCGCTCGGCCCGGAAGCCGTGCTCTACGCCGTGCTCGACCGGGTGGTGGACGGCTACGCGCCGGTGGTCGCCGGGCTGGAGAACGACATCGACGAGATCGAGACCGAGGTGTTCGGGGGCGACCCGAACGCCAGCCGCCGCATCTACGAGCTGAGCCGGGAGGTGATCCAGTTCCAGCGGGCCGCCCGGCCGCTGCTGAAGGTGGTCGACGCGCTCACCGACGGCTTCGACAGGTACGGCACGGACGAGGAACTGCGCCGCCGGCTGCGCGACGTGGCCGACCACCTGACCCAGGTGGTGGAGCGGGTGGACGGGTTCCGGCACCTGCTCCAGAACATCCTCACCGTCAACGCCACCCTGGTCTCGCAGGCGCAGAACGAGGAGATGCGCAGTCTGACCGCGGCGAGCTTCGAGCAGAACGAGGAGATCAAACGGGTCTCCGCGTGGGCGGCGATCCTGTTCGCGCCCACCCTGATCGGCACCGTCTACGGGATGAACTTCACTTACATGCCGGAGCTGGACTGGCAGTTCGGCTACCTGTTCGCGGTCGTCCTGATGCTGGCCGTCTGCGGCGCGCTCTACCTGCTGTTCAAGCGTCGTGGCTGGCTGTGAGTCTCCGGGGCTCCGGGGGAGAGCGCTGAGCTGACTGATCAACCACGTCGGCTTCGTGATGATCGCCGAGTCGGAGCGTGAACCCTCGGACCACTGATCAGGGTCGGTCATGACAGTTGTGTGACGAAAGCGGCTCCCGGGTTTGGCCGAGTGATCGATCCGGGCAACAGCGAGGCGTCAACACATCTGAGGGAAGGGACGCCTCTCGTGGAGATCACGGGCTTCTTCACCGCGCTCATCATCGGTCTCGTCATCGGTGCGCTCGGGCGCCTGGTGGTGCCGGGCAAGCAGAACATCCCGATCTGGCTGACCCTGCTCATCGGTGTGGTCGCCGCGTTCGTCGGCACGCTCGTGGCCGGTGCGTTCGGCGTCGACGACACCCCCGGCATCGACTGGATCGAGCTGCTGCTCCAGGTCGGCTTCGCCGCGATCGGTGTCGCCGTCTTCGCCGGCCTCTACGGCCGCCGTCGCGTCTGAGACCGAAGGAAGGGCCCCTTCTTAACGCATTCTGCATAGGAAGGGGCCCTTCTTAACGCGTGCGGCTACTCCCGCCAGCCGGTCAGCTCGACGCCCTTGGCCAGCTCGACCCGGAAGCCGAGGGCGATCTCGCCGGTCTCGCCCGGGGCCAGCGACAGCCGCCAGGTCAGCTCGCCCAGCTCCGTACGCTCGGCCGGCGGCGGCGCCAGCGCGGTCTCGCGTACCGCCACCGCCTCGTCCCGGGACACCGGCAGCTGGTCCCGCACCTCGACAGTGGCCGGACGGGGCGTGTGGTTCGCCACCGTGATCCGGTACTCCACCTCCCGCCGCCGCGTCGACCCGAGCGCGGCCCTGCTCTCGGTGCGCCGGGACAGCTTCCGCTCCACCCGCAGCCGGTCGTCGACCCCGAGCGCCAGCTCCGTCTCCTCGCCCGGCGCCCACGTCGTCAGCGGCGTCGCCGCCACGAAGTCCGCGCCGTGGAAGACCGACGCCGGGCCGGGCAGCAGCGTGTGGTCCGACGTGTTGCGTACCGTGGCGCGCAGGTGCGCCTCGGCGGCGCGCACCGGCACCGTGACGTGGTCCAGCCGGGCCGGCAGCTCCAGCACCGCGATCGTCACCCGGTGCGCGCTGCCGTCGGCCGGCACCGCCACCGGCCGGGCGGGCCGGTAGGTGGCCGCCGTCACGCCCTGCTCGACCTCGGCGACGCTCTCCCGCACCACCGGCGCCGCGGACCGGGCCGTGTGGGGACGCCCCGAAGGCGTCGCACCGGGCGCCGGGGGCGGCACCATGCCGCCGAACGACGCGGCCGACGCGGCCACCGGCGGCCGCGGGCGGAACCGGTCGAGATACCAGGGCGACAATTCGGGTACGAGGCTCGCCGCCGCCGGGCGGGCCGTGGAGAGCTGGAGGTCGCACTCCGGCCAGTCCTCCCCGGTGTCCTGGCTGACCAGGCCGTACCAGGTGACCGTCATGGTGTCCTCGACCAGCCGCAGGTCGTAGGAGGGCGTCCAGCGGGCACCGTCCACCAGGTACGTCAGCTCCAACTCCACCTCGGCCCCGTCGGCGTCCACCGAGACGGACACCTCGGCGGCCAGCCGGTCCGGCTCACGCTTGCCGCGCGCCGCGTCCAGATCCCGGTCGACGGCGGCCAGTTCCTCGGCCAGCTCGGTGTGCCGCCGGGCCAGCCCGCGCCGCCGGGCCCGGGACTCGGCGAGCTGACCGGACACCGAGTCGGTGAAGGCCGCGACGTCGGCCGGGGCCGCGTCGCCCGCCGCCAGCGCGCGGGCGTACGTGCCACCGGCACGCTCGGCCAGCCGGGCGAGGAAGTCGCCGCGCTGCTCCTCGATCCCGTCGGTGTCGCCGACCTCGGCCAGCTCGTCCGCCAGGCCCCGGCGCCGCCGTTCCAGCTCGACGACCCGGGTGTCGGTGCTGCGGGGCTGCCGCCACGCGGTCACGTCCACCCCGAGCACCGTCACCGCACCCCGGCCGGCCACCCGGATCGAGTCCCGGTGCAGGCCCAGCGGGAGCGGGGCGACCCGTACCCGGTGGTCGCCGGCAGCCAGCCGGACGCCACCGCGGCGGGTGACCCGGGCGCGGTCCGGGTAGACGGCCACGCCGACGACAGGCGCATCGATCTCCACAGTGTCCACGGCGGCGAGGGTAGTTCAGCCCCGCCCGCGACGTGGCCGCCGCCGGCGGCGACCTTCCCCGCGCTCAGGAGCCCCAAGGTGTCGTGCACCACTCCGGGGGTGGACGGCTGGGCCGGGTGAGCGCCTGCGGGAGGCGATCGGGGCGGATTTCTGGCACGGTGGACAGGAGTGAGATGCCGTCTCGGCGCGTGGTTGAGGGGGAGTGGTGGAGTTCTCGGTGACGACCAGGCAGGGGCGCGTCGGCCCCGTGATCGAGGTCGCCGGTGATCTGGACATGGCCACCGCGCCGCGGCTGCGTGACCGGCTGCTCGACGTGGTGGAGACCGGCGCCCGGACGGTGGTCGTCGACCTGACCCAGGTCGGGTTCGTGGACTCCAGCGGCCTGGGCGCGCTGGTGCTCGTCTACAAGAACCTGCGGGAGCGTGACGGCTGGCTCGGCCTGGCCGTCGTCCGCCAGTCGATCCGCAACGTCTTCTCGATCACCTCGGTGGACCGCGTCATCCCGCTCTTCGGCACCGTGCGGGACGCCGAGGAGGGCTCACCGGCGGACGTTCGCTGAGCGCTCCTCGTCCGGACTGACGCGGGCGGTGTCGGCGCCGGCGGTGCTGCGCCGCGGCCCGTGGTCGCCGTACCAGTCGACGACGAGCAGCGTGGCGTCGTCGGTCAGCGCCGGCCCGGCGATCTCCAGCACCGCGTCGGACAGCGCCCGGACCGCCTCGCGGGGATGCAGGTGCGCCAGGCGGAGCAGCGCGGCGGGCAGGTCGAGGTCGGCGGCGTTGCGCTCGCGCATGCCGTCGGTGACCACCACCAGCCGGTCGCCGGGCAGCAGTGGCACCTCCCCGCTGCGGTAGCTCTCCTCGGGGAACATCCCGAACGGGAAGTTGCCCGGCAGCGCCACCGGTACGACGCGGCCGTCCCGGACCAGTATCGGCGGGACGTGCCCGGCGTTCAGCAGTTCGCAGCGGCCCGTGGTGAGGTCGATCCGGCCCAGCACGGCGGTGACGTACGCGCCGCGTACGTTGGCGTGTTCCGCGACGGCCCGGTTGGCCTCCTCGGCCTGGGCGACCAGGCCGGCGCCACGCCGACGGGTGTTGCGCAGGCTGCCCACGCCGAGGGTGGCGGTGAGCGCGCTCGCCACGCCGTGGCCCATCGCGTCGGTGACGCTGAGGTGCAGCAGGTCCCGGGCCAGGCTGTAGTCGAACGTGTCACCGCCGACGCTCGCGGCGGGTTCCAGCCAGCCGGAGAGGGCGAAGGCGCCGGCCTCGCAGGTGAACGAGGCGGGCAGCAGGCGGCGCTGGATCTCGGCGGAGAGGGTGAACGGGGTGGTGCGCTGTCCCCACTCGAACAGGTCGGTGTGCCGGCGGTTGGCGATGACCACGAACGCCAGCGCGTGGGCGGTGCGGGCGACCCAGTTCACGACGTCGCCGTCCGGCTCGTCGGGCAGGTCGACCTCCAGCAGGCCGATCGCCTCGCCGCGGTCGGTGACCGGCGCGAGCACGGTCCACGTGCCGTCGCCGGGGACGACCTCGGGGGCCTGCTGCCGGAGGGCGCGTTCGTGGGGACCGCCGTCGAACGGGAGAACCTCGGCTTCCTCCTCGTCGTGGCGCCGGCCGGGACCGCCGCCGGCCGGCCGGTGGGTCAGCCGGACCAGCGCACGGCCGCTGAGGTCGGCGATCAGCAGCGCGATGCCGAGCGCGTTCAGCGCTGTGGCGATGACGCCGGTGACGGCCTCGACCGCCTCCACGGGTGCGGCGTTCTCGGCCGACTGCAGGATCCCGGCCAGCACCGCCTGCTCGCTGTCCTCCACCTCGTGAGCATATTCAGCTCGCGGCGCGGCCGCCTCGCGAGCGACGCCGGGGCCGGCGGGCCATCGGTCCCCCTTATTGCATATAGTTGGCAACTGCAGAATAGTGGTGGTAGTGGGCGCTCGGGCACGCGATGATCGATCCTCGCCGGAGCGCCCGCCCTACTGCCACCCGCCGACGAGTGTTCGAGGGGTTGCCGGTGGCGATCAGAATCAAGCCCGTACGCGTTGCCGCGGTGCTTGCCGCCGCCCTGCTCGCCGCCGCGGGCTGCTCATCGCCCACCGCGTCGACCAGCGGCACGGACAACGCCGCAACGCTGGTGGTCGCCACCGCCGGGGAGCCGGACACCCTCAACCCGGTGCTCAACTACGGCGTCGACGGCGCTTCGCTGATCTTCGACGGGCTGGTCGCCCGGGACGTCCGCAACGAACTGGTGCCGGCCCTGGCCCGTGAGCTGCCGACCGTCTCGGCGGACGGGAAGACGGTCACCGCCAGGCTGCGCGAGGGCGTGCTGTTCCACGACGGCAGCCCGCTCACCGCGCCGGATGTGGTGTTCACCTACCAGGCGGTGCTGGACCCGGCTGTCGACTCGACGCTGCGCTCCGATCTGGACATGCTCGCCTCCGTCACCGCGCCCGACCCGGCGACAGTGGTGTTCACCCTCAAGTACGCGTACGCGCCGTTCCTGCAACGGCTGGCGCTCGGGATCGTTCCGGCGAAGGCGTTCGCCGGGCAGGACGTCAACAAGGCCGCCTTCAACCGTAAGCCGGTCGGCACCGGCCCGTACCGGGTGACCTCCTGGACCCCGGGTGACCGGCTGGTGCTCGCCGCGAACGAGAAGTACTGGGGCGGCGAGCCGGCGAACTCCGGCGTGGTGGTGGCGTTCGTCGCCGACGACAACGTACGGGCCCAGCGGATGCGCGCCGGCGAGTTCGACGCCGCGGAACTGGCCCCGAAGCTCGCGTCCGGGTTCGAGAGCCGCAACGGCTACCGGGTGCACAAGGTGCCGACCGCCGACTACCGGGGCGTCATGCTGCCGATGGGCAACCCGGTCACCGGTGACCTCGCGATCCGCACGGCGCTGAACGCCGCCGTGGACCGGCAGGCCATGGTGACCGGCGTGCTCGGCGGTGCCGGGGAGCCCGCGTTCGGGCCGGTGCCGCCCACGTCGCCGTACGCCGATCCGTCCGTCGCCGGCGAGCCCGCCGCCGACACCGCCGCGGCGACCGCCGTGCTGGACGCCGCCGGGTGGAAGCCCGGCCCGGACGGGATCCGGGTCAAGGATGGACGGCCGGCCGCGTTCACGCTCATGTACCCGGCCACCGACAGTTTGCGCAAGGAACTGGCCCTGGCCGTCACCGCGGACGCGAAGAAGGTCGGCATCACTGTCACGCCGGAGGGCCTGACCTGGGACGCGATCACCCCGCGGATGAAGAACGACGCCCTGATCATGGGCTACGGCACGCCGTACGATCCGGATTTCGTCTCCTACAAGCTGTTCAGCTCGGCCTTCGCCGGCCAGGGCTTCTTCAACCCCGGCTCGTACCGGTCCGCGGTCACCGACGCCGCGTTGCAGAAGGGCCGGGACAGCGCCGACCCGGCCGCCCGCAAGGCCGCGTACGCCACGTTCCAGCAGCAGCTCGCCGCCGACGTGCCGTGGGTGTTCCTCACCTACCTCCAGCACACGTACGTGCTGAAGGACACCGTGACCGGTGTGACGCCGCGGGTCGAGCCGCACGAGCACGACGTCGCCAACAGCGTCTGGTGGAACGTGCACACGTGGACGAAGAAGTCGTGACGGCGCCCGCGACCGGCCGGCGGCGGCTGGCCGGGGCGGGCGCGGTGGTCCGGCGGCGGCTGCTGGTGGCCGTACCGGTGCTGGCCGCGACCAGCATGGGCATGTTCGCGCTCGGCGCCGCCTCCCCGATCGACCCGGCCCAGCAGTACGCGGGCGCGGCGGCGTTCACCACCAGCGAGGAGAACCTCGCGCAGATCCGTGCCAACTGGGGCGTCGACGACCCGCTGCCCGTGCAGTACGCCCGCTGGATCGGCAACCTGCTGCGCGGCGACCTCGGCTGGTCGACGAGCCGGCACGAGCCGGTCACCTCGGTGCTCGCGGCGCGGGCCGGCTGGACGCTGCTGCTCGTCGGCACCGCGCTGGCCCTGGTGCTGGTGGCGAGCGTGTTGCTGGGCACGCTGGCCGCGTACCGGCGCGGAGGCTGGTTCGACCGGGCGCTGCGGTCCGTCGCGTACGCCGTGCAGTCCATGCCCGTGTTCTGGATCGGCCTCGCGGCCATCGCCGTGTTCGCCCTCAGCCTCGGCTGGCTGCCCGCCGGCGGGCTCACCGACATCACCGCCACCGGTACCGACCCGTTTGACGTGGCCCGGCACCTGGTGCTTCCGGTGACCGTGCTGGCGATCTCCCAGGCGCCGTGGTTCGTGTTGTTCGTCCGCGACGCGGTCGCCGAGAGTCTGCGCGACGACCACGTCCTGGCCGCCCGCGCCCGAGGGCTGCCGGGCCGGGTCGTCCTGTTCGGGCACGCCCTGCGTACCGCGCTGCTGCCGTTCCTCACGCTGGTGGGCACGCACCTGCCCGAACTCGTCGGCGGCGCGGTGCTGGTGGAGACCGTGTTCTCCCTGCCCGGCCTCGGCGCGGTCACCGTCGAGGCCGCGCTGGGCGCCGACTTCCCGCTGCTCGCGGCCACGACCCTGGCCACCACCGTCGTGGTCCTGACCGCGAACCTGCTCACCGACCTCGCCTACGCCGCCGCCGACCCCCGGGTACGCCTCGATGACTGATCTCGCCCTTCCCGCGCGCGTCCGGCGCCTGCGCCGTACCGGCAGCGCCGGCACGATGGTCGCCGTCGTCGTGCTCGGCGGTGTCGTCGCCGCCGCGCTGCTGGCCCCGGTCCTGTGGCCGCTGGACCAGAGTGCAGTGGACCTCTCCCGTACCCGGCTCGCGCCCTCGCCGGAGCACCTGGCCGGCACCGACGACCTCGGCCGCGACGTGGCGTTGCGCAGCCTCTACGGCCTGCGCGTCTCGCTGCTCGTCGGCGCGGTCGCCGCGCTCGTCGCCGCCGTCATCGGTGGCGTGGTCGGCGCCGTCGCCGGCAGCGTCGGCGGCTGGGTCGACCGGGCGCTCATGCGCGTCGTGGACACCGTCGCGGCGCTGCCGCACCTGCTGCTGGGCATCTTCGTCGTGGCGATGCTGCGCCCCGGCCTGGGCGCGGTGATCGCCTCCATCGCGTTGACGCACTGGCTGTCCACCGCCCGGATCGTCCGCTCGGAACTGCTCAGCCTGCGCAACCGGCCGTTCGTCGACGCCGCGATCGCCGGCGGCGCCGGGCGCGTCCGGGTGCTCACCCGGCACCTGCTGCCGCACGTGCTGCCGCGACTGGCGCTGGCGACCACGCTCATGGTGCCGCACGCCGTCTGGCACGAGACGGCGCTGTCCTTCCTCGGCCTCGGCCTGCCCCCGCACCTCGCCTCGATCGGCAACATGATCAACGACGGGCAGCGGTCGCTGCTCACCGGCGCCTGGTGGGCCAGCATCGTCCCCGGTCTCCTGCTCGTGACCGCCACGCTGGCACTCGCCGTGCTCACCGGCCGCTGGCGCGACCGCCTCGACCCGCGCGTACGAGCGGAGCTGCAACTGTGACCACCACCGCGCTGCCCGCCGGTACCGCTCTCACCTCGCCGCTGCTGGCCGTCGACGGGCTGACCGTCCGCTTCCGGCTGCGCGACGCGGTCGTGCACGCCGTCACCGATCTGAGCCTCACACTGCGGCCCGGCGAGCTGCTGGCGGTGGTCGGTGAGTCCGGGTGCGGCAAGTCCGTCCTCGCGCACGCCCTGCTCGGCCTGCTGCCGGGCAACGCCACGGTCACCGGACGGGCCCGCCTGCACGCGCCGGGACGCCGGGAGGCCGACCTGATCGGCGCGGGGGAGCGGCACCTCGCCCGGCATGTACGCGGGCGGGGCGTCGGCCTCGTCCCGCAGAGCCCCGCCACCGCGCTCACCCCGGTGCGGACCGGGCGGAGGCTGCTGGAGGAGACGCTGCGCGCCCACGGGCACACCCGTCGCGACGCGCCCGCCGCCGCCGTCCGGATCGCCGCCGACGTGGGTTTCGACCCGGCCGACCTGGACCGGTACCCGCACGAGATGTCCGGCGGCATGGCCCAGCGGCTCGCCACCGCGCTCGCGCTCGCGCCAGACCCGCCGGTGCTGCTCGCCGACGAACCCACCACCGGCCTGGACCGGCCGCTGGTCGACCACACGCTGGACCTGCTGCGCCGCCGCTGCGACACCGGCGCCGCCGTCCTGCTCATCACGCACGACCTCGCCGCCGCGCGCCGCGTCGCGGACACCGTCGCCGTGATGTACGCCAGCCGCATCGTCGAACACCGTCCGGCCGAGGCGCTGTTCGACGATCCGGCCCACCCGTACACCGCCGGTCTGCTCGATGCCCTGCCCGACCGTGCCTTCGTTCCGGTGCCCGGGCACCCGCCCAGGCTCACCGACCTGCCCGGCGGCTGTGCCTTCGCCCCGCGCTGCGCCCGCGCCACCGACGCCTGCGGCACCCTGCCCCGCCTCGCCGCCGACGGCACCGGCCGGGTCGCCTGTCACCACCCGCTGCGTGAGGAGGCACCGGCATGACGGCCACGGTTCCCGGCGCGGCCGACGCCGTTGCCCCGGGCGCCGCACCGGCCGGCGGGCTCGCCGCGCACCAGGTCTGCGTCGCGTACGGCGGGCAGCGCGTCCTCGACCGGGTCGACCTGCACGTCGCCCCCGGCGAGACGGTCGGACTGCGCGGGCCCTCGGGCAGCGGCAAGTCCACGCTCGCCCGCGTCCTCGCCCTGCTGCACGCCCCGGACAGCGGTCACGTCACGATCGACGGGGAACCGCTGGGCGGCGTCCGCCACCGCCTGCCGGCGCAACTGCGCACCCGCGTCGCGATCCTGTTCCAGAGCCCGCGCGCCGCCACCGATCCGCGGCTCAGCCTCGCCGACGTCATCGCCGAGCCGCTGCGCGCCACCGGCACACCGCGTGAGCAGGCCGCCGCCCGTACGGCGGAGCTGGCCGACCTGGTCGGACTGACCCCCGACCTGCTGACCCGCCGCCCGCACGCGGTCAGCGACGGGCAGCTGCAACGCGCGTGCCTCGCCCGCGCCCTGGTCCACCGGCCGGACTACCTGCTCTGCGACGAGGCCACCGCGATGCTCGACGCCTCCACCCAGGCGCACGTCGCCGCCGTCGTCACCGACTACCAGCGCCGGCAGGGCGCCGGCGTCCTGGTCATCACCCACGACCCGGCGCTGATGAAGCGCTGGGCCACCCGGGTGGTGGACCTGCCGGCGGCGTGACGTCGCGTCACCTCTCGGCCGGGCGGCTGACGGCGCCGAGTGCTCCGGCGACCACGGCCCCGAATCCGACCGCAGGTTGGTTCGCGGCTGGCGGGTAGCTGCGCGGTATGCGAGTACCGATCCTGGTCAAGACCGCGGTCCACTCCGGTTCGCCAGCAAGACCTCAAACGGCGGCTGCCGTACTAGGCTGTCGAAGCGGGGTACCGACTGATCGCTGCCCCTTTCCTCTCCCACGGTCTCCCCGCCGCGACGACCGAGTCGAGCGCCGCCGTGCAGAACCCCTTGGAGCACCTCGTGCCCGACGACACGTTCGTCCCGAACCCCTTCCGTGTGGAAGGGGCCGGGGCCACCGACGACGAGCGCAGTCCGATCGCGGACATCAGCGCCGAATCCATGACGCGCCTGCGGAGCCCGTTCACCGCGGCGCACCCCGCTCGCGAGCCGGCCGGCGAGCCCGCCCGGCGTTAGGCCTTCGCCCCGGCGCCGGACCCGGCCGCGCAGGTCCGCCGGCGGCGCACCGGCCCGCGACACTCCCGTCCGGGGGTGTGGTCGGGCGGTCAGCGGTTGAGGTAGGCGGCCAGGCCGCCCAGCTCCTCGCTGGCGATGAAGACCGAGCGGACGTTGATGATGACCTCCTCGACATGGACCGGGCAGCCCCACGCCGAGTCGCCCCACGAGTCGGCGACCTTGATCTCGGCGGTGGCGGCGCAGCCGTCGCTGCCGCCGAGCTGACACTGCCCGGGGCGGGGGGAGGCGGCCTGCGCGGCGGCGGCGGCACGTAGCCGGGCGGTGAGTTCCGCGGCGGCGGCGGCGCGCTGCTCCGCCTCGGCCCGTAGTTCCCGCTCCGCCCGCACCACCCGGGCCAGCTCGTCGTGGGCGGCTCGGGCGCGGGCGTCCGCGGCGGCCTTGGCCTCCTCGATGTGGTGGCGTTCGATGGCCAGCGCGGCGGTGCCGGTGAAGACCCGGGCGAAGGCCAGGTCGGTGTCCCGCGGGACGCGCGGCGTGCGGTGGTACATGGCGAACGTGCCGAGCAGGCTGCCGTCCCGGGCCAGGATCGGCGTGGACCAGCAGGCGGCCAGCCCGGCCCGCGCGGCCAGATCGCGGAAGTCGGCCCAGAACGGGTCGGTGGCGATGTCGGTGACGACGACCGGTTCCCGCCGGTGCGCCGCGGTGCCGCACGAGCCGACACCCTCGCCGGTGGCGATCCCGTCGATGGCCTCGTTGTAGAAGTCGGGCAGGCTCGGCGCGGCGCCGTGGCGCAGGTGCCGGCCGTCGGCGTCGGCGAGCAGGACGGAGACGAGCACCTCCTGCGGGGCGAGATTCTCGATGCAGCGGGCCATCCCTTCGAGCACCTCGGTCAGGGGCGCCTGACGGGCGATCTGCTCCACCATGGCGCGGTGTTCGGCCATCAACCGCTGGGCGTGCTTGACCTGGGTGGTCTCCACCCCGATCACGCGGATGCCGGTCACCGTGCCGGCGGCGTCGCGGCGCGCCTCGTAGGTGAAGTCGAAGAACGTTTCGCGCGCCTGCGATCCGGTGCCCAGCACGACCCGGGCGTCGTGGCCGGTGTAGGACTCACCCGTGCGGTAGACCTCGTCCAGCAGGGCGATGAAGCCCTGGCCGTCGAGTTCCGGCATCAACTCGGCGAGCGGGACCCCGGTGCGTGCGCGTTCCTCACCGATCGCGGCGAAGAACGCGGGGTTTGCCGTCTCCACCACGTGCGTCGGCCCGGCGAGCGCCGCGAAGACGGCGATGGACTGCCCGAACAGCGTCCGCAGATCCTCGTCCGCGGGCCGTCCGGCGGCCGGCGAAATCGCCGTGGTCGGACGCTGACCTGGTAGTGCCGTCATGCCTGGTCCTCCTCCCACGCCGGCTTCGCCGGTCGGCCTGCGGGCCCTCGCCCGGTGGCGATCGCCAGATTACGGGGAGGGCCGCGCGCCCGCCGCGCGGTGTACCGGTTGACGCCGTTCACATCTTGGCATCGACGCCCGCCTCCGCTACCGTCGTGGGAACGCTCCCATGAACTTAGATACATCTATGTGATTAGGAGGAAACACAACGTGGCTATCCTCTCGTCCCGTCGCAGATCAGCGGCCATCAGCACGGCGGCCGTCGCGGGCCTCGCCGCGGCCGGCGTCTGCTTCGCCGTCGGCGGCGCGTCCGCCGGCACCGTGTCCGGATCGCTCTACCGCGACCCGGGTTCGGCGGTCGTCCGCTGGGTCGCCGCCAACCCCGGCGACTCGCGCGCCGCCGTCATCCGCGACAAGATCGCCAGCCAGCCGCAGGCCCGCTGGTACGCCAACTTCAACCCGTCGACCATCCAGTCCGAGGTCTCCGGGTTCGTCGGCGCCGCCAACGCGGCGCAGCAGATCCCGGTGCTGTCGGTGTACGAGATCCCCAACCGGGACTGCGGCGGCGCCAGTGCCGGTGGGGCGCCGGACCTCAACCAGTACCAGACCTGGGTGTCCAACTTCGCCAGAGGACTCGGCAACCAGACCGTCCTGATCATCCTGGAGACCGACTCGCTCGCGCTCCAGACCTGCCTGAGCCCCAGCGAGCTCAGCGCGCGCAACCAGGCGCTCACGACGGCGACGCAGACCATCAAGTCGGCGAACCCGAACGCCAAGGTCTACCTCGACGGCGGTCACTCCACCTGGAACAGCGCCAACGACACGGCCAACCGGCTCCGGGCGGCCGGCGTGCAGTACGCCGACGGTTTCTTCACCAACGTGTCGAACTTCAACCCCACCTCCAGCGAGGCGAGCTTCGGCCGGGCGGTCATCTCCGCGCTCAACGGCATGGGCATCTCCGGCAAGCGCCAGGTCATCGACACCAGCCGCAACGGGGGAGCCGCGGGGGACTGGTGCGCCGACGACAACACCGACCGGCGCATCGGGCAGTTCCCGACGACGAACACCGGCGACGCCAACATCGACGCGTACCTGTGGGTGAAGCCGCCGGGTGAGGCGGACGGCTGCCGCTACACGGCCGGATCGTTCCAGCCGGACCTGGCCTTCAGCCTCGCCAGCGGCGCGCCCAACCCGCCCACCACCGCGCCGCCGACGACCAACCCGCCGACGACCGCGCCGCCGACCACGGCGCCGCCGACGACCGCGCCGCCCACCACGGCGCCCCCGACCACGCCGCCGCCGACCGGCAACGGCTGCTCGGCGGCGGTCGCGATCAACCAGTGGAACGGCGGTTTCACCGCGAGCGTGAACGTCACCGCCGGCTCCGCGGCCATCAACGGCTGGACCGTGACCGTCGCGCTGCCCGGCGGCGCCGCGATCACCGGCATCTGGAACGCCCAGGCCAGCGGCACCAGGGGCACCGTCCGGTTCACGAACGTGGGCTACAACGGGCAGGTCGGGGCCGGCCAGACGACCAACTTCGGTTTCCAGGGCACCGGCACCGGCCAGGGCGCGACAGCCACCTGCGCCGCCTGACCGAACCGGACCCAGGGCCCGGCGCGGAGGATCGCCCTCCGCGCCGGGCCCCCGGTGCTCTCCGCGCCGGGCCCCGAAGGAGAGATCTCCCGCCGGCGTCGGCCGGCGGTGGTCGGCTCACGAGAGCGTCGATCGTCAGTGCGCCCCCGGTATAGGTTCAGTGGGTGGATGTGGTCGCCGCCTGCCGGGCCTTCGTCGCGGTCAGCGGTCACGGCAGCTTCACCTCCGGCGCCGCCGCCGCGGGCATCCCGCAGTCCGTCGCCAGTCGCCGCATCGCCGCCCTGGAGGAATACTTCGGGGCCCGGCTGTTCGACCGGTCGTCCCGCGCGGTCCGGTTGACGTCGTTCGGGCAGGACATGCTGCCGTCGGCGCGCCGCCTGGTCGATCTCACCGATGCGATGGTCGACGACGCCGAGCGGGCCCGGTTACGTCCGCTGCGCGTCGCCGTACCCGAGATCTGCCCAACGCGCCGCCTCGCCGACCTGGTCGTGGCGGCGCGGCGGCAGCAGGTCCAGCTGGAGGTACGGCCGGCCGGCCCGCAGGAGCGTGCCCGGCTCTGCCGGACCCTGGAGGTGGGGGGCGGAATCGTGGCCGTTCCGGCGGCGTCGGCGGCCTGGCGGGTGCCGCTCGGGCTGGCCGCCCGGACCCCGTTCCCGGCGCCGGCGGTGTTCCTGGAGACGTTGCGCGGCGGCCGGGCCCGCACGCAGGCACGCCGGCGGATCCTGATCCAGCCCGAGGACGACGTCGCGCACCTGCGGGACCCACTGACCCGTGCCGGCCAGGCGGCCGGGCTGGCACCGGCCCAGGTGACTGTCGCGTCGTCGGTGGTCGACGCCGCGGCGGCGGCTCTCGGCTCCCCCGACCTGCTGCTCTGCTCCCGGCAACAGGCCGAGGAGTACGACCTGCACTGGCGGCCCGTCGCCGGCCCACGCCTCCAGCGAGGCTACGACGTGGTTGCCGGCGTGCGCGAGGACCTCGATCAGCTCAGGACGATCCTGTACGCGGACATCGCACGATGCCTGGGCGCCTCCGACGGCCACTCGGGGGCGACCGATGCCTCCCCGCCCGGCAACCCCGCCACCGGAGATCCGACGTGAGCGCCGCCGCCGTGGTACGCCACGCCCAGGACCTGCTCGAAGAGGCCGGACTGCACGGTGCCTTCCTCGTCCGCAACCTCGACACCGGCGCGGAGATCGGGTTCGACACGGAGACCCCGTACCCGGCGGCGTCGCTGGTGAAGGTGCCGCTGGCGGTCGCCGTGCTGGAACGGGTCGGGCGCGGGAAACTCGATCCGGCGACACCTGTCGACGTCGAGCCCGGCCGGATCGCCACACCCGGCCCGACCGGGCTGAGCCGCTTCCGTCACCCGGCACGGATCGCCGTGGACGACCTGCTCTACCTGAGCACCTGCATCAGTGACTCGGTCGCCGCCGACGCTCTGTTCGACCTCGTCCCGCCGGCCACGGTCGCCGCCGAACTGCGGCGACTACGCCTCGACGGCATCGCCGTCCGGCACCGGGCCGGCGTCCTCGCCGACACACCGGCGGAACGTCTCGGCCCCGCCGACGTGCACCTGGCCCATTCCCTCGCCATCGGCGCGGCGACCCCCGGACAGGGGCACCCCGTCGCCCAACTCGACGTCACCCGCGCCAACGCCGGATCGGCCCGGGCTTTCGCCGACCTGATGCACGCGCTCTGGCGGCCGTCGACGATCCTGTCGAGCACCGCCGAGCGGGTACGCGCCCTGATGGGCGACAACCTGCACCGGCAGCGGCTCGCCCCCGACTTCGCCTCGGACGCCTCCCGCTGGTCGTCCAAGACCGGCACCCTGCTGCACCTGCGCCACGAGGTGGGTGTGGTGGAGCATGCCGACGGGCAGTCGTACGCCGTCGCCGCGCTGACCGCCTCCCGGGTGCCCGCCGCCACCCAGCCCGGCAGCGAGGCGACGATGGGGCAGGTCGCCCGGAGCCTGCACGACTACCTGCGGACCGGCACCCTGCCCTGGTGGGGTTGACCGCCGTCGAGGCCGAGTTCTCTGCCGGTCCTGCCGGCGACGTCCAGGTCACCTCGACGCACAGGGAGCGGGGCGAGTGGTTACCGAGCCCCGGTCACCAGCCGGCCGTCACCACCCGGGTCGCCTCGGCGATGAGCGCGTCGTCGTAGTCGGCGTCCTTCTCGTCGCGGCTGGACAGCACCGCGAGGACGATCGGCGCGCGGTCCGGCGGCCAGATCACCGCGATGTCGTTACGGGTTCCGTACCCGCCGGACCCGGTCTTGTCCCCGACGACCCAGCCGTCGGGAACACCGGCGCGGATCAGCGCGCCGCCTGTGGTGTTCCGCCGCAGCCAGTCGTTGAGGGTGGCGCGGTCCGGGGGTTCGAGGGCGTCACCCACGGTGTACGCCCGCAAGGATCCGGCCAGCGCCCGCGGGGTGCTGGTGTCCCGCCGGTCACCCGGCCTGGCCTCGTTGAGCTCGGTCTCGTAGCGCTCCGGATCGGTGACCTTGTCGCCGATCCCGCGTAGCTCCCTCTCGAACCGCTGCGGTCCGCCGAGGTGACGCAACATCAGATTGGCGGCGGTGTTGTCGCTGTACCGGACGGCGGCGTCCGTGATGGCGCGCAGCGTCATGCCCGTGGCGACGTGCTGCTCCGTGATCGGCGAGTAGGTCACCAGATCGTCCGCCGAGTAGCGCACCACCCGGTCCAGTTCGGTGTCGGTGGTCTCGTCCAGGATCTCGGCGGCGGCCAGCGCCTTGTAGGTCGAGGCGTACGCGAACCGCTCGTCGGGCCGGTACGCGACGGTGCGGCCGGTGCCGGTGTCGATCGCGTAGACCCCGAGCCGCGCGTCGAACTTCTCCTCCAGTAGCCGGAACGCCTGCCCCCGGTCGGGTGCGGACGACGTGGCGGCCGCAGCCGAGCCGTCCCGCGTCGGCTGGTCGGCGGCACCGGCGGGACCGCAGGCGGCCACCGACACCACTGCCGCCACGGCCACCAGGCGGCGTGTCGGAAAAGCCATCGTCACTCCTCGTCTCTGTGTGACCGGGCACTGGACGGTGCCGGCCGGGACAGGACTCGACCCTGCCAGCGATCCGGTATGCGGTCGAAGACAGAAGTCGCGGGGTTCATGCCGATCGGACATCGATCCCGAGGGCCGTCGAGGCGGCGTCCATATGGGCGGGGAGGGGTCCGGACGGCGGACCCGGACCGAAGCGGGACGAGCCGTGGCTGGAACAGCCACGAGCGGCGTCGCCCACCGTCACCCTGCCGAGGGGTGGCGAGCGTCCGGCGACGGCGCGGGCACGGAGCGCAGCACGCGGAGCAGGAGCGCGCCAGCGAGGTAGGCGGCCAGGGCGACGGTGGGGAACCCGAGCGGGGCGGGCCGGGTGCGGGGCAGCAGGCTGTTGTCGAGCAGCCCGAAGGCCACGGCGGCGAGCCCGGTGACCGCGAGGACCAGGCGGGGTGCCGGCCGGGCCAGCAGGTCGGCCGCGGGGGTGGGGAGCAGGCGGGGGCGGTGGCGTGGTGTTCGGGTGCCGCGTGTCTCGATGGCGCCGAAGACGGCGACGAGGGCGGCCAGGACGGCGGTGAGCATGGCCAGCCAGGGCAGCCGCCAGGCGAACCACGCGGCGCTTCCGGCGGCCGGGGCGGGCAGGACGCCGAGGGTGTGCAGGACGGCGGTGAGCAGGATCGCGGCGGTGATGTGCCACAGGAAGACGGTGAGGACGACGGCGTTGACGGCGATGACCGCCATCCACGGGCGGGTGCGGCGCAGCCACCGTTCGGCCCGGCGGCGGACCAGGAGCGCGACGGCGAGTTGGCAGGTGAACAGGGCGATCAGCGCGAGACTGGGCGGGGACATGTTGTGCAGCCGCTCACCCGGCACGTTGATCATGCTGATCGGGTACGGGCCGGGCACGGTGAGCAGCAGCAGAACGGTCGCGCCACCGGCCAGCACGGCCCACTGGACCCGGCGGCGGGTGGGTAGGCGGTCGTCACGCCAGAAGAAGCCGATCTGGTGGATGGCCAGCCAACCGAACAGGAAGCTGCCGTTGCCCCAGGCCTCGTCGCCGTGAAGGCGGGCGAGGTCGCCGGCGGCGACCAGGACGAGCAGGACGGCGGGTACGGCGATGCCGTACCGCCGGTGCAGGACCCACATCACGGGGGTGAGTGCGACGACGATGAGATAGACCGCCAGGAACCACAGGGGGATCGCGGCGAACCACACCACCAGCCGGGTGCGCGACCCGTCGGTGTCGAGCAGCCGGGCGATCCCGGCGCCGGCGGCGAGGACGACGACGAGGGCGGTGGTGGGGCGCACCAGCCGGGCTGCGCGGTGCACCAGCCAGTCCCCTGCGCGCCGGCCCTTGCGGCGGGCGGAGGTGAGCGAGGCGGCGTTGGCGTAGCCCCCGACGAGGAAGAACACCGGCATGACCTGCACGAGCCAGGTGAGCGGATACGCCCAGCGCAGGTCCGGCAGCGCCGACCGGCCGGTCAGCTGTCCGTCCTGGTACCCGACGACGGTGACCAGCCAGTGCCCGAGCACCACGGCGGTGATCGCGATAGCGCGCAGCAGGTCGACGAAGCGTTCGCGCCGCGGCGGCGTCCGATCGGCCAGCCGCCGTAATCCGGCCAGGGGTTTCAACTGTGGCGCCGGCGATCCATCAGACTCCTCCGCCGCGGTCAGTGACCGCGGTAGAGGGCGTCGATGTCGCTGGCGTAGCGGTCAGCCACCACGTCGCGTCTGACCTTCAGGGTGGGGGTGAGTTCGCCGTCGGCCTCGGTGAGGTCGCGGGGCAGGATGCGGAAGGTCTTGATCTGTTCGGCCTTGGACACGGTGCGGTTGGCGCGGTCCATCGCCTGCTGGATCTCGGCGCGCAGTCGCGGGTCGTCGCGCAGGTCGGCGAGGGACGCGTCCGACCGCCCCGCCCTGGCGCGCCACCGCTGCCAGGCCGGCGGGTCGATGGTGACCAGCGCGGCCACGTAGGGGCGTCCGTCGCCGACGAGCATGCACTGGCTGACCAGCGGATGCGCGCGCACGGCGTCCTCGATCGGGGCGGGGGCGACGTTCTTCCCGGCCGCCGTCACGATGACCTCCTTCTTCCGGCCGGTGATCCGGACGAAGCCGTCGGGGTCCAGGCTGCCGAGGTCGCCGGTGCGCAGCCAGCCGCCGTCGGTGAAGGTGGCGCGGGTGGCGTCGGCGTTGTTCCAGTAGCCGGCGAACACGACCTCACCGTGCGCCTGGATCTCCCCGTCGTCGGCGACGCGGATCCGCACGCCGGGCAGGGGCCGTCCGACGGTGCCGATGCGTTGCGCTTCGGGCCGGTTCGCCGTCAGCGCCGGGGAGGTCTCGGTCAGGCCGTAGCCTTCCAGAACCGTGACGCCTGCGCCGCGGAAGAAGTGCCCGAGACGGGCGCCGAGCGGCGCGCCGCCGACGATGGCCATCCGGCACCGCCCGCCGAGGGCGGCACGCAGCTTGCGGTACGCCAGCAGATCGAGCAGGGCGTGGGCAGCCCGCAGCAGGATGCCTGGGCCGCCGGTGCGGTCGAGGGCGCAGCTGTAGCGCACGGCCACCTGCTCGGCGGCTGTGAAAAGCCAACCCCGGTGGGCGTCCTCGGCCTTCTGCCGGGCCCGGTGGTACATCTTCTCGAACACCCGCGGCACCGCGAGGATGAACGTCGGCCGGTGCCGGCGCAGTTGTTCGAGCACTCCGGCGATGTCGGCGCTGTGCACCAGCGTGGCCCGGGTCTGCACCGCCCCGACCTGGATCAGCCGGGCGAAGGCGTGGGCCAGTGGCAGGAACAGCACCGTGGACGCCCCCGCGTGCAGCAGCCGGGGCAGCACCGACACGGCGGCGGTCACGTCGCAGAAGATGTTGCGGTGGGTCAGCACGCAGCCCTTCGGCCGTCCGGTCGTGCCGCTGGTGTACACGATCGTGGCCACGTCCGCCCCGCTCACCCGCCCACGCCGGGTCTCGGCGTCGGAGTCAGGGACCGTTCGCCCCTGTGCCGCCACGTCGATCAGTCCACCGGCGTCGATCTGCCAGGTCCGCCGCAGCGCCGGTGCTCGCTCGCGCAGGCCGGTGACGGTGGCGGCGTGCCCGGCGGTCTCCACCACGCAGCCGACCGCACCGGAGTCGGTGAGGATCCACTCGATCTGGTCCGTGCTGGCGGTGTCGTAGATCGGCACCGTCACCGCCCCGATCGCCCACAGCGCGTAGTCGACAAGCGTCCATTCGTAGCGGGTACGGCTGATCAGCGCGACCCGGTCGCCGTGCTGCACCCCGGCGGCGATGAAGCCGCGGGCGAGCGCGTGCACGTCGTCGCGGAAGGCGACGCAGCTCACCAGGGCCGTTCCAGCCCGGCGGCCCCGGGAGACCGGCCAGGACCGCGGATCCGGATCAGGGCGTACGAACTGCACCGCCTCGGGATCCTGCCGCGCGTTGTCCCACACCACCTCGGCCAGCCCTGGCACCCGCTCACCGGCGAGCACCGGCTCCACCGCGACGTTCTGCATGCGGCACCCCCGTCCTGCCACGAGCCGGCGAGGTGCTTCGGCCCATGCGGCCATCATGTCGTGATCAGGTGCGGCGGCGAGGCGGTTCGACCAGACGGGGTCACCATCCGGCGTCCCCGATGACGAAGGAGGCCGCCGGAGTCGGGCAGCTGGTCTCCGGCAGGCATGGGGGTGCCGCCACCGGCCGCCGGCCCGACCTCGCCTACGTGCTGATGCCCGACGCGCCGCCGGTGCGGTGGCTGCCGGGCGACGACGGCGGTCTGGTCCGCGCCTCCGCGGCGGCCCGGACGAAGGCGCGGATCAGGGCGGTCTCCCCGCCGCTGCGCCACACCGGCGCGTAGTGCAGCACCGGTCCGTCGGTGATGGGCAGGAAGACGATGTCGCCTCGCTGCCGGGTGGATGCCGCATCGGATCCGATCGGGGACACGACGCCGCCGTCGGCGATCGCCCGGAAGGCCTCCTCGAGGGTGGTGATGCCCAGTCCGCGCCGGATGGGCCGCCCGGCCGGTGTGGTGGACGGGGTGTGTGCCTCCCACAGGTAGTCGGGGATGGGGCCCTCGGGGTGGACGACCGGATGATCGCCGAGATCCTCCAACTCGACCTCGTGCCGGCCGGCCAGCGGGTGGCCGGCGGCGACGGCCAGGACCAGATCCTCGTGGTGCAGGACCGGCCCGACCGTGAGGTCGGGCTCGCGGACGGGTTGCCAGAGGATCCCGACGTCGATCGAACCGGCCCTCAGCGGTCCGAACGGGTCGACGGGCAGGATCTCGCGCATGCGCAGCTCACACTGCGGATGTCGCTGCCGGAACAGGTCGAGGACGGCCCTTATCGACTGGTACTGGGTGGCCATGGTGCCGATGGTCAGTGTGCCGGCCTGGCCGCGGGCGGTGGCGGTGGCCTCCTCGATGCCGGAGATGATCTCGTCGTAGCCGGCGCGGAGCCGGTCCCTCAGTCGCTCGCCGAGCGGAGTGAGCCGGACGGCGCGGCTCGTACGCTCGAACAGGCCCCCGCCGATCCGGCGCTCCTGCTGTTTGATCGACTGACTGACCCGCGACTGGGACACGTGCAGGCGTTCGGCAGTACGACCGAAGTGGAGTTCCTCGGTCAGCGTCAGGAAGATCTCGATGTCACGCAGTTCCACCGTGCGGCCCCATCTCCGATCATCGCGCTCGAACGGAGAGTCTAGGGCCGTGACAGCGACCGTTGCCCGTGCGTGACCCGGCCCCCCGGTCGCGGTTGGCCTGCTGTCGATCGATCACCCGTGACTAATGCGGCGGTGCGATCTTCGGCGTTGTTCGCAAGCGGCGGCCGGACGATGGTGGACGCATGAGCGAGCGCCGGATCGACATCGTGGCGGAGCCGGATCACCTCGGCGTCGCGCGGTGGTACGCCGTGGCCTCCCCCGGCCTGGTGGCGGGGGTCGCCGGCCTGGGCCCGATCGAGCCGTTCGAGTGCGGGTCGCCCCTTCCGGCGGCCGTGCCGCCGGGCACTCTCGAACTGAGTCTGCACGTGGAGCCGTCATGGCGCCGACGGGGGATCGGCTCGCGACTGCTGGCCGCCGCCGGTGCACACGCTGCGGGCCGACGGCTGGTCGCCGAGGTCGCCGCGGGTTCCGCGGGGGAGTCGTTCTGTGTCCGGCACGGCTTCCGCCGCACCGGAGCCTGGGGTCACGACCTGCTCACCTACTGCGATGTCCACCACGCCTGGCTGGGTGAGCTGGTCGACGTCGAGCATCCCGGATACCGCCTGCGCCACTGGACCGGAGACGTGTATGGCGCGACGAGCGTCGAGCAGATGCTCCGGCGCCCGAGCCGTCCCGGTGACGCGGTGGTGAGCGCGGCAGAGGCGGACGGTGGCCTGGTCGCCTACGCCCTGGCGAGGAGGGAGGGTCCGCGAGGGCGACGCGCCCGCCAGTACGGGCCGGCCGTGCGTGCCGGCCATCGCGGACGTCGACTGGGCCTGTGGGTCAACGCCGCTCTGATCAAACGGGTACGGGAGATCGATCCGCACGTCGAAGAGATCGAGACCCGCACCGCCCCCGACGACCCGGCCCAGCAGGCCCTACGCCGGCACCTGGGCTTCCACCCTCTCGGGCGGAGTCTCCGCTACGAGATCACCCTGCCGTAACCGGCGGCAGCGACCACCACGACAGCGGGCGCCGAGCCCACGCGCGCCAGCGAGAAGAGGTTTGTCATGAAAAGTGTGGTACGTCCGAAAAGCTGCGTTGTTCCGGCCGGATGCCGAGACCCCCCGCACCATCGCGGCCCGCCGCTCACCCCCTCTCCCGAATCCGGCGACATCACCCCTCAGGAGCCCGTCACCATGACCGTCAACCTTTCCGCCCACGACAAACTCACGCTCCGAACAGCCGCGTACGGGGCCGTCACGCTGCTCTCGGCCGCCGGAGCCGCCGGCGGCTCCCCTCACCGGATCGCCACCGACGGATCCATCGCCTTGGCCTCGGCAACCGGCCTGGTCGGGCACGTGCTCGCCGAGAAATCGACGAGCGTGGACCTCGGCGGCAGGTCGGTGGCCGAGATTGCCGATCGCGTGCTGCCCGCACTGACCGAGTCGATGCGGCTGCTCGCCGCCCAGGACCCGAGCGAGGCCGACAACTTCCGCCGTACCGTGGTCGTCGCCCTCGACGCGGGCGTGCGGACTCGGCAGGGCGGGCCCGGCCCCGCCGTCACCGACATGATCGACAAGATCGTCGCGGCCCTCGACGCCGCCGAGGTGACCGCGTGACGGCCCCGGCGATCTCGGTCTCGGGCCTGCGCAAGGCGTACAAGGACAGGTCCGTCCTGGACGGCATCGACTTCGAGGTTCCCGCCGGCACCATCTTCTCCCTGCTCGGCCCCAACGGCGCGGGCAAGACGACCACGGTCAACGTGCTGACCACGCTGCTGGACGCCGACGGGGGCACGGTCCGTGTCGCCGGCCACGACCTCGCCACCGACGCCCGCGCGGTCCGCGCCGCGATCGGCGTCACCGGCCAGTTCGCGGCCGTCGACGAGTTGCTGACCGGCCGGGAGAACCTCCAGTTGATGGTCGACCTCAACCGGAGGGTCACCGGCGACGGCAGGCGGATCGTCGCAGGACTGTTGGACCGGTTCGAGCTGACCACCTCGGCGGACAAGCCGGCCTCCACCTACTCCGGCGGCATGCGGCGCAAGCTCGACCTGGCGATGACGCTGGTCGGCGACCCTAAGATCATCTTCCTGGACGAGCCGACGACGGGCCTGGACCCCCGCAGTCGCCGCACCATGTGGTCGATCGTGCGGGACCTGGTCGCCGACGGTGTGACCGTCTTCCTCACCACGCAGTACCTGGAGGAGGCCGACCAGTTGGCCGACCGCGTCGCGGTGCTCGACCGGGGCCGCCTGGTCGCGCAGGGCACGCCCGAGGAGCTCAAGCGCCTCGTTCCCGGCACCCACGTACGCCTGCGGTTCGCCACCGCCGCCGACCTCGACGCCGCCGCGGGGGTCTTCCCGGAGGCGGCCCGCGACGACGACGCGCTGGCCCTGCGGGTGCCCGCCGACGGCGGCACGAAGTCGCTGCGGGCCGTGCTGGACCGACTGGACGAGCACTCCCTCAGCGCCGAGGGGTGCTCCGTGCACACCCCCGACCTCGACGATGTCTTCCTCGCCCTGACGGGCCACCCCACGGAGGTGGACGCGAAATGAGCGCCAACTCACTCGTCATGCTGCGCCGCAACGTCAAACACCTGGGCCGGAACCCGACGTCGGTGTTCAACGCCGTCCTGATGCCGATCATCATCATGCTGATGTTCGTCTACATGTTCGGCGACGCCTTCGACGTCGGCGTCGACTACATCGACTACGCGACGCCGGGCCTGATCCTGCTGGCCGTCTGCTACGGGCTGGGCGGCACCGCGACGGCGGTGAACTCCGACATGACCAAGGGCATCATCAACCGGTTCAAGGTCATGGACGTCTCCCGAGGCGCGGTCCTGGCAGGCCACGTCATCGCCAGCCTGCTGACCAATCTGATCGCCGTCGCGGCGCTCATCGGGGTGGCCTTCCTGCTCGGGTTCAGCCCGAAGGCCGGCCTGATCGACTGGCTCGCGGTGGGCGGCGTCACGGTGCTGCTCGCATTCGCGGCGGGCTGGTTCACCGTCGCGCTGGGGTTGTCCGCGAAGTCACCGGAGACGGCGGGCATGGCCGCCGTTCCGCTGGTCATGCTGCCGTTCTTCAGCAGCGCGATCGTCCCGGCCGAGAAGATGGGCCCGGGCCTGCGGCAGTTCGCCGAGTACCAGCCGTTCACGCCGATCATCGAGACCATGCGCGGTCTGCTCGACGGCACGCCGGACACCACCGACGCGTCCGTCGCGGTCACCTGGTGCGTGGCCATCGCGCTCGTCGGTTATCTGTGGGCGCGTTCGACCTTCCGAAAGCGAGCGTGAACTCTGCCGGTTGAGCTGTTCGCGGCGCCGCCTCGGCGGTCCTGGCCCGACGGGGCGGCGGCGCGGACGTCAGGGCACCACTGGATCGAGAACACCTGCGCGTGGCGTGCTCCTGCGGCTCTACAGCTCCCGCAGGAGCACGCCGTCCCGGCTGAGCAGTCGATGGCATCCGTGCCCCGGTCCCAGATGCTCGGTGCTGGGAGGGGCGAGACTGTAGCGACCCGGCGAGCCACTCGTCGAAGGTGGTCGGCGGTATACGGGCACGAAGTAGGCCACTGCTTCGTCGCGTCCGGTGGCCGTACAGTTCGTGGTGTCGACGACGGCGTCGGCGTGGGCGAGGGCGGCGTCGAGGCTGTCGCCATCGGTGAGGTCCACGCCGAGTGAGCGGCTGACGCGTACGGCAATTCGCGCAGGTTGCATGGTGATCTCCTGAGAATATTGTCTCCGCGGTGGCCGACGAACAGGTCCTGTCCGGCCTGCTGTTCCCGGCGCACCGCCGACGATCAGGCACAGTGCCGCGATCCTGCCCGCCGAGACAGGCTCGTCGTGGACGACGATGCCCAGGGTGATCGTCGCGACGGCGCGCATGGGCCGTTCGAGCTCAGCTCGTCAGGTCGCGGCGGTTGAATGCCGCTACCGCGACGGTCAGCAGGATCGCGGTGGTGGCGGTCAGGATGCTCAGGTCGGCCCATTGGAAGCCGTTACGCAGGGGTTCTCCGCCGATGTAGTAGTGGAAGGGGGAGGCGTAGCGGAGGATGTCGGCGCCGATCTGGCCGGCGAGGGTGCTGGCGGCGTAGGTGAGGACGGCGATGCCCGCGGTGGTGGCCAGGGCAGTGGGTCGGCTCCCGGTGGCCGCACCGATCGTGATGGCGATCGTCCCGAAGACGATGATCAGCAGGGCCAGGGCGAGACACTGGGCGGTGAAGTGGCCGACGGTGATGCTGTCGAGTCGTGCGCCGGGCCGGACGGCGAGCATGGCCAGCAGGACCACCGCCGCGATCAGGATGGCGCCGGTGGTGAGTGCGGCGAAGCGGTGCAGTAGCAGTCGGGTCCGGCTGACCGGGTGGGCGAGGAGCAGGTCGAGGTAGCCGGCTTCCTCGTCGCCCGCGATGGCGCGGGTGCCGGTGGCGATGCCGAAGATGACGGCGACGAGAGGGACGATGATGCCGAACACGCTGGAGCCCAGGTAGCCGGCGGCGGAGGCCAGATCCTCCATCCGTAGCGCCTGTCGTAGTGCGGGGGAGAAGCCTTCGACGGTCTGCCCCATCGCGCCCTCGGCGACCTGAGGGTAGAAACCGGCATACATCGCGGCGAGCAGGGCAGTGCCGGCGGTGAAGGCGGCCAGGGCGCGCCGGCCGTCCCACAGCGTCTTGGTCAGCAGGTCAGGCATGCGTGGTCTCCTTGCTCGCCGAGTCGGCCTGGTAGTAGGTGAGGAACAGCTGTTCCAGGTCAGGTTCGGTCGCGCGGAGGCTCGCGACCCGCTGCTGGGCGAGTACGCGGATGAGCCGGTCGGGGCTTCCGGCGAGGCGGAACCTCGCGGTCGGGCCGTCGATGGTCAGGCCGGTCACTTCTGGCAGGGCGGCGAGTGCGGTTTCGTCGACCGGCTCGGCGAACGTGACCTGGAATTCGTGCACGCTGCGGTCGCGGAGTCGAGCCACCGTGTCGAGTGCGACGAGCCGGCCGTCGCGGATGATGCCGACCCGGTCGGCGACCGCCTCGACCTCGCTCATGATGTGCGAGGACATGAACACGGTCTGTCCGTCGGCTCTGGCTTCGCGGACCAGGTCGAGGAAGGTCTGCTGCACCAGGGGGTCCAGGCCGGACGTCGGCTCGTCGAGGATCAGCAGCTCGGGGCGGTGCATGAATGCCTGGACCAGGCCGATCTTCTGCCGGTTGCCCTTGGACAGGGTCTTGATCCGTGCGGTCAGATCCAGATCCAACCGTCCGGCCAGCTCGCCGATGCGTGCCTTCGGTACGCCTCCGCGCAGTTCGGCCAGGAACGTCAGGCACGCACCGACGCGCTGCCGGGGGTCGACCACGAACTCACCGGCGAGGTATCCGATGCGCCGGTGCAGCGCCACCGCGTCGCGGCGGGGGTCGTGCCCGAACACCAGCGCGCGTCCGCTGGTCGGCCGGATCAGGTCCAGCAGCACGCGGATGGTGGTCGACTTGCCGGCCCCGTTCGGGCCCAGGTAGCCGAACACTTCTCCCTCGGCGACTGACAGGTCCAGGTCTCGCAGACCTCGGCGGCGGCCGTAGGCCTTTGTCAGTCTCTCCAGCTTGATGACGTCAGGCATGTCTTGCAGAGTATCGAACTTTCAAAGATTTCTGAAGACTGCAAGATGTTAGGCTTCCGGATGATGGAGCACGGGAGGGCGCGGATGGCTTTGAGTGGGCCGGCGGAGAAGCTGGCACTGACCCTCGCCGAGGGCGGACTGCAACGGATGACGGCGCGTGTCCTGGCGGCGTTGTTGTTCACCGACCAGGAGACGATGACCGCCGGCGAGATCGCGGACACCCTGGCCATCAGTTCCGGCAGCGTGTCCACCGCCATCAAGTCCCTCGCGACCGTCGGGTTGATCGAGCGGGTACCCGCTCCGGGCAGCCGCCGCGAGCACTTCCGGCTCCGCGAGGGTGCCTGGGCCACCCTCATGTCAGGCCAGAACGCGATGATCGGAAGCCTGCGGGAAGCCGCCGAAGAAGGCATCACCGTCGCCGGCGCGGGCAGCCTCGCCGGAGCCCGCCTCGCCGAGATGCGCGACTTCTACGACTACCTCTGGCGCGAACTACCGGCGCTCATCGACAGGTGGCGGGACGACAAGGGCGATCAGTAAGCCTCCACTGCGCGCCGGGGATGTGCCCAAAATCCGGCGGACGGCTCCATCGGTTACCTAGGGTGGCGCGCATGGGGCACCACGCGGCGGCGGACAGTGACCGTTACCGGCGGTTGCGCGGGTTCAACGTGCTCGTCGGAGTGTTGCTGACTGCCGAGGGCGTCTGGATGTGGGCGGCCAGCAGCGACCTGTCCCTGCCGATCACCGCGTCGTACCTGACGGCGGACCCGGTGACGTTGCGGGACGCCACGCTTCCGGAGGTGGCCTTCCGGATCGCCGTCGGACCGGCGGTGGCGGTGTTCCTGCTCCTCGCCGCACTGGACCACTTCGTCACCGCCGCGCCGGGCGTGCACCGCTGGTACGAGCGCAACCTCGACCGCCGCGCCAACTACGCCCGCTGGATCGAGTACTCGGTCAGCGCCTCGATCATGATCGTGCTGATCGGTCTGTTCGTCGGGATCCGCGACCTCGCGGCGGTCATCGGGATCTTCGCCGCGAACACCGCGATGATCCTGTTCGGGCTGCTGATGGAGCGGCAGCAGACGCCGGGGCGCGCCGACTGGAGCGTCTTCTGGTTCGGCACGCTGGTCGGCCTGGCCCCCTGGCTGGCGATCGGCGTCTACGTCGCCCAGCCGCCGGAGATCCCCGGCTTCGTGTGGGCGATCATCATCGTGCAGTTCCTGCTCTTCGCGAGCTTCGCGGTCAACATGGCCCTGCAGTACGCCCAGCGTGGTCGGTGGCGCGACTACCGCTACGGCGAGGTCTCGTACATCGTGCTCAGTTTCGCGGCCAAGTCCGCTCTGGCCTGGCTGATCTACGCCAACGTGCTGCGCACCTGACCGGCCGAGCCAGGTCGAGGTCTCGCTGCTCAGCCGGCTGGCCGGGCCCGACGCCATGATTCGCCGCCGGGCGCCGGGCGCCGGTCGCGGCAAGAGGCAGGCCTGCTCCGGCGGGGATTGGCGCTCCCCGGGTACGCCTGTGACGTACACCGCCCGAACGGAGTGCCGGGCGAACGTGGACACTGCCGCTCGGTCGAGACGTTCGCCGACGTGTTACTCCACGTGGCCGATGTCGCGGGCTGCCGGATTGACCGCATCCGCCGAACCCGGGGTGTGATCGAGGGTGCCCGCTCCGCCGTCGGCACCACGGTTGCCGACGACGACTGATGACCCTGGTATTCGGCAGCGGCGGTGCTCAGCCTGCCGGGCTCCCATGATGGTCGAGTTCGTCGCGGAGGGTGTCGGCGAAGCCTTCAGCCACGGCGAGTTCGTCGCGCAGCGCGGTGACGCGGGTGGTGGCGGCGGTGTGGAACATGCCCAGCCGGTCGAGCAGCTCGGCGCGGTCGGTGCCGGTGGCGGTGTCGAGGGCGTCGAGGACGGTGAGCAGGTCACGCATCTCATCGAGGCTGAACCCGAGGGGTTTCATCCGCTTGACGACGGCGAGGCGGTCGAGGTCGGGTTCGGTGTAGAGGCGGAAGCCGCCTTCGCTGCGGGTGGAGGGCACGATCAGGCCCGCGTCCTCGTAGTGGCGGATCGTCCGGATGCTCAGCCCGACGCGCTCGGCTGCCTCGCCGATCTGCATCAGGCGGCCGGTGGCGTGTTGCTCCGGCCCGGTGTTCCGGCTGGTGGCGGCGGCCATCAGTGACCGACGCCGAGCTGCCCGGCGAGGGTGTCGTGGATGCGGGCGCTGGGCTGGTTCAGCTCGATGATCTCCACGGACTTGCCCCGCGTGGCGTACTTGGTGGTGATCGCGTCGAGGGCGGCGACGGAGGAGGCGTCCCAGACGTGAGCGTGGGTCATGTCGATGACCACCGTGTCCGGGTCGTTCGCGTAGTCGAACTGGCCGACGAGGTCGTTGCTGGAGGCGAAGAACAGCTCCCCGTGCACGGAGTAGATCCGGGTGGTGCCGTCGGGGTCGAGGACGCTGGTGACCTCGACCAGGTGGGCGACCCGGCGGGCGAAGATCACCATGGCGGCGAGGACGCCGGCGACGACGCCGATGGCCAGGTTGTGGGTGGCCAGGGTGGTGCCGACGGTGGCGAGCATGACGATCGTCTCGCCGTACGGCATCCGCTTGAGCGTGGCCGGGGTGACGGAGTGCCAGTCGAACGTCGACACCGCCACGATGATCATCACGGCGACGAGGGCGGCCATCGGGATGACGGCGACCACGTCACCGAGCGCGACGACCAGGACCAGCAGGAACACGCCCGCCAAGAACGTCGACAACCGGGTACGGGCGCCGGAGGCCTTCACGTTGATCATCGTCTGGCCGATCATCGCGCAGCCGCCCATGCCGCCGAAGAACCCGGTCACGATGTTGGCCACACCCTGGCCCCAGGACTCGCGGGTCTTGTTGGAGTGCGTGTCGGTGATGTCGTCGACGAGCTTGGCGGTCATCAGCGACTCCATCAGTCCGACCAGCGCGATCCCCACGGCGTAGGGAGCGATGAGGGTGAGGGTGTCCATGGTCCAGGGGATCTGCGGCAGGCCGAGGGTGGGCAGGCTGTCCGGCAGGGCACCTTCGTCACCGACGGTCGGCACCGCCACGCCGGCGACGACGGTGACCACGGTCAGCACCACGATGGCGACCAGCGGCGCCGGAACGGCGCGGGTGAGCCGGGGCAGCCCGACCATGATCGCCAGGGCGACGGCGACGAGGGGGTAGACCAGCCAGGGCACGCCGAGCAGGTGCGGAATCTGCGCGGCGAAGATCAGGATCGCCAGGGCGTTGACGAAGCCGACCATGACGCTGCGCGGGATGAACCGCATCAGCTTCGCCACCCCGAGCGCCGCGAGCAGGACCTGGATCGCGCCGCCGAGGATCACCGCCGCGATCAGGTAGTCCAGCCCGTGCTCCTTCGCCAGCGGCGCGACCACCAGGGCGATCGCTCCGGTCGCTGCGGAGATCATCGCCGGCCGGCCACCGCAGATCGCGATCGTGACGGCCATGGTGAACGAGGCGAACAACCCCACCCGCGGGTCGACCCCGGCCAGGATCGAGAAGGAGATCGCCTCCGGGATCAGCGCCAGCGCGACGACCAGGCCGGCGAGTACCTCGGTGCGGAACACCTTCGGCGACAGCCACGAGGGACGGGACAGACGCGGCCGGACGACCGGTGACAGCACGGGAGACATAGAGCCATTTCCACTCGGGCGTCTCGTGGACGCGCACAGATCCGGCCCCGAAACAAGGGGCGCGGCTTTTCGCGATTCAGCAACAGCCGGCCGGCGGCTTGAGGGCGTCGTTGCCCGGACGCATCACAGGCACCCCAGGCGTCACCCGGGCCACGCCTCGGTCATCGGCACCGAACCTACCCTTCCGTCGGGGGAGAGTCTGCCGAGCGTGGTGATCGTCACCATGCCGTACTGAGGAACGACCTGCGGGCGAGTTCAGTCTGCTGTCGGGGGCGGGCAGACGTGGATCGGCTCCACGGCGTCCGCGCGGCCGATCCACGTCTGCGGAGTCGCGGCCTGCGATCGCCGCACACGCCCACCCGACCCGCGACCCCGGCGGGTAGCAGAATTTCCCGGACCGCTGAAACCGGCGAGCGGGTCGTGGGCGTGTTGAGGGCGTCCAACTACGTGAGGAGCTCACATGTCCACATCGAAGGGGGCGATCGGCGCGGCAGTGCTCGCCGGTGCCGTCATCCTCGCCCCGGCCGCGCCCGCAACCGGGGCGCCCAGCGGCGTCCTCTCGGGCAAGCGCGAAGTCACCATCGTTCGGGTGCAGGCGTTCGAATCTGTGGTCTCCCTCGACGGGGGTTGGTTGACCGAGGTCGACGACGACAGTGGCCGTCAGCACTTTGTCCCGACCCCGCTCGGTGGCGGCAAGTACCTGATCAAGTCCTACGGCAAGCGCGACGGCCACCCGGCCAACGACGAGCCGGCCTGCTGGGAGGTCTACCACGAGACCAGCCAGCCGCTGACCGTCCAGGGCGCGGTCTGCGACGCCACCAACCCGCACCAGCGGTTCACCATCACCTCGCAGGGCCGTAGGGAATACGCGATCAGTAACAGCTGGGCGTACCTCCAGTACTCTCCCGCGCGGGGCCTGATCCTGGAGGAACTGGGCGACGCACCACTGCTCAGCACCTTCCGTCTCGTCGACGCCGGTCCCGCCCGTACTCCGGCCGGCGGCTGAGTGCCGTTCGGGGAGGTGGCCGGCGGCCCGGTGTTCCGGCCACCACGTGAGTGAGGGCCGCGCCGGGCAGACCGGTCTCACCTCCCCGAGCGGTGCCGGGTGCCTGATCCTTCCGGCCAAGGGACACATGCGCAGCACAGAGGAATTTGACGACTTCTATGCCAGCTCTTCTCGGCGGGTCCTCGGTCAGGTGTATGCCATGGTCGGTAACCGCGCCGACGCCGAGGACGCCGTGGCGGAGGCATACCTACGAGCATGGGACCGATGGAGCGCCGTACGCGACTGTGACAGCCCTGAAGCCTGGGTGCGCCGGGTCGCCTACCGCATCGCGGTCTCCGCGTGGCGTAAGGCGGTGAACCGGATGCGCGCCCACCACCGCGAGACGGTCGACGACCACGTCGCCGCCATCAACCCCGACCACGTGGTCGTGGTGCAGGCCCTGCGTCTCATCCCCGCCGAGCAGCGGCGGGTCATCGTCCTGCACCACCTCGTCGGGCTCAGCGTCGCCGAGATCGCCGCCGAGACCGGCCGGTCCGCCAACACGGTCAAGACCTGGCTCGTCCGGGGCCGACGGGCACTGGCCGGTCACCTGACCGGAAACGGGCATTGCGTGGGTCACGATGCCTGACTCCCGCATCGAGGACGCGCTGCGCTCGCTCGCCGGGCAGGCCGAACGCTTCGGGCAGCTACCCGAACTCACCGAAATCCACGAACGTAGCCGCGCCCGCCGTCGGCACCGGCGGGTCGCCACGGCAACGCTGGCGGTTCTGCTCGCCACCGGAGCAGTTGTCGTCCAGCCGGGCAACCGGCCGCGGACCTTGCCGACCATCCCTGCCACGCCCCCGACGACGTCGTCCCCGACTCCTGATCCGGTCCTCGCCGGGGAACGTGAGGTGGCGATCGTGCGGGTCACCGGATCCGCGCTCTCACTCGACGGCGGCTTCCTCACCGAGGTCGACGACGACAGCGGCCGTCAGTCCTTCGTCCCGACTCCACTCGGTGGCGGCGAATACCTCATCAAGGCTTACGGCAAGCGTGACGGCCACCCCGCCTCCGACGAGCCCACCTGCTGGCGGGTCTACCGCGAGACCGGCCAGCCGTTGACCGTTGAGGGTGTCGTCTGCGACCCCGACGACCCGGACCAGCGTTTCACCATCACCCCGCAGACCCCGCAGACGTACGCCATCAGCAACGACTCGGCGTACCTGCGCAGATCCTCCGGCGCCGGCCTGGTCCTGGACGACGCGCCACAACCCGACACATTCCGATTCACCGACCGGGGGCCCACCCGCAAACCGGCCGGCGGCTGATGCTCGGAACCTCTCCGGTTCCGGCACGGGTTCGGCCGGCGGGACTGCATCGACGGGCTGAACCGCCCGGATTCTGTGGAGACCGGACGACAGGGCGCGTGGAGCGCCGGCGACCGCGGGCATCCATCCGGCAACCCGCCCATGTCGTACTCCTGTGTCGCGGGCCGCACGTGGGTCTCGATGCCACGCTGCAGGACGCGGTGCGGCCCGCACTCGTTACTCGATTCCCGCGTCGAACGCCTCGCGGGCGTGTTCGATCTGCGGCAGGTAGGTGTCGGCCCACTCGAGGAGGGCGTCGACTGGTGCGCGCAGGGTTTTTCCCAGCCGGGTGATCCGGTACTCCACTGCGATCGGGCGGGTCGCCACGACGTGCCGTTCGATGATCCCGTTGCGCTCGAGTCGGCGCAGGGTCGCGGTGAGCGATTTCTGCGTCACCTTCGGAACCGCCCGGCGTAGCTCGTTGAAGCGGCAGGGACGCTCGCACAGTTCGTTGAGAACGCTCAGCGACCACTTGTCCAACACCTGGTCGAGCAGCTCGCGGTGCGGCGCGTCGATACGCATCTCCTCGGCAGGGGCGGTGGTGGTATCGCGCATGAAACCAGGCCTCCTTGAAGTGCCCTCCGTCAACTAGGTATCAATGGTAAACCTAGTTGGTTCCGCAAAGGAGAAGCGATGCCCGTCACCCGCATCAGCCCTGACGGCCTTCAGCCGAACACGCCCTACCATCACGTGGCGGTGGCAACCGGGTCACGTCACATCCACGTCAGCGGTCAGATCGCCCGACTGGCAGATGGCTCACCGGTCGCGCCGGGCGATCTGGCCGGGCAGGTCGCGCAGACGCTGCGCAACACCGGCCGTGCCCTCGCCGGAGCCGACGCCTCGTTCGACGACGTGGTCCGGTTGACCTTCTACGTCACCGAGTGGGCACCCGAGAAGATCGGGCCGTTCATGGCCGGGATCGAATCGGTCATCGAGGAGCTCGGCCTGCCCTGGCCCCTTCCGCCGGCGTCACTGATCGGAGTGGACCACCTCTTCGAGCCCGACGTGCTCGTCGAACTGGAGGCGACCGCAATCGTGCAGTAATGCCTTCTGCCCGGTCGCGGGATTGAGACAGCGGTCCGCATCCTCCCGGCGGGCCGCTCAGTCGTCGCGCTCGACCCAGGGCCGCTCCTTCGGCCGGTGCCCCCCGGGTTTGCAACCGGCGAACGGGCCGTTGGGGTCGCGCAGCGCGGTCATCGTCGGCCAGAGATGGTTCTGGTGCCACAGCGCCGGGTCGGACGGCGCCGCGCTCGGCGAGGTCCGCTCCTGCCAGGCGAGCCAGAGCCCGTGCAGGTAGGCGATCGCCTCCGGGTGCTCCCACCAGCGGGGGCACCACGGCGCGCCGGAGGTGACCTCGCCGCCGTAGACCGGCAGCAGCAGGCCCTCCACCCAGGAGGTGAGCCGGCGCAGCTCCTCGACGTACTCTGGACCGTCGAGGTAGAGGATGAAGAACGGCCGGGGCGCCGGCTTGTCGGTCAACATCTCAATGTCCCCTCGTCCCCGGGGTCGACGTCGAGCGCGGCGGTGATCCGCCGGTACGCGTCGACCCGCTTGTCCACCTGCCCGGCGTTGCCGCCGCCGCACTCCAGCGCGCCGTTGATGCTGCGGATCGTGCCGCCGAAACCCGCGCCGCCGGTGATCGCCGCGTGCGGAGTGGTGGTGCCCGCGCCGCGCTGGGTCATCCAGAACCAGAGCGCGGTCCGCCAGGCCACCGACGGGTCGGTGGACACCAGATCCGGGTTGCCGAGCAGGTCGAGCCCGAGCGCGTCGCCGGCCGCCTTGTAGTTGCTGTTCCAGCTCAGCTGGATCGGCCCCCGCCCGTGGTAGGCGGTCCGGCCGGCCGGGCACCCGTAGGGCTGAGCGCCGTCGCAGTAGGTGCCCCAGGCCGCCCGGTCGATCTCGTCGACGTGCACCAGACCGCCGGTCTCGTGGTCGACGTTGGCCAGGAACGCCGCCAGCTCCCGCCGGCGGGTCCGTTCGTCGCCGGTGGCGGCGAACGCGGGGAACGCCGCCATCGCGTCGGTGAGCCCGGCGTACGTGTAGAAGGGGTTGCGGCCGGGGAACACGGCGTCGAACGTCGACCCGGTGAGCAGCGCGCCGTCGTCGTCCGGCGCCGTGCGCTTCCTCGACCCGGCAGCGGGGGACCCCGACGGGGACGGTTCCGGTGTCGCGGTCGACGTGTCCGTGCCGCCGATGGTGTAGCGGGCGAACAGGCCGCGCACCCGGAACGGGTAGCTGTCCAGCACGATGACCGGCATGCCGCCCTGCGCCTTCACCGCCTCCACACCCTGGTCCCAGGCCAGCAACGTCAGCGTGAGGTGGTCACCGACGACGCTCTCGCTGTCCAGCAGCCGCTGGGTCTCCCCGGCGAGGTGGCAGAACCACCGGGCGTGGGCGTGGATCGAGTCCTCCGGGTCGAGCGCCGAGGCCTCACCGCTGTCGTCGTCGTCCTCGCCGTAGCGCTCGAAGACGTCGGGAGTGAGCTGGGACAGCCCCTTGCGGCCCTGCTGACCCTCCTTGTCCGCGTCGAAGTCCGACGCGTACTCGATCTGGGCCGCGAGGATCACCGGGGTGAGCAGGTCGCACTCCCGGGCGGCGGCCCGGATCGGCGCGACCAGGTCCGGGTCGGGCACGCCCGACTCCTGGAAGCCGCCGCGACCGTCGCCACCGGCGAGTTCGGTGAGGACGCTGCCGGCCGCGCCCGGCCCGAGCGTGCTGGACGGGTCCGGCGAGTAGGAGGTCATCTGCGAGCCGCTGAGCAGGATGACGATCACCAGGACGACCAGCGCCAGCGCCGCCATCGCCGCGAGGGGCAACATCCCCACCGTCGAGATGATCAGCCAGGTGATCTCGGTGGCGCCGAACCGGTTCGTGGTCGCCTGGTGCGCCGCCCGCGCGGCCCCCAGCTTCGACACCGTCGCTCACCCGCCCCGCTGGCGCCAGGCCGCCGCCGCCCGCTCGGTGACCGCCTGCGCCTCGGCCTTCGCCGCCGCCGCGATGGGGGCCGCGTCCGGCTCCTTGAACCAGGGGCGCAGCCGGATCACCGCCGGGCGCACGCCGGTCGCCAGCAGCAGCGCCGTGCCCTTGGGCAGCGCCCGGATCCGGTCCGCCGGCAGCACCTGCTCCTGCCGGTACGACACCGACCGGGACGAGCCGTCGCGGGACCGGGAGTAGGTCGGGGTCCGCACGTCGTGCTGACCGACCAGCCGGGCCACCTTGTCCACGAAGTCGGCGTCGTCCAGCCCCGCGCCCAGCAGCTTGACCGTGGCCGCGCTCCACAACGCGTCCATCCCGGCGTCGCCCCAGACCCGTACCCCCTGCCGGTAGCTCTGCAACAGCGTGACCACGCTGATGCCGCGCGAGCCGAGGTGGCTGTAGAGGTCGGGCAGGTCGGCGATGCGGCACACGTTCGCCGCCTCGTCCAGCACGGCGGTCATGGGCGGGTCCAGCCGGCCGCCCATCCGCTCGGCGGCCACCACGCCGGCGCGTACCACGGCGTCGGCCAGCCCGGCGATCACCCCGGCGGCGGACCCGCCGCCGTCCTTGGACAGCAGGTAGAGCGTGTCCCGGCCGAGCACGTGCTCCTCCGGCACGAACTCCGGGCGGTTCGGGTCCGGGCTGACCCAGGCCAGGATCTCCGGGTCGAGCAGGCAGGCGACGCACTGCCGGGACGTCTCGTAGATGCCGTCGCGGGTCTGCACCGCCCCGCGCACGGTGCCCTGGAGCTGGTCGGCCATCGCGTCCAGGCCGGCGTCGCGGAGCAGGTCGATCGGGGTACGGTCGCCCGGGTCCGCCAGCCAGGCCAGCATCTCGCCGACCGACGCGCCACCGTGCGCGGCGGCGAGGAAGAGCGCGGTCAGCGTGTTCTGCGCGGCGGCGATCCAGAAGTCCTTCTTGGACGCGTCGTCATTGACCGAGCTGACGAAGTGGCCGGCGAGCCGCCGCGCCCCCTCCAGGGTGCGGCAGCCGCCGAGCATGTCCCACCACATGTCGCGCTCGGAGTAGACGATGCCCTGCGGGTCGAACGTCCACACCCGACCGACGCGGGCCCGTTCCTGTCGGGTGACCAGGTAGACGTCCGACTTGTTCGAGGTGAGCAGCACCGGGCCGGGGGCGCGTAGCACCCGGGGCACGGCGATGCCCGTCGACTTGCCGGCGCGCGGGGCCATCAGGTCCAGCTCCACGTCCTCGTACGAGGAGCGCAGCTCCGGCCCGGACGGCAGCAGGTCGCCGAGCAGGTTCCCGGTGTCGTCGGGGCGCAGCCGGGCCACGTCCTTCAGCGAGGGACGCAGCTCGCGGGCCCGCGCCTCGGCCGCCCGGCCGGTCATCGCCCGCAGGTCGTCCACGCCGGCCAGGTTCGACGGCTGCGCCATCCGACGCAGGACCGCGCGGGTCGCCGTGACCACCGGCGCGGCGACAAGCGGCACCAGCGCCGCCGCGCCCGCGTACACCAGGGCCGGGGGTACGCCCGGCCAGACCGCACCGGGGCCGCCGCCGAGCAGGCTCAGGTAGACCTCCAGGCGGAACGGCGGTGGCCGCCAGCCGTACCCGCCGAGCGCGGCGGCAAGCGTGCCGCCGAGCCACAGCAGGGCGAAGACGGTGAGGTTGACCAGCGCGAGCACGGGGATCAGCCAGGCCAGCAGGTCACCGCCGGCGCCGCCGCGCCTCACCGCTGCCCCGTGCCGGGCAGGTCGCCGGCCGTGACGGCGCGTACCACCGCGGCCCGTTCCGCGAGCATCCGCTCGGCATCGCCGTTGGCGATCCACCGGGTGTTCGTGTCGTGCAGGTGCCGCTCGGCGTCGGTGATCGCGACCCGGATCGGGATGCCGGGCCGCCCACCCACCTTGATCAGGAAGCGCCCCCGGCCGGGTGGCTCCTCGTTGCCGCCGTCCTGGGCCCAACCGGCCGGCGACGACCACGACGAGACCAGGTCGATCTCGCGCCGGGACAGCCCCACCACGCGGGCCAGCTCCTCCATCTCCGCCCTCGGCAGGCCGGCGCAGGCGACCATGCCGGCGCGCTCCACGAAACCCCGCGCCTTGGCCTTGTCCGCCTCGCTGCCCAGCGCCTCCGCGTCCTTCAGGGTGTGGGTGATCTTCGCGTCGGCCAGGCCGAGCGAGCGGTTCAGGCGGGTGAGGGCGTCGATCCGGTCGACGATGCCGGAGGCCGCCCGCAGCGGGCGCCACAGCTCGTCGAGCACGGTGAAGAACCAGCGCCGGGGCGCGATTCCGGCGTCCGCGAGCGCGTGCGAGGCGGAGACCGTACCCAGGCCGTCCGACCACGCGGCGAGCATCGCGGCGGCGGTCAACTGGCCGTCCGCCTCGCCGATGCGGGAGATGTCGATGCAGACGGCGGTGGCGTCCGGGTCGATCCGGGTGGCCGTCTCCGCCGCGAACGTGTCCCCGAGCGGGCCGTCCACGATGCCGAGCAGCGACCGGTGCAGGGGGTCGACGGCGTCCCGGTACCGGGACTCCTGCCCCCGGTCCAGGGTGACCTGGCGGACCTGCGGCGGCCCCTCCTCGAGCACCGCGAGCAGGTCGGGCAGCCGGTACGTGCGGCCCGGCGCGGTGCGCTCGCGCAGGTGCCGCAGGCAGGCGGAGAGCACCGACTGCTCGTGGTCGCTGATCGGCGCGCCGCGCACGATGGTGAGCAACGCGGCCACCATGTTCAGCACCCGACCGTGGGACTCGGCGGCCAGCGCCTCGCCGGCCTGCCCGCCGATCCGCGCCGCCGCCGCGCCCATCGCGCCCGGGTCCAGCACGTTGAGCCCGCCGACGCCCCGGGCGATGGAGATGACCTGTCCGCCGAGCGCCCGGACGGTGTCCGCGTAGTCGGGCTTGAGGTCGCCGAGCACCAGCGGGACGACGCCCTGCCCGGCCAGGCCGATCAGCATCCGGTTGATCAGCGTGGACTTGCCGAGACCGGGCATGCCGAGCATGAACAGCGACGGGTTGGAGATGTAGCGGGCCCGGGTGAACCAGTTGAGCGGGTCACCGCAGACCGTGGCGCCGGTGCTGATGTGCTGACCGAGCGGGACCCCGGTCATCGGGGCACCGGAGCCGGAGGCGAACGGCCAGAGCCCGCACGCCTGCACGGTGGTGGCCCGCCACATGGCGGGCGGGTCCAGCGCGGCCACCCGGCCACCGCCCACCCCGGGCGCGCCCCGGTGCGGGACCGCCTCGGCGCTGTTCTGCCGGGCCAGCCGCTGCCGGTACCGCTGCTCGGCCGCCTCCTGCGCGGCCCGCCGCCGGCGGGCCCGCCGCAACGCCCGCGGGGTCTGCCCACCCGTCTCGTCGGGCTCGCGATCCTGTGCCTCGACGGCCGGCACCGCCAGGCCGGACATCGCGGTGACCGGCCCGGAGGTCAGGCGTGGCCAGCCCGCGCCGAGATCCAGCACCCGGGCGCCGTCCGCGCCCACCCCGGCGGTCACAGCGCCTCCTGGAGGTCCTGCGGGACGATCGACTGCTCCCAGGGCAGGATGCCGACCGGCAGGGCGCAGGTGAACGCCGCGGCCTGCATCCGGTCCGCCGGCCGCATCGCGATCCGGGTGGCGCCGAGCAGGTTACGCATCGTCACGTTCGCGTCGCGCACCTCGGCGGCCGAGTCGACGGTCAGCGTCACCAGCATCGAGAACTCCACCAGGCCGGCGCCGGATGCCTCCTCCGTCGCGGTCTGCTCGGCCGCCTGGATCTCGGCGACCGCGCGGGCCCGGACCAGTCCCTTGGTCGAATTCGCCATGAACTGGGCGGAGCGGCGGTCCGACTCGACGATCCGGGCCGACGTGGCCGGGTCGATCGGGCGGTAGACCAGCGCCACCCGCTTGCGGCGGATGCCGGCGGCCGGATCGAGCAGGCTGCGCAGGATCCCCGAGCGCACCACGCCGCGCGGGGCCATGGTCAGCAGCCAACTCCGGGACACCCCGGAGTCGTGCTGGTAGGAGGTGACCGTCTCGACCGCCGCGGCCGGCCCGGCGTCGTCCCACTCCAGCCCGGTGCCGCCGTGCTGGGCCCGGACGTCGAGCACCTCGGCCGCGGCGGCCGGGTCGTACGCGACCCGGACGACCTCGGCGATCCGTTCCGCCGACAACGGCTCCGCCGACCCCCCGCCGGCGGCCACCAGCCCGTTGAGCACCCCCTGCAACCGCAGCGCCAGGTCGGCGAGCATCGTGTCGTCGTCGCGCCGCACGCCGCCCGGCGCCGAATAGGTGAGCGTCAGGTAGGTGTTCATCTCCGACGACGCGTCCGGGTAGGAGCGCACCACCTCCTCCATCACCGCCCGCGCGGCGGGCGGCGCGTTCGGGGAGAGCCGGCCCAGCACCTCGGTGGCGAGCCGGGTGCCGGGGTCCGGTGCGGTCTCCACCACCACCGACGCGCCGCGCAGCCCCGGCTCGTGCGCGAGCCGGGACAGCCACTCGCCCCACAGCGCCACCCACGTGTCGACCTGGTCCGGATCGACGAGCGAACCGCCGTCGGGCTCGCAGCTCAGCACGATCGTGTACTGGTGGCGGTTGCGGTGGTGCAGCACGCCGAACGGCCGGTCGTACGGGTCGCGGCCCTCCAGCATCGTCACCCGGCTCAGCAGGCCGGGCGGGCGGAACCGCCCACCGGGTCGTGCCGACAGCGGACCGGACACGTAGAGGTGCTGGCGCTTCGACTTGCGGCGCAGCCAACCGATCCGGACCCCGGCCATCTGGAAGACGTTGCGGCCGTCCTGGGTGCGGATCGCCAGCGGCGCCAGTGTCAGCGCGATCGGCAGCCCCACCACCAGGGCCGCGTCCAGCGAGACCATGGACGCGAGCAGGACCAGCACGAGCCCGCCGAAGAGGCCGAAGGTCCCGATCAGGCCCAGCGAACCCAGGCCGGCCTTGCGGGGACGGCGCCAGTTGCCGTACGTGGGTGTCTTGATCTGTTCGAGTGCGGTGCTCATGGACGTCCTCCTGGGCCGGCCTAGTCGCGGTCGGGGTCGGGCAGCGCGCCGCGGGCGATGCCGGCGGCGTGCCGGTGGGTGCCGGCGACGGCGTCGGCGCCCTTCTGCACGGTCCAGGCGGTGGCCCCGACCGCGCCGCTGACGACCCGCCCGGCCGTCGACACGAAGCGGCGTCCGCCGTCACCGGACGAGTCGCCACCGCCCGCCGGGTCGCCGCCGGGCGGCGGGCTGCTCGCGGGCGCCGGCTCGCTGGGCGGCGCCGGGGCGCTGCCGGACGCCGGCTCGCTTCCGGACGCCGGCTCGCTGGGCGGCGCCGGGGTGCTGCCGGACGCGGACGTGGACGTGCTGCCGGACGTGGACGCGCCATCGGCCGTGGACGCGCCATCCGTCGTGGACGCGCCGTCCGCAGTGGATCCGCCGTCCGCAGTGGACCCGCCGTCGGCCTTCGACGCGCCGTCCGACTTCGAGGCGCCGTCGGCCTTCGACGCGCCACCGCCCTGGACCACCGCGCCCGAGGGCGAGCCGCTACCCGACCGGGGACCGCCACCGCCCCCGCCGTGACCGCCACCGGCGATCCGCTTGGCCCCGCTCGCCACCGCGCCCGCCGCCGCCACACCCGCGCCGACGCCCGCGCCGACGCCGTCCGACGAGCCGAGCGCCGCCATGG
Organism: Micromonospora marina; assembly: GCF_900091565.1. GTDB lineage: Bacteria > Actinomycetota > Actinomycetes > Mycobacteriales > Micromonosporaceae > Micromonospora > Micromonospora marina. The sequence goes on along the minus strand of NZ_FMCV01000007.1, from coordinate 41,151 downwards.
CCGGTACGACCAGCCGCATCAGCGCGGGCAGCGCGACGGCGGCCATCAGCAGGATGGCGGCGCCGGCCAGCTTGTAGTGCTTGGCGTCACCGTCGACCGAGCCGATCATCGCCGCCCCGGAATACATGATCAGCCCGACCACCGGTTTGAACGCCAGCCACGCCACCATCCAGGCGATGTGCTTGCGCCACCACCCGCCGCCGGACTCGGTCATCGACGCCGCGGCGGCCAGCGGCAACGTACCGGTGAGCAGCACCATCGCGCCGAGCCGCACATACATGAGGATCACGTGGATGCAGCCGGCGATCAGCAGCAGCAACCCGATGATGATCAGCAGGAAGGCGGTCAGCCCGTCGGTGCCGCAGTTGGCGATCAGCTTGAGCTGCGCCTTGATCCCCTGGTCGTAGAGATGGTCGCTGTAGCGGTCGGCCTCGGTGGCGAGCAGGTTGAGCACGGTCCACGCGGCGCCCACCGTGAGGATCATGCGGACCAGGCCCAGCAGCGCCGTCCACAACGCCTGCCCCCGGCGCAGCAGGGCCATCCGGAACGCCGCGGCCAGCAACGACGCCACCGCGATGGTCACCACCAGCCAGTTGGTCTGTAGGTGGATCTGGTCGTTGATCTTCTCGTCGCCGAGGGTCGGCACGTCGCCGAGGTTGGCGAACAGTTCCACCGCCGCGCCCATGATGGCGCCGGCGATGTCGCTGAGGATGCCGTCGATCCCCCGCTCGAAGAAGCCGACTACCTGCCCGATCTCACCGATGTAGACGGCGTCGCCAGTCGCGCACTCGGCCATCTCAGCCCTTGTCCCACAACACGAAGCCCGCCAGCGACAGGACCGGGGTGACCGGACCGTAGAGGCCGCCGGAGTTCAACGGCCGCAACCGCCAGTCCACGCCGTTCCAGTCCGTCGTGTAGTCGACCGAGAAGTACCGCGCCGTCGCCTGCCGGACCAGCACCCGGACCACGGCGGTGCGGGGCGAGTAGCGCACCACCAGGAACCCCGCCAGCCGGTTGGAGGTCTGCGGCGGGCCGCCGTCCTCCATCGACTCGCGCATCGCGTCGAAGTAGTCCCGTCCCAGGCCGGGCACGAGCTGCTGACGGCTGACCACCCGCCAGTCGGGGCCGCTCATCTGGCGGGAGATCGTGTGCGCCGCCATCACCGCGCCCATCGGGGTGTGCGCGAAGCACCACCGCAGCGGGCCGGTGGTCCGCAGCGGCCCGGCCGAGGCGGAGAACGGCGACTGCGCGCCGTTGACCGGCCGCCAGGTGACGTCGTCCGGCGCCGCGGTCGGGATGGGCTGGGCGGTGTCCACCGTGCGGCAGCCCTGCGGTCGGGACCCGTCCGGCGCGAGCCCGCCGATCGTCGGGCCGGCCGGGGGCGCGGCCCGGGATCCGCCGTCCCCGCCGCCGTAGAGCACCGCGCCGACGCCGGCGCAGAGCGCCAGGACGAGGAACGCCGCCGACACCTGCCACCGGCGGTGCCGCCAGAACGGCCCGTCCTCGGGCACGGATGCGTGTCGCGCCCGCACGGTCAGTTGCCCCCCGTGCCGCCGCCGTTGCCGAAGACCCAGGTCACGATGGGGCCGGCGGTGGCGACCAGGATGCAGCCGCCCAGCACCATGCCGAGGCGGCTCATGTGCTCGGAGCCCTCGCCGCGCTTGTGCGAGATGGCCATCACCGCGCCGGTGACCAGGACGCCGAGCACGCCCGCCGCGGTGCCGCCCCAGGCGACCAGGCCGAGCGCCTGCTCGACCTTCGTGGCGAGCTGGCCGGGCACCACGTTGCCGCCGGTCTTCGGCTGCGGCACCCCGCCGCCGGGCTCCGGGTTGGGCGCGAGAGGGAAGCCGTGCGGGATCCGTACCAGACCGGAGTAGTAGAGGTCGGAGAGGGCCATGGGTGCTCCTTCGGAAGTGGAGGGGTCGATCGGCCGGCCGGGGGCCGGGCGGGTGGTCACTGGCTGAACCCCAACGCCTGGACGATGGGACCGGCGGTGGTCGCGAGCAGGCACGCCGCCATCACGAACGCGATCTGCTTGGTGTACTCGGTCCGCTCCTCCAGCGCACCGCGGCGCAACTGCGACGCCAGCGTCATGCCGCTCAGGAGCAGGCCGGCCACGGCGGCGGCGCTCACGCACCACGCCATCAGGGTGAGCAACTGCACCACCGGCGCGTTCGGATCGTCCACGGCCACCTGGTACGGATCGATCACCGGCGGGGTGAAGCTCGTCTTGTTGATCACGTTCTCGCACTGGAACTTGCCGGCGTAGAGGGCGCCCTTGAGCGTGCACGAGTGGGATCCGGTGATCTCCACGTTGTCCTTGGTCCGCGAGTGACCGCTCAGGTCGACGAGCATCTCGACGTCCATCCAGACCGTGTCGCCCTCGGTGTACTCGGCGGTCAGGTCGAACGATCCGTCCGTCGAGCCCTTCTTGCCGGAGCAGACCCGGTCGCCGCCCCCGGCCGGGTAGGTGTTGACCGTGGTGGTGGTCTTGAGGCAGATCTTGTAGAGGAAGCCGGCGCCACCGCCGTCCACCGTCACCGTGTAGGTGCCCGCGGCCACCGCCGGGCCCGGTGGCGCGAGCGCGAGCAACGCCAGCACAAACGCGACGAGCGCCGCCCCGGACCGGACCGGCCGGCTCACCGCGACCCCCGCCCGGGCCGCGCCTCGGCGAGGGCGGCCAGCCGGGCCAGTTGGCGCGGTGGCCGCTGCGGCTCCACGCCGACGCGGTACGACGGGACCCACGGCACCCGGTGCACCGGGGCGACCGAGCGCAGCATCCGGATCCGGCCGAGCAGCGGCCCCGGCAGCCGGCCCGGGGCGTCGGCGATCAGCACCACCCCCACCAGCCGCATCCCCGCCGGGTGCCGGCCCTCCCGCATCGCGTTGAGCGCCCGGGAGACCGCCCGCAGCCCGTCCATGTTGGTCCGCCCGACCAGCGCGACCCGGGCCGGCTCACCGATCGCCGGGTCCGGCCAGCGGCAACCGATGTCGACGCCGCCGAGCAGCCGGGTCAGCGTGCTGGCGCCCGCGCCGCCGTGCGCCCCGATCCAGCCGATGCCCTCGTCGGAGAGGACGTCGCGGCTGTGGACCGGACGCTCGTCCCGCTCCCGTGGGCGCCCCAGCACCATCGGTCGGCTCATCGCCCGCCCGCCTCCTGTCCCGGTCCTCCGTCGCGCGCCGACCGCGGCCGGGCGGCCCGGCCGCAGCGGTCGACGGCCGCACTACGACGCGGCGGCCCCCTCGGTTCGACCGGGATCCCGGGTTTTTTCCCGCGGGCCGGGCGGCGCAGAAAACGCCGACCGGCGCTGAACCACGGTCCCCGCCGGCCCGTAGTCGGTGCACCGCGATCCGTGGAAGGAGGCGGCACCCCGAGCCGGCGGCGGACCGCCGGTCGACCCAGCCAGGAACAGCGCTCGAAGGAGTGACAATGTCCGATCTGAGGTACGGCTACGAGCCGGATCCGCTGGATCCGTCGCAACGCGCCCAGACCTTCTCCGCCGTGGACAACGAATACGAGATGGAGGCCACGGACCGGCACTACAGCCTGCCGGTCAACCCGTACAGCCAGCCGGCGTACGGGTACCCGTCGTCGTCCACCGACGTGGCGCCGCCGCAGTTCACCGACTCGTTCAACGACGGGCGGCGGGTGTCCCCACCCGTTCCGACGCGGTCCAGCAGGCAGAGCTCGGCCGCGGCCCGCCACTCCGCCGCCGCCAGTCACCAGGTGGACCGGCTCCGCCGCCGGTCCACCTTCGTCGCCAGCGACCCGGACCGGCTCGTGCAGACGGCCATGCAGGTGGGGGCGGTGACCACGCCGGAGCCGGTCGAGCCCCGGCGGAGCAGCCAGGTGCGTCCGGCGAACCCGAACCGGCCGACCGAGAGCGAGGCACGGAGGGGTGCCCAGAACGCCGGCTTCAAGGGCCTGACCGACTTCAAGAACTGCATGAACAGGTACCTGCCGCCCGGGACGGAGTTCACCGCCAGCTCGTTGAGCGCCATCTCCGGCGTCCTCGAGGGGTGGGCCGCGCGCGGCACGCAGATCGGCGCGGCCAGCGTCACCGCCCTGAAGTCCGGCGTGGAGTTCATCGACGCCGCGCAGAAGGGCGACTGGACCAAGGCCGCGGTCCACGCCGGGAACCTCACCGGCATGGGCTTGAGCATCGCCGGCACGGCGACGAACATCACGCACCTCACCGCGGCCGGCGGCATGGTCGCCGCGGGTTCCGCGTTCACCAACGCGGCGGTCGACCAGCGGCGGACCGCGATCCAGCAGCAGTCGCAGAACGTCGACCTGGAGCGCGGGCGGACCAGCCCGAGGTCGAGCACCGCCCCGGCGGCGGGCCCGGCGCAGCAGGCGCCGGCGCGCGGTCGCTGACCGAACCCGTACGACACGGCGGGCCCGGGTGCTCCCCACCCGGGCCCGTCCGCGTCCCGTCGGTCAGCGGGCCTCGCGCCACTTCTGGTTGCTCTGGCTCGCCGCGCACTCCCAGATCTGCAACGGCGCGCCGTCGTCGGAGTTCCAGTCGCGCACGTCGAGGCACTTGCCGGAGTTCGGGTTGCGCAGCAGCCCGCGCTCGGCCACCCACACCTGCGCCGGGCCGCCGGTGCACCAGGCGAGCTGCACCTTGGCCGCGTTGTCCCGGGATGCCCACGCCACGTCCATGCACTTGTCCAGCACCTTCAGCGTGCCGCCGGGGCCCCGGGTGAAGTGCTGGGCCGGGGTGCCGTTGCACCGCCAGAGCTGCAACCGCACCCCGTCGGCGGACTTGCCGTCCGGCACGTCGACGCACTTGTCCGCGTACCCGCGCAGTGCGAAGCCAGAGCCGGAACGGTCGGCGGTACGCTTCACGGGCGTAGCCGACGGCGCGCCGCCGCCGCGGAACGTCACCACGACCTCGTCGCAGCCGGGGCAGTTGTAGACCGTCTCGTTGCCGGCCACCCGGTCGTGGGTGGACCAGAGGTAGGCGCGCGGGCCGAACGGGAGCAGCGCGGCGGTGTAGGCGCTCTCCGCGTCCCGGTTCGGGTTCACGCAGTTCACCCGGTCACCCTTTGCCGGGTCCCGGACGGCGTGCGCCTCCGGGCAGGCGGCGAGCATCTGCCCGCCGGAACAGTCCCACCGCGCGCAGCTGCCCGCCTTTTCCGGCCGGGGAGCGCCGGGCACGTCGATCGTGATCGTGGTCGACAGCGCGTCGACGTAGCTGACGTTGTACCAGGGCGCGCCCCCGTTGTTCCGGTCGAAGTTGAACTCGGCCAGGCTCACCGGCTCCGCGCCCCGCTCGCACCGGTCCGCGAAGGCGCCGCAGTCACCGACGAGGCAGCGGAACCCGCCGTTCGGGTCGCCGCCGCAGCGCTGGCGGGCGAAGAACCGGCCGCGCCAGTGGCCCGGCGCGCCGTCGTTCGGGATGACGATCGTGCGCGACTCGCCGGGACGCAGCGTGGGCAGGCCGGTGATCGGCCGGGAGCCGTCCGCGCTCTCGCCCGCGCCGACCCACAGCGTCTCCGCGGTGCCGTTGACGAACGTCACCCGTTCCCCGGTGGCGGCGTTCGCCGGGCTGTCCGGCACGCCGACAGTCAGCCCCAGCGCGAGCAGCGCCACGGCGAGCAGCGCGGCCCCCCTGCCCGCCCCGCGTGTCGGGTCGGGGCCTCGGTCGACGCCCCCGTCCGTGGCGGGGCCCCCGCCCGACACCCCGGCCCGCATCCCGCGGGTCGAAGACGATCCGGTCCTCACAGCCATGTAGCCCTCCCTTGGCCTGGCGGGGACGCGCCGCGTCCCCCGACGAGTGCGGCTGGCGCACGACCACACGACGATCCGGGAGGGTCTCCGGTTCAACGGGAAGTGAGGCGGATCGGCGAGCGCGGTCAGCGCGAGATCGGCGCGGTGACGATGGAGGTGCCGTCGGTCAGGCCCACGCCGACGAAGGAGAGCTGATCGAGCGGTGGCGACAACTCGCCGGTGACCTCCTGCGGCCCGTTCGAGGCGGTCCAGTCCCGCACGGGATGGGTGACCCCGTCGCGGGTCACCGCGAAGAGCCGGTGGCGCAGCCCCGGTCGCAGCCCGGTGGCGGTGATCCGGATGGTGGAGCCACGCCCCTCGTGGGTGGTGATCGACACGGACAGGCTCGCGCCCTGGCCGGGCGCCTCTCCGGTCGCGGTCAGCACCACGTCGTCGCGTCCACCGCCCCCGACCGTGGCCACGATCCCGCCGGTGAGCACGGTCAACGCCAGCGCCGCCGCCCCGCCCCACAGCAGCAGCCGGCGACGGGCGGACAGCGCCCGTGGCCGACGTCCCCCGGGCCGGTCACCGGGTGCCCTCCCCGGGCCAGTCGGGCCCGCACCACCCGGCGCTCCGCCCGGGCGGTTGCCCCGCCGCCCCGCCGGCCCTCGACCGGTTCCGGCACCCGGGGCCGGTCCCGCATCGTCGGTACGCGGACGACCGGTCCCGGTGCCGGGGGTCGTCGTACCCGCGACGTCGGTACGGGACCCGCCCTCGTGCCCAGCCGCCGACGCGAGGTCCGGCGCGTCGGCCCAGGGCTCAGCCGCGGGCACGTCCTCCGCTCCCGACGGGGAACGCGGCGGCGGAACGGAGGCCGGCGGCGGAACGGACGGTGGGGGCAGGACGGATGCCGGGGGCAGGACGGACGGTGGGGGGAGGGCGAACCCGTTCCAGTCCGCCGCGCTGAGGCCGCCGAGCCCGCTGGTCACACCGCCCAGGTCGCTGGCGGCGGAGAGACACTCGTCGCAGCCGGCGAGGTGCGCCTCGAAGGCGACGCGGTCGGTCTCGTCGAGCGCGCCGAGCAGATAGAGCGCCAGGGACTCGTGCTCGGACGTCGGATTCTCACCGCCGGTACGCATCACGCCCCCTTCCCGACCCGACAGAGGGTGCGCCAGAGCGATGATCCGGGCCACCGCCTCGGTGCCGGGCATCGGACGAGGATTCGCCGGGAGGTGACATCAGGCCGACTCGATCGGGCCGATCGCCGCGTGCAGCGCCCGCACCGCGTAGTACGTCCGCGACTTTACCGTACCCTCGGGTATGCCGAGCCGCTGCGCGGCCTCCGCGACCGAGGCGCCCTTGTAGTACATCTCGATGAGGACGTCGCGGTGCTCCGGCTTGATCTGCCGCAGCGCCAGGCGGACGGTGTGGGCGCTGACCACCCGGTCCATCTCGTCCTCGGCCGTGGTGAGCCGGTTGAGGTCGGGCAGGGCGACCTCGACCGGCCGGGCCTGCCGGGCTCGGCCGGCGTCGACGGCCACGTGCCGGGCGACGGTGTAGAGCCAGGGCGCGATCCGGCGCGGCTCCGCGGCCAGCGTCCCCAGGTTTCGCCAGGCCCGCAGGAAGGTCTCCTGGACCAGGTCCTCGGCCAGTTCCTGCCGGCCGAGGACGAGGCGGGTGACGAAGCGCAGCAGCGGTTCACGGTACTGCTCGTGGATCCACCGCATGAGACTCTCGGGCGAGCCCTGCGCGACGGCGTCGCCCGGCGTCCCGGGCTGCACCGCCTCGTTGGGCACTGCCGACACAGAACGCCTCCCCCTGACGCGTGGGGCGTGCCCGCCCGGCCGGCCCGGCGCGTGGGCGCCGAGCCCCTCTGAGCGAGAAGGATAGCCGTACCGATCGGACGGTGCTCCCGGCCGGCGGAGGGCGACCAGGGTCCCGGCGCTCATCGGGCGCGGTCCATGGCCGCCCTGCCCACGACGACGCGGGTCGGCCCCGCAACTGCCGGGTGGTGGCGAGTCGACATCGAACACTCCGATCGGTGGTCGGCCGCCGAGGGCCGGTCCTCCCGGCGGCGTCCACATTGACGGGTCGGTACGCCGGTCGGTTCAATGACGGCCGGACTGGAATCGGATCCGATTCCAGTCGGGTGAACCGAGGACGTCGCGCATCCGTCACTCCTCGCGACGCCATCACCGGAAGGGAAGCCCCGTGACACCCGATCTTCCTGGCATCCGATCCCGGCTCGCCCGGATCCCGCGTCGTGTCGTCGCCGCCATCGCGGCCGGCCTCTCGGTGCTGTGCATGGTGGCCGCCTCCGTGAGCTGGGGCATCGCCACCGCTCGCGACGACAGGCTGACCGGTCGTAGCGTCTCCGCCGCGCATCTGACCGCGATCCGGGCCGCCGCCCGGTCCTGCCCCACGCTGAACCCGGCCCGGCTGGCCGGGCAGCTGATGGCCGAGTCCGGCCTGGACGGTCGCGTGAAGGAAACCACGTCGGGCGGTCGCGGCTTCGCCGGGCTCAACGACGACCGGTGGAAGTCCTGGGCGCCGTGGCCCGGCGCCGACCGGACCGACACCGCCGCGAACATCCTCGCGCTGGCGCACCAGATGTGCGACCTCAGCGGGCAACTGCGGCTCGCCGGCGTCCCCGGCGACCGGTGGCGGCTGTCGCTGGCCGCGTTCCACACGGGGCTCGACCAGGTACGCGAGGCCAAGGGCGTGCCGTCCGCCGCGGTCGCGTACGTCGACGACGTGAGTCGCTACGCGGCGTACTACGGCGAGCTGGCCGCGTTCGGCGGCTCCGGCACCGCCCGCCCGGACCCGGAGCGCCAGCAGCCCAGGGCGGTGCCCGCGGGCTACGTACGCCTCGTGGTGCGGGCCGGCTCGGTGTGCCCGGAGGTGCCGCCCGCGGCGGTGGCGGCCCAGCTCATGGCGCTGTCCGGCTTCGACGCCAACCTGCTCGGCGACGACGGCCGACGGGGGATCGCCCAGTTCCTGCCCGAGGTGTGGCGGGCACACGGCCCGGCCGGCGCCTCACCGTGGGACCCGCAGGTGGCCGTGCCGGCCGTCGGCGCCGCGGTCTGCGCGTTGCGGCGGGACCTCGCCGGCCTCGACGGCGACCCCGGCCTGCTCGCGCTGGCCGCCTACCGTAACGGCCCCACCGCGGTCCGCCAGACCGGCGGCGAGCTCGACGACGCGACACAGGCGTTCCTGCGGCAGGTGCAGGAGTTCACCGACTTCTACGCGCTCGACAGCCGGCTGCGGGTCGCCCCGGCCAGCCCGTCCCCGTCGGCGCCCTCGTCGCCGTCGCCGTCCCCCTCGCTGTCGCCGACGGCCGCATCCCCCGCGCCCCGACCCAGCGTGTCGCCCTCGACCAGCCCACCGGCCGTGCCGCCGAAGCCGGCCCCACCGAAGCGCCCGAGCGGCGCGAAGCAACTCGTCGGCATGGAGACCGGGCTCTGTGCCAGCGGCGGCAGCGGGGACGGCATTCCCGTCGTTCTGCGCCCGTGCCGGGAGGAACGCCCGCAGTGGTGGACGTTCGGGTCCGACAGCACCGTCCGGGTCAACGGACTCTGCCTGGACGTGGCGTGGGGCGAGAAGCGTGACGGTGCGCCGGTACAGACCGCCCTCTGCAGCGGCAACCCCGCGCAGAAGTGGGAGTGGATCGAACGCGACGGCCGGCGGTCGCTCTTCAACCGGGAGACCGACCGCTGCCTGGATGTGGACGGTCACGGCACGGGCGCCCCGCTGAACGCCTGGACCTGCGTGTTCAACCCGAAGCAGACCTGGTCGCTGCGCTAGCCGCACACGTGGGAAGGGGCCCTGGCCGACAGGCTTCTGTCGACCAGGGCCCCTTCTGCGTCGCGGGTCAGGCGGCGTAGCGGCGGCGCATCCGAACGGCCAGGAAGCCGCCCGCGCCGAACACCAGCGCCAGACCCAGGAGTACGGCGATCAGCGTGCCCGCCCCGCCGCGGTTCGCCTCGGCGGCGGCCGGGTCCCGGCCCTCCACCGACGGCGCCACCGAGGCAGCCGGGTTGATCATGCCCGAGCCGTACCGGGGATCGCCCTCGGCCACCTGCCCGCCGACCGGGTCGGCGGTGCTGCGGATGCGTTCCTCGACCTGGGCGGCGGTGAGGTCGGGCTGGGCGGCCCGGATCAGCGCGGCCTCGCCGGCCACGAACGCCACCGCGAACTCGGTGCCGGTGTTGCCGACCACCTTCCCCCCGCCCACGCCGAGCGTCGCCACCTCGATGCCGGGCGCGACCACCTCGACCGCCCCGTCGAGATACTTCTCGGCGAGCTGGCCCCCGGCGCCGACGCCGCCGGTGAGCACCAGCGCCCCGCGGCGGGAACCGCCGCTTGGCGACGGAAGCGTGGTGGGCTTGACCGGGGCGCCCGCCACCACCACCACGTCGTGCTCCAGCACGGTGGCCAACGACGCCGCCACCGCCGGGTCGGCCAGGTCGACCCGGGAGCCGAGCGCGACCACCGAGGCGCCGGTGCTGACCGCCACCTCGAGGGCCGTCGCGGCGTCGGCCGGCCGGGCGTCGCCCGAGGATCGGACCATCCGCACCGGCACGACGGTCGCGTCCGGCGCGAGCCCCACCGGGTTGCCCTCGACGCTGTCGTCGGCGGCGATGATGCCGGCCATCGCCGTACCGGATCCCAGGCAGTCCTCGTCGCCACGTCCATTGCCGACGGTGACGTCGGCGCCCACCGCGACCCGGCCGCTGAGCTGCTGGAGACCGGCGTCGACCCCGCTGTCGACGACCGCGACCTTGATCCCGTTGCCGCGGGTCAGGGTCCACGCGCTGTCGGCCGCCATCCGCAGTTGCGCCCATTCCGACCGGCTGCTCGACGCGGTCGTTGCGGTGCAGCGCGCGGCCGGGCGGCCGTCGGCCGGTGAGCGGGACGCCGTCGGGCTCGCGCTCGGCGACGGGCTGCCGTCCGGCCGTGCGCTCGGTGAGCGGGTCGGGGCCGGGCCGGCGGACGGCTTGCGGGCGGCGGGCAACTGTCCGTACTCGACTCCCGGGCCGACGGCGTCCCACGGCAGCACCAGGTACCACCCGGCCCGCAGCGTGACCGGGTCGGTCAGCCGGGCCCCGTCCGGCTGGACCCGGCCGGTGTTGAGCTGGTAGATCTCCGCGGACCGCTCGCCGCTGCCGAGGAAGCGCCGGGCGATCTCGGTGAGGTTCTCCGGCTGGCCCTGGTGGCGCGCCGTCACCACGTAGTACTTCACGTACGGCTCGGTGTCGGGCGCGGGCCCGGCGGTCGAGGGACGGGGCACGACCAGGATCGCGCAGCCAACCATCACCACCACGAGCAGCCGAGCAAGGATGGAGTGCTTCGTCAGCACCGGGGCTCCCTTCCGTCACCGCGGCCCAGACCGACCGGCCGTCACCGTCTATTGCGGATCAGCGCCGACTTCGTTCAAATCAATCTGAACCAGATTTCCATGGCGTCCGTCATGGAGACCGCCGAGGGTACCGGCCCTCGATGTCGAGCAGCTCCGGCCGGCGCTGGGGCGTCGGTGGGACGAAGGCGGGGACGGCGGTGACAGAGCTGGCGCAGGCCGTGGGCGGCCGGGGGATCGACCGGGTGCCGCGCACCGGCCGCTTCGACCCGCGCCGGCACCGGCGGGTGCCCGGCCTGCTGGATCTCTGGCTGGTGTGCGGCCCCCGGGGGCGGCCGGCGCTGCCCACCGAGCCGGACCGCCCGCTGGACGCCCCCGCCGTGGCGGATCTGGTGCGGCGCACCGGCGACGCCGCGGACGACGTGCGGATCCTCGCCGACGACGGCGCCCGCCACGCCGACCTGTTCACCGAGGTGGCCGGGCTACTGGGGCACGACGTGCTGGTCAGCCCGGACGGCGCGGACATCCGGCAGGTGCTGGCCGGCCGCGCCCCCGACGCGGACGACGGCCCGCTGCACGCGCTGCCGCTGGACCGGGTCACCCGCCAGCCGATGGACTGGCTGGTGCTGCAACCACCCGACCTGGCCACGCCGCTGCCCGGCTGGTTCGCCATGGAGGACGGCCTGGTCCGGCCCCGGACCGGGGTGGTCAACCTGCCGCTGGCGACCGGTGTGGCGTTGGCGACCCGGGCGGACTTCGTGGCCCGCCGGGCCACCGCCCACCGGCTCGGCGCCTCCGTGCCCGAGCTGGTCACGGTCTCCGTCACGGCCCGCTTCGGCGGCTTCCTGATCGGCGACTACAGCGGCACCCAGCAGGTACGCGACGCCGGGCACCTGGCGGCGCTTCTCGGCGAGCTGCCGCTCTACGGCGCCGACCTGCGACTGTGGCTCACCTGGCCGTCCGAGCCGGACGAGCAGGTGAAGCTCGTCGCCCAGGCCGCCGACCTGGCCGAGATCACCGGCGCCACGGTGTGGACCCCGCCGCCGGGAGGCCGGGCGGAACTCGTCGGCGACCGTCGCGACCTGCGCGCGCTGGACGCGGCGGGCGGCGTGGCCGCGTGGCAGGCCCACCGACCGAGGTACGCCGACGGCCCGTCGGCGGTCGACGCGACAGCAGACGGCATGCTGGTGCCCCGCTCGTCGCGGCAGCGGATCGTGGTGGTCGCCGACGCACAGGCCACCGCCGCGCCTGCCGGCTCGACACCGGACGCGACAGGGCCGGGCGGCACCGTTTCGGCCGGCACCGCTTCGGCCGGCACGGGGGCGGACGGACGCGGGGCGGGCCGGCCGGCACCCGGGGCCCGTCCCACGCTGGCTGCCGAGTCCCGCCGCGCGGGCCGGTACGGGCCGCCCTGGCTGCACCCCGGCCAGCAGGTCAACGTCGCCACGTTCGAGGCGTTCGTGCCGGTCACCGGCGACCTGGAGCGGGCCGCGACGGAAGGCGTACCGACTGCCGAGCTGTGCCTGGTCGCGCACCTCGACCCACGGTCCGCGCCGCGCCGCACCGACCTCCTGCGCGTCCGGATCGCCCCGGGCGGCGCGATCCCCGTGCAGGTGTTGCGCTCGCACGTTCCGGCGCGCCTGCAGTATTTGCTCGGCGCCCCGGACACCTACCTGCTGCCGGCCGGTCGGCTGGACCGGGTGCAGGTGCGGGAAGCCTTCCGGGCCACCGACGAGGACGGGCTCCGACGGGTCGACGGGCTCGACGGCGGGGCGCTGCGCATCAGGTCCGCGCCCGCGAGCGCGTCGAGCACCGGGCTGCCGCACGACGTCACCCGGTGGCCGGCGCACGGCACCCGGCGGGCGTACGCGCTGCTGCCGGCGCGCTCCCGCGGCCTGGCGCCGGGCTGGCTGCCGCTGTCCCGCCGGCGACCGGCGCCCCGGGCCGGCCGGCTGCTCGTGGAGGTCCGGGTGCCGCGCGGCCGTACGGTCGACGTCGGGGCCACCGCCGACGCCCTCGCCGCCCTGCCGCTGGCCCGAGGTCGCGCGGAGCGCCTGCGGCAGGCGGGGGTCGACCTGATCCTCACCAGCCGCTCCTACGAGCGGGTCCAGGTGGACCGGGTCCACCGGGCGCGCGACGGGGTGTGGGAGACGGTGCCCGGGGCGGCGGCGGGGCCGCTGCCCGTGGTGCTGCGCGGCCTTCAGTCCCCGCCGGTCGACTCCCCGTCCACGTCGAGCTGAAGCGACCAGCGACCGGCCGGGACCGGGCCGAGCACCACCGGCACGCACCGCCCCCCGGTGGCGGCGGCGAGACCACGCGCCCCAGCCGGCGACGGGCCCTCGACGAACACCACGGACGGCTCCGGCAGCATCTCGCCCGGCCCCGGTGGCTCGGGCAGGCCGGGCAGCCGACGGCAGCCGGCCGGCACCCCGCCGCCGAGCGCCTCCCCCACGGCCGCCACACCGACCCCGGCGGCGGACAGCCCTCCGGCCAGGGTCGCAGCCGCGCGGCGGCAGACCGCCACCGGACCGACGAGCGTGAACACGTCCGGCACCCGAGCAAGATCCACATGCAGCCGCCACGGCCCGCTGCGCCCCAGCACCAGCGGCAGCACCGTCGGCGGTGCCGTCTCTCCCGGCCCCAACCAGGTGTACGGCGCGCCGCGCCCGGCCGCCACGCCGATCAGCCGGACCCGTGCAAGGCCGACGTCGGTGTTCAGCTCGGCTGTGAGGTACGGCGCCTCGTCCCCGGCCGGCAGCGACGGGCGCGGCACGTCCGGCGTGACCTCCCCGCCCACCGGCCCGACGGGCCGGGACGTCGGCGCGGACCCAAGGTCCGACGTGGACCCGGAGGGCCGGGCGGACGTGGCGGTCTGGGTTGACGCGGCGGTCAACGCGGGCCCGGAAGCCTGAGCGGGCTTCGAGGTCTGCGTGGACTTCGAGGCAAGGGCGGATCCCGAGCCCCGGACGGACGCGACGACCGCCGTGGGCTTTGCGCCCGGCGCGGACGTCGAAGCCGGCGCGGACGCGGGCGGCGGTGCGGGCCGGGTGGCCGGCGGTCCGGCGGCGTCCTTCGTGGGAGGCCCGGCTTTCGCGTTCTCACCAGGGGCGGGCGTGTGGTGGCGTTCCGGCGGCCACGGCCCGTCGTCGCCCGCCACCGCCACCGCCAGCCCGCGACCGGAGCGGCCCGGACGCAGCAGCACGATCGCCACCACCGCGAGCAGCACCGACAGCACGCCCGCGCCGACCCGGATCACCAGCGGGTCGATCCCGCCGCCGCGCGTCGTCCGTCCCTGTAGCGGGGGTGCGGCGACCTCCGTGGTGGCCGGGGGCCGGGCCGCTTCCCCGGTGGTGGCGGGTGACCGCGCGGGGGTGGACGGCGGCATCCGGGTCGGCACGGCCGCGGCACGGGTCGGTGCGGACTGCGTGAGGGCCGGGGAACGGGTCACCGGCGGGGTGGTACGGGCCCGGACCCGGGGCAGCGGGCCGATGCGTACACCTTGGCCCTTGGCGTCCCGGGGTAGGACGAGCACCCAGCCCGGGTTCAGCTTCAACCCGTCGGTGAACGTCTCGCCGTCCGGCTGGACCCGCCCGGTGTTCAGCTCGACGATCTCCCGGTAACGGTTGCCGTTGCCGAGCGTGCGAAGCGCGATGGCGTACAGGTATTCCCGCTGCCCGCCCACCGGCGGACCGACCATGTAGTACCGGCCGGTCTCCGCCGGTGCGGCGTGCGCCGGAGCGCCGGTCACCAGCCAGATCCCGACCAGCACCAGCATCGCCTGTACGGCTCGCCGCATCCGCACGCGTCGCCCTCCCTGTCCTCTGCCATCGTCATCCTGCCGTCCGGCTCACTACGGACCGGGTCGCCCGCGGTTCAATGGTGATCGTGGTCGGATCGCGGCACAGGCCGGCGAGTCGCCGTCACGGGGCGGTGGAGAGGGTGCTGGCCAGCACGACCCCTCCGCAGCGGAGCGGCAGGACGACGGCCATGCCCCGCAAGGATACGGAGCTGGTACCGATCGCGAGGCGGCAGACTGTGCCGAGCCGGACTCCGCCGGGTGCACCACTTTCACCCCTCGCGCCCGCAGCTCCTCGACCGCCGGCAAGGTCGGGTCGCTCGGGGCAACTCCGGAGGGGCGCCAGATTTTCGCCTTGAACGCAACGGCCGCCAAGTTCGTCGAACTCACCGCCGCGCGGACGCAGACCGTCACCGTCGCGGGAGAGGCCACCGCGGCTACGATCGTGGCAGACGGCCACCGACCTGGAAGCGGTCAACGACCGCATCACCGCCATCGAGGAAATCATCACCGTAGTTGTCGCCGAGCACGAACTTGGGGAGGTCGTCACGAGTCGCCCTGGTGTCGCACCACTCTCGCCGCCGAGTTCCTCGCCCACGCCGGCACCCTCGCCAGCTACGCGAGCCTCGCCGCACTCGCCGCGCACGCCGGCCTCGCACCGATCTCCCGCGACTCCGGCCGCCGCCAAGGCCACCAGGTTCGGCCCCACCGCTACCACCGCGGCCTACGCCGGGTGTTCAGCATGTCCAGCTTCACCGCGCTGACCCACTGCCCACGATCCCGCGCCTACTACGACAAGAAAACGAGCCGAAGGCAAGACCCACTGCC
The DNA here is from genome assembly GCF_900091565.1 of Micromonospora marina. Taxonomy (GTDB): domain Bacteria; phylum Actinomycetota; class Actinomycetes; order Mycobacteriales; family Micromonosporaceae; genus Micromonospora; species Micromonospora marina. The sequence goes on along the minus strand of NZ_FMCV01000007.1, from coordinate 25,455 downwards.
AAGCCACCGCCGCCCTGTCCAGACAACGCCTCAACGTCCTCTGGGCCTGCATCCGCGACAAGGCCCCTACCAGCTCAAACCCACCAAGATCAGCAGAGCTGGCGCCATGCGAACTCGCGTAGAGACCCGGACTACGTCGACCGGCTGTGGAACCTCGTCGACTGGGCCGACGTCGCCGCGCGCTTCGGCGCCGCCCGCGCCGCCGCGCCGAAGCTCTGACCGGCGTGACCGGTTCGGTCCCGGTCGCCGCCGACCTTGGGCGACGCGCCGCCGGGGTCATCGCCGCCCGCCACCGCGGTGACCTCGCCGGCGGAGGCGCTGCTGGAGTCGTTCAGCACCGACCAGGCCCGCACGCTCGGCTTACACCTGCTGGCCGACCTCAACCTGGGCCTGGTCCGCGCGCAGGCCGGCCAGTCCCTGGACGACCTGGTCCGGAACTCAGCCTGCTCGTGGCCGCCACCCCGCCGCCCTCGCCCGGCTGAGGCATGCCCACTCTCATGACGGCTGAGGAGCGGCCTGCGAGCGAGGTCAGTCTGCTGTCGAGGCGGAAGCCTGCCACAGGGCGCTGACCGGCATGGCGCGGAGTCTGTCGCCGAACGGCAGCGTGGCGGTCCCGGTATAGAGGACGATGCCGACGATGAAGTCGTCGCCGAGGCGGTCGGCCAGTCGGCGTAGGCCGCGGAAGTCGTCGGGTCCGACGGTGCTGGCGGCTTTGACCTCGATCCCGACCACCTGGCCAGCTCGGTTCTCGAGCACCGCGTCGACTTCGTACCTGCTCTGGTCACGGTAGTGAGAAAGGTCGACGAACTCCTCGGACCAGGTGAGCTGCCGGGAAAGCTCGGACAGGACGAATGACTCGAGCAGCGGGCCGAACGGTGCACCCGGCCGGAGCAGTGCCCGGGCGTCGGTCGCGATTTCGTTGGCAGCGATGCCCGAGTCGACGAAGATCAGCTTCGACGCGGCGGTGGCACGGGTGCCCAGGTTGCGGGACCAGCCGGGGATTCGCTTGATCAGGAAGATCTCCTCCAGGGCCTGGAGGTAGCGGGCGATCGTCGGCCGGCTCAGTCCGAGGGCGGATTCGAGGGAGTTGGCGGCGATGATGGTCGCGGATCTGGCCGCGAGGAGCCGTACCAGTTTGCGTAGCTCGCCCTTGTGCTGGATGTCGGACAGTTGACGGACGTCGCGGTCGATGAGCGCTTGGACGTAGGCGTCGAGGAATCGTTGGCGGCGGCGTGGATCGGTGCGGGTGGTGGCCTCGGGTAGCCCGCCGCGCAGGATCCTGGCTGCGTAGTCGGCACGGGTCACGTCCGACTCGTGTCGCAGGTCCGGGCCGAGCGTGAAGACAGCGTCGATGAATCCGTCCAGAGTTCCGTCGAGTTCGCCTTGGGAGAATGGCCAGAGCTCGACCGTTTCCATCCGGCCGGGCAGCGCGTCCGGCGCAGCCACCATGCCGAACAGCCGAGACGATCCGGTGAGCAGGTACCGGCCAGGACGGGAATCCTCGTCGACGGCGGCCTTGATGGCCAACAGGAGCTCCGGAGCGCGCTGGATCTCGTCGATGACCAAGAGCTCGGAGGAGTCCACGAACCCGACTGGATCGGCGATCGCCGCCGCCCGGTCCTGAGCCCGATCAAGATCGCGGCGCTCGGCCAGACGATCGCCGGCGACGATGCGGGCCAGCGTGCTCTTGCCTGTCTGGCGTGCTCCGCTGATCAGCGCACGTGTCGTGTGGTACGGCTACGACAAGGCCGGCAACCAGACGTCGGTCACCGAACCGAGTGGTGCGGTCACCTCCTGGCAGTACGACGACGCCGGGCGGCCCGATGCGACCATCGACGCGCTCACCAAGACCACCACCTACGACCACGACCCGGACGGCCTGCGCACCCACGAGGTGAACCCGCTTGGCCACACCACCACCTGGAAGTACGACAACGACGGTCGCCTTGATTCGATGACCGATCCGCGTGGCAACATCGCCGGGGCCACGGCTGCCGACTTCACCACCTCCTTCCAGTACGACGCGGCCGGCAACCGTACTAAGATCATCGACCCGTTGGGTCGTTCCACGGTGACCGAGTACGACGCGAGCAACCGGCCCACCAAGGTCTTCGACGCGAACAACCGTCCCACCGCCTACGAGTACGACAACCTCGGTCGAGTCCAGAAGGTGACCGCGCCGAACCGTCCGGCCACCTCGTTCGGCTACGACCTGGCCGGCAACCTGGAGACGGTGACCACGCCGCTAGGCAAGATTTACGACTACGACTACGACAAGTCCGGCCGGGTCACCGCCGTCAAGACCCCCACCGGCCGGGTCACCGGGTACACCTACACCTGGGACGGGTTGGTCGACACGATGACCCTCCCCGCTGGCTCCATAACGTACGCGTACGACCGGGCGGGTCGCACGACGAAGGTGGACTACAGCGACACCACCCCGGACCTCAGCTACACGTACGACGGTGCCGGGCAGATCAAGACGGCGAGCAACGGCAGCAGCACCGCGACCTACGGCTACGACACCGCCGGGCGGGTGAACAGCATCGTCCGCAGTGGCAAGACCTTCGGGTACGGCTGGAACAAGAACGGCCAGTTGGAGCGGCGTACCCTGCCGGACGGACGGGTGCAGAGCTACACGTGGCGTGACGACCACCGGATGAGTGGCACGAAGCTCACCAGCGGCACCACGAGTTGGCAGGTCAGCTACGGCTACGACGTGGCGGGTAACCGGACGAGCGTCACCCGTCAGGGTGGCCCGGCCAGCGCCTACACCTATGACCGGGCCGGCTCGCTGACCCGGGTGGCGCACACGTCTGGCAGTACGACGCTGGTCAGTCAGGACGTCGCCGAAATCTGGCCGGCGCACCGGACACGGTGACCACCACCCGGGGCGGGAGCACGTCCCGGGCGATCTACTCCTACGACGACGTCGGCCAGGTCACCCGGGTGTGCCGGCCGGCCGCAGGGACGACCTGCGCCGCGACCGATCCGCAGACCAGCTACGGGTACGACCACAACGGCAACCGCATGAGCAAGGTCACGACGCAGTCCGGTAGCACCAGCACCACCAGCTACGCCTACGACGACGATGACCGGCCGACCGGCCGGACCGTCAACGGGGCAACCACGACCCTGACGTACAACGCCAACGGCGCGCTGGCGACCGAGGCCGGGCCAGCCGGCACCACGACCTATGGATACGGGCTCGACGCCAACCTACGCCGTGTCCAACCGCCGACCGGGCCCGCCGTCGGTTACGACTACGACGAGGACGGCAACCGGATCGGCCGAACCGTCAACGCCTCCACCGACGCCACCTGGACGGTCGACACCCTCGGTTTGCCCACCCGGGTGGAGGAGAAGAACGGCTCGGGCACGCTGACCCACAAGTGGTGGGAAGAGCCACAGGGGCAACTGGGCAGCGCCTTCGCTGACACCGTCGCGGCCACTCCGGCCTGGCTGCTGGACGACTACCAGGGCTCGGTGACGGACCTGGCCACCGCCACCGCCTTGACCGGTAGCGCCACCATCGACCCGTTCGGTGAGGTGGTGACCAGCAGCGGCACGTACGCCAACAACCCGCTGCGGTTCCACGGACAGTATCTCGACCAGAAGAACGGGCTCTACGACGTCCGAGCCCGCGACTACGACGCGGGCAGTGGCCGGTTCACCACTCCGGACCCGGTGCCGCAGGCGCTGGGGACCTCGTTCACCCAGACCTACCACTACGGGTACAACCAGCCGACGGTACTTACCGATCCGACGGGGCAGTGCGCGATCGTCTGTACAGCGATCATCGGTGGCATCGTCGGTGGGGCCGTGGGTGGCGTGGACTGCTGGATCAGCGGCGACGACCGCAACACCTGCATCAAGAAGGTGGTCGTCGGCGCGGCGGCCGGTGCCCTCACCGGTGCCACGATGGGCGTGGCCGGAGGCGCGGGCACCGGCCTGTACGGCGGACTGGCCGCCGGTTCCCAGTCGGGCGTGCGCCAGGTCGCCACCTCCGCGGTCGTCGGCGGCTCGGGCAGCGCGCTCTACGGCTCCGGGGTGGCGGCCTGGACGGGCCAGCCGTACAGCTACGGCGACGCCGGGCACGACTTCCTCTGGGGAGCGGCGTTCGGCGGCGTGGGCGGATACCCGGGTAGTCGAGCGGGCGGGCTGCTCAACGGTGCCCAATGCCCTGGAATACCGAGTGGCGGCTTCCCGAAGCGCGCCTACGTCGGGCGGACGCCGACCGAGCTGATTGACGTCAACGTGAATGATCCCGCGGCGATCGCGCTCGCGGCCCGAATTGGCGGGCGTCCGTCGGTGAAGTTCGACCCTCGTGGCCGGGAGTTCGACGCGGTGAGCCACCGCTACGTGGCGCAGTCCAAGCCGGCGAACTACAAAATGGGTTCGGACTTCCGAAATCAGGCCAAGGCGACGTTCGAGAAGGCCATCGAGACCGGACGAGTGCCATACTTCCACTTCGAGGGGCCACCCGCGGGTGGAGTAATCAGGAAGCTGCACGAATACGGTGTCCGATACGGCATCGAGCCCGTCATCGACACCAGACCGCTCGGAGGGTGACGTGTACGAGTTCCACGGATGGTTCCGCCTCGCACAGACCACCGAGGAGTCAGACACCGGCCAACTCAACGCCATCATCGATGAGCTGAACGTGATGATAGCCGGGTTGGACTTCCCGACGAATGTCTCGGCGGAGGTGACGGTACTCAACGGGGAGTACCACCTGCTTCTGCACGGAGTGGCGAACCGACGTCGGGACGAGGCGGCGGGGATGCGCCAGGTGCTCGAGTTCGTGGCACGACGGCTACCGGGCTCCTATGGCCTCCTCTACGAAAAGGACGAGGAGATGCCTGTTCCTCCCGGACCGAACGCGTTCCTGGTCCACGTCATGGCCCGGGGTGGCATCACCGAACGCCTCGACCCGTTCCTGTCACCGCTGCATCCCGTCGTGGAGGACTGACTCCTAGGATCTGTCCGTCAGGTGCCAGATCCATGGGCGCATCAAACCATCATCAAGGGCTTGACCTACTACCAGTCGGTCAAGCCCTTGATGATGTGCGCCGTGCGGCCGGCGCCGTCGCGGCGGCAGAGCCGGTCCGGGCAGCCGCCGGTTCGGCTACTCGCTCGCCAGGATCGCTGCGCGTCGGGGACGGCACCGCCGTCCGCCCACGAGATCGATACCCCACGTTCTCGCACATCTTGTCCGAGGTGCCGGCCGGCCACGGCGGCAGGCTCGGGGCTGGCGTGTCCGCGGGGTCGGGAATGGGAATGGCTGAAGTGTGTTCCGCCGCGCCTGTGGCTGAACCTCGAGGTGCCACCCACTCCTGCCTCGTAGACGCGCTGCGTTGAACGGGCGCGGCCCTGGTGGCCGTAGATCCCGGGGCCCGGGAGCAGTGGGTATGGCTGCGTGTGTTTCGTCGAGATCGCTTGGCTGACGGTAGGAGATGCCATCCGCCGCTTCGTCGTCTGCGAGATTCGGTAGACCGCTGATGGAGATCCGCGACCTGCGTTCGCATCGTTAGAAGATGCCGGCAAGTCCGAACCCCAGACGAGGCGTATTCGAGCAAACCGACCGACGAAGGAGAGCGTTACAGTGGCGAAGTTGTGGATCGGCGTGGACATCGGCAAGACCCACCACCACGTCGCCGCCGTCGATGGCGACGGCCGGCTCGTCTACTCCCGCCGCGTCGCCAACGACGAGACCGCCCTCCTGGCGGTCATGGCGGAGGTGTCGACGCACGGCCGGCCGGTGTGCTGGGCGATCGACGTCACCACCGGCCTGTCCGCCCTGCTGTTGACCCTGCTGTGGCGGCGGCAGGTCCAGGTCCGCTACGTCTCCGGCACCGTCGCGTTCCACATGGCCGCCGCGTTCGCCGGAGAGAACAAGACCGACGCCCGCGACGCGGTCGTCATCGCCCAGACCATCCGCATGCGCCCCGACATCCCGATCCTGGATCCCTCCGACCGGCTCCTCGCCGAACTCACCGTGCTCACCGGCTACCGCGCCGACCTCGTCGGGCAGCGCGTCGCCACCCTGTTCCGGTTGCAGGAACTCCTCACCGGGATCAGTCCCGCCCTGGAGCGGGCGGTGGACCTGAACCGGAAGGCGCCGATGATGGTCCTCGCGTGCTGGCAGACCCCGGCCGCGATCCGGCACGCCGGCGTCGACCGGATCACCGCCCTGCTCCGCCGCGGCCACGTCAAGAACGCCGTCCAGGTCGCTGAGGCGATGGTCGCCGCCGCCCGCCAGCAGACCGTCACCCTGCCCGGACAACGCGCCGCCGCCGTCGTGGTCGGGCAAATTGCCACCGAGATCCTCGCCATCGAACAACGCATCGCCGCCGTGGACGACCTCATCGCCGAGCAGCTCGACCAGCATCCCCTGGCGCCGATCATCGGGAGTCTGCCGGGCATGGGCCCCCTGCTCACCGCCGAGCTGCTGGTGCACACCGCCGGCATGACCGAGTACGACAGCCCCGCGAAACTCGCCGCCCACGCCGGCCTGGCACCCGTCTCCCGCGACTCCGGAACGGTCTCCGGCAACCATCGGCAGCCTCGTCGCTTTCACCGTCGGCTACGGCACATTCTGTGGATGGCCGCCTTCACCGCCGCCAGGGAATGCCCCACATCGCGCGCCTACTACGAGAAGAAACGCGCCGAAGGAAAGAACCACCGCCAAGCCATACTCGCACTCGCCCGACGACGCGTCGACGTTCTCTGGGCGCTTATCCGGGACCGCAAGACCTTTATCCGACCGGCGCCAGCGATCCACGCCGCAGCCTGAACCAGCACGCTCCCGGCCGACGCAACCCCATCGCGCCGGCCGATCCACCCTGCCCACCAAGATCAACCGGAGTCACATGGAGACTCCTAAGACGACGGTCTGCCGGTGTCCACAGGCCGACGACCTGCTTTCTCCTGCTGTCCCTCGTGGCGTGCCGGTCGCTTCGCGGGCTCGCTGCGATCGCTTGCCGAAGACCAGCTGGACGTTCTGGGCCCTGCGTGTGCAGGCTTACGCTGCCGGGAGTCGGGACCGAGTCACCCTTCCTCGCCGTCGAGCAGGTCGCGGCGCCACTCCGCGAATCGGCTACGGAGATCGTCCAGCGCTGGGCCGGTGATGCCGTACTGGGTGAAGTCGTCGGAGTCGAGCTGGGCGGCTTGTCCGAGGGCGTCGGCGAAGATGCGCGGGTCGAAGCCGCGGTCGGCGCGCTGCGCGAGGGTGAGGAGGGCTTCGCGGGTGTAGCGGCCTGACCGCAGGGTGGCGTCGATGTCGATGAAGTCCCGGGCGAACGCTCGCCCGTAGAGGGCGCTCATCTTGTTCGCTACCGCGTCGTCAGGGTGGAGGACGGGTCCGATCGCCATGAGGATTGGTTCGTTGGCGCGCCAGTCCACGCCGAGTTCGACCTTGGAAACCCGGGTGCCGTCGGTGACGGCCAGCCGGGCGAACGTGTCGTATTGCCGCTCGGTCTCGACGGTGAGGCCGTCGTTCCGGTAGGCGTGCACGACGGCGGTGACCGCGGCGGTGAACTCGTCGCGGCGGTCCCAAGCGGTGAACAGGTCGACGTCCTCACTGGGCCGCTCCAGCAGCCCGGCCGCCTGCACCGCGTAACCGCCGGCCAGTGCGAAGCCGTATCGATTGGCAGCCGCGAGCCCGGTACGGGCGAGGCGTTCGTGGAACGGGTCCACCGCTATGCCGCGTTGCTGCGGGTCGCGGCGAGTTCGGGGAAGGCGTCCTCCCAGCGCTGGCGAAGCTGGGGCGGCAGCCAGAGGGTGGGCCAGAGCTGCCGGAGGAGGTCGGCGTCGAGCCAGGTGTTCAGATCCTCGACGGTACTGGCTTCGGTGAGGACCACCTTGTACATGCTGGCCAGGCGTGCGGGCCGGTTGAGGTCGTACTCGGCGTGCCCGGACCAGTCGAGATGACGCGGAAGCGTCACCGTGCCCGCGGTCGGGCCATGCAGATCGGCGAGAGTCGCGGCCACCACGTAGGGCTTCCGGTCGCCGTAGGGCCGGTAGTCCGCCGGCGGCTGGGGTGACGTCCTGCGTCGGCTGAGATTGGTCGCCCGCCGGACTTCCGGTCGTAGCGCCTGGCGGATCGTCTCCCGGCTGTACCCGGTGACCCGTTGCAGATCCACCGGCCGCCAGCCGGCGGCGTGGAACGCCCGCAGCTGCTCGTCCCGCTCGGTCAGCGCGGCGGCCCGCGTCGCCTCATACCGGGAGACGACCGCCTGCAGCTCATCCTCGGAGAACCGGCCCATGGCCCGTAAGCCTACCAGGCTAGGCCCAGCGCGCTTGGCTTACGTCGTAGCTCTGTAGCCGGCGGACCAGTCATGATGATCGCGATTGATGCGCTCATGTTCTGGTGAAGCCGAGGGCCCGGTATCCGGGCATGCGGCGTGGGAGTGAGGCGGCGAGGATTGGTGTGGCCGGGTCGTGGTAGTCGTGGACCTCGGCGAGGTCCTTGCCGGGCGCGGCGCGGATAACGCGGCCGGCGCATTGGACGAGTAGGCCGTCGTAGGAGATCGGGCCGGCGAGGAAGAGGGTGTCGAGGGCGGGGGCGTCGAAGCCTTCACCGATGAACGGTGTGGTGCCGACGACAAGGAGGCCGTCGCCGGCCTTGGCGCCGTCGAGCCGGTCAACGATGGCCCGCCGTTCGCGGGTGCTCATCGCGCCTTGGAGCACAAGCGCCTGATGTCCGCGTGCGGCGAGTAGGGCGGTGAGTGCCTCGACCTGGGCGACCCGGCGGGTCAGCACGAGACAGTTGCGACCGCGGGTCAGGGCCGCGGCGACATCGTCGGCGATCTGGGTGTTGCGGGGCTCGTCGAGGGCCAGCCTTCGGTGCACCTCGGCGAGCGCGCCGGGCGCGTCCAGGTCGACGTCGCCGGGTTGGAATGTGGTCTCATGGATGAACAGCGCTCGACGGGGTCCGGCGTCGGTGTGCATCGCGGCCGCGAGGGTGCCTTGTTCCTCGTCGGTCAGGGTGTGGCGGACGGGTCCGAGTTGCCAGGTGACGAGTTGGCCGAGGCCGTCGCGTCGGGTGGGGGTGGCGGTGAGGCCGAGCCAGAACTGCGCAGCGACTCGTTTGACCGAGTGCTCGTAGGCTGCGGCGCCGAGGTGGTGGCATTCGTCGACGATGACGTGCCCGTACCCCTGGGTCAGGGTGGCGACGTCGTCGCGCCGGGCGAGGGAGGGCAGCAGCGCGATGTCCACGGTGCCGGTGAGCTTGCGTCGGCCGCCACCGAGTTGACCGGGCTTGATGCTGAGGAACTGCTCGACGCGGGTGCGCCACTGGTCGGCTAGGGCTTTGCGGTCGACGAGAACCAGGGTGGAGGTGCTGCGTTCGGCGATCACGGCGCAGGCCATGACGGTCTTGCCGGAGCCGGGTGGAGCGACCAGGATCCCGTCGTCGTGGGCGAGCAGAGCGCCGACCGCGTTGGCTTGCCTGCTGGTGAGTTCGGCGGTGAACGCGGCGTCGATCTCGGTCCCGGAGTTTCGTACGTCCGTGACGGCCAGCCGTGACCCGGCGCGCTCGACGATCGTGGCGATGGTGTGCCGCAGGCCCCTGGGGAGGACCAGGCGGTCATCGAGGGTGAGGTCGTAGCCCTGGATGAAGCGTGGGGTGTCCCAGGTGGGCTTACGTAGCCGCTGCAGCTCGTAGAACTTCGGGTTGGTCATGGCGGCGGCGTGCTTGAACGTCGCCAGCGCGGCGGGCGTGAGCTGCCTGGCGTCGATGCTCAGCCCGGCACCGGCCTCCGCGTGGACCACCGCAGGGAGCGGAGGGTGGACCTGGGTCGCGGTGGACCGGCTCATCGTCGCGACGTCCGCGCCGGTGAGGGCGTGCTTGGCCTGCCGGGCGACGTGTTCGGCGTCGCCAGGGCTGAGCCGATCCAGCGTCGACAGGAACGCCCACTGGTCGGCGTACGGCTCGAGGGTGCCGAGGTCGAGGAAGGTGGTCAGTCCGTCCTTGCGGCGGCGACCCTGAAGCGGCGCGGCGATGAGGTTGCCGAAGCCACCCTCGGGCAGCACGTCCTGGTTGGGGAACAGCCGGTCGTACGAGCGGAGGTCCATCGACCCGCGCAGCACCATCGCCTCACGGAGAAGGACGGTGCCGAGGGACCGCGCGGTGGCCGCGGGAACAGCGCCGGTGAAGAAGACCCACACGTGGGCGCCGCGGCCCGACTGGGAGATCTCCAACGCGGCGGGCACCGCGCTGGCCCGTGCCGCCTTCACGTACGCGAGGGCGTCGAGCATCGCCGTCGGCCCGTCGAAATCGGCCACGACGAAGTGGCAGGTGTTGCCGGGCATCAGCGGGTACAGGCCCATGAACACGTCGCCGACCAGATGCGCCGCGACGACCTCCGCCGTGCGGGGCAGGTAGGTGGCACCCCGCCGGTCCATACCCTTACGCCAACCGCCCGCGACAGCGGGCATCCACCCGGCAGCGCCGGTACGGGCGTTGTCCCACCGCACGGCGTACACGTCGGCCCGGGCCCGGAACCGGTCGGCGAACAACGCCAACTTGTCCCGAGTCGGCGAAGCCATCGTGACCAGGCCCGGCGGCTCAACCGGCGCGGACAACTGCTCCGGCGCCGCAGACGTGTCCTGGCCGCGCAGCTCCAGCAGACGTCCCAGCCGGGCGTTCTCCGCCCGTAACCGCTCCACCTCCCGCCGAAGATCGACGAACTCGGCCACCGAACCCATGCCGACCATCCTCGCGCATCGGAGTCCGAACACCCCGGCACCGGTCCGCTATCCTCCGCCGATGGCATCGAAGGGAACCGCCGCGCTGGAGGCGATGATCGAGGAAGCCACCGTCGACACGGACGGTCACGAGGGCGAGCGCGCCGGCCTGTTCGCCATGATCGAGGAGCATCTGGCGGTGCCGTTCACCACCACCGTCCTCGGCGTCGAGGTCACCGTTGGCAAGATCGAGCTGGCAGCGGGCAGCATCGTCGCGGTCTGCGCCCGAGGCCGCCACCGGCAACGGGTCGGCCTTCTCGACCTTCCGCTACCCACCCCCGCGCCGGACGGTGCCGCGTGGATCGACGCCTACCGCCACTGGGCCAGCGGGTAGGCCGCGATGAGCGAGTACCAGTACTACGAGTTCACCGCCGTCGACCGGCCCCTCACCGGCCGGGAGCGGGCCGAGCTGCGGTCGCTGTCCGCCCGGGCCGACATCACCGCCACCAGCTTCGTGAACACCTACGAGTGGGGCGACTTCAAGGGCGACCCGCGCACGCTGATGGAACGGTACTTCGACGCGCACCTGTACCTCGCGAACTGGGGCACCCGCCAGCTCATGCTCCGGCTACCGAAACACGTGCTCGACCCCGCCACCGCGGCCCGGTACTGCCAGGGCGACAGCGCGTCCACGTGGACCGCTGGCGAGCACGTCGTCATCGACCTGCACGACGAGGACGAGGACGGCACCGACGAGTGGGACCTCGACGGCCACGGCCTGCTTGCCTCGATCATCCCGGTCCGGGCCGGCCTCGCCACAGGCGACCTGCGCCTGCTCTACCTGGCCTGGCTGCGCTGCGTACAGTCCGAGGACATCGCCGACGACGAGCCCGAACCGCCCGTCCCCGCCGGACTGGGCACCCTCGACGCGCCCCTCACCGCCGTCGCCGAGTTCCTGCGCATCGACCCCGACCTGATCGTGGCCGCGGCGGCCGGGTCGGCGCCGGCCACCTCCGGCGAACCGACCGCCGCGCAACTACGCACCTGGGTCTTCGGTCTACGCGCCCCGGACAAGGACGCCATCCTGACCGACCTGATCACCGGCGGCGACAGCCACCTGCGCAGCCGACTGCTGCGTCGCTACCGCGACGCGCATCCCACCGACGCGTCCACCGCGACGGCCACCCGGACTGCCGGGCAACTGCTCGCCACCGCCGCCGAGTTGCGCGCCGTGCGGGAACGACGGGACGCCGAGCAGCGCGAACGGGACCAGGTTCGCCGGGAGCGGTCCGCCGCAGCCCGGCAACGGCACCTCGACACCCTCGCGGTCGACCAACCCGCCGCCTGGCAGCAGGTCGATGAACTCATCGCCACGAAAAAACCCCGCGAGTACGACACCGCCGTTCAACTCCTTGTCGACCTGCACGACCTCGGCGAACGCGACGGAGACAGCGCATCGTTCCGAGACCGGCTGGCCGAGCTACGGGCGGTGCACGCCCGCAAGCCCAGCCTGCTCGAACGCCTCAACCTCGCAGGCCTCGACACCTGACGCTTGGTTCGCCGCCCAGTGAGCTGGCCACCATCGCCTACACGCGCTGCGGCTCTCGCGCCGGCGCCACGGCCTCAGACGTCGACCGTCGGCCTGCAACAGGGTCGGCGTGGGCGGCCATAGTGTGGTGTGAGGCATCAAGCATGGCCGTCGGACGAGGAACTGTGGTCCTCGATCGCCGCCGGTGACGAGTCGGCGTTCGGTCGGCTCTTTGACCGATACTCCCGGCCGGTCTACAACCACGCGTTCCGGCTGACCGGGTCGTGGTCGACGGCTGAGGACGTCACTCAGGCGACGTTCCTCGTCGCGTGGCGCCGCCGGCACGACGCCCGACTCGTGGACGGATCGGCGCTGCCGTGGCTGCTGGTCGTCGCCACGAACGCGGTCCGCTCCGAGTGGCGGTCGGGGCGCCGATGGCTTGCGCTGCTACGGCGTCTACCGGCGGAGCGGTACGCCGACGGTGACCTCGCGGACGAGGTTTCCGCGCGGCTGGACGACGAGCGGCGGATGGCTGAGGTCCTCTCGGTGGTTCGCGGGTTGCCGCCGGCCGAGCGGGAAGCGGTGGCGTTGTGCCTGTGGTCCGGCGTGTCGTACCCGGACGCAGCGGCCGTGTTGGGCATCAGCGAGGTGGCGGTGCGGTCGAGAGTGAGCCGTGCGCGCAGCCGCCTGGCCCGTCTGATGCCAGAGGAGATCCAGGAGGGGAAGCGGTGAAGGACGTTCTCGACCTGCCCGCGGAGCGGGACCTGCCGCCGGAGGCGGCGCTTGCGATGCGGGCCCGGATTCTCGGCTCCGTGAGCCCGCCTCCGCCGCGTATTCCACGACTGCGGATCGCCATTGCTGCGGCGGTGCTGCTGGCCGTGGCGTCCGGTGCCGCGGCGGTGGTGTGGGACCGGCCGGAGCGCTCGACCATGCAGGTGCTGGCCATGGGACCCGGGGAGCTGTCGCCGACGCTGCAGGAAGCGGCCGAGCGGTGCCTGCAGTGGAATTCCCCGCAACGACAGACCCGGCAGAATCCGGGTGAGCGACCCGTCCCGGTGTCCCTGGCCGACCTGGCGGTGGCTACCGAGCGAGGTGACCGTGCGCTGGTGTTGTTCATGAACGACGTCGGCTATGCCACCTGCGACGTGGAGTGGGCGGGAACAGCTAGGGAGTCCGGCGGGGGCGCCACTGAGCCGTGGCCGCACGGTGACCTGCTGCCGGGGCCGGTGCAGCGGCTGCTGCTGACCTCCACCGAGTCCGACGGCGGGGACGTCAGCGTCAGCGGCCGGGTCAGCAGCCGCGTCCACCGGCTAGTACTCGACCACGGCGACGGCCACACCACCACTGCACGACTTTCCAAAGGCACGTTCGGCCTCATGACCAGCGACGCAAGACTCAAAGCGAGCAACGACCCTCAACTGGTCAGCTACGACTCCGGAGGGACCGAGATCGACAGGCGCCCGCTGTTCCGGGCCGAGGACCAACTTGAGCACTGCTACACGGGCCCGGACGGGAAGCGGATCTACGGCAAACCGACCAGCGACTGCCGTCCTGCCGAGAAGTGGGGGCGATAGCCACGATCGGAGGCTGACCGCTGACCGGGGACGTGGGTCGTCACTCGCGGACCAGCCCCGGCGGCAGCGCGTCCTCGTCGAGTCGGACCTGGCGGGCGTTGGCCACGGGGTCGCGTTCGAGGGTGTGGATAAGTGGCGCCGGGCCGCCGACGCAGGTCCAGGTGTCGTCCCAGAGCGCGGAGACCAGCCATGACCGGTCGGCAGGGAAGAACAGATCGGGTAGGGCGCCGTGCGGGTGGCGGATGTGCCCACCGGTGCGCCAGGCGAGGGCTTGCTCGGGGCCGGCCTGGACCAGCACGTACGGCCAGTTCCAGTAGAGGAACACTCTCGGGGCGTGGGTGAAGACGACGTCGTGGGCGCCGGTGTCGAGGTAGGCCAGCCACCACGGCTGGTCGGGCGTTTGCGTGGTGAGGTCCTCGATCAGGGCTTGCTCGTAGGCGGCGGTGGTGACGTCGTCGGTCTGGTACGTGGTGGCGTAGGCGTCGAAGACCGATGGGATGGCGGTGGTGATCGAGACGCCGGCAGCGGTGTGCCCGGCGATCCAGCCCACGTCGGCGGCGGCGCCGACGCGCCAGCCCCGCCCGTCCTTGTTGACCTGCACACCGCCATTCAAGCCGCTGCAGCGACGGTTGGCGTGGCAATCAGGCCGGTCTCGGAACAGCGGCCGGCAATCAGTCGTCATGGGCCACCATGCCGTACGCCTGCCCCGCGCTCAGTAAAGCATGCTGCGTCGATCCCGCACATCGTGTCCGAGGTGCCAGCCAACGACGGCGGCAAGCTCGAGGTCACCCCGCCCGCAGGGCCGGAAGTGGAAATGGCTGTGTGTGTTCCGCCGTGATCGTGGCTGAGCGTCGAGGTGCCACCCACCCCCGCCTCGCGGGCGCGCTGGATCGAGCGGGCGCGGCCCTGGCGGCCGTAGACCCTGACGCCCAGGAGGCGGTGGGTATGGCTGCGTGTGTTTCGCCGAGATCGCTTGGCTCACGGTAGGAGATGCCACCCACCGCTTCGCCGTCTGTGAGATTCGGTAGACCGCTGATGGAGATCCGCGACCTGCGTTCGCCTCTTGAGAAGGTGCCGGCAACCCCGAACCCCAGACGAGTGCCATCCGAGCAAACCGACCGATGAAGGAGAGCACGACGGTGGCGAAGCTGTGGATCGGCGTGGACATCGGCAAGACCCACCACCACGTCGCCGCCGTCGACGGCGACGGCCGGCTCGTCTACTCCCGCCGAGTAGCCAACGACGAGACCGCGCTCCTGACGGTCATGGCGGAGGTGTCGACACACGGCCGTCCGGTCTGCTGGGCGGTCGACGTCACCACCGGCCTGTCCGCCCTCCTGCTGACCCTGCTCTGGCGCCGCCAGGTCCAGGTCCGCTACGTCTCCGGCACCGTCGCGTTCCACATGGCCGCCGCGTTCGCCGGCGAGAACAAGACCGACGCCCGCGACGCGGTCGTCATCGCCCAGACCATCCGCATGCGCCCCGACATCCCGATCCTGGATCCCTCCGACCGGCTCCTCGCCGAACTCACCGTGCTGACCGGCTACCGCGCCGACCTCGTCGGGCAGCGCGTCGCCACCCTGTTCCGGTTGCAGGAACTCCTCACCGGGATCAGTCCCGCCCTGGAGCGGGCGGTGGACCTGAACCGGAAGGCCCCGATGATGGTCCTCGCGTGCTGGCAGACCCCGGCCGCGATCCGGCACGCCGGCGTCGACCGGATCACCGCCCTGCTCCGCCGCGGCCACGTCAAGAACGCCGTCCAGGTCGCTGAGGCGATGGTCGGCGCCGCCCGGCAGCAGACTGTCACCCTGCCCGGCCAGCGTGCTGCTGCCGTGGTGGTCGGGCAGATGGCCACCGAGATCCTCGCCATCGAACAACGCATCGCCGCCGTGGACGACCTCATCGCCGAGCAGCTCGACCAGCACCCGCTGGCGCCGATCATCGGGAGCCTGCCAGGCATGGGTCCCCTGCTGACTGCGGAACTGCTCGTCCATACCGCTGGCATGACCGAGTACGACAGTCCGGCGAAACTCGCCGCCCACGCCGGCCTGGCACCCGTTTCCCGCGATTCCGGAACGGTTGCCGGCAACCATCGGCCGCCCCGCCGATACCACCGCAGGCTGCGGCACATTCTGTGGATGGCCGCTTTCGCCGCCGCCAGGGAATGCCCCACCTCGCGTGCCTACTACGAGAGGAAACGCGCCGAAGGAAAGAATCACCGGCAAGCCATTCTCGCTCTCGCCCGGAGACGCGTCGACGTTCTCTGGGCACTCATCCGCGACCGCAAGACCTTCACCCGACCGACACCAGCGATCCGCGTCGCAGCCTGATCCGCACCACGCCCCGCCGACGCGACCTCGGTCCCGCCGGCCATACCACCCTGCCTGCCAAGATCAACCGGAGTCACATGGAGACTCGAGCTGTGGTCCTGGGCTGGGCAAACAGGGGTCCGGGTGACGCGGGTGAACGTGGGCCACTCCCTGCCACCCCAGGTGAACCCCAAGGTCGCTAGACTAGGCGCTCGCGCCCTCGTAGCTCAGGGGATAGAGCATCGGTTTCCTAACCCGACGCTCCGTTTGTGTCCGCAGGCCGATGACCTGCGGCTTTTCAGTTTCTGGCTGCGTGTGTCAGTCGCGCCGAGGCGTTGCTGCGCTCGCTTGCTGAAGATCAGCAAGTTTGGCGTTTCGCCATGTTCCAGCAGTGCGACGTCATGGACGTCGGGCGGGGCCTATATCACGCCATGCTTGCCCAACCGGCCTCCAATGTGGTATGACGACACGGCGTACGTCCTGGCGCTGACTCCGCGAGGGAAGGCTATCCGTGTGCCGTCTTCGAGTGCGAGTCTGTGCGACGAAGGCCGTCTGGCGAGGGTAACGATCCTGGGAATGAGGTCCTTGACGCCGCGCCAGAAACGAGAAGGGCTGCTGCAGATGCCGGGCCCGTCCCGCCGGCCACCTGAAACTCGACCGGCGTCGACTATCCGGTCTCCACTATCGGCTCGCGTTGGTGCACCCTTAGCCTCGCCGGCTGGCCAGACCGTATTTCGCTCTGCCGCGACGCCTCAGGCCGGAGCTTCCGCATGGTAGGCCGTAGGCGACCGCAATGAAAATCGATCCCTCCCGGTTCGTTGTCGGTGACGAGTGGGCGTATCGGGTGCGCGACGATGCCGCTCGGAGCGTGTCCAGATCATGGCGGTCATACCGAAGAAGACGAGCGCCCGTGTGGAGGTCAGGTTCCTTGACGACCCTGACGAGCGCACCGAGAATGTGCCGGGATCGCGGCTGCGGGTTCCGTGGACTGAGGTAGCGCCGTTCGATGCGATGATGGCCAACTGGCAGCGGCTTAATGACCTTGAGCTCGACAACACCGAGCAGGCCTGTGTTGAAGAGGTCTTCCAGTTGCTGATCGCCGAGGAGGTCGCTGAGATCGAGTGGTCTCCCGTCGAATGTGCCACTCGGGTCAGCGACATGGGCCAGCTGTGCACTCTGATCCGCGTCCCGGTGGAAGAACTCCGCGCCAGCGCGGAGTGGTTCGACCTTGACGCCGCCACCATGATCTCTCCCTCCGGCACACTCCTCATCGCCGAAGCCGCCTGCCGGGCCAACCCCACAGCCGTCCTCGACCACGTCATCGAGGAAGAGTCCAAGTCTCGCCACAAATGCAAGCACGGAGACGAACGGCCCAGCCTGGGCACCCGAGGGCGGGAGCCGACAACACCGGAGTGGGAGTACCACGTGTACAGGCGGTTCGACCGGCCTCGCCACGAACTCCTGCGCCAGTGGTGTGGACACCGAGCCGTGACCACTTACGAACGCCTTCTCGCGGCGGAGGCTGAGACCCAGCGGTTGGACGTCCTCGTTACCCGCATGATTCGAATTATTGAGCAGGCCGGCGATACGACTCTCGCCGCTTGCTATGCGGAGGAACACGACCGCGAACGGATCACCCCGGCCACCATCCGCCCCGTCGTCGACCGCCCGCTGCACCCCTCCGAAATTCCGGTGCGCGAGATCCGTGTCCGACGTCGCTGGGGCTATTGAAGCTTGTCGCTCGCCCCTTGTTGAAGCCGATTGAGTCGTACGGTGCGCGGCTGGTGAGTCCTGGCTTCGTGGGCGGACGGGAGCAGGCCGTGGTACCTGTCCCTTCGCTGCACGGTAGGGTCAGCCTCGTCTCTCTACGCCCGTAAGGCACCGACCACCGGCGCCGGTTGACCACCGCCCAGCAGCCCGCAGTGTCGGCATCTCACCCTGCTACTCGAGGAGCACTCGGATGATGGCGTGCTTGTCGATCTCGCCGAGCGCAGCGAAGGTCTCGACGACGAAACGGGTGGCGAGTTGGCGTGTCGAGCCGGTGACGTAAGCGTCCCGTAGGAGAGTGGCGGCGATGGGCAGGGGGTCCGTCGCCGGGATCCCGTCCGGGTCATCGGTGTCGGTAAGTGCCTGGCGAGTCGCAGCGACTAGATGGGCGACTTGTTCACCTTGTGCGGCAGCAATCTCGATCGTGGTGGCCAGCAGGCAGGCTGCTACGCCGGCCGCCGCGCTTGGCCTTATGAAAAAGCTGCCAGCACCGTGCACGGCTGCGTACAGCCAGTCACGGGCTGTGGCCGGTGCATGAGTCTGGACCTGCGTGGTGAGCCGTTGGTAGAACGCCAAGGTGCGGCGGGCGTCGGCCCAGGTCGTTGGCCGGGCCAGTGCTGCAGCTACGCCGGCAGGGTGCCAGTTGTCATCTGCGGCCAGATCGAGCAGGCGCCGCTCATCGAGCGGCATATGACCGATGCGGGCCTTGATCAATCGTCTCATGCACTGTTCGTGCTGGTCCTCGGTGATCGCACCGGCTGTGACTAATTGATGCAGGACGGCGAAGGTGGAGGCGGCTTGAACGCCGGTGCCGCGGGCGAGAACGCGAAGGGCCGGGTCGTCGCTCCAGAGCACGGCATGTTCGGCACGCGCGAGGTCCAGAGGCGACACCCAGACGCCAAGTGGGCCGGGCAGTGGCTCGTCGAAGGTACGTCTAGTAAGCGGGGTGGTCCGACGGGTAAGCGCTTCGATCGCGGCGTGGAGCCCTTCGGCGTCTCGGGCCAGCCGGTCCGCTTCGGCTTCCGTCGCCTCATCGAGCAGTAGGTGATCGTGTTGGTCTTCATACCGCACCGAGCGGGTGGTCCGGAGCGCCAGGGTGTCCTCGGCGGCGAGGGAGTCGAGCATGACGTCGTCGGTGGTCAGTACCCGGGCGAATCGATTCATCGCGGCGCGACGGACGTCGTCGGGCAGTGCGAGTAATACCGTGGCCGCCGGCGTGTCGATCACGATGTCGTGGTCTTCAGCCGCCTGCGCCGCCTCAATGCAGGCGGTGAACTCGCCGTGGTCAGGGACATGGGCAGGTAGGATGCCGTCGCCGCGGCGTAGACAGATCTCGGCGTAGCTGCGTTGGGCCGCCGCTGCGAGCCTGGCGAGTGGGACTTGGCCACGAGCAAGGCCGTGCGCGAGGCGGCGCCACAGCATCTGCTGGTCACCGGTGCGACGCATCATGGCGATCATGTCGGTTCGCAGCTGATCGAAATCGGCGCTCTGCAAGCGGCGCAGATGCCGGCTGTCGGGCCAGCGCTGGAAGAACTGTTCCGACTCGGCGGCGAGCTGAGCGCGGAGTCGGTCAGGCAGTTCCACGGCTTCCGGCCACGGCAGCATCAGGTTCATCAACGCGAACGCGACGAACTGTTCGTCGTCGCCGAAGCGACGCAACAGGCGTAGGCATCCGACGACAGTCTCCACCGGCTGTCCCCGTCGACGATGTAGCTGGATCCAGGCTCGGGCGTCGGCGGTGTTTGACGGGTCGAGCGGTTGGGGTGCCTCATGCAGGGCCCGCCATGCCTCGGCGACATCGCCGCGGTTCATCTGGGTGCGGACCAGCGCCCAGCGAGACCTGGTGTCCTCCGGTTCAATCTGCACCACCGTGCGCAGCAGGCCGCAGAGGCGGTCCAACCGGCCGCTGTCGCTGGCGAGTTGCGCCACCAGCCGCAGCGCATCAGCCCGACCACTCCAGTCCGGCTCCGCTGCGGCGAGCAGCGCGGTTAGTTCCTGTTCAGCCTCATCGGAGCGCCCGGCGCGGGCGAGGACCTCCGCCGCTGAGAGGCGCAGCGATCGATCACCGAAGTGATCAGCGGCGTCGCGAAGGGTCTGCACCTGATCATCGAGCTGGCCGGCCGCCTGGTACGCCTGAGCGAGGTTGAGCGCGGCGGTGACCGACGAACGCCGGCGATCGCGCAGCTGCAAGATCGCCGACCCGGGCCGACCGGCTGCCAGTTCCGTCATGGCGCGCAGTTCAACGGCCTCATCCGGGTAGCGGCGAGCGAAGGCCGCGTACCGGGTCAGCCCGTCGATGCCGATCTGCGCCAGGCCTAGCAGCGCCTGGGCGAGCTGCTCGTCGCTGCCGTCCGCCAGTTCGGCAGCCCGCCACCAGTGCGGCTGCGGGTCCCGCCCGTCGGCCTGCGCCAGGTAGGCGTCGATCTGCGCTCTCCCAGGCCCGTCGGGAACTTGCTCGGCGCGCTGCCGGGCCAGGTCTAGCTGACCGAACTGGATCGCCGCCATGGCGACGTACTGGCACACTTCCGCGGAGGCAGCCTCGTAGGCGTTCGCCTCACCGTCCGGAGCCCCGAGATCCAAAACCCGCCGCAGATCCATGAGCAGCAAGCTCGCGTGGCAGGCCACCGCGACCGCCTCCGGGCTGTCGCCGCGGTAGGTGCGTCGATCATCACGGGCGCGGATCGCCAGGGACCGGGCCTCGCGTAGGTCGGCGTCCCAGTTCGGCGACTCACTTCGGCGAGCGCGGATGATCAGCATCTGTGCACGCGCCACGGCCAAGCCGGCCGCCCATTGGTCGCGCAACGCCTCGGCGAGCACGTGCAGGCCACGGTCAATAGTTGGCCGGTCCAACACCGGGGCGGCGTCGTCCCGCGCGGCGAGCCGGAGCCGAAGCGCCGCTCGAAGAGTGCGATCGCTCGGCTCCTCTGGTGCCCACGCCTCGATGATGCGCACTGCGGTGTCCCGATCACCCGCGAACAGCGCCACAACCGCTCCGGCGAACGGCTCGCCCTCCGCCACCGGTCTCGGCAGGGACGCAAGCGCGGCCTGCCGGCCGTCGTCGCTGCCGTGTTCGTCATAGATCATGGCAGCGCGAGCGAGCCATAAGGCTCTGCGCGGAGCGCCTTGGGTCGCCGCGGCCGTGAACAGGTCCGCGGCCAGGATGCCGGAGCCATAGGAAGCAGCCAATTCACCGGCGGCGAGTTGTACCTGCCAGGAGGCCACACCCAGCCATGCTGGTCTGCTGGCCTGCCACTGTCGCAGCACCTCGGCGGGGCGGTCCTCGACGGCCGTCACCGCGGTGATCAGTCGCCACGCCAGCGTCTGGTCGTCGCGCCAGGCTGCAAGCAACCGGGGGCCGTGCAGTGCTGGCAACTGCTGCAGCCGCTCATACATCTGCTCGTCCCGAACGACCGCCGGAGCGAAAGCCGGCGTCAGCGGGGCGATCGAAACCAGCGTGTGGACATCGCGGACCAGCATGTCATGGGTCACGGTCGCGGCGGTCTGTGCGTATTCGGCGGACAGCTCCCGCAGGCGCCGCCAGACCGCGACGGCCCGCGACGGATCACCCGCCAGCGACACCAGCCGGCTGACCACAGCTGTGCGGTCGGCCTGGTCGTCACCTTCCAGCCGCAGTTCGATGATCCGCAGAGCCTTCAGTAGCCGCCACGTCAGCGCGTCCCGGGCCGCGGTGTCGGGTAGCGGTATGCCGCCCTGCGCCGCTGCCGCGGTCACAGCAGCATCGAGAGCCTTCAGCCGTTTACGGATCTTGACGTTGGTCGCCCGGGGCGCGGCCACGGCTCTGCGGAACGCGGGATCGTCCGGCTGCCGACGCGCCAGGAATGCCAACTGCGCTACTTCGACGGCACCTGTGTGCGGGGCGGCGAGGGCGAGCCCGAGCCGTTCCCGGCCGGTGTCCAGCCCAGCGTGCCGGTCGATCACCATCCGTAGGTAGTTCGCCAGAAGAGTGACAAACGGGGCGTTGCCACCTCCGATTGTCGGCGTTCGGCGGACCCCGACGTACAAGGTGCGCGAGTTCGGGGTGCAGTCGCCGAGCACGACGAGGTCGTCGACTGGGCACGTGGTGCCCTGCTGGAACCGGACCTCACGAACGGTGAATTCGTCGCCGAGACCAGCGACGGGATGCCGCAGCAGCATCGCGGCGAGCAGCAGCGCCCCGTAAGCGTGCTCCAAGGTGGTCCCACCGCCCCCCGTAGAGTAGGGGCTGGCGTACCCACGGTCGGTCGGCCTCACCGGATCGCGCCACTTCTTCCGTCATCACCGGCCCCCTGACGGGCACCGAAGACCATCATGGCGTACCGGTACGACAGGTCCCGGAGCAGGCGCATCCCGCAGACACTCGCGGTTGGAGCTTGCCGAATCATTTGGGCGGCGGCAGGATCAGATCCTGGATGCTGAGATTCGCGGCAGCCCGCTCAACCACCGACGCGACGCAAGTACCGCCGCGAGCCCGCGGATTGCACGCAAGCGCGGTCTTCCTACCTCGTTTGATCTTGATGCGCAAAGCGCCGCAATCCCTGCCACTCCGGCGTAAGTCCGCATCGTCTGCAGCGCGGCATCCGCCGCATGGAACTTCTGCATTCGAACAAGAAGTTGTGCGTCTCAAAGACCGGCATGGGGTGCACGGGCCTGGTCAGCCGCTGTTCTTGTACTCCGGTGTGTCGATGTCACCGTCGTCTGATGGTCTGCCGTCCAGGTTCCTCCATGATCTTGCCAACCCCGCTGGTATCGAGATCTGGACACCAGCGCCAGGCTCGGCACCGCCCTAAACTCTCCTGATACGACCGGCCTCTTGCTCATGTTAGATAGCATGCCCGGGGGCTTGGCCTGCTGGGAAGCGGCGAGCGCTGAGGCTGTACAGAGAGGGACAAGGCGTTGTCGAACGTGGACCTAATCGTCACGGCGTTGGGGGCAGGTGCAGCGGCGGGACTCACAGGTGCTGCATCCACTGCGGTCAAGGACGCCTACGTCGGCCTCAAGCGGCTCCTGCGCCCTTGGGTACGTGGTGGAGCTCGGGAGGCCCTAGAGGCGGACGAGACCGAGCCCGGAATCTGGCAGGCCCGGCTCGGCGCGGAGATCACCGCCTCCGGCGCTGACCTAGATGAAGAAGTGTTGGCAGCGGCGCGTCAGTTGCTGCAGTTGGCCAGCCCACCTGCTCCTGGAAAGTACGAGGTGAAGCTCTCGCAGGCCAAGGGCGTGCAAATCGGTGACCTCAGCGTCCAAACTAACCACTTCTGATTGATGCAACAGAGGTGGGTCGACGCCGCCTTCGCCAAGGGCGTCCTGGTCGGAGATCACGGCACTCAGCACAATTACATCTACCCGGCCGCTCCAGTCACGTGGCCAGTGCAGGTCGGCTCTGTGCCGGTGCTGGCGTCGGCTTTCCAAGATCGAGTCGGTCTTAGTGCTCGCATCGATGCCGCACCGCCTCGCAGTAACACCAAGGTTTGCACACAAGTACTGTCCGGCGGCGGTGGGGTAGGAAAGTCGCAACTTGCCGCTTCCTATGCCATCGAGGCCACTCGAGCGAATACGGATCTCGTTTTATGGATCGACGCGTCCACTCATGAGAATGTACTCGCTGGCTACGCCCGCGCGGCAACTCGCATTCAGGTGGTTGGCTCCACAGGCGGAGGCAACCTCCTGGCTGACGCCGAGGCCTTTTTGAATTGGTTGGCAACCACCACTCGATCTTGGTTTGTAGTGCTCGACGACATCACCGATCCAGCCGTCCTTGCCGGCCTGTGGCCTCCAGTATCCCTCAACGGTCAGGGTCGAACTCTGGCGACAACCCGACGACGAGACGCGAGCCTAAGCGGCGGTGGACGCAGGTTGATCAGCATAGACATATTTTCCATGGACGAGTCGCTCCGGTACCTACGGCAACGGCTGGACGATGCTGGGAGCCCGCATCTGTTCGACGAAAACGCTGGTGGGCTGACTGAGGACCTGGGACATCTGCCCCTAGCGCTGTCACATGCAGCGGCCTACATGCTCAACGAGCAGATCCCTTGCGTTCTATACCGCCGCCTATTCCTGGATGCCCAGACTCGTCTGGAGACCGCCTTTCCGGCCAGCGCCGATACCGAGGGCTATGGCCGGCGAGTCGCGATCACCCTATTGCTCGCCCTCGACAGCGCACAGTGCTCTCAACCGTATGGACTTGCGCGCCCTGCCCTCCAACTCGCCGCGATGCTTGATCCCGCGGGTCATCCTGATGCGCTCTGGAGCACGTCTGCTTTCACCAGATACCTAACTACGTACCGCGAGCTGTCGGAACATCAGTTAACCGAAGGAGCCCTGCAACCGCTCTCTGTCACAGAAGAACAGGCGCGGGCGGCCCTGACCTTGTTGCACCGATTCGGTCTGATTGCATACCAGCCTCGCGCCGAGGCGCGGGCGGTGCAGGTGCATTCCCTCACCGCTCGCGCAGCCCGCGAGTCCACCCCCGATGCGCAGCTGCTCGCCGCAGTCCAGGCCGATGCCGACGCGATACTGCAGATTTGGCCCGAGTTCGCTCACATCGAGCGCGATCTGATTTCTACCCTGCGTTCCAATACTGCAGCCCTTGTCGCATGTGGCGGTGACTACCTGTGGCAACCGGCCGGACATCCCGTCATGCACCAGGCGGGAATCAGCCTTCTCGAGGCCGGCTTACCTGACGCTGCCATTGCCTATTGGAGTGATCTCACCAGCACCGCTGAGCGACTCCTTGGTCGTGACAGCTACGAAACATTGGGTAACCGGGCCAACCTTGCTGCAGCGTACAAGGCGGCTGGCCGCATCTCAGAAGCCATCACGCTGGAAGAAAACGTCCTAGCCGACTCCGAACGCGTGCTTGGCTCGGATCACCCTGAAACTCTTGTCACCCAGGGCAGTCTGGCGTCTTCATACCGGGCGGCCGGACGGGTTACGGACGCTATCGCCATCGGGGAGATTGTTCTGAGGAAGCGCGAACGGGTGCTCGGCCGAGATCACCCTCAAACCCTTGTGGCCCGGGCTAACCTCGCCACTGCATACTGGCATGCTGACCGCCTCAAAGACGCCATCTTCCTAGAGGAACAAGTCCTTGCGGACAGTGAGCATCTTCTGGGTTCCCACCATCCCGAAACTTTGACCGCCCGCCACAACCTTGCTATGTCGTATCGGGATTCCGGAAAAGTTATTAAGGCCATCCCGATGCTTGAGGCAGTTCTCACTGCCCTCAAAAGGATACTCGACCCAGAGCACCCAAAGGTCCTCGCTACTCGCACCAACCTAGTACGGCAGCCGCCATTTGCTAGGTGAGCAGGGCGTATTCGCGGTTGAGGCGGGTGCGTTGGTGGTGCCAGCGGGCGCGGGCCTGGTGTCGGCGTCGCCAGGTGAGCCAGTCGATGGCGTGTCCTGGTGGTGGTGGGTGGTGCAGGGCGTCGGCGAGGAGTCGTCCGACCTCGGGCACGGTGAGCGGGATCAGTCCGGGATCGGCCGGTGGTGGCTGGTCGGGTGTGGTCGGTGGGGGTGCCTGGCTGTCGGTACGTTCCCGTAGCGCGGCGGCGGTGACCGTGCAGACCGCGAGGGCGGCCATGACCAG
>NZ_FMCV01000014.1 GCF_900091565.1 Micromonospora marina | reverse complement strand
AGTTGTTGGAGAAGAGCCACATGGTGCCGTCGGCCTTGATGCCGATCAGGTCGGTGAAGCCGTCGCCGTTGGCGTCGGCGTTGATGACGCGCTCGTAGTTGCCCCAGCCGGTGCCGATCTGGCGGACGTCGCCGTAGGGTGTAGCACCGTCGCGGGTGTAGTTGTTGGAGAACAGCCACATGCTGCCGTCGGACTTGGTGGCGACCAGATCGTGGAAGCCGTCGCCGGTCACGTCGGCGATCCACGGGTCACGAACCGGCGTCTCGCCGCTGCCGATGACGTTGCGGTAGCGGAGTGCGACGTAGTTGCTGGCGGGATGGGAGTCGATGAGACCGTCCGAGCCGCCGGTGAGGGTATCTGTCGCGATCTTGACCGGCGTCGAGCCGAAAGAGTAGTACTCGAAGGTGCCGGTCGACTGGTTGATCCAGCGCTTGAAGAGGATGACGTGCTCGGCCGGCGAGTTCAGGGCGTCGCCGGGAAGCAGACTGGTCTTGCTGATCTGGGTGGCGACCTTGCCGAGGTTGCCGGTCCAGGCCGAGGCGGAGAGATGCCAGGCCATGGAGACGTACCCGGAGCAGTCGGTCCGATAGTCCTTACCGCCCTGGTCGCGGTACCAGCCGCTTTGACTGTAGGGAATGCTCCCGCGGTTGTCGTACCAGTACTGCGCCCGGCTCATGATCTCGTCGCGGCTGATCTGACCACCGACGCTCGACGCGGCATGTGCCGCCTGCGGGGCGCCTGCGACTGTGGCACCGACGCCGGCCGACAGACCGAGCCCGGCAGCGAGGGTGACGCCGAGCGTCATGGCGGTGATTCGTCGAATCAACATGTTCTTCCACCTTTCACGGGTTCTGATACTCGAGGGATTGATCAGCGAAATCGTGCGGTGCGCTAAACTATTCGCCAGAGGTGAAGCGACGTAGTGGAGATAATCGCCTTCTCGGCGACCTGCCGAAGAACCTCATTTGCTCTTTCCGGGTCATTGCCGTCGATGAAAGCGATGATGTCGACGCCGTGCGGTCCGGCACGTACTCGGATGTGCTCCACTCCGTTTCCGGGACCGCACTGGCCGTAGAGCAGATTCCGGAGCGCCATCGGGTCGACGGGTGCCGCCGGCGTCAGTGGTGCGATCCGGAGGTAGGCCGCGATCACCGTGCTCACGCTCCCTCTTGAGGGGAAGGCGAGTCGTTCCCGCCGAGCGCCTCGACGCCGGCCGGAGAGACGGGGCCGGGGGTGCCCCACCCGAATCCCTCGGCAAGCGCGCTGAACGATTCCTGGCCGATGAGCAGCGTGACGGAAACCGCCAGCGCGAGCGATAGGACCAGGATGAAATGTCGAGGTACGGCGATAATTGCGCGCACGGTGATCTGCCTCCCAATGGAATGGCTCGGTCTTTCGGGATTTGTTGCTTGGCTCTGCGCTCTTTCGCGTCGGCCTGAATCGAGCATCCCGGTCCGGTCGGCCCGTGTCATCGGATCCGGCCTGGCGTGACTCCGCCCGGCGGTATCACGCCAGCAGTCCTCGCGGGGCACCGCGAAGATTCCCCACATGGCAGAATGAGGTGTCGCTGGCCGTCCCGGGGGAGGCTCGATGTTCGATCTGCTAGGTCTGTCCGCGCAGCACGAGATGGTCTACCGGACGATGCTCGACCGGCCGGACCTGAACGTCGCAGGGCTGGCCGAGCATCTGGCCATACCGCTTGATCAGGTGCGCGAGGCGTTGGACATCCTGGCGGATCTGGCTCTGATTCGGCTGGACCCCGCAGGAGGCGATGCCCGAGTGGTGAGGCCCCAGGCCAGCCTGATGGCATTGCTGGCCAAGGTGGAGGCCGACGTCGCCGTCCGACAGCGGCAGGTCGAGGCGACCAGGGCTGCTATCGCCGCCATCGCCACCGCCCACGACCAGCACAACCGGGTACGGGAAGGCCGCATTCTCGACGGGATCGACGCCGTCCGGGAGCGCCTCGCGGAACTCGCACACAGTGCGCGGGCCGAGTGCCTGTCCTTCACCACCGGCCGGGGCCAGAGCGCGGACACCCTGGAGGCCGAGGGGCCGCTCAATCAGTTCGCGCTCCAGCGGGACGTGCGCATTCGCAACGTCTACCAGGACAGCTTCCGCAACGACCCGACAACTCTCGCTCATGCCCGTCGCATGGCAAGCCTGGGCGCCGAGTCGCGTACCGCGCCGACACTGCCGATGCGCCTGGTCATCGTGGATCGTGAGACCGCGTTCGTGCCCATCGACCCGGACGACGCACGGCGCGGAGCGCTGGAGTTGCGCAGCCCCGGTGTCGTGGCCGGGCTCGTCGCGCTGTTCGAGCAGATCTGGCGGACGGCCACCCCTTTTGCTGAGCAGACGGTACCCGACGATCAGGGCCTCACCCCGCACGAACGGGAGTTGATCAGGTTGCTGGCGGCCGGCCACACGGACGAGTCGGCTGCCCGCAAACTCGCGATGTCGGTGCGGAGTGTGCAACGCACGATGACGTCGCTCACCGAACGGTTGAAGGCGGCGAGTCGGTTCCAGGCGGGGGTCCATGCCAGCCAACGCGGCTGGGTGTGAGCCCGGCGCCTCCGGCAGTCGATCGAGCGCCTGCCGTGGTCACCGGGCCTGCATCTGGAGGTCACGGTATGACGGCAGGCCGGCGGGGGCGACTACTACGAAGCGTCGTTGATGGGGGAGGATGGGCCGCGTGGAAGCTCTTCGACTGATTCTCCTCTACGTCCATCTGATCGGCTTCGCGCTGCTGCTCGGTGGCGCGATCGCCCAGTACGTCACCGGCCGGCTGCGGATCAACGCGGCAATGCTCTGGGGCGCGATCATCCAGATCCTCACCGGCGTCGGGCTGTCCGCTCCGCTGCGGGACGGGGACGAGCCGGCCCCGGCGAAACTTGTTACCAAGTTGGTGCTCGCGCTGCTGATCTTCGTCATGGTCTTCTTCTCCCGTAAGCGGGAGACCGTCAACCGTGGCCACTTCCTCGCGATCGTCGGGTTGACGCTGGTCAACGCAGCCGTGGCGGTGTTCTGGCGTTAGTTCGCCGCGAGCCGGGGAAGCTCGGGAAACGGACGTTCGCGACACCACCGCGTACGCCTGCCAGCCGGACAAGTGACGTGCCCCACGCAAGGGTTACGCCGGGGTAACGGACGCTCAACAGTCGTGCACGATTGTCGGCCGGTGGGTGGGCGCGGGCGTACGCTCCCGTCCGTAACGTGGGACGCCGGCGGCACACCGCAGGCCGGCGAAAGGGCTGCACACCGTGCACGACGCGGTGTGCAAGGGGAAGGAGACGTCTTGCGCTCTGTGCGTGGGATGCGGATCGCCTCCGCCGTCGTGGCGGGTGGACTCGTGCTGGGCGCTGCCGCGTGTGGTGAGGCTCCGGACGACGACAACAACGCCGGTGGCGACGGCGGCAAGAAGTACAGCGCCTGCATGGTGACCGACGTCGGCGGCGTCGACGACAAGTCCTTCAACGCCTCGGCCTGGAAGGGCCTCCAGGAGGCGCAGAAGGAGAACGACAACATCGAGATCAAGAACGTCCAGTCGAAGGCCGAGGCGGACTACGAGGTCAACCTGACCGGGTTCGTCAACCAGCAGTGCGACTTCATCCTGGCCGTCGGTGGCCTGATGTCGGACGCCACCAAGGCCGCGGCCGAGAAGAACCCGAACCAGCAGTTCGGTCTCGTCGACGCCAACCCGGGCGTGAGCAACGTCTACCCGATGCAGTTCGACACCGCGCAGGCCGCGTTCCAGGCCGGCTACCTGGCCGCCGGGATGAGCAAGACCGGCAAGGTCGGCACCTACGGCGCGATCCCGATCCCGCCGGTCACCATCTTCATGGACGGCTTCGCCGACGGCGTGGCGTACTACAACACGGCCAAGAGCAAGAACGTCCAGGTGCTGGGCTGGGACAAGGCCACCCAGAAGGGCTCCTTCACCAACGACTTCGTCAAGCAGGACGAGGGCAAGAAGGTGTCCGACGCGCTCGTCGCGCAGGGCGCCGACATCGTCATGCCGGTCGCCGGCGGCGCCGGGCTCGGCACCACCGCCGCGGCCAAGGCCTCGGGCGGCAAGTACTCGGTCGTCTGGGTGGACATCGACGGCTGCGACAGCACCCCGGACTGCTCGGCGATCCTGACCACCGTCGTCAAGAACATCCCGGACGCCGTCAAGGAGGCCGTACTGAAGGCCGCCGGCGGCGAGAAGCTCCAGTCCACTCCGGGCTTCGTCGGCACGCTGGCGAACAACGGCGTCTCGATCGCCCCGTACCACGACTTCGACAGCAAGGTCCCGGCGGACCTGAAGGCCGAGGTCGACAAGATCAAGACGGACATCGCCGCCGGCACCATCACCGTCACCTCGAAGGCCCAGCCGACCAAGTGACCGCTTCGCCGGCCACCGCGGTGCGATCATCGGCAGCGGGGGCCGGCGGACACCAGCTCTGACGATCCGGCCGTCCCGGCGCAACGGGGAAGGTACCCCAGCGCCGGGGCGGCCGATCACCTTGAATCCCCCGACCATCCCCACCCGGCGCGGTGGCGGCGCGGCAGGTCGCTACGCTGCACCATCGCTCGCACTCCAGGAGGTTGCGCTGAGACTCGAACTGCGCGGCATCACCAAACGGTTCGGTGATCTGGTCGCCAACGACCACATCGACCTGACGGTGGAGCCTGGAGAGATCCACGCCCTGCTCGGCGAGAACGGCGCCGGCAAGTCGACTCTGATGAACGTGCTCTACGGCCTCTACCAGCCGGACGAGGGTGAGATCCTGGTCGACGGCAAGCCGCTGAAGCTCAGGGGTCCGTCGGACGCGATCGCCGCCGGGATCGGGATGGTGCACCAGCACTTCATGCTGGTGCCGGTCTTCACCGTGGCCGAGAACGTCATGCTCGGTGCCGAGCAGGTCAGAGGGCCCTTCGCCGGCATCCTCGACCGCCGGCGCGCCCGGCGCGAGGTCGCCGAGGTCTCCGAGCGGTACAACCTGCGGGTCGACCCGGACGCGGTGATCGAGGACCTGCCGGTCGGCATCCAGCAGCGGGTGGAGATCGTCAAGGCCCTCACCCGCGACGTCGACCTGCTGATCCTCGACGAGCCCACGGCCGTGCTCACGCCGCAGGAGACCGAGGAACTGCTCACCGTCATGCGGTCGCTCAAGGCCGCCGGCAAGTCGATCGTGTTCATCACCCACAAGCTGGGCGAGGTGAAGGCGATCGCCGACCGGATCACGGTGATCCGGCGCGGGAAGACGGTCGGCACCGCCGAGCCGAGCGCCAGCCGGGACGAACTGGCCGCGCTGATGGTCGGGCGCAGCGTCCGGCTGACCGTGGACAAGCAGCCGGCCACCCCCGGCAAGCCGGTCCTGGAGGTTTCCGGCCTGGTCGTGGACGACGACCGGCAGGTACGCGCGGTCGACGGCGTCGACCTGACCGTGCACGCCGGTGAGGTGCTCGGCGTGGCCGGCGTGCAGGGCAACGGCCAGACCGAGCTGATCGAGGCGATCATGGGCCTGCGCCCGGTGCTCGCCGGCACGATCAGCCTCGACGGCGAGCCGACGCACGGCTGGTCGACCAAGAAGGTGCTCCGCGCCGGTGTCGGCTACGTGCCCGAGGACCGCAGCGTGGACGGCCTGGTCAAGGAGTTCTCCGTGGCGGAGAACCTGGTACTGGACGTCTACGACCGGCCGCCGTTCGGCAAGGGTCTGTCGCTGAAGCCCGACGCCATCGCCAAGTCGGCGCGGGAGCGGATCGAGCAGTTCGACGTCCGTACCTCCTCGGCCGACGCGGCGGTCGGCACACTCTCCGGCGGCAACCAGCAGAAGGTGATCGTGGCCCGGGAGCTGTCCCGGCCGCTGAAGCTCTTCATCGCCGCCCAGCCCACCCGGGGCGTGGACGTCGGCTCGATCGAGTTCATCCACAGCCGGGTCGTCCGCGAGCGGGACATCGGCACCGCGGTCATGGTGGTCTCCAGCGAACTGGACGAGGTGATCGGCCTGGCCGACCGGATCGCGGTCATGTACCGCGGCCGGATCATCGGCGTCGTCGGCCCGGACACCCCGCGTGAGGAGATCGGCCTGCTGATGGCCGGCATCACCCCGGACGCCGCCACCCCGGACGCCGCCACCCCGACCGAGGACGGCCCTGGCAACGAGGACGAGGCATGACCAACCCGAACCCCGCTTCGGGCTCGCCGGACAAGGAGCCGGCGACCGAGGCGCAGGAGTCGCTGAGCGAGGCCCGGGCGACGCCGACCCAGCCGGCCGGTGACACCGAGCAGACGGTGCCCGCCACCGCGACCGCGAAGAGACCGTCCCCGGCCGGGGAAGCCCGCCCGAGCATGGGCCGGATGTTCCTGGACAACCTGTGGGCGGCCAACACGGTCACCGTGACGGTGCTCGCGGTGCTGCTGGCCATGGTGGTCGGCGCGGTGCTGATCATCGTGTCCGACCCGGAGGTGCTCGCCACCTACGGCTACATCACCGCCCGGCCCACCGACGCGCTGAACGCCAGCTGGACGGTGGTCAGCGAGGCGTACGCGAACCTGTTCAAGGGCGCGATCTTCGATCCGGACGCGGTCGGCTTCACCGCCGCCATGAGCCCGATCTCGGAGACGCTCACCTACGCCGCGCCGCTCGTCTTCACCGGCCTGTCGGTGGCGCTCGCCTTCCGTGGCGGCCTGTTCAACATCGGCGCCCAGGGCCAGGCCACCATCGGCGTTATCCTGGCCGCCGTGGCCGGCTTCGCGCTGCCGCTGCCGCCCGTCGTGCACCTGCTGGTGGCGTTGATCGCCGGCGCGCTCGGCGGTGCGCTCTGGGGCTTCATCCCCGGCATCCTCAAGGCACGGGCCGGCGCGCACGAGGTGATCAACACGATCATGCTCAACTACGTGGCGGTCTACTTCCTGACCTGGATCGTCGTCCAGAGCGGGGTGCAGGACCCGAACCGGGCGGACGCGATCAGCAAGCCGGTCGACTCCTCCGCGCAGCTGCCCCGCCTGCTCGGCGACGACCTGCGGGTGCACGCCGGCATCCTGCTCGCGGTGGCGGCCACCTGGTTCATCGCCTGGCTGCTCAACCGCTCCACGCTCGGCTTCGAGCTGCGGGCGGTGGGTGCGAACCCGGACGCGGCCCGGACCGCCGGCATCAGCGTCACAAAGACGTACGTGCTGGTGATGGTGTTCGCGGGCATGCTGGCCGGTCTCGGCGGCTCGACCATGGTGCTCGGCACCACTGCCACGGCGCTGACCCCGCTGGTGATCGCGCAGATCGGCTTCGACGGCATCCTGGTCGCGCTGCTCGGCCGCGTGAAGCCGTGGGGTGTGCTGCTGGCCGCGCTGCTCTTCGGTGCCCTCCAGGCCGGCGGCAACCGGATGCAGTCGTACTCCGGCATCTCGCTGGAACTGGTCACCGTGCTCCAGGCGCTCATCGTCATCTTCATCGCCGCGCCTGCCCTGGTGAAGACGATCTTCCAGCTCCGGGCGGCCCGCGCCGCCCGGTTGCAGACGAGCCTCGCGAAGGGCTGGTGAGCATGTCCACCACCGCTGTCCCCGAGGTCGCCGTAACCGCGGTCGACGAGGGTTTCTGGACCCGTAACCGGAAGATCGGCGCGGTCCTGCTGGCGCTCGGCGTGCTCGCGGCGGTGCTGTTCGGCGCACTCGCGACCGACCAGCACGCGCGGTTCACGCTCAGCGAGACCGAGGGCGGGGCCGCCCTGGAGATCAACGGTACGGTCGGCGCGATCCTGTTCGGGCTGATCACCGCCGCGTCCGGAGGCGCCCTGCTGGCCGGTGTGCCGAAGCGCTGGTTTACGCTGCTGCTCGGCGCCGGGCTGGTCGCCTTCGTGCTGAGCTTCCTGTGCTGGCAGGTCTCCGCCGCGCCCGAGGGCCGCAACTTCATGCCGCTGGTGAACGTGGTCCGCGGCACGTTCATCCTGGCCCTGCCGCTGATCTTCGGTGCGCTCGCCGGTGTGCTCTGCGAGCGCTCCGGCGTGGTGAACGTGGCGATCGAGGGCCAACTCCTGATGGGCGCCTTCTCCGGCGCGCTGTTCGGCAGCATGTCCGGCAGCGTCTGGGTGGGCCTGGCGGCCGCCGCCATCGGCGGTGCGTTCATCTCGTTCCTGCTGGCCGTGTTCTCCATCCGCTACCTGGTCGACCAGGTGGTCATGGGCATCGTGCTCAACCTGCTCGCGGTCGGCATCACCGGCTTCCTCTACGAGCGGCTGATGCAGACCGACGCGGCGAAGTACAACAGCGCGCCCCGGTTCGGCAACTGGGAGATCCCGCTGCTGTCCGACATCCCGCTGATCGGTCCGGCGCTGTTCCGGGGCAACATCTTCCTCTACCTCGGCCTGCTGCTGGTGCTCGTCATCCACCTGGCGCTGTTCCGTACCCGGTGGGGCCTGCGGACCCGCTCGGTGGGCGAGCACCCGACCGCGGCGGACACGCTGGGCGTGAAGGTGCTGCGGCTGCGCTACCGCAACGTGATTCTGGCCGGTCTGGTGGCCGGCGTCGGCGGCGCCTCGTACACGCTGGCGCTCTACTCGTTCACCAAGAACATGATCGGCGGCAAGGGCTTCATCGCCCTGGCCGCGCTGATCTTCGGCCGGTGGAGCCCGACCGGCGCGCTGCTCGCGGCGCTGTTCTTCGGCTTCGCCGACCAGCTCGCCACCTACCTGGGCGCGATCGGCAGCAGCATTCCGAGCCAGTTCCTGGCGATGCTGCCGTACCTGGCGACGATCCTGGCGGTGGCCGGGCTGGTCGGCAAGGTCCGGGCGCCGGCCGCCGACGGCAAGCCGTACATCAAGGGCTGACCGCTTGCCGCGACACAGTGCCCGGCGGGTCGCCCCGCCGGGCATCGTCGTCTCCGGCCGTGCCCGCGACCGATCGGGTGTGAATTGGGCAGAATGGGGGTCGTGATGGAGATCGACTGGGAGCGGCTGCGTACCGCCGCCACCGAGGTCATGCGCCACGCCTACGTGCCGTACTCGAAGTTCCCGGTGGGTGCCGCCGCGCTCGTCGACGACGGCCGGGTCGTGGTCGGCTGCAACGTGGAGAACGCCGGATACGGCGTCACGCTCTGCGCCGAGTGCGGTGTGGTCTCGCAGCTGCACGCCACCGGCGGAGGCCGGATCGTGGCGCTGTCCTGCGTCGACGCCACCGGTGAGCCGTTGATGCCGTGCGGCCGGTGCCGGCAGCTGCTCTGGGAGCAGGGCGGGCCGGAGTGCCTGGTCGAGGCGAAGGGCGGGCCGTTGCGGATGGCGGAGCTGCTGCCGCACGCGTTCGACGTGGCCGACATCGAGGCGGTGACCGGCGAGCACCCGGTGCCGGTGGTGCCGGACCGGCTGGCCGCCTGGCGGGGCCGGGGCACCGTGTTCGTCCACCCCGACCTGTCGGGCGGGCAGCAGGTCTGGACGACGTACTGGGAGCGGTCGTCCGGTGAGACCGAGGGCGCCGAGACCGGCGTGCTGGAGGAGGGCTCGACCTGGGACGACCCGGCCGAGGCGATCGAGTGGGGGCTGGCGCGGACGCCGCGCGTGGTCGTGGTGGACGCCTCGGGGACGATCTTCTGGGCCGGTGAGGGTGAGCCACCGACGGAGATCCCGGTTCGTTGGGGTTGAGCTGGAGGGCCTGGGCCGACCGTGCCCGGCTCCGGGCGGTCAGGCTTGATCCCTCCGCCGGTCACGGTCGGCCCAGGCCGGACCTGGTCACCGTCCGCGGAAAGAGTGCGGTCCGCGGCGATTGTTGATCTATTGAGGGGAACTCAAAGGTGAGTGCTTTCACGGCGGTTGACGTCATCCGGGCCAAGCGGGACGGGGGCGTGCTGAGCGACGGGCAGATCGACTGGGTGGTCGACGCGTACACCAGGGGTCTGGTCGCCGACGAGCAGATGTCGGCGCTGGCCATGGCGATCCTGCTGCGCGGCATGACCGCGCCGGAGATCGCCCGGTGGACCGCCGCCATGATCGCCAGCGGCGAGCGGCTCGACCTGTCGCCGGTCTCCCGGCCGACTGTGGACAAGCACTCCACCGGCGGCGTCGGTGACAAGATCACCCTGCCGCTGACCCCGCTGGTGGCCGCGTGCGGCGCGGCGGTGCCGCAGCTGTCCGGCCGGGGCCTGGGCCACACCGGCGGCACGCTGGACAAGCTGGAGTCGATCCCGGGCTGGCGGGCGGCGCTGTCCAACGACGAGTTCATCGCGCAGCTCCGCGACGTGGGCGCGGTGATCTGCGCGGCCGGCGACGGGCTCGCCCCGGCCGACCGCAAGCTGTACGCCCTGCGCGACGTCACCGGCACGGTCGAGGCGATCCCGCTGATCGCCAGCTCGATCATGAGCAAGAAGATCGCCGAGGGGACCGGTGCGCTGGTGCTCGACGTGAAGGTCGGCTCCGGCGCGTTCATGAAGAACGCCGACGACGCCCGCGAACTGGCCCGCACCATGGTCGAGCTGGGCGGCGCGCACGGCGTACGGACGGTCGCCCTGCTCACCGACATGTCCACCCCGCTCGGCCTCGCAGTGGGCAACGCGGTCGAGGTGACCGAGTCGGTGGAGGTGCTCGCCGGCGGTGGTCCCGCCGACGTGGTGGAGCTGACGCTGGCGCTGGCCCGGGAGATGCTCGACGCGGCCGGCCTGCCGGACGCCGACCCGGAGGCGGCGCTGCGGGACGGCCGGGCGATGGACTCCTGGCGCACGATGATCCGGGCGCAGGGCGGTGACCCGGACGCCCCGATGCCCGTCGCGAACGAGGTCGAGGTGGTCACCGCGACCGAGGACGGGTGGATCGCCGAGGTCGACGCGTACGCGATCGGGGTGGCCGCCTGGCGGCTCGGCGCGGGCCGGGCGCGCAAGGAGGATCCGGTGAGCGTCCCGGCGGGCGTGGTGCTGCACAAGCGCCGCGGTGACCGGGTGCGCGCCGGTGACCCGCTGTTCGAGCTGCGCGCCGAGCACGCCGAGCGGATCCCGGCCGCGCTGGCCGAGGCGCGCCGCGCGGTGCGGATCGCGCCGGACGCGCCGGACGCGCCGCCGCTGGTCGTCGAGCGGATCGGCTGACCGGGCCCGGCCGTGGTGCCGGCCCGGCCGGAGCCGCTATCCTCCCAGGCCAGGGGGACCGGCCGGCCACGAGCCGAGGTGAGCAGACAGGGGCTTGACCGTGCGCGTACCCGCTCCCGACCCCCGGGCCGTCCGCGAGGCGAGCCTGGACGAGTTGTCCCGGCTGGGTCTTCCGCTGCCGCCGCCGCAGTTCCCGCTGGTGTGGGAGCCGGGTGACGAGATCGAGCTGCGGCCGACCCCGGAGATCGAGGCCCGGATCGCGGTGCTGCACGTGATCCTGGCCCGCTGCTTCGGGATGCCCGCGCGGGCGGCGACGGGCTGGCTGCTGGAGTCGCACCTGGTCGACTCGGTGACGCCGCCGGAGTGGCAGTTCGTGATGGGCGGCCGGGGCGACCACAGGTCGTTCGTGCTGCACCACGACGCCTTGTTCTCGCTGGCCTGGGTGCTCGGGCTGGCCAAGGAGCTGGACCCGACGGTGCCGGTGGACGAGCGGCTGGTCGAGCGGATGCCGAACCTGGTCGCGGGGGAGACGTTCGGCCAGTGGCGGGCCCGGATCCTGGCCGCGCCGCAGCATCCCGGTGACGCCGCGGCGCTGCTGGACCTGCACTACTGCCTCGACTGGGCGTACCTGGAGATCGAGAAGGCGGGTGGCGCGCTGCCGGGGTTGGTGGACGCCAACGCGATCGGGCAGCGCCGATGGGCGCTGGAGTGGGCGGTGGTGCTGCGCGGGCCGTACCACGACGAGCCGCCGGGCTGGGAAGAGGTGGACCTGTCGACCTGAGGCGGGTCAGCGCGGGCGGTGCACGCCGAGCCGGACCGAGAGCGTGACCGGCACCGGCTCGGGCAGCGCGGCGATGCGCGCGGCGAGCCGCCGCGGGTCGGCGTGCCAGGCGCTCGGTCCCATCCCGACGAGCGTGGTGACCTCGGCGCGGGTGAGCGCGAGCCGGGCCCGGTGCCCGGTCGCGGACTCCTCGGTGAAGTGGCCGCCGAGGCTGCCGGCGACCCGGTCGGCCTTGTCCGGGTCCACCCGCAGCAGGTCCAGCGCGTCGACGAGTTCGGTCAGGTGGTCGGCGGCCGGGGTGACCACCAGCAGCGCGCCGCCGGGGTCGAGCACCCGGTGGAACTCCGGGCCGTTGCGCGGCGCGAACACGTTCAGCAGCACGGCGGTGGACCGGTCGGCCAGCGGCAGCCGCTGCCACGTGTCGGCGAGCGCGGCGGCGGCCCGCGGGTGTGCCCGGGCCGCGCGGCGCATCGCCGGCTTGGAGACGTCCAGGGCCAGGCCGGCGGCGTCCGGCAGCGCCGCCAGCACCGCCGCGAGGTAGTGCCCGGTCCCGGCACCGGCATCGACCACCAGAGGGTACGGGCCGGAGTCCGCGACGCGTACCGCAGTGGTGGCCAGCGCGGCGGCGACGGTGTCGTAGTGGCCGGCGGCGAGGAAGCCGGCGCGGGCGGCGACCATCTCGGCGCTGTCCCCGGTGTGCGGGGCGCGGCCGGTGAGCAGGTTCACGTACCCCTGCCGGGCGATGTCGAAGCTGTGCCCGCGGGGACAGCGCAGCGCGCGTGCGGTGCCGGCGGTGGTCTCGGCGAGCGGTTCGGCGCAGACCGGGCAGCGCAGCCGGGCGAGGACGCGGTCGTCCACGACTCAGTCCTCCGCTTCCGACCGGGCGGTGGGGCGGCCGGTGAGGTGGTCGATCACCCGCTGGCTGAGCGTGCCGAGCGCGGCCACCTCGGCCGGGGTGAGCCGGTCGATCAGGTGCCGGCGGACGGCCGCGGCGTGCCCGGGTGCGGCGGCCTCGACGGCCTGGCGCCCGGCCGGGGTGAGCACGACGACCGAGCCGCGGCCGTCGGTGGCGCACACCTCCCGGGTGACCAGTCCGCGTTGCTGCATCCGGGAGATGTGGTGGGACAGGCGGCTGCGGGACCAGAGCATCCGGTCGGCCAGTTCGCTGAGCCGTAGCCGTTGCTCAGGGGTCTCGGACAGGTCGCTCAGGACGTCGTAGTCCGGCTCGGAGAGACCGGCGTCCTGCATCAGCTCCCGGGCCAGTTCCAGGTCGAGCAGGCGGCGCATGCGGCGGTAGCCGCGCCAGGCGCGGTCCTCCTGCGCGTCCAGCCAGCCCGGTTCGTCCATGCGCCGATCCTACCGGTGTTGTTGACACGTCACCAAGTTGCCCAAGCCGATCGATGACATGTCAACCAAACTGCCGTCCCGGCTGGTGCGGCTGCTCACCGGCCTGGCCCTGTGCGGCGTCAGCGTCGCGCTGATGGTCCGCGCCGATCTCGGGCTCGCTTCCTGGAACGTGCTGCACCAGGGCCTCGCCGACCGCACCGGCCTACCGATGGGACGGCCGCCCCAGCTGTCCAACCTCGACCACCTGACCGGGCCGGTCCACCGTCCGGCCCGCACCGGGGGTGACTAGGGTCTGAGCATGGTCGCAATCTCGTACGAGGACATCGTCAAGGTCCCGAAGGCGCTGCTGCACGATCACCTCGACGGCGGCCTGCGGCCCGCGACGATCGTCGAGCTGGCCGCCGAGGTCGGCCACGAACTGCCCACCACCGACCCGGCGGCGCTCGGCGTCTGGTTCGCCGAAGCGGCGAACTCCGGCTCGCTGGAGCGCTACCTGGAGACGTTCGCGCACACGGTTGCGGTCATGCAGACCCCCACCGCGTTGCGCCGGATCGCCCGCGAGTGCGCGCTCGACCTGGCCGCCGACGGCGTGGTCTACGCCGAGGTCCGGTTCGCGCCGGAGCAGCACCTGGAGCAGAACCTGACCCTGGACGAGGTGGTCGACGCGGTGGTCACCGGATTCCGGGAGGGCAGCGCGCTGGCCGCCGAGGCGGGCACCCCGATCCGGATCGGCACGCTGCTCACCGCGATGCGGCACGCGGCCCGCTCGCAGGAGATCGCCGAGCTGGCCGTCCGGCACCGCGACACCGGTGTGGTCGGCTTCGACATCGCCGGTGCCGAGGCGGGGTTCCCGCCCACCCGGCACCTGGACGCGTTCGAATACCTCCAGCGGGAGAACTTCCACTTCACCATCCACGCCGGTGAGGCGTTCGGCCTGCCGTCGATCTGGCAGGCGATCCAGTGGTGCGGCGCCGACCGGCTCGGTCACGGCGTCCGTATCGTCGACGACATCACCCCGGGCAACCCGCCGGTGCTGGGCCGGCTGGCCGCGTACGTGCGGGACAAGCGCATCCCGCTGGAGCTGTGCCCCTCGTCGAACGTGCAGACCGGCGCGGCGGCCTCGATCGCGGACCACCCGATCGGGCTGCTGCGCGACCTGCGCTTCCGGGTGACTGTCAACACCGACAACCGGCTGATGAGCGGCACCTCGATGTCGCGGGAGATGGCGCTGCTGGTGGAGGCCTTCGGCTACGGCTGGAAGGAACTCCAGTGGTTCACCATCAACGCGATGAAGAGCGCCTTCATCCCGTTCGACGAGCGGCTGCGGATCATCGACGAGGTGATCAAGCCGGCGTACGCCGAGCTGATCGGCTGATCACGACCGGCGGGGGTGGCCGGAGAGCAGCGCGGCCACCCCGCGCAGCACCTGCCCGGCCCGGGCCGCCTCGGCGCCCAGCCCGGTCTGCCGGCGCAGCACGGCCGGCTCGGCGCGCAGCAGCGCGACCCCGCGCCGGAGCAGCACCCGGGGCGCCTTGCGCTGCTCGGCGAGATCCCGGGCGAGGCGGCGCAGGAACGTCGCGCCGCGCGGGCGGCGCAGCGCGTACGCCCCGGCGAGCAGCCCGAGTCGCCGGCACTCGGCCACGATCTCGGCCGCGAAGATCCCCTCGGCGACGAAGATTGGCGATCCGTCGACATGGAATGGCCGTGTGGCTACCCGACGGTCCGCGCCGATCGCATAAACCGGCACTTCGGCCTTGCCCTCACGGGCCAGCCGGGCGATTGTTTGCACCGCCGTGTCCGCATCCCAGGACAAGGGCGACTCCCAGTCCACCTGTCCGTTCCGACGCGGACACGTAGGGTCGTCGCCGTCCTTGTAGAAGTCGTCCAGGCAGAGCACCGGAAGTCCGGTTCGCTGGGCTATGTATGACTTTCCTGACCCGGAGGGGCCGGCAAGCAGCACGACGCGGTACGGATGTTCCATTACGTTATGTGACTCCGGCCAGACGGATTGCTATCAAATTGCATCAACATCTCATCACACCTCCGGTGAGGGACAACCTGGTCTTTCTCTTTGCGGAGCGGCGTGATGGAATCTCGGAGGTCCGACCCGCCGGGTCGGTCGCTCGGCGTTGCCCGCAGGGTGGCGTGGGGCGCGGTAATGCGAGGGCGGTGACGTGAGCAAACGGCCAACGACGGCGGGCTCCTTCCTGTCGCGGCTGCGTCGGCCGATGAGTCGGCTGCGCGACATGCCGATCTGGTCCAAGCTCGGTCTGATCATGATCGTGCCGACCATCGCCACGGTCGTGGTGGGCACCAGTGGTCTGGTCGACCACCTGGAGACGCTCAACAATGCCAACCGGGCGGGGGATCTGGCCAATCTGATCGGCTACTCGGGTGACCTGGTCGACAGCGTGCAGGACGAGCGGGTCGGCGCCGTGCTCTTCCTCGGCGCGAAGGAGTTCCAGACCCGGGCGCAGTACCAGGAGGGTTACAACCGCGCCAACCAGCGGGTGGACCAGAGGAAGTCGTCCTACCTGCGGCAGCGTGGCGAGATCGACGACCTGCCCCGCAACTTCGTCGGGTTGCTGGACACGATCGACACCCAGCTCAAGGACCTTCCGGCGACCCGTAGCCAGGTGCTGAACGGCAAGCTGAAGATCAATGACGCCGACCAGGCGTACCGGCAGCTGATCGAGGACCTGCTCGCGATCCGCGACTCGGCCACCCAGCTCGCCGGCGACAACGACCTGAGCGACCGGATGCGCGCGGCGGCCGCGGTGGCCCGGCAGAAGGAATACCTGACCCAGCGCCGGGTCGTCGTCCACCAGGCGCTCACCCAGAACCAGTACACC
Source organism: Micromonospora marina (assembly GCF_900091565.1). Lineage (GTDB taxonomy): Bacteria > Actinomycetota > Actinomycetes > Mycobacteriales > Micromonosporaceae > Micromonospora > Micromonospora marina. The sequence goes on along the minus strand of NZ_FMCV01000014.1, from coordinate 133,734 downwards.
GCCGCGCTGCGCGAGCAGTTCATCGCCAGCGGCACCGGCCAGTCGCAGTCGCTGGCCACCTTCCAGGCCGTCGCCACCGAGCCCGACAAGCTGTTCTACGAGCAGACCGTCTCCGGGCCCGACCTGCGCAAGGCCGACCGCTTCACCAGTTTCATCTCCGGCAACAACAACGGCTCGATGGAGAACGCCCCGTTCGGGGCGGACCAGTGGGACCAGACCATGGTCGCCAACGCCGAACTGATCCGTACCGTCGAGTCCCGCCTGGACGGCAACGTGGTCCAGCAGGCCGACGCGCTGCGCTCGGACACCCAGCGCCAGGTGTTCCTGGAGACCGGCCTGCTGCTCACCATGCTGCTGCTGGCCATCCTGTTCGCGTACCTGGTGGCCCGCTCGATGGCCCGCTCGCTGCGCGACCTGCGCCAGGGCGCCCTGGCGGTGGCCCAGTACGGGCTGCCGCAGGCGGTCGCCCGGCTGCGCGACCCGCAGGTGACCGGTCAGCTCTCCCCGGTGCAGCTGGCCAACCAGATCGCCGAACCGCTACCGGTGCGGAGCAAGGACGAGTTCGGTCAGGTGACCGAGGCGTTCAACGCCGTCCACCTGGAGGCCGTCCGGACCGCCGCCGAGCAGGCCGCCCTGCGGGCCTCGGTCGCGACCATGTTCGTCAACCTGGCCCGCCGCTCGCAGATCCTGGTCGACCGGCTGATCGGCCACCTCGACCGGCTGGAGCGCGGCGAGGAGGACCCGGACCGGCTGGCCGAGCTGTTCCAGCTCGACCACCTGGCCACCCGGATGCGCCGCAACGACGAGAACCTGCTGGTCCTCGCCGGTGCGGACTCCACCCGTGTGCAACGCGAGCCCGCCGCCCTGATCGACGTGCTCCGCGCCGCCCAGTCCGAGGTCGAGCACTACACCCGGATCGAGTTCGGCGTGATCGACCGGGACATCGAGGTCGCCGCCCACGCGGTCAACGACCTGGTGCACCTGGTCGCCGAGCTGTTCGACAACGCCACCGCCTTCTCCCCGCCGGACTCACAGGTCATGGTGGAGGCCCGGCGGGTCGGCGACCGCGCCTCCCTCTACGTGGAGGACCGCGGCATCGGCATCAGCTCGGAACAGCTCCGTGACCTCAACGAGCGGCTGGCCACGCCGCCGCAGGTGGACGTCGCGGTCTCCCGGATGATGGGCCTGGTCGTGGTCGCGCGGCTGGCCGCCCGGCACGGTGTCCGGGTCGAGCTGCGACCGGGCGCCGACCGGGGCACCGTCGCCGACGTGACGCTGCCGACCTCGGTCCTGGTGCCGCGCGCCCTGGCCGGCCGCGGCCAGCCCGGACCGGCCCTGCCGCCCGCCGCCCCGCAGCAGAACGGCCCGGCGCCCGCCTTCGGCGCCCTGGCCGCCTTTGGCAACAACAACCCGCCGAGCCTGCCGCCGGCGCCGCACCCGGGCTCCTCGGGCAACCAGGTCACGCTCGGCGGCCGGGCCTTCGACCCGGCACCGCGCAACGGCTCGGGCACCCCGGCGAACGCCGGTGGCGGCCGGGCGATGCCGGCCTGGTCCGACCTGACCGGCGCCAACCCGTCCGGCGGGGACGGCGGATTCGGCTCCCGGCCCTCCAACGGCCAGTCCATGGACCCGCTGCCCCAGCGGCGCAACCCGGCCGACGACGACCCGGGCAGCACCGGCCAGCAGCCGGCGATCCCGCGCCAGCTGCCGAGCAGCCCGGAGGCGCGGCCCTACAGCCCGCCGCCGGTCTCCGCGCCGCCGGTCCCGCCGGTGTCGGCGCCGCCGCTGCCTCCGGTCTCCGGCGCCCCGGTCTCCGGTCACCCGCTGCCGTACCGTCCGGTCTCGGCCGCCCCGGTCTCCGGCGACCCGTTCCCGGGCCGTCCGGTCTCCGCGGCGCCGGTCTCCGGCGACCCGCTGCCGTACCGTCCGGTCTCGGCCGCGCCGGTCTCCGGGCACCCCGCGTCGGCTGTTCCGGTCTCCGGACAGCCCGCCGCCGGTCAGCCGGCCGCCGCGCCGCCGACGAACCAGCCGCAGGCACGCTCGATGCCCGCCCCGGGTGTCAGCGCCCCGCCGGTCTGGCCCCCGGTCGCGCCGACGCCCGCTCCGGCGGCGCCGGAACGGCCTGCGAGCGGTATGGACATGACCACCGAGCTGCCCCGGGTGCCGCGCACGGAGATGCCGGCCACCCCGCAGCCGGCGGCCGGCCAGCCCGCCGCCGCTCCGGCCACGAACCGGCCGTCCGAGGCCCGGCCCGCCACCCCGGCGGCTCCGTCGTCGCGACCGGCCGCGCCGCAGCAGCCGGGCAACCGCCAGCGGTACGCGGACGAGACGATGGAGCTGCCGATCTTCCGGGAGCTGGAGTCGGCATGGTTCCGCACCCGCCGGCCCGGGCCCAACGACGAGGCGGCGGCTCCGGCCGCGCCGACGAACGGTGGCGCCGCCACCCAGCAGTTCGCCAAGGTGGACACCGCCGGCCGGCCCGTGCCGCAGCCGACACCAGCAACGACAGGTAACACACCGATGGCACACACTCCGACGGCAGGCGGAGCACCGCGTGACAACGGCGCGGCGAACGGCAACCCCCGTCCCGCGTACACCGGCGGGTTGCCGACCCGGCAGCCGGCCGCGCCGCCGCAGCCCTCCTCACCCTGGCAGACCGCTGCCGACGACGGCTGGCGGGCCGCCTCCGCGGCCACCGAGGTGCCGGTGGCGGAGACCACCCGGAAGGGCCTGCCGAAGCGGAAGCCGATGGCGCAGCTCGTGCCGGGCAGCATCGACAAGCCTTCCGCGTCCGTGCAGCGGCGTACACCGGAGGGAGTCCGGGGCCTGCTCTCGGCCTACCATCGGGGCGTGCAGCGCGGACGTAACACCGACAGCAACACGACCGGCCCGGAGGGCACTCCGGGCGGGCAGCAGTCCTCGCAGTCTGACTCAGGCCCGGTGGCCGGGAGCGGGCAGAAGGAGCAACAAGGATGACTACTACGCAGGATCTCGGATGGCTGCTCGCCAACTTCGCCGACCGGGTGCCCGGTGTGGCGCACGCGGTCGCGGTCTCGGCCGACGGCCTGCTTCTCGCCTCGTCCCGTGACCTTCCGCGGGACCGCGCCGACCAGCTCGCCGCGATCGCGTCCGGTCTGGTCAGCCTCACCCAGGGCGCGGCCCGCTGCTTCGAGGGCGGGGCGGTGTTGCAGACAGTGGTCGAGATGGACAACGGTTTCCTGTTCCTGATGTCCATCTCCGACGGCTCGTCGTTCGCGGTGCTGGCGGCGCGGAGCTGCGACGTGGGTCAGGTCGGGTACGAGATGGCCCTGCTCGTGGACCGGGTGGGCGACGCCCTGACGCCGCAGCCGCGCACGGCTGTGGGGATGATGGGCTGAATGACGCGCTGGCCGGTGGGTCAGGTGCGGGAACAGCAACGACAGCGACGGATGTCACCGGGGCGAGCCGGTGCCGGGTACGAGGGAGGTGAGCGGCGAAATGGTGGATCGTGACGAGCCGACCGGAGCGTTGGTCCGGCCGTACGCCGTCACCCGCGGTCGTACCCGTCCCCGGCTCGACATCGCCCTGGAGGCACTCGTCGAGACGACGGTGCGCGGCCGAGCGGTTGCCACTGGCAATGGTGGCCACGGTCGTGAACACCAGTACATCGCCGCGTTGTGTGACGGACGTGTGCAGTCGCTCGCTGAGATCGCGGCGCGGATGCAGCTTCCGCTCGGCGTGGCCCGGGTGCTCATCGCCGACATGGCGACGGACGGCCTGGTCGCGGTCCACGAGCCGACCATTTTGGACGACTCGGATGACGCGGTGGGCACTGAACTGCTGGAGAGGGTGCTGAGTGGACTTCGCAGGCTCTGACATGTCGCACCGGCCGCCGGTCCCGAGCGGGCGCGTGACGTCGGCGAAGATCGTTATCGCCGGTGGGTTCGGCGTCGGCAAGACGACGCTGGTCGGCTCGGTCTCGGAGATCACGCCGCTGACCACCGAGGCGATCATGACCTCCGCCGGCGTGGGCGTCGACGACACCCGGCAGGTGCCGGGCAAGACGACGACCACGGTGGCCATGGACTTCGGTCGTATCTCGATCGACCGGGATCTGATCCTGTACCTGTTCGGTACGCCGGGTCAGACGCGGTTCTGGTTCATGTGGGACGAGTTGGTCCGGGGTGCGATCGGCGCGGTGGTGCTCGTCGACACCCGGCGGCTCGCCGACTGCTTCGCCGCCATCGACTTCTTCGAGCACCGGCGGCTGCCGTACCTGGTGGCCATCAACTGCTTCGACGGCATGCAGTACCACGATCCGCAGGACGTCCGGGACGCGCTGGCGATCTCCCGCGACGTGCCGGTGGTGCCGTGCGACGCCCGGAACCGGGAGTCCACGAAGCACGTGCTGATCTCGCTGGTCGAGTACGTGCTCACCATGCGGCGCTCGCGGGCCGTCGCGCCCGCCTGACCGACGCGCGGAAGCGCCCGGCGGCCTCAGGGCCACCGGGCGCTTCCTGCCGTCCGGGGGTGGACACGTTGAGCGATCACCCGGTGACCGGCCACGCGGGACGGTCACCGGGGTGACGGTCGAGGTCAGGCGAACCGGGTCCAGGCGCCCCGGAACACCTGGTACACGGCGAGCGAGTCGGGCTCCATGCCGCCGTGCCGGTCGGCGCGGAACGCGTACCCGCCGGCGATGCCCTCGACCGTCTGCGCCTGCAGGAGGGCCCGCAGCCGGCCCCGGTCGAGGCTCGTCGCCATCCGCGCCGACGTGGCGAGGAGCTGGAGCGCGTCCGAGGCGTACGGGGCGAAGTCCGGGCTGACGCCGTGCCGCTGCGTGTAGCGGTTGACGAAGTCCCTGCGGGCCAGCTGCGCCGTCGTGGTGGCGGTCGCGGTGGAGACGTCCAGGCAGGCCGGGTGCACCGCGTACGCGCCCTCCACGGCGGTGGCGTTCGCTCCCTGCACCGTGTCGTCGGCGACCGCGCCGGCATCGAAGAAGATCGGGCCGCGGTGACCGGCGGCGCGCAGTTCCCGTGCCGCGACACCGGAGTCGGGCGCGGTACCCCAGACCACCACGCCGTCCCGCTGGCTGCCGGCGACGCGCTCGGCGGCGGCACGGAAGCGGCGGCCGGTGGCCGGCAGGCGTACCGTGCGGGCCAGGTCGGTGCTGCTGTCGGCGAGCGCCTCCCGCATCGCCCGCACACCCGAGTCGCCGTGCAGACCGTCGGCGGCGAGCACTGACACCCGCCGGATCTTCTGGGAATCGAACAGCTCCACCAGGCGACGCGCCATGTCGACGGCGTCCGGGGTGAGCTTGTAGGTGAACGTGCGTTCCTCCAGCGGCAGCACGATGCGGTCACCGTAGCCGAGGGACAGGAACGGCGTCTTGACCCGCTGGGCGGCCGCCGCGAGGGCCGTCGAGGTCTCGCCGAGCACGCCGCCGATGAGGGCCTGGGCGCCGGCCCGGGTGAGGTCCGCGGCATGGCGGGCGGCGACCTCGGGATTGCTGCCGTTGTCCAGGATCTGGAGCCGGACCGACCGGACCAGGTTTCCCACTGGTACGCCGGTCCGGTTGAGCGAGTCGGCGGTGAGCTGAAGAGCCTGCCGCTGGGCGACGCCGAGCAGCGCCCCGGCGCCGGTCAGCTCGAGGCTCGCGCCGACGATCAGATCCTGGTCGGTCGGCGCGCTGCTGGACGGGCCGTCGTCCGGCCGCTGGCCCTGCGGGGCGCAACCGGCCAGCAGCAGGCTGCCGGCAGCGGCGGCGAGGACGCCCCGCCGGGTGAGCACAGTGGAGTCGAACGCCGGTGTCGCCAATGGAATCGCCTTCCCACCCCGGCGAACAGGCGCCGCCGCTGGTCCGCCGGGTATGTTCCCGGCCGGTCCAGCCCAGCGTCAAATCGCCCCGGTGTGGGATGGAGCACCCCGGCGGGCCCGGTCAGGAGCGGTAGCCCGCCGAGCGGTACTCGTACTCCCGGTCGTCGTCGCGGTCACCGGTGTCGCGGGTGAAGTCCCAGCCGCCGGCCGCCTCACGGCCCGGACGGCCGCCCACGGCGAAGCCGCCGATCTCCTGGCCGCGCCGCCAGCCCCGGAAGTATCCGGTGGTGTTCTCGGCGAGGCTCGCCGCGTTCCGGACGATCCGCAGAGGACGCTCCTCGCGCAGCGGGGAGCCCGGCACCAGGTTGGCCTGCGGTACGCGCTTCGGCAGCCCAGCCGTGGTCTCCGCGCCGACGGACGGGCGGGCCGCCTGCTCGGCCGCCTGCCAGCCGGTGTCGGCGGTGGTGGACCAGTCCAGGTCGGCCTCGTCGCCGTGGCCGACGAACCAGGCGGACTTCGCCTGCGCGAAGATCAGCAGGTCGCCGTCACCCTCGTCGGAAACCGGCGGCGGCCGGTGCTCCTTCGGGGCGGGGCGCCGCTCGGGCACGGCGGGAAGCGGGACGCGACCCGGGCCGCCCTGGTCGACCAGACGCAGCGGGGGCGCCTCCAGACCGGGGTCGACCGGCCGGCCCATCTCGTCGCGCAGCGCGCGGTCGGCGAGCGGCGGCGGCTCCACCAGCCGCAGCATCGGCGGCTCCTGCGGCAGGTCGTCGGCGAGCCACGGTGGCGTGACCCGGCCGGGGTCGCTCGGCGCGTCCACGCCCCGTCCGTACGAGTAGGTGGTGCTCTCCCGCTCCCGGGCGGTGTCGTCCTCGTTGTTCACCAGCGGCCAGTTGGCCCGCGAGCCGGGCGGCGCCTCCGGCGCGGGCGGACGCGGGGCCGGCACCGGGATGCTCAGGTCGGTGGCGCTGAACCCACCGGTCGGCGGTTCCGGATTCTGGCTCGTCTTGGGCCGGGGCGGGATGACGGTGCGCTGCCGCTCGGCCCGCGCCTTGTTGATCGCCGCGGTGGTGAGCGTCGGGCGGAACGGCTCGCCTGCCTCGGCGGGCGGGACCGCGCCGCGCGGGGACGGGGCGATCGGTGTGATCCCGGGGGGCGGCGGAGGCGGCGCGGAAATCGGCCGGTTAGTCGGGCCGTCCACCCGCGACGGCAGCGGCGCGCCGGTCGGCTCGGGTCGCGCCGGCGGAGCCGAGGACGGCCTGCCCAGTGCTGCCGCCGGGGCGACGGGCGTGACCGGGGCCGGGGCGACCGGCGGCGGCGTGACGGGCGCGGGCGCGACCGGTGGCGGGCCCAGCGGCCGGGGCGTCGTCGTGGCGGCCGGACCGGACACCGGCTCCGGACGGCTGCGCCGCCCACCGGGGAGCGGCTCGGGACGACTGCGACGGCCGGCCGGCTCGGGTGCCCCGGCCGGATCGGGACGGTCGCGGTGCGACTCGGCGATCGGGTCCGGCTGGATGGAGCGCACCGGACGGAGGTCGGCCGCCGAGTTCGAGGTCAGCTCGTCGACCTGCTCGCCCCGGCGGGCGGCGGCCCGGCGGCCGGTCGCGGGAGTGGGAGCGGTGCGTTCGGCGAGCGCGCCGACGAGCGCGTCGCAGCCGGCGTCGCAGGTCCGGACGGAGGCGACGGCCTGGCGTACGGTCTCGGCGACGGCCGCGGTGAGTGTGCGGTTGACGGTGGCCCGCCGGGGCGTCTCGGAGATGGCCACACGCAGCGCGGTCACCGCGTCGGAGACGGCCTCGGCGTCGGCCATTCCTTCGCCGGCCAGCTGCGCGACGACCGCGTCGGCGGCCAGCGCGCCGTCCCGGCCAGCACGGGTCGCGGGACCGGTGAGCATCCCCGGCTCGGGCAGCGCGTCGAGCACCGCCAGGGCGACCCGGTCGGCCGGATCCGGGTAGGCCCGCAGCGCGGCCGGGTAGAGCTCGCGGAGCACCTCGCGCAACGTCACCGCGGCGGAGTGCCGACCGCTCGCCAGCGCCGCGTGCGCGGCCAGGACCTGCGTGTATCCGGCGAGTTCGCGCGGTGCCGGGAGGGTCACCGCGGACAGCGCGCCGGCCTGGAGCGCACGGGCCAGTCCGACCGCCCGGCGCTCGGCGGGCGGGGACTGCATCTCCTCCAGGGAGTCGTCGTCGGCGAAGCGCTCGGCGAAGTCGTCCACCGAGTCGTCGTCCGCGATCGCCAGCGGCCGGCCGGCGGCGCTGAGCAGCGAGGTGACGATGTGGTCGTCGCTGTCCGCGGCGATGGCCGCGCCGCTGGGACCGCCGGACCGTTCCACCAGCAGCGCGACCAGCCGGGCGTAACCGGCGGGATCGTCACCGATCTCGCAGACGTGCAGCAGACGGCCTGCGTCGTCGACCACAGCGGACGTCAGCGTCGTTCCGGCCGAAGCCGTTCGGTCGGCCGGATCTGCCGAGGCCAGACCGCAGTACACGCGCACGAGCGCCACGGCGTCGTCCTCCTCCCGGGACACAGGTCTTGCTCTGCCAGAGACTGATGCTCCCCGCTCGGGGTCAGTCGCGCCAGTCCACAACCGCAGAGATCTTGCCGACAATGGTGCGCCAACCCAAACTTGCGGTTTGTGCCCCGATTTTCTTCAGCCGGCGACGACCCAGGAAACCACCGACGCCGCCGTTTACGGAAGCGCGCAGCGCCTCGTCCAGGTCGTCCAGGCTGGAGCCCGCCGAGAGCATGTCCAGCACGGCGGGTAGCCGTAGGGCGTACGCCAGGTCACGGGCGACCTCGCCGGCTTCGATGAGCAGCTCGTGGTCCCACGCGTCGTGGCCGCCGCGCAGGTTCTCCACGACCAGGTCGAGCTCGTACGTGTCCTCGTCCAGCGGGGCGATGTCGGCCGGCTCGAGCCGTTCGGACAGTTCATTCCAGCTGTCCAGCTGAGACAGATCGTTGGGCGCACCGGAACGGATGAAAGTGACCAATGACTCCGGGGTCTTGAACAGCAGGAGCCGGCCCTTGTGGGTGAGGAAGACCGGCACCTCCTCGTCGCCCGACTCGTCCTCGTCCTCGTCGTCCTCGGCGTCGTCGCCGGCCTCGGCCTTGTCGTCGTCCGAGGCGTCGGCCTTGCCCTTGCGGCGGGCCTTGGCGTCCTTCTCCCCGTCCTCGTCGTCGTCCTCGGCGGAGAGGGCGGCGAACTCCTCGTCGAGGATCACCACCTCCTCGTCCTCCTCGGTCTCGACGACCTGGCGGCGGGCCAGGAACGGGTCGTCCTGGTCGCGCTCGGTGACGTCGGTCGGGGTCAGCTCGCGCGCCTGCCGGTAGGCCCGCAGCGTGAAGCCGGTGCCGGCGGGCAGGGCGATCTCCACCGGGTCGATCCGTACCTCGTCCCAGAGCGCGCGGTCGGCCGGCGGGCGGTCCTCCTCGACCTCGTCGGCCGCGGCGGCGGCGTCGGTGTCGTCGAGCTCGGGCTCGTCGGCGTCGGGCCGTTGGGGCGACTGGCGGGCCACGCTGACCTCCGTGTGCGTTCGGGTTGCCCACCCGACGGCGTCGGCCGCCGAGTGACTCTGCGCACATACCCTAGTGGGCGACGGTTCCGACCGGGAGTCGCACCCCTTGGCGTCGCGGCGGCGCGACAAGTAGCGTTGCTACGCATGAAGGCGCAGACGCTGCACGGACACCTGGACGCGCTGCTGCTCGCCGTGCTGGAACGGGGCGCACTGCACGGCTACGCGATCATCGAGGCGTTGCGGGCCCGCAGCGGCGGTGCGCTGGATCTGCCCACCGGCACCATCTATCCGGCGCTGCGCCGGCTGGAACGGGCCGGGCTGGTGGCGAGCACCTGGAGCACTGTGAACGGCCGGGAACGCCGCACCTACGAGTTGACCGACGCCGGTGGCCGGGCGCTGGCGGGGGAACGGGCCGGCTGGCGCGAGTTCAGCGCCACGGTCGGACGGTTCCTCGGCGCGGACGAGCCGCCCACCGCACCGGCCTGACCACCGCGCCCGGCCGCCTGGGGCCCTCGCCGACGGGCAGCCCGGGGTGCCCGGGCGGCAAGCCCGACGGCCGTCCGGTTCAGCCGGCCAGCCGGCGGTCGGCGAGCATCCAGCAGCAGGCCGCGCGGGCGAGGGCGAACCAGGCCGCCGAGACCACCACCATCCCGACGATCAGGGGCGGCCAGGTGAGCGCCGCGTCCCACAGCCCGACCGACCAGCCGAACAGCGCGCCCCCGGCGACCGCACCGACCAGCAGGCTGCCGGTCAGACCGAAACCGATCACCCGGGCCGGGCGGACGAGCCGCGGTGATCCCCACCGGGCGACCAGCAGCGCGGCCAGCGCCAGCGCGGCGACCACCCCCCAGATGCCGTTCAGCGCGGCGGAGAGCAGCAGGTAGCTCTGCGGCGGTGGCGGACCGCTGCTCCAGCTCGACCCCTGCCAGGTCAGATCACCGGCGGCGATGAGCACCACCGCCACCACGAGCGTGCGCAGCGCCAGCCGGTGCAGCGCGCCGACGGCAAGCTCGGCCTGGAAACCCGGCACGAGCTGGGCGTCGCTGCCGAACTCGGCGACCGCCCGCCGCTGCGCCTCCGCCCGCGGCAGGCCCCCGTCCCGGTACGCCTCGACGGCGTCCTCCAGCGCGTGCCGTGCCTCGGTCAGCAGGTCGGCCTTGAGCCGGTCCGGCCCGTGCAGCCGCGTGGACAACTCGTGCAGCCGGCGGTCGACCACTGCCTCCTCATGCACCCGCATGCGGTAAGCCTGCCACCGGCGGGCGGCACCCGCGTCAGGGAAAACCCCGATCGGCCGGGTGTCAGGGTGTGATCGCCAGGTAGCCGCGCTCCGCCGCCTCCTGCCGCAGCCACTGCTCCCGGTACCAGCCGGGACGTGCCACCAGCTCGTCGTGCCGGCCGCGCTGCACGATCCGGCCGCCTTCGAGCACCACGATCTCGTCCAGCCCGGCCAGACCGCTGAGTCGGTGGCTGATCAGCAGCACCGAGTGCCCGGCCGGGGTGGCGGCGAGCGCGGAGTCCAGCACCGCGTCGGCAGCCGCCGGATCGAGCCCCTCGGTCGGCTCGTCGAGCACCAGCACCGGCGGTGCGGCCAGCAGCGCCCGGGCCAGCGCGAGCCGCTGCCGTTGCCCGCCGGAGAGCTGCCCGCCCTGCTCGCCGACCACCGTGTCCCAGCCGTCGGGCTGCTCGTGTACCCAGTCGAGCAGGCCGGCCGCCCGGGTCGCGGCGACCAGGTCCGCCTCGGTGGCGTCCGGACGGCCGAGGAGCAGGTTCTCCTTGACCGTGGCGTGGAAGACGTACGCCTCGGCGAGCAGGCCGCCGACCACCCGGGGCAGGTGTTCGGCCGGTATCTCGGACACCGGCACGCCACCTGCGGTGACCTCGCCGGTGCCGGGGCGTACCGCGCCGGTGAGCACCGCGGCGAGCGTGCTCTTGCCGGCGCCGCTCGGCCCGACCACCGCCACCCGGAGGCCGGCCGGCAGGTCGAGGTCGAACCCGGCCAGCGCGGGGGCGGCGCCCGCCCGGTAGCGGACCGTCACACCGGAGAACCGCACGTCGTGGCCGTCGGTCCCGGGCACCGGCGCGTCTGTCGGCGTCGCCGGAACGGGTGCGGTGAGCAGGTCGGCGACGCGAGCCAGTCCGGCCCGCAACTGGGTCCGCTGGCGTGCCGCCGCGACGAGCGCGAGCGCCACCTCCACGGCGGCGAGCGAGCCGACCGCGAGGACGCCGACCAGCACGCCGCCGACCTCGGCGCGCAGCGCCACGACCACCACGGCGGCGGCGGTGAGACCGGCCACGAGGACGCCGAGCGCGTCCACCGCGAAGCCGGTGGCGGCGAGCCGGCGTTCCAGCCGGGCCAGCCGTCCGGCCCGCTCGTCGGCGGCGGCGAGCGCCGCGCCGGTCGCCCCGAACGCGGCCAGGTCGGCGGCACCGTGGGTGAGGTCGACCGCGTCCACGGCGAGCGCGCCCCGCAGCGGGGCCACCTCGTCGGCGGCGCGGCGGGTGATCCGGGAGGCGAGCGCGGGGAGCGCCACGCCCGCCACGAGCAGGCCGATCGCGAGCACGCCGGCGGCCGGCGGTGAGATCAGCGCGGCGACGCCGACGGCGAGCACGCTGACCAGGGCCGCTGCCGCTCCCGGTACGAGGACGCGCAGGAGCAGGTCCTGGGCCGCCTCCACGTCGGAGACCAGCCGGCTCAGCGCGTCCCCGGTACGGCGGCCGGTCTCGCGCCGGGCGGCGAGCGTGGCGAAGACGCGGGCCCGTACGTCGGTGATCATGCGGAGGACAGCGTCGTGCCCGGCGAGCCGTTCGGTGTACCGGAACACGCCCCGGCTGACCGCCAGCGCCCGGACCGCGACGATGGCCACCGTCAGCCGGTCCAGCGGCGGCCGGCCGGCGGCGCTCATCAGCAGCCAGGTGGCGGTGGCCATCAGCGCCAGGCCGGCGAACTCGGTCGCGGCGGCGAGCAGCCCCGCGCCGAGCAGCCGGCTCAGGTACGGCCGGGCCAGACGCAGCACCGCCCGCTCGGCGCCGGGTAGGGCGGTCGTGGGCGGCTCCGGCGTGCCGGAGGGGGCCATGGGCACTCCGGTCGGCCCGGCCGGCTCGCGGCCCACCGGCGTGACGCCGTCGCCTGCGGTCACCGGGTCACCGCCGGGCGGGCGGGGGAGACGGGGATCATCGGGGCGCCACCGCTCCGGTGGCGGCCGTGTGCAGCTCGGTGACCCGGCCGTCCTCGACGCGCAGGATCCGGTCGGCGTCGGCGAGCAGCGCGGGCCGGTGCGCGACGAGCAGCGCGGTACGGCCGGCGACCAGCCGCCGGGTCGCGTCCAGCACCACAGCCTCGCTGGCGCTGTCCAGCCGCGCGGTCGGCTCGTCGAGGAGCACGATCGGTGCGTCCCGCAGGAACGCGCGAGCCAGGGCGACCCGCTGCCGCTGCCCGCTGGACAGGCCGTGGCCGCGCTCGCCGAGGCAGGTCTCCAGCCCGTCGGGCAGCGCGTCGACCACCTCGTCCAGCGCGGCGCCGGTGACCGCCGCGGCGAGCACGTCGTCCGGGGTGTCCGGTGCGCCGAGGCGGATGTTGTCGGCGAGCGACCCGGCGAACAGGTGCGCGCGCTGCGGCACCCAGGCCAGCTCGCGCCGCCAGGCGTCGAGGTCGGCCCCGGCCAGGTCCACCCCGTCGACTGTGACCCGGCCCGTGGTGGGTGCGACGAAGCCGAGCAGCAGGTTGAGCAGGGTGCTCTTGCCCGCACCGCTGGGCCCGATGATCGCCACCCGGTCGCCCGGCCGGACGGCCAGCGTGACGTCGCGCAGCGCGGTGGTGCGGTCGTACGCGACTGTCACGCCCTCGAAGCGGATCTCGCCCCGGCCGTCCGGCGCCGGACGCCGGGGCTCGGCGGTGGCGGCGGGTGCGTCGGCGGCGGAGAGCGTGAGCGCCTCGTCCAGCGCGGTGAGCCCTTCCATGCTGGCGTGGAACCGGCTGCCCGCGGCGCGCAGCGGCAGGTACGCCTCCGGGGTGAGCAGCAGCACCAGCAGCGCGGTGGAGAGCGTGAGGCCGCCGCCGAGCAGCCGGATGCCGACCGGCACCGCGACCAGCGCGACGGAGAGCGTGGCGACCAGTTCCAGCACCAGCGCGGACAGGAACGCGATCCGCAGCGTCTTCATGGTGGCCTGGCGGTGGCCGTCGGCCATCCGGCGTACCACGTCGACCTGCCCCCGGGACCGGCCGAACGCGCGCAGCGTGGGCAGCCCGGCCACCATGTCGAGGAAGTGCCCGCCGAGCAGCGACAGCCGCCGCCACTGCCGTTCGGTGGCGGCCTGCGCCTGCCAGCCGAGCAGCGCGCCGAAGATCGGGATGAGCGGGATGGTGAGCGCGATGATCAGCGCCGAGCTCCAGTCGGCGAACACGATCCGGGCCAGCACCGCCACCGGCACCGTCACGCTCAGCACGAGCTGCGGCAGGTAGCCGGTGAAGTACGGGTCGAGCGCGTCCAGACCGCGCCCGGCCAGCGTGGCGAGCTGCCCCGCGCGCTGCCCGGCGACCCAGGTGGGTCCGTGCCGACCGACCGCGCCGAGCAGGTCGGCGCGCAGCGCCGCCTTGACCGTGGCGGCGGCCCGCGCCGCCACCGTGCCCTGGGCCCAGCTCACAAGTGCCCGCCCGGCGACCGCGGCCACGAACCCGGCCAGCGCCTGCTGGTGCAGCCGCCCGTCGAACGCCGTCGCCAGTAGTGTCGCCAGCGCGGTGGCCTGCGCGACGACCAGTAGCGCGGTGAGCCCGCCCAGCACCGCGAGCACGGCGAGGTCGCGCCGGGCCGCGGGGACCCGGCGCAGCAGACGCGGGTCGAACGGGCGGCGGTTCACCAGTACACCGGTGCCCTGCCGTCGATCCGTCCCCGGAACACCCACCAGCACATCGCCTGAAAGCCTAGTAGGGCCGGCACGAGCGGTAGCGCGAGCCATCCCAACAGCGCCAGCGTCGGCCGGCTGGCGGCCGCTTCGGCCACCGTCAGCGACGCCGCCGGGTCGGTCGTGGAGACCAGGATCCGGGGCCAGAGCGCGGCCCCGATCAGCGGCGCGGGCAGCGCCAGCGCCGTCGCGGTCGCCGCGAAGGCCGTCCCGGCCCGGCCCCGGCGTAGCGCCGCGCGGGCCGTCAGCAGCGCCGCCACGAGCGCCAACGGCAGGAGTACGGCCACCGCCGGGCGCGCCACCGCGGCGCGTACCCGATCGGAGAGCAGGCCCAGGACGGTGGCCGAGGCGACGGCGACGAGCGCGGCGGGCACCAGGCCGGTCGCCAGCCGGGCGAGCGCCGGGGCCTCGGCGGCGGGCAGCCGGAGCGTGAGGAACGTCGCACCGTGCACCGCCACCAGCGCGAGCAGCGCCAGCCCGGCGGCGGCGACGAACGGGGTGGCGAGATGACCGGCGCCGACCACATGGCCGTCCGCGCCGAGCGGCACGCCCTGAAGCAGCCCGGCGAGCACCGCGCCCCAGCCCAGCGCGGCGAGCACGCAGCCGACCACCACCAGGCGGTCCCAGCGGGCGCGGGCGGTGGCGGCGGCCGGGCGGCTGCGCAGCTGCACCCCGGCGGTCACCAGCACCACCCCGGTCAGCGCGGCGAGCACGGCCGGGTAGAGGCCGGCGAGCAGCTCACCCTCCAGCCGGGGGAACGCGCCGAACAGGATGCCCACGGCCGCCACCAGCCAGACCTCGTTGCCGAGGAAGAACGGCCCGAGCGCGGTGAGGGTGGTCCGGCTGCCCGGTGCCGGGCCGCGCCGGGCCAGCAGCAGGCCGACGCCGTAGTCGTAGCCGCCGAGCACGAGGTAGGTGGCGAAGAAGAGGCCGAGCAGGGCGTACCAGGCGAGTTCCACGGCGGGCTCCCTCAGACGAACACGGGCTGGTGGTGGGCGTCGGTGTCGGGCGCGGGCGGCCGGCCGAGCGCGGGGTCGTGCGCGCCGCGGGCGGCGTGCCGGGCCAGCAGCATCCAGTTGGTCACCGCGAGCGCGCCGAGCAGCAGGCTGAACCCGATCAGCGAGGTGAGCATCAGCCCGGGTGAGACCGGCGAGACGGCCTGCGCGGTGGGCAGCAGCCCGTACGCGGCCCAGGGCTGGCGGCCGACCTCGCGGGCGATCCAGCCGAGCAGCATCGCCACGAACGGCAGCGGCAGGCCGAGCAGGATCAGCCAGAGCGGCGCCTTCAGCCGGATGATCCAGTCGCGCCAGAGCAGCGGCAGCAGGAGCCAGACGGCGCCGAGCGTGAAGCCGATCAGGATCATGAAGCCGAGGCCGACGTCGGAGAGCACCGGCGGTTCCCAGTCGCCGGGGCCGAACCGCGCGGTCCAGTCGGCGACGAGCGCGTCCCGGTCCGGCCCACCGCCGAACTTGGTCGGCTGGAGCTGCCCGACCGGGCCGAACTGGGCGAAGCCGAAGCCCTGGAGCGTGGTGACCGCCAGGGCCGCGGTGACCAGGCCGAGCCGCAGCGAGGTGCGGAAGAGCGCGTAGTCGGTGGTACGCCGCAGCAGGTGCCAGGCGCTCACCGCCGCCATCAACAGGCCGCCGGTGACCAGGCTCGCCGAGATGACGTGGCCGAACGCCATGCCGAACGTGGGGTTGGTGAGCAGCGCGCCGAAGTCGGTGAGGTGGGCGACGCCGTCGCGGACCTCGTATCCGACCGGGTTCTGGAGCCAGGCGTTCGCCACCATGATCCAGAAGGCCGAGGCGTACGCGGTGACCGCCACACCCCAGAGCAGTGCCAGGTGCACGCCGCGCCGCAGCCGGTGCCACCCGAAGATCCACATGCCGAGGAACGTGGACTCCAGGAAGAACGCGACGAGCGTCTCGATGGCGAGCGGCGCGCCGAACACGTTCCCGACGTAGCGCGACAGCCCGCTCCAGTTCAGGCCGAACTGGAACTCCATGACGATGCCGGTGGCGATGCCGAGCACATAGTTGATCACGTAGAGCTGGCCCCAGAACCGGGTCAGTCGCTCGTACGCCGGCTTGCCGGTGAGGTAGCCGGCCGTCTGCAACCCGACCAGGAGCGTGACCAGGCCGAGCGTGACCGCCACGAACAGGAAGTGGATCGAGGTGGTGGTGGCGAACTGGAGGCGGGCGAGGAGCAGCGGGTCCACTGTCGTCCTCCCATGGGTTGGCTCACTTGTCGTAGCCAACCTACACATAGGCTGTCTACCTATCAAGGCGCGCGAACCCGGAGAAGTCCCGTAGGGGCGAGGCCCGGATCAGCTCAGGAACAGGGCGACCGGAAGGGAGACGAGCGTGCCGGCGACCGCCAGCGCCATCGCGCCGAGCACCCGCGGCGGCCGGTCCGCGACGAGCAGCCGCTGCACGCGTACGTCGAGGTCGCGATCGCCGAGTCCGAGCGTGCCGGCCGGCTGGACCCGGTGCTCGGCGGCGGCGAACCGGCGCAGCGCACCGGCCAGCGGAGCCTCCGCGTGCAGCTCCCGGGCCTTGTCGTCGGCGCGCATCTCGACCAGCAGCGCCACCCGCGCGTGCGCGTCCCGCACCCACCGGAACCAGGGCAGCGCCCGGCACAGCGCGGTGAACGGCAACAGCACCAGGTCGTGCCGCTCCTGGGCGTGCGCCCGCTCGTGGGTGAGCACCGCCGCCAGTTCGGCCGGGTCGAGCAGGTCGAGCGTGCCCGCGCTCACCACCACCCGGGGACGCACCCCCGGCAGGCAGTACGCCGCCGCGCTCGGGTGGTCGAGCACCAGCGCGCCGGGCACCGTGGGGTCACGCCGGGCCACCAGGTGCAACAGCTCCCGGTGCCGGCGCTGGGCGCGGACCGCCCCGTGCAGGCTGCGCACCGTCGTGGTGAGCAGCACCGCGCCGATGCCGAGACCGACGCCGACCAGGCTGAGGTGCACCGCGCCCACCCCGGCCGGCAGCGTGCCGTGGGCCAGGTCGTCGGCCAGGGCCAGCAGCGCGTACCCGGTCGCCCGGTCGTACGCGTCGAGCCCCAGCGCCATCGGCAGCCCCATGGCCGACAGGCCGAGCGCCAGCCCGACCGCCTGCCAGCAGATGATCGCCACCCGGGGTGCCCGCCAGGTCCAGCGCGCGGCGGCGAGGACCTGCGCGGTCAGCCAGCAGGCCAGGATGATCGCGGCGAAGTGCAGGGCGTACGCCACGGCAGCCGCCCTACCGGTCCGTCGCCTCGTCGAGCGCCGGCCGACCGGGCCGGGGGTTCTCGACCCGGCCGGCCGGTCCGTCCTCGACCGTCGCCCCGGCCTCGGCGCCGAGTGCGGCGCGGAGCACGTCCGCCTCCGTGCCGGTCACCGAGCGGGCGAAGCGCACGAGTGCGGCGTCCCGGCTGCCGCCGAGGTCGAGGGCTTCGAGCATGAGCTGGGCGATGTGCGCCTCGCGGGTGGCGGCCGGACGGTACCGCCAGGCGCGGCCCTCCCGTTCGCGCTGCACCATGCCCTTGCCGGCGAGCCGGTCGAGCACGGTCATCACCGTGGTGTAGGCCAGTTCCCGCCCGTCCAGGGCGTCGGCGACCTCGCGCACCGTCACGCCGCCCGACGAGGCGGGCGCCGCGTCCCACAGCACGTCCATCACCGCACGCTCAAGGTCCCCCAGCCGAGTCACCCGTCAATCCTACCCCCGGTAGTAGAGCCCCTCCGCCGCCCCGGTTCCTGTTCCCGTTCCCGAAGATCAACACCAGTTCGGGGAGGTGGCGGTATCCGGGGTGACCTGATGCGGCCACTTCGCCGTGCTGGTGTTGTTCTTGGAGGTGCGGGAACGGGAAGTGGCGGCAACCCGGGTGGGAGTGCCGCCACTTCGGGCCGGACCGGACTGCGTCGAGTCAGACGCCCTTCGGATGCCAGACCGTCTTGGTCTCCAGCAGCGTGGTCAGCCGGGTGATGCCGGGGTCGGCGTACCAGTCGTGGCCGGCCGGGGCCGGCCGGAGCACCCGCTTGAGGTTCTCCGCGGCCTTGATCTCCAGGTCGGCGGCCAGCTCGGCGTCGGCGACGCCGGTCAGGTCGAGCGCGTTGACGTCCATGTGCGCGGCGAGCGTCGGCACGGTCTCGGTCAGCCGGCCGGTGAGGATGTTGACCACCCCGCCGGGCAGGTCGGAGGTGGCGAGCACCTCGGCCAGCGTCACCGCCGCCAGCGGCGCCGCCGGGGAGGCGGCCACCACCACCGTGTTGCCGGTGACGATCGCCGGGGCGATCACGCTCACCAGGCCGAGCAGCGCGGGCTCCTCGGGTGCCACCGCCGCCACCACGCCGGTCGGCTCCGGCGCGGACAGGTTGAAGTACGGGCCGGCCACCGGGTTGGCGCTGCCGTACACCTGGGCGACCTTGTCGGACCAGCCCGCGTACCAGACCCAGCGGTCGATCGCCGCGTCCACCTCGTCGGCCGGGACGCCCAGGGCCACGAACTGCGCGCGCCGGCCCTCCAGCATCTCGGCGACCCGGTAGAGGATCTGACCCCTGTTGTACGCGGTCGCCCCGGCCCACCCCTTCACCGCGGCACGGGCGGCGACGACCGCGTCCCGCGCGTCCTTCCGGGAGGCAAGAGACACGTTCGCCGACTGCACCAGATACGACCGTCCCGACTCGCTGCGCGGGAACTTCCCGCCGATGAAGAGCTTGTACGTCTTGCGTACCGCGACCCGCTCAGACATTGAGGTACCCCTCCAGCCCGTGCCGGCCGCCCTCGCGACCGTAGCCCGACTCCTTGTAGCCGCCGAACGGCGACGTCGGGTCGAACTTGTTGAACGTGTTGGCCCACACCACGCCCGCGCGCAGCCGGTCGGCCAGCCACAGGATCCGGGAACCCTTGTCGGTCCAGATCCCGGCCGACAGCCCGTACGGCGTGTTGTTGGCCTTCTCGACGGCCTCCGCCGGGGTGCGGAACGTGAGCACCGACAGCACCGGGCCGAAGATCTCCTCGCGGGCGATCCGGTGCGCCTGAGTGACCCCGGTGAAGATGGTCGGCGCGAACCAGAAGCCGCGCTCGGGCAGCTCGCACGGCGGCGACCAGCGCTCCGCGCCCTCGGCGGACCCGGCGTCGGACAGCTCCCGGATGCGGGCGAGCTGCGCGGCCGAGTTGATCGCGCCGACGTCGGTGTTCTTGTCCAGCGGGTCGCCGACCCGGAGCTGGGCCATCCGGCGCTTGAGCGACTCCAGCACCCGGTCGGCCACCGACTCCTGGACCAGCAGCCGGGAACCGGCGCAGCAGACGTGCCCCTGGTTGAAGAAGATGCCGTTGACGATCCCCTCGACGGCCTGGTCGATCGGGGCGTCGTCGAAGACGATGTTCGCGGCCTTGCCGCCCAGCTCCAGCGTGAGCTTCTTGCGGGAGCCGGCGACCGCGCGGGCGATGGCGCGCCCGACCTCGGTGGAGCCGGTGAACGCCACCTTGTCCACGCCCGGGTGCTCGACCAGCGCCCGGCCGGTGTCACCGGCGCCGGTGACGATGTTCACCACACCGGCCGGCAGGTCGGCCTGCTGGCAGATCTCGGCGAACAGCAGCGCGGTCAGCGGGGTCGTCTCGGCCGGCTTGAGCACCACCGTGTTGCCGGCGGCGAGCGCCGGAGCGATCTTCCACGCCAGCATGAGCAGCGGGAAGTTCCACGGGATCACCTGCGCCGCCACGCCGAGCGGCTTCGGGTCCGGGCCGAAGCCCGCGTGGGGGAGCTTGTCGGCCCAGCCCGCGTAGTAGAAGAAGTGCGCGGCGACCAGCGGCAGGTCGACGTCGCGCGACTCCCTGATCGGCTTGCCGTTGTCCAGCGACTCCAGCACGGCCAGCTCGCGCGAGCGCTCCTGGATGATCCGGGCGATCCGGAACAGGTACTTGGCCCGGTCGCGGCCCGGCATCGAACCCCAGACCTTCTCGTACGCGCTCCGCGCGGCGCGGACCGCGCGGTCCACGTCGTCGGCTCCGGCCTCGGCGATCTCGGCCAGCACCTCCTCGGAGGCCGGGTTCACCGACTTGAAGCTGCCGCCGGAGGCCGGGTCGACGAACGCGCCGTCGACGAAGAGCCCGTACGAGGGCTTGATGTCCACCACCGAGCGGGACTCGGGGGCGGGTGCGTATTCGAACATCGCGTTCAGTCCAGGGTGAAGTAGTCGGGGCCGGCGTAGACGCCGGTGGTCAGCTTGGTGCGCTGCATGAGCAGGTCGTTGAGCAGGCTTGACGCGCCGAACCGGAACCAGTCCGGGCTCAGCCAGTCCGCGCCGACTGTCTCGTTGACCATGACCAGGTACTTGATCGCGTCCTTGGTGGTCTTGATGCCACCGGCCGGCTTGACGCCGACCTGACGCCCGGTGGCGGCGCGGAAGTCGCGGACCGCCTCCAGCATCACCAGCGTCACCGGCGGCGTGGCCGCTACCGGAACCTTGCCGGTGGAGGTCTTGATGAAGTCGCCGCCCGCGAGCATGGCGAGCCAGGACGCGCGCCGCACGTTGTCGTACGTGGCCAGCTCACCGGTCTCCAGGATGACCTTGAGGTGGGCTGCCGGTCGCCCCTGGCGACCGCCGTCAGCAGAGCCGCAGGCCTCCTTGACCGCCTTGATCTCGTCGTAGACCTCGGAGTAGCGCCCGGCCAGGAACGCGCCCCGGTTGATCACCATGTCGATCTCGTCCGCGCCCGCCTCGACCGCCGCGCGCACGTCGGCGAGCTTGATCTCCAGTGGCGCCTGGCCGGACGGGAACGCGGTCGCCACGCTGGCCAGGTGCACCCCGCTGCCGCGCAACACCTCGGCCACGTGCGGGACCATCGCCGGATAGACGCAGACGGCGCCGACATGCGGGCAGCTCGGGTCGGCCGGGTCGGGGCGCAGTGCCTTGGCCGCCAGCGCCCGTACCTTGCCCGGGGTGTCCGCCCCTTCGAGGGTGGTCAGGTCGACCATCCGGATCGCCAGGTCGATCGCCTCGGCCTTCGCAGTGGTCTTGATGGAGCGGGTGCCGAGTTGCGCCGCCCGCTGCTCCGCGCCGACCTGGTCCACGCCGGGCAGCCCGTGCAGGAAGGTCCGCAGAGCGGTCTCGGATCGTCCCAGCTCGGTGAGGTCCGACCGGGCCGACGTCGTTGTCGCCGTCATGCCCCGAATAGTACGCACCCGCGAGTCGAGTGATCTTGGTCACTTGCAAGTGCCGCACGTGAGCGGGGTCGCTGGTCGGACCGCACCCGCCCTGAGCCGGGCCGGTAAACGGTAGGTTGAGCGATCGTGGACGTACACGTCATTGACCATCCGCTCGCCCAGACGCGGCTGACCGCCATGCGGGACGCCCGGACCGACTCGTCGTCGTTCCGGGCCGCGCTGCGCGAACTCACCACCATGCTGGTGTACGAGGCCGCGCGCTCCTTCCCGGTCGAGAAGTACTCGATCCAGACCCCGGTCACCGCCACCGAGGGCACCCGGCTGGCGAACCCGCCGCTGCTGGTGCCGGTGCTGCGGGCCGGTCTCGGCATGGCCGACGCCGCGCTCGGCCTGCTGCCCGAGTCGTCGATGGGCTTCGTCGGCCTGGCCCGCGACGAGGAGACGTACGAGCCCCGCGCGTACATGGAGTCGCTGCCGCGCGACCTCGCCGGCCTGCCGGTGCTGGTGCTCGACCCGATGCTCGCCACCGGCGGCTCGCTGGAGCACTGCTGCCGGCTGCTCGCCGACCGGGGCTGCACCGACATCACAGTGCTCTGCGTGCTGGCCGCGCCGGTCGGCATCGAGCGGCTGGAGCGCTCCGGGCTGCCGCTGCGCCTGGTCACCGCCTCGATCGACGAAGGACTGAACGACTCGAAGTTCATCGTCCCCGGCCTGGGTGACGCCGGTGACCGCCAGTTCGGCGGCATGCCCCGCTTCTGACCCGGCACACCGGCGATTCGGCACTCCGGCACTCGGCACTCCGGCGTTCCGGCGATTCGGTGGAGAGGGCTCTATTCCCCCCGGGAAGGGCCCTCTCGCCGTGAATCGGGCGACCCCGGCGAGTCGATGCGCGGGGATGCGGGGAGGCGCTAGCGTTCCGGGCCATGACTGGTGTTGCGCTCGCCGAGGAGCTGCTGCTCCTCGCGTATGACGACGAAACCGGCAAGGCCACCATGCCGCGGATCAGCCTGGACCTGGGCATGGCCGCGGCGGTGCTGGTCGAGCTGGCCCTGGCCGGACGGGTCGCGTACGCGGACGGGAACCTGGCGGTGGTCGACCCGGCCCCGACCGGCGAGCCGATCGCGGACGCCGTACTCGCCAAGATGGCCGCGGACACGCCGCACAGTCCGTCGTCGTGGGTGCAGCGACTGCGGCACGGCCTGCGCGACCGGATCCTGTCCGACCTCTGCGGCCGGGGCGTGGTGCGGGACGTGGACGAGACCGAGCTGGGCTTCATCCACGTGCACCGCTACCCGGTGGCCGACGCCTCGGTCGAGGCGGACATCCGGCGGCGGCTGGCCGACGCGCTGACCAGCGGGCAGCTCCCGGACGAGCGGACCGCCGCGCTGGCCACGCTCGTTGCGGTGCTGCGGATGGAACCGGCGCTGGGGCTGACCGGCCCGGCCGCCGAGAACGCCGGCCGGCGCCTGGAGGAGATCGCCGCCGGCGCCGGGTTCTCCGGCACGGTGAGCCTGGACGACAGCGTGGTACGCCCGTCGATCAGCCTGGTCATCGCCGCCCTGGGTCAGGCCGTCGACGCCGCCCTGGGCAAGCGGTAAGGAAGGGCCCCCTTTTAACGCCTCCGGTAGAGGAAGGGCCCCTTGTTAACGCCAGGCGTTAACAAGGGGCCCTTCCTTCCATCCAGTGGTCAGAGGCCCAGGGCGGCGGCGATCTCGTTGCGCAGCTCGGTGACGGCGGCCCGAGCCCGCTGCCGGGCCGCCGGCACGTCGCCGCCGCGCACCGGCTCCACCACCTCCAGGTACGCCTTCAGCTTCGGCTCGGTGCCCGACGGCCGGATCACCACCCGGGCCGCGTCGGTACGCAGGATCACCACGTCCGCGTCGGGAAGCAGGTCGGACGCCTCGGTCACCGGCTGCCCGAGCAGCGCCGCCGGAGTGGCCGCCCGGATCCGTGCCATCGCGTCCGCGATCACCCGCAGGTCCTCCACCCGGACCGAGAGCTGCTCGGTGTGGTGCACGCCGAACTCGGCGGCCAGTTCGTCGAGCCGGTCGAGGAGCGTACGGCCCTCCGCCTTGAGGCCGGCCGCCAGCTCGGCGACCGTCAGCGCGGCGGTGATGCCGTCCTTGTCGCGTACGTGAGCCGGCGCGACGCAGTAGCCGAGCGCCTCCTCGTAGCCGTACACCAGCGGCTCCCGGACCCCGCCGGCCCGGACGATCCACTTGAACCCGGTGAGCGTCTCGTCGTAGGGCAGGCCCCGGGCCGCCGTCATGGCCCGCAGCAGCGCCGACGACACGATGGTGGTCGCGTACAGGCCGGTCACGCCGCGCCGCATCAGGTGGTCGGCGAGCAGGGCGCCCACCTCGTCGCCGCGCAGCATCCGCCAGGAACCGGCGTCGCGTACCGCCACCGCGCAGCGGTCCGCGTCCGGGTCGTTGGCGACGGCCAGGTCCGCGCCGGTGCGGTCGGCGAGCGCGACCAGCAGGTCCACCGCGCCCGGCTCCTCGGGGTTGGGGAAGCTCACGGTCGGGAACGCGGGGTCCGGCTCGGCCTGCTCGGGCACCATGCCGGGCACGCCGAATCCGGCGCGCGCGAACGCGGCGGTCAGCACCGCGGCGCCCACCCCGTGCAGCGGCGTGTACGCCACCTTCAGGTCCCGCGGTCCGGCCGGGGCGACGACGGCGGCGGCCCGCTCGACGTACGCGGCCACCAGATCGTCGCCGAGCACCTGCTCGGCCGGGCCGAGCGGCACCGCCGCGAGCGGGCCGACCGCCCGGATGGCCGCCTCGATCCCGGCGTCGGCGGGCGGCACGATCTGCGCGCCCGCGCCCAGCTCACCGCCGAGCTGCGCGCCCAGGTAGACCTTGTAGCCGTTGTCCTGCGGCGGGTTGTGGCTGGCCGTGACCATCACCCCGGCGACCGCGCCGAGCTGCCGGACCGCGAACGCCAGCACGGGCGTGGGCAGCGGCCGGGGCAGCAGCAGCGCCGGGCGGCCCGCACCGGTGGCCACCTGCGCGGTGCGCTCGGCGAACGCACGGGAGCCGCGCCGGGCGTCGTACCCGATCACCAGCGGGCCCTCGCCGCCCTGGGCGGCGAGCCAGCCGACGAGCCCGGCGGCGGCCTGGGTGACCACGGCGAAGTTCATGCCGTTGGGCCCGGCGCGCAGCGGGCCGCGCAGCCCGGCGGTGCCGAAGGTCAGCGGACCGGCGAACCGGTCGGCCAGGTCGGCCGCCGTCCCGGGCAGCCCGTCGAGGACCGCCCGCAGCTCGGCGCGGTCGGCCGGGTCCGGGTCGTCGGCGAGCCAGCGCTCGGCGCGTCCGCGAAGGTCGTCAAGGTCAGTGGTATCCGCCGCCATTGCCTCATGAAAGCACGGCGGCGGATCACCGCTGGCCGTCGGCCTCGACTCAGTTGGCCGCCGTGAGCTGGAACGAGCCGACCATCGCGTCGAAGATCGGCTTGCTCTCGGCGAACCGGGCGTCGGTCGAGGAGAGGTAGAACGAGTAGACCTTGCCGTCCTTGACCACGCCCCGCCAGATGCCGTGGCGCATGGACTCACCCTCGCCGCAGGTGTATTCGAGCTGGCCTGCGGTCTGGCCGGCGAGCGGCTGCTCGGAGACCGACACCTCGGTGTAGGGGGCCGGGCAGGTCTTGCTCTTGGTGCTGTTCTTGTTCAGGTTCCGCGAGGCGAACTCGGCCCAGCTGATCGAGGTGCCGCCCCACGGCTCGGCGATGACCCGCACCTTGCGGCCCTCGTCCTCCGGGTCGACGTAGTCGACGTAGAGGCCGCCGGTCTGCCGCTGCCAGCCCTTCGGCACCTGGATGGTCACGCCCTTGACGGTCTGCTCCTGCATCTCGGGCGCGGCCGCCGCCGAGGTCGAGGGCAGCGCGCCCACGATCGGCGGGGGAGCGTCGTCACCACCGCTGGTCAGCGCGATCACGCTCACCAGCAGCACCACGGCCAGGCCGCCGGCGGCGGCGAGCTGGACCTTGCGCGGCCACGCCTTCACCCGGCCGAGCAGGCCCTTGGCACCGCCGGCCGGGCCGCCACCACCGGTCGCGGGCGCGGTGGCCGGGGTGGTCCACGGCTGGCCGGTGCCGGGTACCGACCACTGGTTGCCGCCGCCGTACACCGGCTGGGTGGCGTCGACGGTGCGGCCGTAGGCGGTCGGCACCGCCTGGGTCGCGTCCGCTGCGGCACCCTGGCCGAGCCGGACCGTGGCGTCCGGCGAGATGCGCCGGGTGGCGTCCGGCGTGCCCGGCCCGGACATCGCACCGGTCGGCGTGTGCAGCGGGCCGGCCAGCGCGTCGGCGCTGGTCTCGTCGAGGGCGGCGGCACCCGCCGCGCCCTTCTCGGCCGTGGGCCGTTCACCGCGGCGCAGCGCGGCGAGCCGGTCGGTGAGCGACTCGTCCGGGCCGATCATCGCCCGGCCGCCGATCTGCCCGCTCGGGTTCGGCTTCGCGGCGATCGCCGGCGGCGTGGTCGGGCGCGGCACCGGCACCACCGCGTACGGGTCGGTGACCGAGTTGACGGCGGTGGCGGTGCTGGTCAGCGGGCCGGCGAGCAGCTCGCGCAGGTTGGCCCGGGCCCGGTGCACGTCCATCCGGCGGGCCGGGTCCTTCTCCAGCAGCCCCATCAGCACACCGGTGAGCGGGCCGCTGCGTTGCGGCGTGGCGGGCGGGTCCTCGACCACGGCGTGCATGGTCTCGATCGGGTCGCCCTTGTCGAACGGGGGCCGGCCCTCGACCGCGGTGTAGAGCGTCACGCCGAGCGAGAACAGGTCGCTCGGCGGCCCGAACTCCTGGCCCATGGCCCGCTCGGGCGAGATGAAGTGCGGCGAGCCGAGCACCATGCCGGGCGTGGTGAGCTGCACGTCGGTGGGCATCCGGGCCACGCCGAAGTCGGTGAGCACGCAGCGGCCGTCGGTGCAGATCAGCACGTTCGCCGGCTTGACGTCGCGGTGCAGCACGCCGATCGCGTGCGCCACCTCCAGCGCGCCGAGCAGCGCGATCCCGATCTTGGCGACGGCGCGCGGCGCGACCGGCCCGTCCTCGATCACCATGTCGGCCAGGCTGCGGGCGTCCAGCAGTTCCATCACGATCCACGGACGGCCACCCTCGGTGACCACGTCGTAGACCTGCACCACGGCCGGGTGCTGGATCGCGGCGGCGGCGCGGGCCTCCCGCAGCGTCCGTTCGTAGAGCGCGTCGCGGTCGCTCGGGGCGAGACCCGGCGGGAGGACGACCTCCTTGACCGCCACATCACGGCGCAGCAACGTGTCTGTGGCCCGCCAGACCGTGCCCATGCCTCCGTTGCCCACCGGGGAGCGCAGCGAGTAGCGACCACCGATGGTGGTGCCGGGCGCTGCGCGTCCAGTGGGAGGACTGGCCGGTCCGCCGCTCCACGTCGGAATCTGAGTCACAGAAAAGCCACCGGGGGATATCGAGGGGGCTGGGACACAACCCCACTATCTTGCTGGTTCCGACGCCCGATGCGAAACCCGACGCGGCGGGCGTTTGCCTACTCGACGGTATGTGGTCGCCCGTTCACCTCCGGTGGGTCGCCGCCGTGAGGTGTGCGGTATCCCTCACCCACCTGGCGGTCCGCGCGTCCTACCATCCGGTAATGAGCGATGCGCGGTCAAGCGAGTCGGGCTTCCCGATCCAGAGCGTCTACACGGCGGCAGACCTTCCGGCGGAGCTGGACGCCCGGCTGGGCGAGCCGGGCGAGTTCCCGTACACCCGCGGCGTCTACCCGACGATGTACACGTCCCGGCCCTGGACCATGCGACAGTACGCCGGGTTCGGCACCGCGACCGAGAGCAACGCGCGCTACCACCAGCTGCTGCGCGCCGGCACCATGGGCCTGTCCGTCGCGTTCGACCTGCCGACCCAGATGGGGTACGACTCGGACGACCCGATCGCGCACGGCGAGGTGGGCAAGGTCGGCGTCGCCATCGACTCCATCGAGGACATGCGCACGCTGTTCGGGGGCATCCCGCTGGACAAGGTCTCCACGTCGATGACCATCAACGCGCCCGGCTCGGTGCTGCTGCTGCTCTACCAGCTGGTGGCCGAGGAGAACGGCGTGCCCGGCGCGGCGCTCAACGGCACCATCCAGAACGACATCCTCAAGGAGTACATCGCCCGGGGGACGTACATCTTCCCGCCGAAGCCCTCGCTGCGGCTGGTCGCCGACACCTTCGCCTACTGCCGGGCCGAGGTGCCGAAGTGGAACACCATCTCCATCTCCGGCTACCACATGGCCGAGGCCGGCGCGTCGCCCGCGCAGGAGGTCGCGTTCACGCTCGCCAACGGCGTGGAGTACGTCCGCGCGGCGCTCGCCGCCGGGCTGGCCGTGGACGACTTCGCGCCCCGGCTGTCGTTCTTCTTCGTGGCCCGCACCACGCTGCTCGAGGAGGTCGCCAAGTTCCGCGCGGCCCGGCGGATCTGGGCCCGGCTGATGCGCGACGAGTTCGGCGCGAAGAACCCGAAGTCGATGATGCTTCGGTTCCACACCCAGACCGCGGGCGTGCAGCTCACCGCCCAGCAGCCGGAGGTGAACCTGGTCCGGGTGGCGGTGCAGGGCCTCGGCGCGGTGCTCGGCGGCACCCAGTCGCTGCACACCAACAGCTTCGACGAGGCCATCGCGCTGCCCACCGAGAAGGCGGCCCGGCTGGCGTTGCGGACCCAGCAGGTGCTGGCGTACGAGACGGACCTGACCGCCACCGTCGACCCGTTCGCCGGGTCGTACGTGGTGGAGGCGATGACCGCCGAGGTGGAGGCGGCGGCCACCGAGCTGATGGACCGGGTCTTCGACCACGGGTCGGCGGTGGACGCGATCGAGGCCGGCTTCCAGAAGCGGGAGATCGAGCAGTCCGCGTACCGGATCGCCCAGGAGATCGACTCGGGTGAACGGGTGGTGGTCGGCCTCAACCGGTTCCAGATCGACGAGGAGGAGCCGTACGAGCCGCTGCGGGTGGACCCGGCGATCGAGGCGGCCCAGGGGGAGCGGTTGGCCCGGCTGCGCGCCGAGCGGGACTCGGGCGCGGTCGAGCGGGCCCTGACGGAGTTGCGCGCCGCCGCCGAGGGGGACGCCAATGTGCTCTACCCGATGAAGGAGGCGCTGCGCGCCCGCGCCACCGTCGGCGAGGTCTGCGGGACGCTTCGCGAGGTGTGGGGGATCTACCGGCCCAGCGACCGGTTCTGAACCGTCCGCAGGCGGTCCCGCCGTGCACCCTCGATGTGCGGCGCGGGCCGCCTTCGCGTGTGCGAATCGGTGATTCGGGTAACCCGATCGGGTGAACGGGACGGACAGCCTGTGCGGTCGGGGGTCGGGCGCTCGTGTCACCGTCGGGAGTCTTCCGGCAGCCGACTGTTGTCGGGCAATTGTCGGAGCGGCAGTTAATTGCCGCGACTAATGCGACAATTCGGAACGACGGGCCGGTAATTGTGGTAGTCGAAACGGTTACGCGTTGTAGGAGGTGGAGGGCGGATGACGGCGTTCGACCGCGATCTACCTGCTGTCCCGCAGATATTCGACCCCTCTCACCAGGGCATTCGTGACGCTACGCGGTCCGACCGCTACGCGAAAGATGTTGCGCAGCGTCACCGCCGGAGGTCTAGGCTGTCTGCTGTCCGACCCGAAGATCCATCCACTTCTAGTGATCGAGAATTCGACGTGACGAGTGCGTTGACGCTGCCTTCCGGCGGCCTGCTGGCGTCGTCCCGGTCCGAGGCGCCGACCAGCTACCAGCCCCTGCCCTTCGAGCTCGACCATCTGCTCGCGCTGCGCGTACCCGGCCTCATCGAAACGCGCCGTCACATCCACTCCCACCCGGAGCTGTCCGGTGAGGAGTTCGAAACGGCCGCCCTGGTGCACCGCGAGCTGTCCCTCGCCGGGCTGAAGCCGCGTCTGCTGCCCAAGGGCAACGGCGTCATCTGCGACATCGACGGCCGCCCGGACGGGCCGGTGATCGCGCTCCGCGCCGACATCGACGCGCTGCCGCTGAGCGACCCGAAGGACGTGCCGTACCGCTCGACCGTCGAGGGCGTCTGCCACGCCTGCGGCCACGACGTGCACACGTCGGTGATGCTCGGCGTCGGCATGCTGCTGGCCCAGCTCGCCGACACCGGCCGCCTCGACGGCCGGGTCCGGCTGATCTTCCAGCCGGCCGAGGAGATCCTGCCCTGCGGGTCGCTGGAGGTCATCGAGGCCGGCGGCCTGGACGACGTGGTGCAGATCTTCGCGCTGCACTGCGACCCGAACCTGCCGGTGGGCAAGGTCGGCCTGCGGGTCGGCCCGATCACCGCCGCCGCCGACAACGTCACCGTCCGGCTCACCGGGCCCGGCGGGCACACCGCCCGCCCGCACCTGACCGTCGACCTGGTGGACGCGCTCGGCCGCCTGGTCACCGAGGTGCCGACGCTGATCAGCCGCCGGGTGCCGGCCAACAGCGGGCTGCTGCTGGTGTTCGGCCACGCGTCGGCCGGCACCCGTTACAACGTCATCCCGTCCGAGGCGTGCGCGGCCGGCACCCTGCGGGTGATGGACCGTGACACCTGGGACCAGGCGCCCAAGATCGTGGCTCAGGTGGTGCGGGACGTGCTCGCGCCCACCGGTGCCACAGTCGACCTGGAATACCTGCGCGGCCGGCCTCCGGTGACCAACGACGCCGGCGCGATCGGCGTGTTCACCGCGGCCACCGCCGCCGCGCTCGGCCCGGACGGCATCGCCGAGACGCCGCAGAGCATGGGCGGCGAGGACTTCTCCTGGTATCTGGAGCACGTGCCGGGCGCGCTCGCCCGCCTCGGCGTCGGCCGCAGCGGGCCCAACGTGGACCTGCACCGGGCCTCGTTCGACGTGGACGAGCGTGCCATCGAGGCCGGGGTACGCCTCATGGTCCAAACCGCGCTGCGGGCACTGGCGGCGGCGCGCTGACCGGACCACCGGGCGGCCCCGGCGGCGTCGGCACCGCCGGGCTCGGGCCGGCCGGCGGCGTCCGCCGGCCCGCACCCGGCGTCGCCACAGGAGCAGCAGCCACAGTGGTACGCCGATCACGACCGCGAAGGGCAGCACCGCGTCGAGCACGGTGAGCAGAACCCGGGCCGAGGCCAGGAACGCCGTCCAGCCGCCGCCCAGCCCGGCCAGGAAGCCGAGGTCCGCCTCCTCCTCGGCGGTACTGGCGTCCTGCCTCGACGGCCCCGCCCGCCGGGGCCGATACCTCGGACGTGACGCGTCATCGCGCCGGTTCCGGCAGACTGCGCTGAGGACAGCACGATTCGGTAGCTGAGGAGTCACGATGCAGGTGACCAAGTACGCCCACTCCTGTCTCCGGCTGGAGCACGACGGTGCGGTGCTCGTCGTCGACCCGGGTGTCTTCAGCGACCCGGCGGCGCTGGACGGCGCGGACGCGGTGCTGATCACCCACGAGCACCCGGACCATGTGGACGTCGCCGCGCTCACCCGGGCGTTGGAGCGGCGCCCGGTGCCGGTGCACGGTCCGGCCTCGCTCGCCGGGGTGCTCGGCGACGCCGCCGAGGCGCTGGTCACGGTCGAACCCGGACAGTCGTTCACCGTCGCCGGGGTGCCGGTGCGGGCGTACGGCGGGCAGCACGCGGTCATCCACCCGGACATCCCGGTGATCCAGAACATTGGCTACCTCCTCGCCGACGTGGTGTACCACCCGGGCGACGCGCTGTTCGTGCCCGACGACGTGCAGGTGGACACGCTGTTCGCCCCGATACACGCGCCCTGGTCGAAGTTCTCCGAGGTGGTCGACTTCATCCGCGCGGTCGCTCCGCGCCGGGCGTACGCGCTGCACGACGGGCTACTGAACGACAACGGCTTCGGTGTGCTGGACCGGCAGTACACGGCGATGTCCAAGACCGCCTACCGCCGTCTGGAGCCGGGCACCCGGATCGACGCCTGAGCATGGCCGGGGTGCCCGTGGAGGTGATCCGGCAGCTCTACGCCACGCCGCCGGACCGGTTCGTCGCGGCCCGGGACGCCGCCGTCGCGCAGGCGCGGCAGTCCGGCGACCCGCGTACCGCCCGGGAGATCGGGAAGCTGCGCCGCCCCACCGTGGCGGCCTGGCTGGTCAACCTGCTGGCGATCCGCCGTCCCGAGCTGGTCGCCGATCTGACCCAGCTGGCCGAGTCGCTGCGCGCCGCGCAACGCGACCTGCGCGGCGGCACACTGCGGGAACTGTCCGCGCAGCGGCGCGCCGTCGTGGGCGCGCTGGTGGCCGAGGTACGCCGGCTCGCCGCCGCCGAACCCGCCGCGCCCCCGGCCGGCAAGCTGCCGCTGGGCGAGGTGGAGGCGACACTCAACGCCGCGCTGTCGGACACCGAGGTGGCCGAGCAGGTACGCGCCGGACGCCTGCTGCGGGCCAGCCACTACGCCGGGTTCGGTGAGGTGCCCCGCCCCCAGCTCCGGCTCGTGACAGGGGGTGAGGAGGCGCCGGTCGTACCGGATCGGGCGGCCGAGCGGGCCGACGCGCGCCGGGCCCGCGACGAGCGGGCGGCGCGGGCCGAACGGGCCGGGCGGCGGCGGACCGCGACCCGGGAGCTGACCCGGGCCCGCGCGGACCTCGACCGGGCCGAGAAGGAACTGGCGACGGCCGACGCGGCCGAGCGGGACGGCGCCGCCACGCTGGACCGGATCGAGACCGAACTGGCCGAGCTGGAGCGTCGCCGGGCCGTGGCCGAGCAGGAGCTGAGCCGGGCCCGGCTGGCCCGCCGGGGCGCGGAACGGGCGGTCACCGCGGCCCGGCGCCGGGCCGGTGAGGTGGAGGCCGTGTTGGAGGCGCTCGACGCCGAAGAGGGGGATGCCGACAGCGGTGATCACCCGGCAGACTGAGCGTGATGAATGGCTTCGGTAGAGTGACGGCGACGGGCGGCCGATGACCCCGGAACAGCTCGCCGCCGCCTGCAAACCGCTCGTGCTCGAACTCGGGGAGGCGTTCGCCCGCTGCCCGTCCACGCTGCGCCGGGCGCGGCTGCTGGGCATCTCCGGGTGGGCCTTCTACATCACCGGGCGGGCCGGTGCGCTCGGTGACGTCCGCGCCGAGACGGTCGCCGCGGCGCTCGGCTTCATCGCGCCGGAGGCGGTCACGGACGGCTGGGACGCCGCCGCACGGACCGTCCCGCCGCTGGAGGTGGCCACCGCCAACCTGGCCGAATGCTGCCGGTGGGGCACCGCCCGGCTGGGCGACGGCGCGGAGTCGTCCCGGCTCGCCGCGCTGCTGGGCCGGGCGGTCGACGCGGCGGACGCCAGCGGCATGCCGCTGTTCGCCGCCTGGCGGGCCATGCGGGTGCCCGATCCGTCCCCGGGGGCGCGGGCGGCGGTGGGCATGCTCCTGCTGCGCGAGCACTTCGCCGGGGCGTACCTGCTGGCGGTGCGGGCCGCCGGGCTGACGCCGCTGGAGGGGGTGCTGGCCGGGCCGGAGGGCGAGGCCGGGGCGGCCGCGTGCGGGTGGGTGCCGCCGTACCCGCCGGTCGGGCCGCTGGTGCGACGCCGGCTGTGGGCCGAGGCGGTGACCGACCGGCTGGCGTCGGCGGCGTTCCGCGCGCTGGACGCCGCCGAGGGTACTGAGCTGCTGGGACTGCTCGGCGCGGCGCGGCAGCGCGCCCGCGGCGGATAAATGGGAGGCGACCCGCCCGGTCCGACTGCCAGGATCTGGCCCGTGACGCTCCCTGCCGGCTGGTCGGCCCGCCGCCCGACCCTCGACGACGTGCCCGCGATCCTGGCGGTGGTGCACGCTTCCGACACCTTCGCCGTGGGCTACCCCGACTTCGACGACGAGGACGTTCGGTCCGCGCTGACCGCGCCGTTCGTCGACCCGGACCGGGACTCCTGGCTGGTCACCGACCCGGACGGCACGGCGGTGGCCTGGTCGATCCTGGCCAACCCGAGTGGCGTAGGCCGGGAGTGGGTGGACGTCCTCGTCGACCCCGACCGCGGCGCCGACCTGCGCGCCCCGCTGCTGGACCGGCTGCTGGAGCGGGTCGCCGAACGGGCCGCCGAACGCGGCCTGCCCGCGCTGACCGCGCGCACCGGGGTGTACGCGCCGGAGACCCGCTGGGCCGGTGAGCTGGCCGAGGCCGGGTTCACCCGGATCAAGCGCTACATCCGGATGAGCCGCTCGTTCCACGACCTGACCGCCGAGCCGGCGCTCCCGCCCGGGGTGACGGTGCGGCCGCTGCGCGCCGACGACGAGAACGACCTGCGGCTGTTCCACCGGATCTACGACACCGCGTTCCAGGACACCCCGGACCACGACCCGCTCGACTTCGAGCAGTGGCGGGACCTGCTGCCGTCGTACGGCAAGGTCTGGGACGAGTGGCTCCTGGCCGAGGTCGACGGCGAGCCGGCCGGCGCGCTCCAGTCCTCCGACCAGGCACTCGACCAGGACCTGGGGTGGGTGCGGACGCTGTCGGTGCTGCCCGCGTACCGGCGCCGGGGGGTGGGTGCGGCGCTGCTGCGTCGGGCCTTCGCGACCTACGCGGCTAAGGGCCGCACCGGCGCCGGGCTCGGCGTCGACCTGGCCAACCCGACCGCGCCGGTCACGCTCTACCGTTCCGTCGGGCTGGTGGACGAGCGCTGGACCGACATGTACGAGCGGAGTGTGCCCGCCTCGCGGGTGTGACCCGGCACGCCCGTACCGGGGTCGCCGAGCGGCCGGGCGGCGCTCCGGCGCACACTGTCGGGGTGGGAGACGCGCTACGCGGACGCGGTGCCGGTGGGACGGGACCGCAGCTCGGTGACGTAGTCGTCCGGCGCGCCCGCCTTCTCCGCGGCGTTCGCCAGCTCCGAGAGGTACCACGCGGTGGGCAGCCCGCCCTCGTACCCGTCGAACACGTAGACCCACGCGGTCACGTCGCCGTCGAGCGTCGAGACGCGGACGGTCAGCTTGCGGTACGTCCCGGCGGTCACGCCCTCGAGCTCGTCGAGCTGCGCGGCGTCGTACGGGTGGATGTCGTAGAGCGCCACGAACACCCGGTCACCGGGGGACTCGACGACGGTGCTGACCGAGCCCTCCCACCCGATGACGTCCTCGCCGGCGAAGGTGAGCCGCCACCCCTCAAGCCAGCCGGTGCCCACCATCGGCGAATGCGGGCAGTAGGCGCGCATGCGGGCGGGATCGAGGTTCGAGCCGTAAGCAGCGTAGAGACCCACGGCGACGACGATAGCCCGGCTGGCGGGTGGGGGAGAATACGACAGTGCGTGTCGGACGGGACGGGGAGAAAAAGTCACTGTGAGCACAGACGAGGGGCGACTGCTGTGAGCGCGAGGAGTGCAGCGGAGCGGAGCCCCGCAGTCGCGAACGAAGGGATGGCTCTGTGAGCCAGATCGTGATCATCGGCGGCGGGCCGGCCGGGTACGAGGCGGCTCTGGTCGCCGCGCAGTTGGACGCCGATGTCACAGTGGTCGAGGCGGAGGGCGCCGGTGGTGCCTGCGTGCTGTCCGACTGCGTGCCCTCCAAGACGTTCATCGCCAGCTCCGAGGTGGTCACCGGCTACCGGGACACCGAGGAGTTCGGGGTGCACTCCGACGGCCTGGAGGCGGTCACCGTCGACGCCCCGGCGGTGCACGAGCGGGTCAAGCGGCTCGCGCTGGCACAGTCCGCCGACATCCACACCAAGCTGGTCAAGGCCGGGGTCGAGTTCGTCGCCGGCACGGCCCGCCTCGGCGAGGACACGCTCGGCCACACCCACCGGGTGATCGTCACCCCGGCCGGCGGGGGCGCGGAATACTCCATCGCCGCGTCGACGGTGCTCGTCGCGACCGGCGCGACCCCCCGCCAGTTGCCCACCGCCGTACCGGACGGCGAGCGCATCCTGACCTGGCGCCAGGTGTACGACCTGCCGGAGCTGCCCGAGCACCTGATCGTGGTCGGCTCCGGCGTGACCGGTGCCGAGTTCGCCAGCGCGTACCTCGCCATGGGCGTGAAGGTCACGCTCGTGTCCAGCCGGGACCGGGTCATGCCGCACGAGGACGCCGACGCCGCGTCGGCGATCGAGCGGGTGTTCCGCAACCGGGGCATGAGCATCCTGAACAACTCCCGCGCCGAGGCGGTCCGCCGCGTCGGCGACGGGGTGGAGGTGGTGCTGTCCGACGGCCGCCAGGTCACCGGCTCGCACGCGCTGATCGCTGTCGGCTCGATCCCGAACACCGCCGACCTGGGCCTGGCCGAGTACGGCGTGGAGCTGGCCCGGGGCGGCTACGTGACTGTCGACCGGGTCTCCCGTACCAATGTGCCGGGCATCTACGCGGCGGGTGACTGCACCGGCGTGCTGCCGCTGGCGAGCGTCGCGGCCATGCAGGGCCGCATCGCCATGTGGCACGCGCTGGGCGAGGCGGTCCGGCCGCTGCGGTTGCGTACCGTCGCCGCGAACGTCTTCACCGATCCGGAGCTGGCCACCGTCGGCGTCTCCCAGGACGAGGTGGACGCGGGTAAGACTCCGGCCCGTCAGGTGATGCTGCCGCTGTCCGGCAACGCCCGGGCGAAGATGGACGACCTGGCCGACGGCTTCGTCAAGCTGTTCTGCCGGCCGGCGAGCGGCCAGGTGATCGGCGGCGTGGTGGTGGCGCCGAAGGCCAGCGAGCTGATCCTGCCGATCACGATGGCGGTGGAGAACAACCTCACCGTCAACGAGCTGGCCCACACGATCACCATCTACCCGAGCCTGTCCGGCTCCATCACCGAGGCCGCCCGCCAGCTCATGCTCCACGAGCTGGAGTAGCCCTCCCGCCCCCGCTGCTCGTCGATCATGGAGTTGCGGCCCCCGGTCCGACCGGTATGCCCGGTCCGTGCGGGGCCACGACTGCATGATCGACGGCTTTGGTCAGGGTGAGGTGCACGGCCAGGGTGGTCAGGAGGGCCGTCTCCGTCAGGATCAGCGCGCGCTCGATCAGGCCGAGCAGGGCACGGTCGCCGGGGTAGGCGGACCAGATCATCGCGGCCGCCAGCACCAGGCTGGCCACGGTCAGCCCGCGCAGCCAGGCGGCGGCCCCGGCGACCGGATGGCGGGCGAGCAGCCAGCCGGCCACCGGCAGGGCCAGGAACGACAGCACCGAGGCGTACCGGTGCACGTACGCGGCGGTGTCCATCGGCGTACCCGGCTCGTTCGTGGGCACCACGGCGGCGGCCAGCAGCCCGGCCGACCAGGCGGTCAGCAGCGCGAGCGGCACCCGGCCCGCACCCGCCCGGCGCAGCGACGGCAGCAGCACCAGACTGGCCGCCGCGAGCACCGCCATCGCCGTGTCGATGACGCCGCCGCGATCGGAGACGGCGAAGTCGCTGACGGTCAGCGACCAGGGATCCAGATCGTCGTTCACCTCGAGGTGACCGACCGTCGCGAGCACCGCCGCCAGGACGATCCCGCCGAGGGCCAGCAGGCCACTTCTCCGCGTTCCAGGCATACGGCCAGCCTGTCGCCGCGACCGCCCCAGACGGATCCGGGACCACCACCCACTCCACTACCCGGGTCGTCCCCTACCGGACCCCCGAGAACCGCGTCAGGTGAGTTCGGATCGAGGTGGATCGTCCGCCCGGTCTCCCGTCGGTTGCGCGGCGGCGATCGATGCCAGCATCTGCTCCCTGAGATGTCTGCGCTGCGCCGCGCGCTCGGCGTCGTCCCACGAAGGATCGATCCGCCGGGCCCTGGCCTTGGCGTCGTGCCACCTCGCCGCGTCGTTCATGGCCTGTGCTTCCTTCACGTCGATCAGGTGCTCGGGGTCAGCTGCCGGCGGAGTCGGCGGTGGCCTCGGCGCGGGTCTGCCGGTTGTTGCTGATCCAGGTCATCGCCCACCCGGCCAGCGCGAACCCCGCAGCGGCCACCCCACCGATCAGCAGCAGCCGCCACGCGGAGTGGGTCAGCGCCGTACCGCCCAGGTGACCGACGAGCGTGCCGTAGCTGGACCAGGCCAGGGCCGCCGCCGCCTCGTACGGCAGGAACAGGCGGTACGGGTAGCGGCTGCGCCCGGCCGAGAAGCAGGCCGCCATCCGGCCGCCCGGTACGAAACGGCAGAGCAGGATCACCAGCGGCCCCGGTTCCCGCAGCCCCCGGGTGACCCGGGTGACCGCCCGGCGTGCCCTGCCGGGTGTGGTGGCGCGTGCCGCGCGGCGGGTCGGCGTACTGCGGCCGATCAGGTAGCAGGCGAGGTCACCGATGAACACGCCGGCCGCGCCGACCGCGATGGTCAGCGGCAGGCTGAGCCCGCCGTACACGGTCAGCGCCCCACTGGTGATCATGAGGAGCTGGGTCGGCACCACCGGGACGAAGGCGTCGGCGATCAGCAGGATCAGCAGCAGCGCGTACGCCCACATGGGCGACGCGACGTCAGAGATGAGTTCGGCCACGACCGCCACCTCGCCGGGGTTCTCCGTTCGACCGGATCGAGCCGGACGCCGTGTCCGTCGTCACCATCACCGGCCCCACCGCACGATGACAGCCGGCTCCGGCAGGCCGTAGATGGGAAACGAGGCGGCCCGCCTGCGGGTGACGGGTCATCGGGGCGTACCACCCGGGGCAGGGCGGCACATCGTCGATTCCCGGCGTACCGTTTATCGCACGCGGCACCGGAGCCGTCGGGTCCGCCGTTTCCGATGCCCGGGCCGCCGCGGGTCGCCGGCAGGTCCCGTGCCGGCGACCCGCACCCGTCCTCCGAAATCCAGGTGCACCGTCGACATCCGCGCGCCTATCGTCCGGGCATGCGCAGCGCGGTAGTGACCACGACGCCGGGTGTTCCCGGCGCGCCGCACTGACGTTTCCGTCGACGAGGCCCCGGGGCGATCCGCTCCGGGGCCTCGCGGCGTTCCCGGCCTGCTCGCCTCCGGGTCGTACCCGAACAAGGAGAGCGACATGATCGACCACCGCAGGCTCGGCCGGGAGCTGGAGCTGTTCGTCTCCGATCCGCTCGCGGGCGCCGGGCTGCCGATCTGGCTGCCGGCCGGCGCCGCCGCCCGGCACGCCGTCGAGGAGTACGTCCGGGAGTTGGAGCGCCGGGCCGGCTACCGGCACGTCTACTCGCCGCCGCTCGGCAAGCGGGAGCTGTTCGAGCTGTCCGGGCACCTGGGCTACTTCGCCGACGACATGTTCCCGCCGATGCGGCTGAGCGCCGACGACGAGTTCGTGCTGCGCCCGGCGCTCTGCCCGCACCACGCCCTCGTGTTCCGCGCCCGCGGCCGGTCCTACCGGGAACTGCCGCTGCGGGTCGCCGAGCTGGGCGGGATGTACCGGGCGGAACGCTCCGGGGTGCTCGGCGGGCTGTCCCGGGTGCGGGCCATCTCGCTGAACGACGCGCACAACTTCTGCGCCCTGGAGCAGGTCGGCGACGAGGTCCGCGAGATCCTGCGGCTGATCGGCGAGGCGCACGCCGTGCTCGGCGTCCGTCCGGCCGGGTTCCGGTTGTCGCTGCGCGGGCCGGACCAGCGGTACGTGGGCGACGACGCGAGCTGGGCGCGGGCCGAGGAAATGCTCCGCGCCGCGCTCGACGGGGTGGACGTCGTCGAGGTGCCCGGCGAGGCCGCATTCTACGGCCCGAAGATCGACATTCAGATCGTGGACGCGGCCGGCCGGGAGTCGACCATCTCCACCGTCCAGCTCGACTTCGACAAGCCGGAGCGGTTCGACCTGTCGTACACCGGCTCGGACGGCCGCCGGAAACGGCCGGTGATGGTGCACCGGAGTCTGGTCGGCAGCATGGAGCGGCTGTTCGCGTACCTGATCGAGGTGCACGAGGGCGCCTTCCCCGCCTGGTACGCCCCGGTGCAGTTGCTGCTGCTCCCGGTCGACGCGGCGCAGGCCGACGCGGCCGCCGGGCTGGCCCGCCGGGCCGAGGCGGCCGGGCTGCGGGTCGAGGTGGACCAGGCCGGTTCGCTGGGTGCGCGGATCCGGGACGCGTCCCGCCGCCGCGTCCCGTACACCGGGGTTCTCGGCGCCCGGGAGGCGGCCGGCGGGTCGCTCTCGCTGCGCCTGCGCGACGGCCGGGTGCTCGACCCGATGCCCGCCGCGCAGGCGCTGGGCCTGATCGGGGCGGTGGTCGCGAGCCGGTCGGCGGGGCTGCTCCCGCCGGCCTGACCCCGGCCCGTCCGGGTGCCGGGAGGGCACCCGGACGGGGACCGGTGCCGGACCTGTGGCCGGGTCCACGTCAGTTCCCGACCGGCGTGCCGGCGCGCGTTCCCGGCGGGCCGGCCGGGGCGGGCGCCGGCACCTCGTCGGAGATCACCGCGCCGCTGAACTGCGCCCGGTAGAGCCGGGCGTACGCGCCTCCGGCGGCGACGAGCTGATCGTGGGTGCCCTGCTCGACGATCCTGCCCTGCTCCATCATCAGGATCAGGTCGGCGTCGCGGATGGTGGACAGCCGGTGCGCGATGACGAAACTCGTCCGGTCCGAGCGCAACGCCGCCATGGCCCGCTGGAGCAGCACCTCGGTCCGGGTGTCCACCGAGCTGGTCGCCTCGTCCAGGATCAGCAGCGACGGCTCGGCCAGGAACGCGCGGGCGATGGTGATGAGCTGCTTCTCCCCGGCGCTGACGTTGCTGCCCTCCTCGTCGATCACCGTGTCGTAGCCGTCCGGCAGGCTGCGGACGAACCGGTCCACGAACGTCGCCCGGGCGGCGGCGACGATCTCCTCCTCGGTGGCGTCCGGCCGGCCGTAGGCGATGTTGTCCCGGATGGTCCCGCCGAACAGCCAGGTGTCCTGGAGCACCATGCCGATCCGGCCGCGCAGGTCGTCGCGGCGCATCGTGGAGATGTCCACCCCGTCCAGTGTGATCCGCCCGGCGTCCAGCTCGTAGAACCGCATGACCAGGTTGACCAGTGTCGTCTTGCCGGCGCCGGTGGGACCGACGATGGCGACCGTGTGGCCCGGCTCGGCGACCAGCGACAGGTCGTCGATGAGCGGCTTCTCCGGGTCGTACCGGAACGACACGTGCTCGAACTCGACCCGCCCGTGCGGGTCGGCGACCCGGGCCGGCTCGGCCGGGTCGGGGCTCTGCTCGTCCGCGTCGAGCACGGCGAAGACCCGCTCGGCCGAGGCGACCCCGGACTGCAGCAGGTTGGCCATCGACGCGACCTGGGTGAGCGGCTGGGTGAACTGCCGCGAGTACTGGATGAACGCCTGCACGTCACCGAGGCTCATCGACCCCGACGCGACCCGCAGGCCGCCGACCACGGCGATCGCGACGTAGCTGAGGTTCCCGATGAAGAACATCGCCGGCATGATCAGCCCGGAGACGAACTGCGCGCCGAAGCCGGCCCGGAACAGCTCCTCGTTCTTGGCGTGGAAGGCGGCCTCGACCTCCTTCTGCCGGCCGAAGACCTTGACCAGCTCGTGCCCGGTGTACGCCTCCTCGATCTGGCCGTTCAGCTCACCGGTGTGCTTCCACTGGGCGATGAACTTGCCCTGCGACCGCTTGGCGACCTGGCCGGTGACCACCACCGACAGCGGCACCGCGACGAGCGCGACGACCGCCAGCAGCGGCGAGATCCAGAACATCATCCCGAGTACGCCGACGACGGTGAGCAGCGACGTGAGCAGCTGGCTCAGCGTCTGCTGGAGCGTCTGCGACACGTTGTCGATGTCGTTCGTGACGCGGCTGAGCAGCTCACCGCGGGGCTGCTTGTCGAAGTAGGGCAGCGGCAGCCGGTTGAGCTTGTCCTCCACGTCGGCGCGCAGCGTCAGCACGGTGCGCTGCACCACCCCGTTGAGCACCCAGCCCTGCGCCCACTGGAGCATGCTCGCGCCGACGTAGAGCACGACAGCGAATGCCAGCACCCGGCCCAGCGCGTCGAAGTCGATGCCGGTGCCCGGGATCACGTCCATCCGTGCCAGCATGTCGGCGAAGTTGCCGTTGCCCTCGGCGCGGGCCGCCTCCGCCGCCGCCTCGGTGGTGGTGCCCGGCGGCAGCTGCCGCCCGATCACCCCGCTGAAGATGATGTCGGTGGCGTGGCCGAGCACCTTCGGACCGATGACGCTGAGCCCGACGCTGGCCAGGGCCAGCGCGAGCACGCCGGTGAGCTGGAGCCGGTACGGCCGCAGCCGCCCCAGCAGCCGGCGTGCCGACGGCCCGAAGTTCATCGCCTTCTCGGCCGGCATGCCCATGCTCATGAGCGGCGGGCCGCCGCCGGGACGCCGCCCGGCCGGTGGCAGCCGCGTCGGCTCGTTCTTCTGCTGCGGTACCGACGACGTCATCAGGCCGCCACCTCCGCCGTCTGCTGCGACGCCACGATCTCGGCGTACGTGGGGCAGCTCTCCAGCAGTTCCTCGTGTCGTCCCATGCCGACGACACCCCCGTCCTCGAGCACGATGATCTGGTCGGCGTCGACGATCGTGGAGACCCGTTGGGCCACGATCACCACCGCCGCGTCCGCGGTGACCGGCTTGAGGGCGGCCCGCAGCCGGGCGTCCGTGCCGAGGTCGAGCGCGGAGAAGGAGT
Organism: Micromonospora marina; assembly: GCF_900091565.1. Lineage (GTDB taxonomy): Bacteria > Actinomycetota > Actinomycetes > Mycobacteriales > Micromonosporaceae > Micromonospora > Micromonospora marina. The sequence goes on along the minus strand of NZ_FMCV01000014.1, from coordinate 91,934 downwards.
CGTCGAACAGGTAGATCTCCGGCTTGCGGACGAGCGCGCGGGCGATGGCCAGGCGTTGCCGCTGGCCGCCGGAGACGTTCGTGCCGCCCTGCGCGATCGGCGCCTCCAGCCCGCCCGGCATCTCGGCGACGAAGTCGCGTGCCTGGGCGATCTCCAGCGCTGCCCACAGGTCCGCGTCGGTGGCGTCCGGGTTGCCGTAGCGCAGGTTGCTGGCGACGGTGCCGGTGAACAGGTACGGCCGCTGGGGCACCAGCCCGATCCGCCGCCACAACTCGTCCGGAGCCAGGTCCCGTACGTCCACGCCGTCGACCAGGACGGTGCCGGCGGTCGGGTCGACCAGCCGGGGGATGAGCGTCAGCAGCGTGGTCTTGCCGGCGCCGGTGGATCCGATGATCGCCGTGGTCCGGCCCGGCCCGGCGCGGAACGAGATGTCGTGCAGCACCGGGGCGCTCGCGCCCGGGTACTGGAACCCGGCGCCGCGTAGTTCCAGCTCACCCCGGCCGGTGACCTCGGTGACCGGGTCGGGCGACGGCACCACCGACGAGTCGGTGTCCAGCACCTCCTCGATGCGCTCGGCGCAGACCGCGGCCCGGGGCACCATCATCAGCATGAAGGTGGCCATCATGACCGCCATCAGGATCTGCATCAGGTACTGCAGGAACGCGGTGAGCGCGCCGACCTGGATCTGACCGGAGTCGACCCGCGCGGCGCCGAACCAGAGCACCGCGACGCTGGAGACGTTCAGCACCAGCATCACGATCGGGAAGATCAGCGCCTGGAGCCGCCCGATCCGCAGCGCGGTGGTGGTCAGGTCGGTGTTCGCGACCCGGAACCGGTCGGTCTCGTACGGCTCACGGACGAACGCCCGGACCACGCGGATGCCGGTGATCTGTTCGCGCAGCACCCGGTTGACGGTGTCTATCCGGGTCTGCATGAGCCGGAAGCCCGGCACCATCCGGCGGATGATCAGGCCCAGCGCGACGGCGAGCACCGGTACGCAGACCACCACGAGCCAGGAAAGCCCGACGTCCTCGCGCAGCGCCATCACCACGCCGCCGACGCTCATGATCGGCGCGGCCACGAGCATGGTGCAGCTCAGCAGCACCAGCATCTGCACCTGCTGGACGTCGTTGGTGTTGCGGGTGATCAGGGACGGCGCCCCGAACCGGGCGACCTCGCGGGCGGAGAAGGTGTTGACGCGCCGGAAGATCGAGCCGCGTACGTCGCGGCCGAATGCCATCGCGGTTTTCGCGCCGAAGTACACGGCGGCGATCGAGCAGGCGATCTGGAGCAGGCTGACCAGCAGCATCCACCCGCCCGTACGGATGATCTGGTCGGTGTCGCCGACCGCGACGCCCCGGTCGATGATGTCGGCGTTGAGGCTGGGCAGGTAGAGCGAGGCGATGGTGCCGACGAACTGGAACGCCACCACGGCGGCCAGCCATCGTCGGTACGGGTGCAGATGTGTGCGGAGCAGGCGGATCAACACGGATGGCTCCCCGTCGGCGGCTCGGTGTCGGACTCGCTGTCCCGGTTCAACCGACGGAGGTCCCCGTCGGACATGCCGGTGATGATTTCGATCAGGAACTCGCGGATCACCGCCCGGTTGGCCGGGTCGGCGTCGACCGACGTCAACGGCCGGCCGCTGTGGATCATGTCGATGATGGCGCGGGCGTGGTCGCCGCCCTTGTCGGTCAGGGTGAGCCGGACCGTGCGGCGGTCCTCCGGGGCGCGACGGCGGCTGACGAAGCCGTCGCGTTCGAGCGTGTCCACGATGCCGGTGAGCGTGGCGGGCCGGACGAAGCACAGCTCGGCCATTTCCCGGTGGCTCACGTCGCCGGAGCGGAGGAGGATCATCAGGACCCGCATGCCGGCGGACGTGAGCCCGTGGTGTTCGGCCAGGTATCGCCCCCAGTGCTGCTCGACGACGTGACCGGCGATCGAGATCAGCCGGCCGAGTGGTGCGTGGTGCAACGCGTCGGGGAAGCGGACGAGCGGGCCCATGTTCACGGGCGTCAGGTTAGCCCCCGAATCATCAGGGCCCAAACTATTTCTGAGAATCTCCTCAGCCACCCTCGGCGCGGACGCGCCGCCGGGCCGCGGCAGCTCATCCGCCGAGGGTCACCGCCAGCGCCGCTGCCACGAACACGACCTGGAGCACCGTACGCGCGCCGAGCGGCGTCACCGGGCGCCCGGCGAGCGTGAGGCGACGCCGCTCGGCTGACACGTTCGCCGGGAACATGGCGAGCGTCAGCAGTGCCAGCCCGGCTGCGGCCCAGCGCGCGGTGGCCGGGAACAGCAGGGCGAGCGCGCCGGCGAGTTCCAGCACTCCGGTCACGGTGACCAGCAGGCCGGGCCGGGGCAGCGACGGCGGGACCATCGCGATCAGGTCGCCCCGGCGGGACGCGAAGTGGGCCACGCCGGTCAGTGCGAACATCAGCGCCAGTCCGACCCGCAGCGCGGGGTGCCACCCGTCCAGGGCGTCCACGCCGAGCAGGCCGGCGGTCCGGGCCAGCGCGGCACCGGCGAGGAGTGCGATCAGGGGTGCCATGTGCCGATCCCTCCGACTGTCATCTTGTCGATGACAAGATTGCGCGGCGCGTACCATCTTGTCAATGGCAAGTTAGGGTGGCGGCATGGCCTCGTATCACCACGGCGACCTCCGTCGCGTCCTGCTCGGCACCGCGGCCGACGCGATCGCCGAGTCCGGGCCGGCCGCGCTGAGCCTGCGTGAACTGGCCCGGCGGGCCGGGGTCTCGCACGCCGCGCCCGCGCACCACTTCGGCGACAAGGCCGGGCTGCTCACCGCGTTCGCCACCCAGGGCTTCGACCTGCTCGCCGACGCGTTGCGGCAGGCCGGGGACGACCTGCTGGACACGGGCGTGGCCTACGTCGGGTTCGCGGTGCGGCACCGGGCACACTTCGACGTCATGTTCCGGCCCGAGCTGTACCGGGCCGGCGACCCCGAGCTGGCCGCCGCCCGCGCCCGGTCCGGCGAACTGCTGCGCGGCGGCGTGGCCCGGCACACCGGGCGGGAGCCGGACGCCGACGCGCTCGCGGCCTGGTCGATCGTGCACGGCTTCGCCACGCTCTGGCTCTCCGGCGCGCTGCCGCCCCGCGTGGGCGACGACCCGGAGGCCGCCGCCCGTACCGTGATCAGGCGGTTGTTCGACTGAGCCGGTGGGCCCGGCGTCACCAGCTCGTCGGCAGCGGCATCCCCTCGGTGTACCCGGCGGCGCTCTGCACGCCGACGAGCGCCCGCTCGTGGAACTCCTCCAGGCTGCGCGCGCCCCCGTACGTGAACGCGCTGCGCACCCCCGAGATGATCTCGTCGATCAGGTCCTCGACGCCGGGCCGGTTCGGGTCCAGATACATCCGGGCCGAGGAGATGCCCTCCTCGAAGATCGCCTTCCGGGCCCTGTCGAACGCGCTGTCCTCGGCTGTGCGGGCGCTCACCGCACGCGACGACGCCATGCCGAAGCTCTCCTTGTAGCGCCGCCCGTCGGCGTCCGTGTAGAGGTCGCCCGGGGACTCGTAGGTACCGGCGAACCAGGAGCCGATCATCACGTTCGAGGCGCCCGCCGCGAGCGCCAGCGCCACGTCCCGCGGATGCCGTACGCCGCCGTCGGCCCACACGTGCCGCCCCAGCGAACGGGCCGCCGCCGCGCAGTCGAGCACCGCGGAGAACTGCGGACGCCCCACGCCGGTCATCATCCGGGTGGTGCACATCGCACCCGGACCGACGCCCACCTTCACGATGTCCGCGCCCGCGTCGACCAGGTCGCGTACGCCTTCGGCGGTCACCACGTTCCCGGCCGCCACCGGCACCGGCGGGTCCAGCCGGCGGACCGCCCGCAGCGCCTGGAGCATCCGCTCCTGGTGCCCGTGCGCGGTGTCCACGACGAGCGTGTCCACCCCGGCCTCCAGCAGCGCGGCGGCCTTGCCGGTGACGTCGCCGTTGATGCCCACCGCGGCGGCGATCCGCAGCCGGCCCCGGTCGTCCACAGCGGGCTTGTAGAGCGTGGCGCGCAGCGCGCCCTGCCGGGTCAGCACCCCGACCAGGCGGCCGTCGCCGTCGACCACCGGCGCGATCCGCCGCCGGCCCGCCGACAGCCGGTCGAATCCGGTACGCGGGTCCGCGTCCGCCCCGACGGTGTGCAACTCGGTCGACATCACGTGCCGGAGCTGGGCGAACCGGTCCACGCCGACGGTGTCCGCCTCGGTCACCACGCCCATCGGCCGGCTGTCCGCGTCGACCACGACCACCGCGCCGTGCGAGCGCTTCGGCAGCAGGTGGATGGCGTCGCCGACGGTGTCGGTCGGGCCGAGCGTGATCGCCGTGTCGTGCACCAGGTGCCGCCGCTTGACCCAGCCGACCACGTCGGCGACGACCTCGATCGGGATGTCCTGCGGGATCACCGCCACCGCGCCGCGCCGGGCCACGGTCTCGGCCATCCGCCGGCCCGCGACGGCCGTCATGTTCGCCACCACCAGCGGGATCGTCGTGCCGGTCCCGTCGGTGGTGGCCAGGTCGACGTCGAGCCGGGAGCCCACCTCGGAACGGTTGGGCGCCATGAAGACGTCGTTGTAGGTCAGGTCGTGCGCGGGGACCGCGCCGTGAAGGAACCGCACCCGGCCATCATTCCCGCCCGGCGGCGCTCCCGCCCCCGGTGGTGGCTCAGACCACCCGGCCCCGCGCTGTCAAGAAGGGGCCCCTTCTCTACCGCACGCGTTAACAAGGGGCCCTTCCTTTGCACCTCAGGCGATGGTGCAGATCGCCGCGCCGGCGGTGATCACCGCGCCGACTTCGGCCGCGAGCCCGCTCACCGTGCCGGCCTTGTGCGCGTGCAGCGGCTGCTCCATCTTCATCGCCTCCAGCACCACGACCAGGTCGCCCTCGGCCACCTGGTCGCCGTCGGCGACGGCGATCTTCACGATCGTGCCCTGCATCGGCGAGGTGAGCGTGTCACCGCTGACCGCGGCACCCGCCTTGCCCCCGCCACCCCGGCGGGCCGGCTTCTTCGCGGCGGGCGCGGCTGCCGCCGTACCCGCGCCGAGCCCGGCGGGGAGGACGACCTCCAGCCGCTTGCCGCCCACCTCGACCACGACCGTCTCGCGCCCGGCCGGTTCGTCGGCGGGGCCGGCGGCGGCGGTGAAGGCCGGGACGGTGTTGTCCCACTCGGTCTCGATCCACCGGGTGTGCACGGTGAACGGCTCGGCGGTGAACGCCTCGTCGCGGATCACCAGGCGGTGGAAGGGCAGCGCGGTGGCCATGCCGTCGACCACCATCTCGTCGAGCGCCCGGCGGGCCCGCTCCAGCGCCTCGGTCCGCGTCTCGCCGACGATGATCACCTTGGCCAGCAGCGAGTCGAAGTTGCCGCCGATCACGTCCCCGGCTGAGATGCCGGTGTCCACCCGCACGCCCGGCCCGGAGGGCAGGCGCAGGGCGGTGACGGCGCCCGGGGCGGGCAGGAAGTTACGGCCCGGATCCTCGCCGTTGATCCGGAACTCGATGGCGTGCCCGCGCGGCGTCGGGTCCTCGGTGAAGCGCAGCTTCTCCCCGTCGGCGATGCGGAACTGCTCGCGCACCAGGTCGATGCCGGCGGTCTCCTCGGTCACCGGGTGCTCGACCTGGAGCCGGGTGTTGACCTCCAGGAACGAGATCGTGCCGTCCGCGCCGACCAGGTATTCGACGGTCCCGGCGCCGTGATAGCCGGCCTCGCGGCAGATGGCCTTGGCGCTGTCGTGGATCTGGGCGCGCTGGGCGTCGGTGAGGAACGGCGCGGGCGCCTCCTCGACCAGCTTCTGGTGGCGGCGCTGCAACGAGCAGTCCCGGGTGCCCACCACGATCACGTTGCCGTGCTGGTCGGCCAGCACCTGCGCCTCCACGTGGCGCGGCTTGTCCAGGTAGCGCTCGACGAAGCACTCGCCCCGGCCGAACGCGGCGACCGCCTCGCGGGTGGCCGACTCGAACAGGTGCGGGATCTCCTCCATGGTGCGGGCGACCTTCAGGCCGCGCCCGCCACCGCCGAAGGCGGCCTTGATGGCGACCGGCAGGCCGTGGTCGACGGCGAACGCCATCACCTCGTCCGCGTTGCCCACCGGGTCCGGGGTGCCGGGCACCAGCGGCGCGCCGGCGCGCTGCGCGATGTGCCGGGCGGTCACCTTGTCGCCCAGGTCGCGGATCGCCTGCGGGGTGGGGCCGATCCAGGTCAGCCCGGCGTCGATGACGGCCTGGGCGAAGTCGGCGTTCTCGGAGAGGAAGCCGTAGCCGGGGTGCACCGCGTCCGCGCCGGCGCGGGCCGCCACGTCGATCAGCTTGTCGATGCGCAGGTAGCTGTCGGCGGCGGTGTCGCCGCCGAGCGCGTACGCCTCGTCGGCGAGCGTGGCGTGCAGGGCGTCCCGGTCGGAGTCCGCGTAGACGGCGACGCTGGCCAGCCCGGCGTCGCGGCAGGCGCGGATGACGCGGACGGCGATCTCGCCGCGGTTGGCGATGAGAACCTTGCGCACCTTGTGGCTCCTCCCGGGAGGTCGTTGCCGGGAGTTTAGCGGCCGAGCTGCGGAGCCTAACGATCGCTCAGTGTGGGATGCGGCACTGTAGTCAAACTTGGTTATTACGCTTGCCCCGTGTCGGCGACGCGGATGATGATTCTCGGCCTGGTCAGGTGGATGCAGCCGGTGCACGGCTACGACGTGCGCCGCGAACTGCTCAGTTGGAGCGCGGACAAGTGGGCGAACGTGCAGCCCGGCTCGATCTACCACGCGTTGCGCAAGCTCACCGACGAGGGCCTGCTGCGGACCGTCTCGGTCGAGCAGGTGGGCGCCCGCCCGGCGCGCACCACGTACGAGGTGACGGCGAAGGGGGAGGACGAGTTCGAGACGTTGCTGCGGGCGCAGTGGTGGCAGGTCCAGGAGCCGCCTGATCCGTTCGTCGCGGCGTTCTCGTTCCTGCCGGCGATGCCGCGCGAGGAGGCCGCGGCGGCGCTGCGCAACCGGGCGAACCTGCTCCGGGCCGGGGTCGAGTCGATGCGTGCCTCGCTCGACTCGGACTGGGTAGGCACCCGCAAGCCGGTGCACGTCGGGTGGATGTTCGAGCTGTGGCTGGCCCGGGCCGAGGCGGAGACGGCCTGGTGCGAGCGGATCGCGGAGCGGATCGAGTCGGGAGTGTCGTACCTGTCCGATGGGATGGAGCGTGCCGAGGGCTGGTCGGGCTGGACCGACGGAACCCGATGACACGACATAATCAAAGTTGACCAAAAACGCTATATCGCGTTAGCCTCAGCGGGAATCGCGGGGGATTCGTGCGTCCTCGCGGACGATCGGCGGCCGCTCAGGTCCGCCCGGACGACCAGGAGCAGAAATGATCGAGACCAGGGGGTTGCGGAAGTCGTACCGCTCCCGCGCGGGTCGCGAGACGAAGACAGTCGACGCGGTCCGCGGCGTCAACCTCGACGTCGCAGCGGGGGAGATCTTCGGTTTCCTCGGGCCCAACGGCGCCGGCAAGACCACCACGCTGCGGATGCTGGCCACCCTCATCGAGCCGGACGGCGGCGAGGCCACGGTGGCCGGTGCCGACCTGCGCAAGAACCCGGCCGAGGTGCGCCGCCGGATCGGCTACGTGGCCCAGGGCGGCAGCACCTGGGACGAGTCGAGCGCCCGCGAGGAGTTGGTGCTCCAGGCCCGCCTCTACGGCATCGGCAAGGCCGAGGCGCACCGCCGCGCCGAGCGCGCGCTCGAAGCCTTCCAGCTCGCCGAGTACGCCGACCGCAAGACCAAGACCTACTCCGGCGGGCAGCGCCGGCGCGTCGAGATCGCCCTCGGCATCATCCACGAGCCGAAGATCGTCTTCCTGGACGAGCCGACCACCGGCCTCGACCCGCAGAGCCGCGCGCACATGTGGGACGAGATCCGCCGGCTGCGTACCGAGGGGATGACCGTCTTCATCACCACGCACTACCTGGACGAGGCGGACGCGCTCTGCGACCGCATCGCGATCATGGACCACGGCGAGGTCGTCGCCGAGGGCACACCGGCCGAGCTGAAGCGGGAGATCTCCGGCGAAGTGGTGATCGTCGGCCTGGACGCCGCCACCACCCCGCGCGCCGCCGAGCTGTTCGACACCGAGGCGTACGTGAGCAAGCTGGAGACCGTCGACGAGGGCGGCCTGCGCCTCTACGTCGACGAGGGCGCCACCGCCATCCCGCAGGTGCTGCGCCGCCTCGACCACGCCGGGCTGGACCTGCGCTCGATCGAGCTGCACCGCCCCAGCCTCGACGACGTCTTCCTCACCAAGACCGGCCGCTCGCTGCGCGAGTCCTGACCCCCGGAGAAGCTGTCATGAAACTCGCCCGCGACACCTGGCTGATCTTCCAGCGTCAGACGCAACTGCTGCTGCGCAACCCGGTATGGATCTTCGTCGGCGTCTTCCAGCCGGTGATGTACCTGCTCCTGTTCGCCCCGCTGCTCAAGCCGGCGCTGAACGCGCCCACGCAGGCCGCCGCATACAAGATCTTCGTGCCCGGCCTGCTCGTGCTGCTGGCCATCTTCGGCGGCCTGTTCCAGGGCTTCGGCCTGATCGCCGAACTGCGCGCCGGCGTGATCGAACGCTCCCGGGTCACCCCGGTCAGCCGGCTCGCCCTGCTGCTCGGCCGCTCGCTGCGCGACGTCGTCTCGCTGATCGCGCAGGCGATCATCATCACCCTGCTGGCGCTCGCGTTCGACCTGCGCGTGTTCATCGGCAACCTGCTCCTGGCGTACCTGATGCTCGCCCTCATCGCGCTGATGACCTCGGCCGTCTCCTACGGCATCGCACTCAAGGTCAAGAGCGAGGACGCGCTCGCCCCGCTGATGAACACCGTCGCGCAGCCGGTACTGCTGCTCTCCGGCATCCTGCTGCCGCTCACCTTCGCCCCGGGCTGGCTCCAGGGCGTGGCCAAGTGGAACCCGTTCTCCTGGGCGGTCGAGGGCACCCGCGCGCTGTTCAACGGCGACCTCGGCAACGACCGCGTCTGGCAGGGCCTCGGCATCATCGCGGTGCTCGCCGCCGCGGGCGTGTTCTGGGCCGCCCGCCAGTTCGCCCGCAGCGTTCGTTGAAGGAGGGGCCCCCTTTTAACGCCTCCGGTAGAGGAGGGGGCCCCGCTTAACACCCCACGAGAGCTGGCTCTCACTCACGGCGGGGCACCGCCCGGGCGCGCGTAGCGTAAGGCCCGTGCCCCGCCTCACCCGTGACCGGATCACCTGGCTGACCTACGCCCAGCTCGGCCTGTGGGGCTTCTTCCTCTACGGGTTCGGCCCGGTCGTGCCCCTGCTCCGCGACGAGCAGGGCACCAGCGCCGCCGTCGCCGGCCTGCACAGCACCGGCATCGCTGTGGGCGCGCTCGCCGGCGGCGCGCTGTTCGCCCCGGTCGCCCGCCGCCTCGGCCGCGGCCCGGCCATCTGGCTCGGCCTAGCCGGCGTCGCCGCCGGTGTCTCAACGCTCGGCCTGCTCCGCCCGCTGCCGGCCACGCTCGCCGCCGTCGCTGTCGTCGCCACCTTCGGCATGATGGTCGTCAGCGGCGTCAGCGTGGTGCTCACCGCCCGGCACGGACCCGCCGCCCCCGCCGCGCTCACCGAGGCCAACGCGGCCTGCGCCGGCATGGGCATCCTGGCGCCGCTGACCATCGGCGCCACCGTCGACGCGGGTCTCGGCTGGCGACCGCTGATGGCCGTCGAGGTCGGCCTGATCACGCTCGTCGCCCTCGCGGCGCTGACCTTCCGGGTACGCGTGTCGCGACGCGGCCCCGCTGGCGCGGCTGCCGGTGCGCCTATCCCCGTCGCCGCCTCCACCCGGGTTCCCGCCGTCCCCGCTTCCGAGGTCGCCGTGCCCGCCGTGCCCGCTCCCGCCGTGCCCGCTCCCGCCGTGCCCGCTCCTGCCGTGCCCGCTCCTGCCGTGCCTGCTTCTGCCGTCCCCGCTTCGGTCGTTCCGGCCTCCGGTGCCGCCGAAGCCGCCGTGCCCGCTCAGTCCGTCCCGGCTTCGGCAGTTCCCGCCTCCGGCGTGCCCGTTTCCTCCGACTCGGGTGCGGCGGGGCGGCTGCCGCGTGCGTACTGGATCGCCTGGGTCCTGATGTCCGTCACCGGCTCGATCGAGGTGTGCCTGTCGTTGTGGACCGCCGACGTGCTGCGGACCCACGCCGGGTTGAGCGCGGGCGGGGCGTCGGCGGCGGTCGCCGCGATCGTCTGCGGCATGTTCGCCGGGCGGATCGCCGGTGGCCGGGCCGCGCTGCGCTGGGCGCCGGTACCGCTGCTGCTCGGCGCGCTCACCGTCTCGGGGGCCGGGTTCGCGCTGTTCTGGGGCAGTACGGTCGGCTGGCTCGCGGTCACCGGGCTGGTCGTGCTCGGGCTCGGCAACGCGCTGCACTACCCGCTGGCGATCTCGATCGCGCTCGCCGTCGCCGGTCCGGCCGCGGACAAGGCGGCGGGCTGGTCTGCGTACTCGATGGGTGTGGGTTTCGGGATCGCGCCGGTGGCGCTCGGGTGGGTGGCCGACGGCGTCGGCCCGCACCCGGCGTTCCTGCTGCTGCCCGCGTTCATCGCGGTCGCGGTGCTGCTCACGGTGCGGCTGGGCCGCGCCCTGCGTGCGCCGGGCCGCGCGGCTTGATCGACTCCACTACGGCGAAGTGGCGGCTTCCGGCGACCAGGGATACCGCCACCACGGCGAGGTTGTGTTCGGCCGGCTCAGAGCACCCGGGCGAGCGTGACGCCGTCGGCGATCGGCAGCATGACCGCCTCGACGCGGACATCAGCGATCACCGCGTCGTTGAAGGCGGCGATCGCCCGGTCGTCGGCGTTACGCGGAGCCAGCACCCGGCCGTCGCGCAACGTGTTGTCGACGGCGATCACCGCGCCGGGACGCATGCGGGGCACCAGCTCGTCCCAGTAGATCGGGTAGCCGACCTTGTCCGCGTCGATGAACGCGAAGTCCAGGTATCGCTCGCGGGGTAGTTCGCGCAGCGTCTCGGCGGCCGGGCCGATGCGCAGCTCGATCCGGTCCTGCACACCGGCGCGCTCCCAGTAGCGCCGGGCCACGCCCGTGTACTCCTCGGAGATGTCGAAGCAGGTCAACCTGCCACCCTCGGCCAGCCCTCGGGCGATCGCCAGCGACGAGAGGCCGGTGAACGTGCCCACCTCGACCGCCTGCCGTACGCCGAGCAGCCGGGTCAGGAACGTCAGGAACGCGGCCTGCTCCGGCGCGACCTGCATGACCGCCTCGCCGGGCAGGGCCGCAAGGGTCTCCTCGGCCAGATCCCGGACGACCTCGTCCGGGGTGGATCCGTGGGCCACCAGGTAGGCGTGCAGTTCCGGGGTGAGCGGCAGCGGCTTCGTGGTCATGTCCGGACGTTAGCCGAGATGTTCGATCTCCTGGCCCCCGGGCGCGACCTTCGTCCACAGGTCGACGATGCTCAGGTCCACCTCGGCGAGCAGCCGGCGCAGCAGCGGCAGGGACAACCCCACCACCGTGCCCGGGTCGCCCTCGATCCCGGTCAGGAACGCCCCGCCCAGCCCGTCGATGGTGAACGCGCCGGCCACCGCCAGCGGCTCGCCCGTCGCCACGTACGCGGCGATCTCCTCGTCGCTGATGTCGGCGAAGTGCACAGTGGTCGAGGCGACCGCCTCGGCCTGCGACTCGTGGGTGACGTCGATCAGGCAGTGCCCGGTGTGCAGGACGCCGCTGCGCCCGCGCATCCGCTGCCACCGCCGGGTGGCGTCCACCGCGTCATCGGGCTTGCCGAAGATCTCGCCGTCGAACGCGAGCACCGAGTCGCAGCCCAGCACCAGCGTCCGCTCGTCCGGCGAGGGCCGCAGCCGATCGCGTACGGCCTGTGCCTTCAGCCGGGCCAGCTCCAGGCACAGGTCCTCGGCCCGATCGGTCACCACCTGCGACTCGTCCACACCGCTTACCAGCACGTCGGGCTCGACCCCGGCGGCCTGGAGCAACTTGCGGCGGGCGGGGGACTGCGAGGCGAGCACGAGGCGCACCGGTACGGAGGTCGACACCCCGCCGACGCTACCGGCTGACCTTCGGCGGCGGGTCGTCGGCACGTCGGCGACGCCGCCAGAACAGGTAGCCGCCGCCCGCCGCCACCAGCACACCGAGGGTGGCGAGGCCGCGTGCGGTGCGGGCGCTGTCCCCCTTTTCCGGGGCTGCCTCCGCCGACGCCGGTGGCGTGACGTTCGAGGATTCGAAGCCGAGCGGCGGTACGTCGGCGGTGAGCGCGGCGACGAGGTCGATCACGCCGTAGCCGTACTGGTCGTCGCGGCCGGGCGGTCCCTTGTCGACGGCGGTGGCGGTCAGCCGGTGGGCGACTTCCTGGGCGGGGAGGTCGGGGTACTTGGAGCGGATGAGAGCAGCAGCCCCGGCAACGATCGCCGTCGCGCTGGACGTCCCCGTACCCTTCGAGTACTTGCCGTCGTAGCTCGTGCTGTAGATATCGACAGCAGGGGCAACTACATCAACCTCGGGGCCGTCCACCGAAACGGGAGCATGCTCGCCGGTGCGGTCGACGCCTCCGACTGCGATCACCCCTGATTCGCTGGCCGGGTATCCGGCGTATCCGTCTTCTGGCCTATTTCCGACCGCCGCAACGACGACAATGTCGGCCAATAATGCGGCGTGGATTGATCGAACTAGCGCTGGGCTCGATCCGCCGCTGCTGGAAATGCTAATTACGGTCGCGTTCTGTGCGATAGCAAAGTAAATTCCCGCTGCCAGGTCATCCGGCTGTCCAGTGTTGTTTGCTGCAGACGATTGGATCGGGAGAATTTTTGCGCTGGGAGCAATCCCAACTGCTCCGGTCCCATCGCTCTGGCCGTGGGCGGCAATAAGGCCAGCCATGCCCGTGCCATGGCTGTTCTTGTCTTCGCGACCATCCCCGGTCACACCCGGGAGCGTGGTAGTGCCGGGTCGCAGGTTTTTACGTAGGTCTGGATGAGGGGAAACCCCTGTGTCGGGGACCGCGACAAGTACTCCTTCGCCTTGAGCTATTGAGTTGGCGACGTCTGACTGCAAGTAACGAAGGTGCCACTGGTCCGCTCTTATGCGATTCCCAGGTTCAAGAGTCGATCGCGATAGGACCGGACGCCCTGGCGCCACGACAGCCAGTATCAAGAGAGCCGCCGCGATTGATCGCGTCACGCTCACCGGTTGAAGCCGATTGCTGGACCTGGGTCTATCGGCCCACCATCGTCGGGCGGACGCATAACTGGATCGACGCCTTGGTTCGTCTCCCAAGGATGATCGGCGTCCCAGACCGGCCCGCACTCGCTATCGGGATCCCGTCGGCTCCTAGAGTGAGAAGTCGCTGACGCTGAGGGAGAGCCACCAATCGGGAAAGGGCTGTGGCCGATTCCGGGCTGTATTGTCCGCCCACTTCCTGGCCTAGATCCTGCGGCGCCGCTGGGGGCTGTGCCTGCTCCGCCGCCGCCAATCACTCCACCCACCGGGTTGACCCGCCGTGGAGCGCTTGGTGGTGGTTGGCTGATTCCTTGACTCGGGGGTACTCCTACAAATCCATTGGGCAAAGCTTGACGTCCAGTGCCGCCCAACGGTGGACGAGACGTCCCCACGTCATTTGTGGGAAGGTGCGGCTGTGCGGCTATTGTCGAGCGGTTAAATGGGTGTCGCCCGAGGTTTGCCGTTGATGGAATGCCGATCTGCCCTCCAACTCCAGGCGTGTGCTGGGGGGCTTGGTTGATCGGTGGCGATGGCGCCAGGGGTGTGGCGGGCGCCGGCCCGGGGCCAGCCCCTCCCAATATCGGTCCAACGTTGCTGGAAGGGGTTGTCGCTGGCTTGGCCGCGGATGATGACATCGTTGATGGCTTGGCAAGTGAGCGTCGCGCTGAGGTCGGAACCTGGACTGGTACAACCGGTGGGATGATTGGTGGGGCTTCGCCGTAGGCGTCAGGATCGTTGATCTGACGGCCTGGGCGAATTGGTGTGGGCGGGCGCTGGAGCATGACCTGGGCGTGCTGGAGTTCCCCGCTCAACCCCGTCATCAACCCGCGCGCCCGTATGTTCAACTGCTCCAGGTCGTCGTCCGTCACCGGAGGCCGTTCCGGCAACCGGCTGCCGGCTACCGCCTTCGGGTCGGCGATCGTCGCCTCGTACGCCTGCTTCTGCCGCAGCTTCTTCGCGTACTCCTCGTGCAGTGGTTGCAGCTCGGCCCGCGCGCTGCCGATGGCGCGTGCGGCGGCTGCCAGCGCGTCGTAGTTCGCGGCGGCGGCGTCGTGGGTGCGTTGTACGCGGTCGATGAGCTGGTCGAGTTCGGCGATGTACGCCCGCGCGGCGGTGTTGGTCTCCGGCGGCCACGCCTCGGCCAGGCCGCGCCGGTATTCACGCAGGCGGCTCAGGTGGGCCAGGGCGAGGTCGCAGACCTTGCGCCAGCCGGCGACCTGCTTCCACTGGCCGGCGGTGTCCTGGTCCTGCACGCACGCCCACATGCTGAGGACGTCCATCAGCCGCCAGTCGGTCAGCCCGGAGGTGCGTCCGCTGCCCCGTTCGATCACGGCAGGACCACCCGGCTCTGCTCACCGGCGGTGGGGTCGGCCAGTGGCGGCATCGGACGGGCGACGGTGCTCGACGGCCCGGCGAGCGCCCGTTCCACGTCGGCCACGCGGGCGGAGGAGAACGCGTCGGCGTCGCCGTAGCGGGCGGCGATCCGTCCGGCGGCGTCGGCGAGACGGCCGGTCGCGGGTGCGAGATCCCACACCGCGCTCACCGCCGCGGTCTGGGTGTCGTGGTGGGCCTGGAGGAAGTGGACCAGCTCGATGAAGGCGTCGGCCGGGTTGGGCACCGGGGCCTTCATGTCGTCGGCGATGTAGGACAGGTGCGGCGCGTAGTTGCGTGTCACCTCGTCCTGGAGGCGGTCGGCGAACTCCCGCATCTGCCGGATGTCGGCCTCGATGCCGCCGTAGCCGCGCAGCCAGCCGGCTGGCTGGTTGTCCTCCGGGATCATCGGAGCCTCCTGCCCGTCACCACACGGTTTCCCTGAGTGAGGTTAATGGCTCAACCGGGATCCCGGCAGCCCCGCCCGGCGCCGCGATCGGGAGGAGACGTCAGCGGGGCAGGCCGGAGGCCCGCCACGCGCCGGGGCCGGCGACCGGTCCGGCCAGGGCGGGGCGGGCGCTGCGCGCCCACTGCGACACGGGGGCCGGCGCGGCGGCCTGGGCCGGGCGGGTGCGCGCCACGATCGCGCCGACCAGAGCGGCCAGCTCCTCGGCGGTGGGCACGCCACGGACGATCCGCAACAGCGGCTCCTCGGCAGACATGACCCAAGGGTACGCGTCGTGAATTCGACCTTCGCCGTACAGTGGCGTGCCGACGGTGTGGGCGTCGCAGCGGCCGGGTACGGTTCTCTGCGATGTCGAACGCGCTCCCCCAACTCGTCGCCGACCGGTACCGGCTTCTCACGCCGCTCGGTCAGGGCGGCATGGGCCGCGTCTGGAAGGCGCGGGACGAGGTGCTGCACCGGGACGTGGCCATCAAGGAACTGGTTCCGCCCCCCGGCCTCACCCCGGAGGAGCGCCGCGAGATGCGGGAGCGCTCGCTGCGTGAGGCGCGGGCGATCGCCCGGCTCAACAACGTCAACGTGGTCCGCATCTTCGACGTGCTGCGCACCGACGGCGATCCGTGGATCGTCATGGAGTACGTGGCGTCGAAGTCGTTGCAGGACACCATCGCCGAGGACGGCCCGGTCACCCCCGCCAAGGCGGTCGAGGTCGGCCTCGGCGTGCTCAACGCGTTGAAGGCCGCGCACAAGGCCGGCATCATGCACCGTGACGTCAAGCCGGGCAACGTGCTGCTCGGCGAGGACGGCCGTGTGGTGCTCACCGACTTCGGCCTGGCCACCATCCCCGGCGACCCCAACGTGACGCGCACCGGCATGGTGCTGGGCTCGCCCGCGTACATCTCCCCGGAGCGGGCCCGCGACGGCACGGCCGGTCCGGAGGCGGACCTCTGGTCGCTCGGCGCCACGCTCTACGCGGCGGTCGAGGGCAAGTCGCCGTACGCGCGCCCGTCGGCCATCGCCACGCTCGCCGCGCTCGCCACCGAGCCGATGCCGCCGCCGCGCAACGCCGGGCCGCTCAAGCCGGTGCTCCAGGGCCTGCTGCGCAAGGACCCGGACGAGCGGATCACCGCCGAGGTGGCGGAGCGCATGCTGCGTAAGGCCGCCGGTCGCCGGGCCAAGAGCATCTCGCTGCTGGACGGCGTACGCCGGCCCGGGCCGAACGGCCCGCGTGTGCCGCGCCCACCGCTGGTGCCCGCGCCGCGCCCGGCCGACCAGGCCGAACGCGCCGCGTCCGGGGTCGCCGTAACCGGGGGTACGGCGGCAGCCGCCGACCCGGCGGCGCAGGTGCCGGCGCCCACCTCGGACGCCGGGCCCACCGCGAAGGTGACCCCGCCGCCCGCGGACCCGACGGCGAAGCTCGACCCCGCGCCGCCGGTCGACGACACGCGGGTGGACGAGAACGGCGTCGACCCGGCGCTGGACGAGACGCGGCTCGACGGTGAGCCGGTCGCCGACACCGCCGCGCCGGTGAGCCCGGCCGTGTCCGGCTCGGCGCCGGTCAGCCCGGCTCCGGTGCAGGAGACGCCGTCGACCGGTCGGGCGACGGTGCTGCCGGTCGAGAAGTCCGCCTCCAACCGGCGCAACCTGCTGATCGGCGCGCTCGTCGTGCTGCTGCTCGTCGGCCTGGTGGTGGCCGTGCCGCTGCTGAACAACGGTGACGACGGCGACGGCGGTGAGCCGACTGCAGGCACCTCGGCGCCGGCGGCGCCGCCCGCGCCGAGCGAGAGCGCGTCGCCGAGCGCCCCGGCGACCAGTGCCTCGGCCAGCCCCACGCCGTCGGCCAGCCCGTCGGCCAGCCCGTCGGCCTCGGGGTTCACGCTGCCGGCCGGATGGCGCCTCTACACCGGCCCGAACGGCTTCAAGGTGCCGATCCCGGAGAACTTCCAGGCCCGGGTCGGCGGCGACAACGTCGTGCTCTACGAGGTCGGCGGCAGCCGCCGGGTGCTGTTCGTCCAGTGGACGTCGGACCCGAAGCCCGATGCGTACGCCGACTGGAAGGGCCAGGAGCCGTACCGCGCTTCCCGCGTCCGGGACTACGAGCTGGTCGACATCACCAAGTGCGACCCCTACTTCCGCACCTGCGCCGACTGGGACTGGCTGGAGACGCGCAACGGCGACACCCGCTTCCACGTGCGCAACCGTGGTGTGGCGACCGCCAGCAACCGGGGCTTCGCCTTGCGCTGGGAGGTGCCGGCGAAGGACTGGGACGCCAACCTGGCGAACTGGGAGATCATCACCAAGGGCTTCGTGCCGGACCGCAAGAACTGACCGGGAATTCCGCCGGTCACGAAACCCGCTCGCATGGCTTTCCGTCCTCGTGGGTATGAACCCCTCCGGCGACGGAAGGAGGCGCGACATGGGTTACCGACGGAGGTACACCGGCCCGCGGCTGGCACTGTGGATGCTCGTTGCGCTCGGCGACGTCGTACTGCTCCTGATCAGCGCCGGCCTGTCCGCGCCGGTCGCGGTCCTCGGCGTGCTGACGCTCACGGTCGCCGGTGTGGCGGCGTGGCGTCTGACGCGCCGGACGCCGGTGCCCGTTCCGGCCACCGCGCGCCGCAGAGCCTGACCTCGGGTACGACGACAGTGGGACCGCCTCGCGAGGAGGCGGTCCCACCCGTGTCCGCCGTACGTCAGGTGTTGTTGGCCAGGGCGATCAGCCGGCTGCGATCACCGTTCCAGTAGTTGCGGTCGACGTTGCCGCTGATCCCGGAGACGGTACCCGAGTCGGTGTACTGCCAGAAGCTCCAGAACGGCGCGCCGGCCGGCAGAGTGCCGGGCGAGCTGGCCCAGCGGGCGAGCCACAGCGGGTGGTTGGCCCACGGACCGGTCCAGCTTCCCGTGCACTGGTTCCACCAACTCGTCGTGGTGTAGATGACCGCGTACCGGCCGGTGCGGGAGCGGTAGGTGTTCAGGAAGTCCTGGATCCAGTTGCGCATGCCGGTGGTGCTCAGGCCGTAGCAGTAGCCGCCGCTGTACGGATTGCCCTCGATGTCCAGCGCGGCGGGAAGCGTACGGCTGTCCGCCGACCAGGCGCCACCGTTGCTGGCCAGGTAGTTGGCCTGGGTGGAGCCGGCGGAGATGTTCGGCCGGGCGAAGTGGTACGCCCCGCGGATCACCCCGGCGTTGTAGGCGTTGACGTAGTTCGCGTTGAAGTTCGGGTCCTTGTAGCTCGTGCCCTCGGTCGCCTTGATGAACGCGAACTGGATGCCGGAGTTGCGCACGCTGGTCCAGTTGATGCTGCCCTGGTAGCGGGAGACGTCGATCCCGGGCGTGGTCGCGGCGGCGGCCGGTCCGGCGGTCGCCACGAGGGCCGCGGCCGCGGTGGCGGCGGCGGCCAGGCCGGCAGCGAGAAGCCGGCGTACGGAGAGTCTGGTACGGGCCATGGTTGCC
Organism: Micromonospora marina; assembly: GCF_900091565.1. Taxonomy (GTDB): domain Bacteria; phylum Actinomycetota; class Actinomycetes; order Mycobacteriales; family Micromonosporaceae; genus Micromonospora; species Micromonospora marina. Next base: position 73,437 of record NZ_FMCV01000014.1, on the reverse strand, counting down.
TCCAGAGGGACGTCCGTCTATTGACGCCTATCTTTGGAGCTAAGTGCCCTAGATCGCAACAGGAGGAAAGGAAACTTTCATCGACCGGCGTCGTTCGCCCAGGTGGCGTGGCGATGGCGGATCAGCGGAGCGCGCTCGGGTCGATCGCCCAGCGGAACGGCTCGGTGACACTGAGCGTCTCGCCGGCCTTGGCGACGGCATCCTCGACGTAGTGCCCGCCGTCGAGCCGGTGCAGCCGCAGCGAGTGGCTGTCGCCGTCCTGCTCGACCAGCAGGTACCACGGGATTCGGGCGATGGCGTAGAGCTGCATCTTCAACACCCGGTCGGCAGCGGCATTGCCAGGCGAGACGATCTCGCAGATCAGTCGTACCTCGCCCGCTTCGATCACGATGCCCTCGTCGTCTGTGTCCGCGATGACGACGTCCGGGATGACCATGCGGTCGATGCCGAGCCGGACGTTCACCGCCTCGAACACCAGCAGCCCGAGCGGTCGGGCTGCCCGACGCAGGCTGTCCACGAGGTTCCACGACACCAGTTGGTGCCTCTTGCTCGGGGCAGGGCTCACGATCAGGCTCCCGTCGAGCAGTTCGATACGGTCGTGGCTGTCACCCAGCGCGAGGTAGTCGGCCTCGGTCCACGGCTCGACGTGCGAGCTGTAGGGCTCCAAGGGAGCTGCGCTCACCGACCTCACCTCCGCTTCGGCACCTCGTCCGATCAGTCTCACACTCTATGAGACTCGGCCGGTCGAGCGACACGGCTCGGGCCGGTAGGCTCCCCGCCCATGCCCCTGATCGACGGTCTCACCACGCTCTGGGACACGCTCATGAGCGCCCAGCCGGACCCGCCGCCGCTGCTCGTGGTGCTCACCGCCGCGGTCGCGCTCGCGGTGGTCGTGGCCCGGCTGCCCTGGCGGATCGCCCGTAACGCGGTGACCATCGCGCACGAGGGCGGCCACGCGCTCGTCGCGTTGCTCACCGGCCGCCGGCTGCACGGCATCCGGCTGCACTCCGACACCTCCGGGCTGACGCTCTCCGCCGGCCGCCCCACCGGGCCCGGCATGATCCTCACGCTGCTCGCCGGGTACGTCGCGCCGTCGCTGCTCGGCCTGGGCGGCGCGTGGCTGCTGGCCGGGAACCGGATCACGCTGCTGCTCTGGCTGGCGGTGGCACTGCTGCTGGCCATGCTGGTGCTGATCCGCAACCTGTTCGGCGTGCTGTCGCTGCTGATCACCGGCGGGGTGGTGCTCGCCGTCTCCTGGTACACCTCGCCCGAGGTGCAGGCCGCGTTCGCCTGGACGTCGGTCTGGTTCCTGCTGCTCGGCGGCGTACGGCCGGTGTTCGAGCTGCACCGCCAGCGTGCCCGGGGGCGGATGCCGCAGTCCGACGCCGACCAGCTCGGCCGGATCACGCCGTTCCCGGCGCTGTTCTGGGTGGGCCTGTTCCTGGTGGTCTGCCTCGGCGCGCTGGCCGCCGGCGCGCTGCTGCTGGCCGGCCCGATCCTGGCCGGCGCGGGCCTCACCGCCTGACCACCGCCGCCCGGCGTCGCGCCGCAGCGAGCCGCGCAGCGGCGCCCGCAGCCGAGCCGCACCGCGTCGCTCAGCGTGCCGCCTCCCGGCAGGGCAGAATCGGATCCGTGCGATACGTGATCATCGGAGCGGGCGCGGTCGGCGGCACCATCGGCGTACTCCTGGCCGACGCCGGCCACGAGGTGACGCTCGTGGCCCGCGGCGCGCATCTGGACGCGCTGCGGGAGCGGGGTCTGACGCTGCGCACGCCGGACCGTGACGTGACCGGCCGGCTCCCGGCGGTGGCCGGGCCGGCCGGGCCGCCGCTGCCCGCCGACACCGCACTGGTCCTCACCGTGAAGTCGCAGGACACGGTGGCCGCACTCGACACCTGGGCGGACGCCCCGGTCGAGGGCGGCGGCACGGCGGGCGAACGGCTGCCGGTCGTGCTGGCCCAGAACGGCGTGGCCAACGAGCCGGCCGCGCTGCGGCGCTTCGCCCGCGTACACCCGGTGTGCGTGTGGCTGCCCGCCACCCACCTGGAGCCGGGCGTGGTGGTCGCCAACGGCCACCCACATCCGGGCATGCTGCACATCGGCCGCTACCCGAGCGGCGCCGACGACACCAGCCGCGCGGTCGCCGCGGACCTGACCACCGCCGGGTTCGTCGCGCCGGTGCGCGACGACGTGATGCGCTGGAAGTACGGCAAGTTGCTCGCCAACCTCGGCAACGGCCTCCAGGCGCTGCTCGGCCGGGACGTCCCCGAGTCGCTGTCGAAGCGGGTACGCGCCGAGGGTCAGGCGGCGCTCGCCGCGGCGGGCATCGCCCACACCACCGTCGAGGAGGAGGCCGCCGAACGCGGCGATCGGGTGTCGCACCGGCCGGTGGGCGGCGCGGAGCGCTCCGGCGGCTCCACCTGGCAGAGCCTGGCCCGGGGCGCGGGCTCGGTCGAGACCGACCACCTCAACGGAGAGATCGTGTTGCTCGGGCGCCTGCACGGCGTGCCCACCCCGGCCAACGCGGCGGTGCAGACCGCGGTACGCCGGGCGGTCCGCGACCGGATCCCGGCCGGTGGCTTCCCGCTCGGCGAACTGGAGAAACTGGTCGGCTGAGCGGGCAACCCGCACCGCGCCGCCAGGCGTGTCCCCTCACGAACACGGGGAGGTGGCAGGTGCCCGACAGCGACGGCTTCGACGAGTTCTACCGGGGCAGCCGGCAACGGCTGCTCGGCTTCGTCTACGTGCTCACCGGTGACCTCGCCGAGGCGCAGGACGCCGTGCAGGAGGCGTACATCCGGGCCTGGCAGCGGTGGTCCACGGTGCGCGGGTACGACGACCCGGAGGCGTGGACACGGGTGGTGGCGAGCCGGATCGCGGTGAGCCGCTGGCGCAGCCTGCGCAGCCGGGCGCGCGCCTACCTTCGGCACGGCGCCGAGGAGAGCATGCCGGCGCCGAGCACCGACACGGTGGAGGTGGTGACCGCGTTGCGGCGGCTGCCCGAAGAGCAACGTGTCGCTCTCGCGCTGTACTACCTGCTCGGCATGCCGGTCGCCGAGGTCGCCCGGGAGACCGACGCGCCGGTCGGCACGGTGAAGGCGCGGCTGTCCCGGGGCCGAGCCGCCCTGGCCGAACTGCTCACGGTTGTGGATCTGGAGGAGCCCGCCGATGCGTGACGACGACCTGGCATTCATCGACTCGATGCAGCGGGACCTGCGCAACGTCCGCTGGGCGGAACCGGCCGAGCTGCGGGCACGCGCCAGGCGTCGCAGCCGCCGCGCGGTGGCCGCCGCGGCGGTGGCGGTGCTCGCGCTCACCTCCGGGGCCGCGTTCGTGGTGTCCGGCCATGCCGCCCCACCGGCACCGGCACCGGTCGCCGCCATCCCGTCGGCGACCCCGTGGAGCGCCACCGACGTGCCCGCCGAGGTGCTGCTGCAACCGGTCGACCTGCGGCCGGCCGGCATCACCCCGTGGAGCGACGCCGGTCTCGAGGAGGAGATCCGGCTGGACCAGATGCTGGAGTTCTGCCGGCAGGATCAGGGTCTGCGGACGGAGTGGGTGAAGTCCCGCTACTCGCGGTCGACGACCCTCCTGCGGCAGCGGCCGGGCACCACCGACCCGTCGGAATGGCAGGCGGTGGCCCTTCAGGATGTCTACCGGCTCGCGGCGCAGGACGGCGAGCGGCTGTTCGACGGTCTGCCCGCGCTGCTGGCGCCCTGCCGCGCGTGGCGATCCGCCGGCCCGGTGGAGTGGAAGGGCAAGCGGATCCAGGCGGAGGTCGTCCACTCCTGGCAGACGGTCGACAGCGGCTTCGCGGGAGACGAATCGGTGCTCGTGCGGCACACCGTCGGGCAGGGCCGGCGGCTGGACACTGGAGCGTCGCTCGGCGCCGCGAGCCCGCCGAGCGATCAGGCGGTGGTGCGGGTCGGGGATCTCGTCACGGTGCTGCGCACCGGACCGGGCGGTGACGAGGTGGCACTGCGGGATCTGGCCCGGGTCGCGGCCGAGCGACTGTGCGTGGCCGCGAACCCGGGCTGCTGACGCCGGTGCCCCGCCGCTGAACCGGCGGGGGCACCCGGCGCGTCACAGCGGGATGTTGCCGTGCTTCTTCGGCGGCAGCGTCTCGCGCTTGGTGCGCAGCACCCGCAGCGCCCGCACGATCTGGGTACGCGTCTCGTGCGGCGGGATCACCCCGTCGACGTAGCCGCGCTCCGCGGCGATGTACGGGTTGGCGAGCGTGTCCTCGTACTCGGCGATCTTCTCGGCGCGGACGGCGGCCGGGTCCTCGGCGTTCGCCAGCTCCGAGCGGTAGAGGATGTTCACCGCACCCTGCGCGCCCATCACCGCGATCTGCGCGGTCGGCCAGGCGAAGTTCAGGTCCGCGCCGAGGTGCTTGGAGCCCATCACGTCGTACGCGCCGCCGTACGCCTTGCGGGTGATGACTGTGACCTTCGGGACGGTGGCCTCGGCGTACGCGTAGATGAGCTTCGCGCCGCGCCGGATGATGCCGTCCCACTCCTGGCCGGTGCCGGGCAGGAAGCCGGGCACGTCCACGAAGGTGAGCACCGGGATGTTGAACGCGTCGCAGGTGCGCACGAACCGGGCCGCCTTCTCCGACGCGGCGATGTCGAGCGTGCCGGCGAAGTGCATCGGCTGGTTCGCCACCACGCCGACCGGGCGCCCCTCGACGCGGCCGAAGCCGACCACCATGTTCTGCGCGTACAGCGGCTGCACCTCGAGGAACTCGCCGTCGTCGAGCACGTGCTCGATGACCCGGTGCATGTCGTACGGCTGGTTGGCCGAGTCCGGGATCAGCGTGTCCAGTTCCCGGTCGGAGTCGGTGACCTCGAGGATCGCGGGGGCGTCGAAGACCGGCGGCTCGTCCAGGTTGTTCGACGGCAGGTACGACAGCAGCGCCTTGACGTACTCGATCGCGTCCTCCTCGTCGGTGCCGAGGTAGTGCGCGTTGCCGCTGCGGGCGTTGTGGGTCCGGGCGCCGCCCAGCTCCTCCATGCCGACGTCCTCGCCGGTCACCGTCTTGATCACGTCGGGGCCGGTGATGAACATGTGCGAGGTCTGGTCGACCATGACGGTGAAGTCGGTGACCGCCGGGGAGTAGACGGCCCCGCCCGCGCACGGGCCCATGATGAGCGAGATCTGCGGGATGACGCCGCTGGCCCGGACGTTGCGGAAGAAGATCTCGCCGTAGAGGCCGAGCGACGCCACGCCCTCCTGGATCCGCGCGCCGCCGGAGTCGTTGATGCCGACGACCGGGCAGCCGGTCTTCATGGCCAGGTCCATCAGCTTGACGATCTTCTCGCCGAAGACCTCGCCGAGGGAGCCGCCGAAGACGGTGAAGTCCTGAGCGAAGACGCAGACCTGCCGGCCGTCCACGGTGCCGTAGCCGGTCACCACGCCGTCGCCGTACGGGCGGGTCCTCTCCAGCCCGAAGTTGGTCGAGCGGTGCCGGGCGAACTCGTCCAGCTCGATGAACGAGCCCTCGTCGAGGAGCATCTCGATCCGCTCGCGGGCGGTCTTCTTGCCCCGCGCGTGCTGCTTCTCGACCGCGCGTGCCGACCCGGCGTGCACCGCCTCGTCGAGCCGTCGCTCCAGGTCCGCCAGCTTGCCGGCGGTCGTGTGGATGTTGAACCCGGTCTCGGTAGTCACCAGGGGAATATAACGATGGTTCAGGTCGAAGAGGCTGTGCAGTGCGCCTCACTCGGGCCGTAGGCTGGCGGGATGCCCGGCTCGCCGTACACCGATCTGGACCGACCGCCGCTGTCGGCGGCCCGGCTGCGGCGCGCGCTCGTCGCGCCGCACGGGCCCTGGCGCCGGTTGGAGCTGCTGTCCGAGACCGGCTCGACGAACGCGGATGCGGTGGCCGCGGCCCGGGCCGGCGAGCCGGAGGGCCTGGTGGTGGTCGCCGAGCGGCAGACCGCGGGCCGCGGCCGGCGGGGCCGCGTCTGGCAGTCGCCGCCGCGCGCGGGTCTCGCGACGAGCGTGCTGCTGCGGCCCGGTGAGGCGGTCGCGGAGCGTGGCTGGTCGCCGGTGCCCGCCACCGGGTACGGCTGGCTGCCGCTGCTCGCCGGTGTCGCGCTGGCCGAGGCGGTACGCCTGCTGGCCGAGCTGGACGCGCGGCTGAAATGGCCCAACGACCTGCTGGTGGACGGCGCGAAGTGCGCCGGGGTGCTGGCTGAGGCGGTGCCGGGGGAGAGCGACCGGCCGCCCGCGATCGTGGTCGGTGTCGGGCTGAACGTGACGCTGCGCGCCGACGAGCTGCCGGAGAACCCGAGCGGCCTGCCCGCCACTTCGCTCCAGCTCGCCGGCGCGACCGCCACCGACCGGGATCCGCTGCTGCGGGCGCTGCTGCGCTCGCTCGCCGACTGGTACGAGCGCTGGCGTGACGCCGGTGGCGACGCGGAGGCCAGTGGGCTGCGCGAGGCGTACCTGGCGGGGTGCGCCACCGTCGGCCGCCGGGTGCGGGTGCTGCTGCCCGACGGCCGCGAGACGCACGGCACCGCCACCGGCGTGGACGCCGACGGGCAGCTCCTGGTCGAGACGGACGCCGAGACGCTGCGGCTCGCGGCGGGCGACGTGCTGCACCTGCGGTGAAAGAAGGGGCACCTTCTTAACGCCTCCGGTAGAGGAAGGGCCCCCTGTTAACGAAGCGCGGGCAGCCGCCCGCACAATCCACGGGCGGCCGCCCGCGCGGCCGATGCCGGCCGGGTGCGGCGACCGGTTACGGTCAGCGCGTCCGGTTCTGCGAGGAGGTTCCGCCGTGGCGTTCCCCGAAGACGTGCTCACCGAGGACGAGCACGTCGTGTTGCACCTGCACCCGCACTGGAAGGCCCTGATCCGGCCGGTCCTGGTGCTGGTGCTCGCCGTCGCGGCGGTCGTCGCCGGGTGGCTCCTGCTGCCCGACGGCAGCGGCGGCACGATCGCGCTCTACGCGATCGCGGTGGCCGGTCTGGTGCTGGTGTTGTGGCTGGGGCTGTGGCCGTTCCTGGTCTGGCGCACCACGCACTACCTGTTCACGAACGAGCGGGTGCTGCTCCAGCAGGGGGTGCTGTCGCGCAACCGGCGGGATCTGCCGCTGACCCGGATCAACGACCACGCCATGCACCAGCGTTTCGTGGAGCGGCTGCTCGGCTGCGGCACGCTGACCATCGAGTCGGCGGGTGAGCGCGGCCAGTCGGTGCTGCACGACGTGCCGGGCGTGGACAAGGTGCAGACGAAGCTCTACGAGCTGGTCGAGGCGCACCACGACAAGCACAGCCTGGGCGACGGTGAGATGCGCGAGATCCTGGCCGACATGGCCGAGGGCAAGTCCACGCGCGACCAGCCCTGACCCGCCGACGGAGAAGGCCGGCACCCCTGACGGGTGCCGGCCTCTCGTCGTTCAGCGGCGGGCGCGGCGGGGCTGGAGTTCCGCGGCGAGTTCGGCGTCCAGGTCGGTGCCGAGCGCGCCACCGAGTCCGGCGTCCACCGGTGCGGGGCGGCCCCGCGGTGGCGGGAAGCCGGCCGCCCGGCCGGCACCCGGACGCGGTTCCTCCTCCTCCAGCTCGCTGACCGACTCGGCCAGCTCGGCCACCGGGTCCATCTCGGCGACGTTGTCCCACTCGTCACGCGGCACCGAATGCCACGTCTCCTCGGCGTGCTTGGGGACCGGCTGGAAGACGAACGTCCGGTAGGACCAGAAGCGGAAGAGCGTGGCCAGCAGGACACCGACGGTCTTGGCGACGTTCAGCGCGAGCAGGCCGTGTACGCCGAGGCCGTACTTGGCCAGGGCCAGGACGCCCAGCTCGATGACCAGACCCGCGCCGTTGAAGAGGAAAAACAGGGCGTATTCGCGCCGCAGTGCCGATTTCGGTCGATCGCGGTACGTCCAGTGACGATTCATCAGATACGACGTGATCGTGGCGACGATGGTCGCGATCACTGTCGCCTTCAGTTGGCCGTCGCGGAAAACCGTGAGTGCCAGAGCATTGAACACCGCGTAATTGATGACGGTGTTGATGCCGCCGACGATGCCGAATTTGAGCGCCTCGTGGATGAACTTCTGCCAGCGCTCGGGCAGCAGACGGACTCCAGGCATGCGGAACACCTTAGGCAGTTGGCTGGGCCGGCTGGGCCCGGCGGGTCGGGATGGGCGGTTCGTCACGCCCCGGACTCTCGGTCGTGGCTCGTTGCCGGAACGGGAGGTGTTCCCGCCTCGACGAAGACGAACCGTCGGTACGACCAGAACCGGAAGAGCGTGCCCAGGCCGGTGCCGACCACGAAGCTGGCGATGTTGTCGGCCAGGGGGGTCTGGAACACCGCGGGCCAGATCGCGCCCAGACCGTAGTGGCTGATCGCCAGGCAGGCCACCGCGATGCCGAGGCCGACCGCGTTGAAGAAGAAGAACAGCGCGTACTCGCGGGCCGGGTTCGACCGCTGCCGGTGCCGCCAGGTCCAGAACCGGTTGCCGAGGAAGGCGACTGTCGCGGCGATCACCGTGGAGACGGTCTTCGCGGCCAGTGGAGCCATGTCCCGGCCGCTGGACAGGTAGTTGAAGAGGATGAAGTCCACGACGAAGGCGAAGCCGCCGACGGTGGCGAACTTGCTCAGTTCATGGATCAGGTGGCCGAAACGGTCGAGCAGTGCTCCGATCGGACCCCGGCGGGTCTGCGGAGCGCCCGGTTGGTCTCCGGTCATCGTCGCGGCCACCCGCCGAGAGTACCGGTTGCGCGGTAACCGGGCGGACTGCAACGGCGAGTCGGCCACGACGGCTTCGCCGCGGCCGTCGCGCTCGGGCCCGCCGGGGTCACCAGGGGCGCGGCCCGTTCTCGATGTCCGTGACCAGAGCGTAACGCGCTGTGCGAATCTGTGGAGCGCATCACCGAATCGTCTTCCGCGACAGGTTCGTACGCTTCCCCGCGATCGGACGTCGTGATCACTCCGGTGCCGGACCCGGCCGTCGGAGGTTCACCGCAGGATTTGCGTGAAACTGCGCGCGAAAGCGGGTATCAGATCGTGATGCCGCAGCGTGGCCGTACCTTGTGCAGTTCTTCACAACCAGTCCCACTGACTGACAGGGCAGTCCGGTTTACGCTGAGCCCAATCCCAGGTTTCCACGAGGCGGCGTACCAGCCCGCCGGAACTCGTGCACCCCATAGATCGGTCAGCGTCGACCACAAGGAGAAGTGACATGGTTGCTCCGGCTGCTGTTCGGGGTATCGATCAGGCCCCGACGTCCCACCCCAAGCTGCTCGCCTGGGTCCGTGAGGTCGCGGAACTGACCACCCCGGACCGCGTGGTCTGGGTGGACGGGTCTGATGAGGAGTGGCGCCGCCTCACCGACGAACTCGTCGAAAGCGGCACCCTGATCCGCCTGAATCCCGAGAAGAAGCCCAACTCGTTCTACGCGCGTACCGACCCCACGGACGTCGCCCGGGTGGAGGAGCGCACCTTCATCTGCTCCGTCGACGAGGCGGACGCCGGCCCCACCAACAACTGGATGGCGCCGGCCGAGATGAAGCGGACCATGACGGAGCTGTACCGCGGCAGCATGCGCGGGCGCACCATGTACGTCATCCCGTTCTGCATGGGCCCGGTCGAGGCCGAGAACCCCATGTTCGGCGTGGAGATCACCGACAGCCCGTACGTCGTCGCCTCGATGCGGATCATGACCCGGATGGGGTCGTCGATCCTTTCGGCCATGGGCGACGACGCCGACTTCGTGCACGCGCTGCACTCCATCGGCGCCCCGCTCGCGCCGGGCGAGCAGGACGTGGCGTGGCCGTGCAACGAGACCAAGTACATCTCGCACTTCCCGGAGACCCGGGAGATCTGGTCGTACGGCTCCGGCTACGGCGGCAACTCGCTGCTCGGCAAGAAGTGCTACTCGCTGCGTATCGCCAGCGTGATGGGGCGCGACGAGGGCTGGCTGGCCGAGCACATGCTGATCCTCAAGATCACCTCGCCGGAGGGCAAGGTCTACCACATCGCGGGCGCCTTCCCGTCGGCCTGCGGCAAGACCAACCTCGCCATGCTGGAGCCGACCATCCCGGGCTGGAAGGTCGAGACCATCGGCGACGACATCGCCTGGATGCGGTTCGGCGCGGACGGCCGCCTCTACGCGATCAACCCCGAGTACGGCCTGTTCGGCGTAGCCCCCGGTACGGACTGGAAGACGAACGCCAACGCCATGCGGACGCTGGACCGCGGCAACTCCGTCTTCACCAACGTGGCGCTCACCGACGACGGCGACATCTGGTGGGAGGGCATGGGTGAGCCGCCGGCGCACCTGATCGACTGGAAGGGCAACGACTGGACGCCGGAGAGCGAGAATCTCTCCTCGCACGCGAACAGCCGTTTCTGCACCCCGATCACGCAGTGCCCGATCCTGGCCGACGACTACTACGACCCGAACGGCGTGCCGATCGACGCGATCCTGTTCGGTGGCCGACGGCGGGACACCATCCCGCTGGTGACCGAGGCCCGCGACTGGGTGCACGGCGTCTACATGGGCGCCACGCTCTCCTCGGAGACGACCGCCGCCGCCTCCGGCGCGGTCGGCGTGGTCCGCCGCGACCCGATGGCCATGCTGCCGTTCATCGGTTACCACGCCGGCGACTATTTCCGGCACTGGATCGAGATGGGCAAGGGCGCGGACGGCGACGAGGCCAAGCTGCCCAAGATCTACTACGTGAACTGGTTCCGCAAGGACGCCGAGGGCAACTTCCTCTGGCCGGGCTTCGGCGAGAACTCCCGTGTGCTCAAGTGGGTCATCGAGCGGCTGGAGGGCCGGGCCGAGGCCGTCGAGACGCCGATCGGCATGGTCCCGGCGCAGGACGCGCTCGACGTCGAGGGTCTGGACATGACCCCCGAGGACGTCCGGATCGCGCTGAAGGTCGACGCGGACGAGTGGCGCAACGAGCTGCCGCTGGTCACCGAGTGGTTCGAGAAGTTCGGGGACAAGCTCCCCGGCGTGCTCTGGGCCGAGCTGGACGCGCTGCGCGCCCGGCTGGACGCGGAGCCGCAGAGCTGACAGGTGTGCCTGTTGCCCCCACCGGGCAACATCGGATGCCATGAGGACGGCCGCTGAACCTGTCGAGGTCCGGCGGCCGTCCGCCGTCCGGGCGCTCACCACGCTGCTCGCCGTGACCGCGGCGGCCACCGTCGTGGTCGAGCTGCTCAACTACTGGTACGCCCCGGAGCAGGAGTTCGGTCTGGCCGTACGCACCGGCTGGGCGATGCTCCGGTCCCTCGGCTTCCTGCTGCTGATCGGTCAGGTGAACAAGGGCCGGGTGGGCGCCCGGCCGTTCGGGCTGATTCTGGCCGTGACCACGATCTTCGCGGTCGGGCGGTTGATCGTGCCCCGGCAGGGGGTGCCCGCGCTGCCCGGCCTGATCGGGTTCGCCGTCCTCACCGCGCTCTGCGTCGCCGTGGTGGTGCTGCTCTACCGCTCCGAGACGATCCGCGCGCACCTGGTCCGGCACCGCAAGGGCCTGGTCGTCGAGGGCGGGACGATCGCCTGGCGGGAGATGACGCCGAAGCGCCCGCAGGCGAACGGCTGGCTGCTCACCGCCCGGGTCGCGGCGTTCACCTACAGCCCGCTGATGCTGGTGCCGGCACTCGTCGCGACGGGTGCCGTGCTGGACGGGCGGCTGGCCGCCGTACCGGCGGTGATCCTCTGGTTCGGCGCGGGCATCGCGGTCAGCTACGCCGTGCTGTTCTGCACCGCCTTCCTGTTGCGCGACAAGGCCTGGGCGCGGAAGGGCCTGGTGGCCGTCACGCTCGGCGTCCTGGCGATCGACCTGCCGCTGTGCTGGTGGCTGCTGGGCACCGACGGCCTGATCCGCGACGGCGCCCCGATCGTCACCGCCGCCGCCCTCACCCTCTACTCCCTCCACCGAGCCACCCGAACCCGCCCGCACCCCGTTGATGATGAAGGTGGCGGCGAATTCGAACTCCGTTGATGCCGTCAACCTCATGATCGACGCCCCGGGGCGGGGCGCGGCGGGGCAGGATGAGGGGGTGTGGGACGTCGTGGTGGTGGGGGCGGGGCCGGCCGGAGCAGCCGCGGCGATCGGTGCGCGGCGTGCGGGCGCGACGCGGGTGCTGCTGCTCGACCGGTCCGACTTCCCCCGGGACAAGGCCTGCGGAGACGGCATCGCCGCGCACGCGCTGGACGTCCTCGCCGAGCTGGGCGTAACCGGCGCGGTCGACGGCTACCCGCCACTGCCCGCGCTGCGCCTCGTCGGCCCCGGTGGCGGCACGGTCGCCCGGACGCTGCCCCGGCCCGCGTACACGGTGCCCCGCCAGGTGTTCGACGCACGCCTGGTCGCGGCGGCGGTGGCCGCGGGCGCGGAGTTGCGGCGGCACACCGTACGGCGGATGGAGATCGCCGCCGACCGGGTGGTGCTCGACGGCGAACTGTCGGCGCGGGCGGTGGTGGGTGCGGACGGCGCCGGATCGGTGGTACGGCGCGCGCTCGGCCACCCGGTCAACCCGGACCGGCACCTGGCCCTCGCGATCCGGGGCTACGCGCCCGCGCCGGCCGGGCCGCCCGAACAACTCATCGTCACCTCGGCGGCGCGCTGGCCCGCGTACACCTGGGCCTTTCCGATCGGCGACGGTCGCGCGAACGTCGGGTACGGAGAGGTGCTGCGCGGCGAGCCGCTGACCCGGGCGCACCTGCTGGACCGGATGGCCGCGCTGCTGCCCGGCGTCGACCCGGCCACGGTGACCGGCCTGCGGGCGCACCACCTGCCGCTGTCCACCCACCGACCGGCGCCCGGCCGGGGGAGGGTGCTGCTGGCCGGGGACGCGCTGTCGCTGATCAACCCGTTCACCGGTGAGGGCATCTTCTACGCGCTGCGCTCCGGGGCGCTCGCCGGCGCGGCGGCGGCCGGCTCGCCCGCCGAGGCCGCCCGGGTGTACGCCGCCGCGCTGCGCGCCCGGCTCGGCACCCACCTGCGGCACAGCTCGGTCGCGGCGTGGCTGGCCCGGCGGCGCCGGGTGGTCGACGCGGTGGTCGGCGCGGCCCGGCGGGACGAGCGCGTCTACCGCACGGTGGTGGAGCTGGGACTCGGCGACGGCCGGCTGGACGCCCGCACCCTGATGGCGATCGGGGCGGACCTGCCGCGACCGCGCCGGACCGGCTCACCGTCAGGTGATATGCCACCGAGACACTGATCTCTCCCGTGGGTCGCTACCCTGCAAGGTGATGACTCTGCGGAAACTCCTCTACTCCGTGTACGAGCGCCGGCTGACGGCGAAGCTCGCGGGCAAGCCCGTACCCGCGCACGTCGGCGTGATGTGCGACGGCAACCGCAGATGGGCCCGGGAGATGGGCTTCGTCGACCCGAACGACGGCCACCGGATGGGCGCCGAGCGGATCAAGGAGCTGCTCCGGTGGTGCGACGCGGCCGGCGTCGGGCACGTCACCCTCTGGCTGCTCTCCACCGACAACCTCTCCCGTCCGGCCGCCGAACTGGATCCGCTGCTCCAGATCATCGAGGACCTCACCACCGAGCTGGCCGAGGAGGGCAACCCCTGGCGGCTACGGATGGTCGGCGCGCTCGACGTGCTGCCGGCGCAGCACGCCGCCGCGCTCAAGGCCGCCGAGGAACGCACCCGCGACCGCGACGGCGGGGCTCAGGTCAACATCGCGGTCGGGTACGGCGGGCGGCGCGAGATCGCCGACGCGGTCCGGTCGCTGCTGCTGGAGCACGCGGCGAACGGCGGCACGATCGAGGAGCTGGCCACGTCGATCGACGTCGACCACATCTCCGAGCACCTGTACACGAAGGGGCTGCCGGACCCGGATCTGATCATCCGGACCAGTGGCGAGCAGCGGCTCTCCGGTTTCATGCTCTGGCAGAGCGCGCACTCGGAGTTCTACTTCTGCGAGCTGAACTGGCCCGACTTCCGCAAGGTCGACTTCCTGCGGGCCCTGCGCTCCTACGCCACCCGGCAACGCCGCTTCGGCAGCTGACCCCGCCCCGCCACCGTCAGCGGAGGTGGGGCAGGGCGGCGGTGAGGAAGTCGGCCAGGGCCGCCGGGGAGTCCAGGGTCAGGTCGGCGGCGTCGGCCACCTCGTGACCGGTCTCCGGGTTGGCGACGGCGACGCAGATGCCGAGGAAGTCGGGATCGGCGGCGGCGCGGGCGCGCAGCGCGGCGAACGCCTTGATGTCGGAGACGTCGTCGCCGAAGTACCAGGCGCCACCGGCGTCCCGGACCGTCTCGCCGATCACCATGCCCTTGTCCCGGTCGACCGGGGGCTTGAGTTCCAGCACCATCCGGCCCGGCTGGGCGCGCAGGCCCAGCCGCTCGGCCTGGGCCCGGCCCCACTCCTGCACGAGGTCGCCGAGATGCGGGGCGGTACGCCAGTGCAGCGCCACGGACAGCCGCTTGAACTCGACGAGCGTTCCGGGCGGCAGCTCGGCGCGCGCCTGCTCGGCCAGCTCGGACATGGTCGGCACCCACGGCAGGGCGGCCGGCTCGGTGACCGTGTCGCCGCCGGAGTGGCTGTGCTCCAGGCCGTAGAGGCCGTACAGGTCGATGCCGGCGAGGCCGCCGAGGTGGTCGCGGAGGAAGTCCACCGGGCGGGCCGAGACGATGGCGATCCGGCGGACGTGCGGGGCGAGCGCCTCCAGCGCGGTGAGCACGTTTGGCGCGGGCCGTACGGCCGTGGGGTCGTCGTCGACGGGCGCCAGTGTGCCGTCGAAGTCGAAGAAGAGGACGACGTCACCCGCGCGGGCGGCGGTCGCACGCCAGGCGTGCTCCGCGTTCAACGGGGTCTTCGGCTGCTGGTTGCCCAGATTCAACGGCGGCACGCGCGTCAGCGTACCCCGCGCCGGGCGGCGTATTCGTGGCCGAGATGTGACGTCGGAACGACGTGGGGAATCAGCGTTCGGCGGCTCCTCGTCCCCGGCGACCGAACGGCACCACTGCCGCGTCCTGGCCGTGGCTGAGCAGGTAGCCCTCCACGAAGCCGGTGTTGCGGTCGCCGGTGTGCGCCTCGATCTCGTTGAGTCGCGCCACCAGGAACTCGGTGAGCGCGCTGACCCGGTCGTTGAGCCGATCGTGCAGCTCGGCGACGACGGCGAGGATCACCGCGGTGCCGGCTGTGGTGAGCGCGAACAGGTTGACGACCAGGGGAAGCTGCCCGCCGTCCAGTACGCCGACCACCACGTTGCCGGTCACGCACGATGTCAGCGACACCACCGCGACCACTACTGCCAACCATTTCAGGGTCATGGACAGACCCCTCCTTCTGTCCCGCAGGGCTGGGTTCGGCTGTGTCCCGTCCCCCCGCCGATGACGAGCCCCTAGCAGTACAAACGTGGACGCTAGCGGGTCCGTTCCGTCCCCGCGGCGAAACGATCGGGTCCGACTTTCCGTTCTTTCGCCATCTGAGGAACTAGCCCGCCTGTTTGCCCCTATTTCGGGCAACGTCCGGCAGGGTCGGGCGATATGCGAGGTAGCGGATGGTTTCTCGAATGTGGAACTTCTCCGCGTCGGACACGTTCGGGTCGACCAGCCGGCGCAGCAGCGCCTCCACGTCCGGGTCCATCGCGGGCGGGGTCGGCGTGGTCCGCAATCCGGCGGCCCGGTCCCAGCCGAGCGCGGTGAACGCGGCGGCAGGTTCGAGGCCCAGCCCTTCACAGAAGGCGACCACCCGCTCGGCCTCCGGGTCGCTGGCCCAGTCGCCGCGTACCCATCGGTTGATGGTCTGCCGGGAGACGCCGGTACGCCGGGAGACCTCGGTGCCGCTCCAGGCCCGCAGCGCGCGGGCGTCGTCGAGCGCGCGCCGGACGAAGGTGGCGAACGCGATCTTCCGTGCGTTGGTCGTCTCGGTCACCCCGTGACGGTACGGCCAGTCGGTCCCGAGAGGCTGGCTCGGCACGCTGCTGTCACGCTGACGTGACGTTGATCCGGGATTTCCGGTAAACGATCCGGTGCTGCTCCTGAGGGGTGTCACAAGGGCAGATTAGATCGACGCGAGTACGGCGGCAAAGGTCTGAAAAGCTGATACTGTCACGCTCATGAGACAACTTACGGTGTGTCACGTGCCTGAGACGATGAGTGCTCACATGCGTCACTCCGCGGGTGCCGAGGGGGTCTCGTGACCGAGCTCTCGACCCGTGCCCAGGCCTTCGGGCTGATCGCGGACGGGGTGTCCGCCGGGCTGAGCGCCCCCTGGCGTCTCTATCTGGCCCGCGGGTGCCGGTACCTCTCACTCAGCGTCGGCGACCGGGGGGAGTGGGACGCCTGGCGGACCCACCTCGGCTGCCCCGAGCTGAGCGTGCGGGTGTACGACTCCGGCGGGGAGATCCGCCGGGCGTCGGTGGCCGAGGTGATCCTCGACGGATGCCGGATCAGCGTCGAGCTGGTCGAGGAGGTCAGCACCGACGACCTGGAGCGGCTGCTCGTGGTCGACCCGCTACCCGGGACGGACGAGCGATGACCCCCTTTCTCGCCGTGGTGCTCGTTCTCGTGTTCGGCTCCACCTGCTACGCGGCCGGCCGTCTGCACGGCCAGCTCAGCTACCGCATCGGCTACCGGTTCGGCTACCGCCAGGGCTACTTCGACGGCGACCGGGGCGCCTGGAACCGCCGCCGGCGCGACGCCCAGGCGGCGATCGCGTCCGCGCTGTCCGGTCCCGGCCCGACGGTGGTGACCTCGGCCGGGCGCTCGGCGGTGCCGTTCGCCGGCACCTCCGTACCCGCGGCGGTCGCCGCCCGGCCCGGCTCGGCCCCGGCCGTCCGCGTCACCGCGACCGGCCGGCTCGGTGCCGTCGGCCGGGTGGGGACCACGTACACCGGATCGTCGTTCGGCGCGGCCGGCGCCGGTCCGCGGGCCGGCACGCTGGTGCGCCGGCAGGGCTGAGGCCGCCACCGACGACCGGCCGGGGTGCGCGCAGGGGGCATGCATCCCGGCCGGTTCCGGTCCGCCGGTCACTCGAACGGGTGTACGCCCGGCGAAGACCGCGCGATGATCCACGCGCACCTCTAGCCCCGCGGGCCCGGTGCGATTAGCGTCTAGGCATGGCGCGGGGTTTTCCCGGGCCAGCCGGACAGCCCGGACCTGCGTCCTCGCGCACGGGGCCCGCATCCGACCCCGTGTCCTCCGGGCACCGGAAGAGGCGGAACTCGGGTGGCCGGGTGCCCATCCGCGGAGCAGGCCTGTGACCACTCGCCGTACCCCCGCCGGAGCCGAGCAGACCCCGGCTTCGACCGCCCCGACCCGCCGGACCACCCGCAGCCGCCGCGGCGCCGCCGCGAAGGCCGAGGAGCCCCGACCAGCCGGACCGGCCTTCGTCCTGGACACCTCGGTGCTGCTGTCCGACCCGGCGGCGTTCCATCGCTTCGCCGAGCACGAGGTGGTGCTGCCGCTTGTGGTGATCTCCGAGCTGGAGGGCAAGCGGCACCACCCCGAGCTGGGCTGGTTCGCCCGCCAGTCGCTGCGCGTGCTGGACGAGTTGCGGGTGCGCCACGGCCGGCTGGACCGCCCGGTGCCCGCCAACGACCAGGGCGGCACGCTGCGGGTGGAGCTGAACCACACCGACGACGGGGTGCTGCCGCCCGGCTTCCGCAACGAGTCGAACGACGCCCGCATCCTGTCCGTGGCGCTCAACCTGGCCGCCGAGGGGCGCGAGGTCACGCTCGTCAGCAAGGACATGCCGCTGCGGGTGAAGGCGGCCTCGGTGGGTCTGCGCGCCGACGAGTACCGGCACGGCCAGGCCAGCGACCCGACCTGGACCGGGATGGCCGAGCTGGACCTGGCCGAGGAGGAGATCGGGCGGCTGTACGCGGGCGAGACGCTCGACGTCGACGCCGCGGCGGGTCTGCCCTGCCACACCGGCCTGGTGCTGCACTCCGGGCGGGGCTCGGCGCTGGGCCGGGTGCTGCCGGACAAGACGATCCGGCTGGTCCGGGGCGACCGGGAGGCGTTCGGCGTGCACGGGCGCTCGGCGGAGCAGCGGGTCGCGCTCGACCTGCTGCTGGACGAGTCGATCGGCATCGTGTCGCTCGGTGGGCGGGCCGGCACCGGCAAGTCCGCGCTGGCGCTCTGCGCCGGCCTGGAGGCGGTGATGGAGCGGCGCCGGCACAAGAAGGTGATCGTGTTCCGTCCCCTGTACGCGGTCGGCGGTCAGGAACTCGGCTACCTGCCCGGGTCGGAGTCGGAGAAGATGTCGCCCTGGGCGCAGGCCGTCTTCGACACGCTCGGCGCGGTGGTGCACGAGAACGTGCTGGAGGAGGTCACCTCGCGCGGGCTGCTGGAGGTGCTGCCGCTGACCCACATCCGTGGCCGCAGCCTGCACGACGCGTTCGTCATCGTGGACGAGGCGCAGTCGCTGGAGCGTGGCGTACTGCTCACCGTGCTGTCGCGCATCGGCCAGGGGTCGCGGGTGGTGCTCACCCACGACGTGGCCCAGCGGGACAATCTGCGGGTCGGCCGGCACGACGGGGTGACGGCGGTGATCGAGGCGTTGAAGGGGCATCCCCTCTTCGCGCACGTCACGCTCAGCCGATCGGAGCGTTCCCCGATCGCCGCGATGGTCACCGATCTGCTGGAGGACACGTCCGGCTGAACGCCGTTTTCGCCCTACTTTGTCCCTATTTTTAGGGTGACGCAGATCACTTTTGTGCCCGGCCATTTCCCACGGGCCTCACTGTGCGCGATGGTGTCCATCGAGCGTCACCTACCACTCGGGAGCCGGACACGGCCCGTAGTCACACCGGTACCGGTGCGCTCACGGCACCCGGCGTGACCCGACCCGGCCATGCGCGTGCCGTGACCCTGCCCCCGACGAAGGGACACTTCGTGAGTCGGCTGTGGAGCCGGTTCGGCGCCCGTACGGCCGCTGTCGCGCTGCTCTCCGTGGGCGTCGCCGGCGGCTTCTATCTGGGTGAGGATCGACAGACCCAGCAGCAGGGCCTGACCGCACAGGTCGGCCTGGAGGTCGACCAGGCGGAGTACGCGTACCAGCGCGACCGGCTGTCCGACCACCGCGTGGACTCGTCCCGGCAGCGCGCCGCCGAGTACCAGGCGAAGCTGCGCGCCGCCGCGGCGGCGAAGGAGGCCGCCGAGCGGGCCAAGCGGGCCGAGGCGGCCGCCGCCACCCGCAAGAAGGAGCGGGAGAAGGAGGAAGCCGAGGCCGAGGCGAAGGTCAAGCCGTACGACGGCCCGATCCCGTCCTCGTGCGCGGAGTACAGCGGCAACCGGAAGATCGGTTGCGCCGTCATGCTCGACGAGGGTTTCGGCATCGACCAGTTCCCCTGTCTGGACAAGCTCTGGACCAAGGAGAGCGGCTGGAACCCGAAGGCGGAGAACCGCTCCTCCGGGGCCTACGGGATCCCGCAGGCCCTTCCGGGCAGCAAGATGGGCTCGGTGGCCGACGACTGGAAGACCAACCCGGCGACCCAGATCAAGTGGGGTCTCGGTTACATCGAGGGCCGGTACGACACCCCCTGCGGCGCCTGGCAGAAGTTGCAGAGTTCGGGCTGGTACTGACATCACCACGACGGCGGGACACGCGGACGGACCCGCGTGTCCCGCCGTCGTCGTACCGGCACCCGAGTGGCGGCCCGCCGAATTTGCTGATAGCTCTTGGTAGGTGACCTGGTACGGCCCTAGTGGCGACCCCCACCGGTTCGGCACCGACGCGTTCTACGCGGCGCTCGGCCGGGCCTTCGTCGCCATGTGCGCGGTCGTGCCGGTGCTGTTCCTCATCGAGGCGCTCGACGTCGGCCTGCGGCTCGGCCTGGACTACACCGCCGGCATCATCCCGCAGCGGATCCAGGGCCTCGACGGCGTCTTCTTCTCGCCGTTCCTGCACGCCGGCTGGAACCACCTCTACAGCAACAGCATCCCGCTGATCCTGCTCGGCACGTTCGTGCTCGCCGCGGGCACCCGCCGGTTCCTCTGGTCCACCGCGGTCATCATCCTGGTCAGCGGCCTGGGCGTCTGGTTCACCGGCTCATCCGACTCGGTGGTGGTCGGCGCCAGCGGCGTGATCTTCGGCTACCTGGGCATCCTGCTCACCCGGGGCGTGGTGGAGCGGAGCTGGTGGAACTTCGCCGTCGGTCTGCTGGTCGGGTTGCTCTACGGCTGGCAACTGCTCGGCATCCTGCCTACCGACGAGCGCATCTCCTGGCAGGGCCACCTGTTCGGGCTGCTCGGCGGCGTGGTCGCGGCGATCCTGTTCCGCCGCCGCAACGACACCGGCGACGCGGGCCACCTGGGCTCACCGAGGATGACGCTGCCCTGACGGCGCGTTGATCAAACCGCGGGACGAGCTTGCCCGCGGTCATCCGCCCGCCTACCGTTTCCGCATCAGCACCGGGCGATCCCGAAGCGGAAAGTGACGGTACGCCATGCGCGAGGTCGATGTCGCCGTGATCGGGGCCGGTCCCGCCGGGCTCTTCGCCGCCTACTACGCCGGTTTCCGTGGACTCTCCGTCTCGGTGATCGACGCGCTGCCCGAGCCGGGCGGTCAGGTCACCGCGATGTACCCGGAGAAGCTGATCCTCGACGTCGCCGGCTTTCCCGCGATCAAGGGCCGCGAGCTGGTCGCCAACCTGGTCGCCCAGGCCGCGCCGTTCCACCCCGACTACCGCCTCGGCGTACGCGCCGAGAAGCTGTCCTACCTCGACGGCCGGCCCGTGCTCGGTCTGGCCGGCGGCGAGCAGCTCAGCTGCGGCGCGGTGGTGGTCACCGGCGGGCTCGGCAGCTTCACGCCCCGGCCGCTGCCGGTCGCGGAGAGCTTCACCGGCGGCGGGATCGTCTACTTCGTGCCGCAGCCGGCCGAGCTGACCGACCGACACGTGCTCATCGTCGGCGGCGGCGACTCGGCGTTCGACTGGGCGGCCACGCTCGCGCCGCTGGCCCGCTCGGTGACGCTGGTGCACCGGCGGGACCGCTTCCGGGCGCACGCGGCCACCATCGAGCGGGTCCGCGCGCTGCCGGTGCGGATCGTGGTGAACGCCGAGGTGAGCCGGCTGTACGGCGAGGAGACGGTCACCGGCGCCGAGCTGACCGTACGCGGCGGCGAGGTGGAGACACTGCCGGTGGACACCGTCGTCGCCGCGCTCGGCTTCACCGCCGACCTCGGCCCGCTCGGCGAGTGGGGGCTGAACCTCGACCGGCGGCACATCGTGGTGGACAGCGCCATGGCCACCAACCTGCCCCGGGTGTTCGCGGCCGGTGACATCACCGAGTACCCGGGCAAGGTCCGCCTGATCGCCACCGGATTCGGCGAGGCCGCCACCGCCGTCAACAACGCGGCTGTCGTCATCGACCCGACCGCCCACCTGTTCCCCGGTCACTCGTCCGACGGCACCTGACGCCGATCGGCGTCAGGGCAGGCCGACCAGATCCGCCATCAGGCCGATCTGGTGGTCGAAGTACTCGTCGCGGTGCGGCAGCGCCCGGTTGATCCGGCCGAACAGCTCGAAGCTGATCAACCCGAACAACTGGGTCCAGCCGGCCATGCCGCGGGCCAGCAGCGCGGGTGGCACGTCCATGCCGAGCAGCCCGACCAGTTCGGCCACGTCGCCGCGCAGCGGCTCGGACAGGTCCTCGCCGGGCGGGGCGAGCCGGCCGGTGGCCAGCCCGTCGCGCAGGATGCCGACCAGGGTCACCGGGGGACGCTGGGCGGGCGCGACCGTGTCGTCGGGTGCCGCGTACCCGGGCACCGGGCTGCCGTAGAGCAGTGCGTACTCGGCGGGGTGGGCGAGTGCCCACGCGCGGGCGGCCCGGCAGGCGGCGAGCCAGCGTCCGCGCAGGTCGGCCTGGTCGGCGGCGGCGTCGGCGGCCTCCACCGCGTCGCCGAGCGCGTCGTACGCCTCCAGGATCAGCGCGGTGAGCAGGTCGTCGCGGCTGGGGAAGTAGCGGTAGATCGCCGAGGACACCATGCCGAGGTCCCGGGCCACCGCGCGCAGGGACAGGTTCGCGCCGTCGGTGTCCAGGTGGCGGCGGGCGACGGTCTTGATCTCTTCGATCATCCCGGCGCGGACCCGGGCGCGGAGCGAGGGAGCGACCATGCCCTCACTCTGCCACGGATGAGAGCGGCAATCAAAAGCGAGAGCGCCGCTCTTGACGCAGTGCCTCGGCGTGGGTCATGCTCCTTTGCGAGAGCGATGCTCTCGATTTGGATTACTGCTTCAGAGAAGGTGGACCCGTCATGGCACTGCACGTGATCGTCGGAGCCGGCCCCGTCGGCACCGCAACCGCCCGCCTCCTCGCCGAACGCGGCGAGCGGGTGCGGGTGGTCACCCGGCGTGGCACCGGCCCCGAACACCAGGCGATCGAGCGGGTGGCCGCCGACGCCGCCGACGCGGACCGGCTCGCCGCGCTCACCGACGGCGCGGACGCGCTCTACAACTGCGCCAACCCGGAGTACCACACGTGGGCGACGGACTGGCCGCCGCTCGCAGCCGCCCTGCTCACCGCCGCCGAGCGCAGCGGCGCCGTGCTCGCCACCGTCGGCAACCTCTACGGGTACGGCCCGGTCGACGCACCGATGACCGAGACGACAGCGCTCGCCGCCACCGGCGTCAAGGGCCGCGTCCGCAACCGGATGTGGGCCGACGCCCTGGCCGCCCACCGCGCCGGCCGGGCCCGGATCACCGAGGTACGCGGCTCCGACTACATCGGGCTCGGCGGCACGTCGCTGCCCATGATGGTGCTGCCCAAGGTGCTCGCCGGGCAGCGGGTGTTCCTGCCCGTGGCCTGGGACGCGCCGCACACCTGGACGTACGTGGGGGACGTCGCCCGAACCCTCGTGGCCGCCGCCACCGACCCGCGGGCCTGGGGACGGGCGTGGCACGTGCCGAGCGCGCCCCCGGTGTCCATGCGGGTGGTCGCCGAGCGGGCGGCGAAACGGGCCGGGGCGCCGGCGCCGCGACTGACCCGGATGCCCTACCCGGTGCTCTGGCTCGGTGGCCTGGCCGACCCGTTCGCCCGGGAGATGCGGGAGACCGCGCACCAGTTCACCGGGCCGTTCGTGATGGACTCCAGCGCCGCCGGCGAGACGTTCGGGATCGAGCCGACGCCGCTCGACCGGGTGGTCGACGAGATGGTCACCGGCCTGCGCGCCTCGACGCCCGCCGCCGCCCGTTAGGGGCGGCGGGTCGGGCCGAAGGCGGCCACCAGCACGGCGACCATGGTCAGCGCCGCACCGAGCAGCGTGTCCAGCCCGGGGTGCGAGGCGGCCGTCGGCAGCACCAGGTCCAGCAGCACCGCGCCGACGATCTGCCCGGCGATCGTGGCCAGGCCGAGCAGCAGCACCCCGGTGAACCGGACCAGGGCGGCGGCCAGCGCGATGAACACGATGCCGAGCGGGCCGCCGAGATAGAGCCACGGCTCGTCCGGAAACGCGCCGGCCGGCCGGCCGCGAACCGCCAGGTCCACCGCGAAGGTCACGAGCAGCGCCGCCGTGCCGACCGTGAAGTTCACGAGCGTGGCGGTCATGGCGCTGCCCGAGGCCGCCCGGACCCGCCCGTTGACCGCCTGCTGCCAGGCGATGCCCACCCCGGCCGCCAGCGGCAGCAGGGCCAGCGCCAGCGCGTCCGGGTCGCCGAGCCGGTCGCCCACCGCCAGCAGGACCGCGAGCACGGTGAGCACCGCGCCGATCAGCCGGTTCGGGGTGACCGGCTGCCGGCCGGTCGGGCCGATGCCGGCCCGGTCGACGAGCAGGCTGCTGCCGGACTGCCCGGCCACCACCGCGACGGTGAAGACCGCGACGCCGAGCGCGCCGATGGTCAATCCCTGCGTCGCCACCAGGAACGCGCCGCAGACGCCACCCAGGCACTGCCAGGGCCGCAGCGTGCCGGTGCGCAGCGCGCCACGCAGGGCGGCCAGTCCCCGCCGGCCACCGGGGGTGGCGGGGACCAGCACCAGCAGGATCAGCAGGCCCACGCCGAACGAGACCACCGCGGCGGCGATCCCGTCGGCCAGGCGTACGCCCAGCTCGCCGTTGATCCGGGACTGGACGGCGACCATCACGCCCGAGGCGGTGGCCAACCCGACACCGGCGAAACGTCGCCCGGCCGACAGCGTCGGCGGTGCCGCTGGTGCCGCCGTCCCGGTCCTGATCACTCCTGCTCGGCCAGCGGGCGTCCGTCGAAGTCGACAGCCGAGTAGAGGGCGAGCTTCTCCAGGCGGTGGTACGAGTCGATCACCCGGATCGTGCCGCTCTTGGAGCGCATCACGATCGACTGGGTGTACGCGCCGCCGGCGCGGTAGCGCACGCCACGCAGCAGGTCGCCGGAGGTGACGCCGGTGGCCACGAAGAAGCAGTTGTCACCGGTGACCAGGTCGTCGGTGAAAAGCACCCGGTCCAGGTCGTGCCCGGCGTCCAGCGCGCGGCGGCGCTCCTGCTCGTCCTTGGGCCAGAGCTTGGCCTGCATCATGCCGCCCATGCACTTGAGTGCGCAGGCAGCGGTGATGCCCTCCGGGGTGCCGCCGATGCCCATCAGCACGTCCACGTCCGACTCGCCCCGGGCCGCCGCGATGGCGCCCGCGATGTCGCCGTCGGAGATGAACCGGATCCCGGCGCCGGTACGCCGGATCTGCTTGACCAGGTCGTCGTGGCGCGAGCGGTCCAGCACGCACACGGTCACCTCGGCGGCGTCGGTGCCCTTGACCTCGGCGATCCGGTTGATGTTCTCGGCCACCCCGGCGTTGATGTCCACCACGTCGGCGTACATCGGGCCGACCGCCAGCTTCTCCATGTAGAAGACCGCGCTCGGGTCGAACATCGCGCCGCGCTCGGCCACCGCGAGCACCGCCAGCGCGTTCGGCATGCCCTTGCTCATCAGCGTGGTGCCGTCGATCGGGTCGACCGCCACGTCCACCTCGGGGCCGGTCCCGTCGCCCACCTCCTCGCCGTTGAACAGCATCGGGGCGTTGTCCTTCTCGCCCTCGCCGATCACCACGACGCCGCGCATCGGGATCGAGTTGATCAGCTTTCGCATGGCGTCGACCGCTGCGCCGTCGCCGCCTTCCTTGTCGCCGCGGCCGACCCAGCGGCCGGCGGCCATCGCCGCGGCCTCGGTGACCCGGACCAGATCGAGGGCGAGGTTGCGGTCGAGATCCTGGGGCGTCCGCGTCCTGATGGTTGTCATGGCGGCCTCCTCGCGACGGTGCGGGGTGGGACCGGCGGTCACCGCCGCCGGTCTTGTCGCTGATCCTCACACGATCTCAGGTTCGCCGTCCCGGCGGGGCGGAGGAGGCCAGGATCACGTCGTCCGGTCGGCTGCGACAATGGCCCGGTGGAAGCCGCGCAGCCTGCCGACCGCACACCGACCGACGCCACCCCGCCGGAGGGTCAGCCGCCGGTCCGGCCGGACGACGGCCCGGCCCCGTCCGAGGGTCAGCCCGCGCTCGTCGCGGACCGGGACGAGCCGGCCGCCGCGGTGGACACCCCCGCGCCGCCCGCGGGCAAGGAGAAGGCCCGGTCCGAGCGGTCCCCGAAGGACATGGCGCTGTCCCTGCTCATCCTGCTGGTCCCGATCGCCCTGCTGCTCGCCTTCTACCGGGGCTTCCTCGGCGGCGACTCGCCGGTCACCGTCGACCCGGCGCCCGCGCTGGAGCAGGCCCGCTCAGCGAACGCCTTCCCGGTGAGCGAGCCGGCCGGGCTGGGCGACGACTGGCGTACGGTGAACGCCCGCTTCCGGACCGAGGCGGACGGCTCGACGCTGCGGATCGGGTACGTGACCCCGGAGGGCCGGGGCGCGCAGCTCGTGGAGAGCAACGTCCCGGCGGAGAAGCTGCTGCCGGCCGAACTGGCCGAGGGACAGCCGCAGGGCCAGGCCGACCTGCCCGGCGGGTTGAGCTGGCAGCGCTACACGGCCCGCGGCAACGAGCAGGCGCTCGTCCTGCTGGAACCGGACCGCACGGTGATCGTGGTCGGTGACGCGGGCGAGACGGAGCTGCGCAAGCTCGCCATGTCGCTGCGCTGACCGTCCTTCCTCCGGGTGACGCGGGATTGCGCAACCCCGCTTGCGGGAACAGAAGGGACATCGAGCCCGGACGACCCACCTGGAGAGGTTGACGTGAAGATACGACGCTTCAGCGCCACCGCGTTCGCCGCGGCGCTGCTCATTCCCGGCCTGGCGGCCTGCAACGGCAACGGGTCGACGTCCGACGCCTCCGCGACCCCGAGCGCCTCCGGCAGCGTCGCACCGAGCGCCACGGCGTCCAGCAGTGCGGCCAAGCAGGCGCTGCTCGACTCCACGAACGCGATCCGCGAGGGGAACTTCAAGTTCTCCATGACCGGCGCGGGCTCCACCGCGGAAGGGCAGGTGCACGAGCCGAGCCAGAGCGCCGACATGCGGATGACCATCGGCGACCCGTCGTCGGATCTGATGATGAAGCTGGACCTGATCCACGCCAAGCCGGACAGCTGGGTCAAGCTGGAACTCGGTGGCACGGCGGCCACGCAGATCCCCGGCGTGAAGAACCTCAACACCGGCAAGTACCACCACCTCGACCAGAACCGGATCAAGGGCAACCGGGCGCTGGGCTTCGACTTCGAGAAGCTCGACCCGGCCGGCAGCGCCGTGCTCACCCAGGGCATCACCGAGGTACGGCAGACCGGCGAGGGCGCGTACGAGGGCACCGTCGACGTGTCGAAGGCCGCCGAGGCGGGCTCGCTCGACCCGGCCGTGATCACCGCGCTCGGCGCGCAGGCCGAGTCGGTGCCGTTCACGGCCAAGGTCGACACGCAGGGCCGGCTCAGCGAGATGGTGCTCAAGATCCCGGCGGCCGGCCAGAGCGCCGCACAGGACCTGAAGATCACCTACACGGATTACGGCAACGCGTCGGCGGTCCAGAAGCCCTCGGCCGACCAGGTCGTCGAGGCGCCCGCCGAGCTGTACAACCTGTTCAACTGAGGTCTGCGGTGGGGGCCGGCGATCACGCCGAGCCCCACCGTCAGTCCTCGGAGCGCTGGCGGGCGGCGTCGATGCGGGCGCGGGCGCCGTCCAACCAGCGCTGGCACACCCCGGCGAGCTGCTCGCCGCGCTCCCAGAGCGCCAGGGACTCCTCCAGCGAGGTGCCGCCCGCCTCCAGCTTCTCCACCACCGAGGCCAGCTCGGCGCGGGCCTGCTCGTAGCTGAGCTGTTCGTCCTGCTTCGTCCCGGTCATCGTCTCTCTCCTCAGCCGTCGACGGTGGCGGTCAGCTCGCCCTCGGCGAGGCGTACCCGCAGTGGATCGCCCTTGGCGACGTCGGCGGCCGCGCGGACGACGTGGCCGTCGGCGCGCTGCACGATCGCGTAGCCGCGCTCCAGCGTGGCCGCCGGGGACAGCGCGCGCAGCCGGGCCAGCGTGTGCCGCAGGTCGTCGGTGGCGCCCCGCAGCCGGTGCTCCAGAGACCGGCCGGCGCGGTCGCGCAGCGCGGCCACCTCCACGGTCCGCTGCTCGACCATCACCTGCGGCCGGGCCAGCACCGGGCGGGACCGCAGCAGGTCGATCCGGTGCTGCTCCCGGTCGACCAGGTGGCGCACCGCCCGCTCCAGCCGGGACCGGGCCTGGCCGATCAGCCGGACCTCCTCGGTCAGGTCCGGCACGATGCGCTTGGCCGCGTCGGTGGGAGTGGAGGCGCGCACGTCGGCCACGTAGTCGAGCAGCGGCGCGTCCGTCTCGTGACCGATCGCGCTGACCACCGGTGTGCGGCAGGCGAAGACCGCCCGGCACAGCGCCTCGTCGGAGAAGGGCAGCAGATCCTCGATGCCGCCGCCGCCCCGGGCGATGACGATCACGTCGACGGCCGGGTCGGCGTCGAGCACCTTGAGCGCTCCCACGATGTCGGGAACCGCGCCCGGGCCCTGCACCGCCACGTTGATCGTGCGGAAGTCGACGGCGGGCCAGCGGCGGCGGGCGTTCGTCAGCACGTCGCGCTCGGCCGCCGAGGCGCGGCCGGTGATCAGGCCGACCCGGCCCGGCAGGAACGGCAGCCGCCGCTTGCGGGACCGGTCGAACAGGCCCTCGGCCGCGAGCAGCTTCTTGAGCTTCTCCAGCCGGGCCAGCAGCTCACCGAGGCCGACCTGGCGGATCTCGTCGGCCCGCAGACTGAGCGTGCCCCGCGCGGCGTAGAACTCGGGCTTGGCGTGCAGCACCACCCGCGCGCCCTCGCGCAGCTCCGGCGCGCCCGCGTCCAGCACGTCGCGGTTGGTGGTGACGGTCAGGCTGAGGTCGGCCGAGGGGTCGCGCAGCGTGAGGAAGACCGTGCTCGCACCCGGTCGGCGGCTGATCTGCGCCACCTGGCCGTCGACCCAGACCCAGCCCAGGCGGGCGATCCAGGCACCGACCTTCTGGCTGACCACCCGGACCGGCCACGGCTCCTCGGCCGTGCTCCGCCCGTCCGGGGTGCTCCGCTCGTCCGGGGTGCTCCGCCCGTCCGGGGTGCTCCGCCCGTCCTCTCCCGCGCTCACCCCGCCCACCCTACGGCCCGGGACCGACAGCGCCCCCGTGCGCCTCGCGGCCGCTGCCGTGCGGGAACGCGGCACGTACGATGGGCGGGTGACTGACGCTGAGACGACTCCCCGGACCGGCAAGCGCGTGCTCCTGGCGAACCCCCGCGGCTACTGCGCGGGCGTGGACCGGGCGGTGCAGACCGTCGAGGAGGCGCTGAAGCTCTACGGCGCACCGATCTACGTCCGCAAGCAGATCGTGCACAACAAGCACGTGGTGCGCACGCTGGAGGCCCAGGGCGCGATCTTCGTGGAGGAGAACGAGGAGGTGCCGGAGGGCGCCACAGTCATCTTCTCCGCCCACGGTGTCGCCCCCGAGGTCTACGAGCAGGCCAAGCAGCGCTCGCTGCGGGCGATCGACGCCACCTGCCCGCTGGTCACGAAGGTGCACCACGAGGCCCGCCGGTTCGCCGCGCAGGACTACGACATCCTGCTCATCGGCCACGAGGGGCACGAGGAGGTCATCGGCACCGCCGGTGAGGCGCCGGCCCACATCCAGCTCGTCGACGGCCCGGACGGGGTCGACAAGGTCACCGTGCGCGACCCGGAGAAGGTCGTCTGGCTCTCCCAGACCACGCTGTCGGTGGACGAGACGCTGGAGACCGTGGCCCGGCTCAAGAAGCGGCTGCCGCTGCTCCAGTCGCCGCCCAGCGACGACATCTGCTACGCGACCTCCAACCGCCAGCACGTGGTCAAGGAGATCGCCTCCGAGTGCGACGTGGTGATCGTCGTCGGCTCGCGCAACTCATCGAACTCGGTCCGGCTGGTCGAGGTGGCCCTCGACGCCGGGGCCCGCGCCGGCTACCTGGTCGACTTCGCGCACGAGATCGAGGACGCCTGGCTGACCGGCGCCCGGACCGTGGGTGTGACCTCCGGCGCGAGCGTGCCCGACGAACTGGTCCAGCAGGTGCTCGCCCACCTGGCCGAGCGGGGCTTCGGCGACGTCGAGGAGATCACCACCGCCGACGAGCGGCTGACCTTCTCGCTGCCGCAGGAACTCAAGCGCGACATGAAGGCCGCCGCGGCGGCCCGCGGCTGACCGGGAACGAATCGGCCGGCCGCTGCGTCCAACCAACCATGAAGACTCCTCGTACGGTGCTCGTCGCACTGCTCGCCGGCCTCGCGCTGACCGCCTGCGCCGCACCCGGCGACGGGTCCGCCGATCCCAGCCCCAGCCCCAGCACGACGGGAGCCGCCCCGGTGACCAGCCAGCCCGATCCCGTGCCCAGCGTGACGCCCAGCCGGCCGAACCCCACCTGGAAGGGCGGCCCGTCGACCCCGCCGGGCGTCGGCGGCACCACCATCACCGGCACGATCCGGGCGGGTGTGGAGCCGAACTGCCTCCTGCTCGACGACCACCTGCTGGTCGGCGGTCCGCGCGACGTGCTCAAGGCCGGCGCCCGGGTCGAGGTCACCGGCCGCCCCGAGCCGGGCATGATGACCACCTGCCAGCAGGGCACCCCGTTCGTGGTCGAGTCCGCCCGCCCCGTCTGACGACACGAAGGAGCCCCGCCCCCCTACGAGAGGGGACGGGGCTCCGTCGTGTCAGCGGATCAGTTGACCGCGAGGACCTCGACCGAACCGCGGCCGACGACAGCGCCCTCGGTGGTGGTCACGGCCATGTCGCCGTACAGCTCCCGGCCGGCGGCCGGGGTGGACAGGGCGGTCACCGCACCGGTGAGGGTGGCGGTGGCGCCGTTGGCCAGGGACAGCGGCGTGGACGGCGCGGAGAGCGTGCCCAGCGCCGGGGACGCGAACGAGTCCCGGTAGTCGTACGCGGTGCTCGGGTCACTCACCGAGTAACCGTCGACCACGACCCGGTAGGTGCCCGGGATCGGGTTCGTCAGCGTGACGGCCTCCTCCGAGTCACCGTCGGCGGCCTGCCCCACCTGGGTGGTGCCGCGGAAGACGGTCAGGTCCAGGTCGGCGCTCAGGTCGGACGGGTTGCCGATCCGGGCGGTGAACGAGGTGGCGCCCTCGGGCACCTCCACCACGTACTCCTGGCTGTCGCCCTCGGCGATGCTCGGCCGCTCGGCACGGACGCTGGCCAGCGGACCGCCGACACCGGTCACCTGGACCGGGCCGAAGGTGTTGGTCAGCTTCCAGCTCACCGGGGCCGGGGTGCCCGCGGTGACCGACGGGAGCTGGACCACGGCCGGCTCCACAGTGACGCCCTGCACGCGGGCCTGGAGCTGGAACGGGTTGTCCAGCGCCGGCGAGGTGCGACGCGACTCCACCTCGATCTCCCACACACCCGGCAGCGGGTTCTGGTAGTCCCGCTCCTGCGGCTTGCAGACCGCGGCGTCGGAGAAGTTGGTGTAGCAGGCGGTGCTGGCGGTGCTCTCGACCGGCACGCCGTACGGGTTGATGGCGATGAAGCGGGTCTGCGAGCCGGTTGCGATGCCGGACAGGTTGACCTGCAACGCGCCCGCACCCGGCGGCACCGTCACGAAGTACGAGGTGAAGCTGTTCCGCTCGACCGAGCCCTCGGCCGAGAAGGAGTACGCCGGAGCGGGCACCGGGTTCGACGCGATCACGACGGTGGCGACCTCGAAGTCGACCACGTTGGTGGCCGGGTCGTCGACGGTCATGATGGCGCCGTGCGCGCCGGCCGTCATCGGCTTGGCCTTCACCTTGACCGTGACGGTCTTGTTCAGCGGCAGCCAGACCACCTTCGGGGCGCTGTAGGTGCCGTCGTTGCCCCGGAAGGCGACCTCGTGCTTGATGCCCTTGTTCGGGCCGCTGGTCCGGGTCAGCTTGACCTCGTAGTGACGGCTCTCCTTGACCTTCTGGCCGCCGCGGTCGGCGGCGCAGCGGTTGTAGAGGCCGCTGCCGACGTTCGGGGTCGGCACGAACGTGCCGGAGGCCCGGTCGTAGCGGGTCAGGTTCGGCGACAGCTCGGTGCAGACCGCCGCCTCCGAGGTGTAGGTGCGGGTCGGCACGCCCTTGGCGAGCAGTTTCCACGCGCCCGGCACGTTGAACATGCCGTAGCCCTGCGCGTACGTCGGGACGCCGGTGATCGGCTTGGCCGAGGTGAAGACGGCCCGGCGCAGCGCGGCCGGGGTCACGCCCTTGCCGGTCGCCTTGGCTGCCGACAGCAGCAGCGCGGCGGCGCCGGCGGCCTGCGGCGCGGCCATCGAGGTGCCGTTGAGCATCTGGTAGCCCGGGGGCAGCGGGTAGCCCGCCTCCGGCACCGCGTTGCCCGGCTGCCAGGTCGGCGCGGTGGAGATGGCCGAGCCGGGGGCGGCGATGTTCGGCTTGAAGCCGCCGTCCTCACGCGGGCCGCGCGAGGAGAAGTTGAACAGCGCGTTGCCCTTGCGGACCACCGAGCCGTAGTTGGCCAGCCAGGTGTCCTTGCTGATGCTCGCCGCGACGCTGACCACGTCGGTGGCGACCGACGGGTCACCGACCGTGTTCACGCCCGGACCGGAGTTGCCGGCCGAGATGAACAGCTGCACGCCGTAAATGTTGATCAGGTCGTTGTAGAGGACCGCGCGGGCGTTCGAGCCGTCGTTCAGCGCGGGAAGACCGCCGATCGACATGTTCACCACGTCGACCCTACGGTTGATCACCAGGTCGGCCATGCCGGTGGTGAGCGCCGCCGCGGTGCAGCCGCCACCCCACGAGCAGGCGCGGGCGGAGACCAGCTTGGCGCCCGGGGCGGCGCCGTCGAAGGCGCTGTTACCCAGCATGTCGTTGGCGGCGGTGATGCCGGCGACGTGGGTGCCGTGGGTGCTCTCGACGATGCCGATGTTGACGTAGTCGACCAGACCGGGGCCGCCGACCGGCGCCGTGTTGACGTTGCGCCGGTACTCGACCACGAACGGGATCTGCTCCCGCACGGCGGTGGCCGGGTTGTCGGTGCCGAAGCGGCCGACCTGGAACCGCTCCTTGTACGGCCGCATCACCTCGTCGTCGGTGAAGTCGTTGTTCTGGTTCGCGTCGACGCGCACGTCACCGGTGGCGGGGTTGTAGAGCACGCCCCAGAAGTCGGTGGTGTCGCCGTCGCGGTTGAGGTCACCCCGCGCGTCGCTGTTCGCGGTGATGTTCTCGCGGAAGACGTTGAAGCGGTAGTTGCCGGCCGGCGCGGTCCACGTGCCGAGCGAGGTGGTGAACGTCGGGCCGCTGACCTCGGTGAGCATCGGCCGCCAGGAGGCGTCCTCCAGCGGGTCGGTGGCGGTGACCCAGTCGACGATCTTGCGCTCGCCGGTGGTGGTCTGCTGGAGCGCCGGGTGGTCGAGGTCCACACCGGAGTCCATGATGCCGATGGTGACCCCGCGGCCGTCCCACGCCGGGTTCGCGGCCTTGAACGCCTCCGCGCCGGTCTCGCTGGTCGGCATGTACGGGTTCACCGCACCGGTGTCACCACCCGGCCCGGCCGTCGCCTGGGCCTGGGCGGCGGTCTTCGCGCCCTTCGGAGCCGCCTCCGGCGCCGGGTCGGGGAGCTTGATCGTCTCGTCCAGGTCGACGGCGGAGACACCCGGCAGCGTAGCGGCCTTGAGCGCCTTCGCGGTGGGGACCTTGGCCAGCACGTAGCCGATCTGGTCGTACCGCTGGCTGACGGTGGCGCCCAGGCCGGTCAGGCCGTCGACGACCTTCTTGGCCGAGCCCTTCTTCGCCGCGATGATCATCGTGACGGTCGGCGCGTTCTTCGCCTCGGCCTCGTCGAGCAGCTTGGCGTCGTGTGCGCCCAGTGCCTTCGCGGCGGTCGGCTGCGAGGGTTGGGTGGCGGGGGCGGCGCTCGCGGTGCCGGCGCCACCTCCCACGGTCAGGGCACCGGCCGCGAGAACCGAGGCCAGGAGCGCGGCGGACGGTCGCCGGCTGCGCGTGCGGGGTTTACTCAACGTTCTCTTCCTCCAGAGAACAGGGCCCTTGAGGGGCAGGGCACGTGTGACGGTGATCCTGCGTGTCACGACGCCATGTGTCACTACCCGGATCGGGTTTGTGACCAGTCCGTGACACGGATCGGTCTACATCGTCACGTGTGCCGTGTTAGGCGTCGACGTCCGTCGACCTTTCGGCCGATGTGGACGGCGAGCCGAGCAGCTCCGGTGCCTGCGGCTGCCTCGGCGCCAGCTCGACCTGCGCCGGCGCGGCCAGCTCGTCGTCGGAGACCCCCAGCTCGGCCAGTTTGCGGGCGCTGACGAGCACCCGCGCCTCCAGCGAGCCCACCGCCCGGTTGTAGGCCGTCACCGCCCCGCTCAGCGAACTGCCGAGCTTGCCGACGTGGTCACCCAGAGTGGACAGCCGCCCGTACAGCTCGCGGGCCAGCGAGTGGACCGTGGCGGCGTTGCGGGCCAGCGCCTCCTGCCGCCACGAGTAGGCCACCGTGCGCAGAAGCGCCACCAGCGTGGCCGGCGTGGCCAGCACCACGTTGCGGGCGAACGCGTGCTCCAGCAGGGACGGGTCGCGTTGCAGTGCCACGTCGAGGAACGGGTCCGCCGGCACGAACAGCACCACGAACTCGGGTGTCTGGTCGAACGCCGACCAGTAGGACTTGGCGGCCAGGCCGTCCACGTGCGCGCGCAGGTGCCGGGCGTGCGCGTCCAGGTGGGTGTCGCGGCCCCGCTCGTCGCGCGCCTCCATCGCGGTCAGGTACGCGTCGAACGGCGCCTTCGCGTCCACCACGACCGTCCGGCCGCCGTGCAGGCGTACCACCAGGTCGGGGCGTACCCCCTGGTGGTCGGTCGCGGCGGTGACCTGCTCGCTGAAGTCGCAGTGTTCGAGCATGCCGGCGGCCTCGACGATCCGGCGGAGCTGGTGCTCACCCCAGCGGCCCCGCACCTGCGGCGCGCGCAGCGCGGCGACCAGCTGCTTGGTCTCGGTGCGCAGCTCGCCGGAGACGGCGCTCATGGACCGCACCTGCTCGCGCAGCTCGGCGTACGCGTCGACCCGGTCCCGCTCCAGTTCGGCCACCCGCTGCTCGTAGCGGCGCAGCGTGTCGTGCAGCGGCGCGACCGCGCGGGCCACCGCCTCCTGGGACTGTGCGGTGGCCTCGTAGCTGAGCGCCCGCATGGACTGCTCCAGCCGGCCCTCGCCGGCCTGGGTGGCGGCCAGCGTCGCCTCCAGGCGGGCGATGTCCGCCGCGGCCCGCGCCCGGGCGGCCAGCCAGCCCACCGCGCCGCCCGCGGCGAGGCAGAGCACCACCACGGCCAGCGTCGCAAAGCTCATGGCCAAGAGCTTGCCAAACGGGTACGACGGGCGCCCGGTGGGTACGTTCGAGTCATGGAATTCGCGTTGTGGCTGGTCCTGATTCTGCTGCTCGGGGGTGCCTTCGTGCTCTGGCGCCGGGGGAACAGATCCCGTCAGGCCAACGAGCTGGCCGACGCCCGCGCCGAGGCGCAGCGCTGGTACGAGCGGCTCGGCGGCCAGCTGATGAACCTGCACGGCGAGGCCCCGGCGGTCCGGCAGGCGCTCGCCGACGCCGGTGAGCGGTACAACGCCGCCGGTTCGCAGCTGGAACAGGCGACCACGCCGCGCCAGTTCGGGCTGGCCCGGGAGACCGCGCTGGAGGGGCTGGCGTACATCCGGGCGGCGCGGACCGCGATGGGCATCGACCCGGGCCCGGAGCTGCCGCCGCTGGCCGCCGCGCAGGGCGCGGGCGCGCTCACCAAGGAGCGCGAGGTCGACGTGCAGGGGCAGACGTTCCGGGCCGGCCCGCAGC
Source organism: Micromonospora marina (assembly GCF_900091565.1). Classification (GTDB taxonomy): domain Bacteria; phylum Actinomycetota; class Actinomycetes; order Mycobacteriales; family Micromonosporaceae; genus Micromonospora; species Micromonospora marina. The sequence goes on along the minus strand of NZ_FMCV01000014.1, from coordinate 38,304 downwards.
CGGGGAACGCGACGCCCTACTACTACCCGGGTGGCCGGTTCCAGGGGCGGCCGGTGCCGGCCGGCTGGTACTCCACGCCGTGGTGGAAGACCGCACTCGGCGCGGGCGTCGGCGTGGTCGGTGGTCTTCTGATCGCTGATGCGCTGTTCTCACCCGCGTTCGCCGACCCCGGGTACGGCGCCGGCTACCAGGAGGGGTTCGGCGACGGTCAGGACTTCGGTGACCAGGGCGGCGACATGGGTGGCGGCGACCAGGGCGGCGACTTCGGCGGCGGCGACTTCGGTGGCGGGGGCGACTTCGGTGGCTTCGGTGGCGGGGACTTCGGTGGTGACTTCGGCGGCGGCGACTTCTAGCCCGCGCCGTGCGCCGGGCGCACGCGTTAAAAAGGGCCCCCTCCTATGCACGAGGCGTTAAGAGGGGGCCCTTCCTTACACCTCAGCCGGTGTTGCGCATGCCGGCGGCGATGCCGTTGACAGTGGTCAGCAGCGCCCGCTCCAGCGCGGTCCCGTCGTTCGGGGCCCGCCGCCCGCCCGGCGCGGTCACCACCGCCCGCCCGGCCGCGCCGGATTCGCGGTACTGCCGCAGCAACGCCACCTGGAGGTGGTGCAGCGGCTCCAGGTAGGTGTCCCGCACGGCGAGCGTGCGCTGCAGCACCGGCGAGTTGTCCAGCAGCGCCGGTGCGGCGGTGATCGCCAGCACCTCCTGCTTGGTCAGCTCGTACTCCTGCTCGATCTTGTCGAAGATCGGGTGCAGCTTCTTCGGCACCAGCGTCTCCACGTACCGCCGGGCGATGGTCAGGTCGGTCTTGGTCAGCATCATCTCGACGTTCGACAGGAACGTGCGGAAGAAGTGCCAGTTCCGGTTCATCTCGGCGAGCACGTCGGCCAGCCCGGCCGCCCGCGCGGCGGCCAGACCCGAGCCCACGCCGAACCAGCCCGGCACGATCTGCCGGGTCTGCGTCCAGCCGAACACCCACGGGATGGCGCGCAGGCCGGACAGGCCGGCGCCGGTGTTCGGGCGCTTCGCCGGCCGGGAGCCGATGTTCAGCGCGCCGAGCAGCTCGGTCGGGGTGGAGGCCCAGAAGTACGCGGGCAGGTCCGGGTCCTCGACCAGCGACCGGTACGACCGGAACGCCGACTCCGAGACGACGTCCATCGTCGCGTCCCAGCGCTCCAGCATCTCGGCCGGCTGCCGCGGCGCGGTGTGCAGCAGCGTGGCCTGGAGCACGGCGGCCACCGTCAGCTCCAGGTTCTCCCGGGCCAGCGCCGGCAGCGTGTACTTGTCGGAGATGACCTCGCCCTGCTCGGTCACCTTGATCGCGCCGTCGAGCGTGCCGTACGGCTGGGCCAGGATCGCGTCGTGCGTGGGCCCGCCACCACGGCCGACGGTGCCGCCCCGGCCGTGGAACAACCGCAGGTGTACGCCGTGCCGCGCGGCCACGTCCCGTAGCGCGCGCTGCGCCCGGTGGATGGACCACTGGCTGGTGGTGATGCCCGCCTCCTTGTTGGAGTCGGAGTACCCGAGCATCACCTCCTGCACGTCGCCCCGCGCCGCCACCAGCGCCCGGTACGCGGGCAGCGACAGCAGCTCGTCCAGCAGCTCGCCACCGGAGTTCAGCTCGGCAGGGGTTTCCAGCAGCGGCACGATGCCGATGCGGGCGCGCCCCGAGTGCACGTCCACCAGGCCGGCCTCACGGGCCAGCACCACGGCGGCGAGCACGTCGTCCACGCCGAGCGTCATCGAGATGATGTACGACTCGATGACCTCGGGGCCGAACCGGTCCTGCGCCTCGCGGACGGCAGCGAACACGTCGAACGTCTTGCGGGCCGACTCGGTGAGCGGGCTGTCCTGGGTGGAGAGCGGGCGGCGGCCGGTCAGCTCGTCGGCGAGCAGCTTGGTGCGCTCCAGCCGGGACAGCGCCGGGTAGTCGGAGACCTCACCGACCGCCTCGTAGAGCTGGGCCAGCACCTCGTGGTGCTTCTCCGCGTGCTCGCGGATGTCCATGGTGGCCAGGTGCAGGCCGAACGCGGACACCGTACGGATGGCCGAGGCGAGCCGACCCACGGCGGTGAGCTGGCCGGAGTTGCGGGCCAGCGACGCGCGCAGCAGCTCCAGGTCGGCGATCAGCTCGGTCGAGCCCCGGTAGTCCCGCCCCGGCACGTGCGGGGTGCCGGCGCGCAGCCGCTCCCGGGTGTTGGCGAGCTTCGCCTTCACGCACCGCGCCTTGAGCCGGTACGGCTCCTCCGCGTTGACCCGGCGGAACCGGGGCGCCACCTCGGGCAGCGCGTCCAGGTCCTTGGCGAGGCTGGCGGACAGGTCGAGCGACACCGCGCGCAGCCGCCGGGAGACGCTGACCTCGGTGATCAGCTCGTCCATCGCCTTCTCGGTGGCGGCGATGCCGTGCTCGTGCTGGATGCGCAGCACCTCGCGGGTGACCACCGGCGTGACGAACGGGTTGCCGTCGCGGTCGCCGCCGATCCAGGTGCCGAAGCTCAGCGGGCGGGACGTCGGCGACGTCTCCACGCCGAGCGTGCGCAGCGTGTCGGCGAGGTCGTCGAGGACCTGCGGCGCGGCCTCGGCGTACAGGTCCCGCAGGTAGTAGATCGCGTTGCGCGCCTCGTCGGTCGGGTCCGGCCGGTCCAGCCGCAACTCGTCGGTCTGCCACATGAGATCGAGCAGCTCGGCCAGGCGGCGGTTCGCCGGGCCCTCGTCGCTGGCGCCGTAGAGGATCGCGTTCGCGGTCTCGGTGTCCAGTTCGTCGGCCACCGCGCGCAGCTTGGACAGGATGGACCGGCGGGCCGCCTCGGTGGGGTGGGCGGTGAAGACCGGGCGTACGGCCAGCCGCCGGGCCGCGGCGGCGATCTCCTCGGCCGGTACGCCCCGCTCGGCGATCATCTTGGCCGCCTGGTCCAGCCAGCCGCCGTGGGTGGCGCGGCGGCGGCGCAGGTCCCGGGCGCGGTGCACCTGCTCGGTGATGTTCGCCAGGTGGAAGTAGGTGGAGAAGGCGCGGGCCAGCTTCGTGCCGGTGGTGACGTCGAGCCCGGCGAGGCGCTGGGCGGCGGCCGGCGCGTCGGAGCGGACCTGGGCGCGGATCTCCTCGACCAGGTCGAGCAGCGGGCGGCCCTCCTGACGGGCGAGGGTCTGCCCGAGCAGCGTGCCGAGGCGGCGGATGTCGGCCCGGAGAGCGGCGTCGGGGCCGTCGTGGTCGTGCTGGTCGGTCACGGTTGCGCTCCTTACGCGAGGACGAAGGACAGCGCTGTCCGACTCCTCTGGATGGTATCCGCGCGGCCCCGGCGGACAGGAGGGGGACGGCGTGATGATCTGCACTCTGGGACGACCCGGAGGTCAGCCCTGCTCGACGGCGTGCCGATCCGGCTGGATTCGGCGGCGGGCGCGGAACAGCGTCGCGGTGAACAGACCCGCCAGCCCGGCGACCACCCAGACCAGCAGTCCGGTCAGCGCCCAGCCACCGCCGCGCCAGTCGAAATAGATCGCCGACTTGAACAGGTCGGTGGCCAGGCCGGGCACGTTCCAGCGGTGCATCCCGCGCAGGAACGGCGGCAGGAACTCGGGCGCGTAGATGCCGCCGGAGCCGGGGTTGCCGAGCACCACGAGCAGCAGAATCACGATGCCGGTGCCGAGCAGTCCGAGCCAGCCCTGCACGGCGGCGGCGACCATCCCGGCCGCGAACGCGGCGAGCGCGCCGACCACCGCCACCGTCGCCACCTGATCGGGGAACACGCCGAGCACCGGTCCGACCAGGATCGCCCCGATGACGCCGAGCAGGATCGCGTGCACCGCGAGCGTGGCGATCCGCAGCCCGGCCCGGCGCAGGTCGCGCGGGCTGGTGCCGAGCGAGATGCCGAGCGCCGTGGACGCCAGGTAGCCGCCGAGTACCACGCCGACGGCCAGGTAGAACGGGACCAGGCCGCGCGGGTCGTCGGCGGAGACGGGCACGTCGTCGGTGACCTCCAGCGGCACTCCGGCCTGCCGGGCCGCCTCGGTGAACACGTCGGTGACGAGTTCGGTGGCGGCGGGCGCGCCCGCGCTGGCGGTGGCGAGCGTCAGGCCGCCGTCGGGGGCGGAGCTGAGCACCGCGTACACCGATCTGTCGTTGAGCCCGTCGGAGGCGGCGTCGCGGCTGTCGTACCCGATCGGTTCGATCGTGTCGGTGCGGGCCCGGACGGCTGACATCACGGCCTGGGCCTGCTGGTCGCTGGTGACGACGGCGACCGGTACGTCGCGCGGGTCGGGCTTGTGCAGCGCGCCGACGTAGGCGGCGATGAACGCGCTCGCCAGCGCCAGGGTGCCGAGGACCAGCGCCGCCGTTCGCGGCAGCCAGTCCCGGGTCCGCAGCTCCGGCTCGTCGTCCACGGGCTCAGCCTATTGCGGGCATATGCCCGGCTCGTGTGGTTTCGTCGGGCGAAAACCGCTGGCCCGGGCCGATAGCGTCGGGCCATGACGGTGCCTGTCTATCCCGCCAAACCGCAGCCGGGCGACCGGGTCGCGGTTGTCTCGCCCTCCGCCGGCCTGCCGGGTCTCTTCCCCCACGTGTACGAGCTGGGGCTGCGCCGGCTCCGCGACGAGCTGGGGCTGGAACCGGTGGAGTATCCGACCACCCGGGTCATGGGCGCCGACCCGCGCGACCGGGCGCGTGACCTGACCGCCGCGTTCGCCGACCCGACGATCACCGCGGTGCTGGCCACCGTCGGCGGGGACGACCTGATCACCGTCACCCCGCACCTGGACGACGACGTGCTGCGGGCCAACCCGAAGCCGTACTTCGGCTACTCGGACAACACGAACGTGCTCAACCACCTCTACCGGCTGGGCGTCGTCGGCTACCACGGCGGGTCCGTGCTGGTGCACCTCGGGCGCTCCGGCAGACCGCACCCGCTCACGCTCGACTCGCTGCGCGCCGCGCTGTTCACCACCGGCTGGTACGAGCTGACCGCCGCCCCCGAGTGGGGCGACGAGCCGTGCGACTGGCGTGACCCGGCCACGCTGGTCGAGGAGCCGCCGATGTACCCGTCCGAGGGCTGGCGCTGGCACGGCCCGGCCCGGGTGGTGCAGGGCCGAACCTGGGGCGGCAACCTGGAGATCCTGCACTGGCTGGCGGCGGTCGACCGGGTGCCGTCCGCCGCCGAGCTGGCCGGCTCGGTGCTGGTCGTCGAGACCTCGCAGGAGATGCCGCCGGCCGGGGAGGTCTTCCGGATCATGCGCAACCTGGGCGAGCGCGGGCTGCTCGCCGGCTTCCCCGCGATCGTGGTGGGCCGCCCGAAGGCGTGGGACTTCGACCGGCCGCACTCGGTCGCGCAGCGGCTGACCTGGGCCGCCGACCAGCGGGAGGCGATCCTGCGGGCGATCGGGCCGTACACCGACGACCCGGTGGTGGTCTTCGACGTCGACCTGGGCCACACCGACCCCCAGCTGATCATCCCGTACGGCGGCGAGATCCGGGTGGACGCGGTAGAGCGCCGCATCGCCGTCCGCTACTGACCCGCCCCCACCCCTCACCCCGCCGCTCGGTGGAACGCCTTGGGTGTCTACGTCCCCGTTTGCCACCCATGCCGTTCCACTCACGCGTCAAAGTGCCGGTCAGTGGAACGCTATGGGTGTCTCAGCGCCCTTTTGGCACCCGTGGCGTTCCAGCCGGCGCTTGGCGGGCGGCGGTTGGCGGCGGCGCGGCTCAGGCGTCGACGATCGCGAAGGCGCGGACCGGGAACGTGCCCATTCCGGCGACCCGCGGCGGGGCGGCGGTGAACCGGAAGCCGGTCGGGGGCAGCGCGTCCAGGCCGGTCAGGTGCTCCACGATCGGCACCCCGGCGGCCAGCAGACCGGTGTGCGCCGGGCGCTGACCCGCTGCGGCCGGAGTCATGTCGTCGATGTTGATCGAGTCGATGCCGACGAGCGCCGCGCCCGACTCGACCAGCCACTGCGCGCCGTCACCGGTCAGGTAGGGCGCCTCCGCAGCGGCGTACGCGTCGGTGCCGAAACGCGCGTCCCAGCCGGTGTGCAGCAGCACCGCGCACCCGGCCACGTCGTACGGGGCGAGCATCAGCCGGTCCACCGCCCGGGTGCCGGCCGGCACGCGTACCACCAGGCCGGGCAGGTCGGCGAGGCGGTCCAGCGGCACCCCGGTCAGGTCCGGGCCGTCGGCGAAGCGGTGCGACGGCGTGTCCACGTACGTGCCGGTGTTGGCGATCATGTCGATCCGCGCGACGTGGAACTCGACACCCGGCGCGTACCGCCCCCGGGACGCCTCCCGGGTCAGCCACTCGGTGACCTTCGGAGCGGGCCAGCCGGGCAGCGTGACCATCCCGTCGGTGATCACGTGACTCAGCTCGACCAGCCGCCGGCCGCCGGAGGCCGGGGGCTCGACGCCGCGCCCGCCCTTGTGCGGCTCCTCGACGACGGTCCGGTTGGTGATCCGTACCTCGCCGACCATGAGCAGCCCGAGGTGCCGGACCAGCAGTGCGGCCACCTCGTCGTCGGTGACGTCCGGGTGCGGCACGTCCAGCCGGAACCCGTCAGTGCGCAGACCGCCGCCGTTGGTAAAAACCACCTCCGCGTCGAAGACCGTCCGATACTCGACCATCCGTCCACCGCACCACGTCCGGTCGCGGCCGGTCAAGATCGAAGATCGGGTGGGCCCGGTTCGTCGGTGGAGGGGGATAGGCTCGAACGGTGCACCCCCCGTCCGGCTGGACGCGGGGTCGTCGTCGTGTGTCGATCCGCTGGAAGTGATCACTGATGCTCACCGGCCTCTTCTCCGCCGCCCTGGCCGACCCGGGGCTGGCCCGGGCGCGTGACCTGGCGCGCTCCGGTGCCGCACAGGTCGACGGGCTCGACCTGACCGCCCCGGCCGCGCTGCGCCCGTTCGCGGTCGCAGCCGTCGCCGCCGACGAGCCGGCCGGCGGCGCGGGCCGCCCGGTGCTCGCGGTCACCGCCACCACCCGCGAGGCCGACGACCTGGCCTCCGCGCTGGGCAGCCTGCTGCCGCCGGAGCAGGTGGCGGTCTTCCCGTCCTGGGAGACGCTGCCGCACGAGCGCCTGTCGCCCCGCTCCGACACGGTCGGGCGGCGCCTCGCCGTGCTGCGCCGGCTCGCCCACCCGGACGCCGCCGACGCGCACGGCCGCACCGGGCCGCTGCGGGTCGTCGTCGCGCCGGTCCGGTCACTGCTCCAGCCGCAGCTCAAGGGCCTCGGCGACCTGGAACCGGTGCAGCTCGCCGCCGGGGACGAGGCCGACCTGGAGGACGTCGCCCGCCGGCTCACCGACATGGCGTACGCCCGGGTCGACCTGGTCACCAAGCGCGGCGAGTTCGCGGTACGCGGCGGCATCCTGGACGTCTTCCCGCCCACCGACGAGCACCCGTCCCGGGTCGAGTTCTGGGGCGACGAGGTGGAGGAGATCCGCACGTTCGCGGTAGCGGACCAGCGCACCATCGAGGGCGTAGCGCAGCTCTGGGCGCCGCCGTGCCGGGAGTTGCTGCTGACCCCGGCGGTGCGGGAGCGGGCCGCCGCGCTCGCCGCCGAGCACCCCGAGCTGGCCGAGATCCTGGACAAGCTGGCCGAGGGCATCCCGGTCGAGGGCATGGAGTCACTGGCCCCCGCCCTGATCGGTGCCGACGCGCTGGAACTGCTCATCGACTGCATGCCGGCCGGCACCCACGTACTCCTCTGCGACCCCGAGCGCATCCGCACCCGCGCGCACGACCTGGTCCGTACCTCGGAGGAGTTCCTCCAGGCCAGCTGGGCCGCGGCCGCCGTCGGCGGCCAGGCCCCGGTCGACCTCGGCGCCGCCGCCTTCAAGACCCTGGCCGAGGTACGCACGGCGGCCCGCGCCCTGCGCCAGCCCTGGTGGACGCTCGCGCCGTTCGGCCTGGTCGAGGCGGACGCGGCACCGGCCCGGCAGCCCTGGGAGGACGAGCCGGCCGCTGTCGACGTCACCCCCGACGACGCCATCGCGGTGAGCCTTGCCGCCCAGCCGGCTCCGCTCTACCACGGCGAGACCGCCCGGGTGGTCGACGACCTGTTGCGCTGGGCCGGTGAGGGCTGGTCGATCGCGCTCGTGTTCGAGGGGCACGGCCCCGCCCAGCGGGCCGTCGAGGTGCTCCGCGACGCCGGGCTCGGTGCGCGGCTCACCGAGGAGGTGCCCACCGCGCCCGCACCTGGCGAACTGCTCGTGTCGTGCGGCTGCCTGACCGCCGGTTTCGTCGACGAGGCGTCGAAGTTCGTGCTGCTCACCGGCAACGACGTCACCGGTGGCCGGGGCACCTCCACCCGCGACATGCGCAAGATGCCCAGCCGGCGGCGCAACACCATCGACCCGCTGGAGCTGAAGGCCGGCGACCACGTGGTGCACGAGCAGCACGGCATCGGCCGGTACGTCGAGCTGGTGCAGCGCACGGTCAACGGTGCGAGCCGCGAATACCTGGTCATCGAGTACGCGCCGAGCAAGCGCGGCCAGCCCGGCGACCGCCTGTTCGTCCCCACCGACCAGCTCGACCAGCTCTCCCGCTACGTCGGCGGCGAGCAGCCCACGCTGCACAAGATGGGCGGCTCGGACTGGCAGAAGTCCAAGGCCCGGGCCCGCAAGGCGGTCCGTGAGATCGCCGCGCAGCTCATCCAGCTCTACGCCGCGCGCAAGGCGTCGAAGGGGCACAACTTCGGCCCCGACACCCCGTGGCAGCGGGAGCTGGAGGACGCGTTCCCCTGGCAGGAGACGCCCGACCAGCTGGCCGCCATCGAGGAGGTCAAGCGGGACATGGAGCAGACCGTCCCGATGGACCGGCTGATCTGCGGCGACGTGGGCTACGGCAAGACCGAGATCGCGGTCCGGGCGGCGTTCAAGGCGGTGCAGGACGGCAAGCAGGTGGCCGTGCTGGTGCCGACCACGCTGCTGGTGCAGCAGCACTACAACACGTTCGCCGAGCGGATGAGCCAGTTCCCGGTGTCGATCCGGCAGCTGTCCCGGTTCCAGACGCCGAAGGAGACCGAGCAGACGCTGGAGATGGCCGCCGCCGGCACCGTCGACATCGTCATCGGCACCCACCGGCTGCTCCAGGCGTCCACCCGGTTCAAGTCCCTCGGGCTGGTGATCATCGACGAGGAGCAGCGGTTCGGCGTCGAGCACAAGGAGCACCTGAAGACGCTGCGCGCCTCGGTCGACGTGCTCGCCATGTCGGCCACCCCGATCCCGCGCACGCTGGAGATGGCGATCACCGGCATCCGGGAGATGTCCACCATCGCCACCCCGCCGGAGGAGCGGCACCCGGTGCTCACGTTCGTCGGCGCGTACGACGACCGGCAGGTGGCCGCCTCCATCCACCGTGAGCTGCTGCGCGACGGCCAGGTCTTCTACCTGCACAACCGGGTCGAGTCGATCGAGAAGACGGCCCGCAGGCTGCGGGAGCTGGTGCCGGAGGCCCGGGTCGCGGTGGCGCACGGCCAGATGGGCGAGGAGGCGCTGGAGAAGGTGATGGTCGGCTTCTGGGAGAAGGAGTTCGACGTCCTGGTCTGCACCACGATCGTCGAATCAGGCATCGACATCCCGAACGCCAACACGCTCATCGTGGAGCGGGCCGACCTGCTCGGCCTGGCCCAGCTGCACCAGATCCGCGGCCGGGTCGGCCGGGGCCGGGAGCGGGCGTACGCGTACTTCCTCTACCCGCCGGAGAAGCCGCTCACCGAGAACGCGCACGAGCGGCTCGCCACCATCGCCCAGCACACCGAACTCGGCGCGGGCATGTACGTGGCGATGAAGGACCTGGAGATCCGCGGCGCCGGCAACCTGCTCGGCGGCGAGCAGTCCGGCCACATCGAGGGCGTCGGCTTCGACCTGTACGTGCGGATGGTCGGCGAGGCGGTGTCCGCCTTCAAGGGGGAGAGCGCGGAGTCTGGCGATATGGCGGCGGAGGTCCGTATTGATCTGCCGATCGACGCGCACCTGCCGCACGACTACGTGTCGGTGGAGCGGCTGCGTCTGGAGATGTACCGCAAGCTCGCCGAGGCCCGCGACTCCGAACGCCTGCGCGAGGTGGTCGCCGAGATGACCGACCGGTACGGCGAGCCGCCCGCGCCGGTGCAGAACCTGGTCGCGGTGGCGCGGTTCCGGCTGCTGGCCCGCCGCTACGGGCTGACCGACGTGTCGATGCAGGGCAAGCACATCCGGTTCGGCCCGCTGCCGCTGCCCGACTCGAAGCAGATGCGGCTCAAGCGGTACCACCCGGACTCGGTCTACAAGCAGGCGCTCGACCAGGTCAGCGTGCCCCGGCCGAGCACCCGGCGGATCGGCGGCGAGCCGCTGCGCGACCAGGCGTTGCTGGAGTGGTGCGGGCAACTCCTGGCCGACGTTCTCGGCAAGCCCGAGGAGTTGGCCGGTGTTGCCAGCCCCGCAGTGGCGAGCGGAAGGTGACCCGGCGAGCCCGAGGAGCTGGCCGGTGTTGCCAGCCCCGCAGTGGCGAGCGGAAGGTGACCCGGCGAGCCCGAGGAGCTGGCCGGTGTTGCCAGCCGAGCGGTGAGTGCGCGATGAGGTGGGCGGAGTCACAGGCTGGTACTCGGCGTGAGAGAGTGACCCTCATGCGTGCTCGCCGTTCCCTCGTCGCCGTCAGCGTCGCGGCCCTCGCCGCGCTCTCTCTCGCCGCCTGTGGCCGATCCGCCCCGGACGTCGCCGCCTACGTCGGCGACACCCGGTACTCCGTCGACCGGGTCGACGCGATCTACGAGGACGCGCAGCGGCAGTACGCGGACGCGGTCCGTACCCAGGCCCCGCAGACGCCGTCGCCGGAGGAACTGCGGTCCCCGGTGACCCGGCAGGACGTGCTGAACCTGCTGGTCGCGCTCGACCTGGGCAAGCGTGTGGCGGCCGACAAGGGCCTCCAGGTCACCGACGAGGTCGCCCCGGAGCAGCTCCAGCAGCAGCTCCGCATGCCGGCGACCACCGAGTACACGAAGCTGTGGGGTGAGTGGGTCGACCTCTCCGCCACGCTCCAGCAGAGCCTGCCTCCGGCCGACCTCAGCGACGAGTCCCTGATGGCCGTCTACCGTGCCATCGAGAAGACCGGGGCGATCCAGCCGGGCCTGAGCGTCGCCGAGGTGCGGCAGGCGTTCGGCGAGGCCGGTTTCGTGCGTAGCGCCACGGCCCTCAGTAACGCGCTTCAGGAGCAGGCCGAGAAGTCGGACGTCCGCGTCAACCCGCGCTTCGGGGTCACCGGTGTGCCGTCGCTGGTCAACACCGGCCAGTCGCTCGTTTTCTACTCCCTGCCGTACGTCGACCAGGACGGCCCGGTCACCGACATCTCGACGCCGGAGGCGCCGGCCGGTGACTCGCCGGCTCCCGGAGCCGCATGACCGCGCGCATCGTCCTGCTCGTCACCTCACCCCGGCTCCCCGCCGGCCTGCTGACCTCGGCCGCCTGGGACGCCGTACGCTCCGCGCCGGTCCTCGCCGGTGCGGAGAGCGAGCTGACCCGGGCGGTCCGGGCGGCCGGCGCCGACGTGGGCGTGGTGGCCGAGGGGGCGACCCAGGCCCTGCTCGACGCCGCGTCGGCGCACGGCGGGGCGGTGTGGCTGGCCGGTCCGGCCGGCGACGAGACGCTGGCCCGTGAGCTGGGGCTGCGGCTGGCCCGGGAGCCCGGCCTGGCCGAGCTGGAGCTGATGTACGGCTCGTGGGATCCGCCCGGTGCCCGGCTGCTCGACGCGGTCGAGGTGATGGACCGGCTGGCCTCCCCGGGCGGCGATCCGTGGAAGCGGGCGCAGACCCACCGCACCCTGGCGGGTTTCCTGCTGGAGGAGTGCTACGAGGCGTACGACGCGATCAGCGCCGACGACACCGACGCGCTCCGCGAGGAACTGGGCGACGTGCTGCTCCAGGTGCTGCTGCACGCCCGGCTGGCGGAGAACCTGCCGGAGGGCGAGAGCTGGACCGTCGACGACGTCGCGGGCACCCTGGTCGACAAGATGGTCCGGCGCAACCCGCACGTGTTCTCCGGTGCGCCGGCCGGCTCGATCGAGGAGATCGAGGCGAACTGGGAGCGGATCAAGCGGGCCGAGAAGACCCGCGACTCGGTGCTCGACGGCATCGCGCTGAGCCAGCCCGCGCTCTCGCTGGCCGCGAAGATCCTGGATCGGGCCGGCCGGGTCGGCCTCGCCGTGCCGCCCCCGCTGGCCGAGTCGCAGGTGGATCCGGAGGCCCGGCTCGGCGCGAGCCTGTTGGCCACTGTCGCCGCCGCCCGGCAGGCCGGTATCGATCCGGAGGCCGCGCTGCGGCGGGCCACGTTGGCGTACGCCGAAGCGGTCCGAGCCGCCGAACGCGCCACCCCGGACCACCCCGCCTGACCCAAGCCGCCCCCGCCCGCGACGCCGCCCCGCACCCCGCCCCAGGCCCGCCTGCGCCCACCCCGGCCCGCGATCTTGCACTTGCTGCCCCGTGGATGTCGCGAATGGCCCATCCGCCCGGGCGCAAAGTGCAAGATCGCCGCAGATGGCCGCCCGTCTCCCGCCACGCGAGACATGCAGTCCACATTCCGGCCTGCCCGGGCCGTGGCGCTCGCCCGCCGTGCTGGACGGGGTGGCCCGGTCGAGACACGCGCCTCCAGGCGACTCCGAGCGGTGATCAAGGAGTTTGTGTCGGGATTGGACGCTGACGAGGACACAAACTCCTTGATCAACGCGGAGGGGGGGAGGGGCGGCGAGGCGGGAGAGTGGGCGGGGAGGGGTGGGAAGGGGCGGGAGGGGCGGGAAGGGTGGGTAGGGTCGGTAGGGTCGGTAGGGTCGGGGGATGGAAGCGTTCGGGCCGCTGGCGGAGCGGATCGTGGAGGCGTTGCTGGAGAGTCGGCCCGGGCTGGCGACCTCCGCCGGGGACCACCGCTACGACGACCGGCTGCCCGATCTCTCCGCCGGTGCCCTCGCCGCCGATCAGGCGATGCTCAAGGACGCGGCCGACGCGCTCGCGGAGATCGACCCGGACGCGCTCGACGTGGCGGAGAGCGTCGACCACGCGCTGCTCACCAGCCTCGTCGACCGGGGCCTGTTCGAGGCCACCGAGATCCGCGGCCACGAGTGGGATCCGCTGCGCCACAATCCGGGTCCGCTGCTGCACGCTCTGCTGGCCCGCCCCTTCGCCCCGGCCGAGGAGCGCCTGACCAGCCTGGCCGGGCGTCTGTCGGCCGTACCCGATGCGCTGTCGACGGCGCGCGCGACGCTGCGGGACATGCCGCGGGTCCACGCGGAGACGGCGGTCGGGCAGTTCACCGGCACGGCGGCGCTGATCCGCGACGAGGTGCCCGGCCTGCTGGCCGAGGCGCCGGCGCTGCGCGACCGGGTCGGCCCGGTGGCCACCGACGCGATCACCGCGCTGGAGGAGTTCGTCGCCTGGCTGCGGCAGGGCCTGGCCGCCGATGCCGGCCCGGGGCGTGACCCGCGGCTGGGCCGGCGGCGGTGGGAGGCGCGGCTGTGGCACACGCTCGACACCGAGCTGAGCGCCGCCGAGGTGCAGCGCCGCGCCTGGGCCAACCTCGACCGGGTCACCGAGGAGATCCGCGCGGCGTCGGTCGAGCTGGTCGGTGGTCCGGCCGACGACGAGACGGTACGCCGGGCGCTGGACCTGCTCGCCGCCGAGCACCCGGACGACGCCACGATCGTCGACCTCGCCTCGATCACGCTGGACGAGGCAAGTGACTTCGTCCGCCACCACGACCTGGTCGGCATGGTCGGCGATCCGTGCGTGATCCAGGAGATGCCGGAGTTCGCGCGGGGCGTGGCGGTGGCCTACTGCGACTCGCCGGGCCCGCTGGAGACGGCCGACGTGCCGACGTTCTACTGCATCTCGCCCACCCCGGCGGACTGGCCGGCGCAGCGGGTCGAGTCGTTCTACCGCGAGTACAACGACCACATGATCCGCAACCTGACCGTGCACGAGGCGATGCCCGGCCATTTCCTCCAGCTCGCCCACGCCCGCAGGTACGACGGCCCGACCCGGGTGCGCGCGCTCACCGAGTCGGGTGTGTTCGTCGAGGGGTGGGCGGTCTACGCGGAGGAGCTGATGGCCGGGCTCGGCTTCGGCGGGCTGCCGGTGCGGTTGCAGCAGCTCAAGATGCAGCTCCGGATGACCATCAACGCGCTGCTGGACCAGCTCGTGCACTGCGACGACCTGCCCGAGTCCGAGGCGATGGCGCTGATGACCGGGCGCGGCTTCCAGGAGGAGGGCGAGGCGGCCGGCAAGTGGCGGCGGGCGCTGCTCACCTCGACGCAGCTGTCCACGTACTTCGTCGGCTACAGCGAGATGGCCGGCATCGCCGCCGCCCGGCCGGACGGCGTGCCGGTGCGCGACTGGCACGACGCCATGCTGGCGCACGACTGCCCGCCGCCGCGTCACCTGCGGACGCTGCTGGGGGTGTGAGGCTCACCGGCCGGCGGCGACCCCGGCCCGTCGTCAGCGCCCGGCGGCGACCGCGTCGATCAGCCAGCGCGACAGCGAGTACGCGGTCAGTACCGCGACGGACAGCGGCACGAACACGGTGAGTCCGGCCGCGGAGCCCGTCCGTGATCGGCGGCGGGCCGGAGGCCGGCGCCCGGCCGGCGGGCGTCGGCGGATCGAGCGTCGGCGCCGGCTGAAATCGCCGGCGGCCGACGCCCCGGCGCCGGACGCGGCACCGCCGGGCGGGGTCACGACGTGGCGGGGCGGCGGTCCACCACACCGGCGCCGGCCGGCACGGCGAACGCGCCGGCCTCGACGCTCTCGGTGTAGCGGCTCAGCGTCACCTCGGCGGGCTTGCCGTCGAGCGTGCCGGCGAAGCTGCCCAGCACACCCTCGTTCGTCACGCAGGCGGCGAAGCGCTCCCCGTCGTGGGTGACGTCGACGCAGGTGGCGTGGCGTCCGGCGAGCGTGGTGTCGCTCTGCTCGATGACCGCCTCCGGCGCCAGCGCCGCGTCGGTGAGCAGCCGGATCACCGCGGGCGGCGTGACCAGGCCCTGCTTGCGCGCCTCGTCGTAGACGATCACCGACGGCTTCCCGGCGGTGAGCACGGGGGGCGAGACGGTGCAGGAGGTGCGGGCGGCGGTGCTGGCGCACCGGGTCACCGACTCCTGGGTCACCGTGATCTTGCCGCCGGGCCAGGTGTACGTGGACCGCAGCGGCTTCTTGGTCTGCGCGATCGAGGCGGTCCGGCCCCCGTCGAGCTGGTAGTCGGCGGCCCAGGTCTGCTCCAGCGCCCGGTCCATCCGCGCGGCGAGGTCGTTGACCAGGTCGGACCGGCCGAGCGTGACGTTGGCGTCGTCCAGGGCCTGACAGCCGGTGACCGAGAGCGACGCGATGACCGAGGCGGCGAGCACGCGGAGAGTCGTCGAGGCGGCAGGCATGATGCCCAGCCTTGTCGATCGACGCAACGTCTCGCAAACCGGTTGCCGGTTGACGCCCGGTAATCCGGGAATGTCCGTCTCAGCAGGCGCCTCGGGGGCCGCCCCGAGCGGGGTGCGGGAGGGCGGGGACCGATACGCTGCGTTCAACACCTGCCTCAGCCGCACCGTCGCGGCCCATACCGGACCGGAACCACACAAACGAGGAGCGACTCAGTGGCAACCATCGAGGGAATCGTCGCCCGGGAGATCCTGGACTCGCGGGGCAACCCGACGGTCGAGGTCGAGGTCGGGCTCGACGACGGCACGATCGCCCGCGCCGCGGTGCCGTCCGGCGCCTCCACCGGCGCCTTCGAGGCGGTCGAGCTGCGCGACGGTGACAAGGATCGCTACCTGGGCAAGGGTGTCGAGAAGGCGGTCGCGAACATCGAGGACCGGATCGTCGACCAGCTCATCGGCTACGAGGCCAGCGAGCAGCGGCTGATCGACCAGAAGATGATCGACATCGACGGCTCGGACAACAAGGGCGAGCTGGGCGCGAACGCCATCCTCGGCGTCTCCCTGGCCGTGGCCAAGGCCGCCGCCGGCAGCGCCGAGCTGAGCCTGTTCCGCTACCTGGGCGGCCCGAACGCGCACCTGCTCCCGGTGCCGATGATGAACATCCTCAACGGTGGCGCGCACGCCGACTCGAACGTCGACATCCAGGAGTTCATGATCGCGCCGATCGGCGCGCCGACGTTCCGGGACGCGCTGCGCTCCGGCGCCGAGGTCTACCACGCGCTGAAGTCGGTGCTGAAGAAGAAGGACCTGTCGACCGGCCTGGGCGACGAGGGCGGCTTCGCCCCGAACCTGCCCACGAACGCCGCCGCGCTGGACCTGATCGCCGAGGCCGTGGAGAAGGCCGGCTACCGGCTCGGCACCGACATCGTCTTCGCGCTCGACGTGGCCGCCACCGAGTTCTTCGACAACGGCACCTACACGTTCGAGGGCAGCGCCAAGAGCGCCGAGGAGATGAGCAACTACTACACCAAGCTCGCCGGCGACTACCCGATCGTGTCGATCGAGGACCCGCTGGCCGAGGACGACTGGAGCGGCTGGGCCACCCTCACCGCCGCACTCGGCGACCGCGTCCAGATCGTCGGCGACGACCTGTTCGTGACCAACCCGCAGCGCATCGCCCGGGGCATCGCCGAGCGGGCCGCCAACGCGGTGCTGGTCAAGGTCAACCAGATCGGCTCGCTCACCGAGACGCTCGACGCCGTCGACCTGGCCCACCGGGCCGGCTTCAAGTGCATGATGAGCCACCGCTCCGGCGAAACCGAGGACACCACCATCGCCGACCTGGCCGTCGCCACCGGCTGCGGGCAGATCAAGACCGGCGCGCCGGCCCGCTCGGACCGGGTGGCCAAGTACAACCAGCTCCTGCGGATCGAGGAGGAACTGGCCGACGCGGCGCGGTACGCCGGTGCGGGCGCCTTCCCGCGCTACCGTTCGGCCTGAGCGAGCGTTCCGGGGGAGGGGTGTGACGATGCAGCAGCGCCGCACACCGGGTGGCCAGCGGCCCGCCCGTCGGCCGGGTCAGCCCGGCCGGACGGGCGGTCCCCGGGTCCGGTCCACGGCCCGCGACAACGGCGTCCGCGCGGAGGCGCGCGCCGCCGGCCGGTCACCCGGCGCGTCCCGTGCCGCCGACGGTGTACGCCCCGCGAGCCGCCCCGCCGCGGCCCGGCGTACCGCCGCCGGTGGCCCGGTGAAGCGGCTCACCGCACCCCAACCCCGGCGCTTCACCGGGCGCGCCACTGTGCTGTTCGCGGTGCTGATCGCGCTCGCCCTGGCGTACACCTATCCGGTCCGCGTCTACCTGGACCAGCAGGCCGACATCGAGCGGATGGAGGCCGCGCAGGCCGCCCAGCGGGCCGAGATCGACCGGCTCACCGCCGAGGCGGCCAAGTGGCAGGATCCGGAGTACGTCAAGACGCAGGCCCGGGAGCGGTTCTTCATGGGCAAGCCGGGCGAGACGCTGCTCGTGGTGCTCTCCGACCCGGAGGGCGCC
Source organism: Micromonospora marina (assembly GCF_900091565.1). GTDB lineage: Bacteria > Actinomycetota > Actinomycetes > Mycobacteriales > Micromonosporaceae > Micromonospora > Micromonospora marina. The sequence goes on along the minus strand of NZ_FMCV01000014.1, from coordinate 20,896 downwards.
GCGAAGGACGCCGGCAAGGACGCGGGGCCGGGGGCGCCGAAGCCGCCCGAGCCCTGGTACGACACCCTGTGGGGAAGCGTGCGGGCGGCCAACGCCGAGCGCCCCGACAAGTGAGCTTCGATCCGAGAGGCACTTCCTTGAGCGTCGTACCACCGCAGGAGCCGGCGGCGGACTCCGTACCCCCGCCGGAACGCCAGCCGGCCACCGAGGCCGACCTGGCCGCGGTGGCCGCGCAGCTCGGACGCCCGCCTCGCGGCACCCGCGCGGTGGCCCACAGGTGTCCCTGCGGCCTGCCCGACGTGGTGGAGACGACGCCCCGGCTGGCCGACGGCACGCCGTTCCCGACGCTGTTCTACCTGACCTGCCCGCGTGCCACGGCGGCGTGCAGCCGGCTGGAGTCGGCCGGGCTGATGAAGGAGATGGCCGAACGGCTGGCCGAGGACCCGGAGCTGGCCGCGCGGTACCGGGCGGCGCACGAGGACTACCTGGCCCGCCGGGAGGTGATCGGCGAGGTACCGGAGATCGCCGGCATCTCGGCCGGCGGCATGCCGGGGCGGGTGAAGTGCCTGCACGTGCACCTCGGGCACGCGCTCGCGGCCGGGCCGGGGGTCAACCCGTTCGGTGACGAGACGCTGGCGCTGGTGGAGAAGTGGTGGGTGGCCGGCCCTTGCGTGGCCGTGCCACCGGCCCGGTGAGATGAGCGCCGACGAGATCACTGTGCGCCGGGCCCGCACCACCGACGTACGCGGGATCCGGCGGCTGGTGGACACCTACACCGACGACCGGCGGCTGCTCAGCAAGGCGACGGTGACGCTGTACGAGGACGTGCAGGAGTTCCGGGTCGCGGTGACGCCGGACGGCGCGGTGGTCGGGTGCGGCGCGCTGCACGTCATGTGGGAGGACCTGGCCGAGATCCGGACGGTCGCGGTCGACCCGTCCTGCCGGGGTCACCGGATCGGGCACCGGATCGTCGGTGAGCTGATCGGCGTGGCGCGGGAGCTGGGCGTCGCCCGGATCTTCGTGCTCACGTTCGAGACCGGGTTCTTCGGCTCGTTCGGCTTCCGCGAGATCGACGGCGCGCCCGTTCCGCAGCCCGTCTACGAGCAGCTCCTGCGCTCGTACGACGAGGGCGTCGCCGAGTTCCTGAACCTGGAACGGGTCAAGCCCAACACCCTCGGCAACACCCGGATGCTGCTGCGCCTCTGAGCTTGGGCGGGCTGCCGTAGGGTGGGCGCCGTGAGCGCGCGTGTGGCAGCCATCGACTGCGGGACCAACTCGATCCGACTGCTGATCGCCGACCTGCCGGAGGCTTCGGCCGGCGAGACGGCACCACTGGTGGACGTCTCGCGGCGGATGGAGATCGTCCGGCTGGGGCAGGGCGTCGACCGGACCGGCAGGCTCGCCCCGGAGGCCATCGAGCGGACCCGCGTCGCGCTCGCCGACTACGCGGCCGAGATCGAGAAGTCCGGCGCCGAGCGGGTACGCATGTGCGCCACCTCTGCCTCCCGCGACGCCTCCAACGCCGCCGACTTCCGTGCCATGGTCGAGCGCACGCTCGGCGTGCCGCCCGAGGTCGTGACCGGCGACGAGGAGGCGCGGCTGTCGTTCACCGGCGCGGTGCGCGGCCTGCCCGCCGACGCCGAGCCGCCCTACCTGGTGGTCGACATCGGCGGCGGCTCCACCGAGTTCGTCGTCGGCACCCGCGCCGACGGTGTGCGCGGCGCGATCTCGGTGGACATCGGCTGCGTCCGGATGACCGAACGGCACCTGCACGGCGACCCGCCGACCGCGGCGCAGGTCGCCGCCGCCGAGGCCGACATCGCCGCCGCCGTCGACCGCGCGCTCGCCGACGTGCCCGGCCGGGAGGCCGCCACGCTGGTCGGGCTCGCCGGTTCGGTCACCACGGTGGTCGCCCTGGCGCAGGGGCTCCAGGAGTACGACCCCAGCCGCATCCACCACGCCCGGGTCTCGTACGAGCAGGTGGCCGCGGTGACCGCGGATCTGCTCGGCAGGAGCAGCGAGCAGCGGCTGGCGTACCCGGTGATGCATCCGGGGCGGGCGGACGTGATCGGCGCGGGCGCGCTGGTGCTGCGAGTGATCATGGAACGGGCCGGGATGCCGTCGGTGGTCGCCTCCGAGCACGACATCCTCGACGGCATCGCCTGGAGCCTGGTGGCGGCCTCGAGATAGGGGGTCTCCCTGCGTGTGGCCGGTATGATTTCCATATGGTCACCACAGTCAATCTTCCTGACGGACTGCACGAGCGGCTCAAGCAGCTTGCCGAGCAGGAGCACCGATCGATGAACGCCACCATCGTCGTGGCCGTCGAGGAGTACGTCTCGGCGCGCAATCATCGTGCCCGCGTGCGGGATCTTGCGCGGGAGGTTGCCGAGCGTGACGCCGAGTTGCTGCGGCGGTTGGCGGAGTGATCAACTACCTCGAGGTCGACGACCTCGTGGAGATCGCCTCGATCGTGCTGGGTGAGACGCCGCAGGTCCGTGATTTCGGTCTGCTCTCTTCGGCGGTGGTCCGCCCGGCCACCGTGGCGTTCGGCCAGGAGGCTTACCCCGATCTCTGGACCAAGGCCGCCGCGCTGCCGCACTCGGTCTGCATGAACCATGCGCTGACCGATGGGAACAAGCGTCTCGCCTGGGCGGCGGCGCGTGTGTTTCTGGCCCTCAACGAGGTGCCGATCCAGGACGTCGATGTCGATCAGGCCGAGGCTCTCGTGATGTCGGTGGCCAGCGGCACCCTGACCGAGGTCTCGGACATCGCCCGCGAACTCCGCAAGCTCTATGTCTGAGCCATCAAGTCTCGCCTAGCCCTCGTCCGCGTTTCCGTGGCGGTGATCAAGGAGTTTGTGTCTGGTCGGGGCGCCGGTGAGAACCCGAACTCCTTGGTCAACGGGACGGGCGGGGTTGGTCCGCCGCCAGGTCGGGGCGGTGTTCCCCTGATCCACTTCTCGACGTCGGACTTCCGCCAGATCTGGCCCATCCGGAGCACCTGATAGGGCGCGGGGAAGTCGCGTCGCGAAGCGACCACTGACGCGCGGGCACGCGAGACGCCGCCGAGCATGTCTCGGATCTCAGCGATTCCCACGAACTCGACCGTCTCGTGACGGTAGGTAACAGCGACTGTCTCGCGATCGCGGCGCCCTGGCCGTGCCGGTCGGCCCGCCTGTTGCTGCTGCTGGACTACCGGCGCGACCGCGTCGCCCTGTCGATCCACATGGCCGGCTGCCTGTTCGACGCCACCGGCGACCTGTTGGCCGCCAACCCGAACCCGGCCGACCTGTTCGACCGTTTCATCGGGTGGACCGCCCGCCTTTAGGTGTTGTGTCGTTGACGGTAGTGCGCAATGCGCACTAGTGTGCTGAGCGTGGATACCACGCAGCTCCTCAAGGGCGTGCTCGACCTGGCGGTGCTCGCCGTGCTCAAGGACGAGGACGGATACGGCTACGACATCCTGCGGCGGCTACGCGAGGCCGGCCTCACCGAGGTCGGCGACGCCTCGGTCTACGGCACGCTGCGCCGGCTGTTCGCGGCCGGTCTGCTCACCACGTACGTGGTGCCCAGCGAATCCGGGCCGCACCGCAAGTACTACTCGCTGAACGCCGCCGGGCGTGACCAGCTCACCCGCTCTGGCAAGACGTGGCGCTCGTTCGCCACCACCATGGACGCACTGCTCGACGATCGGGGGATGGCGGCATGACCGTCACTGGGCAGGAGATCACGGACTACGTCGACCGGGTACGCGCGGCGCTCGCCGACCTGCCGCCGAGAGTCCGCGACGAGCTGACCGAGGAACTGCCGGAACACCTCGCCGAGGTGGCCGCCGAGGGCGAGGGCGCGCTCGTGGACCGGCTGGGCACCCCCGAGGCGTACGCGGCCGAGCTGCGTGCCGCCGCCGGCGCCGGGGAGGGGCGGCGACCGGCGCGCTTCCACCGCCTGGCCGAGGCGTGGGAGCAGGCGGCCGTTCAGGTGCGACTGCTGGACCGCCAGCTCGGCCCGGTGCTCGGGCACGTGACGGTGAGCGACTTCCTGCGTCCGCTGCGTCCGGCCTGGTGGCTGCTCCGCGGCTGGCTGGCCGCCCTGCTGATCAGCGTGCTGGTGGACGGTGACCGGCCGGGCCTGCTGCCACGGCCGAACAACAACGCGTCGGCCGGCCTGCTGCTGCTCGTCGGCGCGGTGGCCGTTTCGCTGTGGTGGGGTCGCCGCTCGGCCGGGATCACGGGGTGGCAGCGACAACTGCATCAGATCGTCACCGCCGCGCTGCTGTTGTTCTCGTTCGCCGTGCTGGCCCAGGTGGACGAACGCGCCGGCTCCGACGTCTACAGCGGCTACGAGCAGACGTCCGTGGATAGGCGGTACGACCGGATCGAGGACGTCTTCGTCTACGACCAGCAGGGGCGGCTGATCCGCGACGCGCGGCTGTTCGACCAGAACGGCGTGCCGATCCGGCTCGGCTGGCCGAGCTGCATGGACGGTTCGGGTGTGGTGCCGGAGATGCGCAACACCTACCCGTACTGCCCGGAGCGGGCCCCGTTCGGCCCGCCGGCCCCGCCGTCGACCGCCCCGCCCGTATCCACGCCCACGGACAGCCCCACCCCGACCGCATCCACCCCGACCGCGCCCACCATCAGCGCTTCCCCGGCACCCACGTCGACCCCCTGACGCACTCGAACCCGGCGAGATTTTGGAAGGAAAGGGCCCTCATGGGGGCCGGGTTCCTCCAAGATCTCGCGGGATCCGCTGTCAGGCGATGGTGGCGATGTCACCGTCGTCGAAGTAGATCGCCTGGTGGAGCCGGCCGCCCAGCGCTGCGGCGAATCGGGCCATTACCTCCTGGCCGGAGATCTTTCCCTGCTCGATCTGGGAGACCCGTCCCTTGGTGACGCCCATCCGGTCGGCGACCTGTTGCTGGGTCAAGCCGCGCGCTCGCCGTACCTCCGCGAGGCGGTGGCCGATAAACTCGGCGAGGAGTTCCTGCTTACCCGCATCGACTGCCTCTTCCCCGCCGGCCCGGGCGACGTGGTCGGCGCGGATGTCCTGCCACCGGGAGTAGTCGCTCATGCCTTCCCTTCCTCTCGTGCCCGGTCCTTGAGGTAGAGCTCGTAGCGGTGCTCGGCGACGGGAATGGCCTCCTGATACCACGCGAAAAGGATACGCACGGTGCGCCGGCCGGAGCTCCTTCAAGTTCGCCATCGACGAACCGTGAATGGTGTCGACAAGGGGCCGTCCGAGTCCTGGTCCGTGCTCGGCCAGGAGGTCGATTGCCTGCACCACCCGCGCATGGGTGGACGCGTCGAGAGTGTCGAGCCACTGCCGCGCCTCGTCGACCAGGTAGACGTCCCAGTCTCCAGCCACCACGCGGATAGTTTAGCAATCGCTATACCCGGCATGTGTGCCCGTCCGGCGCTTCGACAGGAGGTGAATGCCACTGTTGTTCCGTCTTCCCCGGGCCGCTCACCGCGTGGCACGCTACCGGCACGTAACAGCCAACTGTGCGACCAGCCAACGTTGACTGACCGCAAGGAGGACGGGCCCATGGGCGAGATGGTGAGCTTCACCGGCAACGGAGGGACGAGCGAGGGGTATCTCGCGATACCCACCGGCGGTGCGGCCAGCCCGGCGGTCATCGTCATCCAGGACTGGTGGGGACTGGTGCCCCACGTCCGGGCCGTGGTGGACCGCTTCGCCGAGGCCGGTTTCGTCGCCCTCGCGCCCGACTTCCGGCACGGCGGCCCGGCCGTGAAGCCGACCGAGCCGCGGCTGATGCTGAACAGCTCCCAGATGGACGAGGCGGCCAGCGACATCGCCGCCGCCGCCGAATACCTGGCCGGGCGGTCCGAGGTCGCCGGCAAGGTGGGCTGCGCCGGGTTCAGCGCGGGCGCCAGCCTGGCCCTGTGGTCCGCCACGTTCTCCGAGCGCATCGTGGCCACCGCCGGGTTCTACCCGCGCCTGCCCTGGGAGGGCATGGCCGTCGGGTCGGCGGACGAAGGCGGCTGGGCCGGCTACGCCGGGAAGGCGGCGCTCATCCACTGCTCCGAGGCGGACGGCCTCTCCGCCGCCGACGGGGTGCAGAGCGTACGCCGGTCCATCGAGTCCGCCGGCGGCACCTGCCAGACGTTCGACTACCCGGGCACCGCGCACGCGTTCTTCAACGAGGACCGGCCCGAGCACTTCGACCAGCGGGCCGCCGCCACCTCCTGGGCCCGCACGCTGGAACTGTTCCGGGCGAAACTTGGCTGAGTCGCGTACCCCGCAGGACGTGGTCGCCCGCGCCGACCGGGCGGCCGACCTGGCCGACCTCGACGGCGCGGTCAGCGACTGCTTCGCCTGCCCGCGCCTGGTGGCCTGGCGGGAGGAGGTGGCCCGGGTCAGGCGGGCCGCGTTCCGCGACCAGGACTACTGGGGGCGGCCGGTGCCCGGCCTCGGCCCGCCGGACGCACGCATCGCCATCCTCGGCCTGGCACCCGCGGCGCACGGCGGCAACCGCACCGGCCGGATCTTCACCGGGGACCGGTCCGGTGACGTGCTGTTCGCCGCGCTGCACCGCGCCGGGCTGGCCAACCAGCCGACGAGCGTGGCCGCCGACGACGGCCTGACGTTGCGGGACACCCGGATCTTCGCCGCCGTGCGGTGCGCGCCGCCGGACAACAAGCCCACCCCGGCCGAGCGGGACGCCTGCGCGCCGTGGCTGCACCGCGAGGTCGAACTGATCCGGCCCACACTGCGCGTCGTGGTCGCGCTGGGCGCGTTCGCGTGGGCCGCGTGGTGGCCGGTGTTACGGCAGGTCTACGGGTGGCGACCGCCCACACCGCGACCGGTGTTCGGTCATGGGGCACACTGGTCCGGCGAGTCGGTGCCGGCGTTGCTGGGCTGCTATCACGTCAGCCAGCAGAACACGTTCACCGGCCGGCTCACACCGGCGATGCTGGACGACGTGTTCACCCGGGCGAAGGACCTGGCCGGGGTGGACTGAAGAACACCTGAGGCGGTGGGATGGATTTCGGCGTACTGCGTAGGTGGTGGCCGGTCGCCGCGGTGACGGTGCTGCTCGCGCTCGCCGCGTTCGCCGCCGGTCACTCCGCCATCGGGGCCAGCCGGATCCCGCCCGTCGCCGACACCATCCCGTACGTTCCGGACTACCCGTCGCCCGAGGCGGTGCCGTCGATCCCCGTCGAACCCCGCGACGCCGGTGAGCCCACCTCGGGCGGTGTGCCGGGCTGGCTGGCGACCGCCGCCCTGGTGTTGTCGTCAGCGGCGGTGCTGGTCGCTGTCGGGTACGTCCTGTGGAACGTGCTCCGGGGCGCGCTGCGTCGCACCACCCGCGCGGTGCCGGTGCGACGCACCAGGCGTACCGCGGAGGGGACCGCCCGTGAGGTGGTGGCCGCGCTCGACGCCGGGCTCGTCGAACTGGACGACCGCTCCACCGACCCGCGGACCGCCGTGATCGCCTGCTGGGTGCGCCTGGAGGAGGCCGCCGAGGACGCGGGCGTGCCCCGGCGCACCGGCGACACCCCGACCGACCTGGTCGGTCGGCTGCTGCGCGGCGATCCGGCGGCCGGCATCCCGGCGATCGCCAGCGCCGACGTGCTCGACGGTTTCGCGCGCGTCTACCGGGAGGCCCGGTATGCCACGCACCCGGTCGACGAGCACACCCGGGACCAGGCCCGCGCCGCGTTGCGGCGGCTGCGCGGCGAGCTGACCAGCCTGGCGGGTGAGGCGTCGTGAGCACCAGCATCGACGAGCTGCTCTCGTTCGGCGAGGAGCCCGCCGGACAGGACGTCCGGCCCTCGGGCGGCGGCCGGGCGCGCCTGCTGCTGCGGACCGTCGCGGCCACCGCCGCCGTCGTCGTGGTGGTCGTGGTCGGGCTGCGCGCGGTCGGCCTGAAGGTGCCGATCTGGATCGTCGTGGCGGGGGTGCTCGCCGTGCTCGCCGTACGCCGGGTCACCACCGCGCTGTCACCACCGCCGCCGTCCCGCACGGGTGCCCGGGTACCCGCCGGTGAGGAGCCCGGCACCTGGAACTGGTCCGCGCGGGACGCGCTGCGTACCGCGATCAACGGCTGGGAGCGTCCGCTGGACTGGTGCGCCGGCAACCAGGAGCGGTTCACCGAGCGCGTCCTGCCCCGCCTCGGCGAGCTGGCCGACGAACGGCTGCGCCAGCGCCACGGGGTCACCCGTGAGTCCGACCCGGCCCGCGCCCGGGCGGTGCTCGGCGAGCCACTGTGGACGTTCCTCGCCATCCCCGTCCGCCGCCCTCCGTCGCCGCGCGACCTCGCGGCGATCGTCGCCGAACTGGAGAAGATCTGATGAACGACGTGGACCGGAGCATGCCTCCCGCCGAGGTGGGCCGGCTCGCCCGGACCGTCCTGGACGCGGTCGGCACCGTCGTGGTCGGCAAGCGGGACGCGCTGGAGCTGGTGCTGGCCGGCATCCTCGCCGGTGGTCACGTGCTGCTGGAGGATCTGCCCGGCCTGGGCAAGACGCTCACCGCGCGTTCCTTCGCGCAGGCGCTCGGGCTGGACTTCCGGCGGCTCCAGTTCACCCCGGACCTGCTGCCCGCCGACGTGACCGGCTCGTTCCTCTACGACCAGAGCAGCGGCGACTTCGCGTTCCGGGCCGGCCCGGTGTTCACCAACCTGCTGCTCGCCGACGAGATCAACCGGACGCCGCCGAAGACCCAGTCGGCGCTGCTGGAGGCGATGCAGGAGAAGCAGGTCTCGGTCGAGGGCGTGACCTATCGGCTGGACGAGCCGTTCCACGTGCTGGCCACCGCCAACCCCATCGAGTACGAGGGCACGTACCCGCTGCCGGAGGCGCAACTCGACCGGTTCCTGCTGCGGGTGTCGTTCGGCTACCCGAGCCACGACGAGGAGTGGGACGTGCTGCGCCGCCGGATCGCCCGCCGCCGCGAGGAGGCGGAGATCAAGCCGGTGGTGGACGCCGCCACGCTGCGCGCCATGCAGGCCGCGCTGGAGGACGTGGTGGTCGAGGACTCGGTCGGCCGGTACATCGTGGCGCTCACCGCGGCGACCCGCGAGCACCCCTCGGTGCTCGTCGGCGCGTCCCCGCGCGGCTCGCTGGCGCTGCTGCTGCTGTCCCGGGTGCGGGCGGTGCTCGCCAACCGCGACTACGTGGTGCCGGAGGACGTCAAGGCGGTGGCGGCGCCCGCGCTCGCGCACCGGATCACGCTGCGGCCGGAGATGTGGCTGCGCCGCGTCGACCCGTCGTTCGTGGTCGGCGAGGTGCTGGACTCCACGCCCGCGCCGGCCAGCGGCGCGCTGCCCAGCTACGCCGCCGGCCGCTGATGGACCGGGCCGACGCGGCGAGCGGCTGGGCGCCCACCTGGGCGCTCGGCCGGGCCGTGCTGCTCACCGGCGTGCTGCTCGTCGCGGCGGTGCTGCTCGGCCGCATCGACCTGGTGGTGCTCGCCACGCCGTTCGCGCTCGGCACCGCGTACGCGTTGCGCCGCCGTCCCGCCGCGCTGCCCGAGCTGGAACTCGGTGTCGGGGACACCCACCTGGTCGAGGGCGCGCCGCTGGCCGCCACCGTCGCGGTGGCCAACCCCGACCTGGTCGGGTACGACCTGGCGGTGGTCCGGACCCGGATGTCGCGCTGGCTGCGGGTGGAGCAGGTCGGCTTCGGCGGCGCCGGGGTGGACGTGAGCCGCTCCGGGGGCGCGGACCGCCCGTTCGTCACCTCGGTACCCCGGGGCAGCGCCGTCGACCTGGAACTGACCGGCACCGCCCTGCGGTGGGGACGGCACCCGATCGGCCCGGCCGGGGTGCGGGTCGCCGCCGCCGACGGTCTGCTGGTGTCCCGCGCGATGGTCACCGACCCGATCCGGGCCCGGGTCTATCCGCGTACCGAACCGTTCGACGCGGTCGAGGCGATGCCCCGGGCCGCCGGGCTGGTCGGCGCACACCGCTCGCGGCGGCCGGGCGAGGGCGGCGAACTCGCCGGGGTGCGCGTGTTCGCGCCCGGCGACCGGCTGCGCCGGATCGACTGGCGGGTGTCGCTGCGGGCCCGGCAACTGCACGTCGCGGCGACGCTGTCGGACCGGGACGCCGAGGTGGTGGTGCTGCTGGACGTGCTGGCCGAGGCGGGCCGCTCCGGTGGCGTGAACGGGACGGCGTCGGTGCTGGACACCACGGTCCGGGCCGGCGCCGCGATCGCCGAGCACTACCTGCACCGCGGCGACCGGGTGTCGATGCTTGAGTACGGCCCGGCCGCGCGCCGCCTGCGTCCGGCCACCGGGCGGCGGCAGTACCTGACCGTCCTGGAGTGGCTGCTCGACGTGCAGGCCGAGTCGTCCCCGCACGAGCCGTACGACCAGGTCTTCGGCCCGCAGGTGCTCTCCTCGGACGCGCTCGTGGTGGTGCTCACCCCGCTGCTCGACGAGCGGTCCGCGCAGATGCTGGCCCGGCTGGCCCGCGGTGGGCGGTTCGTGGTGGCGGTGGACACGTTGCCGGCCGAGCTGCCGGTGCCGAAGGAGCGGGGCTGGGCCGAGGTCGCGTACCGGCTGTGGCGGCTGGACCGGGACACGATGATCGGCCAGCTCCGCGAGCACGGGGTGCCGGTGGTGCGCTGGGCCGGCGCCGGCAGCCTGGACGAGGTGCTGCGCGACGTGGCCCGGCTGGCGACCGCCCCGAAGGCAGGGTTGCGGTGAGCGCGAGGAACGCAGCGGAGCGGAGTCCCGCAGTCGCGAACGAAGAGGCAGCCCGGTGAGCGCGAGGAACGCAGCGGAGCGGAGTCCCGCAGTCGCGAACGAAAGGCCGGCCCAGTGACGGATGCCCTGGTGGAGCGGGTACGGGCGCTGCGGTTCGCCGCCGCCCGGGTCAGCCCGCTGCCGCTGCTGGTACGCGGCGGCATCTTGCTCACCGTGCTCGCGGGCTTCCTGCTCGCGTACCCGGTGCAGGCTTTCACCGCGCGTTCGCTGCTGGCCCTGACGGTGGCCGCGGTGCTGCCGGCGGTCGGGCCGCGCCGGATCTGGCCGACGTTCACCGCGCTGGTGACCGTCGGCGGCTGGCTGCTGGCCACGTTCGGCTTCGACCGGCCGCCGGCGCTGTGGCGGCTGCTCGCCGTGGCGACGCTGCTCTACCTGGCGCACTCGCTCTGCGCGCTGGCCGCGCTACTGCCGTACGACGGGCTGATCGACCCGGACGTGGTGTTGCGGTGGCTGGGCCGCGCGGGTGGCGTGGTGCTCGCCAGTGCCGTGCTCGGCGTGGTGCTGGCGTGGCTCGGGGGAGTGGGCGGGACCGACGGCTCACAGGCGGCGACAGTGGTGGGGCTGCTGGTGGCGGTGGGGCTGAGCGCGCTGCTGGGCTGGCTGCTCCGGCGCAGATGACGCAGCGCTCCGGGGACGTTGCGCAGGTCACACCGGTTGTGCTCCGTCACAGATGGGGGTCTCGGGCGGGATTACCCGAAGCACCCGGGGAAAGATAGATGACGTGAACCCGAAGCGGATCCTTGTCGTGGGTGCCGGTCACGTGGGCCTGTACGCCGCTCTGCGCCTGTCCAAGAAGCTGAGCAGGCGTGAGGCCGAGGTCATCGTCGTCGACCCGCAGCCGCACATGACGTACCAGCCGTTCCTCCCGGAGGCATCGGCGGGCAACATCTCCCCTCGGCACGCTGTGGTGCCGCTGCGGCGGGAGTTGCGTAAGTGCACCGTGGTGGCGGGCACCGTCACCCGGATCGACCACGACCGCATGACTGCCGTGGTGCAGCCGATCAGCGGCCCGGCCCGGGAGATCCGGTACGACCACGTGGTCGTCGCGCCCGGCTCGGTCTCCCGCACCCTGCCGATCCCCGGCCTGCACGAGAACGGCATCGGGTTCAAGACCATCGGCGAGGCCATCTTCCTGCGCAACCACGTGTTGGACCGGCTCGACGTGGCGGCCTCCACCACCGACCCGGCGGTCCGCAGCCGCGCGCTGACGTTCGTCTTCGTGGGCGGCGGCTACGCCGGCATCGAGGCGCTCGCCGAGATGGAGGACATGGCCCGGGACGCGCTGCGTTACTACCCGGAGCTGAAGCCGGAGGACATGCGCTGGGTGCTCGTCGAGGCGACCCAGCGGGTGCTGCCCGAGGTCGACCGGGACATGGGTGCCTACACGGTGCAGCAGCTGATGAAGCGGGACATGGACATCCGGCTGGACACCCGGCTGGAGTCCTGCGTCGACGGTGTGGTGACGCTCTCCGACGGCGACAGCTTCCCGTCCGACACGATCGTCTGGACGGCGGGTGTGAAGCCGTCGCCGATGCTCGACGCGACGGACTTCCCGCGTGACGAGCGCCGCCGGGTCACCTGCCGGCCGACGCTGCAGATCGTGGACGGCGACCGGGTGGTCGAGGGCGCGTGGAGCGCCGGTGACTGCGCCGCCGTACCGGACCTGACCAAGGAGCCTGGTAACTTCTGCTCCCCGAGCGCGCAGCACGCGGTGCGGCAGGCGGCGCGGATGGCCGACAACATCGCGAACGTGATCCGCGGGCGCGAGCCGGTCGACTACAAGCACAAGCACGCCGGCAGCGTGGCGAGCCTCGGCCTGTACAAGGGCGTGGCGCAGGTCTACGGCATCAAGATGACCGGCTGGCCGGCCTGGTTCATGCACCGGACGTACCACATGTCGCGGATCCCCTCGTTCAACCGCAAGGTGCGCGTGGTGGTCGACTGGACGTTGGCGTTCGTCCTCAAGCGTGAGGTGGTCGCGCTGGGCCAGCTGCACGACCCGCGCGAGGAGTTCGCCGAGGCGTCCGCCCCGCCGGTCGCCGCGCGCGTCTGACGCCCTTCGCGACAGGGCCCTTTCCGTACGGGAGGGGCCCTTCGCCGTGTCCGGGGCCCGGAACCGCCGCCCGGCCTCAGAACCGCCAGGTCCACGCGTCGGCGAGCCGCACTCCCGGCCGCCCGTAGAGCTGCTCCAGGGTGCGGCGCAGCAGCTCCGCGTGCGGTGTGTCGTCGGTCACCACCACGCACGAGGCGTGCCAGAACTCGACGTCCCGGGCGGCCTGGCGGCGTTGCCGGTCACCGACCGCCGGTGCCACGCCGCGGCGGGCCACGTCGGCGAGCAGCGCCGAGGTGGGTCGCTGCCAGGTGCCCATGGTGGCCGAGCCGTCCGGGCCGTACGGGCCGATGAAGAAGCCCTCCGGCATGGCGAAGGCGACACCGGTGGCGGTGGCCCAGCGCATCGGCCAGGGGTCCTGCGGCGTGGCGGCGGGCACCGGCACCAGCACCCCGCCGGGGCGTACGCACTGCCGCCAGTGTCCGCCGGTGACGAACTCGGGCAGCGGCGGCCGGTCCATCGTGGGCAGCGGGGTGGGAAAGACGCTGAGCAGCGCCGCGCCGGCCGCGACCGGGACGATCCGGCGGGCCCGGCCGGATTCGCCGAGCGCCCGGTGCACGGCGAGGGTGAGCACGGTGCCGGCGAGCGGCAGCACCGCCAGCGCGAAACGCGTCGGCAGTGCGCCGTCCACCACCGGCAGCCCTGCCAGCAGCGCGTACGGGCCGGGGATCCCGGTCCGCTCCCCGCCGGCCATGACCTCCGGCCCCAGCGCGAGCGCGGCCATCGCCAGCGCGCCGGCCACGAGCGCCACCACCGGGGCGCGCCGGCCCAGCCAGACCGCGCAGCCGACGGCGACCAGCAGCAGCGGCCAACCCAGGAACGTGGTGAACTCGGCCGGGCCGGTGGTGAGCCGTACCGCCTCCGGGTCGCCGAACACCGTCAGCGCGGACAGACGGGTCCAGCCGACCAGGTCGGCGGAGAAGTAGGCGGGCGGGAAGATCCCGTCCGCGACGCCCTGCGGGCCGGCGAACTGCACCCACAGCGGGTACGCCAGCACCGGCAGCGCCAGCCCGGCGGCGGCGAGCAGCCCTCCGGCGAGCCCGGCACCGGCCCGGCGCAGCAGGTCCCGGTCGGCCAGCCCGTACGCGACAGCGGTCACCGCCAGGGTGAGTGCGGCGAGGAACAGCACCTCCTCGCCGACGAAGACCTGCGCGGCGACGACTGCGGCGAGCCCGACCGCCGAGGACGCCATCCGGCGGCGGTCCGGGCCGTCCGGGCGACCGGCCGGGTCGGCGGCGCGCAGCAGCCGGACCACGAGCCAGACCAGCACCGGGACCAGCCACTGCGCGGTCATGTGCAGGTGCCCGTTGCTCTGCGAGACCATCCCCGGCCCGAAGCCGCAGAGTGCCGCGCCCAGCCCGGCGGCGAGCGGGCGGGCCCGCAGGACGCGGGTGAACAGCAGGTACCAGGCCAGCGCGGTGCCGGCCAGGTTGAGCGCGACCAGCAGCGCGAACGTGACCGGCGCGCCGAACGCCAGCGTGACCGGGGCGAGCAGCACGCCGAGCGCGACGACCGAGGTGTTCGCCATCAGGTTGACCCCGTCCGGCGCGTTCAGGCGGTCGCTGACCAGGCTCAGCTCACCGCGCAGGGCACGGGCGTCCAGCGCCAGGAACCACTCGTACAGCGTCTGGTCGGCCGGGTTCAGCGAGAGCACCCGTGTGCCCGGCGCCGGCCAGAGGCCGTGGGTGAGCCACCCGGCGAGCGCGACGAAGGCCAACCCCACGAGCAGGTCCGCGCGGTGCCGCCGGACGGCGGCCGTCACCCGGCGCGTGACCGCCGCCGGGCGGGCCGCCCCTGCGCGATCGGACCCGGGGGCCGTGCGGGCGGCGCTGGTCACGGCCTCGACCATAACGGCCCCACCTGTCGGGGTACGCCGCGTCGCGGCCGAGCCGCTACGGTGAGATCTGCACCCGCGCGTGTCGACGCGCCGGTGTCACCCGCCCGGGTGGTGGAACGGCAGACACGGCCGCCTTAAAAGCGGCTGCCGCAAGGCGTGCGGGTTCGACCCCCGCCCCGGGCACGTGAACTCTCAGGTTTCCCACAGCTAGCCGTAGCGCGCGCGATTGCGCCCACGTCTACCCTGGAGTAGCACGTCTTTCGTGCGATCGACCCCCTGAGGGAGGCCTGAGAAGTGAAGACCTCGAACCCGGTGCTCGCCCGGCTCGGCCAGGCGGCAGAGCGTGAGCGGGCGGCCGGGTACGCCCAGCCCGGGCCGTACGGTCAGCCCGGATACCCCCAGCAGCAGCAGTTCCCCCAGCAGCCTTATGCCCAGCCCTACCCGGGCGGCTACGGCCAGCCGGTGGCCCCGCCCACCGTGACCCCGATGACCCTCGACGACGTGGTCGTCAAGACGGTCCTCATGCTCGCCATCCTCGGTGCCTCCGCCGCGGCGGCCTGGGTGCTCGTACCGGACGCGCTCGCCGGCCCGGCCTGGATCGGCGCCGCTGTGGTCGGCCTCGTGCTCGGCCTGATCATCTCGTTCTCGCGGATGGCCAACCCGGCGCTCGTCGTGGCGTACTCGATCGTCGAGGGCGTCTTCGTCGGCATGGTCAGCAAGGCGTTCGAGTCGCTCTACGACGGCATCGTGCTCCAGGCGGTCGTGGCCACGTTCGGCGTCTTCTTCCTGATGGCGATGATCTACAAGGCCCGGATCATCCGGGCCACGCCGAAGTTCGCCCGGATCATGGTGGCGATCATGGCCGGCCTGTTCGGCGTGATGCTGGTCAACCTGGTGCTGGCGCTGTTCGGCGTGAACACCGGCCTGCGCGACGGCAGCCCGCTCGCGATCGGCTTCAGCCTGGTCTGCATCGTGGTGGCGTCGCTGAGCTTCGTGCTCAACTTCGCCGACATCGAGGAGGGGGTCCGGATGGGCCTCCCGCAGCGCTACTCCTGGACTGCCGCCTTCGGCATCGTGGTCGGCCTGGTCTGGCTCTACATCGAGATCCTGCGGCTGCTCAGCTACTTCCAGGGCGACGACTGACATCACGCCCTCCCCGACGACGCCCGCCTGCCGCATCCGCGGCGGCGGGCGTCGCCGTTTTCCCGTCCCCGCCGCGCCGCCCGGGGCAGAGTGGGATCCGGGTACGTGGGCGGGAGGTGGTCACGGTGCGCAGTGCCAACCCGGTGCTGGACCGGCTGGACGACGTCGGCCGCGCCGAGCGGCAGGTGCTAGGGGTCGGGCCCGCCGACGCGATGACTGTGGCCGACGTGGTCAGCCGGACCGTGGGACTGCTGCTGGTCACCGGCGTCACGGCGGCGGTGTCCTGGGTGGTGGTGCCGCAGGCCGCGTGGATCTCCGCCGCGCTCGCCGGAAGTGCTCTGGCCAGCCTGGCCCTGGTGCTCGTCATCTCGCTGAAGCAGATCACCAGCCCGCCGGTGATCGTCGGCTACGCGGTGCTCCAGGGGTTGCTGCTCGGCGTGGCCAGCCGCGCCTTCGAGATGGTGTATCCGGGGATCGTGGCGCAGGCGGTGGTCGGCACGTTCGGCGTCTTCCTCGGCATGGCGGTGCTCTACCGGGCCCGGCTGGTGCGCGCGACCCCGCGCCTGGCCCGGCTGGTCATCGGCACGCTCGTCGGGATCGTCGCGATCGGCCTGGTCAACCTGTTCGTGTACCTGTTCACCGGGCGGCAGGGGGCGGTCGTCTACAGCCTGAGTGACCGGGTGGGCTGGTTGCCGTACCTGTTCTCGGTGGTGGCGATCATCGCGGGCGCACTCAGTTTCGTCCTCGACTTCGATCTGGTCGAGCGGTCGGCCGCGAACCGGCTGCCCCGACGCTACGCCTGGTACTGCGCGTTCGGTCTGCTGGTCGGGCTGATCTTCCTGTACTGGCAGATCCTCCGCCTGCTCAGCTACGTACGCCGCTGACGGCGGCTTCGGGCGCCTGTCGCCGCGTCGTGGCCCGGAGCCGCCGTAGACTCGGCGGCGATGAGCGCAGCGGAACTGGACCGGGCGGTGACCCTGCTGGTCCGACAGGTCGGGCACTGGCAGCAGCCGCGCTGGTCGGCCAAGGCCGACGGCGGCAACGTGTCCCGGGCCGACCTGGTGCACAAGCTGGTCCAGGAGATCGCCAATCTGGCCGCCGACGCGGCCGGTGAGCCGCGCCGCGAGGTGCCCCGCCTGCCCAGCGACCTGGCCCTGCCCGACCAGCTCCGCGTGGTGGCCGCGGACCTGATGCTCGCCGCGCCCCCGGAGCAGGTCCTGGCCGAGGCCACCGCGCAGGTAGCTCGAACCCGCGCCGCCCTCTGACTCCGCCCCGCCCTTCGTCGCATTGATCATGAGGTTGGCGGCGACAAAACGGACGCGAATCCGCGTCAACTCTATGATCAACACGAGCGGGGACGGTCAGGGCTCGAGCCAGCGGCGTACCTTGCGGCGTCTTGAGCGGTCGCGCGCCCGCAGGACCGCGGGGCGGTCGTGGCCGGCGGCCTCGGCCTGCCCCGCGTGCAGCAGGCCGTAGGTGAACGTGTTCTCGCCGTCTGCGTACGCCTGAAGGGCCTGCCGCCGCAGCACCTCCCGGGTGACTACCGAGTCCTGATGGGTACCGAGCAGATCCTGGAGCGCCTTGAACTGCTTCACCAGGCGGGTGGTCCGCTTGCCGGCGGCCGGTTCGCGCACCTCCACCGCGTAGCGGGCGGCCTTGAGTTTCTTGCGTGCCTCGTGCAGCGCGGCGTCCCCGTCCGGCCCGGTGACGGCGAGCGAACAGTCCAGCCGCTCGTCGGCGCGGCGCACCGACCGGCGGATCCGGCGGTCGACCCAGCGCCGGCCGACATCGGCCGCAGGGGCGCCGGCCAGCCGGTCCAGACGGGCCAGCAGTTCGGGGTAGCGGTCGGAGTCCAGCGCGGACCGCAGCGCGGTGGTCGCCTCGGCAAGATCGGCGGCGAACCGTTCGCCGATCCGCGCCGCGACCGGACCGAGCACCAGCTCGTCCGGCAGCTCGTGCACCGCCTCGGTGAGCCGCGCGGCCATCACCTGGCTGTCGCGGACCCGGCCCAGCTCCCCGCCGAGGCGGCGCAGCTCGGCCCGCACCGCCTCGCTCTCCCGGCGGTCCCACAGACCCCGGAAGGTACGCAGCGTCGCCCGCAACCGGCGGGTCGCCACGCGCATGTCGTGGACGGCGTCCTCGTCCCCCTGGTATGCGGCCGCATGGTTGCCGACGATCGCGTCCCGCTGCGCCCTTACGTACGCGAGGACCGGTGCCGCCGGACCGTCCGGTTCCCGGTCGTCGAAGCGCTCGATCCGGCCGGCCACGGCCCGGTGCGACTTGCTGACCGCCACCTCGCGGGCACCTGCCGCGCGCAGCCGCCCACCGAGCGCGTCGAGCAACGCCTCGTCGCCCTCGACCAGCTCGATCTCGATCTCGTGCCAGGTCCGCGCGGCACCGTCCACCAGGTCCTCGGACCGGACGTCGTCCTCGGCCAGCTCGGCCAGCACCCGGCCGTCCGCGCCCAACAGCCGGTGTTCGCGGCGGCGGTTGACCACCCGGGCCGCCGGTGCGACAGGGTGGCCGCGCGACGCGCCCCGGATCAGCGCGACCAGCTCGGGCGGCGGACCGTCGTCGGACGCCCCGGCCGGGAACTGGTGCTCGACCCGGGTGCCACCGACCGCGCCCACCTTGAGATGCCAGCCCGCGTCGTGCCCGCCGGTACGCCGGCGCAGCGCGTGTCCGCTGCGCAGCAGGAGAAGGTCGCCGGTGTCCCAGTAGACGGCGTCCAGATCCGAGACGGTGGCGTCGGACATGGTCACGACGCCACCGCACCCGGTCAGGTCGGGCATCCGGAAACCCTCGTCGCCGGAGTACTTGCGCTCACGTTCCACGACGGTCGCCATGCGGTCTCCCGTACCCGGCCCGCGCTCCGGCGAACCGGTCTCAGCTCAGTCGTTCGAGCACCATCGCCATGCCCTGGCCACCGCCGACGCACATGGTCTCCAGACCGATGGTCTTGTCGTGCCACTCCAGCGCGTTGAGCAGCGTGCCGGTGATCCGGGCGCCGGTCATGCCGAACGGGTGGCCGACAGCGATCGCGCCGCCGGAGACGTTCAGCTTCTCCTCCGGGATGCCGAGCTGCCGGTACGACGGGATCACCTGGGCGGCGAACGCCTCGTTGATCTCGACCAGGTCGACGTCGTCGATGGTCATGCCGGCCCGCTTCAGCGCCTGCTTCGACGCCTCGACCGGGCCCAGACCCATGATCTCGGGGGAGAGCGCTGTGACGCCGGTCGACACGATCCGGGCCAGCGGGGTGAGACCCAGCTCGGACGCGCGCCCGGCGCTCATGATCACCACGGCGGCGGCGCCGTCGTTGAGCGGGCAGCAGTTACCCGCGGTGATCCGGCCGTCCGGGCGGAACACCGGCTTCAGACCGGCCACCGCCTCCAGCGTCACCCCGGCACGCGGGCCGTCGTCGGTGCTGACCACGGTGCCGTCCGGCGTGGTGACAGGGGTGATCTCGCGGGCCCAGAAACCGTCCGCGATCGCCTTCTCGGCGAGGTTCTGGCTGCGGACGCCGAACGCGTCCATGTCCGCACGGGTCACGTCGTACACCTGGGCCAGGTTCTCCGCCGTCTGCCCCATGGCGAGGTAGATGTCGGGGAGCTGCCCGGTCTCGCGCGGGTCGGTCCACACCCCGGCACCCCCCTGGGCGCGGGCCGCGGAACGCTCCCGCGCCTCGGCGAAGCGGGGATTCTCCCAGCCGCCGCCGACGAGCGCCTGCGCCTCCGGCGGCAGCGTGTCCGAGTTGCCCCGGGCGTACCGGGAGACCATCTCCACACCGGCGGAGACGAACACGTCACCCTCACCGGCGCGGATCGCGTGCATCGCCATCCGGGTGGTCTGGAGCGAGGACGCGCAGTAGCGGGTCAGCGTGGCGCCGGGCAGGCCGTCGAGGCCCATCAGGGTGGCGACCACCCGGGCCATGTTGAAGCCCTGCTCGCCGCCGGGCAGACCGCACCCCAGATAGAGGTCGTCGATGGTGGCGGGATCGAGCGCCGGGACCTTGTCGAGAGCAGCCTGGACGATGGTGGCGGCGAGGTCGTCCGGGCGGACCTCGCGGAGGGAACCCTTGAACGCGCGGCCGATGGGGGACCGGGCGGTGGCGACGATGACGGCGTCGCGGGGCGACTCAATCGGCATGAACCAACGTTAACGCGCGAGTAACATGCCGGGAAGTCGCGAGGCGGGCGGGAAATGTCACCCCGTGGGCGGCTGCCGGCGGTGCCGGAACGCGACAGCAGCCGCCGCCTCGACCGCCGGGAGCAGGGCGTGCGCCCACACCCGGTAGCCGTCCGCCGACGGGTGGAAGCCGTCGCGGCACAGCGTGCCCGCATCCGCGCGGAAGACCGGGCCGGTCTCGGTGCCCAGGTCGACAACGGTGCCCCCGGCGTCCAGCACGGCCGCCGTCTGGGCCCGCGCCATCCGCCGCCCGGACCAGCCGAGCACCTGACGCAGCGGCGCGGCGACCGCGCGTACCGCGCCCAGGTCGGGACACGTGCCCACGACCACCTCGACGTGCGCCTCCCGCAGCCGGCGTACCGCCGAGCCGAGATAGGCCGCCGCGTCACCGGGCCGGACCATCGCGGTGGCGTCGTTCGCCCCGATCAGCACCACCGCCACGTCCGGCGGCTCGCCGAGCAGCGCCCGGGCCACCTGGGTCGCCAGGTCGGTGGCGCGCGAGCCGGAGACACCCACGCTGGACAGCTGCACCCGGCGGCCGGCCGGCCCCTCGGCGAGCAGGTTGGCCAGCTGACCGCCGATCGTGTCCTCGAACCGGTCGACACCCACACCGAGCGCCGACGAGTCGCCCAGCAGCACCAGCCGCAGCGGAGGCGCGTCCGCACGGCCGACCGTCGCGCGCAGCACCAGACCCAGCTCGGGCTGGGCGTACTCGCGGCTACGGGCGACGATGGCCTGGCCGGCGAGGACCGCCGCGCCGCCCACCGTGCCGGCCAGCAGCGACAGGGCCGCGGCCCGGCCCCAGCGGCCCACCTCGGTCCGCTCGCTCATGCCGTCACTCCGCTTCGCTCCGTGCCGTCATGAGGCACCTTTGCGCTGAGC
>NZ_FMCV01000008.1 GCF_900091565.1 Micromonospora marina | reverse complement strand
CGGGTGGCGATCCAGTCGGCGAGGTTGTCGATGCTCATGCGGTAGGTGGCGGTGTTCGGGTCGGCGCTGTCGGCGATGGTGACGGTGTCGCCGTTGTCGCGGTAGCCGGTGACGCTGATGTAGTGGCCGCCTTCGAAGGAGTGGGTGGTGCCGTCGGTGTCGGTGGCGGTGCCGGCGATGTTGGCGACCACGGCCCGGCCGGCGTCGACGGTCTTGATCACGTCGGCGCGCAGGGTGTCGGTCTGCTTGTCGTCGGCCTTGGGGGTGCTGATCTCGACCGACTTGTAGGCGTCGGTGGCGCCGGTCTGCTTGTTCAGCACGGGGGTGATGTCGTTGATGCTGTCGGTGCCGGCCTCGGTGGTGCCCATCTCGCGGGCCATGGCGTGCACGTCGATGTTCTTGCCCTGCACGGACAGGGCGTTGCGGGCGGCGGCGGGGCCGCAGAAGTAGAAGTTGGGCTGGGCCTCGTAGCGGACGTCCAGCTCGCGCTCACCGTGGTTCTTGCGGTCGGTCACCACCGCGGTGGTGCCGGTGGGGGCGGCGTGGGCGGCGATCGCGGGGCCGGCGATGCCACCGGCGGTGGCGGCGATACCGGCAGCGGTCAGCACGGTCTTACGCAGCAGAGTGGTAGCCATGATGGTGGCCTCCCTGAAGTGGGGGATGACGCGGCGGGGTGCCGCGCGAAAGGGGGAAAGTCTTGGGGGTGCCCGTCGAAACCGGGCTGGCGCGCGGGCGACCCGGGGGGGTCTGCTCCGCGGCTCGGGGATGTAACGACGACCGGGCCGGGCCGATTCCCTGACCTGGCGATCCGCTCCCGGGT
The DNA here is from genome assembly GCF_900091565.1 of Micromonospora marina. Classification (GTDB taxonomy): domain Bacteria; phylum Actinomycetota; class Actinomycetes; order Mycobacteriales; family Micromonosporaceae; genus Micromonospora; species Micromonospora marina. Next base: position 193,574 of record NZ_FMCV01000008.1, on the reverse strand, counting down.
GCCGGGCGGGCCGGTGTCCGGCGCTCGACCCGGTTCCTCGGCGGTCAGCCATGTACAACGCCCCGCGCCCGCCACCGATTCCACGCTGACGATGGCACCGACCACAACCCCGACCATCTCAGCGAACCGGACACCGCCTACCAAACCCACCAGCCGGGGAGGGTATCCGCGAGATCACGGGCCCCAGCAACAAGATCCACCCCGGCCGCGCGCGATCTGCAAGATCGCGGAGGAAGGCGGGGCCGGGGCCGGGGCCGGGACGGGGGCGGAGGGCGGGGGGCGGGGACGACGGGTCACCCGTCCTCGCGTGGCGACACAACCCACACCGAACCACCCGCGGAACCCTCCCAGGAGGGGGGATGATGCTTCCGCCCATCGGGACCAGCGCCGTCGGTGGAACATCATGGGTGCCAAAAGCGGGCGGAGACACCCATGATGTTCCACTCGGGCCTGCCAGCGAGCCGGACAACGGGCGCGAGCAGGCAACGGGCCAGGAGCGGAGACCAGGTCAGGGACGCGGTGCGGCGTCGGTGGTGGTGGAACCGTCAAGCGCGGCCAGGATCGCCTCGGCCGTCCGCCGGCCCACCCCGGGCACCTCGGTGATCTCCTCCACGGAGGCGGACGACAGCCGCTTCAGCGAGCCGAAGTGCCGCAGCAGCGCCTTGCGGCGTACGTCGCCGAGACCGGGGACGTTGTCCAGCGCGGATTCGGTCATCCGCTTCGAGCGCCGCTGGCGGTGGAACGTGATGGCGAACCGGTGGGCCTCGTCGCGGATGCGTTGCAGCAGGTAGAGCGCCTCGGAGGTGCGTGGCAGGATCACCGGGAACTCGTCGTCGGGCAGCCAGACCTCCTCCAGCCGCTTCGCCAGCCCGCACAGCGCCACGTCGTCGATGCCCAGCTCGGCGAGCGCGCTCGCGGCGGCGGCGACCTGGGGCGGGCCGCCGTCGACCACGACGAGCTGCGGCGGGTATGCGAACTTGCGCGGCCGCCCGGTGGTCGGGTCGATGCCGGGCCGGTCGGGGTCGGAGGCGGTCTCCTCACCCAGCTCACCGGTCTCGGCGCGGGCGTCGAGGTAGCGGGCGAAGCGCCGCCGCAGCACCTCGGACATCGCCGACAGGTCGTCGGTGGCGCCGCGCACGATGAACCGGCGGTATTCGCCCTTGCGCGGCAGCCCGTCCTCGAACACGACCATGCTGGCGACCACGTCGGTGCCCTGGATCTGGGACACGTCGAAACACTCGATGCGCAGCGGCGAGGTGTCCATGCCGAGCGCGTCGGCGATCTCGTCGAGCGCCTGGCTGCGGGTGGTCAGGTCACCGGCCCGCTTGAGCTTGTGCCGGGCCAGCGCGTCCCTGGCGTTGCGCTCGACGGTCTCCAGCAGCGACCGCTTGTCGCCGCGCTGCGGCACCCGCAGCGACACCCGGCTGCCCCGGCGGGCGGAGAGCCAGTCGGCGAGCGCCTCGGCGTCGCCCGGCAGCTCGGGCACGAGCAGCTCGCGGGGCACGTCGGCCTCGCCCTGCTCGCCGCCGTACACCTGGGTGCAGAAGTGGTGCACGAGGTCGCCGGTGGTCAGTTCCTCGGTCTTCTCCACCACCCAGCCGCGCTGGCCGCGCACCCGGCCGCCGCGGACGTGGAAGACCTGGACGGCGGCTTCGAGCGGGTCGTCGGCGAAGGCGACCACGTCGGCGTCGGTGCCGTCGCCGAGCACCACCGTCTGCTTCTCCATGGCCCGGCGCAGCGCCGCGACGTCGTCGCGCAGCCGGGCGGCCCGCTCGAACTCCAGCTGCTCGCTGGCGTCGAGCATCTCCTTCTCCAGTCGCCGGACCATGGTGTCGGTGCGGCCGGCCATGAAGTCGCAGAAGCCGTCGACGATCTCCCGGTGCTGGTCGGCGCTGACGCTGCCCACGCACGGGGCCGAGCACTTGCCGATGTAGCCCAGCAGGCAGGGCCGGCCGACCTGGCCGGCGCGCTTGAACACCCCGGACGAGCAGGTCCGCGCGGGGAAGACCCGCAGCAGCAGGTCGAGCGTCTCGCGGATCGCCCAGGCGTGGGAGTACGGCCCGAAGTAACGCACGCCCTTGCGCTTCACCCCGCGCATCACCTGCAACCGGGGGTATTCCTCGTCGAGCGTGACCGCGAGGTAGGGGTACGACTTGTCGTCGCGGTAGCGGACGTTGAACCGCGGGTCGTACTGCTTGATCCAGGTGTATTCCTGCTGGAGCGCCTCGACCTCGGTGGCCACGGTGATCCAGTCGACCGACTCGGCGGTGAACACCATCTGCCGGGTGCGCTGGTGCAGGCCGACCGGGTCGGCGAAGTAGGAGTTGAGCCGGCTGCGCAGGTTGCGCGCCTTGCCGACGTAGATCACCCGGCCGGTGCCGTCGCGGAAGCGGTAGACCCCTGGCGACTCCGGGATGGTGCCGGGCGCGGGACGGTAGGTCGAGGGGTCAGCCACGGCGTCAAGCCTAGTCCGCACCCCTGACACCCGGCCGTAGCCGCGTCCCCGCCGACCACCGGCCGGCGGGGACGCGGAACGGGTCAGGCCAGCTTGATCTGGTCGCCGTCGACAGTGATCTCCTTCGCCGCGAGCGGCTTGGTGGCCGGGCCACCCTTCACCGAGCCGTCGACGATCGAGAACCGGCTGTTGTGGCAGGTGCAGTTGATCGTGCCGCCGTCGACGTTCGACACCGGGCAGCGTTGGTGCGTGCAGATCGGGTCGAACGCCTTGAACTGGCCGGCCTCCGGCTGGGTGATCACCACGCCCTGGCTGGCGAAGACGGCACCGCCGCCGACCGGGATGTCCGAGGTGCGCGCCAGCGCGCTGCCGCCCTCCCGGTCACCGCCGCCGGCGTCGCCGGTCGCGGTCGCGCCGGGCGGGCCGCCGCTGGTCGGGGCCAGCCCGGGGGCCGCGTCGTCGTCGCTGCCGCAGCCCGCGAGCACCACGGCCGCGCCGATCGCTCCGGCTCCGGCGAGCAGGGTACGACGGCTCTGGGTGACCGGTCGGGTCAGCGCCTGATCATCACTCATGTCCGGCCTCTCTCTCGGCTTACTGCGGATACACGCACCAGCGTGGCGCACGGTTCATACTGGCGCGTCACAGACCGGGCACCGGCGGCCCGGCCCGCGAAAACGCGTACCGGATGAGTCAGCGCGCCCCGGCGGGGACCTTGCGCGGCCGCGACTTGGCGCTGCCGTTGGCCTTGGCCGCCCGGGTGGTGGCCGCCTTGGCGCCCTTGGCCTCGCCGTCGAGCTTGAGGATCGGCCGCAGGAACTGCCCGGTGTGGCTCTCCGGCACCTCGGCGACCTCCTCCGGCGTGCCGGTGGCGAGCACGGTGCCGCCCCGGTGACCGCCCTCGGGGCCCATGTCGATGAGCCAGTCGGCCGTCTTGATCACATCGAGGTTGTGCTCGATGGTGATGACCGTGTTGCCCTTGTCGACAAGGCCCTCCAGCACCATCAGCAGCTTGCGGATGTCCTCGAAGTGCAGGCCGGTCGTGGGCTCGTCGAGCACGTAGACGGTGCGGCCGGTGGAGCGCTTCTGGAGTTCGGAGGCGAGCTTGACGCGCTGCGCCTCGCCGCCGGACAGCGTCGGCGCGGGCTGGCCGAGGCGGACGTAGCCGAGGCCGACGTCGACGAGCGTCCGGAGGTGCCGGTGGATGGCCGGGATGGCGGAGAAGAACTCGGCCGCCTCCTCGATCGGCATGTCCAGCACCTCGGCGACCGTCCTGCCCTTGTAGTGCACCTCGAGGGTCTCGCGGTTGTAGCGCGCGCCCTTGCACACCTCGCAGGGGACGTAGACGTCCGGCAGGAAGTTCATCTCGATCTTGATGGTGCCGTCGCCGGAGCACGCCTCGCAGCGCCCGCCCTTGACGTTGAACGAGAACCGGCCCGGGCCGTACCCCCGGACCTTGGCCTCGGTGGTCTCGGCGAACAGCTTGCGGATGTGGTCCCAGACGCCGGTGTACGTGGCGGGGTTGGAGCGCGGCGTCCGCCCGATCGGCGACTGGTCCACGCCGACGACCTTGTCCACGTTCTCCAGGCCGGTGATCCGGGTGTGCCGGCCGGGCACCAGCCGGGCGCCGTTGATCTGGTTGGCCAGCACGGTGTAGAGGATGTCGTTGACGAGCGTCGACTTGCCCGAGCCGCTGACGCCGGTGACCGCGATGAGCTGGCCCAGCGGGAAGCTCACGGTGAGGTTGCGCAGGTTGTGCTCGCGCGCGCCGTGCACCACCAGCTCCCGGCCCGGCGTCTGCGGCCGGCGGGTGGCCGGCGTCGGGATGGCCTTGCGCCCGGCCAGGTACGCCCCGGTGACCGACTCGGTGTTGTCGAGCAGCGCCGGCACCGACCCGCTGTGCACGATCTTGCCGCCGTGCTCGCCCGCGCCCGGGCCGATGTCGACGATCCAGTCCGCCACCCGGATGGTGTCCTCGTCGTGCTCGACCACGATCAGCGTGTTGCCCAGGCCGCGCAGCCGCAGCAGCGTCTCGATGAGCCGGTGGTTGTCGCGCTGGTGCAGGCCGATCGACGGCTCGTCGAGCACGTAGAGCACGCCCACCAGGCCGGAGCCGATCTGGGTGGCCAGCCGGATGCGCTGGGCCTCACCGCCGGAGAGCGTGCCGGCCGGCCGGTCCAGCGAGAGGTAGTCCAGGCCGACGTCGAGCAGGAACTTCAGCCGGGCGTTGATCTCCTTGAGCACCCGCTCGGCGATCATCTTCTGCCGGTCGGTCAGCTCGATGCCGGCGAGCAGGTCGGCCGCCTCGCCGACGGAGAGGTTGCAGACCTCGGCGATGCTCTTGCCGGCCAGCGTGACCGCGAGCACCTCCGGCTTGAGCCGGGCGCCGCCGCAGGCCGCGCAGGGCACGTCCCGCATGTAGCCCTCGTACTTCTCCCGGGACCACTCCGACTCGGTGTCGGTGTGCCGGCGCTCGATCCACTGCACCACGCCCTCGAACCCGGTGTAGTAGGAGCGCTCGCGACCGTACTTGTTGCGGTAGCGCACGTGCACCTGGTCGTCGGAGCCGTGCAGGATCGTCTTCTGCGCCCGCGACGGCAGCGCCCGCCACGGCGTGTCGATGTCGAAGTGCTCGGCCTCGCCGAGCGCCTCCAGCAGCCGCAGGAAGTATTCGAGGTTGTGGCCGGTGGCCCAGGGCTGGATCGCGCCCTCGCGCAGTGTGCGCTCCGGGTCGGGGATGACCAGCTCCGGGTCCACCTCCTTCTTGGTGCCCAGGCCGGTGCACTCCGGGCAGGCGCCGTAGGGGGCGTTGAAGGAGAAGACCCGGGGTTCCAGGTCCTCGATGGCGAGGGGGTGGTCGTTCGGGCAGGCCAGGTGCTCGGAGTAGCGGCGCTCCCGGGCCGGGTCGTCCTCCGCCAGGTCGACGAAGTCGAGCAGCACCAGGCCGCCGGACAGGCCGAGCGCGGCCTCGACCGAGTCGGTCAGCCGCTGCTTCGCGCTCGGCTTGACGCTGAGCCGGTCGATCACCACCTCGATGGTGTGCTTCTCCTGCTTCTTGAGCTTCGGCGGCTCGGTCAGCGGGTGCACCACGCCGTCGACCCGGGCGCGGGCGTAGCCCTTGGCCTGGAGTTCGGCGAACAGGTCGACGTACTCGCCCTTGCGGCCACGCACCACCGGCGCGAGCACCATGAACCGGGTGCCCCCGGCCATGGCCAGGACGCGGTCGACGATCTGCTGCGGGCTCTGCTTGGAGATCCGCTCACCGCAGATCGGGCAGTGCGGCTCGCCGATGCGGGCGAACAACAGGCGGAGGTAGTCGTAGACCTCGGTGATCGTGCCGACGGTGGAGCGCGGGTTGCGGGAGGTGGACTTCTGGTCGATGGAGACGGCGGGACTGAGGCCCTCGATGAAGTCGACGTCGGGCTTGTCCATCTGGCCGAGGAACTGCCGGGCGTACGACGACAGCGACTCGACGTAGCGACGCTGGCCCTCGGCGAAGATGGTGTCGAACGCCAGGCTCGACTTGCCCGAACCGGAGAGCCCGGTGAAGACGATCAGGGCGTCCCGGGGCAGGTCGAGACTGACGTCACGCAGGTTGTGCTCGCGCGCGCCACGGATGATCAGTCGGTCGGCCACGGTGCGTGTGCTCCCGGAAGAAGAATATGAGGCGGATCTGTGCACCAGACGCCGGGTCTGGGTGTTTTTCACAGGTTGTCGGGCGCAGAAAAGACGCCTCGGCAACTCTAGCCCCGACGTGTGACAACTTCCGTCGCGCGAACGTTCCCCCAGCTCAGGCCGGTCGGGCGCGAACCACCTGAGCCGGCCCGGGTCGGCTCAGAATTCCCCGGGAGCGGGCGGGGTCGCCGGACGCCCGGTGCGTCGCCGGACGCCACGCCGCCCACCCCGCCGTTCGGTCGCCAGCCGGGCCGCCCGGCGACCGCTCTCGTGCTCGATCTCCCGCTGCAACCGGCGCCAGCTCTCCCAGCGGCGGACCGGCAGGGCACCCTCGTCCAGCGCGGCCCGCACCGCGCAGCCCGGCTCGGCGTCGTGGGCGCAGTCGCCGTACCGGCACCCGGCGGCCAGCTCGGTGATGTCGGCGAACGCCCGGTCCAGGCCCGCCGCGCCGTCGAGCAGGCCGACCGCCCGTACGCCCGGGGTGTCCAGCACCGCTCCCCCACCCGGCAGCGGCACCAGCGACCGCCAGGTGGTGGTGTGCCGGCCCTTGCCGTCGACGCGGCGGATCGCCTGGGTGCGCATCACGTCCGCCCCGGCCAGCGCGTTCACCAGACTCGACTTGCCGGCGCCGGAGGGGCCGAGCAGGCCGAGCGTACGGCCCGGCGCGACGTGCCGGCGCAGCGGCGCCAGGCCGGTGCCCCGCTCGGCGCTGACCGGCAGCACCGGCACCCCCGGCGCGAGGTCGGCCAGCTGCCGGGCCACCGCCGCCGGGTCGGCGGCCAGATCGGCCTTGGTGAGCACGACGAGCGGCTCCGCCCCGGATTCGTGCACCAGGGAGAGCAGCCGTTCGATCCGGGCGGCGTCCGGTTCCGGGTGCACCGGCTCGACCACCGCGGCGGCGTCGAGGTTGGCGGCCAGCACCTGGCCGCCGGAGTCCTTGCCGGCGGTGCGCCGCACCAGCGCGGTACGCCGCGGCAGCACCGCCTCCACCGTGACCGGGCCGTCCGGCCAGGTGCACAGCAGCACCCAGTCACCCGCGCAGGGCAGCGCGGTCAGGTCGCGGGCGGCGGCGGACAGCACGCCGCCGCCGAGGCTGGCCCGCACCGGCCCCTGCGGGCACAGCACGGTGCAGACGCCCCGGTCCACCCGGGCGACCCGCCCGTGCCGGTGGCCGGCGCGCCGGTCGAGATGGGCCGCCCAGCCGGCGTCCCAGCCGAGGGCGGTCAGATCGAGAGTCATGGTGTCCTCATCGGTGTCGAGGGGAGGTACGGGTGAACACGCGCTGCGACCGGCATGCGCACCACCTCCCCTCCGACTCCCGGTGCCGCGTTCACGACGACGTGGCGCCCGGCGCCCGCGGCGATGCCGTCGGCCCCGACGGTAGGTGGCACGCAGACGCGCCGAAAGCGATTTCCCCCCGGGCACGGCCCGGTCCGGCCCGCTAGGGTCGACGCGTGAGAACGCGATGACCGCCGACCCCCTGCTGCTGACCGGCGCGCTGGCCGAGGCGAACGACCGGCTGCTGCGTACCGTGTCCGGCCTGACCGCCGCGGACGTCTCGTCGGCCTCGCTGCTGCCGGGCTGGACCCGTGCGCACGTGCTCACCCACCTCGCCCGCAACGCCGACGGGTTCGTCAACCTGCTCACCTCGGCGCGCACCGGCGAGGAGATCCCGATGTACGCCTCGGCGCAGGCCCGCGCCGACGACATCGACGCCGGTGCCGGGCGCGGCCCGGCCGACCTGCTGGACGACGTGCGCCGCAGCGGCCAGCGCTTCGACGCGGCGGTCGCGGCGATGCCGGTGGACGCCTGGGGCGCCACGGTGCAGACCCGGCGCGGCCCGTGGCCGGCGGCGATGCTGGTATGGGGCCGGCTGCGCGAGGTCGAGGTGCACCACGTCGACCTGGCGGCCGGCTACCGCCCGGCGGACTGGCCGGAGGCGTTCGCGCAGCGGCTGCTGCACGAGGTGGTGACCGGGCTGGCCGGCAATCCGGCCGCGCCGGCCATGGTGCTGCGTTTCGACGGCGCGGCGTCCGAACTCGTCGTGGGTGACCCGGAGGGGGCGCCCACGGTCACCGGCCCCGCGCCGGAACTCGCCGCCTGGCTGACCGGCCGGGGCGCGGGCGAGCTGCTCACCGTCGAACCCGACGGCCCTCTGCCGAACCCACCGGAATGGATCTGAACACCGTCATGACCTACACCGGAGACGTCACGCCCGGCGGTCCGCCGGCCGTGCGCGAGCTCGACCGGCTCACCGTCACCAAGCTGTCGGTGGGCCCGATGGACAACAACGCCTATCTGCTGCGCTGCCACGCCACCGGCGAGCAGGTGCTGATCGACGCCGCGAACGAGGCGCCACGCCTGCTGGAGCTGGTCGGCGACGGCGGGCTGGCCGCCGTGGTGACCACGCACCAGCACATGGACCACTGGGTCGCGCTGGAGGAGGTGGTGGCCAAGACCGGGGCGCGCGCGCTGGTGCACGCCGACGACGCCGAAGGGCTGCCCATCTCCGCCGAGCGGCTCGGCGACGGCGACACGGTGCCGGTCGGTGACTGCGCGCTGGAGGTCATCCACCTGCGCGGGCACACGCCGGGCTCGATCGCGCTGCTCTACCGCGACCCGGCCGGCACCCCGCACCTGTTCACCGGCGACTCGCTCTTCCCCGGTGGGGTCGGCAACACCGACCAGGACCCGGAGCGCTTCGGCCGGCTCGTCGACGACGTCGAGGCCAAGCTCTTCGACCGGTTGCCGGACGACACCTGGTTCTATCCGGGTCACGGCAAGGACAGCACCATCGGCGCCGAGCGGCCCGCGTTGCCGCAGTGGCGCGCCCGCGGCTGGTGAGCGCGCCCGGCCCGGCCTCCCCGTGACGGCCGGGCCAGGCGCTCAGCCGGTGACCGCCCGCAGCCGGCGGCGGGTGGCGAGCAGCACCGGGCCGGCCAGCAGCAACCCGACCGCCATGGTCAGCACCGTGGGGTCGAGCGCCCCGGGCAGCAGGCCGGTCAGCGCCCGCGCGGCCAGCCCCAGCGCCACGTAGAGCCCGGCCCACGCGGTGGCCCCGGCCGCCGCGCAGACCAGGAACCGCCGGTACGACATCCGCAGCCCGCCCGCGGCCAGCGGCAGCAGCGCGTTGAACACCGGCAGGAACGGCGCCACCAGCACGATCCGTCCGCCGCCACTGTGCAACAGCGTCTCGGCGGCGGCCCAGCGCGACTCGCCGATCCAGCCGCCCACCCGGCTGTCCCGCAGCCGACCGCCCCAGCGCCGGCCCGCGAAGAAGCTCAGCGACCAGCCGGCCAGGCAGCCCGCGACCACCGCCGCGACGGTGAACGCCCCGCCGGCCGGAGGACCCGCGCCGACCGCGGCCAGGACCGCGGCGTCGCCGGGCACCAGCACCCCGATCAGGGGTACGGCGTCGGCGAGCATGACCACGCCGAGCAGCCCCATCAGCAGGGTGGTGGGCAGCTCACCGGCGGCCACGAGTTCGTTCATGAGCTGCACGCTATGCGCCACCGGCACCCCGGCGCATCGGGCATGATCCCCCAGTGGCCCCCGACACCCGGCCGGGGCGGCCCCTAGGGTCAGCCGGTCACCGGGGCCGGAGCACCTGCACCCGGCGTACCGGGGAGTCGACCGAGGGTTCCGTGGTCGGCACCGGATAGCTCGCCACCAGTTCCAGCCCGTCCGGCGGCAGGTGACCCCGGTCCGGGTCGCCGACCAGCACCTGCACGCCGTGTGCGGCGCACCGACGCAGGTAGGGCAGGACCCGGGCAGCCAGGCCGGCGTCGTAGAGCGCGTCCCCGGCCACCAGCAGGTCGGCGCCCGCCACCCCGTCGAGCAGGTCGGCGCCGTCGACGGTCACCCGGACCCGGTTGGCCCGGGCGTTGACGGTGACCGCCGCCACCGCGTACGGGTCGATGTCGTTGGCGACCACCTGATCGGCCCCGGCCAGCGCGGCGGCGATGGCGACCAGCCCCGATCCGGCACCCAGGTCGAGCACCCGCCGCCCGGCGGCCAGCTCGGGGTGGTCCAGCAGGTGCCGGGCGAGCGCCTGGCCGCCGGCCCAGACCGACGCCCAGTACGGCGGCGGCAGCGACCGCCCGGCGGCGGCCTCCATCCGGGCCCACCACAGGATGGCGTCCTCGGCCAGGTGCAGGCGCACCTCCGGCACGAACGGCGCACCGATCAGGCGCAGACCGTCCGGGCCCCCGCCGGGCGCCGCGATCTCCTGCTCCAGGTCGGCCAGAGCCGTCTGCCTGCTCATCGGGGCAAGCATGCCGTGCCCGGCCCGACAGCGGGGTCTTTTTCCGGTCGCGCACGTATTCACTGGCGCGCCGCGCGCTTCCGGCAGCGGATTCCGGTCCGGACGGTTACTGTCGTGGTGGTACAGGGCGATCACCGGACGTGGAGCCGGTGCTCGCTCGCATTGAACAGGGAGAGACGCATGGCAACCGGCACGGTCAAGTGGTTCAACTCGGAAAAGGGCTTCGGCTTCATCGAGCAGGACGGCGGAGGCCCGGACGTGTTCGTCCACTACTCGGCCATCCAGAGCAGTGGCTACCGCGAGCTGAACGAGGGCCAGAAGGTCGAGTTCGAGGTGACCCAGGGTCAGAAGGGCCCGCAGGCGGACAACGTTCGTCCGATGTAACGCGTGCCGGTGGCGGCGGTCGGGCTCCGACCGCCGCCGCAGTGCATCATCAGGACGGCGCGGTCGGCAGGAGACTCACCAGCACCCGGCCGAGCACCAGCCAGCCGGTGCGCGCGCCGGGACCGGCGAGCGGGATCAGCAGCGCGGGCGGGCCGGTGGGCCGTACACCTTGAGCACGTCCATGAGCCGGCGGCGCAGAGGGTGGGCGAGCGCGGCGAGGACCCGCGAGTCGGTGACCTGCCGGACGGAGGGTCGTTCCATACGGCGAGCCTGACATCGGCAAGAGCTGTTGCGAAACAGTTCTTGCCGATAGACCGGACCGGGGCGCCGCGACCAGGGCGGTCGCGGCGCCGGACGGTCAGGCGGTCAGGCGGTCAGCCTGCGGGACAGTTCGTCGGCCACGTCCCGGGCGATCTGCTGCGGGATGGCCTCGGCGATCTTCTCCGCCGGCAGGCCGGCCAGCACCCCGGAGACGATCTCCTCCTCGTCGGCGAAGTCCTTGCCGGACAGCTCGTTCACCTGCGCCACCAGCGCCGGCCAGGCGCTCAGCATCGCCAGCATCTGCTGCAACGGCGAGTTCGCCATGGGCGGGCCGACCAGCCCGCTGGTGCCGACCGGCGAGATGAGCCAGTTGCGCAGGTTCTGCAGGTCGGCCAGGACGTTGCCGACGGTACGGCTACTCGAGCCGGTGTCGTTGATGAGCTTGTCGGTCTGTTCCATGTCATCCTCCGGTTTCACGGCGGCGATCATCCCGATCGCGGTGAGGTAGCGGCGGAACAGCGGGGTCTGGTCCCGCCCCGCCTTTGTGGAGTCGCGGAAGAAGCTGAAGTGGGTGTGGAAGAGGTGGCTGCTGTCGCCGCTGGTCCGCCGGCCCAGCCGGTCCCAGCGGCGCACCGTCCGCCCGTCCGGGGAGTAGATGATCTCCCGGATGTCCCGGGTGTCGGCCGCGTTCGCCGCGCACTGGGCCACCATCCAGGTGGAGAAGGTCCGCAGGTTGTGCGTGCCTCCACCGGAACGGACGGAGAACATGCCGACGTCCAGCGCTGACGCGTACAGCGTGAGCCCGGACCGGTCCCGGCTGGACTCCACCACCGAGTAGTCGTTCCTGACGACCCGGTCGGAGCCGCAGTGGTAGCCGCCGCGGTGGTTGACGTCGCCGACGATGCCCACCTCCGCCGGCTCCAGGTCGGCGGCGCGTACGGCGTTCTTGTCCACGTTGAGGTAGGTGAGTAACAGGTTCCGGACGGCCAGCAGGTTCGCCGGGGCCGACGTCATGGCAGATCCCCCTTCCGATCGATGACCGGCGAGGGCACGACAATCACACCGCGTGATGACATGCGATCCGCAGACGCGCCCCGCCGGATAACTGCACGGCACCGGGCACTTGCTCCGAGCTTAACCGCGGTTAGGCATAAGTGCCCAGCTCAGAGGCGCTTTTTTTCCTATCAGCCCGCTGTGGACGGTGCCGGCACCAGCGGCAGCACCAGCACCGAGGGGTGCTCACGATCGTGGAGGATTTCTCGCCATCCAGCACGGAGGGTCACAGCGGTGCCGAGCGGCTCGCCGGTGCCCGGGTTACGCGCGTAGCGGGGGTGGGCGCCACCGGAGACCTGCACCCGCAGCCGGTGCCCGGGCGCGAAGCGGTACGCCGTCGGCCAGAGCGTCACCGGCACGGTGACCACTCCGGACGGATCACGCGGGAACCGTCCGGGCTCGACGCGGACCAAGCCGTCGCAGACGTTCCAGGAACGGCCGCGCCGGTCCACGTCGCACAGACGCACGAACACGTCCAGGTACGACAGTTCGCTGCGCAGGTGGATCTCGGCGCGTACCGGCCCGGCCACCTCGACCGGGTCGCGTAACGGCTCACCGGTGTAGGTGAGGACGTCCGGGCGGGCCTCGACCGGCCGGTTGTCCACCGCCCCGGCCCGCTGTGCCACCAGCAGCGGGCCACCGAGTGACGGGGTGGGGTCGGCCGGGTCGTACCAGATCCGGTCCGGTTCGCCGTGCTCCTGCGGTTGCGGGGACAGCCCGCCGCCGGATCGCAGGTGCCACCGGGCGGGCGTGGCCGGTGGCGGCCACTCCGGCAGGTCACGCCAGCCGCCGCCGACGCCGCCGACGTGCACCCGCACCGGCGCGCGTCGCGGCCCGGGCCGCCCGGCCAGGTGGGTGTCCAGCCAGTCCAGGCCCTCCCGCAGCGAGGCCAGGAGCAGCCCCGGGCTGCCGTGCGTCCACGGCCCGACGACCAGGCGGGTACGCGCCCCGGCGGCCCGCAGGCGGGCGTAGTCGTCGAGCTGGGCCGGCAGGAAGATGTCCTGCCAGCCGCTGACCATGGCGACCGGCGCGCGGACCTCGGCGATCCGGTCGCCGAAGACCCGGGTGCGCCAATAGCCCGCGTCGGGGGTGTGGTGGTGCAGCCACTCCTGGAAGAACGGCACCGTCACGCCGGTGGCGACCCGGTCCGCCTCGGCCAGCGGCAGGTGCGCCAGGGCGCGGGCGAGCCGGGGCTGGCCGCGCTTGAGCTCCCACTGCCGGGCCAGCCAGGGCACGGTCTGCGCCTGGAGCAGCTCGGCCCAGGTGAGCACCGTGTCCAGTGCGAACGACTCCCCCGCGTACGTGGAGTCGCGGGTGGCCGACGCGGTCACCACGGCGACCATCGCGCGCAGTTCCTCGCCCGCCTCGGCGGCGAGCGCCCACTGCACGAAGCCCTGGTAGCTGGCGCCGAACATGCCGAACGCGCCGGTCCACCAGGGCTGGCGGCGCAGCCAGTCCAGCGTGTCCAGGCCGTCGTCACGCTCGTGCACGAGCGGCGCGAACTCGCCGCCGGAGCCGAACGTGCCGCGGCAGGACTGGATCACCACGTGGAAGCCCCGCTCGGCGATCAGGCGGCCCAGCAGCCGGATCGGCCCGCCCCGCCCGTACGGGGTGCGGATCAGCACGCACGGCGCGGCGGGCAGGCCGGGCGCGTAGTGGTCGGTGCGCAGCGTCACCCCGTCGCGTACCCGGACCGGGATGTCCCGGGTGACGGTGACCCGCCCGGTGCGGGCGGCGGGCAGGCGCAGCGCCGCGGTCGCGGCCCGGGTGACCAGCCGCATGATCAGTCGTCCGGGCCGGAGGCGGCGCCACGGCGGGGCGCGGCGCGGATCTCGTCCCGGTGGCTCCGCATGGAGTGCACCATCTCGGCCATGAACCGGTGCACCACTGCGAGTTCGTCGTCGCTGAAGCGGTCCATCACCTCGTCGGTGCGGCGGCCCAGCGGCCCGAAGAAGCTCTGTGCCAGTGTGGCGCCGCGGTCGGCGTAGTGCAGGAGGATCTTGCGACGGTCGGCGGTGTCCCGGTCCCGCCGGATGTGGCCGCCACGCTCCAGCCGGTCGACGAGCGCTGTCACCGAGCCGGAGGAGAGGTTGAGCGCCTCACCGAGCCGCCCGGGGGTGATCGGGTCGCCCACCAGCTCGGCCTCCATCACCGCGATCAGGGCGTGCAGGTCGGTGGCGTTGAGCCCGTGCAGCCCGGCGAACGCGTGCCCGATGTGCTGCGCGTCGACCGAGTAACGACGCAGGTCGTTCGTGATGTCGGCGACCAGGCGAGCACGTGGGTCGTCGCGCCGCCGGTACATCCTGTGCGCCGCCACGCTAGCCGCCACCCCCTGTCGAACAGTTCCGGTTGCAGCATAGAACCACCCCGGATAATCTCGCTCATCAAGATACTCGTCAAAAGAGAATCCCCCGCGACCAATATGTGAGGGCATCAGATGTCTCTGTTCACCCGCGTCGTCCGGGGCCGGCTGGCCGCCTGGCTCACGCTGGCCGCCGCACTCGTCGTCGGCGTGGTCGCCTTCGGGCTGCCGAAGCCGGACAATCCGGAGCCCGTCTCCGACACGGGCCTGTCCGTCCAGTGGCAGTCGACCCAGGTCGAGCGGCTCCAGGAGCAGTTGCCCTCCAAGGACGCCCAGACCGCCCTGGTGGTGGTCAGCCGCGCCGACCGGGCCCCGCTCAGCGGCACGGACCGCGACACGCTCGACGGCGTCTCCGGCGAACTCGGCTCGCTCGCCGTGGGCGGCAGGGTCTCCCCCGCCCAGGTCTCCCCCGACGGCACCGTGGCGCTGGTCGCGGTGCCGCTGTCCACCGAGGGCGGGCCGTCGGCGGTGGTCGACGAGGTGGAGAAGCTCCGCGAGGCGGTCGGTGACCTGCCCGGCGAGCTGAGTGTCGAGGTCACCGGCGGGCCCGCGTTCACCGCCGACCTGGGCAAGGTGTTCCAGGGTGCGGACACCACGCTGCTGCTGGTCACCGCCGCCGTGGTGGCGGTGCTGCTGCTCGTCACCTACCGCAGCCCGTTCCTGTGGTTGGTGCCGCTGCTGGTGGTGGGCGCCACCGAGCAGATCACGCTGCGCGTGGTGGAGTCCCTCGTCCCCGCCTTCGGCATCTACCTGCCCAGCGGACAGGTGACGGGCATCGCCAGCGTGCTGGTGTTCGGCGCCGCCACCAACTACGCGCTGCTGCTCATCGCCCGCTACCGGGAGGAGCTGCGCCGCGAGGAGGACCGCTTCGCCGCCATGCGCTCGGCGCTGCGCCGCACCGCCGAGCCGATCCTGGCCAGCGGCAGCACCGTCGTCCTCGGTGTACTCACGCTGCTGCTGTCCGAGCAGGAGACCAACCGGGCGCTCGCCCTGGCCTGCGCCACCGGTGTGATCCTCGCCATGCTCTCCGCGCTGTTCGTGCTCCCCGCCGCGCTGCTGCTGTTCGGCCGGGGCCTGTTCTGGCCGTTCGTCCCCCGCGTCGGCAGCGCCGCCCGTGAGGGCCGCATCTGGGGCCGCCTCGGCGAGCTGGTCGTCCGCCGGCCGCTGCCGGTCGCCGCGCTGGCCGTCCTGCTGCTCGCCGGCCTCGCGCTCGGCGGCCTGGGCATCCGTACCGGGCTGTCCGAGACCGAGCAGTTCAGTGAGAAGCCCGAGGCGGTCGCCGGGGCGGAGACGCTCGCCCGGGCGTTCCCGGCCGGCAGCACCCAGCCGGTCGCGGTGCTCACCAACCCGCAGGCCGCCCAGGCGGTCCTCGCCGCGGCGAGCGGCGTCGACGGGGTCGCCTCCGCGCGGCCCGGCACCGCCGCCGACCGGGTCGCCCAGATCGACGTGGTGCTCACCGCCGAGCCGGGCAGCGCCGCGTCCGACCGGGCCGTGGTGGCGCTGCGTGAGGCCGTGTCCGCCGTACCGGACTCGTCGCCGCCCGCCGTGGAGGGCGCGGACGCCCCCGACGGCGCCCTGGTCGGTGGTTCGGTCGCCGCCACCTACGACTCGAGCGAGGCGAACACCAAGGATCTCCAACTGATCCTGCCGCTCATCCTGCTGCTGGTCGGCGCGGTGCTGGTGCTGCTGCTGCGCGGCATCCTGGCGCCGCTGCTGCTGGTGCTGACGGTGATCGCGTCGTTCTTCGCCAGCCTCGGCGCGGCCTGGCTGCTCTTCGACCACGTGCTGGACTTCCCGGCGCTGGACAGCGGGGTGCTGCTGCTCGCGTTCGTGTTCCTGGTCGCGCTCGGCGTCGACTACAACATCTTCCTGGTCACCCGGGCCCGGGAGGACGCCCGGCGCACCGGCACCCGCGACGGCATGCTGTCGGCGCTGCGGGTCACCGGCGGTGTGATCACCAGCGCCGGCATCCTGCTGGCGGCGGTGTTCGCGGTGCTCGGCGTGCTGCCGCTGATCACGCTCACCCAGATCGGCATCATCGTCTGCATCGGCGTGCTGCTGGACACGCTGCTGGTCCGTACCGTCCTGGTGCCGTCACTGGCGTTCCTGCTCGGCGACCGGTTCTGGTGGCCCGGACGGATCGCCCGGGACGCCGACGCGCCCCGTGAGGCGCCGGCCGAGCCGGTCCCCGCGCGGGACTGACCTGGACAGACGGGGCGGGGGCCGGCGCGTACGCCGGCCCCCGTTCCGTCGTCCGGTCGCTCAGAAGCTCAGGCACTCGCACCCGGTCATCAACGCCCGCACGTTGCGCACGTACTGCGGGTTGGGGACGGTCAGCGGCTGACCCTCCCGCGCCACCGCGCCGTGCCCGTAGTTGTAGGCCGCGATCACGGCGTTGAGCAGGCAGGAGTTCAGCTCCGCGGTGCACAGTGAGGCGTCGAGCCGGTAGTCGGACTCGAAGTACATGTCGCCGATGTACTTGGTCAGCCAGGCCAGGTAGGTGCCGCCCAGGTAGGCGTTGTCCCGGTAGGCGTCGATGTCGTACGACTGGCCGAACCGCTGGTTCATCCACTCCGCGGTGGCCGGCATGACCTGCATCAGCCCGACCCCGCCGTCACAGGCGATGATGTTGGACTGCCACCCGCTCTCCTGCCAGGCGGTGGCCTTCAGCAGCGCCGACGGGATGCGGATGTCCGGCGCCGAGGTCGGCCAGTAGGTACGCGCCGCAGCGTCGGCGAGCGCCGCCTTCACCTGGCTCTGGCTGGCCTTGGTGCCCCGGTAGCTCGGCTTGCAGCCCTCGTCCGCCGGTTTCGGCGGCGCCGGCGGCACCTGGGTCTCGGTCGGCGGCTGCGGCCGGGCCAACGGCGCCGTGGACGTCCGGGTCGGCTTGGCCTGCGGCTTCGGTTTCGCCGACGCGCTCGGGCTGGGCCGCCCGCCCATCGCCGCCACCGCCGGCGGCTCCTCGTTCGGCGCGTCGGCCGGCGCCTCAGGTGGCTGGTCCACCGGGGCCGCCGTGGGCAGTTCCACAGCCACCTCGCGGACCGGCTGCTCCTGCTCGCCGCACGCCGTGAGCGTGGCCGCCGCGAGCAGCGCCACCACCGTCACGGCCCACCGGGCGCGTCCTCGCCGCATCGAACCTCCCCGTTGTCCCCGTCGGCGCACCCTAACAAGGATCGACGGGCTCGGGGGGTACCCGCGACGCGGAGCGGCGGCCCCGCGGCCGGGGAGGCGACTCCGGGACCGTGCCGGGGCCCGGCCGCTCGTCCGGTTCCGCCAGGCGGTCCCGGGTCGCCCACGCCACCACGAACACGGTGGTCCACGCGAGGCCCAGCAGCACCGCCGTGATGGTGCCGCTGGCCGTGCTGAAACCCAGGTAGAGCCGCGCCCCGGTGACCGTCACCACCGCCGCCGACGCGACCGTCCAGACCGCCGCGCCCACCGGCCAGCGGGCGCCCCGCGACAGCAGCCAGGCGAGCGTGCCGAAGCTCGCGGTCACCAGCGCGTTCTGTGTCGGGAACAGGTCACCGGGGCGGTCCGGGCCACCCGGGCCGGTCAGCTCCGCGACGACGACGAGCAACACCAGCGGCACGGCCGCGCCGACCGTACCCAGCACCCCGAGCGGGTCGGCCCGCCACGCCCGCCCCCGCCGCGTCACCACCGCGGCCACCACCGCCACCGCGGCGATCAGCACCCAGCCGCGCAGCACCGACACCGCGAGCAACGCCGTGTCGACCACCCCTGGGGTACGCCGGGCGGCGAACCAGTCGGCGACCAGCCCGTCGAGGACACCCAGCCCGCTGTGCGCGACGACCGCCTCCAGCAGGGCCGCCACCGCGAGCCCGGCGACGAACAGCAGCGCCAGCCCCAGCGCCAGGTTGACCAGCAGGGTCCAGGCCGGGCCGACGCGCATGGCGACCAGGAAGAACAGCACGCCGTACCGGGCCCGCAGCCAGCGCAGCGGCGGCAGCGCGGCGGCCCGTGCGGCAAGCGCGCGCACCGGGTCCGGGTTGCGCCCCAGCCAGCGGCCGGCGAGCACCACGGCGAGCAGGCACAGCAGCAGGGCCAGCACCGCCCCGGTGGCCCGGCCGAGCAGCTTCGACACCCGCTCGTACGACTCGCCGGCCAGGTAGCCGGCCAGCACCGAGGCGCCGACCCAGCTCGCCACCCCGGCCAGGTTCCACGGCGCGAACCGCCGGTACGGCATCCCCGCCGACCCGGCCAGCCGGGGCGCCAGCGTGCGGGCGAACGCGATCCAGCGGGCCGCGAGCACGCCCCGGCCGCCGAGGCGCTCCAGCAGCGAGTCGGCCCGCCGCCACCGGTGCGCGCCGATCCGGGCGCCGACGCCCGAGGCACGCAGCCGGGGGCCGTACCGGCGGCCCGCCCGCCACGCGAGTGTGTCTCCGATCACGGCTGCGGCGGTCATGGCCACCAGCACGGGCGCGAGGCGCAGCGTCCCCGCGTACGCTAGGAAGCCGACCAGAAGCAGGGTCGCCTCGCCGGGCATCAGCAGCCCGACGATCACCGCGGTCTCCGCCGCGACGATCGCCGCGGCGGCCAGGTAGATCAGCAGGGGCGGCAGCTCCTGCAGCCAGCTCAGCAGGTCAGGCATCGGACACCCCGCACGGGTGTCAGCATGCCAGTCGCTGGAACGGTCGGCACAGCACTTTCGACGCAGATCCGGGCGATCTCGGGGTGACCCCGAGGCGTGCCCCGGCAACCGCAGACAGGAGTATGGAGGGTATGCAGCTACGCACCGACCTCCGCAACGTCGCCATCATCGCCCACGTCGACCACGGCAAGACGACCCTGGTCGACGCCATGTTGCGGCAGGCCGGCGCCTACGGCGCCCGTGGTGAGACCACCGAGCGGGTCATGGACTCGATGGACCTCGAGCGCGAGAAGGGCATCACCATCCTCGCCAAGAACACCGGCGTGCGGTACCTGCCGGCGGACGGCTCGGAACCGGTCACCATCAACATCATCGACACCCCCGGTCACGCCGACTTCGGCGGCGAGGTCGAGCGCGGCCTGACCATGGTCGACGGTGTGGTGCTGCTGGTCGACGCCAGCGAGGGCCCGCTCCCGCAGACCCGGTTCGTGCTCCGCAAGGCGCTGCGCGCCCGGCTGCCGATCATCCTGGTGATCAACAAGGTGGACCGCCCGGACGCCCGGATCAAGGAGGTCGTGGACGACACCTACGAGCTGTTCCTCGACCTGGACGCCGACGAGGAGCAGATCGACTTCCCGATCGTCTACGCCTGCGCCCGCGACGGCATCGCCTCGCTGACCCAGCCCGCCGACGGCGCGGTACCGGACGACAGCAGCAACCTGGAGCCGCTGTTCCGGACGCTGCTGGACACCATCCCCGCGCCCGCGTACGACGAGGAGGCGCCGCTCCAGGCGCACGTCACCAACCTCGACGCGTCGCCGTTCCTGGGCCGGCTCGCGCTGTGCCGGGTCCGCCAGGGCACCATCAGCAAGGGCCAGACCGTGGCCTGGTGCCGCACCGACGGCAGCACCCAGCGGGTACGCATCTCCGAGCTGCTGATGACCGAGGGCCTGGAGCGCAAGCCCGCCGAGTCGGCCGGGCCGGGCGACATCATCGCCGTCGCCGGCATCCCGGAGATCATGATCGGTGAGACGCTCGCCGACGCCGAGAACCCGGTGCCGCTGCCGCTGATCACCGTGGACGAGCCGGCCATCTCGATGACCATCGGCACCAACACCTCGCCGCTGGTCGGCCGGGTCAAGGGCGCCAAGGTCACCGCGCGGATGGTCAAGGACCGGCTCGACAAGGAGCTGATCGGCAACGTCTCGCTGCGGGTGCTGCCCACCGAGCGGCCGGACGCCTGGGAGGTGCAGGGCCGCGGTGAGCTGGCCCTGGCGATCCTGGTCGAGCAGATGCGCCGCGAGTCCTACGAGCTGACCGTCGGCAAGCCGCAGGTCGTCACCAAGGAGATCGACGGCAAGACCTGCGAGCCGGTCGAGCGGCTGACCATCGACGCCCCGGAGGAGTACCTCGGCGCCATCACCCAGCTCCTGGCCACCCGCAAGGGCCGGATGGAGCAGCTGGTCAACCACGGCACCGGCTGGATCCGGATGGAGTGGCTGGTCCCGGCGCGCGGCCTGATCGGCTTCCGGACCGAGTTCCTCACCGAGACCCGCGGCACCGGCATCCTGCACCACGTCTTCGAGTCGTACGAGCCGTGGTTCGGCGAGCTGCGCACCCGCAACAACGGGTCGCTGGTCGCCGACCGGGCCGGTTCGGTCACCGCGTTCGCGATGACCAACCTCCAGGAGCGTGGCCAGCTCTTCGTCGAGCCGGGCACCGAGGTGTACGAGGGCATGATCGTCGGGGAGAACTCCCGCTCCGACGACATGGACGTCAACATCACCAAGGAGAAGAAGCTCACCAACATGCGCTCGTCGACCGCTGACGAGACCGAGAAGCTGATCCCGCCGCGCAAGCTGTCCCTGGAGCAGGCCCTGGAGTTCTGCCGCGAGGACGAGTGCGTCGAGGTCACCCCGGCCGCGGTGCGCATCCGCAAGGTGGTGCTGGACCAGACCCAGCGCGGCCGGATGGCCGCCCGCCGCAAGCACGCCGGCTGACCCAGCCGCTCACCAGCCACCCGGAGCCCGGTCCGCCCTTCGGCGGACCGGGCTCCGGCCTTCCCCCACCCCACCCCCGGTCGATCGCCCGGTCGCCGATCACCGGTCGATCATGAGGTTCGCGGCAGTCCTGGAGATCGATTCCGCCGCCAACTTCATGATCGACGGGTCAGCGGGAGACGACGCGACGGGTGCATTGGTACCGCGCCACGAACGCGAGACGCGCCTCGGACGCGAGACGAAGTCACGGCGGCCGGGTCAGTACGGCTTGGTGGCCTCCAGGGCCAGCACGTCGGGCACCGGACCGGAGCCGGACTCGACCACCCGGGTCAGCCGCAGGCCGGCCGCCGCCACGGCGTCCAGCAGGCCGGCCAGGGGCAGATGCCAGGCGCCCACCCGGGCGCGGACGCCGGTGGCGTTCCACGAGCGGACCGTGCGCTCCCGCGAGGCGTACCCGCCGTCGATCACGATTCGCTCCGGCTCGGACCGGTCGGCGAACGCGCCCACGAAACACGGGTGCACACCGACGTGCACCAGCCGGCCGCCGGTTGCCAGCACCCGCGCCGCCTCGGTGATCGCCGCCGGATAGTCCGGCATGTCGGTGTGCGCGAGCACGCACACCACCGCCGGTACGGCGCCGGTGGCCAGGGGCAGCGCGGTCGCGTCGGCGCGGGCCACCGGCAGCCGGGCGCGGGCGTGGCGTAGCTGCCCCCCGGACAGGTCCACCCCCAGCGGCGTCCACCCGAGACGCCGCAGCTCGGCCGCGTGCGCCCCGGTGCCGCAGCACAGGTCCACGCACCGGCCCGGGCCGTCACCCAGCAGGTCGGCCAGCACGGAGCGGACCCGGTCCATGTAGACCGACGAGGTCTCGCTGGCGTACTCCTCGTACCAGTCGGCGATGTCGTCGTACAACGGGGTCGTCATCTCCGCACGCTAGCCCCGCACCCGTGGTCGCCGCTGCCCCGCGTACGCCCCGAAGATCGGCTACGGTGCGGTCATGACCTGGGAGGACCTCGACGCGCACCTGGACAAGGTGCCCGGTACCGTCTCCGCGTACGTGGGCCGCCCCGGCGCGCGGCAGGCGTGGACGCGGCGGGCCGACGCCACCCACTACGCGGCGAGCACCATGAAGCTCGCCGTGCTGGTGGCGCTGTTCCGCGCCGCCGAGGCCGGCCGGCTCGGCCTGGACGCGCCGGTGCCGGTGCGCAACTCGTTCGACTCCGCGCTGCCGGGCGCGCCCCGGTTCGCCAACGACCGCGACTACGACAACGACGAGGCGGTCTGGGACCGCGTCGGCGGCGAGGCGCCGTTGCGCTGGCTCGCCGAACGGATGATCATCCGGTCCAGCAACCTCGCCACGAACATCTGCATCGGCCAGGTGGGGCTGCCCGCCGTGGCGCAGGCGTGGGCGCTCGCCGGGGCGCGGCACAGCGTCACCGGCCGCGGCATCGAGGACTTCGCCGCCCGTGACTCCGGCATCGACAACCTGGTCACCGCCGCCGACCTGGCCGCCCTGCTCGGTGAGCTGGCGCTCGGCGCGACCCGGCCCGGCCCGCTCGCCTCGCCGGCCGGCTGCGCCGCCATGCTCGACGTGCTCGTCGCCCAGGAACACCGTGAGGACCTGGCCGCCGGGCTGCCCGACGGCACCCGGATCGCGCACAAGAACGGCTGGGTACGCGGCGTACGCCACGGCGCGGGCGTGGTGTTCCCGGACGACGCGCCGCCGTACACGATCGTCGTCTGCACCACCACCGACCTGGCCGACGGCGGCGCGGACGGCGACGAGGTCTCCGACGACGCCTGCCGGCTGATCGCGCACGTCTCCGAGCAGGTCTGGGCCGCGCGGCACGACCTGACCGGCTGACCCGGTCACTCCAGCAGCCGCTCGCGCAGCGCTTCGCGGTGCGCGTCGGTCACCCCCAGACCGTCGCGCAGGTACGCGTCGAACGAGCCGTGCGCGCGGCGCACCTCGTCGTAGGCGGCGTCCAGGTATTCCGGACGCACCTCCAGCAGCGGCCGGGCCACCGCCGGGTCCAGGTCCGGCCGGCGCTGGATCATCGCGGACAGCAGCACCTCGCGCAGGCTCTCGGTCAGCTCGTTGTGCACCAGGTAGTCGGCGCGGATCGCCTCCTCCTGCACCCCCAGCGCGGTCAGCAGCACCACCGACAGCCAGCCGGTGCGGTCCTTGCCGGCCGAGCAGTGGAACAGCAGCGGCAGGTTCGGCCCGTCCGCGGCCAGCCGCACCGCCGCGCCGAAACCGGCCCGCGCCGACTCCCCGGTGACGAACCAGCGGTAGATCGCCGTCATCGCCCCCGGCATGCCCTCGCGGGCCAGTGCCGCGTACGCGTCCAGGTCGTGGCCCTGCAACACCGCCGAGACGTACGTGAACACCGGGTGGGCCGCGTCGTAGACCGGCAGGTGCACCGTGCGGGGTTCCCCCACCAACCGGTCCGGCGGGGCCACCGCCTGCTCGTGGACGTCGCGCAGGTCCACCACGCAGGCCGGGCCGAGCTTGCCCAGCACCGGCAGGTCCTCGTCGGTGAGACGGCCCAGCGCGGGCGTGCGGATGAGCCGCCCCGCCCGTACCCGCCGCCCGTCGGTCGTCGGCAGTCCACCCAGGTCACGCGCGTTCGGCGCGCCCACCAGCTCCCATTCCCGCCCGGCCATCGGCCCTCCCCTGCTCGCCGCCAGTTGGCTATAGGGTGCCCCACATGACGATCGCCGCGGTACGCACCCACCGGCTCTCGGCCCCCTTACACACCCCGTTCGTCACCGCGCTGCGCCGCACCACCACCGTGGAGACGCTGGTCGTGGAGGTGATCGACGGTGACGGGCGCCCTGGTTTCGGGGAGGCACCGCAGGTCTGGCAGGTTACCGGCGCGTCGGTGGCGGGCGCGGAGGCGTGCGTACGCGAACTGCTCGCCCCGCTGCTGATCGGCCGCGACGCCGACGACCTCCAGGCCGCCTGTGCCCTGGTGCGCCGCGCCGTGGTGAGCAACGAGTCGGCGAAGGCGGCGGTCGACGTGGCGCTGCACGACCTGGCGGCGCGGCGGCTCGGCGTACCCCTGGTGCGTCTGCTCGGCGGCACGGCGCTGCGCGTGCCGACCGACGTCACGCTGGCCGCCGGCGACGCGGTGGACCTGGCCGCGACGGCGGCGCGGCGCGGCGGCGAGGGGTTCACCGTGCTCAAGCTCAAGGTCGGCACCGATGCCCGCGGCGACCTGGACCGGGTCCGCTCGGTGCGGGCCGCGGTCGGCCCGGACGTGCGGATCCGGCTGGACGCCAACCAGGGCTGGACGCCCCGGGAGGCGGTGCGGGTCATCCGCGCGATCGAGGACGCGGGGCTCGACGTGGAGCTGGTCGAGCAGCCGGTGCACCGCCGGGACCTGGACGGGCTGGCCTGGGTCTGCGACCGGGTGGACCTGCCGATCCTGGCCGACGAGTCCGTCTTCGACGTGCGCGACCTGGTCGAGGTGATCCGGCGGCGGGCCGCCGACATGGTCAACGTGAAGCTGGCCAAGTGCGGCGGCCTGCAGCCGGCGCGCACGCTGCTCGACCTGGCCGCCGCGCACGGCATGGGCACCATCGTCGGCTCGATGATGGAGGGCCCGGTGGGGGTCGGCGCCGCCGCCAGCCTGGTCGCCGCCTACGGCACCACGGCCGTGTCGGATCTCGACGCCGCCTGGTGGCTGGCCTGGTCGCCGGTCGCCGGGGGCATCCGGTACGAGGGCGCGAGCGTGCTGCTGCCGGACGCGCCGGGCCTGGGCGTCACCGGACTGCGTGAAGCTAAAATTCAGACACTTGCTTGAGCATTGTCAGAATTTTTCATATCGTCGCCCCGACGACCACCGCAGAGAGGGGTACGCGTGGCGCCTCTGCCCGGCCACCGGGCCGTCGTACGGGTACCGGTGGCGACCCTCTGGACCGCGCCCGAGGCGGTACGCCCGATCGACTGCCCCGCCCTCGCCGGCTCCCCCGACGTCGCCGCCTGGATCGCCGGCATGGACCGCGACCAGCTCGTCGGTGACTGCGTCCTGACCCAACTGCTGCTCGGCGAGCCGGTGCGCGTCACCGAGACCCGCCCGGACGGCTGGGTGCGGGTGGTGGCACTGGGCCAGCCCGCGGCGAAGCTCGGCGCCGACGGTTATCCGGGCTGGCTGCGCGCCGCCCACCTGGCCGACGCCGACCCGACCTCCCCGGTTCCGGCCGACGTCGCCTCAGCCGGCTCCGCTCCGTCCGGCACCGCTCCGGCCGGGCCGGTCGGTACCGGCCCATCCGATCCTGGTCCGTCCGGTTCGAGCCCGTCCGATACCGGTCCGTCCGATACCGGTCCGTCCGATACCGGTCCGTCCGATACCGGTCCGGCCGGTACCGGTCCGGCGGCCGCCGACGGCCCGCTGACCGTCGACGTCGCCCGCACCGCGTTGCGCGCCGGGCCGGACGGCGACGCCACGCTCACCGGCGTGGTCCTCGGCACCCGGCTCACGCCGACCGGGCCTGCGGTGGACGGCAGGCGTCCGGTCCGCGTACCCGGGCGGGCCGACCCGCTCTGGGCCACGGAGGACGACCTGGTGCCGCTGCCCGCCGAGCGCCCCGAGGCCGAGAACGTGCTCGCGGTCGCCGAGCGGCTGCGCGATCTGGTCTACGTCTGGGGCGGCATGTCCACCGACGGCATCGACTGCTCCGGGCTGGTGCACCTGGCCTGGCGGCGGTACGGGGTCACGCTTCCGCGCGACGCCGACGACCAGGCGGCGGCGACGTCGCGGGTGCCACTGGACGCCGAACGCCCCGGCGACCTCTACTTCTTCGCCCGGCCCGGCCGGCACATCCACCACGTCGGGATCGTGTCGGCGGAGCCGCGCGGCGGCCGACGCCGGATGCTGCACGCCTGCTACCTGACCCGCCGGGTGGTCGAGGAGGAACTGCCGGCCGACCGGACCGCCACCCTCGTCGGCGCCCGTCGCGTCTGACCCCGGACGCGCCGAGGGGCGCCCCGGGAATGGGAGCGCCCCTCGCGGTGACGGGTGGGTCAGCGTCGGGCCTCGACCAGTGCCCGGCGCCGGTCCCGGGACGACTTCGCCAGGCTGGCGGCCGTGGCCACGGCCAGGGTGCCGAGGATGACGGCGAGCGAGAGCCAGATCGGGATGTGCGGGGCCCACGCCACGTGCTCCCCGCCGTTGATGAACGGCAGCTTGTTGTCGGCAAGCGCCTCCAGCACCAGCTTCACGCCGATGAAGCCGAGCACCACGGCCAGCCCGTAGCTGAGGTAGATCAGCCGGTCCAGCAGGCCACCGAGCAGGAAGTAGAGCTGCCGCAGCCCCATCAGCGCGAACACGTTGGCGGTGAAGACCAGGTACGGCTCCTGGGTGATGCCGAAGATCGCCGGGATCGAGTCCAGCGCGAAGATCAGGTCGGTGGTGCCGATCGCGATCATGACGATCAGCATCGGGGTGAACAGGCGCCGCCCGTGCTCCTGGGTGGTGATCTTCGCCCCGTCGTAGTCCCGGGACAGCGGCAGCGCGCGGCGGCTCCACCGGATCAGCACGTTCTCGCTGAACTCGTCCTCGTCCGGCTCGCCCTGCCGGGCCAGGTTCACCGCGGTGTAGATGAGGAACGCGCCGAAGATGTAGAACACCCAGGAGAACTGGGAGATCAGCGCCGCGCCGGCCGCGATGAAACCACCGCGCATGACCAGGGCCAGGATGATGCCGACGAGAAGCACCTTCTGCTGGTACTGCCGGGGCACCCCGAACCGGGCCATGATGATCACGAAGACGAAGAGGTTGTCGACCGAGAGGCTGTACTCGGTGAGCCAGCCGGTGTAGAACTCGCCGGCCACGCGACCACCCGCGGTCAGCCAGAGCGCGCCGCCGAAGATCAACGCCAAGCCGACGTAGAAGCCCACCCACAGGCTGGACTCACGGACGCTGGGCTCGTGGGGTCGTCGGCCGATGATGAACAGGTCGGCGAGCAGGATCGCGATCATCGCGATCAGCGTTACCGCCCACACCAATGCGGACACGTTCAAATTCATCCTCCGGCAGACACGCTGCGTCGGAACACACCGAACGCCGGGTGGGGTGCCGGGGTGCGTCGACACTGACAGGGGTGACTGACGGAGGTCTCTTCCGCCGGAGCCCGGTGACCGGTTCCGACCGCGGAGCCGGGTCGGGCGACCGGGGGTGCCGGGCGCTCTTCCGTGCTGACGACTCCGTCGCGGGGGAATACTCCCCTCCTCGATCGCCATTGTTCACCATCGCACCGAGGTGGCGCATCTCCGGACCGCTCGTCGATCTCCCGACGTGCTGCGGCTCACGTTGGGCGGGGCGTCCTAGGAGGCTAGCCACCCGATCCCGACGCGGCTCTCCCGACGTCACCCGGGACGTACCCGCGATGCGACGGCATGGCAGGCTGCCAGCATGGTTCTTGAGGTCGCGCTGATCGATGTCACGCCCGGACACGAGGACGAGTTCGCCGCCGCCTACACGCGGGCGCGCCCGATCCTCGCCGGCGCCGAAGGCTGCCGCTCCGTGCGGATGACCCGGGGCGTGGAGTCCCCCACCCGGTTCGTGCTGCTCGTCGAGTGGGACTCGGTCGAGGCGCACGACGTGAACTTCCGCCAGACCGAGCGGTTCGCGCAGTGGCGCGGCCTGATCGGGCCGCACTTCGCCGGCCCGCCGCTGGTCGAGCACTTCATCGACGTTCCGGCCTGAACTGTCGTACCCCTGCCATAGCCTGCGCGCTGCGCGGCCACCGGTCCCGACGGGCATCGGGGGCACCGGGCCCGGTGGCCGCGCCTCGCCGGGAGCGGGCCGCGCGGCTCACTCCAGCTCGTGCGGATCCCGCGGCCGGGGCACCGACGCCGCACCGAGCCGCCGGGCCACCAGCTCGGCGGAGGCGTCCGCCGGCAGCGCCGAGGCCAGCAGTCGTTCGACGACCCGCTCGTAGTGGGCCACCTCCGCCTCGGCGACCAGCCGCAGGTCGGTGGTGAGCGTCTCCACCAGCACGGTGCGCGGGTCCTCGGGGTCGGGGTAGGCGTAGTACGAGAACGGCGCCAGCGGGTGCGGTCCGTCGCCGCCCGACGCCGCGGACGGCAACACCCGGACCGTGACGCGGGGCCGTTCGGCGAGCGCGGCCAGATGGCGCATCTGGTCGCGCCACACGTCGGCGGGCAGGCCGCCCGGGTCGCAGACACGCTCGTCCAGCAGCGCGGTGTAGTGCGGCGGGTCCGGCCGGATCAGCAACTCCTGGCGTGCGACGCGGCCGCGGACGTCGGCCTCCACGTCCACCTCCCCGGTCAGCGCCGCGCCGGCCGACACGCGCAACCGGGCGTACGCCGGGGTCTGAAGCAGACCGGGCACGAGCACGCACTGGTACTCGACGATGCGCGCCGCACCCGCCTCCAGCTCGGCGTACGCCCGCTGGCGCTCCCCCATCTCACCGAGCGCCTTCGACCAGCCCCGGCCGGTGGCGGCGTCGCGGGCGATGACGATCAGCTCGTCGCGCTGCGGCGACGGCACCTCGTAGACGTCGAGCAGGTCGAGCACGTCGGCCAGGTCGGGCCGACTCTGCCCCAGCTCGATGCGGGACAGCTTCGAGGTGGACGCCCAACCCAGCCGGGCGCAGACCTGTTCGAGCGTGAGCGACTCGCGGCGACGCAGCCGGCGCAGCTCCACGCCGAGCCTCGCCCTGCGGACCACGGGACTTGCTGACAACGGCATGTACGCCTCCCGGGAGGGAGCGTACGCATCGCCGTCACTCTCGGCAATACCTCGCCCACACAGCGCAACCGCGCGGGCCGGCCCGTCAGGGGCGGTAGGTGCCGAACGACCAGACCAGCCCGATCAGGTCGCGGGCGACGTAGTCGCGGGAGCCGTAGTCGGTGTCGGACGGCGCCCGGACGATGTCCGCACCGGCCGCCCGGGCCCGCTCGTGATGCGCGTCGACGTCGTCGATCGCCAGGTAGACGACGTAGTCGTCGTCGGCCGGGCGGGACCGCGGCGCCGGCCCCGGGCCGAGCATCACCAGGTCGCCAGCGAACTCCAGCTCCACGTGGACGACGGCGCCGTCGGGCAACTCGTGCACCTCTCGCACGGTCAGGCCGAACGCGGAACAGAGGAAGTCGACGGCGGCTCGCACGTCGGGATACCGCAAGACGGGATACACGCTCTGCATGCCCTCAGTCTGCCGCCGGGGCGGTCAGGCCGGATTGGACGAATGGGATCCCGGCCCGGCCAGCGCGGCCGGGGTGGCGCCGGCGAACTCGTGGAACTCCCTGATCAGATGCGACTGGTCGTAGTAACCCCACCGGACGGCCCGTTCCGCCCACCCGGCGTCGTCCGGCCCGGCGGCCCCGGCGGTGAGCAGCGTCCGGCCCAGGCTCGCGTACGCCCGCTCGAAGCGCAGCAGGCGGGCGACGGTCTTCGGCGGCAGGCCGAACTCCCGCCGGAACCGGACCGACAGGTGGCGGCGGGACCAGCCCAGTTCCCCGGCGAGCGTGGCCACGCCGACCGCTCCCCCGCTGCCGTCCAGACGCCGCCAGGCCGCCAGCAGGTGCGGGTCCGGCGGCGCGGTCGACACCAACCGTGCGGCCAGGGCGGCGTCGAGCCGGGCGAAGCGCTCCGGCCAGCCCCGCTCGCCGGCCAGCTCGTCGCGCAGCCGGGCCAGCCAGCCCGCCACCGCGTCGACCGGCACCACCCGGTTGGTCAGCTCGGCCAGCGGCAGCCCGAGCAGGCGGCGGGCTGCCGGGGCGGTCAGCAACACCTGCACTCCGGTGCCGGTCCCGGTCGTCCGGGTGGCGCACCAGCCGTCGGACGGACCGGCCAGGAAGGCGTTCGCGTACGCGCCCCGGGCCGGGGCACGCGGATCGGTCACGTCCAGCGGGTCGCCCCAGCCGAGGATCAGCACCACGAACGCGCCCGCCGCCTCCCGCCGGACCAGCGGGACGGGCGCCTCCTCGCGGTAGCCGAGGTAGCGGTCCACCCACCGGCGCAGCAGCGGATCGGGGCGCGCGGTGACGACCTCGGTCAGCATCGCGCCGCCTCGGCCGTCGCGCCGGTCACCGGACCCCTGCGGCGTCCATCCCGCGCAGCTCCTTCTTGAGGTCGGCGACCTCGTCGCGGATCCGCGCGGCCAGCTCGAACTGCAACTCGCGCGCGGCGGCGAGCATCTGGTCGTTGAGTTCCTGGATGAGGTTGGCCAGGTCCGCCCGGGCCATCCCCTCGCGCGACGGGGTCGCCGCGGCGCCCCGGCGGCTGCGCGTCTCCTTGACCGGCGCCTTGCCCCGGGAGAGCTGCCGCACGGCCCCGCCGACGTTGCTGTTCTCGGTGTCCTCCGCCTCGCGGTAGATGTCGTCGAGGATGTCGTGGATCTTCTTGCGCAGCGGTTCCGGCTTGATGCCGTTCGCCTCGTTGTGCGCGATCTGCTTGGCCCGGCGCCGGTTGGTCTCGTCGATCGCGTCCGCCATCGACGGCGTGATCTTGTCGGCGTACATGTGGACCTGGCCGGAGACGTTACGGGCCGCACGGCCGATGGTCTGGATCAGTGACCGGCCGCTGCGCAGGAAACCCTCCTTGTCCGCGTCGAGGATCGCCACGAGCGACACCTCGGGCAGGTCGAGACCCTCCCGGAGCAGGTTGATGCCGACCAGCACGTCGTAGTCGCCCTTGCGCAGCTCGCGCAGCAGCTCGACGCGGCGCAGCGTGTCGACCTCGGAGTGCAGGTAGCGCACCCGGATGCCGTTCTCCAGCAGGTAGTCGGAGAGGTCCTCGGCCATCTTCTTGGTGAGCGTGGTGACCAGCACCCGCTCGTCCCGCTCGGTACGCAGCTTGATCTCGTGCATGAGATCGTCGATCTGCCCCTTTGTCGGCTTGACCACCACCTCGGGGTCGATCAGGCCGGTGGGCCGGATCACCTGCTCGACGAACTCACCCTGCGCCTGCTCCAGCTCCCACGGGCCGGGGGTGGCGGAGAGGAAGACCATCTGGCCCACCCGCTCCAGGAACTCGTCGAAGCGCAGCGGCCGGTTGTCGGCCGCGCTGGGGAGCCGGAAGCCGTGGTCGATGAGCATCCGCTTGCGGGAGGCGTCGCCCTCGTACATGCCGCCGATCTGCGGGATGGTCACGTGCGACTCGTCGACCACTGTGAGGAAGTCGTCGGGGAAGTAGTCGAGCAGGCAGTGCGGCGGGCTGCCCGGCAGCCGGCCGTCGATGTGCATGGAGTAGTTCTCGATGCCGGAGCAGAAGCCCACCTGGCGCATCATCTCGATGTCGTAGGTGGTGCGCATGCGCAGCCGCTGGGCCTCCAGCAGCTTGCCCTGCCGTTCCAGCTCGGCCAGCCGCTCGCCCAGCTCGGCCTCGATGTCGCGGATCGCCCGTTCCATCCGCTCCGGGCCGGCGGCGTAGTGCGTGGCCGGGAAGATCATCAGGCTGTCGACCTCGCGGACCACGTCACCGGTCAGCGGGTTCAGGTAGTAGAGCTTCTCGATCTCGTCACCGAACAGCTCGATCCGGACCGCCAGCTCCTCGTACGCCGGGATGATCTCCAGCGTGTCGCCGCGGACCCGGAAGGTGCCGCGCTGGAAGGCCATGTCGTTGCGCGCGTACTGGATGTCGACCAGACGGCGCAACAACTGGTCGCGGTCCAGCTCCTGCCCGACCTTGACCCGCACGGCCCGGTCGAGGTATTCCTCCGGCGTGCCCAGGCCGTAGATCGCCGAGACGGTGGCGACGACGATGACGTCCCGCCGGGTGAGCAGCGACATCGTGGCCGAGTGCCGCAGCCGCTCGACCTCCTCGTTGATCGAGGAGTCCTTCTCGATGTAGGTGTCGGTCTGCGGGATGTAGGCCTCGGGCTGGTAGTAGTCGTAGTAGGAGACGAAGTATTCGACCGCGTTCTGCGGCAGCAGCTCGCCGAACTCCTTCGCGAGCTGGGCGGCGAGGGTCTTGTTGGGGGCGAGCACCAGGGTCGGCCGCTGGAGCCGCTCGACCAGCCACGCCGTGGTGGCGCTCTTGCCCGTGCCGGTCGCGCCGAGCAACACCGTGTTGCGGTCGCCGCGCCGCACGCGACGCTCAAGCTCGTCGATGGCAGCCGGCTGGTCACCGGCCGGCTGGAACTCACTGACGACCTGGAAGCGGCCGTCGAGCCGGGGAATGTCGAGCGCCATGACACCAACGGTACGCCCGAGGTCCGACACTTCCGGCCACGACCACCGACCGTCCCTGATCAGCTTCGATATTCCCATTGTGTGGCTCATCTCACCGGTCTACCCTCGTACCGTAGGCCGCTCGCGGCGGCCGACCGGGCCGGTGATCGCCCCACGCGGGGCCGGTCGCCCCCGGCGCCAGGGCCGCAGCACCCGGGACGACCGGCGTGCGCGCCGACGGTGGTCGCGCGCAGCGCTGACCGGCCGCCGCGAGCGCCCCTGCTCGTCACCGAAACCCCGCTACCGCGTTCTCCACTCGTGGGGACCTCTCCCGAGCGCCGGCCGCGACGCGAGCCCGACACCGGCATGCCCCAGCCCGACACCGGCACGCCCCCGCCCGCCGACGAGCCGGGAGGCCAGCGCGGGGTGAGCCGCCCCCACCGGCTCTCCGCGCGAGGCGACGGCGACCAGGCCGTACCCCGCGAACCGGGCCGGGGCCACCGGCGGGGCCGCACCAGCACACCGACCCGTCCCGCCACCGTGGCCGGCCGGCGCCGGCGCGCCGGCCTGCTCGCCGGCCGCCGTCCCACGCTCACCACCCGGCCGGACGGCGACCCGGAACTGGACGGCGCCGACGACCCGCCGGACGGGCCGGACCGGCGCCGGATCGCGCTCGCCGCACTCGTGGCGGCGGCCGCGATCTCCGCCGCGACGCTCGTCGCCGGCCTGCTCACCTGGATCCCCGGCCGGACGGACGAGACCGGGACGGCACGCCCGCTCACCGCCGCCGAGGCCGACCGGGTGGCCGCGCTGCGGGTCACCAACCTGCGCGACGTACGCGCCGGCGTCCGGGTCACCGTCGGTGCCGGCACCGCCCGTACCGAACTGGTCGGCTGGGTCGACTGGGCCCGCCCCCTGGTCTATCT
Organism: Micromonospora marina; assembly: GCF_900091565.1. Lineage (GTDB taxonomy): Bacteria > Actinomycetota > Actinomycetes > Mycobacteriales > Micromonosporaceae > Micromonospora > Micromonospora marina. The sequence continues at coordinate 160,445 of NZ_FMCV01000008.1, read as the reverse complement.
CGACGTCGGCGGTCCGGGCGCGGGCGGTGACCGCGGCCTGGTCCAGGCCACCGCTTCCGCGCTGCTGGTGCGGCCCGACCCCGGCGCGCTCCCCACCCCGGCCCGGCCCCCGCTGGTGCCGCCGGCGGACCGGTGGCGGATGCGGTCCCCGGCCGGCGGGCACGGCCTCGGTGCGGTACGCGACCTGCTGATCGGGCTCGGCGCCGACCGGGTCGACCCGCCCGCCGAAGGCCGGTGGCTACGCGGCGACCGGGCCGGCGGCGTCCCGGTGGACGTGCTCCAGGCGCCCCTCGCACCGCTCGGTGACCCGCGCCCGGCGCTGTGGGTCGACGCGGACGCCCGGCTGCACCGGCTCACCGGGCGGCTGGCCGACAGCACACCCGTCACCGTCGACCTGACCCGCGCCGACCGGGCCACAGTGCACCCGGTGGACGCCCTCGGCGGCCGGGCCGGGCAGCCCCGGGCGCCCACCGACGACGAAGCCGCCCGGCTGGCCGCGCTGCCCGCCCGGCTCCGGGCACTGCGCGGCGCGCCGGTGGCGGTGGACGCCCCGCTCGCCCCGTCGGCCAACCTGCGGGCCACCGGCACGGTGAACTGGGCGAGCCCGTCGGCGTACCTCGCGGTGAGCGAGGAGGGCAGCGGCCGGCGTACCCTGCGGTGGGTCCGGCCGGGCCGGGTGGCCGAGGTGCCGCGCTCCTCCGACGGGCCCGCGACGCCCCCGGCGCCGGTGCCGGCCGCGCTGCTCGCGGCACCCGCGGGCCCGCCCGGCGACGACCTGGACCGGCTGCTCGACGCGGCACTGCGGGCGGCCCGGCGCGCGCCCGCCGGCGACGCCGTCCGGGTCCGCGAGGACCGGCTCGGCGGCCGGACGACGGTCGACGTGTTCGAGGTGCCGGGCGGCAGACGCTGGTGGCTGGACCGGGGCGGCCTGCCGCACCGGCTGGAACTGCGGACCGGGCCGGGGGTCTGGATCCGGCTCGACCTCACCGCGGGGCGCGCGGCGGGCAGCGGCGGATCCGCGGCCTCGACGGCCCGCTGAACCGGGCCCGGTGCGGTCCCGACGGCCCGGTCAGGGCCGCCAGCCGGTCTGCGCGGCCCACGCCTCGGCGCGCAGGTGTTCCTCGTCGAACCAGGGATCGGTCACCGTGCCCCAGGCGGCGTGTTCCGGCGCGGCCGCCGCCAGATCCCGCTTCACCTGGAGGTAGTCGGCCCGCCGCGCCGGGTCGGCGCGCAGGTGGTCGCGCATCAGCAGCGCGTACCGCCAGCCGGGTGAACCGGCCTCCCGCAGGTGCAGGCGCACCGGACGTCCCGGGTCCGCGCCGCCGTGCAGCCGCTTGGCCCAGCGCACCGGCTCCGGCTGCCGCGGGGCGTCCCACCAGTCGCCCGGAAGTCGCGGGAAACCCGCCTCGGCCAGCCGCTGCGCGAGCGGCCCGTCCGCCTCGTCGAGCGAGGACACCGTCACCTGGATGTCGATCACGTCCGGGGCGGCCAGCCCTGGCACCGCGGTGGAGCCGACGTGGTCGACCCGGACGTCACCGCCTGCCGCGTGGCGGATCCGGGCGGCCAGCCGGGCGTACTGCTCCGGCCACGCCGGGTCCGGCCCGCCGAACGCCGGGCCGGGCGGGACGGCGCGGCCCTCGCGGACGTTGCGCTCGTAGGGCAGCAGGCGGTCCCGCCACAGGGCGTCCACGGCGGCGTGCAGCTCGGTCAGTGTGCCGTCGTTCGTCAGCAGCACGTCGGCGACCGTGCCGCGGGTGGCGTCGTCGGCCTGCGCGGCGATGCGCCGCTGCGCCTCCTCCGGGGCCATGCCCCGGTCCCGGGTCAGCCGGGCCATCCGGGTCGGCACGGCCGTCCGCACCACGACCACCAGGTGGTACGTCGGCGCGAGCCCCACCTCGGCCAGCAGCGGTACGTCGTTCACGACGATCGCGTCGGCGGGAGCGGCGGCGACCAGTTCGGCGCTGCGTGCGCGTACCCGGGGATGGGTGATCCCTTCGAGCGTGCGGCGGGCGGCCTCGTCGCCGAAGACCAGCGCGCCGAGGGCGGCCCGGTCCAGCGCCCCGTCGGCGTCCACGACCTTGCCGGAGAAGGCGGCGACCACCTCGGCCAGCCCGTCGGTGCCGGGCGCGACGACCTCACGGGCGATGCGGTCCGCGTCGACGACCACCGCGCCCAGCGCGTCGAGGCGGCTCGCCACCGCGCTCTTGCCCGATCCGATCCCGCCGGTCAGCCCCACTTTCAGCACCCGGACAGTCAACCGGATCCGGCGCAGGCATGCCAAACCCGCCCGGCACACGACGCGGGCCCCGCCCCCGGCGCTCCGCTGGTGCGGAACGCGGGGACGGGGCCCGTCGTCAGAGGCAGTCGCCGGTTCGTCCGGTGGGACGGACAGGCGTCAGCGTCCGGTCACTTGCCGCCGGCGAGCTTCTCCCGCAGCGCGGCGAGCGCCTCGTCGGTCGCGAGCGTGCCGGCCGGCTCCTCGGCCTGACGGCTCGGGGCCGAGGTAGAGGTTGAGGTGGTGCCGCTGGTGGCGGGCGGAGCCGGGTTGGCAGCGGCCTCGGCGTCGGCGGCGCGGGAGGTCTGCACCTGCTTGGTGTGGGCCTCCCAGCGCTGACGCGCCTCGGCGTACTGCTGCTCCCAGGTCTCGCGCTGCTTGTCGTAGCCCTCGAGCCACTCGCCCGTCTCCGGGTCGAAGCCCTCCGGGTAGATGTAGTTGCCCTGCTCGTCGTACGTCGCGGCCATGCCGTAGAGGGTCGGGTCGAAGTGCTCCTCGCCCTCGACGAAGCCCTCGTTGGCCTGCTTGAGCGACAGCGAGATCCGGCGGCGCTCCAGGTCGATGTCGATGACCTTGACCATGACCTCGGAGCCGACCTGCACGACCTGCTCCGGGATCTCCACGTGGCGCTCGGCCAGCTCGGAGATGTGGACCAGGCCCTCGATGCCGTCGTCCACGCGGACGAACGCACCGAACGGCACCAGCTTGGTGACCTTACCCGGCACGATCTGCTGGATCGCGTGGGTGCGGGCGAACTGACGCCACGGGTCCTCCTGCGTCGCCTTCAGCGACAGCGAGACCCGCTCGCGGTCCAGGTCGACGTCCAGGACCTCGACCTCGACCTCCTGGCCCACCTCGACGACCTCGGACGGGTGGTCGATGTGCTTCCAGGACAGCTCGGAGACGTGCACGAGGCCGTCCACGCCGCCCAGGTCGACGAACGCGCCGAAGTTGACGATCGAGGAGACGACGCCCTTGCGGACCTGCCCCTTCTGGAGCTTGTTGAGGAACTCGGTGCGCACCTCGGACTGCGTCTGCTCCAGCCAGGCACGGCGGGACAGGACCACGTTGTTGCGGTTCTTGTCCAGCTCGATGATCTTGGCTTCGAGCTCGCGGCCGACGTACGGCTGCAGGTCACGCACACGCCGCATCTCGACGAGCGACGCGGGCAGGAAGCCACGCAGGCCGATGTCGAGGATGAGACCACCCTTGACGACCTCGATGACCGAGCCGCGGACGACGCCGTCCTCGTCCTTGATCTTCTCGATCGTGCCCCAGGCCCGCTCGTACTGCGCCCGCTTCTTGGAGAGGATCAGCCGACCCTCCTTGTCCTCCTTCTGGAGGACGAGGGCCTCGATGTGGTCACCCACCGAAACGACCTCGGCCGGGTCCACGTCGTGCTTGATCGACAGCTCCCGAGAGGGGATGACGCCCTCGGTCTTGTAGCCGATGTCGAGCAGGACCTCGTCCCGATCGACCTTGACGACGGTGCCTTCGACAATGTCGCCGTCGTTGAAGTACTTGATGGTCTCGTCGATCGCGGCGAGGAAAGCTTCCTCAGAGCCGAGGTCGTCGACGGTGACCTTGTTGGCGCTCGAGGTGGCCTCGATGCTGCTCGTCATGTGGGCGGTTGCTCCGGTCGGATGGGTTGTCACAGCGGGCATGGGTGTCGCGGTGACTCTTCCGCGCCAGCGGATCCGCCGCCGGGCACACCGAACGATCGACGCGAGAAGATCATTAGTGGCTCCGGTGACCGCGCACCTGCTCCCTGCCGAGGCACACGATCCGCGAGCGCATCGTCTAGCCTACCCGCTGCATTACCACAGCGTGCAAGCCCTCCCGGGTCCGTGCGAACTCATCCGCTGCGAAAGCGGAGATTTTGCTCGGTAAGGTGCCACAGCTGTCTCGTCCGTCACACCTGTCCCGGCCGCCACCCCCACCGCACCGGTCCGGGCCGTACGGACCTAGCGTGAACCCGTGGACGACGACAGGGTGACCCGCCGACGGGTCGACGCCGGCGAGATCCGCCGCGCCAACCGCGGATGGTGGGACACCGACGCCGACGCGTACCAGGCCGAGCACGGCGCGTTCCTCGGCGACGCCGACTTCGTCTGGTGCCCGGAGGGGCTGCGCGAGGCCGACGCCCGGCTGCTCGGCGACGTGGCCGGCCGACGGATCCTCGAACTCGGCGCCGGGGCCGCCGCCGCAGCCCGCTGGCTCGCCGCCCAGGGTGCCCGGCCGGTCGCGCTCGACCTGTCCGCCGGCATGTTGCGGCACGCCGCCGGGGCCGCCGGCCGCACCGGGGTACGCGTGCCACTGGTGCAGGCCGACGCGCTCGCGCTGCCCTTCGCCGACGAGGCGTTCGACACCGTCTGCACGGCGTTCGGCGCGATCCCGTTCGTGGACGACTCGGCGGCGGCGATGCGCGAGGTGGCCCGGGTGCTGCGCCCCGGCGGCCGGTGGGTCTTCTCGGTCACCCACCCGATGCGCTGGATCTTCCTGGACGACCCGGGCGAGGGCGGACTGACCGCCGTGCACTCGTACTTCGACCGCTCCCCCTACGTCGAGCAGGACGAGCACGGCGTGGCCACGTACGTCGAGCAGCACCGCACCCTGGGCGACCGGATCCGGGAGCTGGTCGGCGCCGGGTTCCGCCTGCTGGACCTGGTGGAGCCGGAGTGGCCGGCCGGGCACGAGGGGGTCTGGGGCCAGTGGAGCCCGCTGCGCGGACGGCTGTTCCCCGGCACGGCCATCTTCGTCACCGAGAAGCCGGCCGGCTGACGCCGGACGGACGCGCGGTGCGATCGGGCCGGCGATGACGCCCCCATGCTGCCCTGGTGAGCGCCGAGCCGATCGCGACCCCATCCTCTCCATGGCGTCCGGACCCGCTTCGGCAACAGCGTGCCGACCACATGGTGGAGGAGTTGCTGACGCTGCCGCCCGACGCACCCCGCGTCGAACTGGTCGACGGCATCATCCACGTGACGCCCTTGCCTACTCTCCACCACCAGGACGTCGCCTGCCTGCTGACCTGGTGGCTACGATCCCACGTGCCGGCGCATCTGCGTGCGACCCAGGCGGTGAGCGTCGGGTTGGACATCGACGCCAGCCGCCGACCCGACGTCCTGCTCCACCGCGCCGAACTGCCGTCCGACTGCTGGCTGCTACGACCGGCGGACGTCGTCCTGGCCGTCGAGATCGTCTCCCCCGGCACCCGGCGGGTCGACCGGTTCGCCAAGCCGGGCGAGTACGCCGCCGCCGGGATCCCGTTCTACTGGCGGATCGAGCAGGATCCGGTGCACCTCTACGCGTACCGCCTCGGTGACCGGATCGGCCCGGGCGGCGAGCGGCAGTACGAACTGGTGGACGACGGCAGCGAGGTGATCGAGTTGTCCGAGCCCTTCGCGATCAAGCTGCCGGTCGCGGAGATCCGGCCCTGACGACGCCGTTACTCGGTATCCGCTCCGGGTAACCGCCCGGCATGGCCGAGAAGGAATTCCGCGCCGGCGACCACGTCTCCTGGGCCAGCCACAGCGGCCGGGCGTACGGCGTCGTCAAGGAGAAGCTGACCGAGCGCACCCACGTCCGCGGGCACACCGTGAACGCCTCGCCCGAGCAGCCGCAGTACCGGATCACCAACGACGACTCGGGCCGCGACGTGGCCCACCGCCCGGAGGTGCTTCGCCATGACTCGCGCTGAGGACCCGCAGCAGACGTACCGGGAGTTCACCGACGCGGTGAACATGAAGCCCGCCGAGCTGACCCGCTGGCTGGAGACCGACGAGTCCAAGCACGTCGGCTGGCACAAGCCGGGCACCAAGGGCGGCGAGTCGGTCGGCCACGACTCCGGCCGGCGCATCGTCGACCTGCTGCGCCGCAAGCGCGCCGACCTCACCGCCGCCGACTACAAGCACATGCGCAAGGTGATCGGGTACGTGCACCGCCACCTGGCGCAACGCCCCGCGGGCGACGTCCGGGACACCAGGTGGCGCTGGTCGTTGATGAACTGGGGACACGACCCGCTCAAGGGCTGAGCAGCCGGTCCGTTCGCGGCGCGTTGGTACCGTGCCGGTGATGACGACAGACGTCTCGACCGCCGGCCGTCATCCCCGCGCCGGACAGGTGGTCCTCCTGGCCGGCCTCGGGCTCGTCGTCGTCTCGGCGGTCCTCCTGGTGGTCACCGGCAACACCGGCATCAGGTACAGCGCCGACCACGACGGCACCGTACCGATGTGGAGCCGGTGGATCCCGGCGCTGGCCGGGATCGCGCTGATCCGGCTGATCCCACCCACCTCCGATCCGAGGTGGCCGGACCCGGTCGCGCCGTACCGCGAGGCGGTGCCGCTGCTGCTGGCCGGGATCGCGTTCGCCGCCGTCATGCCGCTGCTCGGCGGCGAACCGGCGTACACCGTGTTGAAGCTCGCGCTGCTGCTCGGCGTACCGGCGGGGGTGTTCCTGGCCGCGCGCCGGTGGCCGCCGCGGTGGCGGCCGGGGCCGGCCCCGCCGGACGCCGCCCACCGGTGGGGTCCGGCGCTGCCGGTGGCGGTGTGGCTGGTGCTCAGCTACGCCACGCCGCTGGCCGTGCCGGCCAGCGACTGGGGGCGGACCTTCAGACCGGTGACGCTCGTCGTCATCCTGCTGGCCGGCTTCGCGGTGAACGCGCTGCTGGAGGAGGTCTTCTACCGGCGGTGGCTGCAGACCCGGTGGGAGTCGCTGCTGGGCCGCTGGCCGGCGATCGTGCTCGCGTCGCTGGTGTGGGCGGCCTGGCACGTGGCCATCCAGGGCACCGGACGGCCCGGAGTCGACCTGGCCACTGTGGTCGTCAACCACGGCGTGCTCGGGTTGTTCCTCGGTTACCTGTGGTCCCGGTACCGCCGGATGTGGCCGCTGCTCGTGGTGCACGGCGCGGTAAACGCGATGCCCGCACTGATCGGTCTCTGACTTGACCATGCCGCAGGCGGCAGGGTCGGACGATGCCGGCATGGAACGCAGCACGCCACGCGCCGCCGTGGTCACCGGTGCGGGCACCGGCATCGGCCGGGCCACCGCACGCTCCCTCGCCACCTCCGGGTACGCCGTGCTCGCCGTCGGCCGGCGCGCCGCGCCGCTGTCGGAGACCGCCGCCGGCCGGCCGGACATCACCCCGCTGACCGCCGACGTCACCGCTCCCGACGGGCCGGACCGGGTCGTCCGCGCCGCGCTCGACCGGTACGGCCGCCTCGACGTCCTGGTCAACAACGCGGGCGTGGCAGGTGGAGGCCTGCTGGCCGAGCTGGACGAGGACGCCGCCCGGCGGCAGCTGGAGACGAACCTGTTCGCGCCGATCCGGCTGGCGCACGCCGCCGTCGAGGCGCTCGCCGCGACCCGTGGCGTGATCGTCAACGTCACCACGTCGGTCGGCCTGCGCGCCTGGCCGGGCAGTTCGGTGTACGCGGCGGGCAAGGCCGCGCTGGACTCGCTGACCCGTAGCTGGGCGGTGGAACTCGCGCCGCGCGGCGTCCGGGTGGTGGCGGTGGCGCCCGGCGCGATCGACACCCCCATCGGCGTGCACAGTGGCCTCTCCCCCGAGCAGCGCGCGGCGGTGCGGGACTGGCAGCTCGCGCACACCCCGGCGGGTCGGATCGGCCGGCCGGAGGACGTAGCCTGGGCGATCCGGCGACTCTGCGAGCCGGAGGCGGGCTTCGTCACCGGTGTGGTGCTGCCGGTGGACGGGGGCGCGGTGGTCGCGTGAGAGGACGGTGGCGGCGGTGCGGATCGGCGCGGTGGCGACGGCGACGGGCTGCACGCCGCGTGCCCTGCGGCACTACGAGGAACACGGGCTGATCACGTCGACCCGGGCGGCGAACGGCTACCGCGAGTACGACGACGGGGTCGTCACCCGGGTCCGCAACATCCGCCACCTGCTCGACGCCGGGCTGACGTTGGACGACGTGCGGGTCTTCCTGCCCTGCCTGGACGGGGACGTGGCGTCGGCGTCGCCGTCTCCGGCCGGGCTGCGGGTCGGCTGGGAGCGGCTGGCCGTGCTGGACGCCCGGATCGCGGCCCAGGTGGCCGTCCGCGACCGTCTGGCCGCCGCCCTCCAGGCCGCCGCCCCGGCGCCCCAGCCTCTGCTCTCGCCGCCGTCGCCTCCGGTGCGGTGATCAAGGAGTTTGTGTCCCGCCCGAGGCCGTTCGGGGACACAAACTCCTTGATCACCGCCGGGGCGGGCGGGTGGTGGCCGGCGCGGGTGGGCTGACCGGGGGGGGTCAGTGGTCGGCGCTGTTCCAGTCGTGGCCCTCGCCCACCGACACCTCAAGCGGCACCGACAGCGGGTACGCCTCGCCCATCTGCTTGCGCACCAGCGCCTCCAGCGTCTCCCGCTCGCCCGGGGCGACCTCGAATACCAGTTCGTCGTGCACCTGCAGCAGCATCCGCGAGCGCAGCCCCGCGTCGCGCAGCGCGCTGTCGACGTGCAGCATCGCGACCTTGATGATGTCGGCCGCCGAACCCTGGATCGGGGCGTTGAGCGCCATCCGCTCGGCCATCTCGCGACGCTGCCGGTTGTCGCTGACCAGGTCGGGCAGGTAGCGGCGGCGGCCCAGGATGGTGGAGGTGTAGCCGTCCTGGCGGGCGCGGGCCACCACTTCCTGGAGGTAGTCGCGGACCCCGCCGAACCCGGCGAAGTAGTTCTCCATCAGCCCGCGCGCCTCCTCGGCGCTGATGCCGAGCTGCTGGGACAGGCCGAACGCGCTGAGCCCGTACGCCAGGCCGTAGTTCATCGCCTTGATCTTGCGGCGTTGGTCGGCGGTGACGTCGCCGACCTCGACCGTGAAGACCGAGGACGCGGTGGCGGCGTGGAAGTCGTGCCCGGAGTTGAACGCCTCGATCAGCGCGTCGTCCGACGACAGGTGCGCCATGATCCGCATCTCGATCTGGCTGTAGTCGGCGGTCAGCAGGCACTCGTAGCCCTCACCGACCACGAACGCGCGCCGGATCCGCCGCCCCTCCTCGGTGCGGATCGGGATGTTCTGCAGGTTCGGCTCGGTGGAGGACAGCCGGCCGGTCGCGGCCACCGTCTGGTTGAACGTGGTGTGGATGCGGCCGTCGTCGGAGACGGACTTGAGCAGCCCGTCGACAGTCGACTTGAGCTTCGCCACGTCGCGGTGGCGCAGCAGGTGGTGCAGCAGCGGGTGCTCGGTCTGCGCGTAGAGCCACTGGAGCGCGTCGGCGTCGGTGGTGTAGCCGGTCTTGATCCGCTTGGTCTTGGGCAGGCCCAGCTCGGTGAAGAGGATCTCCTGCAACTGCTTCGGCGAGCCCAGGTTGAACTCCCGGCCGACCACCTCGTACGCGCCCTGGGCGGCGGCCTTCACCTCGGCGGCGAAGTGCGCCTCCAGCTCGGAGAGGTAGTCGGTGTCGGCGGCGATGCCGGTGCGTTCCATGGTGGCGAGCACCCGCATCAGCGGCAGCTCCACGCCGGCCATCAGCCGCGCCGACTGCTCCCCGTCGCGGGACAGCTCGGCGTCGATCGCGTCGGCCAGGTCGAGCGTGGCGCGGGCCTGGAGCATCAGGTTCTGCTCGGCCACCCCCTCGTCGCCGAGCCCGTCCAGGGTGAGCTGGCCGGTCTCCGGCGCGTCGACGCGCAGCTCCCGGTGCAGGTAGCGCAGCGCCAGGTCGGTGAGGTCGTAGGAGCGCTGGTCGGGGCGGGCCAGGTAGGCGGCGATCTGGGTGTCGCGGGCGATGCCGTGCAGCTCCCAACCGTGCGCGGCGAACGCCAGCACCGCCGGTTTGCTGTCGTGCAGCACCTTCGGGCGCTCCGCGTCGGCCAGCCACCCGGCCAGCGCGGCCTCGTCGTCGGCGTCCAGCCGACTCGGGTCGAACCAGGCACCCGCGCCGGCGGCGGTGGCCAGCGCCATCCCGGTCACCGTGGCGGTGTGCCGGCGGTTGGGGCCGGTGTCGAGCGTCACCGCCAGGCCCACCGGTGCGCCCGCCGGTGCGTGCGTGCCGAGCCAGCCCGCGAGCGCACCCGGCTCGGTGAGCACCTCGCCGGCCAGGTCGAAGCCCGCCTCGGCCTCCGGCTCGACCGCTTCGAGGTATTGGTAGAGCCGGTCGCGCAGGATGCGGAACTGGAGGGTGTCGAAGACCTGGTGCACCGCTTCGCGGTCCCAGCCCTGCCAGCGGGCGTCCTCGGGGCGGACCGGCAGCTCCAGGTCGGAGACCAGGCAGTTGATCTCGTAGTTGCGGATCACGTCGGCCAGCCGCTCACGCAGGCTGTCGCCGGCCTTGCCCTTGATCTCGTCGGCGCGGGCCACCACGCCCTCGACGCCGCCGTACAGGTTGATCCACTTGGCCGCGGTCTTCGGGCCGACGCCGGGCACGCCCGGCAGGTTGTCGCTGGTCTCGCCGACCAGCGCGGCCAGGTCGCGGTAGCGATCAGGGGTGACGCCGTACTTCGCCTCGACCGCGGCCGGGTCCATCCGGGCCAGGTCGGAGACGCCCTTGCGCGGATAGAGCACCGTCACCCGCTCCCCGACGAGCTGGAACGCGTCCCGGTCGCCGGTGGTGATCAGCACGTCCATGCCCTGGTCGCGGGCCTGGCAGGCGAGCGTCGCGATGACGTCGTCGGCCTCGTAGCCCTCCTTCTCGACCACCGGCACGCGCAGCGCGGCGAGGACCTCCTTGACCAGGCTGACCTGGCCCTTGAAGTCGGTCGGGGTCTCGCTGCGGCCGGCCTTGTACTCGGAGTATCTCTCCGTGCGGAAGGAGCGGCGGGAGACGTCGAACGCCACGACGATGTGCGTGGGCTGCTCGTCGCGCAGCACGTTGATCAGCATCGAGGTGAAGCCGTAGACGGCGTTCGTCGGCTGCCCCGTGGTGGTGGAGAAGTTCTCCACCGGCAGGGCGAAGAACGCCCGGTATGCCAGGGAATGTCCGTCGACGAGAAGCAGGCGCGGCGTCGTAGCTGTCACGGCTGCGACTCTAGTCCGTACGCCCGACAACTCCGGCCTCCGGTGCGGCGCGCGCCGCACCGGAGGCCGAGGTCAGAGAACCTTGGCCAGGAACGCCTTGGTCCGCTCGTGCTGCGGCGCCGAGATCACCTCGCGCGGGTCGCCCTGCTCGACCACCACGCCGCCGTCCATGAACACGAGGTGGTCGCCCACCTCCCGGGCGAAACCGATCTCGTGGGTCACCACGATCATCGTCATGCCGTCGCGGGCCAGGTCCTTCATCGTGTCCAGCACCTCGCCCACCAGCTCCGGGTCGAGCGCGCTGGTCGGCTCGTCGAACAGCATCAGCTTCGGCCGCATGGCCAGCGCCCGGGCGATCGCCACCCGCTGCTGCTGGCCGCCGGAGAGCTGACCGGGGTACGCGCCGAGCTTGTCGCCCAGCCCCACCCGGTCCAGCAGCTGCGCGGCGTGCTCCCGGGCCTGCGCCTTCTTCGCCTGGCGCAGCAGCACCGGCGCCTCGGTGACGTTCTGCAGCACCGTCATGTGCGGGAACAGGTTGAACCGCTGGAACACCATGCCGATGGCGCGGCGCTGCGCAGCCACCTCCTTGTCCCGCATCTCGTAGAGCTTGCCGCCGCGCTCCCGGTAGCCGATCAGGTCGCCGTCGACCCAGATCCGGCCGGCGTCGATCTTCTCCAGGTGGTTGATGCAGCGCAGGAACGTCGACTTGCCGGAGCCGGAGGGCCCCAGCAGGCAGCACACCTCGCCGGAGCGGACCTCCAGGTCGATGCCCTTGAGCACCTCCAGCGGCCCGAACGACTTGTGCACCTGCTCGGCCCGCACCATCAGCCCGGACTCGGCCGACGGTGCGGTGGTCTGCGCGGGCACGATCAGCTCGGTCACTTCACCACCCCCGCGCCGCCGCCGGTCTCGGCCGTCATACCCCGCAGCTTCAGCCGGGCCCGGCCGCTCACGCCGTAGCCCTTACCGAAGTGGCGTTCCAGGTAGTACTGCCCGACCAGCAGGATGCTGGTCAGGAACAGGTACCACAGACACGCCGCGACGTACATCGGGAAGATCTGGAACGTCCGTTTGCCGACCGCGTCGAGCTGGAAGAACAGCTCCACGCTCACCGGCACGTAGAGCAACAGGGATGTGTCCTTGAGCATGGCGATGGTCTCGTTGCCGGTCGGCGGGATGATCACCCGCATCGCCTGCGGCAGCACCACCCGGCGAAGCAACTGGGCGCGGCTCAGGCCGAGCGCCTGGGCGGCCTCGGTCTGGCCGGGATCGACCGACTGGATGCCGGCCCGGACGATCTCCGCCATGTATGCGGCCTCGGAGAGCGCGAGGCCGAGCAGACCGGCCATGAAGCCGGTGAGGATGTCCCGGGAGGAGAAACCGAACAGCCGCAGTTGCAGGTTGTCGATGCCGAACAGCTGGCCGATCTGGGTGTCGAACGGCACCCCGAATTCGACCCGGCTCCACAGGATGCCGATGTTGCCGAAGACGGCCAGCAGCACCAGCCGGGGCACCGCCCGGAAGAACCAGGTGTAGAGCCAGGCCACGCCGCGCAGGATCGGGTTGTCCGACAGCCGCATCACCGCGATCACCACGCCGAGCGTGACGCCGATCAGCATTGCGCTGACGGTCATCAGCACGGTGCCGCGAAGCAGGCCCTCGATGATCGGCGGCCGGAACATCTTGTCGACCATGAAGGACCAGTTGAAGGCCTCGTTTGTGACCAGCAGGTGGACGAACATCGCGGCCAGGACGGATAGCACCGCCACCGCGACCCATCGTCCGGGGTGCCGCACGGGCACGGCCTTGATCGGTTCCGGCCGTGCCCGTGCGGTTGTCGCTTCCTCGGTGGTCATGTCGTCACGGGTTGATCGCGGGGTCCGTGATCGCGCCGTCTCCCACCTTCCACTTGTCGAGCACCTGCTTGTAGGAGCCGTCGGCGATCACGGCCTTGGTCGCGTCGCGCACCGCCTCGGCCAGCTCCGTCTGCTCCTTGGCCAGCACGTAGCCGTACGGCGCCGCTTCGTACTGCTTGTCCAGCAGTTCCAGGGCGTCGTTGGACTTCGTCACCGCGTACACGCCGACCGGGTAGTCGGCCAGCATCGCGTCGTCCTTGCCGGACACGACGGCGGCGGTGGCGGCGTCCTGACCCGGGAACTGGTCGATGGTGATCGCCGGCTTGCCCGCATCGGTGCACGCCTTGGACCGCTTCTGGATGTCCTCGACCTGGACCGTGTCCTTCTGCACCGCGATCTTCTTGCCGCAGGCGTTGTCGAGGGTGACGCCGGCCGGGTTGCCCTTCTTGGTCACCCACTGGGTGCCGACCTGGAAGTAGCTGACCATGTTCGCCTGGGCCTTGCGGTCGTCGTTGATGGTGAACGACGAGACGCCAGCCTCGTACTTGCCCGAGTTGACGCCGTTGATGATGTCGCCGAACGGCGCCGAGACGAACTCCGCCTTGAGGCCCAGCTTGGCTGCCACCGCGGTGAACAGCTCGACGTCGAAGCCGATCACGGTCTTGCCGTCGGTGTCCAGGAACTCCGCCGGGGCATACGTGGAGTCGGTGCCCACCACGATCTTGCCGTCCGACTTGATCGCGTCCGGGACCTTCGCGGCCAGCGCGGCGTCGACCGACGACGAGACGCTGGGGCCGCCGCCGGGCTGGTCGGTGCTCTCCTCCTCGCCGCACGCGGCGAGGGAGAGCAGCAGGACGGCCGCACCGGCGACGCCGAGCGCCGCCCGCCGTCCGGGGTTGGGGTGGAACATGGCTGTACTCCTAAGGTGCGAGGGGTCGGTCGGTCAGGCCACGCCGAGGTATGCCTCTTTGACCGAGGGGTCGTGCAGCAGGTCCGTGCCGGTGCCGCTCTTGACGATCCGGCCGGTCTCCAGCACGTACGCCCGGTGGGCGCGCGCCAGCGCCTGCTGGGCGTTCTGCTCCACCAGCAGGATCGTGGTGCCCTGCTGGTTGATCTCCGTGATGATCGTGAAGATCTGCTGGATCAGCATCGGCGCGAGACCCATCGACGGCTCGTCGAGCAGCAGCAGCTTCGGCCGGCTCATCAGCGCCCGGCCGACCGCGAGCATCTGCTGCTCGCCGCCGGAGAGCGTGCCGCCGGCCTGCTTGCGCCGCTCGGCCAGCCGCGGGAACAGGTCCAGCACCCGGGCCAGGTCCTGGGCGATACCGGCCTTGTCGCGCCGGGTGTACGCGCCCATGTCCAGGTTCTCCAGCACCGACATACCGGGGAAGATGCCCCGGCCCTCGGGTGCCTGGCACAGCCCGCGCCGGACCCGCAGGTCGGCCCGGAGCTTGGTGATGTCCTCACCGGCGAACTTGATCGTGCCGGAGGCGACCGGCCGGATGCCGGAGATCGCCCGCATGGTGGTGGACTTGCCGGCGCCGTTCGCGCCGATCAGCGCGACGATCTCCCCCTCGTCCACGGTCAGGCTGATGCCGTGCAGCGCCTGGATCCGCCCGTAGAGCAGGCTCACGTCCTCGATCTCAAGCAGCATCGTCCGGCACCCCCAGGTACGCCGCGACCACCTTCGGGTTGTCCCGCACCTCGGCGGGCAGCCCTTCGGCGATCTTCTTTCCGAACTCCAGGACCACGATCCGGTCGGTCACGCCCATCACCAGGCGCATGTCGTGCTCGATCAGCAGCACCGTGACGCCCTGATCCCGGATCTGCCGGATGAGCTGGAGCAGCTCCTCCTTCTCCGCCGGGTTGAAGCCGGCGGCCGGCTCGTCCAGGCAGAGCAGCGCCGGGTCGGTGGCCAGCGCGCGGGCGATCTCCAGCCGCCGCTGCTCGCCGTAGGACAGGTTGCGGGCGAACTCGTGCATCCGGTTGCTGATGCCGACGAACTCCAGGAGGCGCTCGGCCTTCTCCCGGCCCTCGCGCTCCTCCTTCCAGTGCCGCGGCAGGCGCAGCAGCGCGGAGATCACGCTCGTCTTGTGGTGCGCGTCCGCGCCCACCTGGACGTTCTCCAGCGCGGTCATCTCCGGGAAGAGGCGGATGTTCTGGAACGTACGGGCCATGCCCATCCGGGTGATCTGGTGGCGCTTCTTGCCACTGATTTTCTGGCCCCGGAACCGGATCTGCCCCTCGGTGGGCTGGTAGATGCCGGTCATCGCGTTGAAGCAGGTGGTCTTGCCGGCGCCGTTCGGGCCGATCAGCCCGAGGATCTCACCCTTGTAGAGGGTGAAGTCCACGTCGTTGAGGGCCACCACGCCGCCGAAGCGCAGCGTGACGTGGTCGACCTCCAGCAACGGCTCCCGCTCGTCGACCGTCTCGACGGCGGGGGCCGCCGCCTGGGCCGGAACGGCCGGGGTCTGCTCGGTGTCACTCACCGACGATCACCTCCTTGCGGCGGTCCTTGAACTCCGCCGCCCGTCGCCGGTTCGGGATCAGGCCCTGCGGCCGGAAGATCATCATTACCACGAGCACCAGACCGAAGAAGAGGAACCGGTACTCGTACAGCTCCACGCCGAACAGCTCGATGCCGCGGAACCGCTCGATCATGTACGCCACCAGGCCGCCACCGACGATCGCGCCGACGATGTTGCCCGAGCCGCCGAAGATGACAGCGGCCAGGATGATGATCGAGTTGAGCAGCTCGAAGTTCTGCGAGTTGACGAAGTTCTGCTTACCGGCGAACAACGCGCCGGCCAGGCCGGCGATGGCCGCGCCGGAGGCGAACGCCCACAGCTTGAACTTGAACGTCGGCACGCCCATCAGCTGGGCCGCGTCCTCGTCCTCCCGGATCGAGATCCAGGCCCGGCCGACGCGGCTGTGGGTCAGGTTCCGCACCCCGATCACGACCAGGATGATCAGCGTGAGCACCAGCCAGTAGTACGGGCGGGCGTCGAGCACGCCGAACCACGGCCGGCCGTCGGCGTACTCGCCGGGCGGGTGCGGGATCTGGTTGAAGCCGCGCTGTCCCTTGAGGAACTCGGAGCTGACCGCCGCGATCCGGATCATCTCGGCGAAGCCGAGCGTCACCAGCGCCAGGTAGTCGCCGCGCAGGCGCAGCGTCGGCGTACCGAGCATGACGCCGGAGACCATGGTCAGGGCGATCGCGATCGGCACCACCAGCAGCCACGGCCACAGCGTCTTGACGTCGCTGCTCGGCGACGTCAGCACCGCGACCGTGTACGCGCCGACGGCGAAGAAGCCGAAGTAGCCCAGGTCGAGCAGGCCGGCGAAGCCGACCACGATGTTGAGCCCGACCGCCAGCAGCACGTAGATCGAGACCGTGAACATCACCTGGGTGAAGTTCGCTCCCGGGGTCGGGATGGGCCCGAGGTACTGGTAGAACTCCTTGTTCGGCAGCGCGTAGAAGAACGCGATGACCGCGACGAGCAACACCCAGCGCACCCAACGCGGCGCGTGGTGCCAGCGCTCCGAGATCGCGTGCCGGCCCTGCCGCAGCTTGTCCGCCGCCGTCTCCCGCCGCTCCGGCGGGTCGATGGTGGTCGTCATGCGCGTGCCCTCCCCAGTGATTCGCCGAGCAGACCGGTCGGCCGGAACATCAGCAGCACGACCAGCACCGCGAACGCGGCGAAGTCCTTCCACTGACTGCCGAACAGGCCCGCGGCGTAGTTCTCCACGACGCCGAGCAGCAGGCCGCCGACGAGCGCGCCGCGCAGGTTGCCGATACCGCCGAGCACCGCCGCGGTGAACGCCTTGAGGCCCAGCAGGAAGCCGACGCTGTAGGTGAGCGTCTGGATCCGCACGTCGTAGAGCAGGCCCGCGACGCCGGCCATGCTGCCACCGGCGATGAAGACCATCAGGATGATGCGGTCCTTGTTGACGCCCATCAGGGCCGCCGTGTTGGCGTCCTGGGCCACCGCGCGGATGCCACGGCCGGTACGGCTGCGGTTGATGAACTGGTCCAGCGCGAACATCATCACCAGCGCGGAACCGACGGTCAGCAGCTGCACCGCGTCGATCGGCACCCCGGCGATGTGGAACAGCGGCTTCGAGCTGACCAGGATGGGCGCGCCCTCCGGAAGGCGGCGGGTGTAGACGCCGAACGCCTCGGAGATGGCGATCGACGCACCGATGGCGGTGATGAGGAACGCCAGCGGCGGCGCGTTGCGCTTGCGCAGCGGCCGGTACGCGACCCGCTCGATCACCGTGGCGGTCCCCGCCGAGGCGATGGCCGCCACGATCATCGCCACCAGCAGGTAGAACAGGATCGAGCCGATGCCGCTGACCTGCGAGTTCTGGTCGAGCCCGAAGCCGTTCCAGGTCCAGATCGCGGCGAACGCGCCGGCGATGAAGACCTCGGAGTGGGCGAAGTTGATGAGCCTTAGCACGCCGTACACGAGCGTGTAGCCGAGCGCGACCAGGGCGTAGATGGCGCCCTGCGTCAAGCCGGTCGTGGTGAGTTCTCCGAAGTTGGAGAACAATCCGTCGAAGTCCAAGGGAGGGACGCTCCGTCGCTCAAGAGAAAAAGAGGGTGCGGCCGGGAGCCAGCTCCCGGCCGCACCCGCGATCACTACTCAAATCGCCAGTCCAGCGATCGACCGATCAGGACTTGGGGATCTCCTGGTCCGGGACGACCTTGCCGCCCTGCACCTTGAACGCCCAGACCTTGACCTGCGCCGGGTCGAGCTCGCCGCCCTCGACGAACTTGTAGCTGGCGGCCACGCCCTCGCCGCTGTAGCCCTTCACGAACTCCAGCAGGTCGGCGCGGGTGGTCTTGCCGTCCTTGATGCCCGCCAGCAGGATGTTCGCCGCGTCGTAGGCGGTGTCGCTGTAGGTGCCCGGGTCGGTGCCGTTGAGCGCCTTGAAGTCGGCGGCGAAGGTGCCGCGGGCCTCGGTGGACGGCTGGCACGGGCAGGTGAGGATGGTGCCCTCGGCGGCGGCCGCACCGGCGGAGGTGATGTACGCGCCGTCGTTCACGCCGTCACCGGCGACCAGCGGAGCGGTGACCCCGGCAGCGGTGAGCTGCTTACGGATCAGGCCGGCCTCCTGGTAGTAGCCGCCGTAGAAGACCGCCTTGACGTTGGCGGCCTTGACCTTGGTGATCACACCGGAGAACTCGGTCTGCTTGCCCTCGCCCTGGACCTTGTCGCTGCCCACGACCGAGGCGCCGAGGACCTTCTTGACCTCGTCGGCCAGGCCGGCGCCGTACGCGGACTGGTCGTCGATGACGTAGACCCGGTCGGCCTTCATCACGTTCTTGATGTAGTTACCGGCGGCGGGGCCCTGGCTCAGGTCGTTGCCGACCGCGCGGAAGAAGGTCTTCCAGCCCTGCTCGGCGAGGCTGGGACGGGTCGCGGAGGGGGTGATGGTGACCAGGCCCGCCTCGTTGAACAGCGGACCGGCGGCCTCGGACTCGCCCGAGTAGGCCGGACCCACGACACCCAGGATCTTGGTGTCGTCGATCGCCTTCTGGGCCAGACCCGGAGCCTGGTCCGGGCTGCCCTGCGAGTCGAGCTCGGCGAGCTCGACCGTGCAGTCCGGGTTCTCCTTGTTGTACTTGTCGACGGCCAGCTTGACGCCGTTCTTCTCGTTGATGCCCAGCGCGGCCGAGCTACCGGTCAGCGCGCCGAAGAAAGCGATCTTGCTCCCGCAGGCGCTGCCCCCGGAACCCTCATCGTCGCTGCCGCTGGAACAAGCGGTGCCACCGGCGACGAGCGCCAGCATGGCGACCCCGCCGATCACGCGTGCGAGCTTCTGCCTCAAGGCCCGAACCCTCCTCCGTCCATGATCCGAACCACCCGCCGCTGATTGGCCCTTGCGGGGTGGACGAACCAAGACCGTCGTCGCCGGTCTGGGGCGGGACGTTATCCCACCGCGAGCGGTGGCGTAAGACCTGTAAAGCCGGGTTGACCGAACCGTTACACGCCGTGGCGGATTCAAGCCGATCGCCGTAAGAACCGTAGGCGCGGCAGGGCTTTCACCGAATATTCCTCGGTAACGGGCCATGCCCTCTTCACCCGCTACCGATCGACGACTGACAACACCCCCCACCAGGCACGGGACGCCTTCCCGTCATCGACGACCATGAGCATCCCGTCGTCGCGGACGGCCACCGCCAGCGCGGCGTCACCCCCGTCCGGCGCCGGCACCGGCGTGATCACCGGAAGCCACGACGCGCCGCCGTCGCCCGACATCCAGAGCCGTCGCGAAGCGCCGTCGCCGGTCACCGCGACGAGCCGCCCACCGGAGGCCGCGAGCGCATCCACCGACGACACCCCGGGGCCCGCCGAGCCGAACCCGCCGACCCGCCGCCACCCCTGCCCCGTACCGGCCGAGCCGCCGGACGACGGCCCGCAGCCGTCGCACGCGCGCCACACCGCGAACCGGTCACCCACCGGACCGGCCGCCACCGGACCGCCGTCGGCAGCCACCACCCGCTCCGCCGCCCCGGCGGCCCCCGCCGGCACCGGCAGAGCCACCCGCCGCCACACCCGGCCGTCGGCCGAGAACCAGGAGAGCGGCGTCCGGGCCGTCGCGCCGGGCGGCAGCAGCGACCCCACCACCAGCCAGCCCGGCCCCACCGCCGTCACGTCGTACGCCGCCGTCCGGCCCCGGCCGTCACCGGCCAGCTCCGCGACCCCCTCGCGCAGGACGAACCCCTCCGCGTCCGGCGACGACCACACCGCCGCACCGTCCGCGCGCGCCCCGGCGACCAGCCAGCCGCCCGGCCCCGCCGCCAGCCGGGACGCGCTCACCGCGCGCGGGCCGCCGAACAACTCGAACGCCGCCGGCACCTCCCGCAACGGCCCACCAGGACGCCACACCCACGTTCCGGTACGCGGATTGCCGTGCACGCCACCGGTCTTCGCACCCAGCGCGGCCATCCCGTCGTCGCGGCAGGCCACCGCGTAGAGCACGTGCTGGCGGCCGTAGAACGTCTGCGCCCGCACCGAAATCGGCGACCAGGTCACGCCGTCCGATGAGGACCACGCCGCCGGTCGGGTCTCCCCCGCCGGATCGACCAGCCCGCCCACCACGTACCACCGGCCGCCGCACCGCGTCGCGTCGCGCGGCACCGGCCGTCCGTTGGCACCGGCGGGCAGAACCAGCTCGACGGGCTGCCACCGCGGGCTCACCGGCGCGGGCTGCGGCAGCGGTCGCGGGGTGGCGTGGCACGCCGCCAGCAGCAGCGCGGCGGCAGCGGCGACGAGGACCGGCCGGACGCGCGCGGGAGACATGGATCCGATCCTATCGATCGGACGCCTTCCGGGCGGGTCAGGACGCGGGCTGCTCCACCTCGCCGCCGGCGGTCTCGGCGAGGATCCGCTCGGCGACCTCCTTCATGGTCATCCGGTGGTCCATCGCGGTGCGCTGGATCCACTTGAACGCCTGCGGCTCGCTCATTCCGTACGTGGTCATCAGCGCGCCCTTGGCACGCTCGACGGTCTTGCGGATCTCCAGCCGGTCGGTGAGACCGGCCACCTCCGACTCCAGCGCGGCGATCTCCGAGTAGCGGGACAGCGCGATCTCCACCGCCGGCACCAGGTCGCTCTTCTGGAACGGCTTGACCAGGTAGGCCATCGCGCCCGCCGCGCGCGCCCGCTCCACCAGGTCACGCTGACTGAACGCGGTCAGGATGATCACCGGGGCGATCCGCGCGCCGGCGATCCGCTCGGCGGCGGCCAGCCCGTCCATGATCGGCATCTTGATGTCGAGGATGACGAGATCCGGCTTGAGCTCCTCGGCGAGCTTGACGGCGGTCTCGCCGTCACCGGCCTCGCCGGCCACCTCATAGCCCTCTTCGACGAGCATCTCGGCCAGGTCCAGCCGGATGAGCGCCTCGTCCTCGGCGATCAGAACGCGCTTGCGCTCGGCGTCCGCCTGCATCTCGCCCACGAGCCACTCCCACCGGTTCGAGCCCGACACCCGCCGTGCCGGGTGTCGCCGCCCCTAGCCTAGTAGGTAACCTATGGCTCGACGCGAGAGCGTGGCGTGAGCTCGTCCCCGTATTCCAATGGCAGAGAAGCGGAGCTCAAACCTCCGACAGTGTGGGTTCGAATCCCACCGGGGACACCCGAACTTGTCATACAGGCGTTCGACAATGCCTCTGTGCACTCGACCGTCCTTCGGGCACGAGCCCGTGAACTTCGTTCCAGGGGTGGCAGCATCCAGTCTGTCGCCCGGGCATTGTCGCTCCCCTACACGACCGTCTGGCACTGGTGCGTCGATCGCCCCGAGCGAGCAGTCGTAGGCACCGCCGCGCGTTGCTTCCGCTGCCAGAAGGGGGTGACGCATCCGCCGGACCCAGCTGCTTATGCATACCTGCTCGGCCTCTATCTGGGTGACGGGCACCTCGCAGTTACCCCGAAGGTGCCTGTTCTCCGCATCGCTTGCACCAGCACCTATCCGGATCTGGTCGACGCATGCGCCGAGGCGATGCTCGCCACGCTAGCTCTGAAGGTACAGCGGATCCCGAAAGAGGGCTGCATCTCGGTCGAAAGCAGCGGTCAGCACTGGCCATGCCTATTTCCGCAGCACGGGCCGGGCAAGAAGCACAAGCGCCCGATCGTCCTGGCCGACTGGCAGCGGGCCATCGTCGAGGCTCACCCGGGCGACTTCCTGCGCGGCCTGTTCCACTCTGACGGCTGTCGCTTCGCCAACCGGGTCGTGGTGCGCGGAAAGGAGTACGTCTATCCCCGCTACATGTTCTCCAACCGCTCCGCCGACATCATGGCGCTCTGTCAGTGGGCCCTCGACCTGCTCGGGATCGCATGGCGGATGAATCTGCCGTGGTCCCTGTCAGTCGCCCGCCGGGAGGCGGTCGCCGTGCTGGACCAACACGTCGGCCCGAAGTCCTGAGCAGCCTCAAATCCGCGACAGCGCCCGCGCGAGATCCGCCCGCAGGTCCTCCGGGTCCTCCAGGCCGACCGAGACCCGCAGCAGCCCGCCGCAGGGCTTGGCGTCGCCCTCGACCGGCCGGTGGGTGAGCGACGCCGGGTGCTGGATCAGCGTGTCGACGCCGCCGAGCGACACCGCGTGCGTGATCAGCTCGCAGGCGCCGGCGACCTCGGCCGCGGCGGGCGCGCCGCCGCGTACCTCGAAGGCGAGCAGGCTGCCGGTGCCGGACATCTGACGGCCGACCAGCCCGGCCGGGTCGTGCAGCGACGGGTGGTGGACGCGCTCGACGGCGGGGTGCCCGGCGAGCCAGGCGGCGAGTTTCTCCGCGCCGGCCTGCTGGGCGCGGACGCGCAGCGGGAGGGTCTGGATGCCGCGGTGCAGCAGGTACGCGCCGAGCGGGTGCAGGACGGCGCCGGTGACGGCGCGGACCTGGCGCAGCCGGGCGGCCCACTCGGGTGCGCAGGCGACGACGCCGGCGAGGACGTCGCCGTGGCCGCCGATGCTCTTGGTGGCGCTGTGCAGCACGAGCGCGGCGCCGTGGCGGGCGGGCTGCTGGAGCACCGGCGTGGCGACTGTGTTGTCGACGAGCAGCGGGACGTCACCGGCGGCGTCGGCGAGCGCGGCGATGTCGACCAGGTCGAGGCTGGGGTTGGCCGGCGTCTCGACCACGACCAGGGCGGTGTCGGGGCGGATCGCGGCGGCCACGTCGGCGGTGGTGGCCCAGGTGACTGTGGTGCCGAGCAGCCCGGTGGCGAGGACGTGGTCGGTGCCGCCGTAGAGCGGGCGGACGGCGACGACGTGCCGCTTGCCGTCGCGGGTGGCGGCGAGCAGGGTGGCGGTGAGCGCAGCCATGCCGCTGGCGAACGCGACGGCCTCGGCGGTGCCTTCGAGCTGGGCGAGGGCGGTTTCGAACCGGGCCACCGTGGGGTTCCAGAGGCGCTGGTAGACGGCGCTGCCGCCGGCCGGGAGGGTGCCGCCGGTGGCGAGTGTCTCGTAGTCGTCACCGCCGCCGGCCACCGAGGGCAGCGGGTTGGTGGTGGACAGGTCGATCGGCGGGACGTGGACGCCGAGCCCGGCGAGGTCGGCGCGCCCGGCGTGTACGGCTGCGGTGTCCACGGAAGTCATGCCGGAAGCGTCGAACATGACGATGGCGGGAGGCAAGAGCAACGAACAAGATTCTGCGAGATACACTTCCATCCGGCTTTCCTTCGGTGAAGGATGGTCGCATGCCTGCCGCACCGAATGATGTACGGCCGTTCGCCGGCCTGGACGACGTCGACCGCGCGATCCTCACCGAACTGGCGGCCGACGGCCGGCTGCCGAACAACGCGCTGGCCGATCGCGTCGGGGTGGCGCCGTCGACGTGCCTGACGCGTACCCGGGCGCTGCGCGAGTGCGGGGCGATCCGCGGGTTCCACGCCGAGGTGGACCCGGCGGCGGTGGGGCTGCCGTTGCAGGCGCTGGTCTCGGTGCGGCTGACCGCGCACGAGCGGGCCGCCGTGGACGCGTTCCGGGCCCGGTCGGTGCGGCTGCCCGGGGTGGTGTCGGTGTTCCACGTGGCGGGCGCGGAGGACTACGTGCTGCACGTGCGGGCCGCCTCCGGGGACGCGCTGCGGGACTTCGTCCTGGACCATCTCGCTGTCGATCCGGCGGTGCAGCACACCCAGACCAGCCTGATCTTCGAGCAGGCCCGGGGTATGGGGTAGCGCACCCGACGGAACAATTCCGGCACGTGGCCTGTTGCACCCCGCTGTGATCGACGTACCCGTGTCTGTTCTTGATCTTGCCCCGGTGGCGGCGACCGGCAACGCCGGTGAGGCGCTGCGGTACACCACGGAGCTGGCCCGCCGCACCGAGGAGCTGGGCTACCGCCGGTTCTGGGTGGCCGAGCACCACAACATGCCCGCCATCGCGAGTTCCGCCCCGGCGGTGCTGCTCGCGCACCTGGCGGCGAACACCAGCTCGATCCGGCTCGGCTCGGGCGGCGTGATGCTGCCCAACCACGCGCCGCTTGTGGTGGCCGAGCAGTTCGGCACGCTGGAGGCCCTGCACCCGGGCCGGATCGACCTGGGCATCGGCCGGGCGCCCGGCACCGACCAGGTGACCGCGCTGGCGCTGCGCCGCACCATGGAGGGCCTGTCCGCGGAGCACTTCCCGCGCGAGCTGGCCGACCTGATGAACTACTTCTCCGGCGCCGAGCCGGGCCCGATCACCGCGACGCCGGGCCGCGGCCAGTCGCCGCAGGTGTGGCTGCTCGGCTCCAGCGGGTTCAGCGCGCAGCTGGCCGGTCTGCTCGGGCTGCCGTTCTCGTTCGCGCACCACTTCAGCTCGCAGAACACGATCCCGGCGTTGCAGCTCTACCGGCAGAACTTCCGGCCGTCGCAGTGGCTGGACCGGCCGTACGCGATGGTGGCGGTCAACGCGGTCTGCGCGGAGACCGACGAGCGGGCCGAGTGGCTGGCCGGGCCGGCCGGGCTGTCGTTCCTGAAGCTACGGTCGGGGCGGCCGGAGCCGCTGGTCACGCCGGAGGAGGCAGCGGCGTACCCGTACTCGGAGTTCGAGCGGGAGTTCCTCGCCCAGCGCCGCGACGGCCAGGCGACCGGTTCGCCGGAAACGGTGGCCCGGCAGCTCGGTGGGTTGCTGGAGCGCACCGGCGCGGACGAGCTGATGCTCACCACGATGGTGTACGACGTGGCCGACCGGGTCCGCTCGTTCGAGCTGATCGCCGAGAAGGCGGCGGGCGGGCTGCGCCGGGAGGCTGAAACACGCTCTTCATAGCCACGTCACCGCGTCGTCGCGCGGGACGCATAACTTTGTCCTCGGTGGTGGTACGGCATTCCCGGTCGGGACGGGTCGGGAATGCTGCGGTGTGGTGCACCGGGTCGCCGGCGGAGCGGATTCCGCGGCCGGCGACCCGGTGTCTGCCGTTTCAGCGCAGGTAGACGCCGCGGAACGCCCTGCGGGTGTGGGGGCGCGCCCCGGGGAGAGCTGAGGGCTCAGCCTTCGACGGCGGCGGCGAGCTTCCGCGACTCCGCCACCTCGGCGGACTCCCCCGGCGCCGCCGCGGCGGGCTCTCCCGCCGGAGCAGGGCCGCCGGCGAGGGCCGCGTCGACGGTGGCGCGGGCCCGGCGGGTACGGCGCAGCGCCCGCACCGCCAGCCCGACGGCGACCAGCCAGGCGGCGGCGAGCAGCACGTACACCACCACCGGCACCGAGCCGCCCACGCCGCCGGCGCTCAGCAGCGTGCGGGCGTTCGTCAGCACGATCACGCCCCCGATCACCGCGCCGAGCAGCTGGGCGGGGACGATGCGGACCAGCCAGGCCGCGATCGGCGCGGCGATCAGGCCGCCGACCAGGAGAGCGGCCACAGTGGGCAGCAGGAAACCCTCGGAGCCCAGGCCGATGAGGAAGCCGATGCTGGCCGCGCCGGCCACCACGAACTCGGAGGTGTCCACCGAGCCGATGACCTTGCGGGGTTCCATCCGGCCGGAGACCAGCAGCGCCGGGGTGGCGACCGGCCCCCAGCCACCGCCGCCGGTGGCGTCGACGAAACCGGCGACCAGGCCGAGCGGGGCGAGGAAGCGGCTGCGCAGCCGGCCGGCGGCGCGGTTGGCGCGCAGCGGCCGGGAGAAGCGCACCAGCAGGTACGCGCCGAGGGTGAACAGGATGGCGGCCATCCACGGTGCCGCCGTCTCGGTGGAGATGGAGCTGAGGAACGTCGCCCCGGCGAACGCGCCGACCGCGCCCGGGAGCGCGATGCGGCCGACCACCTTCCAGTCGACGTTGCCGAACCGCCAGTGCGAGAACCCGGCGGCGAGCGTGGTGCCGATCTCGGCCAGGTGCACCGAGGCGGACGCGGCGGCCGGTGCCACGCCGGCGAACAGGAGAAGCGTCGAGGAGGTCAGCCCGTACGCCATGCCGAGCGCGCCGTCGACGAGTTGCGCGGCGAGCCCGACGAGGGCGAGGACCAGCAGCTTGCGCACGAGCGCCCCCTGACTTTTCGGTATCTCCTATCGGCTTGGTCGACAATGCGGTACGAAGGCGCCCCGGGTCAAGTCCCCCATCCGGTTGATCAGAGACGCCGGACGGTGTGGTCAGCTCCAGGCGCGCGGGTCGGCGGCCAGCTCGTTGACCCGGCCCGGCAGCGAGCCGGCGGCGACGTCGGCGATGGTGACCAGTTCGAGGATCTCCCGCTCGCTGGCCCGCAACGCGATCCAGACGTCCTGCAACGCGCGGGCCGCACCCTGGTAGCCGAGCTGTTCCGGGCGCTGCCCGCGCACGTGCGCGAGTGGACCGTCGATGACGCGGATCACCTCGGCCAGGGAGATCTCCCCGGCCGGCCGGGCGAGCCAGTAGCCGCCCTCGGGGCCACGCTGGGCGTGCACGATGCCGCCCCGGCGCAGTTGCAGCAGGATGCTCTCGAGGAACTTCGGCGGGATGTCCTGCGCACGGGCGATCTGCTCGGCGGTCACCGGCCGGCTCCGCCCGGTCGTCCCCCGGTCCGCGACCGAGGCCAGCTCAGCGGCCGCGCGGAGGGCGTAGTCGACCCGGGCGGAGAGACGCATAGGGCCAGGTTAGTCCGCTGCGGCGCGGACCGGCCCGCCGACCCGCGCCCGCACGATCACCGACCGGCGTTCAGCCGCCGACGCGCCGCAGCAGCCCCTCCTGGACGGCGCTGGCGATGTGCCGGCCGTCGGTGGTGAACATCCGGCCCGTGGCCAGGCCGCGGGCACCCGACGCGGACGGGCTCCAGCAGTCGTACAGGAACCACTCGTCGGCGCGGAACGACCTGTGGAACCACAGCGCGTGGTCGAGGCTCGCGCCGACCACGCCGCCCGGCCCCCACACCTCGCCGTGCACCGACAGCACCGAGTCCAGCAAGGTCAGGTCGGAGGCGTACGTGAGGGCGCACGCGTGCAGCAGCGGATCGTCCGGCAGCTTGCCGTCCAGGCGCATCCACACCCGCTGGTGCGGTTCGGCCGGGCGGTCGCCGGGGCGAACCCAGCCCGGCTCGCCGACGTAGCGCACGTCGATCGGGCGCGGGATCATCCCCCAGATGCCGAGCCGCTCCGGGTAGCGGGAGAGCCGGTCGGTCATGGTCGGCACGTCGTCCGGGCCGGGCACGTCCGGCGGGAGCGGGGCGTGGTGGTCCAGCCCCTCCTCCTGACGCTGGAACGACGCCGACATGAAGAAGATCGGCTTGTCGTGCTGCAACGCCACCGAGCGGCGCACCGAGAAGGAACGGCCGTCGCGGACGTTCTCCACCTGGTACTCGATCGGCTCGGCCGGGTCGCCGGGGCGCACGAAGTAGCCGTGCAACGAGTGCACGGCCCGCTCGGCGTCGACGGTCCGGCCGGCCGCGACCAGGGCCTGGCCTGCGACCTGGCCGCCGTAGACCCGCTGCGGGCCCACCGGCGGGCTCATCCCCCGGAAGGTCATCTCCCCGGTACGGGCGAGGTCGAGCACCTCCAGGAGCTGGTCGACCGCCGCCTGCCCGGTCGCCACCGCACTGTCACTCACTGCGTCACCTTCGTTCGCGACTGCGGGGCTCGCAAACCCGGCTCACTCCTCGCGCTCACTGGAGAGCCCGGGCCGAAGCGGCGTCGACCAGCGAACCGAGCTGGTGCACGCG
Source organism: Micromonospora marina (assembly GCF_900091565.1). GTDB lineage: Bacteria > Actinomycetota > Actinomycetes > Mycobacteriales > Micromonosporaceae > Micromonospora > Micromonospora marina. The sequence goes on along the minus strand of NZ_FMCV01000008.1, from coordinate 132,767 downwards.
CAGCGTGTTGGTCGAGCCGGGGGTGCCGGGCGGGCTGCCCGCCACGATCACCACGTAGTCGCCCGGGTTGGCCCGGTCGAGGCCGAGCAGCGCCTGGTCGACCTGGCGGAACATGTCGTCGGTGTGCTCGACGAACGGCATCAGGAACGTCTCGACGCCCCAGGACAGCGCGAGCTGGTTGCGTACCTCCGGCACCGGCGTGAACGCCAGCAGCGGCAGGTCGCAGTGCAGCCGGGCCAGCCGCTTGACGGTGTCACCTGTCTGCGAGAACGCGACCATGGCCTTGGCGCCGATGGCCCGGGCGATCGACGAGGCGGCGACGGTCAGCGCGCCGCCGTGCGTACGCGGATCGTGCTGCAGCCGGGGGACGGCGATCGAACCGGCCTCGGTGGTGGTGATGATCTTCGCCATGGTGCTGACGGTGAGCACCGGGTACTTGCCGACGCTGGTCTCGCCGGAGAGCATCACCGCGTCCGCGCCGTCGAGCACCGCGTTCGCCACGTCGGAGGCCTCGGCACGGGTCGGGCGGGAGTTCTCGATCATCGAGTCGAGCATCTGGGTGGCCACGATGACCGGCTTGGCGTTCTCCCGGCACAGCTGCACGGCGCGCTTCTGCACCAGCGGCACCTGGTCCAGCGGCAGTTCGACGCCGAGGTCGCCGCGGGCGACCATGACGCCGTCGAAGGAGAGCACGATCGCCTCCAGGTGGTCGACCGCCTCCGGCTTCTCGACCTTGGCCAGGACCGGGCGGCGCACGCCCTCCTCGTCCATGATCGAGTGGACGAGCTTGATGTCCTCCGGTGAGCGGACGAAGGAGAGCGCGACCAGGTCGACGCCGAGGCCGAGGGCGAAACGCAGGTCCTCGGCGTCCTTGTCGGACAGGGCCGGGACGCTCACCGCGACGTTCGGCAGCGAGACGCCCTTGTTGTTGGAGACCGGGCCGCCCTCGGTGACCAGGCACCGGATGTCGTTGCCGGTGACGTCGCTGACCTCGACCGCGACCCGGCCGTCGTCGATCAGCAGCCGGTCGCCCGGCTTCACCTCCTGCGGCAACTTGCGGTAGGTGCAGGAGACCCGCTCCTTGGTGCCCGTCACCTCGTCGCCGGTGATCACGACCGAGTCGCCGGTACGCCACTCGTGCGGGCCGTCGGCGAACCGGCCGAGACGGATCTTGGGGCCCTGGAGGTCGGCGAGCACGGCGACCGGCCGGCCGGCCGCCTCAGCCGCCTCGCGGACCAGCCGGTAGACCGACTCGTGGTCGGCGTGACTGCCGTGGCTGAAGTTGAGCCTCGCCACGTTCATACCGGCTTCGACAAGCCCGCGGATACGCTCCGGGGAGGCGGTTGCGGGGCCGAGAGTGCAGACGATCTTCGCGCGGCGTGTCACGCCCATCAGGCTAGTCTCTCCTCCGGATCGGCCTCCCGGCCGACCCCTTGCGGACTGCGGAACAGTTGTCCAACGACGCGCGTCAACCGCGTGGGCGGGCGGTAGGCGTACCGCACCGGAACGTCGTGTGGCGGGCATCGGCGACCGCGCGGTGAGAAATCGTACCGCTCGCCGTCACGGGCCGGCCGGGGGCAGGGCCGGGCCGCCGCGCCCGGCCGTACGGCCGTGGGCGGGCCGGGGGTACGCGGCAGCGCACGGCGCCGCCGGAGAAGGCTCGCGCGGAGCCTCAGCTCTCCGTCTTGACCAGCGGGAACTCCAGTGAGCCGGCCGGGCAGAGGAAGATGAGCACCTCGACCCGGTAGAGCCCGGCCTGCACCGCCGGGTCGGCCTCCATCACGCTGCGGACGTCGTCCACCGAGCCGGTCCGGGCCAGGCCGAAGCCGATCGGCGGGTCGGGCTCCCGGGCCGGACCGTCCACCGACCCGTCCACGAGCACGATGCCGCGCCGTTGCAGCGCCTGCATGTGCTGGAGGTGCTCGGCCTGCAACCGCTGCACGGTCTCGTCCGGCAGGGCCCGCCCCGAGGGCCCCGGGTAGAGCACGATGCACTCGTACGTGTCAAGCGCGAAGTCGAGCTGTGGCGTCGCGGCCATGCGCACCTCCTGACCCCCGTTCCGCCCAGCCTCCCACGGCGACCCGGTGCGCGGGGGCCGCTCGCCGCAACTGCCCGGGGATGCCGCCGATCCCATGGCGCCGTCGGGGCCGCCCGACCCGGACGCCCGGCCCCTTTCGCGGAATGTGATCGAGCAACTACTGTCAGAGGGATTCTCGCGAGTGGGGGTCCGCTGTGGAGGAGTTCGACTACGTCATCGTGGGGGCCGGCGCGGCGGGATGCGTGCTGGCCAACCGGCTCACCGAGGATCCGGGGACGCGGGTGCTGCTGCTGGAGGCGGGCGGCTGGGACCGCAGCCCGTACGTGCGGGTGCCGAAGGCGTTCTCCCGGCTGATGGACGACGAGCGCACCGCCTGGCACTACCCGGCCACCACCGGGCCCGGCCGCCAGGAGATCTGGCAGCGCGGACGGATGATCGGCGGCTCGACGTCGGTCAACGGCATGATCTGGAGCCGCGGCGCGGCCCGGGACTGGGCCGCCCTGGAACCGCTGGGCTGGGGCTGGTCGGCGATGCGGACGGTGTTCCCGCAACTGGAGGACCACCCGCTCGGGCCCGCGCCGCACCGGGGCACGGGCGGACCGGTGCGGCTGTCCATCGCCACCGGCACCGACCCGCTCGCCGAGGAGATGGTGGCCACCGGCGCCGAACTGGGCTGGCGCCGGGCCGACGACCTGGACGCCCACGACGACGAGCGGATCGGCTACCCCACCGCCACCATCCACGCCGGACGCCGGGTCAGCGCCGCGGACGCGTTCCTGCACCCGGTCCGGCGCCGGCCCAACCTGACCGTCGAGGTCGGCGCCGTCGTCCTGCGGGTGCTCGTCGAGGGCGGCCGGGCCACCGGCGTACGGGTGGCCCGGGGTGGCCGGGAGACCGAGTACCGGGCCGCCGGTGAGGTGATCCTCGCCGCTGGCGCCCTCGCCACCCCGCACCTGTTGCAGGTCTCCGGCATCGGCCCGGCGGACACGCTTCGCGCGGCCGGGGTGCCGGTGCTGCTCGACCGGCCCCGGGTCGGCGCCGGGCTGCGCGAGCACCGGTCGATGGTGCTCCAGTACCGCCTCGCCGGACCCGGCGGCCACAACATGACCATCGGCAGCCCACTCGGGCAGGCCCGGGCGACACTGCGCTGGCTGCTCACCCGGGGCGGCCCGCTCGCCCTGCCGGTGCTGGACGTGGCGGCCCACCTCAAGTCCCGGCCGGAGCTGGAACGCCCGGACGCGCACCTGCTGATGGCGCCGTTCTCGGCCGCCCCGCCGCGCCCCGGCAGGGCGCTGGTGCTGGAACGGGAGCCGGGCGTGATGTGTCTGGGCACCGTCACCAGGCCGGACAGCGAGGGCAGCCTGACGATCACCGACGCGGACCCGCGTACGGCGCCGGCCATCGTGGCGAACTACCTGACCGCCGAGCACGACCGGCGGGTGGCGGTGGACCTGTTCCGCCGGATGCGCGAGTTCTTCGGCACCGGGCCGATCGCGAAGCGGATCAAGGCCGAGACGGTGCCCGGCCCGGCGGCCACTACCGACGCGGAGATCGTCGACGCGGCGGTGGCACGCGGATACTGCGGCTACCACGCGGTCGGCACCTGCGCGATGGGCGACGGCGACGACCACGTGGTCGACCCCGAACTGCGGGTCCGCGGCGTGGACGGGCTGCGGGTCGTCGACGCCTCGGTGCTGCCGGTGATGGTGGCCGGCTGGACCAGCGCGCCGGTGAGCGCGCTGGCCTGGCGGGCCGCCGACGTGATCAGGGACGCGGACTGACCCGCCCGACGCCGCACCACAGGGCCGGGCGCGCCCGGGCGCGCGCGACGGCGGGCCCGGGCACGTCCGTCAGACCGCGAAGCAGTTCGGCCGGACCGTGGCGCCCGCGAGCACCTGGCGCACCGCCGTGTACGTGGTGCCGTCCAGCACCAGCCCGAGGTGGCCGACGACCCGTAGCGGGCACCACGCCTGTACGAGGATGTTCGTGGCGCCGTCGGCGAGCACGGCGTTGTCGACCGGCCGGACCAGTTCGTCCTGCCAGGTGCGTACCGTGGCCCAGCGCACCGGGCCGGGGGTGTCGTCCCCGGCGTTGAGGTCGGCAAGGAAGCTCGACCCGATGGTCATCTGCTGGCAGGCGATCACCCCGGCGCAGCTGCCCAGCCCCAGGACTGCGAGAAGGTTCGCGACGTAGGTGCCGTACTGCGGGCTGCCCAGGCTGACGTACTGGTCGACGGTGGCCGCGCCGCCGAGGTACTTGACGTACCAGCGGCTGACCAGGCCGCCCTCGGAGTGGCCGACCAGGTCGACGCGGGCCGCGCCGGTGGTGGCGCGCACCCGGTCCACGTAGGACGACAACGCCCGGGCCGACTCGCGGATGTCGCCGAGACCGAGGTTCGGCAACTGGAAGATCGAGACCCGGTAGCCGTCGGCGCGCAACCGGGCGGCGATCGGTCCGTAGGCGATGGCGATTCCACTCAGGCCACCGACCACGACGACCGGGTCGGCGGCAGCGGCGGCGGCCCGTTGCGCTGCGGTGACGGCGGTGGCCGTGGTCGACGGAGCGGGGGCTTCCGCGGCGGCGGCCCTGTTCGGCGGGGCGGGGGGTCTCGCGTCGGCGGCCTGGGCGGCGGCCGGTACGAGCAGGACGGTGGCGGCGGTGGTGGTGACGGCCAGGATCGTTCGGAGCAGCATGGGCTGCACCTCCGGAGGGGGGAGGCACCCGGGCGGGCCCGGGGGGACGGGTGGGATCCGATCGATCGTGGACACGATGATGCGTGTCCGATTTCACACACGTCAATGGAAAGTTACGCGGCGGTAACCCTTGTCGCGCCCTGCGCGCAAACCGGCATGCCGGACCGGGCTCAGTTGCCCAGCGCCTGAACCTTCGCGATGGTCTCCTGCACGTGCTGCCGGGCCGGCTCCCCGCCCTGCGCGGCCTGCGCCAGCGCCTGCCGGTAGGAGTCGATGACCCCGATCAGCGGGCCCGCCGTGGCTCCCTCCAGCGCACCCGCCACCAGCGCCCGCGCCTCAGCCGCGTCCTGCGCGGCAGCGGCGGTGCGCGCCTTGGCCTCGTCCAGCTTCCGTGCCGCCGCCGCCAGCCTGGCGATGATCTCCGCCGCGCTCACACGCCCTCCCCCAGCTCCACCCGTCCCCGCACCCTACCGTCCCACCCCACCCCACCACCTTCGCGATCTTGCACTGTCCGCCCGCCCACAAGCCACATATGCCGCACCGTCGGGGCCGCAACTCCATGATCGACGGAGGAAAGGGGCAGGGGTCAGCGGAGGAGGCGGAACAGGAGGAGGTAGAGGCAGAAGAAGGACGGGGAGACCAGCGCGCAGATCACGAAACCGAGCGGAACGTACCGCCCGGGCGGCGGTGCGTCACCCTCCAGCGCCGGGCGGCCCCAGCGGGCGAGCACGACCTGACCGGCCACGAAGGACAGCAGCGGCACACCCGCGCAGGACAGCGCCGCCACCAGGTCCAGCCCGGACACCGGCATCGACGAGCCCACGATCGCGATCAGCATCAGCAGCGAACCGGCGAGCGCGCAGCCCCCGTACACCGCCACCGCCCGGGCCGGCGCCGACCAGGTGGGCAGCAACACCGGCGTGCGGGCCAGCGCGTCGGCCTGCTGCCCGTACCCGTCGGCCTCCTCGGCGAGCCGGCCGGCCGCCGCCAGCTCCGCCGCCGGGTCACCGGCCCGCGGCGCCGGAACAACCCCCGAGGGGTACGCCCCGACCTCCGGCCGCCCCGGCGCGGCGGCTGCGCCGCCGGTCCCCCCGTCCCCCGGTCCGGGTGCGGGACCGGGCGCTCCCCCGCCGGCCGCCATCGCCGGTGCCGGCGCCTCCGCCGGGACCGACGTCATCGGCACGCCGATCGCCTGCCCGAGCCGGTCCAGGTGCTGCCCCTGGGCGGCGAGCCGCTGCCCGAGCGAGTCGACGGCGCTCTGCAGGCCACGGCGGCGCTCCGCCTCGGCGGCGATCTCCCGCTCCCCGCCCCGCTGCCGCGTCGACAGCTCCCGCAGCAGCGCCGCGTACTCGTCGAATCCGCTCATGTGTTGTCTTTCGTCAGCGACTGCGGGGCTCGCAAACCCGGCTCACTCCTCGCGCTCACGGGGAGCCATCACCCCCGGCGAACGGCACGATCAGCGCGGTGCGGTGCTCGTGCCGGTCGACGAGCAGAGCACGGCCGTCGCGCGGGACGTATGCGAGGTCGTGCACGCCGAGGTGCAGGCCCAGGTCGGCGGCGGGGACGTTGAGCGCGACCAGGCCGGTCACGTCGTCGCGGTGCCCGCTGCCGCCGAGGTCGTCGGCGAGCCGGCGCAGCCCGCGCCACCAGCCGAGCACGTGCACGCCGCGCGCCGGGCCGTGGCGCAGCACGGCGCGCAGGTCGTCGTACCCGGATCGGAACGTCGCCGGGTCGGAGGCGGCGAGCGTGGTGGCGGCGGCGTCCATCCCGAACACCACCAGGTAGGTGCGCCCGGTCGCCGGGGCGTCGCCGGTCGCGGCGTCGGCGAGCTGGGCGCGCAGCGCGCCGGCGTCGAGGCGCCGGACCGGGTGCCCGGCGGCGGCGAGCGTCATGGCCAGGTCGTCGGCGGCGTCGGTGGTGCCCGGCGCCAGTGGCGCGAACAGGAACCGGGCGGTGCCGGGGGCGTGCTGGCGGGCCAGGGCCAGGGTGGCCGACCGGAGCACGTCCGCGCCGGCCGGGGCGGTGCCGACCACTGCCAGGTGCCGGCCCGGGCTCGCGTCGAGCCCGAACCCGGCCGGGCTGCCGGGGACGTCGACCACGCGGCCGACGAGCGCGTACGGCGGGTCGGCGCCGGGCGTCAGCGCCGTCCAGGCGGGATCGTCGGTGAGCAGCGGCGTCTCGTGTCCCCGGAAGACGGCCGGCGGGCGCGACCCGGCCGGGCGGGCCGCGTGCAGTTCGTGGCGCAGTGCGGCGAGGTCGACCGAGGCGGCGTGCGCGTCGGGGAACCGCACCTCGACGTCGGAGCCGGGCGCGCCCGCGCCGGTGTTCACCACGGCGGCGCCGACGGTGAGCCCGCGTGCGGCGTCGTTGCGCGGGTCCAGCACGGCGTCGCCGCCGGGCAGCGCGATACGCAGCGGAAACTGCCCGAAGATGGCCTCGGCCCGGCCGTAGAGCGCCTCGATGCCGGTGGTGCTCTGGCTCGCCAGCACCAGGTGCAGGCCGTACGAGCGGCCCTTGCGGGCCAGCTCCTCGATCAGGTCGACCGCCTGCCGGGCGAGCGCGTCGTTGCCGGCGAACAGCACGTGGAACTCGTCGACCACTGTGACGATCCGGGGTGGCCGGGCGTCGGGCGGCAGGTCCGCCAGGCGGCTGACCCCGTGCCGCTTCAGCAGGTCGGCGCGGCGGCCCAGTTCGGCGCGCAGCTCGCGCAGGACCGCCACGCCGTACTCGCGGTCGGACTCGATGCCCACCGCGTCGGCGTGCGGCAGCCAGGACGGGTCGCGGCCGGTGGGCACGAACTCGGTGAAGCTGACGCCCTCCTTGAAGTCGAGCAGCATCAGCCGCAGCTCGGCCGGGGAGTAGCGGGCGGCCAGGCCGTAGAGCACGTCGAGCAGCAGGACCGTCTTGCCGGCGCCGGTACGCCCGCCGATCAGCCAGTGCGGGGTCACGTCGTCGAACGCCACGCTCAGCGGACGGCGTCCGGCCCGGCCGAGGACGGTACGCAGCCCGGAGGCGGCGGACCCGGCCCAGCGCTGCGCCGGGAGCAGGTCGGCGAACGTGACGCCGTCCTGGACGGCGGCCTCGGCGTACCGGCGGGCCAGCGCGGTGACAGAGGCGTGCGACGGGTCGCCGTCGAGCACCACGGGCGCGGCCAACCCGCTGCCGTCGGTGCTGAACGGACGCCCGGGCGGGTCGCCGACGAGGGTGTAGCGCTCGGTGACCCGGAGCTGGGTGGTGGCGCCCAGCGGCGGCGCGGCGCCCGGCCCGGCCGGTGGATGGCCGGCCAGCAGCACGCAGACGGCAGCGGCCGGGCCGGCGTGGGTGAGCGCGGCCAGACGGGCCAGTTCCCGGGGCGGCGGCGCGGACGCGGCGACCACCACCAGCAGCTCGCGGTCCTCCGGCGCGGACCGCTGGGCGGTGCGCGCGTGCCGCTCGGCCGCGTCGAGCAGGGCCGTCCTCTCCGCCTCGGTGGTCGCCGCCGGGGCGAGCACCCCGGCGTCCTGCAGCGGGCGCAGCGGCAGGAACACCGCGCCGAAGGCGGCCTGGTCGATCCCGGCCACCCGGATCGCGCCGGCCGGCGCGGCGGTCAGCAGCCGTACCACCACCGCGCGCAGCAGCTCGCCGACGCGCGGGTCACGGGCGTCCGCGTCGACCGCCAGGTGCGCGCCCGCACCCACCGGCACGAGCACCGGGAACGCGCCGTCGACTGTGGTCGCCGCGCCGAGGCGTACCGGAACGGGGTGGGTGGCGACGCGTGCGGTGCCGGGCACCGCGGCGGCCAGCTCACCGCCGAGCCGGGCCAGCCGCGCGACCAGTTCGGGGCTGCCCACCGGCGCCGGACCGGCGGCGCCCAGCAGCCGCCGGGCCGCCTCCCAGTGCCGCACCGCCCGTCGATGCCGATCGACCGCCTGCCGGTACGCCGTCGCGAGTCTGCCCACCGTCCGCCCTCCGACGTCTGCGATCGAAAGGGAACCCTAACGGACGCGCGCCGCACCGGCACGGGGCGCTCCGCACCGGGGATTCGTCAGCTGTTCACGCGCCGGCGGGCGGGCGCGCCGCCCGCCGTTCCCCCGGCCCGGCTTGCCTTCCCCCAGGCAATGTGTGCACAGGAAGGCGACGACGTGACCACCTCACCTCTTCCCCGGCGGTCCCTGCTGCGCGGCGGCGTGGCCGGCGGACTCGGCATCGTGGTGGCCGGCAGCCTGGAGGCCATCGCCGGCCCGGCCGCGGCCCGGCCCGCGTGCCGCCCCGCAGTCGGCTACGGCGACCTGGTGCCGGATCCGGCCGGTCTGCTGGCGCTGCCGCCGGGCTTCTCGTACACGGTCGTCGCACAGGCGGGCGCGACGCTGCTGGAGTCCGGGCAGCCCACCCCGAGCGACGCGGACGGCACCGGCTGCTTCCGCGGTCCGCACGGCTCGGTGCTGGTGAACAACCACGAGATCGGCGGCGACGAGCCCTACCCGGTGCCGGCGCTGTCAGGCCTCACCTACGACCCGGGCGCCCGCGGCGGCACCACCACCATCGAGGTGGACAAGCACGGGCGGCGGCTGCGCGAGTACGTCAGCGTGGCCGGCACGCACAACAACTGCGCCGGTGGCATCACCCCGTGGGGCACGTGGCTGACCTGCGAGGAGACCGAGCAACGGGCCGGTGGGCGGTTCCTGAAGGACCACGGGTACGTCTTCGAGGTCGACCCGCACGACCGGTCCGCCAACACCGATCCGGTGCCGCTGACGTTCCTCGGGCGGTACTCGCACGAGGCGGTTGCGGTCGACCCGTACACCCACTCGATCTACCTGACCGAGGACGCGAGCGGGCCCAACGGCCTGTACTTCCGGTGGACGCCACCGCCCGGCTTCCGGGCCGGCAAGGGCGCGCTGCGGGCGCTCGCCCAGCGGCCCGACGGCGCGACCGCCGGCAGCCTCGCCGCGATGCGCTGCCTGCGCGGCGACGGCCACGTGGCCGACCTGTCGGAGGCCACCACGCCCGGTACCCGCTACCGGGTGGAGTGGGTCGAGGTGCCCGACCGCGACGCCCGGACCGTGTCCGTGCGCAAGCAGTTCACCGATGACGAGGTGACCCGCAGCCGCAAGCTGGAGGGCGCCTGGTGGGGTGACGGCGGCGCCTACTTCGTGGCCAGCTACGCCCGGCTCGACGACGGCAGCACAAACGAGCACGACGGCCAGGTGTGGTTCTACGACCCGCGCCGGCAGACGGTGACGCTGAAGACCATCTTCGGGGTGAACACCGACCCGGAGGCCGACGACGGCAACTACGACGGGCCGGACAACATCACCGTCTCGCCGTACGGCGGGGTGATCCTGGCCGAGGACGGCGAGGGCGTGTCGCACCTGGTGGGCGTCACCGAGCAGGGCAAGGCGTACCCGCTGGCGCGCAACGAACTCAACGACAGCGAGTTCACCGGGCCGACGTTCAGCGCGGACGGGAAGACGTTGTTCGCCAACATCCAGTCGCCGGGGTACGTGTTCGCGATCACCGGTCCGTGGGGGCGGCCGAGCAACGCACACCGCTGAGGGGGCGGCCGGTGGTTCCCGGGCGGGAACCGCCGGCCGTCCGATCTGCTGTCACTGGCCTTCGCGTACGCCGATCTCCTTGGCCAGGTCGACGAAGCGCTGCCAGGCGACTGGTTCGAAGGCCAGCATTCCACCGGCACGGTCCTTGGTGTCTCGGACCAGCACGACGCTCGCGAGGTTGTCGGCGACCTCCACACAAGAGCCGCCGTTGTTGCCGCTCTTCGTGCTCTTGCGCCATCGCGCACCGGTCATGTCCATGATCCTGCCGCTTCCCTGATCAGGTCTAGTGACTGGGTTCGGGAGAGGGCCTCGCCCCTGATGCGCTCCCACCTACGGCTGAGCGTAGCAACGGCAGCAGCCTCATTAAGGAGCTGCGCGGACGCCTGGCTGTCGACGTGCGCGACATGCTCACCGGTGGGCAGTTCGGCGAGGATGAAGCCACCACCGAGCCCTGGGTACAGGCCGATGTCCCTCGGCACGACGTGTATCTGCATCCCGGGCAGGGCTGCGCAGCGGACCAGATGCTCAAGCTGCTCCCGCATCAGCTCACGGTCGCCGTAGGCCGACTGATGGAGCACGCCCTCGAAGATGACCGCCACGACCAGGGGCGGCCGATCCCGACGGAGGATCACCTGTCGTTCGATCCGCGAGGCGACCAGCTCATCGACCTCCGCCGAGGTCAGCGCCTCGCCCGTGAGGGTGGCCCGCGCGTACGCCTCCGTCTGCAACAGGCCGGGCACCCACGTGTGCTCGAACCAGCGGATCGCAACGGCATCCCGTTCCCAGTCGACCCACTCACGCAACCACGGCGGCTCGCGGCGCTTGAGGACATCGGGCCAAAGATCCCCAACGTCCCGGTGGAGGAGCGCGGCCACCTGGGCACGTCGGCGAGGTTGCGGAACACGTCCCGGAGAGATCCAACGGGCCGCCGTCTTCGGATCCACGCCGGTCTGAGCTGCGAGGCTCTCTGCCGTCTCGCCAGCTTCGGCCATCGCCACCTGGAGTGCGTGATTCATCCTTCCTCCCCTATGGACGTCCAGGACACCCCGACACCATACGACGACGCTGTGTATTGGTCCCGTAGCCGTCGGCAAGGTGGCGTACAGGTGATGCAGCCAACGTCCCAAGGGGGGAAGTCCGTGCCCGACGACAAGCTGAAGGCGAGGCATACCAGCGCACCGCCGACCACGCCGACGGATGCTCGCCCGATCAAGGCGGGGGATCTCCTACGCCTCGGCCGCACGGCGAGCGTGCAATTCTGTCGCCCGATCACCGTTCGCGTGATCCGGGAGATCGAGGATCGCCACACGTACGACGGCTGGACGTGGATCGAGGCGTACGAGCTGAACGCCAAAGGCGACGCGGTCAGCAAGCGAGAGCTGTTCGTCCAGCCGGCCGGGCTGCAGTGGCTGGACGTCAGGACCGGCGAAGACGCGGTCGTCGGCCACCGTCTGCAGATGGCCACGCGGACACGGGTGCCGGCGTGAGCACCGGCACCCGCCCTCATTTGCCAATGCGACCGCTCTGGATCTGCAAGCGCTGTGCTCACCCGTGGCCGTGCGCGGAGGCTCGGTTAGCGCTGCTCGCCGAGTACGCGGCTGATCGCCTCGCCCTGTCGGTCTATCTGTGCGGGCAGCTCTACGACGCGGCTCAGGAACTGCATCGCCTCAACCCGCACGAGGCCCCGAGCCCGCAGGCGCTGTTCGCCCGCTTCGTCGGCTGGGCTCCGTTGCGCTCGCCGCCGCTTCCATGAGGACGGATGCGCTACGCCTCCACGGCTCGATCCGTCGACCTCGACCCGAGCGCTTCGGCGATGGCGGCGAACTCCGCGAGAGCTGCTTGCAGATCGTCGACAATCTCCTGGGCGATCACCTCGGGTGGCAGTAGCGAGTCGGCGTCCTCCAGTGAGGCGTCCTTGAGCCAGGTGATGTCGAGGTTGACCTTGTCCCGGGCGATCAACTCGTCGTACGAGAACGCGCGGAAGCGCTCGGTTTCCACCCGCTCGGCACGGTCCTTGCCTGGCAGGTAGCAGTCGACGAAGTCCTGGAGGTGCTCGCGGCGCAGTGGGTTCTGCTTGAGAGTGAAGTGCTGGTTGGTACGGAAGTCGTACACCCAGAGCTTCTGGGTCCACGGCTCCTCACGGGCACGTTTGCGCTCGAAGAAGAGCACATTGGCCTTCACACCGCCCGCGTAGAAGATGCCGGTGGGCAGCCGCAGCAGGGTATGCAGGTCGTACTGCTTGAGCAGCCGACGGCGGATGGTCTCCCCCGCGCCGCCCTCGAAGAGCACGTTGTCGGGCAGCACGACGGCGGCGCGGCCGTCGATCTCCAGCAGGGAGGCGATGTGCTGGACGAAGTTGAGTTGCTTGTTGGCGGTGGTGGCCCAGAAGTCGCCCCGCTCGATCTCCCGTTCCTCGCGGCTGGACCGGCCGTCCTCACCGACGACCCGGATCGAGGAGCTACGGCCGAACGGCGGGTTGGCCAGCACGAGGCTCACCCGCCTGTCGGGCTCCTTGCCGAGTGCATCCCGGACGGCTATGAGGGATGGTCCGTTCGGCGTGCCGATGCCGTGCAGCAGCATGTTCATGGCGGCCAGTCGGGCGGTGCCGTCGACCAGCTCGGTCCCGGTGATCGCGCCATTGGCGAGTCGCCGCCGCTGGTCGGGGGTCAGCGCGCCGCCGTGGTGCCGCTGAATGTACTCAAAGGCGGCGAGCAGGAAGCCGCCGGTGCCGCAGGCCGGGTCGGTGATCGTGTCGTCCGGCGTAGGCAGCATGCAGTCGACCATCGCGGCGGTCAGCGCGCGGGGCGTGAAATATTGCCCCGCGCCGGACTTGGCGTCCTCCGCTCCCTTGGCGAGCAGTTCCTCGTAGGCGTCGCCCTTGACGTCGACACCGGTGCCCGACCAGGACTCCTTGCCGATCAGGTCCACGATCAGCCGCTTGAGCTTCGCCGGATCCTGAATCTTGTTCTGGGCCTTGCGGAAGATGGTGCCGAGGGTGCCGCCCTCCTTGCCCAGCCCGGTGAGGATCTGCCGGTACTGCGCCTCCAGGGCATCGCCTTCGGCATCGAGCAGGGTTTGCCAACTTAGCTCGTCCGGCACGATCTGTTCGGGCTTCATGGTCCGACGGGCGCGCTCGTCGGCCATCTTGAGGAACAGGAGGTAGGTCAACTGCTCGACGTAGTCGATGGTTGAGACGCCGTCGTCGCGCAGCACGTCGCAGTAGTTCCACAGCTTCTGCACCAACCGACGCGAATCCACAGTGTTCACAGCGGCAGTGCCTCCTGCTGATAGTTGTTGCCGGTCACCCTGGTCGGCGGTGCCGCCAGCTCTTTCCGGGTACGCGATGCGCGTGCTTTCTGCTTCGGCGCGGCGGCTGCCCGCTCGGCCCGAATCCGGGCAAGCAGCTCAGACGCCGGCTCGTCGTCCGGATCCTGCGGCACGAGCCGCCCGGCAAAAGCCTCCGCTAGCAGTGACGACCGAAGCAACCTGGCTCGGTGTTCAACTTCGGTGAGCAAGGCGTCCAGGCGCGAGATTTCCGCATCGAACCTTCCAAATAGCTCGACACGGCGTTGTTGCTCCTCAATCGGCGGGAGATCCAGCGTCACGGACTTCAAATCGCGACCCGATATCCCCGCCTGACCAGCGGTGGTCTTCACCATACCTCTGATCTGCTCACGCCCCCCGCCAACGCTACAAGCCATAGCAACATATTCCGGAAGCGCCTTGCCCCGATCAAGGACGACACGAATCAATTTGTCAGGATAGGTGAGATCACCAACGCCTTGGGGCACGAAAGCACACGCTCCGACATACTCCGGGTTCCCGTTGTAGCGCGTGAATAGCAGATCCCCCTCATGCAGCAGACTGCCCCGCGCCCTCAGGTCATCCGGACCTCGACCAGAATAACGAACGTCCGAGATGTCGAGCGAAAGTGGCCGGACGGATCCGATCCGTAGGATGGGAACGCCGCAAGGCTCGGAGCTGGGGCGCGACACGAACACCCCGTTGCGTACTGAGGTCGCCAGAGATGCGATCGAGGCAGACTCCACTGCTGCCCGCGCAGACTCCTGCTCGACAACCTTCTGAAGAACGCGACGGCGAAGCCGCGAAATCCTTTTCCGAGATTCTGCAATAAGGACTCCCGCCGCGATGTGCCGTGATAGGTATTCATCTAAGTTGGCGACGATCCGTCGCTGCTCCGCCAGCGGCGGCAGCGGCACAGGAAGCTGCCGAAGTTGCTCTTGGGGGAGATGTTTGATCGTGCTTCCGGTAGCCCAACGCGCCAGTAAGCCACGGAGGCTGAGATGCTCAAGCAGGTAGCGCAGGTAGCGCGAATCTATGCCACCGAGAGGGCGCACCCGGTGCAGCGCCTTCTGGAATGCCATATAGGCGTCGCCGCCACTCCATACCGCACACCGACCGATCTCGCCACCCTCACAAATCAGAAGGTCGCCGTTCCGGAGTCTAAAATGCTCTTCCTGCTCAGGCGGTATGTCCATTGTCAGGACGTCGGACGAGTCGATGCGCCCCCACTGAACGTTGACGTTACGTAGATATGGACGCAGATGATCGCCCGAGGATCTTGCACGATCGAGCATCTTGCCCAGAGATGTATCCGCGATCTGACCCAGCGCCGCTTCAACCCATCCAGCCGGCAGTTGCGTCACGCGGACAACTCCTGGTTCAGCTCCGTCAGCAGTGGCTCGGCGCGCTCACCGAATGCGCCCGCGTACCCGTCGATGCCACCCCGCTCGGTGAACGGCGCGCCCTCCAGGTCGTCCGGGCTGATCTCCACGCTGACCGCTATCACGTCTTTGATCCTCTCCAGCCACCACGCCTGATCGGCAGTGAACGTAGCGCCCGCCTGCTCCTGCCGCAGCAGCCACCCACGGAAGCGTTCCTCGACCAGGCTTCGGTACGGGCGCAGCTCCTGATCCAGCCCCAACTCATACCGTACGAGGCTGACAAGATCGGTGATGCCCCGGCTGCCGGGAGCCTCGGCGGTGCGCCCGAGCAGGACGTACGACTTCCACAGCGACTCCGGCGTCCACGCCTGCGGCGGCCGGGCGATCCGCGCGGCCAGTTCCTTGAGCTGCTCGTAACCCACCCGGCCCCGGCCCTCGTAGAAGACCTGCAACGCGGTGATCTCGTCGCGGTGCTCCTCCAGGTAGTCGTGCCAGCTCTTGACAGTGACCTGGGCGCGTTCCTCGGCCGGCACGCCCTGCGCCGAGATCAGGCGGTCGGCGTTCACTTCGTCGATGGTGATGTCGTGTGCCCGGCGGATCTCCAGGATGCGTTCCCGCAGAGGCGGGTTCGCGGCGAGCGGGCGCAGCGCGCCGGCCAGCAGATCCCGCACCGCAGCCGGGCCGGCCTGAGTCGCCGGGTTGAGCTGTTCCGGGGCCACCGCGTCGGTGAGGCCACGCACGATGTCCCTGAGCGGCTGACCGGCGAGGTCGGCCAGCTCGGCGCGTTCGTCGTCGGCGAGCTGCTGGTTGAGCCGGGCCAGCCGGGAGGCGAGCGTGGCCACCTCGTCGGCGTCGGCGGTCAGCGTGCCGGCCTTGCGGAGCAGGTCGCGCAGCGAGATCTGGCGTTCCGTATGGCGTTGCAGCGGGACCGCCTCGTCCAGGTCGGCCTCGGTGACACCGACCGCGTCGACGATGACGAAGCGGTCCTTGACCTCGGCGTCCGGCGTGACGGCCTGGAAGTCGGCGGCGTCGATGGTCCGGGCGCCGCGCCCCTTCATCTGCTCGAAGTAGGTGGAGCTGCGCACCGGGCGCAGGAAGAAGACGCACTCCAGGGGCCGGACGTCCGTGCCGGTGGCGATCATGTCCACGGTCACCGCGATCCGCAGCTCGGGGCTGTTGCGGAACGACTGGATCAGCGTGTCCGGGTTGTCGCCCTCGCGCCGCGAGGCGTACGTGATCTTCTTGACGAAGTCGTTGCCCCGGTTGAAGACGAGCCGGACCATCTGCACGATCTCCTCGGCGTGGTTGTCGTCCCGCGCGAAGATCAGTGTCTTCGGCACTGTCGACCGGCCCGGGAAGATCTCCTCGAAGAGCTTGTCCCGGAACGTCTCCAGCACCAGTTTGAGCTGGCCCTTCGAGATCACCGACCGCCCGACCTGGCTGCCGCCGTACGTGAAGTCGTCCTCCAGCTCCTGATAGCGCTCAGCGCGGGTACGCCGGTCCCGCAACGGCACGACGGTGCCGGCCTCAATGTCCGCGCCGCTCTCGGTGATCTCGGTCTTGATCCGGTAGACGTCGAAGTCAACGTTGACCCCGTCGGCGACGGCCTGCTCGTAGGTGTACTCGGAGACCAGGTTCTGCTGGAAAAAGCCGAGTGTCTGCTTGACCGGCGTGGCGGTCAGCCCGACCACGAACGCGTCGAAGTACTCGATGACCGCCCGCCACTTGCCGTAGATCGAGCGGTGGCACTCGTCCACCACGATCAGGTCGAACGTCTCCGGCGGAAGCTGCGGGTTGTAGGCCACCTCGGCCGGCTCGTCCAGGTCGTAGCTGTCGTAGTCGCGATCGTCCACGTCGACGTCGGGCAGCTCGACGCCACGCAGCGCGCCGTAGAGTCGCTGAATGGTGGAGATGACCACGGCTGACGAGTCGAGCATGCCGGTGCTGGAGAGCCGGTCCACGTTGTAGAGGTCGGTGAACTTCCGCCCGTCGTCGGGAGCCTGGTAACTGGCGTACTCCCGCAGCGTCTGCTTGCCGAGGTTGTTGCGGTCGACCAGGAAGAGGATCCGGGCGGCGCGGGCGTGCTTGAGCAGCCGGTAGCTGGCGGTCACCGCGGTGAAGGTCTTGCCCGCACCGGTCGCCATCTGGATCAGCGACCGCGGACGGTCCTCGGCCAGCGACCGTTCCAGCCCTGCGACGGCATCGACCTGCGCGGGTCGCAGACCGAGCCGGTCCAGCGCCGGCATCCGCCGCAGCCGGGCCCGCAGCGTCGGTGCGGCCCGGTCGTCGTCGGCCTCCCGCATCCACCGGGCGAGGGTCGCGGGCTGGTGGAAGGCGAAGACCTCCCGGGTACGCGGGAACGGGTCCAGCCGGTTGACGAAGGCGGTCTCCGTGCCGGTGGCGACGTACCCGAACGGCAACGGTTCGTCCCGCCGCCAGGCGCTGAGCTTCTGCGCCGGGGTCAGCCCGCTCAGGTAACGGTCGAGCTGCGCCTCGACTCCGCGCGGGGCGGTGCCCTCCCGCTTCGCCTCGATCACCCCGACAAGTCGCTGGTCCACGTAGAGCAGGTAGTCGGCGCGGCCGGTGGCGAGCGTCACCTCGCGGACGGCGACGCCGGTGGCCGCGAACAGGTTGATCTGGTTCTCGTCCTGCACCACCCAGCCGGCGGCTCGCAACTGCCTGTCGATCTCAGCCCGGGTCTGCACCTCGTTTAGTGGTTCGTGGGAGGCGCGGCGGGCACGGGCGATGAACTCCTCCCGCCGGGCGGCGGAGACCCGTGCCGGCTTCCGCTGCTCGGCGGCCCGCTGCGCCTCGTGCGCCGCCGGCTCCAGGCTCGCCACCAGGGCGGCGGCCTCGCCCTGGCGGGCGCTCGCCGCGTGGACCGCCTGTTCCGCCGCCGCCTGCGCGTCGGCCTGGGCCTGCACCAGGGACAGCTTGCCGTCGAGCAGCAGCTTGGTCTGCGCCAGCTCGTTCTTGTAGCGCTCAAGCTCGGCCGCAAGCGCCTCGGCGACGCTCTGGGGCACCTGCTGGGGAGGCGGCGTGGGCGGGACAAAACCGATCGGCGAGCGGTCGCCGGTCAGCGCGCGATGGAACCAGACGCCCAGCTCGAAACAGGTCCGCAGCAGCTCCAGCGCCGCGCGCACCTCACCCAGATGATCGTGTACGGCGCGGTTGCCCTGGTCACGCAACCGATCGAACGCACGGTAGATCTCCGGGACGAGAGTGCCGTTGGCCTGGAGCGCCTGCACCCGGTGGAAGAACTTCTCCGACTGCGGCCGGGCGTCGGTGCGGCGCACCAGGTCCTTCGCCAGCTCGTCGCCGAAGGCACGGATCTTGAACATCGCCGCCTGCGCGTCGACGTAGACGAGCAGCTCGGCTCCAGCGCCGTACCAGACCAGAAGCGGATGATCCTTGAGGAATCCGAAGTTGGCGGACTGCTCCGCCAGCCGTCGTACCTGTCGCTGATCCACAGCTCTCCACGCGCGTCGCCGGGAATGAACACGTCAGGATAGAAACGATCGATGCTTGACGCAGCACAATCGAACGCCGGAATCAGGTATCCGACAGAACCCGCTGAGCCCTTCGTTCCCATGAATCTTGGTACGCGCACGGCCCGCGAGGGGCGCCCACGTACCAAGATCTCGTCTAGCGTGGTGTGGCACGGCAGCCGGGGTCGGGGCCTGCGTCGGCCACCCCGCAGTGGAACACCTCGACCGGGGCGGCGTCCACATCGGGCACCTTCGCCACGGTGAGCAGCGCCAGCCGCTTCGCCACCGGTTCGCCGGAGTCCGGGGCGTACCGGATCAGGCCGCTGACCCCCGGGTAACCGCCGGCGGCGTTCTGCCGCAGCACCTCGGCGTGCACCCCGACCGGATTCACCGAGCGGGGCTCCCAGCGGCGGCCGGTGTCCGCGTGACGCAGCCGGGCGGCGAGGCTCTCCAGCGCGCGTACCGTCATCATTGTCGCGTCGTAGGCCAGGCTGACCCGCTCGCCGACCGGCGGGCCGGTCCCGGCGCGGCAGCGGGGCGGGTCGAGCAGTCCGTCCGCGCCGATCCAGGTGAGGAAACTGCCGCGGGCGTCGTCCCGCCCGGCCTGCGCGGTCCGCAGCGCCGCGCAGGTGGCCAGCGCGGCCTTCGACACGTACGTGACCGGCAGGTTGCCCGGCGCGCTGGCGCGCAGCCCCGGGTTGGCCATGTAGCGGTTCACCGAGTCGTCGGCGACCAGGTGCCGGGGCGGGTTCGCGCCGCACTCCTTGAGCGCCCGCATGAACCCGTCGAACTCCGACCAGCGGCCGGCGAAGAAGAGCATCCCGGGGTAGCCGCACTCCTGGGTGAGCCGCCGTCCACTGCGCCACTCGTCGAGCCGGGTGATCCGGTCGCCGAAGCGTTCCCGCAGGCCGTCGACGAGGGTGGCGACGTAGAGGTCGTCGGTGAGCGAGCTGCGGTCGCCGGTGGTCCAGTAGACGTGCGCCTCCCCCACCCGCAGCACCTGCCGGGCATACGCCTCGACCATCCGGGCCTGGTCCCGGTTCGGCGCCGACATGGCCAGGTAGAGGCTGGAGTTGGCGTCCATCCGGTCGGCCGACAGCGTGGGGGCGAGCACCGGCAGGCCGACCCGGTTGAGTTCGCGCAGTGCCGCCGCCGTACTGGTGCGGCTGTCCACCAGCCCGACCACGCCCAGCACCGTGGGGTCGTCGCGGGCCAGCCCCTCCAGCATCCGTACCGCGTCGCCGGCGTGCCGCATCTGCCGCCCGGCGTTCGCCACCACGATGTGCAGCAGCGCCGCGTCGTCCGCCGCCGCCGACTCCTGCAGCAGGGCGTACTGGGCGGTGGCCATGCCCTCCAGTTCCTCCCGCTCGGAGACGTAGGACTCCTCGTCCGCCCGGGTCCGGTTACCGGTGAGGCTGCCCAGGTAGACAAGCGTCAGGTAGGGGCGGCGGTGGTCGCTGCGCCGCCACACCTCCTCGGCGGCCCGGTTCTGGGCGAAGATGCGGCGCTGTACGGCGCGCAGCCGGTCCTGCCCGGGCTCGCTGTTGAAGACCTGCCCGGCGGTGTCGCTGTAGCCGACGCACTCCCCGCCCACGAGCCGGACGGAGACCCGGTCGGCGGGCCAGGGGCGGCAGTCCGGCGCCCACCGTCCGTGCGCCCACACGCCCAGCCCGGCGACGAGCGCCAGAGCCACCGCGGCGGGCAGGAACCGCCGCGCCCACCAGGGCGGGTCGGGCGCGACCAGGGCCGGCGGGACGCCTCCCACCGGGACGTCGACGTCCCGGTCGTCCGCCTCCAGCAGCATCAGCCAGGCGCCGGGGCGGCGCAGCCGGCGGTTCTCCGGCAGCGCCTCGGCCCACTCCTCGTACACCTCCTCGGCCTGGGTGAGCGGCCGGGCCGCGGCCGGTTCCGGCGGCGGGTCGGCGGCGACCGCGACGACGAGCAGCGGGTCGTTGCGGCCGGTCTCGTTGCGCACCTCGTCGACGAGCCGGACCAGCGTGTGCCCGACGTTGTCCGGGCGGGCGCCGTCGAGCACCAGCATCGGATAGGCGGTGCGGCGCCAGTCTCCCGGCCGCCAGAACCGCCGCCGGTACGCCAGGCGCAGGTCCTCCAGGAACGCGTGCAGCAGCAGCTTCTCCACCTGGGCCGGGTGTTCGCCGTCGCGCCACCCGGCGGTGAGCCGCTCGGCGAAGCCGAGGAACGTCACCGACTGCCGGGGCGCCAGGTACTGCTGACGCATGAACCAGCGGTACTGCCGGCCCACGAGCGGCACCCGGCCGGACACGGCGATCCGGAACACCACGCTGGGCACGGCCCGCCACAGCAGCCAGAGCAGCAGATGCACCGCGGTGCCGAGGCCGGAGTCGCCGCCGACCTGGGGGTCGTCCCCGGCCCGCCGTCCCCGCCAGTCCCGCAGGCGGCGCACCAGCGCGGCCCGGCCGCTGTCGGCGGCGTCCAGGTCCACGGCGAGCGTCTGGTGCATCAGCCAGTCGGCCAGCGGGTAGTGCCGGAACCGCAGCCGGGGAGCGCCAAACGCCTCCACCGAGAGCTGCCGGTGCAACTCGCGCAGGACGGCCGCGACGTCGTCGCCGGCGGGCCGGCCGGCCAGGTCCAGCACTGCGTGCGGCACCCGCCGCCCGGCCCGGCGCGCCGCGAACCGCCGCAGCAGGGCCGCTGTCGCACCGTCGGCGGCGGGCCGGACCAGCCAGAGCAGCGGCAGCCGGCGGTCGCCGCGGCGTGGGCGGCGCAGCAGCCGGGCCAGCAGGGTGAGAAGTTCCGGGCCGCCGGACGGGAGTTGCTCGCGGACCGGCCGCGGCCGGGTCACCGGTTCGCGCATCGTCACCTCCGGGTGGCACAGGGTGTCACACCATTGTCGACGCTCGATGCAACCGCAGGAGGGCCCCGCTCGACGGGTGCCGAGCGGGGCCCTCCTCGTCGTACGGATCAGCCGATCGCGGCGGTCAGCGCGGCCAGGTAGCCGTAGCGGTAGCCGCTGGCGTTCGGGTGGTACGCCTCGATGACGCCGCTGACGTCACGGATCCACGGATCGGCGGCGCACACGCCGTGGCCGGTGAAGACCGTCCGCGCGTCGACGAACGTACCGCCGGCCGCGCCGGCCCGGCCGGCGATGACGCCGTTGAGCGTGTCGGCGGCCTGGTTGAGGATGGTGCGCTTGTAGCTGCTCATCGCGAACAGTCCGCAGTAGCCGGTCTCGAACAGCCGCGGGTAGCCGAGCACCACCAGCCGGGCGTTCGGCGCCCGGTTGCGGATCGCGGTGTACGTGGCGTCGAGGCGGGCCGGCAGCGTCGTGGTGGCGAACGCCTTGGACTCGTTGACCGCGCTCTCGCAGCTGGACGTGCTGCCGAAGCGGCAACTGGTCATCACGTCGGCGAAGCCGGCGTCGTTGCCGCCGATGGTGATGGTGACGAGCGTGGTGCTGCTGCTGAGCTGGCCGACCTGGTTGTTCAGCACGTCGGCGGTGACCGCGCCGCCGCAGGCCGGGAACTTGAAGCTGGTGACCGAGTGGGCGGCGGCCCACAGCGGGGCGTACGACTTCTGGCTGCGCAGACAGGTGGACAGGTCGTACGGGCCGGCGCCGACACCGGAGGAGTAGGAGTCGCCGAGGGCGACGTAGTTGACGGTGGCCGCCCGGGCGACGCCGGGCAGGAGCACGGCGCCGAGGACGGCCGCCAGGACGGCGGCGAGCACGGTACGGACGCGACGGGGCATGGTAGAGCCTCCACGGGGCAGGGGTGGTGGAGCCCGTTGACCGCGCGCGTGGCCGAGGGATCGGTGCTGTTACTGGTCGGTAATGCTATCGAAACATTCACCGAAATAGAACAGGTGAGTTCGGCGAGCCGGGGAAGATTCGTTCACATGCGTCGACCCGGTTGCCGGTGACGCCGCAGCGCGTCCCGCCGTGCGACCGCCGCCGCCGTGCGGACGGCGATGTTAAGAAGGGCCCCCTCCTCTACCGGAGGCGTTAAGAGGGGGCCCTTCCTTCAGCGCGCGGCGAGTGGCTGGCGGGCCGGGTCGACCGGGGCGGGCAGCTCGCCCACCCCACCGAGGTACGCGTGGATCGCCGCCGCGGCGGCGCGTCCCTCCGCGATCGCCCACACGATCAGCGACGCGCCCCGGTGCATGTCACCGGCGACGAAGACGCCGTCGGCGGCCTGCCAGTCCCCACGGGCGTCGACCGCGCCCCGGCCGTTGCGGGTCACCCCGAACTGGGCCAGCAGCGGCTGTTCCTCGGTGCCCTCGAAGCCGATGGCGAGCAGCACCAGGTCGGCCGGGATCTCCCGCTCGGAGCCGGGCAGCGGCGTGACGATGCGGCGACCGTCCACCTTCTTCACTGTCACCTCGGCGATCCGGACCGCGCGGACCTGGCCGGTGCCGTCGTCCACGAACTCCTGCACGGCGACCGCGAAGACCCGCTCGCCGCCCTCCTCGTGCGCCGGGTAGTTGCGCAGCAGCCACGGCCAGGTCGGCCACGGGTCGCGGGCCGCGTCGCGCTCCGTGGGCGGCTGCGGGTAGAGGTCGAGCTGGTGTACGCCGGCCGCGCCCTGCCGGTGCGCCACACCGAGGCAGTCCGCGGCGGTGTCGCCACCGCCGATGATCACCACGTGCTTGCCGGCGGCGTCGATCGGCGTACCGTCGGGCAGCGCGGCGAGGGCGGGCCGCCCGTCCCCGGCGGCGGCCACCACGCGGTTCGCGGCGACCAGGTGCGACATCGCCTGGTGCACGCCGCGCAGTTCCCGGCCCGGCGTCTCCGGGGTGTCCCGGCCCTGCAACGCGCCGCAGGCCAGCAGCACCGCGTCGTGCTCGGCGCGGATCTGCTCGGCGGTCACGTCGACGCCGACGTGCACACCGGTCCGGAAGCGCACGCCCTCGGCGGTGAGCTGGGCCAGCCGCTTGTCGATGTGCTGCTTCTCCAGCTTGAAGTCGGGGATGCCGTAGCGGAGCAGGCCGCCGATCGCGTCGTCGCGCTCGTACACGGTGACCGTGTGACCGGCACGGGCGAGCTGCTGCGCGGCCGCCAGCCCGGCCGGACCGGAACCGACCACCGCCACCGACCGGCCGGTCGGCGTGGAGGCGGGCCGGGGTCGCAGGCCGTCGCGGGCCACCGCCGCGTCGGCGATCTCCACCTCGACCTGCTTGATGGTGACCGGCTGCTGGCCGCCCAGGCCGAGCACGCAGGCCGCCTCGCACGGCGCCGGGCAGAGCCGGCCGGTGAACTCGGGGAAGTTGTTTGTGGCGTGCAGCGACTCCACCGCCGCGTCCCAGTTGCCGGTGCGGACCAGGTCGTTCCAGTCCGGAATCCGATTTCCAAGAGGGCACCCGGCGGTGTCGCTGTGGCAGAACGGGATGCCGCAGTCCATGCACCGGGTGGCCTGCTCGCGGATCAGCTCCTCGCCGGCCGGCGGGTACACCTCACGCCAGTCGGAGATGCGCACCGGCACCGGACGGCGGGCCGGCAGCCGCCGGTCGTAGCGGAGGAAACCGTTCGGGTCAGGCACGAGCCACCTCCTGGGCGACCACCCGGGGCGCGGGTGGCAAGGACGCGGTCGGCTGAGCCGCCGGGGCGGCTGTCGCCGCCAGTGCACTCATCACCGCGTCGTCGACGTCTCGGCCGGCGGCTTCGGCGGCCCGCATGATCTCCATGACCCGGCGGTAGTCCCGGGGCACCACGGCGGTGAACTCCTCCACCGCCTGCGGCCAGCGCTTGAGCAGGTCCTCGGCGACCGCCGAGTCCGTCTCGGCGAAGTGCCGCTGGACCAGCTCGTGCAGCCGGTCGCGTTCCTCGTCGCGCAGCGGCGACAGGTCGACCAGCTCGGCGTTGACGAGCCGCTGGTCGAGCCGGTGCACGAACGCGGTGCCACCGGACATGCCGGCGGCGAAGTTGCGCCCGGTCGGCCCGAGCACCACGACGGTGCCGCCGGTCATGTACTCGCACCCGTGGTCGCCGAGGCCCTCGACCACGGCCACGGCGCCGGAGTTGCGGACCGCGAACCGCTCGCCCACCCGGCCGCGCAGGAACACCTCGCCGCCGGTGGCGCCGTACAGGATGGTGTTCCCGGCGATGATCTGGTCCTCGGCGCGGCGGCCCGGCTCGGCGTCGACGCCGACGAACGGCGCGGCGGCGTCCGGCCGGACCACGATCCGGCCGCCGGACAGTCCCTTACCGACGTAGTCGTTGGCGTCGCCGTACAGGCGCAGCGTGACACCGCGCGGCAGGAACGCGCCGAACGACTGGCCGGCGGTGCCGCGCAGCAGGAACTCGACGGTGTCGTCGGGCAGGCCGTCGCCGCCGAAGCGGCGGGTCACCTCGCCGCCGAGCATCGCGCCGACGCTGCGGTGCTCGTTGCGGACCTCGACCTCGACCCGGACCGGGGTACGGTCGCGCAGCGCCGGACCGGCCAGCTCGATGAGCCGGTTGTCAAGCGCCGCGTCGAGGCCGTGGTCCTGGGCGCGTACGCCCCGGCGGGCCGCGCCCTCCGGCAGCTCCGGCAGGTGCAGCACGCGGCTCAGGTCGAGCCCGTGGCCCTTCCAGTGGTCGATCGCGCCGGCCACGTCGAGCAGCTCGGTGTGGCCGATCGCCTCGTCGATGCTGCGGAAGCCCAGCTCGGCCAGGTAACCACGGACCTCCTCGGCGAGGAAGAGGAAGAAGTTCTCCACGAACTCGGGGCGGCCGGTGAAGCGTTCGCGCAGCACCGGGTTCTGGGTGGCGATGCCGACCGGACAGGTGTCCAGGTGGCACACCCGCATCATCACGCAGCCCTCGACGATCAGCGGCGCGGTGGCGAAGCCGAACTCCTCGGCGCCGAGCAGCGCCGCGATCAGCACGTCCCGGCCGGTCTTGAGCTGGCCGTCGACCTGCACCGTCACCCGGTCGCGCAGCTTGTTGAGCAGCAGCGTCTGCTGCGCCTCGGCCAGGCCCAGCTCCCACGGCGTACCGGCGTGCTTGAGCGAGTTGAGCGGGGACGCGCCGGTGCCGCCGTCGTGCCCGGAGATCAGGATGACGTCGGCCTTGAGCTTGGCCACGCCCGCCGCGACGGTGCCCACGCCCACCTCGCTGACCAGCTTGACGTGCACCCGGGCGGCCGGGTTGACGCACTTCAGGTCGTGGACGAGCTGGGCCAGGTCCTCGATGGAGTAGATGTCGTGGTGCGGCGGCGGGGAGATGAGGCCGACACCCGGGGTGGCGTGCCGGGTCCGGGCGATCCACGGCCAGACCTTGTTGCCCGGCAGCTGACCACCCTCGCCGGGCTTCGCGCCCTGCGCCATCTTGATCTGGAGGTCGTCGGCGTTGACGAGGTATTCGCTGGTCACGCCGAACCGGCCGCTGGCGATCTGCTTGACCGCGGAGCGCCGCGCCGGGTCGTGCAGCCGCTCGACGTCCTCCCCGCCCTCGCCGGTGTTGGACTTGCCGCCGAGCCGGTTCATCGCGACGGCGAGCGTCTCGTGCGCCTCCGCCGAGATCGACCCGTACGACATGGCGCCGGTGGCGAACCGCTTGACGATCTCGGTGGCCGGCTCGACCTCGTCCAGCGGCACCGGCGGGCGTGCACCGGTGCGCAGCGTGAACAGCCCGCGCAGCGAGCCGGCCTGCGCGGCCAGCTCGTCGACCTTGGCGGTGTACTGCCGGAACACGTCGTACTGGCGGCTGCGGGTGGCGTGCTGGAGCAGGAAGACCGTCTCCGGGTTGAACAGGTGCAGCTCGCCCTCGCGGCGCCACTGGTACTCGCCGCCGACCTCCAGCCGGTCCGTGGCCTGCGCGCCCGGCGCCGGCCAGGCCCGCGTGTGCCGGGCCGCCACCTCGGCGTGGATCTCGTTCAGTCCGATGCCGCCGATGGTGCTCGGCGTGCCGCGGAAGTATCTGTCGACCAGGCGGGTGTCCAGGCCGACGGCCTCGAAGACCTGCGCGCCGCAGTACGACGACACGGTCGAGATGCCCATCTTGGACATGATCTTCAGGACGCCCTTGCCGAGCGCCTTGACGTAGTTGCGGACGGCCTTCACCCGGTCCACGCCGGTCAGTACGCCGGTGGAGATCATGTCCTCCACCGACTCGAAGGCCAGGTACGGGTTGACCGCCGCCGCGCCGTACCCGATCAGCACGGCCGCGTGGTGCACCTCGCGGCAGTCGCCGGACTCGACGACCAGCGCCACCTGGGTACGGGTCTGCTCGCGGACCAGGTGCTGGTGCACCGCGGCGGTGAGCAGCAGCGACGGGATCGGCGCCAGGTCGGCGTTGGAGTCCCGGTCGGAGAGCACCAGGATGCGGACGCCGTCCTCGATCGCCTCGGAGACGTGCCGGCAGATCTCGGTCAGCCGCGTCTTGATGCCGGCGCCGCCGTCGCGCAGGCGGTAGAGCCCGGAGACCCGGACCGCCTTGAAGCCGGGCAGGTCGCCGTCCTCGTCGATGGACAGGATCTTGGCCAGCTCGTCGTTGTCGATCACCGGGTACGGCAGCACGATCTGCCGGCAGCTCGCCGGGCCCGGGTCGAGCAGGTTGCCCTCCGGCCCGATGGTGGACGCCAGGCTGGTCACCAGCTCCTCCCGGATGGCGTCCAGCGGCGGGTTGGTGACCTGCGCGAAGAGCTGATGGAAGTAGTCGTAGAGCAGCCGCGGCCGGGTGGACAGCGGGGCGATCGGCGTGTCCGTGCCCATCGAGCCGATCGGCTCGGCGCCGCTGCGGGCCATCGGGCCGAGCAGGATCTTCAGCTCCTCCTCGGTGTAGCCGAACGTCTGCTGGCGGCGGCGTACCGAGTCGTGGGTGTAGACGATGTGCTCGCGCGGCGGCAGGTCGTCCAGTTCGATCAGGCCGGCGTGCAGCCACTCCTGGTACGGCTGCTCGGCCGCCAGCTCCGTCTTGATCTCGTCGTCGGAGACGATCCGGCCGTTGACGGTGTCGACGAGGAACATCTTGCCCGGCTGGAGGCGGCCCTTGGCGACCACCGTGGCCGGGTCCAGGTCGAGCACGCCCGCCTCGCTGCCGAGCACCACCAGGCCGTCGGTGGTGTGCCACCAGCGGCCCGGGCGCAGGCCGTTGCGGTCCAGCACCGCGCCGACGACCTCGCCGTCGGTGAACGCGACCGACGCCGGGCCGTCCCACGGCTCCATCAGGCTGGCGTGGAATCGGTAGAACGCGCGCTTGTCGGCGCGCATGTCCGGGTCGTTCTCCCACGCTTCGGGGATCATCATGAGCACCGCGTGCGGCAGGCTCCGCCCGGCCAGGTGCAGCAGTTCGAGCACCGCGTCGAAGTTGGCCGAGTCGGACGCGGCGGGCGTGCAGACCGGGAAGACCCGGCGGATGTTGCCGGGGATGCTCGGACTCCGGAGCAGGGCCTCGCGGGCCTGCATCCAGTTCCGGTTGCCGCGGATCGTGTTGATCTCGCCGTTGTGCGCGATGAACCGGTACGGGTGCGCCAGCGGCCAGGACGGGAACGTGTTCGTGGAGAAGCGCGAGTGCACCAGCGCGATGGCGCTGACCACCCGCTCGTCGGTCAGCTCCGGGTAGAACGCCGGGAGCTGGTCCGGGGTGAGCATGCCCTTCCACACCATGGTGCGGCCGGACAGCGACGGGAAGTACGCCGGCACGCCCCGCTCGGCGGTCTCCCGCTCGACCTGCTTGCGCAGGCAGAACGCCACCCGGTCCAGGTCGAGCCCGGTCAGCGGGGAGCCGGCCGGGCCGTCCGGCGAGCCGGTCAGCCGGTTCGCGGCCACGAACAGTTGCCGGACCCGGGGCATCGCCGCGAGCGCGGTCTCGCCCAGGCCGGACGGGTCGGTCGGCACCTCCCGCCAGCCGAGCACGTCGGCGCCCTCGACCAGCGCGTACTTGTCGATCACCTGGCGGGCGCGGGCCTCGGCCGCGTCGTCGTCGGGCAGGAACACCAGGCCGGTGGCGTACTGGCCGGCCGGGGGCAGCGGGAAGTCGACGGTGGCGCGCAGGAACGCGTCCGGCACCTGGATCATGATCCCGGCGCCGTCCCCGGTGTTGTGCTCCGCGCCCCGGGCGCCCCGGTGGTCCAGCCGGCACAGCGCCCCGAGGCCGTTCGCGACGACCTGGTGCGAGCGCCGTCCGTGCAGGTCGGCCACGAAGGCCACGCCGCAGGCGTCGTGCTCGTACGCGGGGTCGTAGAGCCCGGTCGTCTGTGGGGCCGGCTGCGGGCTGTGAGGGTACGGAAAGGCCACCGGGCCTCCTGTCGTCACTCAGGTTCGATCATGATGGGGACGACGTCGGCCCTCTGCGGTTTATTGAGTCTACGTTAGGGCTTCCGGCGCAAGGCCAGTTCAGATTGATCACACTTCCAGATGCTGGGACGTGTAGTCTCGCGCGGTGGATCTCGCACGTGCTGACACACTCGACCGGTTGGAGCGGTTCTACGACGCGGTGCCCCGCGACGGGGCCCGGACCGAGGATTACGGCGCCCTGGTGCTGTTCGTCCGGGACGGGGCGGGCTGGCCGTTCTACGCCCGGCCCCGGCTCGACGCCACCGAGGCGCCCACGCTGGCCGACGTGACGGCGGTCCGCGAACGGCAACGGGAGCTGGGCCTGCCGGAAACGTTCGAGTGGGTGCACGAGCACCAGCCCGACCTGCTGGCGGTGGCCCGCTCGGCCGGACTCAGCGTGCTGGAGGCGCCGCTGATGCTGCTGGAGCCGGAGCGGCTGCCCGAGCCGGGGATGTTCAGCGCCGTACCGGTGCGGGTGCTGGACCCCGCCGGCCCCGGCTTCGCGGCGGACATCGCGCTGCGGCGGGCCGTCGCGGCGGTCGGCTTCGCCAACGGCGGCACCGCGCGCGGCGAAGCCGGACCGGCCGAGCGGGACGCCGCCCTCGCCCAGCTGGACGTGGCCGCGCTGGAGGAGGAGGCGACCCGGGTCGCCGACGGGCGGCGCATCTCGGTGCTCGCCGAGACGCCCGACGAGGGCGCGCTCGCCAGCGGAATGGCGATGCGGGTGGACGACGTGGCGGAGATCGCCGGCGTGGCCACGCTGCCCACCGCCCGGCAGCGCGGGCTCGGCGCGGCGGTGACCGCCACCCTCGCCCGGGAGCTGCGCGCCGCCGGTACCGACCTGATCTTCCTGAGCGCCGGCAGCGAGGACATCGCCCGCGTCTACCTGCGGGTCGGGTTCCGCCGGGTGGGTACCGCCTGCATCGCCGAGCCCACCGCCGTCATCTGAGCACCCGCCCGGCCCGCGTGGTCCCCGAGCCCGCACCACCGGGGCCGGGCCGCCGAGAGGCCGGCTCGCGGCGGCACGGTCAGGACGGCGGCTGCCAGGCGGCAGCCGCCGCGGCGGCGGTGTTGCGCAGCCGCGGGCTGATCGTGCCCAGCGCGGCGTCCCGGGCGCGCAGCGCCAGCCGGCCCCGGGCCTGGAGGACCGCCGACATCCGCCGGGTCTGCCGGACCATCGTGGCCGCGCGGGGGCGGCGCAACCTGTCGTACCCGGCCACCGCGTCCGGCAGCCGCGACTCCCGCAGCAGCCCGGCCAGCGTCGCCGCGTCCTCGAACGCCAGGCAGGCGCCCTGCCCGAGGTGCGGCGGCATGGCGTGCGCGGCGTCGCCGAGCAGCACCACGCCGCCCGGGCCGGCCGGGAAGCCGTACGCCTTGGGCAGCGGGCGCAGCTCGCGGATCTCCTGCTGCACCACGTCCTCCGGGTCGGTCGCCTCCAGCAGCGTGCCGATCGGGGCGGGCCAGCCCGCGAACCAGCGTTTGAGCAGCGCGAGCTGGATCTCCGGCGGTTCCGGGCGGGGCGCGCCGGCGGCCGTGGCGACCCAGTAGACGCCGCCCCGGCGGGACGCGCCCGCCGTGCCCCGCTCGCCGAGCGAGGCGGCCAGGAAGCGGTACCCGGCACCGAGCGTCTCGCCGTGCACCGGCTGGTCGTCGGGCAGTTGCGGGGCCCGGTACCAGGGGATGACCGCCCGCCAGGCGGCGCACCCGGAACTGACCACTGCGGTCTCCGGGGCGAGGTGCCGGCGGACCTCGCTG
This sequence comes from Micromonospora marina, assembly GCF_900091565.1. GTDB lineage: Bacteria > Actinomycetota > Actinomycetes > Mycobacteriales > Micromonosporaceae > Micromonospora > Micromonospora marina. The sequence goes on along the minus strand of NZ_FMCV01000008.1, from coordinate 102,341 downwards.
TCCGTGCCGTCGGCGGCCACCACCAGGTCCGCCTCGTAGGTGTGCCGGCCGTCGCCCACCGCCGGGCGCTCACCCGACACCGCGCGTACGGTCCGCACCGTCACGCCGGTCCGCAGTTCGACCCGGTCGCCCAAGCCGGCGATGAGCGCGTCGTGCAGGTCCTCCCGGTGCACCACCACCGGCATCCGCTCGGCCGGCATGGACCGGGCCTGCACCAGCCAGTGGCCGTCCGGGCGGCGCACGCCGCCGTCGGGCAGCGGGGTGGCGATCGCGTCCAGCCCGTCGCCCAGTCCGAGAGCGCGCAGCGCGCGTACCCCGTTGGGCCAGAGCACCACGGCGGTCGGCTCCGGACGGACCCGGTCGGCGCGTTCCAGCAGCGTGACCTGCCAGCCCGACCGGGCCAGCACACCGGCCGCCGCCATTCCGCCGAGGCCGGCGCCGACCACCACCGCGCTGCGCATGACTCCCCCGCTCAGCTGTCCCGGTCCGCCGGGCGCCCGCCGCCGTCGGCCCGGCCGGCGTTCGTGCGCTCCGCGTCCGCCCGCTCCGGATCGGTGTCGTCGCCGTCCGCCCGGTCGGCGTTCGCGCTGTCGCCGCCGTCCGCGCCGCCCGTCGCGTCGCCGTCGGCGGCGGACTCGGCCCGCGCCGGTTCGTCGTCGGCCGGGGGCAGCACACCGGTCGTCCGGTACGCGTCGAACTGCTCCTCGCTCACCACCCGGTATCCCTCGGGCGCGGCCGGCCGGGCGGTGGCCTCCCGGGCGGAGAGGTCGACCTGGGACACGTCGCCCGCCGGGGCCGCCGCGGGGGCCGGCTCGCCCACCGGCACCAGGTATTCGCGGGGTCCGCGGACCCGGACGAAGTAGGCGAGCGCGCCGAGGAAGACCAGCGCGGCCGTCCAGACGTTGAGGCGTACGCCGAGGATCAGGTTCGCCTCGTCGGTGCGCATCAGCTCGATCCAGAACCGGCCCGCCGTGTAGCCCATCACGTAGAGCGCGAACGCCCGGCCGCGGCCGAGCCGCAGCCTGCGGTCGAGGAACAGCACCAGCGCGGCGACACCCACGTTCCAGAGCGCCTCGTAGAGGAACGTCGGGTGGTAGAGCCCGGGCTGGAGCACCGGGTTGCCGGCGTCGTCGCGCAGCGCGTGACCCGGGTTGTCCGGGTCCATGACGTGCACCTCCAGGCCCCACGGCAGCGTGGTCCGCCCGCCGTACAGCTCGTTGTTGAACCAGTTGCCCAGGCGGCCGACGGCCTGCGCCAGGGGCAGCCCCGGCGCCAGCGCGTCGGCGACGACGGCGAACGGGATGCCGAGCTGCCGCGCGGCAAGCCACGCGCCGACCGCGCCACCGGCCACCGCACCCCAGATGCCGAGGCCGCCCTCCCAGATGTAGAGCGCCTTGATCGGCTCACCACCGGCGCCGAAGTATTTCTCCGGCGAGGTGATCACGTGGTAGATCCGCGCGCCGACGATGCCCGCGGGCACGGCCCAGACGGCGATGTCCAGCACCGCGCCCGGCGCCACACCGCGCCGACGCAGCCGGTACTCGGTGACCACGCAGGCCACCACGATGCCGAGGATGATGCAGAGCGCGTACGCCCGGATCGGAACCGGACCGAGCTGCCAGACAGCGGTGCTGGGGCTGGGCATGGCCGCCAGTGGGGTCATCGGGGCGAGGGTCACGGGTGCACACGGTACCGGTGCGGACCGTGTGTGCGGCACCCCGGGCCGCCTGCCGCGCGGGTGGGATGACTTCTGGTTTGCACGGTCGTAGGCTCTTTGTCCATGAGCCCGCTCACCTGGGCTGTCGCCGCCGTCGTCACCGACGGGTCCGGCCGGCTGCTGCTGTGCCGCCGGTCCGCGGGGGCCCGCCGCTGGGGGTTGCCGGGCGGGCGGCTGCGCCACGACGAGAGCCCGGCGGACGCCGTCGTCCGGGCGGTCCGCGCGGAGACCGGCTGGGCGGTGACGCCGGCCGACCTGGTGGGCCTCTACCGGGTCACCGATCCGCAGGCGCCCGCGCCGCCGGCCGGGCGGTGCGGCGGGCGGCCGGACGTGCTGGTGCACGTGTTCCGCGCCGCGCCGGCCGGCGCCGATCCGCCGGGTGAGCCGGTGGCCGGCTGTCTGGCGGAGTGGTGGCCCGCGGACGGGCTGCCCGGCGCGCTCACCCCCACGACGCGCGCGGCGGTCGCGGACGCGCTCGCCGGGCGCTCCGGCGTGCTGCGCCGCACCACCGCCGCCGACGCGTTCACGCCACCCGGCGACGGACCGCCCGGCGACGGGCGGCCCGCCCCGCCCGGCCAGCGCGCATCCGAGCAGGCCGACAGCAGTAGCCGCTGACCACCCGCTCGCGCATGATCGGCACCAGTTCGGCGAAGTGGCGGTCCTGGCGTCCATGACCACGCCAGGTCGGCGGAATGGAGTCGATCAAGCAGGTGGCCCCGGTGCGGCCGGGGCTGGACAGCGCAGCCTCGGCGAACCGGCCGTCAGCGGGCGGGGTTGCGGACGCCGTCGGCCAACTCGGCGCTGAGCTTGCGCAGCGCGGTCAGGCCGGCCGCCTGGTCCGGAGCGTCCAGCACGCAACGGACCAGCGCGCTGCCCACGATCACCGCGTCCGCGTACCCGGCGACGGTGGCGGCCTGCGCGCCGGTGCCCACGCCCAGCCCCACGCCGACCGGGATGTCGGTGACCTCGCGCAGCCGGGAGACCAGGACCGGTGCCGCCTCGGAGGTCTGCGCGCGGGCGCCGGTGACCCCCATGATCGCGGTGGCGTAGACGAAGCCGCGGCAGTGCTCGACAGTCATCCGCAGCCGCGCGTCGGTCGAGGACGGCGAAACCAGGAACGTGCGGTCCAGGCCGTGCGCGTCGGAGGCGGCCAGCCACTCGGCGGCCTCGTCCGGGATCAGGTCGGGCGTGATCAGGCCGGTGCCACCGGCGGCGGCCATGTCGCGGGCGAACGCGTCCACGCCGTACTGCTCGATGGGGTTCCAGTAGGTCATGGTGACCACGCTCGCCCCGGTCGCGGCGACCGCCTCGACGACGCGCAGCGCGTCGGCGACGCGGACGCCGCCGGCGAGCGCGATGTCGCTCGCCTTCTGGATCACCGGGCCGTCCATCACCGGGTCGGAGTACGGGATCTCCACCTCGATGACGTCCACGCCCGCCTCGACCATGGCCTTCATGGCGGCGATGCTGCCCTCGACGGTCGGGAAGCCCGCCGGCATGCAGCCGACCAGCACCGCCCGCCCGTCCGCCCGCGCCTTGTCGAAGGCGACCCCGATGCGGCTCACGCTGTCACTCCTTGTCGAGGATGCCGAAGTACGCGCCGGCGGTGTGCACGTCCTTGTCGCCCCGGCCGGACAGGTTGACCACGATCACCGGTTCCCGGCCCAGCTCCTCGGCGAGCCGGGGGGCGATCGCACGGGCGCCGGCGAGCGCGTGTGCGCTCTCGATCGCCGGGATCACGCCCTCGGTGCGGCAGAGCAACTCGAACGCGGCCATCGCGTCGGCGTCGTCCACCGGCAGGTAGGTGGCCCGGCCGGTGTCGTGCAGCCAGGCGTGCTCCGGGCCGACGCCCGGGTAGTCCAGGCCGGCCGAGATCGAGTGCGACTCGATGGTCTGCCCGTCGGCGTCCTGGAGGACGTACGTGCGGGTGCCGTGCAGCACGCCGGACGAGCCGCCGGTGATGCTGGCGGCGTGCCGGCCGGTGCCGACACCCTCACCGCCGGCCTCGAAGCCGTAGAGCCGGACCCCGGCGTCGGGCACGAACGCGTGGAAGATGCCCAGCGCGTTGGAGCCGCCGCCGACGCAGGCCGCCACCGCGTCCGGCAGCGCGCCGGTCAGGTCCAGGCACTGCCGGCGCGCCTCCTCGCCGATGCCGCGCACGAAGTCGCGGACCATCTCCGGGAACGGGTGCGGTCCGGCGGCGGTGCCGATCAGGTAGTGGGTGTCCTCGACGTTGGCGACCCAGTCCCGCATCGCCTCGTTCATCGCGTCCTTGAGCGTGCGCGAGCCGGTCGTCACCGGGACGACTGTGGCGCCGAGCATCCGCATCCGGGCCACGTTCAGCGCCTGCCGCTCGGTGTCCACCTGGCCCATGTAGACGACGCATTCCAGGTCGAACAGGGCGGCGGCGGTGGCGGTGGCGACGCCGTGCTGACCGGCGCCGGTCTCCGCGATGACCCGCCGCTTGCCCATCCGCTTGGTGAGCAGCGCCTGGCCCAGCACGTTGCGGACCTTGTGCGCGCCGGTGTGGTTGAGGTCCTCCCGCTTGAGCAGGATCCGCGCGCCGACCCGCGCGGAGAACCGCCGGGCCTCGTAGAGCAGCGAGGGCGTACCGGCGTAGTCGCGCAGCAGCGCGTCGAACTCGGCGAGGAAGTCCTCGTCGCCCATCGCCTTCCGGTACGCCGCGTCCAGCTCGTCGAGCGCGGCGACGAGCGCCTCGGGGACGAACCGGCCGCCGAACCGGCCGAAGTGACCGGCGGCGTCGGGAACCTGGCCGGTTGCGGGTGCGGCGCTCATCGCGGGCGTCCTCTCGGATCGGGTGCCCGGCGGCTCAGCGCACCGGGCGGGGCGTGGCCGGGTGGTTACCGGCGTTGACCAGCTCGGCGACCGCTTCGCGCGGGCTCTTCTGGGTGACCAGGCCCTCGCCCACCAGCACGGCGTCGGCGCCGGCGGAGGCGTACCGGATCAGGTCGTGCGGACCGCGCACCCCGGACTCGGCGATCTTGACGACGCTGCTCGGCAGGCCCGGCGCGATCCGCTCGAACACCGAACGGTCGACCTCCAGGGTACGCAGGTCGCGGGCGTTCACGCCGATCACCTGCGCACCGGCCTCCAGGGCGCGGTCCGCCTCCTCCTCGGTGTGCACCTCGACCAGCGCGGTCATGCCGAGGGACTCGATCCGCTCCAGCAGCCCGACCAGCGCGTTCTGCTCCAGCGCGGCCACGATCAGCAGCACCAGGTCGGCGCCGTGCGCGCGGGCCTCGTGCACCTGGTAGCTGGAGACCACGAAGTCCTTGCGCAGCACCGGCACGTTCACCGCGGCCCGCACCGCGGCGAGGTCGTCGAGCGACCCGCCGAACCAGCGGCCCTCGGTCAGCACGCTGATCGCCCGCGCGCCACCTGCCGCGTAGTCCCCGGCCAGGTCGGCCGGGTCGGCGATCTCGGCCAGCCGTCCCCTGGACGGCGACGAGCGCTTCACCTCGGCGATCACCGCGACGCCGGGGCGGCGCAGGGCCGCGTACGCGTCGAGCGGTGGCGGCGCGGCAGCGGCCAGTTCCCGGATCCGCTCCAGCGGAACCTGCTCCTGGCGCCGGGCGACGTCCTCCCGCACGCCGGCCAGGATCTCGTCGAGCACCCCTGCGGACGGCGCCGCTCCGGCGTCGTCCCCCTCCTCGTGCGCATGCTCAGCAGTCACCAACGGACTCCCCTCTCCGGGCGTCATGGGCCGATGCTAGGGGGCGCCACCTGGCGACGAGTGCCGGGGGGTATGGCGCACCTCACGACATGGGCTGTGGCATGATGGCCGACTTCCGGTGAACGCCATGTCACGCAGCGCCACCGCTGGCATCGACCGTCACCCATCCCCTATCTCACCACGATCGTTCCGGGCCCGCAGGACGGGTTCCGGGCGACCGCTGTGACCAAGCTCAAGGACCTCCGGCCCTGCCCAGGTCGCCCCCGGTGCGACAGCGTTGACCTGTGCTTCACTGCGGCGAAACGTCCGCCCGGGAGCATCGTCGTCGGGCACACTCGACGCCGGCGGCTGCCGACCGTCGCCAACGATCTCGGATGGGGTGACCATGAGCGCCAACGGGCCGACCCAGACCATCGGCTTGACCACCATCTCCCGCACCGTCGCCTCGCTCGCCGTCGGCGTGGTGCACACGCTCGAACGCGCGGCGGCCGGTGACGGCCGGATGCGTACCGCCCGGGGCAACGCCTGGGAGGCGGTCTGCGCCGACCGGGCCCGCGCCGCGCAGCGCCGCGAGCTGGAGCGGCTGGTGGCGGAGCTGGCCGCCGCACGGGCCGCGGCCCGGCAGCGGCGCGACGCCCGCGAGGCGCAGCCGGTCAGCTGACCGTCGGGTCCTCGCCCCGGTCCAGCGCGTCCCACGCGTCCCGGGTGCCACGCTCGACCGCCGGCCGGCCGGGCTCGTCCGCCGGGTCGGACCGCCGCTCGTACCGGGCACCCATCGCCGGCCAGCCGTCGCCACGCAGCGCGGTGAACGCGCCGCCGGCCGCCAGGGCCAGGCCCCCGGCCAGCACCAGCGCCGGCCACCGGAGACTCACCCCGGCCTCGGTCAGGCCGATCCCGCCGCCGGCCGCCACCGCCACGCCGACGCCCGCCAGCAGCACACCCAGCAGCCGGCGCAGCCGGCCCCGGGTGGCGAGCACCGCGCCACCGCCGGCGAGTCCCACGTAGGTCAGCGCCAGCACCCAGGGCAGCAGCTCCGTGCCGGTGCGCTCGGCCCGTCCGGACGGCAGCGACCCCCGCGCGGTCACCTCGACCGCCCAGGTCCGGGTCACCGCCCAGCCGGCCAGGCCCGCGCCGGCCAGGCAGAGCAGCACCGCGTACGCGAGTCCGCGCCGGCCGCGGGCGGCCGGCGCGGTGGTGCCGGGCGCGCTCACCGGGCCGCCCGCAGCGTCTCGGCGGCCGCGATGGCGGCGAGGACGGCGGCGGCCTTGCTGCGCGTCTCCTGGTCCTCGGCGGCGGGGTCGGAATCGGCCACGATCCCGGCGCCGGCCTGCACGTAGGCGCGGCCGTCGCGGATCAGCGCGGTCCGGATCGCGATGGCCATGTCCAGGTCGCCGCCGAACGCGAAGTAGCCGACGGTGCCACCGTAGACACCGCGCCGCACCGGCTCCAGCTCCTCGATGATCTCCATGGCGCGCACCTTGGGCGCACCGCTGAGCGTCCCGGCCGGGAACGTCGCGGCCAGCGCGTCGAACGCGGTGCGGTCGTCGCGCAGCTCCCCGACGACTGTGGAGACGATGTGCATGACGTGGCTGTAGCGCTCGATGGTGGCGAACTCGGGCACCTCGACGGTGCCCGGCCGGCACACCCGGCCCAGGTCGTTGCGGCCCAGGTCGACGAGCATCACGTGCTCGGCGCGTTCCTTCGGGTCGGCGAGCAGCTCGGTGGCGAGCTTGGCGTCGCCGTCCGGGGAGCCGCCACGCGGACGGGTGCCGGCGATCGGGTGCAGCAGCGCCCGCCGCCGCCCGTCCGGCCCGGCGCTGACCTTGAGGTGCGCCTCCGGTGACGAGCCGACGATGTCGAAGCCGTCGAAGCGCAGCAGGTACATGTACGGGCTGGGGTTCGTGGTGCGCAGCACCCGGTAGACGTCGAGCGGGTCGGCGTCGGTGGGGCGCTCGAAGCGCTGGCTGAGCACGATCTGGAAGCACTCGCCGGCCCGGATCGCCTCCTTGGCCGCCTCCACCGCCTCCGGGTAGCCGCCCTCGGGGGTGCGGCTGACCACCTCGCCGACGCCGGGGCGCCCGACGGTCGAGACCATGGGCGGAATCGGCCGGGACAGCGCTGTGGTCATCGCGTCGAGGCGCCCGACGGCGTGGTGGTACGCGGCCTCGACCCACTGCGCCCGGCCGCTGTCGTCGAGCGGCGGCAGCACCGCGTTGGCGACCAGGATCGCGGAGCCCTCGTAGTGGTCGAGGACCACCAGGTCGGTCGCGAGCATCATGCCCAGCTCGGGCACGTCCAGCTCGTCCCCGGTCAGCTCGGGCAGGCGCTCGAAGCGGCGGACCAGGTCGTAGGCGAGGTAGCCGACCAGGCCGCCGGTCAGCGGCGGCATGTCACCGGCCGGATCCCAGCCCGGCCCGGCGAGCGCGGCGACGGTCTCGCGGAGCACGGTGACCGGGTCGCCGCCGGTGGGCACGCCCGCCGGTGGTGTGCCGGTCCAGCTCGCCGCGCCGTCGCGCTCGGTGAGCGTGGCGCTGCTGCGGACGCCGATGAACGAGTAGCGCGACCAGGTGGTGCCGGCCGAGCCGACGCCCTGCTCGGCGGACTCCAGCAGGAACGAGCCGGGACCGCCGGCCAGCTTGCGGTAGACCCCGACCGGCGTCTCCGCGTCGGCGAGCAGCCGCCGGGTCACCGGCACGACCCGCCAGCGGGCGGCCAGGTCGGCGAAGGTGGACCGGTCCGGGCTGACCGCGCCGTCGGTCACGGGGTCACCTCCGGCGAGCTGACCGGCAGGTCGGTGAAGAAGCAGGTGCGCTGCCCGGTGTGGCAGGCGGCGCCGACCTGCTCGACGCCGACCAGCAACGCGTCGCCGTCGCAGTCGAGGGCCACCGAGCGCACGTACTGGTGGTTGCCCGAGGTGGCGCCCTTGACCCAGTACTCGCCGCGGCTGCGCGACCAGTAGGTGGCCCGCCCGGTGGTGAGCGTGCGGTGCAGCGCCTCGTCGTCCATCCAGGCGACCATCAGCACCTCGCCCGAGTCGTGGGCGCGGACCACGGCGGCGACGAGGCCGTCCGGGGTCCGGCGGAGCTTGGCCGCGATGGCCGGGTCGAGCCGGGACGGACGGGCCGGGCCGGGAGCGGGGGCGCCGGTCAGCGGCGCGTCAGGGGCGGGCACGGTTGACCATTCTCCCGCACGCGGCCCGGGCACCGCCGACGTGTCCCGGGAGGCGGGCGGCACCGTCCGCAGCACCCGGCCCAACTCGCCGAGGTAGCGGTCCACCCGGCCGTCGACCAGCGCCTCGGCCAGGTCCGCGCCGTGGGTGGCGGCGATCTCGTCCGCGTACGGGCGGATCAGCGGGAGGATGCCGGTGACCAGCCGTCCGGCGGCGGCGCCGACAGCGGCCGGGTCACCGGCGCGCAGCCCGAGGCAGAGCAGCATGTCGTGGCGGTAGCCGGGCGGGGCGACCGGCAGGTCCAGCGCGGCGGTCAGGGCGGCCCGGCGGGACACCACGCGTACCGACGGATTGGCCGGCCGCAGCACCGAGGGGCAGAGCCGGGCCAGGTCGGCCGCGGCGAGCCGGACCCCGACCGGGTCGTCGGCCACGCGGGCGGCGGCGACCTTGCCGAGCGTCGCGACCAGTTCCTCCAGGCGCGGCTCGTCGGCGGGCTGGCAGAGCACCGGCAGGTCGATCCGGCGGCGCCATTCCGGTACGGCCCACAGCAGCCGGGCGGGCGCGGTGACCGGGAGCCCGAACGCCCAGTCGGCGGGCTGGCCGAGGCGGCGTACCCAGGAGCGGACGTCGCGGGCCGCCACCGACACGTGCACGAGGCGACCACCGTACTCGGTCAGGTACGCCCGCCGGGCCGCGTACGGCGTGCCGCGGCGGGACGTGGCCGGCCGGATCCCCGGGCCGGCCGTCCGCCCGTCGTCGGCGACCACGAGCACGTCCACGTCCACGTCGCTGTGCTCGGTGGCGGCCCGCCGGGCGTGACTGCCGCGCAGCATGATCCCGACGACCGGCCGGTCGGCGGCCTGCCGCAGGCGGGCGGCCCAGTCGTCGAGGAATGCGGTGTCGGGCAACTGCGCTGGACCCACGGCGTCATGGTGCCCAAATCCGATCTTCACCGCAATGACCGTTGCCGGACCCGGTGTCCGGCGCTGGGGCGTTCAGGCTGATTCCTCCTCGGCCCGGCGGTAAGCGTCGATCTTGTGTTCGAGGATCTTCAGGTCCTCCTCCAGCTCGGCCATCCGGGCCAGTACGCGGGCCCGGTGCGCCTCGAACAGTGCCCGTCGCGCGCCGAGTGTGCTGTCGCCGTACCGGGCCAGTTCGGCGTAGCGGCGCATGTCGCGCACCGGCATCCCGGTGCGGCGCAGCCGGGTGAGCAGGAACAGCCAGTTGACGTCGGACTCGGTGTAGCGCCGGCGGCCCGACGAGTCCCGCCCGACGCGACCCACCAGGCCCTCCTGCTCGTACCAGCGCAGCGTGTAGGTGGTCAGGCCGACCCGTTCGGCCGCCTCACCCACGGTGAGGCTCGTCTCCCGCGTGCTGATGTCCACGCTCTCCAGGCTTCCAGTTCGAGCGCACTCGAAGTCAAGTCCCCGTTGCCGGGCGGACACAATTCACCTACCGTTGAGTTCAACGCATGGTGAATTGACGGAGGCGAGCATGGACGACGCGGTGTCGGTCCGCGAGCTGGTGGTCGACCGGGGCGGGCGGCGGGTGCTGCACGGCATCAGCTGCGGGGTGCCCCGGGGCACGGTGACCGGGCTGCTCGGGCCCAGCGGCAGCGGCAAGACCACGCTGATGCGCGCGGTGGTCGGCGTGCAGACGGTCGGTTCCGGCGCCGTCGACGTGCTCGGCCGCCCCGCCGGCTCGGCCGATCTGCGCCGCCGGGTGGGTTACCTCACCCAGGCGCCGAGCGTCTACGCCGACCTGACGGTGCGGGAGAACGCCCGCTACTTCGCGGTGCTCCAGGGCCGGGGCCGCGCCGAGGCCGACCGCGCGGTGGCCGATGTCGGCCTGGCGACCGCCGCCGACCAGCTCGTCGGCACGCTCTCCGGTGGCCAGCGCAGCCGCGCCTCGCTCGCCTGCGCACTCGTCGGCGAACCCGAACTGGTGGTCCTCGACGAACCCACCGTCGGGCAGGACCCGGTGCTGCGGGCCGACCTGTGGGCCCGGTTCCACGCCATGGCCGCGAACGGCACCACGCTGCTGGTCTCCAGCCACGTGATGGACGAGGCCGCCCGCTGCGACCGGCTGCTGCTCATCCGCGAGGGCCGCCTGGTCGCCGACGACACCCCGGCCGCGGTCCGCGCCGCCACCGGGACCGACGACCTGGAGGAGGCGTTCCTGCGCCTGATCCGCGACGCCGAGGGGGAGACGCGATGAACGGACGGATCCTGGCCGCCACCACCGGGCGCATCCTGCGCCAGCTCCGCCACGACCGGCGGACCGTGGCGCTGCTCGTGGTGGTGCCGTCGGTGCTGCTCACGCTCGTCTACTTCATGTACGTCGACCAGCCCGCCCCGCCCGGCGGGCCCAGCACGTTCGACCGGGTGGCCCTGATCATGCTGGGCTTCTTCCCGTTCATCATCATGTTCCTGGTGACCAGCATCGCCATGCTCCGCGAGCGCACCACGGGCACCCTGGAGCGCCTGCTCACCACGCCGCTGGGCAAGCTCGACCTGCTGTTCGGGTACGGCATCGCGTTCGGCCTGGCCGGGGTGCTCCAGTCCACCGTCTCCTCGGTCGTCGCGTACCGGGTGTTCGGCCTGGAGACCGCGGGCAGCGCCTGGCTGGTCGTGCTGATCGCCGGGGTGAACGCGGTGCTCGCGGTGGCGCTCGGGCTGTTCTGCTCGGCGTTCGCCCGCACCGAGTTCCAGGCGGTCCAGTTCATGCCGGTGGTGGTGGCCCCGCAACTGCTGCTGTGCGGCCTGTTCGTGCCGCGCGACCAGATGGCCGGCTGGCTCCAGGCGGTCAGCGACGCGCTGCCGCTGTCGTACGCGGTCGAGGCGTTGCAGGAGGTCGGCGCGCACGCCGAACCGACCGCGACCATGTGGCGCGACGTGGCGATCGTGGCCGGGGCGGCGGTGGCGGCACTGGTGCTGGCCGCGGCGACGCTGCGCCGGCGCAGCGGGTGAACGCGCGGCGCACCGGGCGGCGGCCCGGCAGCCCGGACACCCGCGAGGCCATCCTCGCCGCGGCGCGGGAGGCGTTCGCCGAGCGTGGCTACGACGCCGCCTCGATCCGGGCGATCGCCGCCGCGGCCGGCGTGGACCCGGCGCTCGTGCACCACTACTTCGGCGGCAAGGAGGAGCTGTTCCGGGCCGCGACGGCGTTCCCGGCGGACCCGGGACGGCTGCTGCCGGCGGTCCTCGCCGGCGGCCCGGACGCGGCCGGCGAGCGGATGGTCCGGGTGTTCCTGGAGGTCTGGGACTCCCCCACCGGCACGGCAGCGGTGGCGCTGCTGCGCTCGGCGGTCAGTAACGAGTGGACCGCCCGGCTGCTGCGCGAGTTCCTGGTCACGCAGGTGCTGCGCCGGGTGCTCGACCAGCTCGACATCGACCCGGGGCAGCGCGCGCTGCGCGGCGGCCTGGTCGCCACGCAGCTCGCCGGGCTGGCCATGATGCGGTACGTGCTCCGCCTCGACGCGGTCGCCGCCGCCGAGCCGGCGACGCTGGTGGCCGCCATCGGCCCGACGGTGCAGCGTTACCTCACCGGCGACATCACCTGAGCCGTCGCGGGCCCGGAGCGTCACCGGCCCCGGCGACTCGCGGCGACCCGTTCAGGCGGCGGCCCGGGGGCAGAGCATCGGGTGCAGCAGGTGGGACAGCTCCGCCACGTCGGCGACGGGCCGGGGGAAGGCGAGTCGGGCCCGCCGGGTCGCGCCGGGCCGCCCGTGCGCGACCAGCAGACCGTACCTGTCGATCCGGACCACCCGCGGGATCTGGTCGCCGGGCAGGTCCAGCCGCCGCCGCAGGTAGTCGCCGACCTGCTCGGCGTGGTGGTCGGCCAGGTCCGCCAGCAGGTCGGCCTCGACCGGGTGCAGCGGGTCCGGCTCGGCCTCCGCGTACGCCTCGGGGTCGATCCGGCGCACGCGCCCGGCGCGCTCCCAGCGGGCCTCGGCCACCTCGAAGCGGTGCAGGTGGAACCGCCTGCCCACGTCGAGCAGGTCGCCGGCCGGGTCGGTGGCGGCGAAGTCGACTGCGGCGTCGCGCCCCTCGTCCCTGTCCAGCCGCTCGGCCCAACCGGACACCCAGGCCCGGCCGAGCGAGGGCGCCCCGGCCGCCGGCGGCAGGTCGAGCACGTCGAGCACTGTCGCCACGTCGGTGTCGTCAGCCGGCGGAACGAGCGCCGCGGCGAGGTCACTGACCACCGGTACGAGCAGCAGCACCCGCCCGTCCGGGTCGACGGCGTGCCGGACCTGGTGCGGGCCGGGATGCCGGGCCAGGTGGACGAGGGCGGGCAACCGGCCCGCGACCAGGGTTCGCACGATCTCCGCCGGGCTGGGCCGCATGATCCCGTCCTCCTCAATGTAGGTTAGGCTTACCTAAGTGTCAGGTTAGACGATCGGAGACGTCCCCGTGAACCACCCCCGGCCCAAGGCCCGGCTCTCCCGCGCCCTCGGAATCCCGCTCACCCGCAAGTGCGTGCGGTACTTCGAGCGGCGCCCCTATCCCCCGGGCGTGCACGGCCGGTCCCGCCGCACCACCTCCGACTACCAGGTGCGGCTGCTGGAGAAGCAGCGGCTGCGCCACCAGTACCACATCAGCGAGGCCCAGCTGCGCCGGCTGTTCGACGAGGCCGCCCGCGGTGCCGGCAAGACCGGCGAGACGCTCGTCGCGCTGCTGGAGCGGCGCCTCGACGCGGTGGTGCTGCGGGCCGGCCTGGCGCGCAGCATCTACCAGGCCCGCCAGCTCGTCGCGCACGGCCACATCACCGTCGACGGGCGCAAGGTGGACCGGCCGTCGTACCGGCTGCGCCCCGGCCAGGTGGTCGGCGTACGCGAGCGCAGCCGCGCGCTGCCACCGTTCCAGCTCGCCGCCGCCGGCGCGCACGCCGACGCGCACCCCCGGCCGTACCTGTCGACGCAGCCGGGCGAGCTGCGCGCCACGCTGGTACGCGAACCGGCCCGACACGAGGTGCCGGTGATCTGCGACGAGCAGCTGGTGGTGGAGTTCTACTCCCGCTGACCGCCGCTTGCGAGCAGACCCGCCAGGATCAGCGGGTCTGCTCCAACCAGGAGGCGTACAGCAGCGCGTACACCGAGTCGGCGTCGCGGACCAGTTCCTCGTGCGGGCCACGCTGCACGATCCGGCCCCGGTCCACCACGATCACCTCGTCCGCCGCCTGCGCGGTGGACAGCCGGTGCGCGATGGCGAGCGTGGTCCGGCCCCTGGTCACCGCGTCCAGGGTCCGTTGCAGGCGGACCTCGGTGGCCGGGTCGACGGCGCTCGTCGCCTCGTCCAGCACCAGCAGGTCCGGGTCCGCGACGTACGCCCGGGCCAGCGCCACGAGCTGCCGCTCGCCGACGCTCAGCGCCTCCCCGCGCTCACCGACCGGCGTGTCCAACCCGGACGGCAGCCCGTCCAGCCAGTCGGACAGGCCCAGCTCGGCGAAGGCGGCGCTGAGCCGCTCGTCGGTCAGGTCGGGGCGGGCGAAGCGAACGTTCTCCCCGACCGTGGCGTCGAACAGGAAACCGTCCTGCGGCACCATCACCACCCGGGAGCGCAGCGAGTCGAAGCGCACCTGCCGCAGGTCGACCCCGGAGAGCAGCACCGCGCCCTCGGTCGGGTCCATCAACCGGGTGAGCAGCTTGGCGAACGTGGTCTTACCGCTTCCGGTCTCGCCCACCACCGCCACCCGGCTCTTGGCCGGGATGTCCAGCGTCACGTCGTGCAGCACCGGCGGGCCGCCCGGATAGGCGAACGTCACACCCGCGAACCGGGCGTCCAGCGGCCCCGGCGGCAGCTCCCGGCCCTGCTCGCCCGGGTCGGCCACGTCCGGGGAGACGTCCAGCACGTCCAGCACCCGCCGCCAGCCGGCGATCGCGTTCTGCGCCTCGTTGAGCACCTCGGTGGCGATCTGCACCGGCTGGATGAACAGCGTGACCAGGAACAGGAACGCGGTGAGCTGGCCGATCGACAGCGTGCCGCCGACGCCCAGACTGACCCCGACCACCACCACACCGGCCAGCGCCAGCCCAGCGGCCAGCTCCCCCACCGAGCTGCCCATGATGCTGATCCGGATCGCCCGCTGCTGGGCCGTCCGCTGCCCGTCGATGGCCGTGTCCAGTCGGCGCGCGGTGCGCCCGGCGATGCCGTACGCCCGGATCACCGGCGCGCCCACCACACTCTCGCCGATCGCGCCGAGCAGCGTGCCGGTGCGCTGCCGCACCAGCCCGTACGCTCCGGCCAGGCGGCGCTGCAACCGCCGGATCACCAGCACCGCGGGCGCGAACGCGACGAGCACCACGAGCGTCAACTGCCAGGAGTACGCCAGCATCACGGCGGTGGTCACCAGCAACTGGCCCAGGTTGACGATCAGGATCACGCCGCCCCACTGGAGGAACTGGGTGATCTGGTCGACGTCGCTGGTGACCCGGGAGACGAGCGACCCGCGCCGCTCCGACTGCTGGTGCAGCATGGACAGGTCGTGCACGTGCCGGAACGCCCGGGTGCGCACCCCGGCCAGCGCGGTCTCGCTGACGGTGAACAGCCGCCGCATCATCAGGTACCCGCAGGCGGTGGTGACCACCAGCACGCCGGCGGTGATCGCCACGGTGACCGAGATGACGTTCAGGTCGAGCCCGCCGACGATGCCGTCGTCGATGCCGCGCTGCACCGCCACCGGCACGGCCACCCGGCCGACCATGTAGACAAGCGCCAGCGCCAGCGTGCCGGCGAGGCCGGTGCGCAGCTCCGGGGAGAGCGCCAGCCCGCGCCGCAGCGTCCGCCAGGTCGACTCGGTGGCCTCGGGGCTCCGCTCCGCTGCACTCCTCGCGCTCACCGGGCCCCCCTGTCGTTCGCGACTGCGGGGCTCCGCTCCGCTGCACTCCTCGCGCTCACCGGGCCCCCCTGTCGTTCGCGACTGCGGGGCTCCGCTCCGCTGCACTCCTCGCGCTCACCGGGCCCCCCTGTCGTTCGCGACTGCGGGGCTCCGCTCCGCTGCACTCCTCGCGCTCACCGGTCCACCTCGATTTCCAGGCCCGAGGGCAACGGCGTGACCTCGTCGTACGTCCGACCCTGCTCGCGTTCCTGCTCGGCCTGCTCGTACGCGGTGACCAGGTCGGCGTAGCCGGGCACGGTGCCCAGCAGCTCGGTGTGGGTGCCGCGGGCGACCACCCGGCCCTGCTCCACGTAGACCACCTCGTCGGCGAGCGCGATGGTGGCCCGGCGGTACGCCACCACCAGGATCGACGCCGGGGCGCCGCCGTCGGCGGGCGCGCGCAGCCCGGCCAGGATGGCCGCCTCGACGCGCGGGTCGACGGCGCTGGTGGCGTCGTCGAGCACCAGCAGCCGGGGGCGTCCGGCGAGCGCCCGGGCCAGCGTCAGCCGCTGGCGCTGCCCGCCGGACAGCGAGGTGCCCCGCTCGCCGACCATGGTGTCCAGCCCGTCCGGCAGCGCGGCCACGAAGCCGTCCGCCTCGGCCAGCCGCAGCGCCGCCCACACCTCGTCGTCGCCGATGCCGGCGCGGTCCAACGCGATGTTGGCCCGGACCGTGTCGTCGAAGACGAACGGCACCTGCGCCACCAGCGCCACCGTCCCGGCGAGCGAGACGGCGGTCAACTCCCGCACGTCCACGCCGTCCAGCGTGACCCGCCCCGCGCCCGGGTCGACCAGTCGCACGGCGAGCGACGCGATCGTGGACTTACCCGCGCCGGTCGGGCCGACCAGGGCGACCGTCTTGCCGGCCGGGACGGTGAACGTCACAGCGCCGAGCACCTGGGCGCCGGGCAGGTGCGCCTCGGCCGGCTCGTACGCGAAGTGCACGTCGTCGAAGGCGAGCGTGGCCGGCTCGCGGGTCGCCGGGTCCAGGGTCGTCGTGCCGTACGGCATCTCGCCGGTGGCGTCGAGCACCCGGCGTACCCGGTCCCACCCGGCGACGCTGCGCGGCAGTTCGGCCAGCACCCAGCCGATGGCGCGTACCGGGAAGGCCAGCACGGTGAACAGGAACGCGACGCTGACCAGCTCGGTCACGCTGATCGCGCCCTGCCGCAGCCGGATCGCGCCGACCACCAGCACGGCGAGCGTGCCGAGGCTCGGCAGCGTCTCCAGCATCGGGTCGAACACGCCGCGCAGCCGGCCGACCGAGATCAGCGCGTCGCGCAGCTGACCGGCGCGGGCGGCGAAGCGGGCGGTCTCCTGAGCCTCGCGGCCCATCGTCTTGACCACCAGCGCGCCGTCGAAGCTCTCGTGCGCGATGCCGCTGACCTCGGCCCGCAGCCGCTGTGCCCGGGCCTGCCGGGGCGCCATCCGGCGGGAGTAGACCACGTTGAGCGCGAACAGCGCGGGGAACACGGCGAGGCCGACCAGGGCCAGCGCCCAGTCGGTGAAGAACAGCGAGGCCACCGCGCCGACGAGCATCACCAGCGTGCCGACCGCGAACGGCAGCGGGGCGATCGGGTACCAGGCCGCCTCGACGTCGGAGTTGGCGTTCGACAGCAGCGTGCCGGTGGAGTTGCGGTGGTGCCAGGCCAGCGGCAGGTCCAGGTAGCGGCGGGTGACCCGGCGACGGTAGGCGGCCTGGAGCCGGAACTGCATGTAACCGGCGCCGAGCCGCCGGCCGAAGATGCCGACGACCCGCAGCACGCTGATGCCGAACAGCGCCGTCGCGGCCAGCGCCAGCGCCCCGCCGGCCACCTCGCCGCGCTCCACGGCCGGTACGACCACGTCCCCGACCACCGCGCCGACCACGTACGCGCTGGCGATCACCAGGAGGCCGAACAGCACGCTGCCGCTGACCGCGACCGCGAAGATCCGTGGCTGTTCCCGGATGGCCCGGCCGAGCACCCCTAGCCCCCTGCCGAGCACGTCCCGACTTGTCCCGCCCGCCACGCTCTCCCCCGCCGTAAGCCACAGTTTTCTCCCCCATCCTTACCGCTCGCCGCTGCTCCCGCCGACCCGGCCGGGATATGTCCGCCGTCACGTTCCCGCCGGACCTGCCCGAGGGCGGCCGGAAGCGGCCAGCGGCGCGATTCCGCCGGGCGTGTCGCGCCGACCGGCCGGATCGGGCCTACGATCGGGCCATGCCGCGGTACGCCCGAGCGGAGCGCGAGGCGCTCGCCGACCTGATGCTGGAAGTGGGACCGGACGCACCGACTGTGAACGAGGGGTGGACGACCCGTGACCTGGCGGCGCACCTGCTGGTTCGGGAGCGCCGGCCGGACGCGGCCGGCGGGATCCTGCTGCCGCCGCTGCGCGGCTACGGCGAGTCGGTCCGCCGGCGGATCGCCGCCGCGCCGTACGCCGACCTGATCGCCCGGGTACGCCGTCCCCCGGTGTGGAGCCCGGTGAGCAACCCGCTCACCGACGAGGTGGCGAACGGGATGGAGTTCTTCATCCACCACGAGGACGTGCGGCGCGCCCGGCCGGGCTGGCAACCGCGTGACCTGCCGGCCGGGCAGGAGACGGTGCTGTGGAAGCGGGTCGCCCTGCTGGCCCGGATGGCGCTGCGGCGGTTCCCGGCGGAGGTGCTGGTGCAGGCGCCGGGACACGGTGAACTGCGCACCGGTGGCGGCGGCGAACGACTGCGGCTGGTGGGCGCGCCGGGCGAACTCGTGCTGTTCCTCACCGGACGGCAGCGGGTGGCCCGGGTCCAGGTGGACGGTCCGGCGGACCCCGCCGAACGGCTGCGGACCGCCGAACTGGGCTTGTGACAGGGGGTGAGTGACCGGCCACGGCCAGCAGGTCGGCTGCGGACACCCGCGCATCGATAACGGTTACGTCCTCCCGTACGCTCCTGCGAGCCGGCCCGACCCCGCGGGCGGCGGACAGGGGACGACGATGCGCGACTTCGCCCTCTCGGCTCTGCACGAGCCGCCCTTTCCCTCCCGGTGCCACCCCGCCGTCGACCTGGCGGCCGTCCAGAGCGACGCCTGGGTACGCGCCTTCGGCCTGGCGGGGGACCAGGCCGGGCACCGGCGTCTGGCCGGGGCGCGCGCCGCGGAGCTGGCCGCACGCGCCTGCCCCGAAGCGTCGCCGTCGGGCCTGCGCCTGCTCACCGACCTGATCAACTGGCTGTTCGTGGTGGACGACGCCTGCGACGACGACGGCCTCGGCGCCGCGCCCACACTGCTGGCGCCCACGCTGGCCGGCCTGCTGGCGGTGCTCGACCGGCACGGCGACCCGGAGGTGCCCGTGCCGCCCGACGGCGGCCCGGTCGCCGTGGCACTGCACGACCTGATCCGCCGGGCCCGCGACCGGAACCGGCCGGCGCACCTGCTGCGCCTGGTCAGCCAGCTGCGGGAGTACCTGCTGGCGCTGCTCTGGGAGGCCGCCAACCGGGAGCGCCGGCGGGTGCCGGGCGTGGCCGAGTACGTGCAGATGCGCCGCCACACCGGCGGGGTGCGTCCCAGCTTCACGGTGACCGACCTGGCCCGCCCGTCCGCGCCCCGCGCCGAGCAGCGGGTCGCGTCGGCGCTCACCGTGCTGGACGCCCTCGCCACCGACCTGGTCTGCTGGTGCAACGACCTGTTCTCCTACGGCAAGGAGCGCGGCACCGTCCCGGAGGCGCACAACCTGATCACCACGATCGCGGGCGAGACCGGGCAGGACGAGTCGGCGGCGCTGCACGCGGCGGCGAACCGGTTCAACAAGGCCCTCGCCACCTACGCGGAGCGGGACGCGGCGCTGAGCGCCGTGGCCGACGAGGGGATGCGGGCGTTCCTGGACACCCGCCGGGACTGGATCCGGGCCACCTACGACTGGTCCCGCGCGGCCGGCCGGTACGCCTGACCCGGTTCCAGCAGGCGGGACCGGTGGCGACTCGGCCGATCGGGACTAGCCGCTGGCCGGGTGCAGGCAATACCCTTCGGTAACCGCAGACCGGCGTGACCCCCGTCACGTCCCTCCACCCCTGAAGGCGGCTACCGCGATGGCTCTCGATGTACCGTACCGTTCCGTACCGGACATGTTTCTCAAGCGCGTGGCGGAATTCCCTGACCGGCACGCCTTCGCCCACCCCGCACCCGACGACTCGGGCCCGGTCTGGCTGACGTGGGAGCAGGTCGGGCAGCGCGCCAAGGCGATCGCCGCCGGGCTGCACGGGCTCGGTGTCGGCCTGGAGAACCCGGTGGCGATCCTGGCCAACACACGCCTGGACTGGGTGCTCGCCGACTTCGGCATCATGTGCGCCGGTGGGGCCACCACAACCGTCTACCCCACCACCGAACCCGAGGACGCGGTCTACATCATCGCCGACTCCGGCTCGAAGGTGCTGTTCGCGGAGAACCCGGCCCAGGCGGCGAAGATCGCCGGGGCGGACCTGCCCGCGCTGACCCACGTGGTGCTCTTCGACGGCACGCCCGACCCGGCGGCGACCGTCCCGCAGCTCACCCTGGCCGAGCTGGAGGAGCGCGGCGCCGCTGCGCTGAGCGCCGAGCCGGACCTGATCGACATGCTCGTCGCCGGCATCGGCCCGGACCACCTGGCCACGCTGATCTACACCTCGGGCACCACCGGCCGGCCCAAGGGCGTGGAGCTGCTGCACGGCGGGTGGTGCTGGGAGGGCGTGGCGCAGGCCGAGCTGGGCCTGCTGCGCGTCGACGACCTGCAGTACCTGTGGCTGCCGCTGTCGCACTCGTTCGGCAAGACGCTGCTCTGCGGCGCCACCCACGTCGGCCTGCCCACGTACGTCGACGGCCGGGTGGACAAGCTCGTCGACCTGCTGGGCGTGGTGCAGCCGACGCTGATGTGCGGCGCGCCCCGGGTCTTCGAGAAGGTCTACAACAAGGCGGTCACCACCGCCCAGGGCGCGGGTGGCGCCAAGGCCAAGATCTTCGCCTGGGGAGTCGCGGTCGGCAAGGAGAAGGTCGCCCTGGAGCAGGCCGGCAAGCCGGTCCCGGCCGGCCTGCGGATGAAGTACGCGCTGGCCGAGAAGCTCGTGTTCAGCAAGCTCCAGGCCCGGCTCGGCGGCCGGATGCGGGTGCTGGTCTCCGGCGCGGCGCCGCTGAGCAAGGAGATCGCCACCTTCTTCGCCGCCGCCAACCTGCCCATCTCCGAGGGCTACGGGTTGACCGAGACCAGCGCGGGCGCGTTCGTGAACCCGCCCGACGGCCTGAAGATCGGCAGCGTGGGCCGCGCCATGGGCGACCTGGAGTGCCGGATCGACACCGACGGCGAGGTCCTGCTGCGCGGCAAGCCGGTCATGCGCGGCTACCACAACCTGCCCGAGGAGACCGCCGCCGCGTTCACCGAGGACGGCTTCTTCCGCACCGGTGACATCGGCACCCTCGACGCCGACGGCTACCTGCGCATCACCGACCGGAAGAAGGACCTGGTCAAGACGTCCGGCGGCAAGTACGTCGCGCCGTCGTACATCGAGGGCATGTTCAAGGCTGTCTGCCCGTACACCTCGCAGGCGGTGGTGATCGGGCAGGCGCGCAACTACTGCACCATGCTCGTGACGCTGGACCCGGACGCGATCAAGGGCTGGGCCGCCGGCACCCCGCTGGAGGGCAGCGACTACACCACGATCGTCACCTCGCCGCAGGCGCGGGAGATGGTCGAGGGGTACGTGGCCGAGCTGAACGCCAAGCTCAGCCGCTGGGAGACGATCAAGAAGGTGGCGATCCTCCCCCGCGACCTCACGATCGAGGACGGCGAGGTCACGCCGTCGCTGAAGATCAAGCGCCGCAGCGTGGAGACGAACTTCGCCTCCGAGATCGACAAGATGTACGAGGGCACGCTGGCCGAACTGTAGCCCGCACCGCCCGAACGGTCGCGCCGGCCGTGCCCCACCGTCCCGGGGCACGGCCGGTCGCGTCGGCGCGGTCACAGATGCCGCTGCCGCCAGTGGCTCTGCTCGGCCTCGGCGGCGACCTGCTCCTCCAGCGCGAGCGCGCGCACCCGGCGCCGCCACCCGTCCTCGCCACGGGTCTCCCAGGCGATGCCGGCACCGGTGATCGCCGTCAGCACGACGAGCGCGATCAGCTCGTGGAGGCGGGCAACGGCCGGGACGGCGGCGACGAGCACCAGCACCGTCACCAGCAGCGGCGTCCGCACCCGGCGTTCCACCAGCCACCAGCACGCGGCGAGGCTGAGCAGATGGAGCCCGACGCCACCGAACAGGATCCCGGCCCAGAACGTCCCCAGCGGCGGACCCCAGGCGGGCGTCGTCGGCGACGTGGCCTCCGTCAGCAGATCTTTGAGGCCGAGGGCGAACAGGATGATCCCGGCGATCATCGGCAGGTGCAGGAACGTGTAGACGGTGCGGGCCAGCCGCAGCCGCGCGGCCGGGTCCCGGGCGTGGTGCAGGGCCTGCTCCGACGCGAACGCCAGAGTGTCGAAGTACGCCCACCACAGCGTCGCCACGATCACCACACCGAGCAGCGCGGCGATCACCACCGGGCCGGTGAGTGGCAGTCCGCGCCTCGGGCCCAGTCCGAGCGCGATGAGCGACTCGCCGAGCGCGACGAGCACGATCAGCGCATGCCGTTCCGCCCAGTGCCCGGCCGAGAGCACCACCCACCACTGCCTGCCCAGGATCATCCCGGCGGCGTACTCGACGATCAGCGCCAGCGTCCAGAGCGCCAGTTGCAACGCCACCGCGAGCCGCTCCTGCGGCAGCCGCGCGGGTAGGGTACCGGCGACGATCAGCAGCACCGTGGCCACGGTCGGAGCCGCGAGGCGTGTCCGCAGTCCCCGGCGCCGGGCCGGGTCGGCGCGGTCGGCCCAGGCGAAGACGGCCAGCTGGGCGGTCCGGATCACGAAGTAGCACCCGGCGAAGAGGAGCGGCCCGGGCAGCCAGCCACCGCGGTTGGCGAACGCGCTGGGCGTGCTGAGCACGAGCAGGAACGTCGCCCCCACGGTGACGACGCCGACCAGCGGCAGCATCCCCTGGTCGGCGCGGAACACGTTGCCCATCCGGGCGAAGCCGGTCCACGACCACCAGAGCAGCGCCAGCACCAGCAGGAAGCGGTACAGGTTGGCCGGGGTGAGCTCCGAGGCGGTGAGCGTGGTGACGCTCAGGAACGCGAAGACGAAGACCAGGTCGTAGAAGAGCTCCAGCCGGGTGGTGCGGGAACCCGGCGCGCCGCGCCGCACCGTCCACGACCATCGGACCCCGTTCCCCATCCGGGCAGTGTGCGGGTGCCGGTCCGGCCGGTGCCGGGGTTCGGGCCTCGCACCACCGGATCGGGCCGGTTCAGGCGATGACGGTCGGCTCGCGCCACTGCGGGCGGTTGGTCCGGTCCAGGTCGTAGCGGACCGCCGCGAGGCGCCCGACCGCCTCCACCAGTTCGGCGGCGGGCAGGGTGAAGGGCAGTCGCAGGAAGCGTTCCAGCGTACCGTCCAGGCCGAACCGGGGTCCGGGCGCCAGCCGCACGCCGACCTCCTCGGCCGCCCGGGCCAGCGCGCTGGAGATCGGGCCGTCCAGCTCGGCCCAGAGTGTGACGCCGCCGCTCGGTACCCGTACCCGCCAGTCGGGCAGCCGGTCGGCGAGCGCCGCGACCAGGGCGTCGCGCTGGGCGACGAGCTGGGCCCGGCGGTCGGTCACGATGGCCGGCGCCTCGGTGAGCAGGTGCACGGCGACGAGCTGGTCGAGCACCGGGCTGGCCATGTCCACCCCGACCCGGGCCGCGGCCAGCCGCTGCACCTGGGGTGCGGAGGCGCGCACCCAGCCGATGCGCAGCCCGCCCCAGTAGGGCTTGCTCATGCCGCCGATGCTGATCACCCGGGAGTGCCTGTCGAAGACGGCCACCGGCGGCGGCAGCGTGGTGTCGTCCAGCGGCAGGTCGACGAAGGACTCGTCGACCACCAGGTCGGTGCCGGCCGCGTGGGCCGCGCCGACCAGCCGCTCGCGCAGGTCGGCGGCCATCAGGTGGCCGGTGGGGTTCTGGAACTCGGGGATCACGTACGCGAGCTTCGGCCGGGTCTGCCGGAGGCTGCCGAGCAGGAGTTCGGCGTCCCAGCCGTCGTCGGACAGGCCGTGCGTGGCGATCCGGGCCCGCCGGGCGGACAGCGCGGCCAGCGCGTTGGGGTAGGTGGGCGACTCGACGAGCACCCCGCCGCCGGGCGACAGGGCCAGCCGCAGCACCAGGTCCAGCGCGTGCTGGGTGCCGCTGGTGACCATGATCTGCTCCGGGCTGGTGGGCAGACCGCGTTCGGTGTAGGCGCGGGCCACCGCCTCGCGCAGCTCGATGATGCCGGTCGGGTGGTAGCCGGCACCGCCGAGGTAGCGGGGCAGGTCCTCGGCCGCGGCCCGGGCGGCCGGGACGAGCTGCGGGGGCGCGGACAGCGCGGCCACGCCAAGATCGATCATGTCGCGGTCGTCGAGCGGCGTCCACAGCCCGGTGCTCGCCACCCGGTGCCCGCCGGGCAGCATGGTCCAGCTACCCGCGCCCCGGCGGCTGGCCAGGTGGCCGCTCTCCCGCAGTTCCCGGTAGGCGGCGGTGACAGTGGTCCGGCTGATCCGCAGCGCCTCGGCCAGCTCCCGCTCGGCCGGCAGGCGTACCCCGAGGGGCAGCCGCCCGTCGGCGAGCAACCCGCGGACGGCGCCGGCGAGCGCGGCGTAGTCGGGGCTGCGCCGGCGGCCCGGCAGGGCGTGCCACTGGCCGAGGAGTCGCGCCAATTGGACGCCGCGCACCTGGCTGGTCATGGCCACACCTCCGAAATTGGCACCCTTGAGGCCAGCGATTGGCCTCTAGGGTGGCATGCATGGCACAGCTTGGCAATCTCCGACACCGACCGGTGCGACGGCTCACCCAGCTCTACGCCGGCTTGGTCCTCTACGGCGTGAGCATGGCGCTGATGATCCGGTCGGAGCTGGGCCTGGACCCGTGGGACGTGTTCCACCAGGGGCTCGCCCGGCAGACCGGCCTGTCCTTCGGCACCGTCACCATCGCCGTCGGCACCCTCGTGCTGCTGCTCTGGATCCCGCTGCGGCAGCGGCCCGGCCTCGGCACGGTCAGCAACGTCGTGGTGATCGGACTGGTCGTCGACGCCACACTGACCGTGCTGCCGCCCGGCGAGGGCATGCCGGCGCGCGTCGCACTGCTCGTCGCCGGGATCGTCGCCAACGGCGCCGCCACCGGCCTCTACCTCGGTGCCGGGCTCGGCCCCGGCCCGCGCGACGGGCTGATGACCGGCTTCGTCGCCCGCCACCCCCGGTTCTCCGTCCGGCTGGTCCGCACGATCATCGAGATCACCGTGCTGGCGCTCGGCTGGCTGCTCGGCGGCACCGTCGGCCTCGGCACGGTGGCCTACGCGCTGACCATCGGCCCGCTGGCCCAGTTCTTCATCCCGGTCTTCGCGCTGCCCGCACGACCGGCGGCCGGTGCGTACGCAACGTGACCGCGGCTGGGCCGACCGCCACGGTCCGGCCCGGACCGCGACGCGCTGAGCTGCGACGACACACAACCGGGAAACCAGGTGTTTCCTCCGCCGTCGCGGCCGGGCATCATTCCTCCATGGGGGAGAACGAATGGCGCTGGAGCGACGCCTGGATCTTCGTCGCGTTGGTCATCGCCAGTGGCGCCGGCCGGCACCGGCGGGCCGCCGCGACACGCCGCCCCGAAGGCGTCCGGCTGACCGACGTCCTCTCCACCGCCGACCACCTCAACCAGGCCATCCCGGAGCGGCACGAGGTGGAGGGTGCGGTCCGGCGGCTCGTCGGCGCGGGCCTGGTCAGCGTCGCCGACGGCTGGTTCCGGGTCACCCCGGACGGTGAACGGCTCTGGCGCACCCGGCCCAGCGCCGGTCTCGGCACCACTGTGGACACGGTGCAGGGCGTGCTGACCCGGCGGCACCCGCCGGCCGAGTCCGAGTGGCACCTCGGCGAGGACGACCACGCCGCCGCCGTGCAGGAGTACGTGGTCCGGTCGATCCCGATGCCGCGCCGCTCCTCCGAGGGGCACTCCGGGCGGTAGTGACAGCCCGCCTCAGCGCACCGGGTGCCCGGCGCCGCGCAGCACGTCCTTGACCTCGCCGACGCTGAGTTCCCCGAAATGGAAGACGCTCGCCGCGAGCACCGCGTCCGCCCCGGCCCCGACGGCCGGCGGGAAGTGGGCCACCGCGCCCGCGCCGCCGCTGGCGATCACCGGCACGTCGACGACCTCGCGGACCGCCTGGATCAGCGGCAGGTCGAACCCGGCCTTGGTGCCGTCGGCGTCCATCGAGTTGAGCAGGATCTCACCCGCGCCCAGCTCGGCGCCGCGCGCCGCCCACTCGACCGCGTCCAGGCCGGTGCCCCGCCGGCCCCCGTGCGTGGTCACCTCGAACCCGCTCGGTGTCGTGCCGTCCGGGGCGCGGCGCACGTCCAGCGAGAGCACCAGGACCTGCCGGCCGAACCGGTCGGCGATCTCGGCGATCAGCTCCGGCCGGGCGATGGCCGCGGTGTTCACGCCGACCTTGTCCGCCCCGGCGCGCAGCAGCGTGTCGACGTCGGCGACCCGGCGGACGCCGCCGCCTACGGTGAGCGGGATGAAGACCGACTCGGCGGTGCGCCGCACCACGTCGAGCATCGTGCCCCGATCGCTGGACGAGGCGGTGACGTCGAGGAAGGTCAGCTCGTCCGCCCCGGCCCGGTCGTACGCCGCCGCCAGCTCCACCGGGTCACCGGCGTCGCGCAGGTCGACGAAGTTGACCCCCTTGACCACACGCCCGGCGTCCACGTCCAGACACGGGATGACCCGTACCGCCACCGTCATGCACCGAGCCTAACGAACGCACGGGCGGTGGTGACCCGCCGGTGAGGCCGGTCACCACCGCCCGCGGTGGAGTGCGTTCGCGCCGGTCAGAGACGGACCAGCATCTTGCCGAGGTTCTCCCCGCGCAGCAGGCCGAGGAACGCCTCGGGAGCCTGCTCGATGCCGTCGACGATCGTCTCGTCGTACGAGAGCCGGCCCTCGCGCAGCCAGCCCGCCATCTCCTGCACGAACTGTTCCCGCAGGTGACCGTGGTCACCGACGAGGAACCCGCGCAGCGTCAGCCGCTTGCCGATCACCAGCGCCAGGTTGCGCGGCGCGGCCTGCGGCTCGGTGGCGTTGTACTGCGAGATCATGCCGCAGATCGCGGCCCGGCCGTGCAGGTTCATCGCCCCGATCGCGGCCTCCAGGTGGTCGCCGCCGACGTTGTCGAAGTACACGTCGACGCCGTCCGGGGCGGCTGCCTTGAGCTGCTTGTACACCGGGCCGTCGTGGTAGTCGAAGGCGGCGTCGAAGCCGAGCGCGGTGAGCCGTTCCACCTTCGCCGCCGAGCCGGCGCTGCCGATCACCCGGCCGGCGCCGCGCAGCTTCGCGATCTGGCCGACCATGCTGCCCACCGCGCCGGCCGCGCCGGAGACGAACACGGTCTCCCCCGGCTTCATCGCCGCCACGTCGAGCAGACCGGCGTACGCGGTCAGCCCGGTCATGCCGAGCACGCCCAGGTACGCGGTGACCGGCGCCAGGCCGGGATCGACGGTACGTACGCCCTTGGCGTCCACCAGCGCGTACTCGCGCCAGCCGAGCCCGTGCAGCACCGTGTCGCCGGGCTTGACGCCCCCGGCCTCGCCGGCCACCACCTCACCGATCGCGCCGCCGTCCAGCGGGGCGTCGAGCGCGAACGGCGGCACGTACGACTTGACGTCGTTCATCCGCCCGCGCATGTACGGGTCGACGGACATGAACCGGTTGCGGACCACCACCTGTCCCGGGCCCGGCGTCGGCACCTCGGTGGTGACCAGCCGGAAGTTCTCCGGCGTGGGCCAGCCCTCCGGCCGGGACGCCAGGTGGATCTCCCGGTTCATCCCGCTCATCGGGCCTCACGGACCGTGCGCGTGACCTCGACGTTGCCGCGGGTCGCGTTCGAGTAGGGGCAGACCTGGTGGGCCGCGTCGACGAGCTGCTCGGCGGCTGCGCGCTCGACCGCGGGCAGGTCCACCACGAGCGTCACGGCCAGGCCGTAGCCGCCGCTGCCGTTCGGGCCGATGCCCACCTCGGCCTCCACGACGGAGCCGGAGACGTCCGCCTTGGCCTGGCGGGCCACCACGCGCAGCGCGGAGTGGAAGCAGGCCGCGTAGCCGGCCGCGAAGAGCTGCTCGGGGTTGGCCGCGCCGCCGGCGCCACCCATCTCCTTCGGTACGGCGAGGTCCAGCTCGACCGTGCCGTCGGAGGTCCGGACGTGACCGTCCCGGCCGTCGCCGGTGGCGCGGGCGGAGGCGGTGTAGAGCACCTGCATGTCACTGCTCCTTGTGTCGGTGGATCGTCTCGGTGACCCGGGTGAGGATGCCGTGGAGGAAGACCAGTTCGGCCTCGGTGAGCCCGGTGGCGGAACCCACCCGGCGCGGCACGTCGCCCATCCGCTCCCGCAGCGCCCGGCCCCGGCCGGTGAGGCCCACCTCGACCCGGCGCTCATCCGCCGCCGAGCGGGTACGCACCACCAGACCGGCCGCCTCCAGCCGCTTGAGCAGCGGGGACAGCGTGCCGGAGTCGAGCCGGAGCGCAGCGCCGAGCGCGGAGACCGTGAGGGCGTCGTCGTCGTGCTCCCAGAGCACCAGCAGCACCAGGTACTGCGGGTAGGTCAGGCCGTGCTCGTCGAGGATGGGCCGGTAGACGTCGGTCAGGGCGCGCGACGCCGCGTAGAGCGCGAAGCACACCTGCCGGCCCAGTACCAGATCCTCGGTCACGCCCTGAACCGTAGCGCGCAATCAAGTTGTGCACAACTCATCGGGCCGCGGAACGGCGCGACGCCGACCACCACGGCCACCGCTCAGCGGTCCGGCAGGTACGCCTCCAGCTCGACCTCGACCAGGAGATCCGGGTCGATCAGCCCGGCCACCACCACCATGGTGGCGACCGGGCGCACCGGACCGAACACCGCGTTGTGCGCCCGGCCCACCTCGTCGGCGTAGATCCGGTCCGTCACGTACATCCGCGTCCGCACCACGTCGGTCGGCCCGGCGCCGACCTCCGCCAGCGCGTCCAGGCCGATCCGGATCGCCTGCGCGGTCTGCGCCGCCGCGTCACCGGCGTGCGCCACCCGGCCGTCCACCGTGGACGTGCAGCCGGCCGTGATCGCCAGCGAACCGGCCCGGACCACCCGCGAGTAGCCGTACAGCGCCTCCCACGGACCACCCGAACCGAGCCGGGTCACCACCCCGGCGTCCACCGGCGTCCCGGCCGGCTCGGCCGTCACGCGCCGGCCCGCAGCGTCGCCAGCGCCTCGGCGACCGTGAACGCGCCCGCGTAGAGCGCCTTGCCGGCGATCACGCCCTCCACCCCCACCGGCTCCAGCGTGGCCAGCGCCCGCAGGTCGTCCAGCGTGGACACGCCACCGGAGGCGATCACCGGGGCGTCGGTCCGGGCACACACCTCACGCAGCAGGTCCAGGTTGGGCCCGCGCATGGTGCCGTCCTTGGTGATGTCGGTGACCACGTACCGCGCCGCGCCCGCGGCGTCGAGCCGGGCCAGCACCTCGTAGAGGTCGCCGCCGTCGCGGGTCCAGCCACGTGCCGACAGGGTACGGCCGCGCACGTCCAGCCCGATCGCCACCCGGTCGCCGTACTCGCCGCAGATCCGGTCGCACCACTGCGGATCCTCCAGCGCGGCGGTGCCGATGTTGACCCGGGCCGCCCCGGTGCCGAGCGCCGCCCGCAGCGACTCGTCGTCGCGGATGCCCCCGGACAGCTCCACCTTCACGTCCAGCTTGCCGACCACCTCGGCGAGCAGCGCGGCGTTGGAGCCCCGCCCGAACGCGGCGTCCAGGTCGACCAGGTGGATCCACTCCGCGCCGTCGGACTGCCAGGCCAGCGCCGCGTCCAGCGGATCGCCGTACGCGGTCTCGCTACCGGCGGCGCCCTGCACGAGCCGGACGGCCTGGCCGTCGGCGACGTCCACGGCGGGCAACAGGGTGAGGCTCAACGCTTCTCTCCTCGGATCCTCAACGACGGTCCAGCGCGATCACCACGATCGCGGGCAGGACCAGCAACAACAACACGACCAGCACCAGCCGCAGCGCGAGGTCGTCCACCAGACTCCAGATGGCGACCACCGCCACGGCGGTGAGCACCAGGATCGTCGCCCGCTCGCGGCGGGTGTGCCGGCGCAACCGGCCGGTACGGCCGCGCCGCGGCGACGGCGTGAGCCGGCGTACCAGCCAACGACGTCGTTCCCGGCGCGCCACCCGGCGGGCGCGGGCGGCGCGCGCCCGTTCCTGCTCGGCCTCGCGCTCCGCGCGGCGGCGGGCCCGCTCCTTGCTCACGCGGACGCCCGCGTGCCCGCCAGCGGCCCGCTCACAGCGTGCCGAGCCAGTTGCGCAGCAGCGCGGCACCGGCGTCGGCGGACTTCTCCGGGTGGAACTGCGCGGCCGACAGTGGCCCCCGCTCCACCGCGGCGACGAAGTCCGCGCCGTGGTGCGCTGTGGTCACCGTGGCACCCGCCCCGGCCAGCGCCGCCGGGTCGGTCACCGCATAGGAGTGGACGAAGTAGAACCGGGTGCCCTCGGGCAGGTCGGCGAACAGCGTCGAGCCGGCCGGCGGCCGCACGGTGTTCCAGCCCATGTGCGGCAGCCGCCGCGCGGGCAGCCGGGTCACGCCGCCGGGCAGCAGCCCGAGCCCCTTGGTGACCACGCCGTGCTCCTCGCCGTGCCCGAAGAGGATCTGCATGCCGACGCAGATGCCCAGCACCGGGCGGCCGGCGGCGACCCGGTCGGCGATGACCGGCCCGGCGCCCAGCGCCTCGACCCCGGCCATGCAGGCGGCGAACGCGCCCACGCCCGGCACCACCAGGCCGTCGGCCGACGCGGCGGCGGCCAGGTCGTCGGTGACAGTCACGTCGGCACCGGCCCGCGCCACCGCGCGCTCGGCCGAGCGCAGGTTGCCCGAGCCGTAGTCGAGCACCACCACCCGTGCCATCAGCTCTCTCCCGGCAGCAGCCAGAGCACCCCGGCGACGGTGGCCAGCACCGCCAGCAGGCCGATGATCACCACAGCGGCGCGGGGGGCGCCCTGCTTGAGCAGCGACCACGTCCCGCCGACCAGCAGACCGGCCAGGATCAACAGAAGTGTGGGCAGCACCTTCATCAGAGCCAGCTTTCATTCGCGACTGCGGGACTCCGCTTCGCTGCGTTCCTCGCGCTCATCAGAGCCAGCTTCCATTCGCGACTGCGGGACTCCGCTTCGCTGCGTTCCTCGCGCTCATCAGAGAGCGCCTTTCGTGGACGGCACCACGCCCGCGTTACGCGGGTCGAGCGCGGTGGCCTCGCGCAGCGCGCGGGAGACGGCCTTGAACTGCGCCTCGACCACGTGGTGGGCGTCCGGGTGGCCACCGGGACGGGCCGCGCGCAGCACGTCCACGTGCAGCGTGATCCGGGCCGACTGGCCGAACGACTCCCAGATGTGCCGGGTCATGCTCGTCGGATAGACCGGCCCGATGTACGGGGCCAGCGCCGGCTCGTCGTGCACCACGTACGGTCGCCCGGACAGGTCGACGGCGGCCCGGACCAGCACCTCGTCCATCGGGACGGTGGCCGAGCCGTACCGCCGGATGCCGGCCTTGTCGCCCAGCGCCCGGTCGAACGCGGCGCCCAGCGCGAGCGCCGTGTCCTCCATCGTGTGGTGCGCGTCGATCTCCAGGTCGCCGACGGTGTGCACGGTCAGGTCGAAGCCGCCGTGCCGGGCGATCTGGTTGAGCATGTGGTCGTAGAAGCCGACGCCGGTGGAGATGTCGGCCTTGCCGGTGCCGTCGAGGTCGATCTCGACGAGCACCTTCGTCTCGTTTGTGACCCGCTCGATCCGGGCGATCCGGCTCATGAAACTGTCTCCATCGCGGTGAGGAAGGCGTCGGTCTCGGTCGGGGTGCCGGCGGTGACGCGCAGCCAGCCGGGCAGGCCGACGTCGCGCACCAGTACGCCGGCATCGAGCAGGGTACGCCAGGCCACCGCCTGGTCCCCCTCGACGGCGAACAGCACGAAGTTGGCGTCGCTGTCGGCCACCCGGTGACCCCGGGCGCGCAGCTCGGCGACGATCCGGTCCCGCTGCTGCATGATCGCGGCCACGGTGCCGAGCAGGGCGTCCCGGTGCGCCAGCGCCGCACGGGCCGCTGCCTGGGTGAGCGCGGACAGGTGGTACGGCAACCGGACCAGCTGCACCGCGTCCACCACCGCCGGGTCGGCGGCCAGGTAACCGAGCCGGCCGCCGGCGAACCCGAACGCCTTGCTCATGGTGCGGGTCACCACCAGCCGCGGGTGGCCGGGCAGCACCGCGAGCGCACTCACCGTGCCGGGACGGGCGAACTCGGCGTACGCCTCGTCCACGATCACCACGCCGGGCGCCTCGTCCAGCACGGCCGCGACCACGGCCGGGTCGAGCGCGGTGCCGGTCGGGTTGTTCGGCGAGCAGAGGAACACCACGTCCGGCCGGTGCTCGCGGACCTGGGCCACCGCCTCGCCGGCGGTGAGCCCGAAGTCCTCGCCGCGCCGGGCGGGCACCCACCGGGTGCCGGTGCCGAGCGCCAGCAGCGGGTGCATCGAGTACGCCGGGGTGAAGCCGAGCGCGGTGCGCCCGGGACCGCCGAACGCCTGCAGGAGTTGCTGCTGGATCTCGTTGGAGCCGTTCGCCGCCCACACGTGGTCGGCGGTGAGCCCGTGCCCGAGGTAGGCGGCCAGGTCGGCGCGCAGCGCCACCGCGTCCCGGTCCGGGTAGCGGTTGAGGTCGCGCAGCTCGGCGGCGACCGCCTTGCCGATCGCCTCCACCACCGGCTCCGGCACCGGGTAGGAGTTCTCGTTGGTGTTCAGCCGCACCGGCACGTCGAGCTGCGGCGCCCCGTACGGCGTCCGCCCGCGCAGGTCGTCGCGGATCGGCAGATCGTCGAGCGTGGTCACGACGCGCCGCCCCCGCCGAACCGGACGCTGACCGCCTGGCCGTGCGCGGGCAGGTCCTCCACCGTCGCCAGGGTGACCACGTGCGGGGCCACGTCGCGCAGCGCTTCCCGCGTGTATTCGACCAGGTGCACGCCGCGCAGGAAGGACTGCACGGACAGCCCGGAGGAGTGCCGGGCGCAGCCGCCGGTGGGCAGCACGTGGTTGGAGCCCGCGCAGTAGTCGCCGAGCGACACCGGCGACCAGGCGCCGACGAACACCGCCCCCGCGTTGCGGACCCGCAGCGCCCACTCGCGGGCGTTGCGGGTCTGGATCTCCAGGTGCTCGGCCGCGTACGCGTCGACCACCCGCAGCCCCGCCTCCAGGTCGTCGACCAGGACCACGCCGCTCTGCTCGCCGCGCAGCGCGGTGCCGATCCGCTCGGCGTGCTTGGCCGCCGGCGCCTGCCGGGCCAACTCCGCGTCGACCGCGTCGGCCAGCGCGGTGGACGGGGTGACCAGCACGCTCGCGGCCAGCGGGTCGTGCTCGGCCTGGCTGATCAGGTCGGCGGCGACGTGCGCCGGGTCGGCGGTGTCGTCGGCCAGGATCGCGATCTCGGTCGGGCCGGCCTCGGCGTCGATGCCGACCACGCCGCGCAGCAGCCGCTTGGCGGCGGTGACCCAGATGTTGCCCGGACCGGTGATCATGTCGACCGGCTCGCAGCGCTCGTCCCCGGCCGGGTCGACGCCCGCGCCGTACGCGAGCATGGCGACCGCCTGGGCGCCGCCGACCGCGTACACCTCGTCCACGCCGAGCAGCGCGCAGGCGGCGAGGACCCGCCGGTCGGGCAGGCCGTCGTTGTCCTTCTGCGGGGGGCTCACCACCACCAGGGAGCGCACCCCGGCCGCCTGGGCCGGCACCACGTTCATCACGACCGTCGACGGGTACATGGCCAGGCCGCCGGGGACGTAGAGACCGACCCGGTCGACCGGCACCCACCGCTCGGTCACCGTGCCACCCGGCACCACGGTGGTGGTGTGGTCGGTGCGGCGCTGGTCGGCGTGCACCTTGCGGGCCCGGGTGATCGACTCCAGCAGTGCGGCGCGCACCTGCGGGTCCAGCTCGCCCTCGGCGGCGCGGATCGTCTCGGCCGGCACCCGCAGCCGCTCCGGGGAGACGCCGTCGAACCGTTCGCTCGCCTCCCGGATCGCCGGGTACCCATGGTCCCGGACCGCCTCCACGAGCGGGCGGATCCGCTCGACCGCCACGGAGACGTCGAGCTGGGCACGGGGCAGCAGGCGGCGCGGGTCACGGGCCCCGCCGCGCAGGTCGATCCGATTCAGCACGCCTGCGAGTCTAGGCCGCCGCCGGTGTCACCGGCCGGGCCCGTCCGGTCGCCGGGACGGTGAGCCGGGACACGCACGGGCGGGCGGGTTGGCGATACGCTCGATCACGTGAGCGCACGGCTGCCGGTGTTCCCGCTCGGGACCGTTCTCTTCCCCGGGCTGGTCCTTCCGCTGCACATCTTCGAGGAGCGCTACAAGGCGCTGGTGCGCCACCTCGTGGGGCTGCCCGAGGGCGCGCCGCGCGAGTTCGGCGTGGTGGCGATCCAGGCCGGCTGGGAGGTCGCGCCGGCCGGGCCGCCGGGGCGTTCCGGGCCGGCCGGCGGCGAGGTCACGCTGCACGAGGTCGGCTGCACCGCCGAGCTGCGGCAGGTCACCGAGCTGGCCGACGGGGGCTTCGACATCGTCACGGTGGGGCGGCGGCGCTTCCGGGTCGCCGAGGTCGACGACTCCGCCGAGCCCTACCTGACCGCCGAGGTGGAGTGGCTGCCGGAACCGGACGGCCCGGACGAGGTCGCCGACCTGCTGGCGGCCCGGGTGATCTCGCTGTTCCGGCAATATCTCGGTCTGATCCGGCCGGACCAGCAGGAAATCACCGAGCAGTTGCCGGAGGATCCCACGGTCCTGTCGCACCTGGTCGCCGCGACCGCCGCGCTGACCGTCGGCGACCGGCAGCGGCTGCTCGCCGTCGACGACACGGCCGGCCGGCTGCGCGCCGAGCTGCGCCTGCTCAACCGGGAGACGGCGTTGCTGCGGCAGGTACGCGCGGTGCCGGTGCCGCTCAGCGAGCTGGCTGGTCCCCCGGCGCCGAACTGAACCCGGGCGGGGGCGGCCAGGCCGCGCCGGACTCCGGCTCTGGCCGCAGCGACGGCCACCGCGACCAGCCCGCCAGCAGCGTGTACGTGACTGCCGCGCCGAACGCGGCGAGCAACAGGTTCCCGTGCGGCAACGGCAGCGGGCCGTACCAGTCGACGCCACCGGCGCGCAGGTCGACGGGCTTGGTGAACGCGGTGCCCGGCGGCGCGGTC
Organism: Micromonospora marina; assembly: GCF_900091565.1. GTDB lineage: Bacteria > Actinomycetota > Actinomycetes > Mycobacteriales > Micromonosporaceae > Micromonospora > Micromonospora marina. Next base: position 67,569 of record NZ_FMCV01000008.1, on the reverse strand, counting down.
TCCACCAGCCGCTGGAACGCCGACAGCCCGATCCGGCGGCCGACCTGCCAGGCCGCCACCGCCGCGCCGAGACCGCCGAGCGTCACCGCGAGCAGGCCGGCCGGGCCGCGCCGGCGGCGCAGCAGCACCCACAGAGCGACCGCGGCGAGCACGCCGAAGCCGAGCGTCAGGAGGCTGAACCAGCCGTCCGCGGCGATCGGCTGCTCCGGCTGGGTGGTCACGTAGACCGCGCCGGCCGGGGTCTGCCGCACCGGGGTGGCGGGCGCCGCCCACGCCCACAGCAGCCCCAGCGGGACGCCGAGCGCGGTGAGCAGCGCGACCACGCCGAGCGCGGTGAGCAGCGGGCGACCGGACCGGGTGGCGCCGGGCAGCTCCGCCACCACGCCGGGATGCCCGGCGAGAGGGTCCGCGCCGGGTGCGGTGACCGGCGTGCCGGCGGGCACCGGCAGGCCACCGGGCCAGCCGGGCGGCTGCTCGCGCTCGGGCGGCGGGCCGCCGGGGCGCGGAGCATCGCCCGGCCGTAGCGCCTCACCGGGCCGTGCGTCGGTGCCGTCGGTGCGCTCGCGCGCCCGCTCGGGCTCAGGGGTGTCCGGACTCACCCGTTGATCCTCTCAGGCCCGGGCACGGCGCCGGGGGGTGGTCGCCGGTCAGCGCGCGAACGGTTCCAGCATCACCGCTGCCGCCTTGAGCCAGGCGTCGCGGGTCTCGGCCTGGAGCTGGTGGTACTCGATCGAGGAGCCGGTCTCCAGCGCCGGGTCGTAGGGCACCACGGCGACCGCCCGGGTCCGGGTGGCGAAGTGCCGTTCCAGGTCGTCCTGCAACGACGTACGCCCCGGGGTGGGGCAGGAGATCAGCGTGACCGCGTTGTCGGCCAGCTCGCCCATGCCGACCTCGTGCAGCAGGTCGAGCATCCAGTCCGCGCTGAACGCCGCGTCCTCGCGCGGCACGGTGGTCACCACGAGCTGGTCGGCGGCCTGCATGACGGTGCGCCAGTTGGGGCTCTCCACGTTGTTGCCGGTGTCCACGCAGACCACCTCGTGGGTGCGGCGCAGCAGCTCCAGCACCCGCTTGACGGTGAACTGGTCGAGCCGCTGGGCGAAGCGCGGGCTCTCCTCGCCGGCCAGCACGTCGTACGAGCCGTCGGAGGCGTGCCGCAGGTAGTCGTCGAGGTGCGACAGCAGTGTGTCGCCCTCGAGGATCTCGATATGTGCCAGGTCGTGGATCAGGTGCCGGATGGTCCGGGCGTGCCGGGCGCTGCCGGCCCGCAGACCGAGCGTGCCGCGCAGCTCGTTGTCGTCCCAGGCGAGCACGCCGCGCCCGCGTACGCTGCCCACCGTCGCGGCGGCGAGCACCGTCGCGGTGGTCTTGTGCACGCCGCCCTTGGGGTTGGCGAAGGCGAGCACCCGGGGGGTGCCCAGCTCGCGGCGGAGCACGCCCGTCGCCCGTTCCAGCTCCGGGTCCGGCTCCGGGGCGCGCCACTGCACCTGGGCCGCGTCGGCCCGGCCGGACCGGCCCTCCAGCGGGCGGCGGGGCGCGGGCACCACCGGCTCCGGGGCGGGCGGCGTCTCCGGCCGGTAGCGGCCCCGGTCCAGCAGCGCGTAGCGGGACTCCGGCGGGGGCGGCGCGGGCCGGTAACCGCCGTCGAGAACGGAGTACCGGGACTCGGCCGGCGGCTCGGCCCGGCCGCGCGGCTCCGGACGGGCCGGCTCGGGCCGCCAGGACGGCTCCGGGCGTGGCTCGGCGGTGAAGGGCTGGTCGGGCGCGAACGACGGGTCGGCGCGCCAGGACGGGTCGGGCGGGTAGGGCTGCCCGCCACGCCGGGACGGCTCCGGATCGCTGCGGTACGCCGGTTCGGCCCGGTAGGCCGGCTCGCCGTCGTGCCGGGGATCGGCACGGAAGGCCGGATCGACCCGGAACGTGGCCTCGGCCCGGTAACCGGGCTCGGCGCCGTACGAGCCGTCCGGGGCGCGGCCGACGGCGGTGGCGCGGCCGGTCCATCCGGTGCCCGCGCCACGACGGGGCAGCGGGTCGGGCGGCGGCGCCGGTTGCTCCTCGACGTGCCGGTCGGCGTCGGCGTGCTCCGTGCCGCGACCGCCGAGCCGGGCCCGGTCGAGCAGCGCCCGCCACCGCGGTGCCGGCTCGCCCTGCCGACCCCAGCCGGTCTCGCTGCCGTCCAAGGATTCGCCCCTCCCCCAGCCCATCGATCTCCGCCTGACAGGCTACGAACGAAACCCTATTCGGACCACTCCCCGCGCCGCACATCGCCCGGTGGTCCGCCGCACCATGGGATCGGCCCGGTCGCCGCCCGCCCCGATGTCTCAGGAGGTGGGAGCGGGATTGGGCACCCCGGAGCCGCCGCCGGTCGCGGGGGCGGTGGGTGAAGGTCCGCTCACCGTCCGTGCGGCTTCCGACGAATCGCCCATTCCGCCTGCTTCGGCCGGTCCGGTGTCGGCCGGCGGCCGGACCACGTCACGCTGTTCGGGCAGCGGCGGGGTGAACACGGTCCGGTCCAGACGGGTCACCTCCGGCGCCGGGTCCACCACGCGCACGTTCCGGCGACCGGCGAGCGCGCGCAGGGCGTCCGGCACGGCACTGACGACCGCGGCGTAGACGCAGGCGCAGCCCGCCCGGTACGCCTCCGCCTCGCGGGCGGCGACCTCGGCGCCGCTGTCGTACACCCGGCGCAGCTCCGGGTCGGCGGTGGCCGCGGCGGCCCGGGACCGGTAGTCGGCGGTCTCCCGGTCCTTGCGGGTCGCGACGCCGGCCATCCCGGCCACCGCGTCCTGCGGCAGGCGCAGCGCCGCGATCCGGACGATCTCGGTCTGCCGGCCGGGCAGCGGCACCCGCGCCACCACCGCCGAGACCCGCGTGCCGTCCAGCGCGGCGGCCGCCCGGGCCGGGGTCAGGTAGCCGTCGAACGACACCAGCGCGTAGCCGTCGGGCGCGTCGAGGCGGGCCAGTTCCTCCCCGGCGGTGCGCAGGTACGCCGGGATGCTCGCGCCGCCGGTCACGCCGACCCGGGTCACCTCGCCGACCGTGCGGTCGCTCACCGGGCGGTCCCGCCGCTGCGCCACCGCCACCACCAGCACCACGAGCGCGCACACCAGCGCGAGCCAGGTCAGCGCGGCGGACCGGGACCGGCGCGGCGGCACGGGATCGTCGCTCACGTCAGTCGCGCAGGATCTCCAGCGCCCGGGCCAGGTCGTCCGGGTACTCGCTGACGAACGTCACCTCGTCGCCGCTGCCCGGGTGCGCGAAGCTCAGCGAGCGGGCGTGCAGCCACTGCCGGGACAGCCCCAGCCGGGCCGACAGCGTCGGGTCCGCGCCGTAGGTCAGGTCGCCCACGCAGGGGTGCCGCAGCGTGGAGAGGTGCACCCGGATCTGGTGCGTACGCCCGGTCTCCAGCCGCACGTCGAGCAGGCTGGCAGCGGGGAACGCCTCGATCGTGTCGTAGTGGGTGATGCTCGGCTTGCCGCCGGACACCACGGCCCAGCGGTAGTCGTGGTGCGGGTGCCTGTCGATCGGCGCGTCGACGGTGCCGCGCAGCGGGTCCGGGTGGCCCTGCACCACGGCGTGGTAGCGCTTCTCCACCTCGCGGAACTTGAACGCCCGCTTCAGCGCGGTGTACGCGCGCTCGCTCTTGGCCACCACCATGATGCCGGTGGTGCCGACGTCGAGCCGGTGCACCACGCCCTGCCGCTCCGCGGCGCCGCTGGTGGAGATCCGGTGACCGATGCCGGCCAGCCCGCCGATCACTGTGGGGCCGGTCCAGCCCGGGCTCGGGTGCGCCGCCACCCCGACCGGCTTGTCCACCACCACGATGTCGTCGTCGGCGTACACGACTGTCAGGCCGGGCACGGCCTGCGGCACCACGGTGGGCGGCGCGGCCGGCGCGGGCAGTGTGACCTCCAGCCACGAGCCCGCCCGGACCTTGTGCGAGTTGGCCCGGGCCACACCGTCGACGAGCGCGTCCCCGCCGTCGATCAGGCCGGCGGCGGCCGTGCGGGAGAGCCCGAACAGGCGGGACACGGCCTGGTCCAGGCGCATCCCGTCGAGGCCGTCCGGCACGGGCAGGGAACGGGTGTCGCCGCCGGCGGCGAAGGCGGAGGTCACGCGCTCTCCCGCTGCTCGGCCGGGGCGGCGTCGTCGCGCTTCTCGTCGCGCAGCCGGGAGCCGTCGCGCTGCCGGCCGGTCAGCTCCAGAAAGACCGCGAGCACCACGCCGCACACCAGCGCGCTGTCGGCCAGGTTGAACACCGGCCAGACCTGGCCGTACGGGTCGAAGAGGCTGATCATGTCGACCACGTGGCCGACGAAGTGGCCCGGCGCGCGGAAGAGCCGGTCGAGCAGGTTGCCGAGTGCGCCGCCCAGGACCAGGCCCAGCGACACCGCCCACGGCAGCGAGCGCAGCCGCAGCGCCATCCAGGCGATCCACCCGATCACCAGGAACGTGATGATCGGGAAGATCCAGGTGTGGTCGGAGCCGATGCTCCAGGCCGCGCCGCTGTTGCGGGTGAGGGTGAAGTAGACCGCGCCGCCGAGCACCGACACCGGCTCCCGGCCGGTCAGCTCGGCGAGCGCGAGCTGCTTCGTGCCGAGATCCGCCAGCAGCGCGAACAGGGACACGCCGAGCAGCAGGCCGACGGCCTTGCGGCGGGGCGCGCCGGCACCCGACTCGGTGGTGTCGGACCCGGCGGGCGGTGCTGCGGTCATCTGCTCCCCATCGACGCTCGCGACGGCGTGGTCACCGTCTGCCGTACGGCCGCCGGGGAGCGGTGCTCAGCGCCGCTCCTCCAGCTGCTTGCACGTCACGCAGAGGGTGGCCGACGGGAACGCGGCGAGCCGCTCCACCGGGATCGGGTTGCCGCACCGCTCGCACCAGCCGTAGCCGCCCTCGTCGAGGCGCTCCAGCGCGCGCTCGACCTGCGTGATCCGTTCTTTGATGCTGTTGGCGAGAGAGATCTCCTGCTCCCGCTCGAACGTCTTGGTGCCGGTGTCGGCCTGGTCGTCCCCGGCCGAGTCGGTCAGCCGGTCGCGCTGCAGCTCGGTGATCTCGCTCAGCGTCTGATCGTACTCGGCGTTGAGCTCGTCCCGCCGTGCCGCCAGGGCGGCCCGGATCTTCTCGGTCTCCGCCGCGCTGCGGGTGGCCTTCGCCACCGGTTTGCGACCGGCGGTCCTGGTGTCGGCCGGCTTCGCCATCGTCAGCTCCCTCAGCCGCGAGGCGCGGCGGTCAGCGGTGCGTGGGCGCGGACGCCGTCGTCGGCGCCGTCCGCGTACGGAAGGGTGCACGACGAGCGGGCCCGCCGTGCACTCCGGAGGTTGGCAAGGATACGGAACGTACAGGCGTCCGACAACGTGCCGCACCGTCGTCCCACGTATCCGCCCCGGACTGCCATCAATCGGGGCAAAAGGAACGGTAGCAGATCAGTGGGCCGGCTCCTCGCCGTACTCCCCGAACCACCTCGCCAGCCGGCCCCGGCGGCTCACCGCCCGCAGCCGCCGCTCGGTCTCGTCCCGCACCCCGGCGGTGGCGACGATGAGCAGGCTGTCCCCGACCTTGAGCCGGGTGTCAGCGCCCGGCACGAAACCGACGCCGTCGCGCAGCACGAGCGTCACCGCCGCGCCGACCGGCAGTCGCAGCTCGTCCACGTGCACCCCGGCCAGCCGCGACCCGGCCGGCACCTCCAACTGGAGCAGGTCCGCGCGCATCCGCTCCAGCGGGGCGGTCTCCAGCAGGATCTCGCTCGCCTCGGCCGGTGCCGTCACCCCCAGCCGGCGGGCCGCCGGCGCCAGCGTCCCGGCCTGGAGCACCGTGAAGATCACCACCAGGACGAAGACCGCGTCGAACAGCCGGTCCGCCCCCGGCACGCGCAGCGACAGCGGAATGGTCGCCAACACGATCGGCACCGCGCCACGCAGCCCGGCCCAGGACAGGAAGAGCTGCTCGCGCAGCTTCACCCGGAACGGCAGCGCGGACACCGCCACCGACAGCGGCCGGGCGAGCAGCAGCAGCGCCAGCCCGGTGATCACGGCCGGCAGCACCGCCGCGTCCAGCCGGCTCGGCGAGACCAGCAGGCCGAGCAGCACGAACAGGCCGATCTGGGCCAGCCAGGCCAGGCCGTCGGCGAAACCGAGGATGGCCTGGCGGTGCGGCAGCCGCGAGTTGCCGAGCAGGACGCCCGCGACGTACACGGCGAGGAAGCCCGAGGCGTGCAGCAACGAGCCGGCCGCGTACGCCAGCACGGTGAAGCCGACCACCGCGATCGGGTAGAGGCCGGCCGACGGCAGCGCGGCCCGGCGCAACGCGTACCGGCCGGCCAGCCCGGTGCCGACACCGACCGCCGCGCCGGCGCTCAGCTCGTAGCCGAGCAGCAGCACCTCGTACCACCAGGGGTGGGCCGCCTCGACCCCGGCGCGGGACAGCAGCAGCACGAGCAGCACGGCCGGCGCGTCGTTCACGCCGGACTCCGCCTCCAGCGTGGCCACCAGCCGGGGCGGCAGGCGCAACCGGCGCAGCGTGGCGAACACGGCCGCCGCGTCGGTGGAGGAGAGCACCGCGCCGTAGAGCAGCGCCAGCCGCCAGTCCAGGCCGAGCAGCAGGTGCACCACCACGCCGACGACCACGATGCTGACCACGACGCCGACCGTGGACAGCGCCGCGGCCAGGCCGAGCACCGGCCGCAGCATGCTCCACCGCGCGGTGAGGCCGCCCTCGGCGATGATCACGATGAGCGCGCAGAAGCCGAGCACCCGGGTCAGTTCGACATCGTCGAACCGGATGCCTATGCCGGCCTCGCCGAGCAGCACGCCGAGCGCCAGGTAGACCAGGAGACTCGGTACGCCGAGCCGGGTGGAGAACCGCACCGCGCCCACCGCGACCAGCAGCACGCCGGCGCCCACGAGCAACGCGACGTCGAGCCCCGGTGTCATCGCCGGCCGGCCCGACCGGACCTCACGCCGTGCTGCCGTCGCGCAGCCGGCGCAGCACCTCGGGCAGCCCGTCGTGCGGGCGCTCGATGCGGAACAGCTTGTCCCGGCTGGCCGCGCCGGACCGCAGCGACACGGTCGCCGGCCGGACGCCGAGCGCGTCGGCGAGCGCGCGCCGGGCCGCCTCGGTGGCGCGGCCGTCGACAGCGGGGGCGTGCACCGCGACGACGAGCGCCGGACCGTACGGCCCGTCGAACCGCCCGCCCACCCAGGCGCGGGCCGCCCCGGGCTTCACCCGCACCGCGACGGTGAGTGTGGTGTCCGCGATCGTCATGGTCAGCGCGGCCGGGCCTCGGCGAGCAGGGTGGTGGCGGCGGCGCATCGCGCGCACGGGGTGAAGCCCAGCGCGACCGCCTCGGCGACCGGCAGGGGTTCGTCCTCCCGGCCCACCAGGTGCGGGCAGCCGGACAGGTGGAAGCGGGGACGGCCGTCGATCACCAGGACCTCGCCGGGCAGCCGGACCAGCCGGGCGACCTCACCGGTGGTGAGGAACTCGGCCGGCGGATCGTCGTCGAACGCCTCGCCGGGTGCGGGCGAGGTGGGCCGGGTGGTCTCCGGCACGCGCGGGCCCGGCGGCGAGTAGGGCACCGCGTCCGCGACCACCGGATCCGACGGCGAGTACGCGGCCGGCGGCGGGGCGTCGTCCGGCTCGGTCACCGGCGACCCGGGCGGTTGCCGCCACCCGGATCCACCGGCGCCGACCGTGGACGTGTGGTGCGGGACCGGGCTCACCGGTTCGTCCGGGGACGGGACGGTGTGCGCGGTCCGTGTTCGCGGCCCGGCCTCCCGGCCGGCCGAGGCCCGCGTCGCGGCGGCCTGGCGGGCGAACGCGACGAAGGCGACGGCGGACAGCAGGCTGGCCGCGATCGAGACGATGAGCAGGAGGCTGGATCCGCCGGCGAGGCCGGCGATCAGCAGCACCACCGCGACGAGGATGAGCAGGATGCTGGCGGCTACCACGGCTCACCCCCGGCCGCGTCGTGTCGGTCTGGGCGGCCGGTGGCCGTCACGGGGACGGCCACCGACGCGGGATCAGCGGCCGGACTCGAGCGAGCCCGCGCGGCCACCGCCGTAGGAGCCGGCGAGACCGGCCGCGGCGAGACCGTTGCTGCCGGCGGCACGGGTGCCCTCGGCGCGGTTCATCTCCACCTCGAGGCCCTGGCCGCGACCGTCGAGGTCACGCAGCTGGCTTTCCAGGTACGCCTTGAGGCGGGTGCGGTACTCGCGCTCGAACTGCTTGAGCTCCTCGATGTGCTTCTGCAGCGCGGTGCGCTTGGCGTCCAGGCCGCCCATGGCCTCCTGGTGCCGCTGGCGGGCGTCCCGCTCCAGCGCGTCGGCCTTGGCGCGCGCCTCCCGGGTGACCTCCTCGGCCTTGGAACGGGCCTCGGAGAGCAGCTGGTCGGCCTCGCGACGGGCGTCGGAGACGTGGTCGTCGGCGGTGCGCTGGGCCATCATCAGCACCCGCAGCGCCTGCTGCTCGCCGTCACCGGTCACGCCGGCCGGGCCGCCCTGGGCGCGGACCTGCTCCAGCTCGGCCTGCATCGCGCGGGCTGCCTGCTCGGCGGCCGCCTTGTCGCGCTGCACGCGGTCGAGCTGGGCCTTGACGTCGTTGAGCTCCGCCGCGAGGCGGGCGTCGCCGCCGGGGCCGGCGGGAGCGCCACCCCGGCCGCCGCGCTCCACCTGGGCGCGCAGCTCGTTGTTCTCCTCGATCAGACGGGCCAGCTCACGCTCGACCTCGTCCAGGAAGGCGTCGACCTCCTCCTCGTCATACCCCCGCTTGCCGATCGGCGGCTTTTTGAAGGCGACGTTGTGAACGTCGGCCGGGGTCAGCGGCATCGAAACTCCTCGGGTCAGTTGCGGCCGCGAAAGCGCTCTGGTCAGGCAAACGCGAAGATCAGGCGCCTAAACACGAACTCCATCAGCACGAACAGGATAACCAGGAGCACAAGGGAGGCCAGGTCGATGCTCACGGTACCAATTCGCAGTGGTGGGATCACACGCCTCAACGCTCGCAGGGGCGGATCAGTGACGCTCCACACGACTTCCAGTCCGGCCGACGCTCCCCGTCCCGGTTGCCAGCGGCGACCATAGGCCAGCACCGCCCCGAGAACAAATCGCGCCAAAAGGACAATTAGGAAGATGTACAGCAGCAGGTAGAGCACCTGGAACAGGATCGACAACACGGCAGGCGACGTCCCTCGGTCGTGCGGCTCAGCTCAGGCTGAAGAAGCCGCCCTCAGCGATCTTGGCCTTGTCCTCCGCGGTGACCTGGACGTTGGCCGGTGAGAGCAGGAACACCCGGTTGGTCACGCGCTCGATCGTACCGCGCAGGCCGAAGGCGAGCCCGGCGGCGAAGTCGACGAGCCGGCGGGCGTCCGCCTCGTCCATCTCGGTGAGATTGATGATCACCGGTACGCCGTCGCGGAAGTGCTCGCCGATGGTCCGCGCCTCGCGGTACGTGGTCGGGTGCAGCGTGGTGATCTGGTAGCGCTGCTCGTCGTCCGGCACCACCCGCTCCCGCTCCCGCGGCTGGGCCTGCGGGGCGAGCGCGAGGTTGTCGCGGGTGTGGTAGGTCAGGGCGCCCGAGGTGTCACCGGCGGAGGACCGGGTGATCGACCGGACGCTGGAACGCTCGGCCCGCTCCGGGCGCTCGACCTCGGCCCGGTCGGCGTCGACCGCGCGGCTGGACGCGCGCTCGGACAGCCGGCCCCGGTCGCCGAGCCGGCTGCGCGTCGGCGGCTCCTCGGTCTCGTCGTCGTCCTCGTCGGCGAACTCCTCGGCGTACCGGCTCGACCGGTAGCGCGACGAGTCCCGGTAGCCACCCTTGTCGTAGCCACCGTCCTCGTACGCCCGCTCGTCGTCCTCCTCGACGAGACCGAGCCAGACCCCCGCCTTGCGCAGTGCACCCATCCCCGCGCCCTTCCGTCCGCCGTGCGGCACGCGCCCCCGTGCCGTGTCGCTTGATCACGAGTGGACGATCATGCCCACCGGACCGGATCGGCAATCCCCTGACGCGCGGTTCGCGGTCCGCCCGTCACGGCCCCCGGCTACGAGGACACCGTCCTGAACAACACTGATGTCATTTGCTTCCGTCGTGGTGAGGCTACCGCAGCGCAGGACGCATTCCGAGCAACGCGCTGCCGACACGGACATGTGTCGCGCCGTGACCGACCGCGCTCTCCAGGTCTCCGCTCATGCCCGCCGACAGCACCGTCGCGCCCGGATGGTCGGCCCGCAGTGCCGCCGCCACCTCGGCCAGCCGGGCGAACGCCCGGTCCGCCTCCCAGCCCAGCGGCGCCACCGCCATCAGGCCCGCCAGCCGCAGCCCGTCGGCGCCGGCCACCGCCGCGGCCACCGGGCCGAGCCCCCGCTGCGGATCGGCAGCGCCGGGCAGCGCCCCGCCCCGCGCCGGGTCGCCGTCGATGCTCACCTGCACGAGTACGTCCAGCGGACGGTCCCGGACCGCGCCGGCGGCGGCGTCCAGCGCGGCGGCGAGCCGGACGCTGTCCACCGACTGGACCACGTCGGCGTACCGGACCACCGAGCGGGCCTTGTTGCGCTGCAACTGGCCGATGAAGTGCCAGCGCGGCGCGGCGCCGGCGTCTGCCACCGCCTCCGCCTTCGGCGCCGCCTCCTGGTCACGGTTCTCCCCGACGTCGGTCACGCCGAGCCCGGCCAGCGCGACCACGTCCGCCGCCGGGTACGTCTTGGTCACCGCGACCAGGGTGACCTCGTCGCGCGGCCGCCCGGCGGCCGCGCAGGCGTCGGCGATGCGGGCCCGCACCCGGGCCAGCCCGGCCGCGAGTTCGGCACGCCGCTCGGGCCCCACCGCCGTCTCTGACTCCGTCATCGGCGCCGCTCAGGACCCGTTCTTGAGGAAGTCGGGCACGTCGACGTCGTCGAAGAGCACCCGGCGCGACGGCTGCTGCGGCGCCGGCATGGTGGCCGGCGGGTTCGCCGGCGCGTTCGGCTGCGCCGGCGGGTTCTGGTTGCTCTTGCGCGGCGGCTCGACCGCCTTGTACGCCGGCGCACCCCCGTCGAAGCCCGCCGCGATCACGGTGACCCGCACCTCGTCGCCGAGCGCGTCGTCGATGACCGCGCCGAAGATGATGTTCGCGTCCGGGTGGGCCGCGTCGGTGACCAGCTGCGCCGCGTCGTTGATCTCGAACAGGCCGAGGTCCGACCCGCCCGCGATGGACAGCAGCACGCCACGCGCGCCGTCCATGCTCTGCTCCAGCAGCGGGCTGGAGATGGCCGCCTCGGCCGCCTCGACGGCGCGGTTCTCGCCCCGGGCGCTGCCGATGCCCATGAGCGCGCTTCCGGCGCCGCTCATCACGCTCTTCACGTCGGCGAAGTCCAGGTTGATCAGACCTGGCGTGGTGATCAGGTCGGTGATGCCCTGGACACCGGAGAGGAGGACCTGGTCCGCGGTGCGGAACGCGTCCATCATGGAGATGTTGCGGTCGCCGAGCGCGAGCAGCCGGTCGTTCGGGATCACGATGAGCGTGTCGCACTGGTTGCGCAGCTCCTCGATGCCCGCCTCGGCCTGGACCTGCCGGCGCTTGCCCTCGAACGAGAACGGCCGGGTGACCACACCGATGGTGAGCGCACCGAGCTTACGGGCGATGTTCGCCACCACCGGCGCGCCGCCGGTGCCGGTGCCACCGCCCTCGCCGCAGGTCACGAACACCATGTCGGCGCCCTTGAGGACCTCCTCGATCTCGTCGCGGTGGTCCTCGGCGGCGTTCTTGCCGACGTCCGGGTTGGCGCCCGCGCCCAGTCCCCGGGTCAGCTCCCGGCCCACGTCGAGCTTGACGTCGGCGTCGCTCATCAGCAACGCCTGCGCGTCGGTGTTGATCGCGATGAACTCGACGCCCTTGAGCCCAACCTCGATCATCCGGTTGACGGCGTTGACGCCGCCGCCCCCGATGCCGACGACCTTGATGACCGCCAGGTAGTTGTGCGGAGGTGTCATCTCCGGTCCTTTCCCTTCGAGATTGGCATGGGCCGACCCCACACGGCTTGGCCGGATCAGCGGCCTCCGACGGGTGAACCCTCACCCTCTACTAGAGGCTTAGAGTTATGTCAACCACTGATCTCTTCGGGGCAACGTATGCGCCGCCGCGCCAGGAGCCAAGGACCTGTTCCGGCGTGTCGCCGACGGAGCGACGGGGGACACAGCACGGGCTCGCTGAGCCGCGGGTCACTCGAACGTGACCACGTCCGGCGCGCTGACGTCGATCCGGTCCGCCTCGCGGCTCAGCAGCGCGGTGGCCACCGTCGACTTGTCGGTGCCGCGGGAGGCGTCGCCCCAGAAGACCTGACGCTCGCCGCGCAGCAGCAGCGTGATCCGGGCCAGGCCGGCCACGTCCACCGCGACCAGCTCCGCGCGCAGCTTCTCCCCCAGCGCGGCGAGCACCGCCAGCCCGGCCCGCGTACCCGGGTCGTCGGGGCCGGGCCGGGCGACCCGGACCTGCGGCAACCCGTCCGGCGCCCGGTCCAGGCGCTGGAAGACGACGCCCGAGCCGTCGACGACCACGAAGCCCACACCCTGCGGCACCGCCGCCACCGGCGTGCGTTCCCGCACCCGGATCACCAGCGTGCCCGGCCACTCCCGCTCCACCGTGGCGTTCGCCACCGGCGGCAGCGCCCCGACCCGGCGCGCGGTCGCCTCCAGGTCGACCCGGGCCAGCGGCGCGTTGTCCGGCACCGCCGCCGCGTCACGGATCTGCACCGGCGTGACCAGCCGCGCGCCGACCACCCGTACCTCGCGGACACCGAACAGGCCGGTGCCCAGCACCGTCCACGCCACCAGGCCCGCGACGGCGAGCACCGCGGCGGTGACCGCCCAGGGCAACGCGGCGCGCATCCGCCGCTGCCGGGCCCGGGCCATGAACCGGCGGGTCGACGGCGGTACGGCGTCCGCGTTCGCCCGCACGAGCTGCCAGCGCCGGGCCGGGCTGCGCCGCCCGGCGCCGCCGTCCGGTCGGGGGGTACGGCCGCGGGCCGGACCGGGACTCATCCGGCCGGGGTCGCCGCGCCGTCCGGGTCGACGCCGGCGCCCAGCCCCGTGCCCCCGGCGGAGCGGGCGAGCAGGGCGTCGAGCAGCTGGTCACCCATCAGCGAGATCGGCGGCGCGCCCATTGTCACCACCACGTCGCCGGTCCGCGCCCGCCGGGCCACCTCACCCGGCACGTCGTCCCACGCCTCGACGAACACCTTCCGCTCCGCCGGCAGCGGCACCTCCCGGATCAGCGCGGCCGAGCCCTCGCCGGGGCGCCGCGTCTCACCGGGGCCGAAGACCTCCAGCAACACCACCTCGTCCGCGATACCGAGCGCGGCGGCGATCTCCGCCTGGTTGTCCCGGGTGCGGTAGAGCCGGTACGGCTGGAACACCACGATCAGCCGGCCGTCGCCGGCCACCTCGCGCAGCGTCTGCAACGCCAGCGTCATCGAGGTCGGGTGGTAGGCGTACTCGTCGTAGACCAGCACGCCGTCCGCCACGCCCTTGCGCTCGAAGCGGCGCCGCACGCCCGGGAACGCGCCGAGCGCGGCCTCCGCCGCGGCCACCGGCAGTTCCAGCAGGTACGCGGCGAGCACCGCGGCGGCGCTGTTGAGCGCCATGTGCCGGCCCGGTACGGGCAGCCGGATCTCGCCCAGCGGCCGGCCCTCGACCTCGGCCTGGAAGCGCACCCCGTGCGCGGACGACACGACCTCGCTCATCCGCAGATCCGCGTCGGCGGACTCGCCGTACGTCCAGACCCGGCGGCCCTCGGCACGCAGCGACTCGGCCAGCCGGCGCCCGCCCGCGTCGTCGGCGCAGGTGATCACGAAACCGGCCGGATCGGTGAGCCGGGCGAACTCGGCGAACGCCGCCTCCAGGGTGGCCAGGTCGCCGTAGGTGTTCAGGTGGTCCGCCTCGATGTTCGTGACGATCGACACGAACGGGCGGTAGATGAGGAAGGAGCGGTCGCTCTCGTCCGCCTCGACCACGAAGTGCTCCCCGGTGCCGTGGTGCGCGCCGGAACCCACCTCGGAGATCTCGCCGCCGATCACGAACGACGGGTCGGTGCCGGCCTGCTGGAGCACCATGGTCACCATCGAGGTGGTCGAGGTCTTGCCGTGGGTGCCGGCGACCGCCACCGTCCGGCGGCCGGTCATCGCGGCGGCGAGCGCCTCGGAGCGGTGCAGCACCCGCAGGCCCCGGCGGCGCGCCTCGACCATCTCCAGGTGGTCCTGCGGGATGGCGGAGGAATAGACCACCGTGTCCACCCCGTCGAGGTTGGACACCTCGTGGCTGGAATGGATGGTGCCGCCGAGTGCCCGCAGGCCGGCCAGCGACGGCCACTCCCGCAGCTCGCTGCCGGAGACCGGCAGACCCCGGGTGAGGAACAGCCGGGCCAGCCCGGCCATCCCGACCCCGCCCACCCCGATCAGGTGGATCCGGCCCAGGTCCTCCGCCGTCATGGTGCCGGCGGGCGTGAACTGCGCGGTGTTCATGAGACGTACCTTCCCGTCGCGGTGTCCCTCATCAGCGGGAGACCGCCTCGTAGACGAAGTTCAGCAACGCCACGTCGCCGTCCCGGCGGCCGTACCCGGCAGCGGCGTGGCTCATCGCGTACAGCCGCTGCGGGTCCCGGATCAGCGGAATCACCGTCCGCTCCACCCAGGCCGGGGTCACCTCGGCGTCGTCGACCAGCAGACCGCCGCCCGCCTCCACCACCGGCAACGCGTTGCGCTTCTGCTCCTGGTTGCTGTGCGGGTACGGCACGTAGACGGTCGGCAGGCCGATCGCGGCCACCTCGGCGCAGGTCATCGCGCCGCCCCGGGCCAGCATCAGGTCGGCCGCGGCGTAACCCAGCTCCATCTCGGACAGGTACGGCAGCGTGATGTACGGCACCGGCAGGTCGGTGGGCACGGAGACCGGCTCGTTTCGGGCCCCGATGACGTGCAGCACCTGCACACCGTTGCGGGCCAGCTCCTTCGCGGCGCCGGAGACGGCCAGGTTGATCGAGCGGGCGCCCTGCGAGCCACCGGCGACGAACAGCACCGGCAGGTCGGGACGGAGTCCGAAGTGGGCGCGGGCGGCGTCGCGCAGCGCGGCCCGGTCCAGCCCGGCGATGCCCCGGCGCAGCGGCACACCGACCACGCGGGCGTCGCGCAGCGCCTCGGCCTGGGCCGGCTGGTGCGGGAAGCCCACCGCGACGTTCTTGGTGAACTTCATCCCGAGCCGGTTCGCCACGCCCGGCGGCACGTTCACCTCGTGGATGACGATGGGCAGCTCCCGCCGCCACGCGGCCAGGTAACCGGGCACCGAGACGTACCCGCCGAAGCCGACCACGGCGTCGGCCTGGACCTCGTCGATCACCTTGCCCGCGGCGCGGGCCGCCTTCCACATCCGGTCCGGGGTACGCACCAGGCTCATGTTCACCGACCGGGGAAGCTGGTACGCCGGGATCTGCCGCAGGTCGTAGCCGGCCGGCGGGATCAGCTCGTTCTCCAGCCCCTTGGGTGTGCCCAGACAGGTGATCCGGACGCTCGGGTCGTGTCGGCGCAGGCAGTCGGCGAAGGCGAGCAGCGGGTAGATGTGCCCGCCCGTACCCCCTCCGCAGAGCACCACCGAACGCAGCGGACCCATCAGCGTCTCCTCTCGCTCGCCGCGCCGGCGCGCGCCCGGTCGGGCCGGGCGCCGCGGGGCGCGGCCTGGTCGTCCTGCCGCCGCTGCCGGGACCGGGGCACGGACCCTCGGTCGGCCGCCGGCGGCGTCGCACTGCGGCGCCGGCCGGGAAGCGGCGGCAACGGGGCCCACACTAGTCGGACCCATCGGGCGGGCGGACGGGCATGCAGCGCTCGCGCCGCGTCCGGCTCGGCGCGGGCGAACGAGGCGAGCATGCCGATCGCGGCGAGCGTCACCACCAGGGCGCTGCCGCCGTCGGAGATGAACGGCAGCGGTACGCCGGTCAGCGGCAGCAGCCCGGTCACGCCACCGATGTTGATGACGGCCTGGCCGACCAGCCAGGCGGTCACACCGGCGGCGGCGAGCCGGCGGAACGGGTCCTCGACCCGGCGGGCGATCCGCATCCCGGTGTACGCGAGCACGGCGAACAGCACCAGGATCACTGTGCAGCCGACCACGCCCAGTTCCTCGGCGAGGATGGCGAAGATGAAGTCGTTGTGCGCCTCGGGCAGATAGTTCCACTTCAGCGAGCTCTGGCCCAGGCCGACGCCGAACCAGCCGCCGTTGCCGATCGCGTAGCGGGCCTGCACGAGCTGGTAGCAGTAGTCCAGTTGCTGCTCGAAGCAGGTCTTCGGGTCCGGCGGGTCGAGCCACATGGTGAGGCGGCCGAGCCGGTAGTTGTCGGCGCCCCGGGAGCCGGAGCCGGCGCCGAGCGAGGCCGCCGCCACCAGCAGGCCGACGCCGGCCAGGCCGATGGCGGTGAGCGCGGCGAAGACCCGGCCCCGCACGCCGGCCGCCCAGAGCAGCCCGACCACGAGCGCCAGCAGGCAGAGCATGCTGCCCAGGTCGTTGAAGCCGACCAACACGAACAGCAGGCCCACCACCGGGAACAGCGGGGTGGCGAGTTCCTTCCACCAGCCCAGCGCGGCGCCCTTGCGGGCCAGCACGTGCGCGCCCCACAGCACCAGCGCGAACTTCGCCACCTCGACCGGTTGCAGCGAGATCGGGCCGAGGGACAGCGAGAGGAGTTCGGCCCGCAGCGGCCCGATCGACGTCACCCCGAACAGCGAGTTCAGCGCGACGAACAGGTTGAGCGTGAGCAGCAGCGCCACCGCCACGCCGAGCGCGGGGCGGCTCATCGCCCGGAACGTGCGCGCGGGCAGCCGCTGGCAGGCCCAGAACGCGCCGATGCCGATCACCGCGAACACGCCCTGCTTGGTGAGCGACGCGGAAGCGTCACCGCCCTCGGCGAAGTCCTTCACGCTCGTCGCGGAGAAGACCATGGTGAGGCCGATCAGCAGCAGCAGGCCGACGCTGGACAGCAGCAGGTAGTAGGAGGCCAGCGGCCGGGCCAGCAGGCCGCGCAGCGCGGCCAGGCCGCCGGCCGGATCCCAGCGCGCGGCCGGCGGGTCGCCCGGAGGCGTGGCCGCCGGGGCACGGCGGGCCGGCGGATCGCTGGTCACCTGGATGTCTCGTCCCTCCCCCACAGGCCCATCATGGCCGCTCGACCCGCCCGCCCGTGGCGCAACCGCCCGGTCGGCGTGTCGGATCTGAAGGAAGGGCCCCTTATTAACAGACGTCTGTTAATAAGGGGCCCTTCCTTGCACCTAGCTCACCGCGGCGAGGAACTCGCTGTAGAACAGGCCCAGCGCGATGGCCACGCCGATACCGGCGATGATCCAGAACCGGACCACGATGTTGACCTCGCTCCAGCCGGCCAGCTCGAAGTGGTGCTGCAACGGCGACATCCGGAACACGCGCTTGCCGGTGGTGCGGAACGAGATGATCTGGATGACCACGGACATCGTGATGATCACGAACAGGCCACCCAGGATCGGCAGCAGCAGGATGGTCCGGGTGGACATCGCCATGCCGGCAATCAGGCCGCCCAGCCCGAGCGCACCGGTGTCACCCATGAAGATCCGCGCCGGGGACGTGTTCCACCACAGGAAGCCCACGCAGGCACCGGCCGCCGCGCCCGCGATCAGCGCGATCTCCAGCGGGTCGCGCACGGTGTAGCAGTACGACTCGGTGTAGTTCGGGTCGGCGCACCAGTGGCGGTACTGCCAGAACGCGATCAGCGCGTACGCCGCCAGCACCATCACCGAGGCGCCGGTGGCCAGGCCGTCCAGGCCGTCGGTGAGGTTGACGCCGTTTGTGGCCGCCATGACCACCATGATGATGACGATCACCGCGCCGATCTTGCCGATCTCCAGCGCCGGGACGTCCCGGATGAAGCTCAGCGTGGTGCTGCCCACCGTCTCGGTGTTCGTCGCGTTGCCGCCGGCGTCGGTCATGCTCGACGGGAAGTAGACGGCCACCGCGCCGAACACGGCACCGACCAGGATCTGCCCGGCCAGCTTGCCCCGTTTGTTGAGGCCGCCGCTGTGCCGCTTGCGGACCTTGAGGAAGTCGTCGATGAAGCCGACCGCGCCGGAGAACACCATCAGCCCCAGCAGCACCAGCGCCGTGATCGTCGGCTCGACCTGGGCGATCTGCGCGTCCGGCAGCGTGGTCAGGGCCAGGTGCCCGGCGACGTACGCGATGACCGTGGCCAGGATGAAGACCACACCGCCCATCGTCGGCGTGCCCTTCTTGCCCTCGTTGCTGGCGAGCCCGAGGTTCGATCGGATCGGCTGGCCGGCCTTCAGCCGGGCGAACACCTTGATCGCGATCGGGGTGCAGAACAGTGAGATCAGGAACGCGACCCCGATGGCGACGATGACCGCCCTCATGCGGCACCGCCCTCCGTCGCACCCTCCCGGGCGTCCGCGCGCAGCGCGTCGGCCACGTCCCAGGTCCGGTACCGGGAGCCCTTCACCAGCACCACGTCTCCCGGACGCAGCTCGCTCCGCAGCACCTCGACGGCCGCCGCCTGATCGGTGAGCAGCACCGACTCTCCTCCCCAGTTACCTACCGCTGTCGCGCCCTCGTGGATCGGCGCCGCCGGCTCGCCCACCACGAGCAGCCGGTCCACTCCCAGTTCGGCCGCGAGCCGGCCGACCTGCTGATGCCCCTCCCGCTCGAAGTCACCCAGCTCGGCCATGTAGCCGAGCACCGCGACGGTACGCCCGTCGCCGCGCATGCTGGCCAACGCCCGCAGCGCCACGCCGGTGGAGGCCGGGTTGGCGTTGTACGAGTCGTCGATCACGGTCACCCCGTCGGGACGCTCGAAGACGTCCATCCGCCGGGTCGAGACCAGGCCCAGCTCGTTCAGCGCCGCCGCCAGGCCCGGCAGCGGCAGGCCCAGTTCCCGGCCGACCGCCGCGGCGGCGAGCGAGTTGGAGACCTGGTGCCGGCCGGTCAGCCCGAGCCGTACCGGCGCGCTGCCCTCCGGGGTGACCAGGGTGTACGAGGGCCTTCCCCGGCCGTCGACAGTCACGTCCACGGCGCGCACGTCGGCACGCTCCGACTCGCCGTACCGCACCACCCGGGCCCGGGTACGCGACGCCATCGCGTCCACCCGCGGGTCGTCGGCGTTGAGCACCGCCAGCCCGTCTTCGGGCAGCGCCTCGACCAGCTCACCCTTGGCGAGCGCGATGGCCTCCACCGAGCCGAACTCGCCCAGGTGCGCCACGCCGACGTTGAGCACCACCGAGATCCGCGGCGGCACCACGTCGCACAGGTAGCGGACGTGCCCGACCCCGCGGGCGCCCTTCTCCATCACCAGGTAGCGGGTCTCCGGCGTCGACTGCAACGCGGTGTACGGGTGTCCCAGCTCGTTGTTGAACGAGCCGGGCGGCGCCACCGTCGGGCCGAGCCGGACCGCGAGCTGGGCGATCAGGTCCTTCGTGGTGGTCTTGCCGGACGAGCCGGTCAGACCGATCACGGTCAGCCCGGGCAGCCGGTCCACCACCGTGCGGGCCAGCCGGCCCAGCGCGTCGAGCGCGTCGCCGACGAGCACCATCGGCACGCCCGGCACCTCCCGGGTGCCGAGCACCGCCACCGCACCGGCCGAGACCGCGCCGGCCGCGTAGTCGTGGCCGTCGACCCGCTCGCCGGGGAAGGCCACGAACAGCCCGCCGGCGCTCACCTTGCGGGAGTCGAACTCCACCGTGCCGGTGATCCGGGCGTCCGGGTCGGCGCCGGTCAGCCGGCCGTCGACGGCGGCGGCCACCTCGGCCAGCGTCAGCGGGATCACCGCTGACCCGCCAGGTCACCGAAGCGGGCGCGCAGCGCCGCCGCCAGCTCCACCCGGTCGTCGAACGGCAGCACCTCGCCGCCGATCTCCTGTCCGCGTTCCTGGCCCTTGCCCAGCACCGCCACCACGTCACCCGGTTCGGCCACCCGGACCGCCTCCTCGATCGCCGCCCGCCGTCCGGGCACCTCGATGACGCGGGCCGGGGTCGCGGCGGCGTACGCGCCGGCGAGCACCTCGGCCCGGATCGCGGCCGGGTCCTCGGTCCGCGGGTTGTCGTCGGTCACCAGCACCACGTCGGCGCCGCGCGCGGCCACGCCGCCCATCACCGGCCGCTTGCCCCGGTCCCGGTCGCCACCGGCGCCCAGCACGCAGATCAGCCGGCCCCCGGTCAGGCCGCGCAGCGCGGTGAGCACCGCCTCGATCGCGTTGGCCTTGTGCGCGTAGTCGACGACGCCGCGTACCGGGGCGTCGCCGCTGACCAGTTCCAGCCGGCCGGGCACACCCCCGCAGGCGGCCACGCCGCGCGCCGCGGTCCGCGTGTCCACCCCGGCGGCGACCAGCAGGGCGACCGCCAGCAACGCGTTCGCCACGTTGTGCCGGCCGGGCAGCGCCACACCGGTGGGCAGCGCCGGGGAGTCCGGGCCGTGCAGCGTGAACCGCTGCGCGTAGCCCTCGCCGTCGATGCCGTCGGCCCACCAGGTCGCGTCCGGGTCACCGGCCGCCGAGTAGGTGACGGTGCCCGGCTTGTACAGCGGGCGCAGCGCCGGGTCGTCGTGGTTGAGCACCTCGACCCGGCAGCGGCCGTCGAACAGCGCGGCCTTGGCCGCGAAGTAGTCCGCCTCGTCGGCGTGGAAGTCCAGGTGGTCAGAGCCGAAGTTGGTGTAGCCGCCGACGTCGAACCGGACGCCGCCGACCCGGCCCATGGCGAGGGCGTGGCTGGACACCTCCATGACCACCGTGTCCACCCCGTGCTCGCGGGCCACCGCGAGCATGGCGTGCAGGTCGGTGGCCTCCGGGGTGGTCCGGACGCTGTCGATCACCAGGTCGCCGAGGCGGGTCTCCACGGTGCCGATCAGCCCGGTGACGTGGCCGGCGGCCCGCAGCCCCGACTCGACCAGGTAGCTGGTGGAGGTCTTGCCGGCGGTGCCGGTCACCCCGATCACGGTCAGGCCGGCGGTCGGGTCGCCGTAGACGGTCGCGGCCACCTCGCCGAGCGCGTCGCGCGGGTCGTCGACGACGAGCACGGGCAGGCCGGTCCCGGCGGCCAGCGCCGCGCCGGCCGGGTCGGTCAGCAGGGCCACCGCGCCCGCTTCCGCCGCCGCGGCGGCGAACTCGGCGCCGTGGCGCCGCGCGCCGGGCAGGGCGGCGTACAGGTCGCCGGGGCGTACCTCCTGGGAGGCGTGGGTCACGCCGGTGACGGCCAGTTCGGCGGCCTCCTCCGGCGGGGTCGCCGCCACGCGGGCGGCGAGGTCGCCGAGCCGTACGGGACGCACGGTTGTGGGACGTGGATTGCCGGGCACGGCGTCAGACCCTACCCGGTCGTCCGGTTCCGACCGCACAGCCGCCCCGGTGGTTCGTCGCCACTCACCGATGATGTCCCGCCGTCCCCGCTCAGCGCGGAAAGACCTCGAACTTCGGGGACTTGTTGGTGAGCGACGGCGGCACCCGGTAGTGGCGGAGAGTGAAGCCCATCATCTCCCGGAACGCCGGCGCGGCGACCGCACCGCCCCCGCCGTCAGGGCTCCACACGAACACCGCGACGACGTACCGGGGGTTCTCCGCCGGTGCCATGCCGATGAACGAGCCGACCTCGCCGGGCTGCTGCTTGCCGCCGTCGTAGCGCAGACCGGTGCCGGTCTTGCCGGCCACCCGGTAGCCGGGCACGGCCGCAGCCAGCCCGGTCGCCTGACCGTCCGGGCCGTCGACGGTGGTGACCGCCTCCATCATCCGGCGCAGCGCCGCCGCGTTGTCGGGGCTGAGCACCGAACGGGTGGCAGGCGCCGCGGCGGGGCTGCGCTCGCCGTCCGCGCCGATGGTCTCCTTGACCAGGTGCGGCTGCACGTACGTGCCGTTGTTGGCGATGGCGGCGTACGCGGCGGCCATCTGCAGCGGCGTGGCGTCCACGCTGTGCCCGATCGGCACCGACCCGTACGCCGAGCCGCTCCACTGGTCCGGCGGCAGCAGCCGGCCCGCCGCCTCGCCGGGCATGCCCTCGCCGGTGACCTGGCCCAGCCCGAACCGCTTCTGGTAGTCGAACAGCCGGTCCTTGCCCAGCTTCTCGGCGACCTCGATGGTGCCGACGTTCGACGAGAAGGCGAGCATGCCGGGGATGCTCATGGTGCGGCCGTCGACCGGGTGGGTGTCGCGGAACGTGACGCCGCCGCGGACGGCGGTGTTGGCGACCGGGAACGCGGTGTCCGGCGTGATCACGCCCTCCTGGAGCGCCGCGCCGAAGGTGATGGCCTTGTGGATCGAGCCGGGGTCGACCACGAACGTGGTGGCCGCGTCGTCCCGGTCCGACGGTGAGCCCACCTTGGTGGGGTTGGCGGCGTCGTACGTCGGCTGGCTGGCCTGCGCCAGCACCTCGCCGCTCGGCACCTCGATGATCACGGCGGCGCCGATGCTGCCCTTCACCTTCGCCGTCTGCTTGGCCAGGATCCGCTGGGTCATGAACTGGAGGTCACGGTCGACGGTGAGCTTCAGCGAACTGCCCGGCTGCGGCTGGGTGGTGCGGCTGTAGCCGCCCGGGATGGGCGCGGCCAGGTCGCCGAGGCCCACCTCGTAGGTCCGCTTGCCGGCCTGTCCGCGTAGCACGTCGTCGTACTTGGCCTCCAGCCCTTCCAGGCCGTTCATGTCCTGGCTGACGAAGCCGATCAGGTTCGCCGCCAGGTCGCCGCCGGGCACCTCGCGCCGCTCGTCGCGGTGCACGTTGATGCCGGCCAGGTCGAGCGCCATGATCTTCTTGGCGGTGCCGATCTCCACGCCGCGGGCCAGGTAGACGAACTGCAACGGGGTGTCGGTGCCGGGCAGGTTGCGCTTGCGCATCTTCTCGGCCAGGTCGGAGGCGGGCACACCGAGCAGCGGCGACAGCGCCCTCGCGGTGGCGGCGCGATCGGTGACCCGGGTCGGGTCGGCGAACACGTACCGGGCCTCGACGCTGTGCGCCAACGGCTCGCCGTCGCGGTCGAGGATCGCCCCGCGCGGGGCCGGCAGCTCGACCACGGCGAGCCGGTCGGGCAGGCCGCGGTCGGCGTACGCCGGGGTGTCCGCGGTCTGGAGATAGACGAGCCGGACGCCGATGCTGGCGAACAGCGCCAGCGCCAGCACGGTGCCGAGCCGCAGCCGCCGGCGCGGGTCGCCGAGTCGCGGCGGCCGGCGCGGCTTGCGTACCGGCCGGCGGGGCGGCGCGGCCGGGCGGCGCGGCTGGGACCGGCGGCGCGGCGGCGGCGCGTCCTCGTCGTCGTCGAACGGTTCGTGCACGGGCCGGGACGAGACGGTCCGGACCACGGCGGCCCGGCCGCCCGCGGCGGTGGACCGGCGGCCGGACCGGGCGCCGTCGGTCGCGGGCTCGCGCGTGCCGGCGCGGCCGGCCCGGCCGCCGTCGAGCACCTGCAACGCGGGCCGGAACGGATCGCCGGACCTGTTGCTGCGGGGGGTACGCCGTTGCTCGGCGCCGCCGCCCTCGCGCACGGTCCGCCCGCGCGGGGTGTACGCGCGGGCGTCGGAGATCCCGCCGAGGCCCGGCTCGCGCGGCTCCGACCCCCGCGACGAGCCGCGCCGGGAGCCCGTGGCGTCCCGGCGCGGATCCTCCGATCTCGGCGGCATCGCTCAGCCTCCGTCGCCCTGCCGGCTGGTGACCGGCGGGGCGCCCTGCGCGGGGTGCGGCACCCCGATGGTCTGCCCGTCCGGCAGCCGGATGTAGGCCGGGTCCTCGGACTCGACCAGGCCGAGCCGCTTGGCGTTGGCGGTCAGGTTGCCGGGCGCCTTCTGGTTGGCGATCTCCTTGCGCAGTTCCTGCTCGTCCACGTCCAGCTTGGCCTGCTGCTGCTGGAGCCTCTCCAGCCTGAACGCGTTCTCGTTGATCTTGGTGTTGACCGCCAGGATGCCCAGCACCCCACCGACCACCAGCACCAGGATCAGCGCGACGAACGGAGCACGGGGCACCCGGATCGGCGCCGGCGGGGCGACCCGAAGGCGCGGCGCGGGCGCATCGGTCACCCGGGTACGCTCGGCCGGCCGCAGAGCGGCGCTGCCCTGCGTCGGGAACTCGCGCGCCCCCCGGGCGCGAGTCGCCTCCCGGCGGTCGGTCGCGGTCGTGTCCCGCGTGGTGCGCCGCGCCGCGGTCCGGCCCCCCGACCGCGGTGCGCGCTGCCCGACGGCTCCCCGGCCGTCGCGCTTCTCGACGTTCATGTCCCCTCCCCCTCCTCGTCCGTCCCGTTCGCGTCCCCCGGGGCCGACCGCGGGTCCTTGCCGGACCCCGGTGACCCCGCCCCCGGTTGGTGCATCGCCCTCACCCGGCGGCGGTACCGTTCGCGGTCGGTACGCCCCTGCCGGGCCGCCTCCGGGTCGAGCCGTTCCGCTGCCCGCAGCCGCACCGAGGCGGCACGCGGGTTCGCGGCCACCTCGGCCTCCCCGGGCAGCTCGGCGCCCCGGCTCAACAGCCGGAACGTCGGGCCCGACCCGGGCAGCTCGACCGGGAGGTCGACCGGGCCCTTACTGCGGACCCGGTCGGCGAGCGCCTGCTTGGTGAGCCGGTCCTCCAGCGAGTGGTAGGACAGGACCACCATGCGGCCGCCCACTGTGAGCTTGTCCAGAGCAGCCGGCAACGCCGTCTCCAGCGCTGCCAGTTCTCTGTTTACCTCGATCCGTAAAGCCTGAAACGTTCTCTTTGCCGGGTGTCCGCCGGTTCGTCGGGCCGGTGCCGGAATGGCGTCCCGGACCAGCTCGGCCAGCCGGGCCGAGGACGTGATCCGGACGCGCTCCCGTTCGCGGATGATCGCCGAGGCGATCTTCCCGGCGAACTTCTCCTCGCCGTACACCCGCAGCAGGCGGGCCAGGTCCGGATGGGAGTAGGTGTTGACGACCTCCTCGGCGGTCATCCCCCGGGTCTGGTCCATCCGCATGTCCAGGGGCGCGTCCTGCGCGTACGCGAACCCGCGGTCGGGCGCGTCCAGTTGCAGGGACGAGACGCCGAGGTCGAACAGCACCCCGTCGATCGCCGGGTGACCGAGCCGGTCCAGCACCTCGGGCAGCTCGTCGTAGACGGCGTGCTCCAGGTGGATCCGGTCGGCGAACCGGGCCAGGCGGACCCGTGCGTGGGCGAGCGCCTCGGTGTCCCGGTCCAGGCCGATCAGCACCGTGTCCGGATGCGCCGAGAGCACCGCCTCGGCGTGCCCGGCCAGGCCGAGTGTGGCGTCGACGTGCACGGTGCGACCGGGCCGGCCCAGTGCGGGGGCCAGCAGCTCGAGACACCGCTCGAGCAGCACCGGCACGTGCGTGCCGCGTAGCTCCCCCATCTCGACCCCCACCCCGTTCGCCAACCGTTCCGTCACGTGTCCGTCGTCGCCACGACGCCTCGCCATACCGCCAGATCCCCATCCGCTCCCGCCCGCCGGAGGCCGCGGCCCTCCGTGTCGGATCGTGCGCCTGGCACCGGGGAAGGGGTGCCAGGAACTCGAAAGCGGCTGGAGATCTCGCAGTACGTCGGGCGCCGTCACGCCCTACAGACCGCCGGGCAGCACCCCCTCCTCGATGTCGGCGAAGTCGTCTTCGCTCTCCGCGAGGTAGGCCTCCCAGGCCGCCTTGTCCCAGATCTCCACCCGGGTGCTCGCTCCGATCACGACCAGATCCCGGTCCAGTGCCGCGTACGACCGCAGGTGGCCGGGTATGGTGACCCGCCCCTGCCTGTCCGGCACCTCGTCGTGCGCGCTGGCGAAGAAGACCCGGCTGTAGGCCCGGGCCGCCTTGCTCGTCATCGGCTGCGCGCGCAACTGGTCGGCGATCCGCTGGAACTCGGGCATCGGGAAGACGTAGAGGCAGCGCTCCTGCCCTTTGGTGATCACGACACCCCCCGCCAGTTCGTCCCGGAACTTGGCCGGCAGGATCAACCGGCCTTTGTCGTCCAGGCGCGGAGTGTGGGTGCCGAGGAACATCGGCCCAACCCCCTCGCCCTGAGCGGCGTTCGCGGCGCCGCCGACCCCCCGGGCCGGTGTGGCCCTCCCGGCCTCACCATCGCGCCCCACTCTACTCCACTTCCCTCCACCTGCAACCAGAATCGCCCGCGTGGCGTGGCGTTTCCGCGCGCAAAACCGCACGTCAACGCGGGTGGGGCGGAGTGGAGGGGGTGGGGCGCCCCGCGCAGCGTCCGCTACCCGACATCGACCGCCGCCGTCCGGCCCCGCGCGCTCCGCCCGTCCGCCGGGTCGTCCCCGGCCGAACGGTTCGCCGTCGGCGGCGATCTGGCGGAGGCGGCGGTCCGGTAACCTCGCTCGGGTGACGGACGCGAAGATGCCCTTGCGGGCGAAGGTGGCCAGCTCCGTGTCGCGCACCGCCGCGGCGCTGTCGCGGGCCGCGGGCCGTGGCGACGGCTCGGTGATCGGCGGCTGGATCGGCCTCAAGATCGACCCGGACCTGCTCGCCCACCTCTCGGCCGGGCGCGCCATCGCCCTGGTGTCCGGCACCAACGGCAAGACCACCACCACCCGGCTCACCACCGCCGCGGTCGGCGTGCTGGGCCGGGTCGCCACCAACTCCTTCGGCGCGAACATGCCCACCGGCCACACCTCGGCACTGGCCAAGGCCGGCAGCACGCCGTACGCGGTGCTGGAGGTGGACGAGCACTACCTGGCCCAGGTGCTGGAGGCGACCGAGCCGCACGTGGTGGCGCTGCTCAACCTCTCCCGCGACCAGCTCGACCGCGCCAAGGAGGTCGCCATGATGGCGCAGCTCTGGCGCGCCGCCCTGGTCCGGCACCCGCGGATCCGGGTGGTCGCCAACGCCGACGACCCGATGGTGGTGTGGGCCGCCTGCCCGCCGGCCGACCCGGCCCAGGGCCACGTGCCGCCGCACGTCACCTGGTTCAGCGCCGGGCAGCGCTGGCACGACGACTCCTGGGTCTGCCCCGAGTGCGGATTCACCATCCAGCGCTCCGGCGAGCAGTGGTGGTGCACCGGCTGCCCGCTGCGCCGCCCCGAGCCGCACTGGACCGTCGAGGACGACGGTGTGCTCGACCCCACCGGCGCCTGGCACAAGATCCAGCTCCAGCTTCCCGGCAAGGTCAACCTCGGCAACGCGGCCACCGCGCTGGCCGTCGCCGCCGAGTTCGGCGTACGCCCGGTGGACGCGGTGTCCCGCCTCGGCACCGTCACCTCGGTCGCCGGCCGCTACGCCCAGGTGGACCGCGACGGGCGCAACATCCGGCTGCTGCTGGCGAAGAACCCGGCGAGCTGGCTGGAGGCGTTCGACATGGCCGACGTCGCGCCGACACTGCTGTCCATCAACGCCCGCGACCCCGACGGGCTGGACACCTCCTGGCTGTTCGACGTGGACTTCTCCCCGCTGGCCGGCCGGCAGGTGCTGATCACCGGCGACCGGGCGTACGACCTGGCGGTGCGCCTGGAGGTCAACGGGGTGCCGTTCCAGCACGTCCGCAGCTTCGACGAGGCCGTCCGCGCCGTGCCGCCGGGCCGGCTGGAGGTCATCGCCAACTACACCGCCTTCCAGGACATCCGAGCGGAGCTGGACCGTGTCAACTGAGAGCCTGCGCATCGTCTGGATCTATCCCGACCTGCTGTCCACCTACGGCGACCGGGGCAACGCGCTGATCCTGGCCCGCCGGGCCCAGCTGCGCGGAATGCCGGTCGAGGTGCTGGAGGTCCGTTCCGACCAGCGGCTGCCCGCCACCGCCGACATCTACCTGATCGGCGGCGGCGAGGACGGCCCGCAGGCGCTCGGCGCCCAGCGGCTGATCGCCGACGGCGGCCTGCACCGGGCGGTGGCCCAGGGCTCGGTGGTGTTCGGCGTCTGCGCCGGCTACCAACTGCTCGGCACCTCGTTCTTCGCCAAGGGCACCCGGTGTGCCGGCCTGGAGCTGCTCGACCTCTCCTCCGACCGCGGCCCCACCCGGGCCGTCGGCGAACTGGTCGGCGAGGTCGACCCGCGGCTGGGCATCCCGCACCTGTCCGGGTTCGAGAACCACGGCGGCCGCACCCACCTCGGCGCGGGCGTGTCCCCGCTGGCCCGGGTCACCACCGGGGTCGGCAACGACGGGGCCACCGAGGGCGCGTGGCGGGGCAAGCTGCTCGGCACCTACTCGCACGGCCCGGCGCTGGCCCGCAACCCCGACCTGGCCGACCTGCTGCTGCGCTGGGCCACCGGCATCCACCAGCTCCCGCCGCTCGACGACACCTGGGCCGACCGCCTCCGCTCCGAGCGCCGCACCGCGGTGGCCGCCGCCCAGAGGCCGTGACCGGCGCCGCCCGGCCGGGGCGGCGACCGGTGGCCCGCCGGCTCGCCGGGTTGCTGCGGCAGCCCTCGGCGCGCCGGTTCGGGCTGCTCCTGCTACTGCTCGCCGGGTTCGGCGTGACGCTGCTGCTGGTGCCCCGGCCGGACCCGGCCGACCTGCCCCGGCTCGCCGACTCGCTCGGCGGCTACGGCCCGCCCGTGGCGGTGGTCGGCGGCGCGCTGCTGCTGGTGGCGCTGGTGCCGCGGACGTTCGTCACGCTGGCCGCGGGCGCGCTCTTCGGTCCGGTGCAGGGCGCCGCGTACGCGCTCGGCGCGGCGCTGCTCGCGGCGGCCATCGGCTTCACCGTCGGCCGGATGCTCGGCCGCGACTTCGTCGCCGAGCGGGTACGCGGCCGGCTGGCCCGCCTCGACGGCTGGTTCGCCCGGCAGAGCGTCTTCGGCGTGATCACCGTACGGCTGCTGCCGATCGCCGGGTTCGGACTGGTCAGCTACGGCTACGGCACCACCGCCGCCCGGGTCGTGCCGTTCCTGGCCGGCAGCGTGATCGCCTCCGCCCCCACCGCCGTCGGCTACGCGGCGATCGGCGCGGCGGTGACCGCGCCCGGTTCGATCAACTGGTACGCGGCCGCGCCGGCCAGCCTCGGCCTGATCGCCAGCGCGCTGCTCATCCACCGCTGGTGGCGGGCCGAACGGCGACGTCGCGCGCCCTGACCGGCGGCGGGCGCGTCCCTCCATGTGGACGCGCCCACCGGCCGGTCTCAGGCGACGACCGAGACCATCCGGCCCTTCACCACGATCACCTTGCGCGGCTCCTTGCCGCCCAGCGCGCCGGCCACCGCCTCCAGCGCCGCCGTACGGACCACGTCCTCGGCGGCGTCGGCCGGCACCTCGACCCGGCCCCGGACCTTGCCGTTGACCTGCACCGGATAGGTCACCGACTCGGCCACCAGCAGGGCCTCGTCCGCGACCGGGAAGTCCGCGTACGCCAGCGAGGTCTGGTGGCCCAGCTTGCGCCACAGCTCCTCGGCCATGTGCGGGGCGAACGGGGCGACCATCAGCACCAGCGGCTCGGCCACCTCGCGCGGGGTACGCGTCAGCCGGGTCAGGCCGTTGGTCAGCTCGATCAGCTTGGCGATGGCGGTGTTGAACCGGATCCCGTCCATGTCGGAGCGGACCCCGTCGATCGTCTTGTGTAGCAGCCGCCGGGTCGCCTCGTCGGCCGGCTCGTCGGTGACCCGCAGGTCACCGGTCTGCTCGTCGACCACGGTGCGCCAGACCCGCTGCAGGAACCGGTACGCGCCGACCACCGCCCGGGTCTCCCACGGGCGGGACACCTCCAGCGGGCCCATCGACATCTCGTACACCCGGAACGTGTCCGCGCCGTACGCGGCGCACATGTCGTCCGGGGTGACGACGTTCTTCAGCGACTTGCCCATCTTGCCGTACTCGCGCCGGACCTCGGTCTCGCCGTGGAACCAGCGGCCGTCGACCTCGACGACCTCCTCGGCGGGCACGTAGGCGCCGCGCGGGTCGACGAACGCGTACGCCTGGATCATGCCCTGGTTGAACAGGCGGCGGAACGGCTCGAACGACGAGACGTGGCCCAGGTCGTACAGCACCTTGTGCCAGAAGCGCGCGTACAGCAGGTGCAGCACGGCGTGCTCGGCGCCGCCGACGTACAGGTCGGTTCCCCCGCAGTCGCCCGGACGCCGCGGTCCCATCCAGTACGCCTCGTTCGCCGGGTCGGCGAAACGCTGCGAGTCGGTCGGGTCCAGGTAGCGCAGCTCGTACCAGCAGGAGCCGGCCCACTGCGGCATCACGTTCGTCTCGCGGGTGTAGCGCTTGGGCCCGTCACCCAGGTCCAGCTCCACCTCCACCCAGTCGCGCCGCCGCGACAGCGGGGTCTCCGGGTTGCTGCCGGCGTCCTCCGGGTCGAACGTCTTCGGCGAGAAGTCCTCCACCTCGGGCAGCTCGACCGGCAGCATCGACTCGGGCAGCGCGATCGGCGCCCCGGTGGAGTCGTACACGATCGGGAACGGCTCGCCCCAGTAACGCTGCCGGGAGAACAGCCAGTCGCGCAGCCGCCAGGTGACCGCGCCCGCGCCGTGCCCGTTCGCCTCCAGCCACTCGATGATCCGGGCCTTGGCGTCGGCCACACCCAGGCCGTCCAGGTCGATGCCGCGCTCCGGCGCGGCGCTGTTGATCGCCGGGCCGTCACCGGTGTACGCCTTGCCGTCGAAGCCCTCCGGCGGCGCCACGGTCCGCACGATCGGCAGCTCGAAGACCTCGGCGAAGTCCCAGTCCCGCTCGTCCTGCGCGGGCACCGCCATGATCGCGCCGGTGCCGTAGCCGGCCAGCACGTAGTCGGCGATGAAGATCGGGATCTGCCCGCCGGTCGCCGGGTTGGTGGCGTAGGCGCCGACGAAGACGCCGGTCTTCTCCCTGCTGTCCGCCTGCCGCTCCGCGTCCGTCCTGGCCGCGGCGGCCTTCCGGTACGCCTCGACGGCCTCCCGCGGGCCGGCGTGCCCACCGGTCCACGCGTCCCGGGTGCCCTCCGGCCAGGCGGCCGGCGTCAGCACGTCGACCAGCTCGTGCTCGGGCGCCAGCACCATGTAGGTGGCGCCGAAGACGGTGTCCGGCCGGGTCGTGAACACCCGCACCGGGGTCGCGTCGGTCGGGAAGTCGATGTGCGCGCCGGTCGACCGGCCGATCCAGTTGCGCTGCTGCAGCTTGATCGGCTCCGGCCAGTCCAGTGTGTCCAGGTCCTCCAGCAGCCGGTCCCCGTACGCGGTGATCCGCATCATCCACTGCTTCAGGTTGCGCTTGAAGACCGGGAAGTTGCCGCGCTCGGACCGGCCGTCGGCGGTGACCTCCTCGTTGGCCAGCACGGTGCCCAGGCCCGGGCACCAGTTCACCGGCGCCTCGGAGACGTACGCCAGGCGGTGGTCGTCGACGATCGCCCGGCGCTCCCCCACGGACAGCTCGGCCCAACCACGCCCGTCCGGGGTGGCCCGGGTGCCGCCCTCGAACTCGCCGATCAGCTCGGCGATCGGCCGGGCCTTGCGCGCGTCCGCGTCGTACCACGAGTTGAATACCTGCAGGAAGATCCACTGGGTCCAGCGGTAGAAGTCGGTGTCGATGGTCGCCACCGACCGCCGCTCGTCGTGGCCCAGCCCCAACCGGCGCAGCTGCGCCCGGTACCGCTCGATGTTGGCCTCGGTGGTGGTCCGGGGGTGGGTGCCGGTCTGCACCGCGTACTGCTCGGCGGGCAGGCCGAACGCGTCGAAGCCCATCGCGTGCAGCACGTTGCGCCCGGCCATCCGCTGGTAGCGGGCGTAGCAGTCGGTGCCGATGTAGCCCAGCGGGTGGCCGACGTGCAGGCCGGCGCCGGACGGGTACGGGAACATGTCCAGCACGTACAGCTTCTCGGCACCGGCGCGGGGGTGGCCCGGGTCGGCCAGCGGCCCGGCCGGGTTCGGCGCGTGGAAGGTGCCCTCCCGCGCCCAGGTGTCCTGCCAGCGGTGCTCGATCTCGTCGGCCAGGGCGGCGGTGTACCGGAACGGGGGGATGTCGGTCGCCGGTGCGGCTGCCTCACTCATGGCGTCTCCTCGGCGCGGATCGATTCGAAAGAAATGTGGGCGGTCTGCCGCGGGCACAAAAAAACCCCCCGCGCAGGAGGGGCGGCCGTGCTGTCGCGCGTTCAGCGCATCAGCACGGCTCGGTAAGAAGCAGGAAGAACCCGGCCACGCAGGCAGTGTACCTCGCACCCCTCGGCGGGGGCGCGCCCGTTCCGCCCCCGGCGGCCGGTCCCCCGGTCCGGCGAATATTCCGGGCGTAACCGACCGACCACCTGCGGGAGTCGGCAGTAACGACAAACATGGTTAGCCTGAGAGGCCAGTGAGATTACTGCGGCAGACGAGGCTCGGCGTCGCGAACCCAACGGCGGGTCCAGGTGCTCTACGAAGAGCTGCCGTCCAGGCGACGAGGAGGAGGCCCGTGACACAACAGACCTGGGACGAGGTGGGCGGTCTGCTGCCGCACGACGAGTTCCGCGCCGCCAGCGAGGCCATCGTGGCCAACATCGAGCAGGTCATCGAGGGCAAGACCGCCACCGTCCGGCTCGCCCTGGCGGTGCTGCTGGCCGAGGGTCACCTGCTCATCGAGGACGTGCCCGGCGTCGGCAAGACCAAGCTCGCCAAGGCGATGGCCCGGTCCATCGACTGCTCGGTCCGGCGGATCCAGTTCACCCCCGACCTGCTTCCCAGCGACGTCACCGGCGTCAGCGTCTACAACCAGGAGACCCACGACTTCGAGTTCCGCCCCGGTGCGGTCTTCGCCAACCTGGTGGTCGGCGACGAGATCAACCGGGCCTCGCCGAAGACCCAGTCGGCGCTGCTGGAGTGCATGGAGGAGCGGCAGGTCACCGTCGACGGGGTCACCTACCAGTTGCAGACGCCGTTCATGGTGATCGCGACGCAGAACCCGATCGAGATGGAGGGCACCTACCCGCTGCCCGAGGCGCAGCGGGACCGGTTCACCGCCCGCATCGCCATGGGCTACCCCGACCCGCGCGCCGAGCTGGCCATGCTCGACGGGCACGGCGCCACCGACCCGCTGCCGGGGCTGCGGCCGGTCTCCGACGCGGCCACCGTCCGCCGGCTGATCGGTCACGTCCGGCAGGTGCACGTCGCCGACGCCGTCAAGCAGTACGCGATCGACCTGGTCACCGCCACCCGGGAGGCCCCCGACCTGCGGCTCGGCGCGTCCCCCCGGGCCACGCTCCAGCTGCTGCGCACCGCCCGCGCGGTGGCCGCCCTGGAGGGCCGCGACTACGTCCTGCCGGACGACCTCCAGGTGCTCGCGGTGCCGGTGCTGGCGCACCGGATCATCCCGACCGCCGACGCCCAGCTGGCCCGGCGCACCACCGACGCGATCGTCTCCGAGCTGGTGCACCGCCTGCCGCTGCCGCACGACCGGCAGCGGTCGCCGTACGACACCCGGCCCGGCGGCGGCAACAACGGCCGCGGGCCGTACGAGCCGCGGAGGCCGTGACGTGCGTGACGGCCTGCGTGGGCTGACCACCCGCGGCCGCTCCTTCCTGGCGGCCGCGGTGGCCGCGGCGATCTCCGCCGGCATCCTCGGCGAGAAGGACCTGCTCCGGGTGGCGGTCCTGCTCGCCGTGCTGCCGCTGCTGGCCGCCGCGCACGTCGGACGCAGCCGGTACAAGCTGGCCTGCAACCGGTCGCTGGAACCGCACCGGGTGCCGGTCGGCGCCAGCTCCCGGGTGGTGCTCCGGTTGCAGAACCTGTCCCGGCTGCCCACCGGCACGCTACTGCTGGAGGACCGCCTGCCGTACGCGCTGGGCAGCCGGCCCCGGGTGGTGCTGGAACGGCTCGGCGCGCACCAGGCCAGCTCGGTGGCGTACACGGTCCGGGCGGACGTGCGCGGCCGCTACGAGGTGGGGCCGCTGGTGATCCGGCTGACCGACCCGTTCGGCCTGTGCGAGCTGACCCGGTCGTTCCCCAGCACCGACCATCTCACCGTGATCCCGCAGGTCACCCCGCTGCCCTCGGTCCGGCTACCGGGCGAGTACGCCGGCAGCGGCGACAGCCGGGCCCGCTCGGTGGCGGTGCACGGCGAGGACGACGCCGCCACCCGCGAGTACCGGATGGGCGACGACCTGCGCCGGGTGCACTGGAAGTCCACCGCCCGCACCGGTGAGCTGATGGTGCGCCGCGAGGAGCAGCCGTGGGAGAGCCGGGCGACGGTGCTGCTCGACACCCGCGCCGCCGGGCACCGCGGCGAGGGCCCGGCGGCGAGCTTCGAGTGGGCGGTCTCGGCCGCCGCCAGCATCGCCGTGCACCTGCGCCAGGCCGGCTACAAGCTGCGTCTGGTCACCGGCAACGGCGCCGACGTCGGGGCCGCCGAGGCCGGCGGCGAGGGGCTGCTGCTCGACCACCTCGCCGACGTGCACCTCGACCGGCGCGGCGAGATCACCACGCTCGTGCAGCAGGTCCGGCAGCGGGCCGACGGTGGCCTGATCATCGCGCTGTTCGGCACGCTCGGCACCGCCGAGGCGGAGCTGCTGGCCGGTCTGCGCGGCAACGGCGCCACCTGCGTGGCGTTCCTGCTCGACAGCAACACCTGGCTCAACCTGCCGGCGAACGCCCGGACCGAGGCGGAGCGGGCACACGGCGCCGCCGCGCTCGCGCTGCTGCAGAGCGGCTGGCGGGTCATCGGGGTGGAGCACGGCACCAGCCTGCCGGTGCTGTGGCCGCAGGCCGGGCGGGGCTCGCAGGGCTTCGCGCTGCGCGCGGCCATGGCCGAGACGGTGGCCGGCGGACGACGATGACCGGAGGGATGGTCCTGTGACCCCGCACCGCAACATCGGATTCGTCGCCGCGGCGGCGACGCTGCTGGCGGCGGCACCGCTGTCGGCGATCTTCGAACGCTGGACCTGGCTGGTCCAGGCCGCCGTCGTGGTCGCCGTGGTGGCCGGTTCGGCCGCGTTGAGCCGGCTGGGCCGGCTGCCGTTGTGGGGGCAGGTGCTGGCCATGCTGGCCGGGCTGACCCTGGGCCTGACCTGGGTCTTCCCCGGCGGCACCGAACTGCTCGCGTTCGTGCCGACGCCGGCCACGTTCGGCCACTTCGGTGACCTGCTCCAGGCGTCGTTGCAGGACATGCGCTCGTACGGCGTGCAGGTGCCGGACGTCGACTCGCTGCTGTTCCTCGCGGTGCTCGGCATCGGCGCGGTCGCTGTGGTGGTGGACGTGCTCGCGGTCGGGCTGCGCCGGCCGGCGCTGGCCGGCCTTCCGATGCTCGCCATCTACTCGGTCCCGGTCGCGGTGTACGTGGACAGCGTCCCGGCCACCCCGTTCGTGGTGGGCGCCGCCGGTTACCTCTGGCTGCTGGTCACCGACAACGTCGACCGGGTACGCCGGTTCGGCCGCCGGTTCACCGGCGAGGGGCGCGACGTGGACGTCTGGGAGGCGTCCCCGCTGGCAGCGGCCGGACGGCGGCTCGCAGTGGTCGGCGTGATCGTGGCGGTGGCGCTGCCGCTCGCGGTGCCCGGGATGACCGGCGGGCTGCTGAACAACCTCGGTGCCGGGCCCGGCGACGGCAGCGGGCGGCCGGGCCAGGGCGGCAGCTCGGGCCGGGTGGACCTGTTCGCGGCGCTCAGCGGCCAGCTCAACCAGAGCGAGGAGATCGATCTGGTCAAGGTCAGCACCAACGAGACGGCCCCGTTCTACCTGCGCCTGGGCGTGGTCGACGACCTGCGACCCAGTGGCTTCCAGGCACGTGTGCCCACCGGGCGGCCGGTCACCCGCCCGCTGCCCGATCCCGGGGAACGCGCCCCGCGCGGCGTCGACCAGCGGCGCTACCGCGCCTCCGTCGAGGTGACGAAGAACCTGAACATGCCGTTGCTGCCGGTCTACGCCGAGCCGGTCAAGACCGACGACCTCAACGGCAACTGGCTGTACGACACGAACCAGCAGGTCGTTTTCTCCAATCGCGAGAACGCCCTCGGCAAGACCTACTCGTTCGACTACGTCCGGTCCACCTTCAGCCCGGCGGCGCTGCGCGCCGCCCCGTCGCTGCCCTCCGACAGCCTGGTGATGCGGCAGCAGACCGAGCGGCCGTCCGTCCCGGCCGTCGAGGAACTGGTCGCGCAGCTGGTCGAGGGCAAGTCGAACGACTACGACAAGGTCCGGGCCATCTACGACTACTTCTCCGTGGAGAACGGCTTCACCTACGCGCTGTCCACCCGCAACGGCAGCAGCGGGGAGGACATCACCGACTTCCTCGCCACCAAGGTCGGCTACTGCCAGCAGTACGCCGCGGCGATGGCCTGGCTGGTCCGGGCCGCCGGCATCCCGGCCCGGGTCGCAGTCGGGTTCACCAACGGCAGCAAGGCCGACGGCGGCACGTACGTGCTGACCAACCGCAACCTGCACGCCTGGACCGAGGTCAACTTCAGCGGGATCGGCTGGGTGCCGTTCGACGCCACCCCGGCGGCGGCCGTGACGGGGTCGGTCCGCTCGGCCTGGGCGCCGGACATCGACGCCCCAGAGGAGGTCACCCCCTCGGCCGGCAGCACCAGTGCTCCTGACGCGGCCGGCCCGTCGGCCGGGCCGAACGAGGCGGACCGGCTCGACAAGGACACCGACCAGGGCCTGACCCTGGACCAGGGCGGCCCCGCCGAAAGGAGCCCGGTCTGGCCGTGGTGGCTGGCCGGTGCGCTGGCGCTGCTGGCGCTGCTCGCCGTACCGGCCCTGCGCCGCTCCGCCATGCGCCGCCGCCGGCGCGTCCGGGCGGTCACGCCCGCGGCCACCGCACTGCCGGTGCCGAATCAGCGCGGCGAGGCACGGCAGGTGGTGGTCGGCGTGGACGCCGAGGCGGCCCGCGCCGACGCGCACGCCGCCTGGGACGAACTGCTCGACACTCTCGTCGACTTCCACGTCCGGGTGGACCGCACGGAGACCCCACGGGCCACCGCCGAGCGGCTGGCCCGGGAGGCGCTCGCCGAGCGGGGGGACGCCGCGACCGGGGTACGCCTGCTCGGCCGCGCCGAGGAACGAGCCCGCTACGCCCGTGACCCGCTGACCGACGCCGAGCTGCAGCCGGCGCTGCGCACGGTCCGGGGCGCGCTGGCGGCGGGCGCGGACCGCCGTACCCGGCTGGTGGCCGCGCTGCTGCCCCCGTCGGTGTTGCAGCGTTGGCGCACCGGCCTGGCCGAGCGGTCGGCAAGGGTGGTGACCACGACCGGCCAGGTCCGTCAGCGTCTGACCCGCTGGAGCCCTCGCCGCCTCCTGGCCCGCTGACCCCGCCCGCTGACCCCCGCCCGCCCCTCAGCGGTGATCAAGGAGTTTGTGTCCGTTTCCGGCCCCGCTGGAGACACAAACCCCTTGGTCACCGCTTCTGGTCC
Organism: Micromonospora marina; assembly: GCF_900091565.1. Classification (GTDB taxonomy): domain Bacteria; phylum Actinomycetota; class Actinomycetes; order Mycobacteriales; family Micromonosporaceae; genus Micromonospora; species Micromonospora marina. The sequence continues at coordinate 30,376 of NZ_FMCV01000008.1, read as the reverse complement.
CGGTGTGCGCGAGATATTGGTGCGAAATGGCCCCCCAGAGGGCGTTTCCGTACCAAGACGGAGAGGGCTGGGCACACCCGTCCCGGCGATCTTGCAGTTCGTGCCCGGGCGAAAGCGACATCCGGGGCGCCACTCGGGCCGAAAGTGCAAGATCGCGCGTGAGGGTCGGGGCCGGTGAGCGATGAGGCGCTCGACCAGGCGGACCGGGGAGGACGCGTGGGGACGGGAGACGGACCGCGGCGGCGCGCCGAGCGGCGGGAAGGTGCGATCGATCGCGGGCACGACCGACCGCGCCCCCTCACCCGCGCTGCCACGACGAAAGGCGGCACGTCGCCCCGGCGGCGCTCACCGAGGTGCCACGGAGGCGCGCCGGTTTCCGCCCCGGGTCAGGGGCGGGACGCGGTCAGCGGTGACCCTCCGGGCGCTGCCGCCAGCGGTCCTCCATCCGGTCGAGGAAGGAGCCCCGGCGACCACCACCACTGCGGCCACGGGGACGACGCCGGCTCGTTGTGCCGCCGACCACGTGCAGGTCGGGCGACTGGGATCGGCGGTGCGACTGCACCGCGTAGCCCAACGAGGCCAGCATGACGACGAAACCCGCCACCGACAGCAGTGGAGTCGTAATCACCACGCCATAGACCAACAGGGCCAGACCAGCGACGACCACGCCGGCAGCGACGAGCACGCGACGCCGCGCGTGGAAACGCGGGTCGCTGGCGCGCACGGCCGAGGCGAACTTGGGGTCCTCGGCAAGCGACCGCTCGATCTGCTCGAACAGCCGCTGCTCGTGCTCCGAGAGCGGCACGGCACTCCTCCCCGGTCACGTTGGTCGGCCCGGGCGGGCCGACAGACCGTGGCAGCCAACCGGCTGCTTACCCGCAAGTCTACGAGGGCCCCCGCGCGTCGGAAAGCGGGACGACCTATGGCCGGGTCGGTTTTTCGACTTGTCGTGTATCACGACGGCCGAGAAGACTGGCCGGACCTATGACGGACCGCCCGAATCGGGCAGCCGCCGCGTCGGCCGCCGCCTCCGCCTCCCGCCAGCCTCGCTCGGGCGCGCCCAGGGTGAGCTGCTGCGGAGTCTCCCCCGCGGGAGCGAGACCTTCCATCCGGACACCGACCAGCCGAACCGGCTCGCCGGGGGCGAGCGCGCCCCACAGCGCCCAGGCCGTGCCGAACATCTCCCGGGCGGTGTCGGTGGGCACAGCGAGCGTGCGGGAGCGGCTGATCGTCCGGAAGTCGGCGAAGCGGACCTTGAGCGACACGGTACGGCCCATCTGTCCGGCCGCCCGCAGCCGAGCGCCGGCCTTGTCGGCGAGCGCGAGCAGGGACCGCCGGATCTCGTCCGGGTCGCTCACGTCGGTGTCGAACGTGACCTCCGCGCCGATCGACTTCTCCACCTGCTCGGGCGTGACCCCGCGCGGGTCACGCCCCCAGGCCAGCTCGTGCAGGTGGGCGGCCGACGCCTCACCCACCGCCCGGCGCAGCAGGCCGGTCGGCGCCTCGGCGAGGTCGCGCACGGTACGCAGGCCGAGGCGGCGCAGCGCGTCCGCGGAACGCTCCCCCACACCCCACAGGGCGGACACCGGCAGCGGGTGCAGGAAGTCGAGCACCCGGGCGGCCGGAACCACGAGCAGGCCGTCGGGTTTGGCCCGGGTGGAGCCGAGCTTGGCCACGAACTTGCTCGGCCCCACGCCCACGGAACAGGTCAGCTGCTGTTCCCCGGCGACCCGGCGGCGGATCAGCGCGGCGATGTCGGCGGGCCGGCCGAACAGCCGGCGGGCACCCGCCACGTCGAGGAACGCCTCGTCCAGGGAGAGCGGCTCGACCAGCGGGGTGACGTCCCGGAAGATCCGCATGACGGCCCGGGACGCCTCCGTGTAGGCGCTGAAGTCGGGCGGGAGGTAGACCGCGCCGGGGCACAGCGCGCGGGCGCGGGCGGTGGGCATCGCGCTGCGGACGCCGTACCGCCGGGCCTCGTAGCTGGCGGAGCTGACTACGCCGCGCGGGCCGACGCCGCCCACCACCACCGGCCGGCCGCGCAGCTCGGGACGGCGGCGCACCTCCACCGACGCGTAGAACGCGTCCATGTCGACGTGCAGGATGGTGCAGCCGGTGTCGTCGGCGTCCGGCCCGAAGCGCGGGTCACCGCCTCGGGGCAACGACTGGCTACGGCCCATGACAGCAGGCTAGCCCGCCGGTCCGACAACCCGGCCCGGCACCGCCATCATCGGCCCGGCACCGGACGAGGCCCGGAAACCGGCGGCGCAGAGGCACTGACGAACCGGGGTCAGCCGCGGACCACCAGCAGCGGGACTGCCATCTCGGCGGCGGTGTCCGCACCGTGGTACGCCACCAGCCGCGACGCCATCGGCGGCTCGGAACGGGTGGCGACCACCGCGTACGTGTCCCGGCAGACCACCACCACGTCACCGATCCGGGTCAGGTGCGCCTCGGGCACCGGCCCGAACCAGCCGGTCGCCACCGCCTCGGCCCGGGTCAGCACGTGCGCGGCCGGGCCCAGCACCTCGGTCCAGGCGGCCGTCACGTCGGCCTCGGCGCCCGGCTCGGCGTGCAGGTAGCGGACCCGGGGCTCGCCGGCGACCACCCGCACCCCGGCCCGCAGGCGGGGGTCGGCGTCCAGGTCGATCCGGTGTCCGGCGGGCACGTCGAGCTGGCCGTGGTCGGCGGTCACCAGCAGCGCGGCGTCCGGCGGCAGCCCGTCGACGAGCCGGGCCAGCAGCGCGTCCACATCGGCGGCGGCGGCCCGCCACGGCGCGGAGTCCACGCCGCTGAGATGCCCGTGCCGGTCCAGGTCGGGGTGGTAGCCGGAGACGAGTACGGGTCCGTCCCCGGCGGCGAGCGCCGCCAGCATCCGGGCGGCGAGCGCGTCGACGCCGGCCGCGCCCCGGTAGTCGCCGCCCCGGTTGGCGGCGAGCGTCAGGCCGCTGCCGGCGAACTCGGGGCGGCTGACCACCGTCACCGCGACCCCGGCGGCGCGCGCCCGCTGGTACCAGGTGGGCACCGGCTGCCAGCTCGCCGGGTCCGGGTCGCCGGCCCAGTCGACGTGGTTGAGCACCCGGTCGGTGCCGGGCACCCGGACGGTGAAGCCGAGCACGCCGTGCGCGCCGGGCGGGGTGCCGGTGCCGAGGCTGACCAGGCTGGTCGGGGTGGTGGACGGGAAGCCGGTGGTGAGCGACCGGCCGACGGTGGCGGCCAGGCCGGCGAGCGTCGGGGCGTACGGGGCGGCGGTGGGGATCTGGTACCAGCCGAGGCCGTCGACGAGCAGCACCGCGATCCGGCGTACCCCGGCCAGGCGCGGGGCCAGGCCGAGCCGGTCGGCCGCGCCCGGTACGCCGAGCAGCGCCAGCGCGCTCGGCAGCACGTCGGCCAGGCCACCGCCCTCGTAGCGGGGCGCCACCCGGTCCAGCGGACCGGGAGCCCGGCCGGGAATCGGATCGGGAGCCGGGCCGGTCATGCCGGACGGCGGGCGAACAGGTGCAGCTGGGCGGCGAGATCGCGGTACGGGGACCGGGCCGCGAGGGCGCGCTCCAGCTCCACCAGGGCGGCCTGCTGTCCGTCCGCCACCGCGGCCGGGAGCAGGTCGGCGAGCACCCGTACCCCGTGGGTCTCCTCCACGACGAGGCCGGCGGCGGCGAGCAGCGTGCTCGCGTCGGCGGCGTCGTAGCGGCGACGCAGCGTGTCCCGGCCGCCGGTGGTCCCGTGCGGGTCGGCGGCGAGCGCGGCGGCGGCGTCCAGTTGCCCGTTCATCGCCCGGCCGAACACGGCGGCGGCCCGGCCGGCGACCAGCACGCTCGCCGCGCCACCCGGGCACAACGCGGTGACCAGCGCGGACATCACCGGCTCCGGGTCGTCGACCACCTCGAGGACGGAGTGGCACAGCACCAGGTCCACGGTGGCCGGCTCGACCAGTCCGGTGAGCGCGTCGGCGTCGCCCTGCGCCGCGCGTACCCGATCGGCGACCCCGGCCTCGGCGGCCCGGCGGGTCAGCGCGGCGAGCGCGTCGGGGCTGGCGTCGACCACTGTGACCCGGTGACCGGCCTCGGCGAGCGGGACGGCGAAGCCGCCGGTCCCGCCGCCGACGTCGAGCACGGAGAGTCGTTCGCCGGCCCGCCGGTCCAGCTCGGCCCGGAGCACCGACCAGATGACGGCGGTGCGGGGGGTGAGGGTTCGGATCTGCTCCACGCGCCGAGCCTAGTCACCCCCCGGCCCGGGTTCAGGACTCGCCGCCGCCAGCGGGGTCGTCCTCGGCGCGGGAGCGCTGGTTGTTCGCCACCGGGCCGTCGGTCACCTGGTATTCCCGCAGCTCGGCCCCGTGGGTGGGAGCCCAGTCGGCACCGAGGCGGGTGCGGCGGACGTTTGCCACGCCGCCGCCGGCGGCGTACGTGCGGTGAAAGGTCATCGTTCATCCCCCATACCCCGGGTGGGCCACTCTGCCCACCCGCGTCGGGAGTCTCCCGCCTCCGGCCCGCGGAAACCGTAATGTGAATCACTCCATCAACGGAAATCCCTGGATGCCGGGGTGACGGGGGGCTCGATCGCGTCCAGCCGGTCCGCGGTGAGGTTCGTGACGCCCTCGTGCCGCTGCAGCCGGCCCCGCACCACGAGTGCTCCACTGGTGCGGGCGATCCGACGGTATCTCTGCCACAGCCCCGGGGAGCAGGTGACATTGAGCATCCCGGTCTCGTCCTCCAGGTTGAGGAACGTGACGCCGCCGGCGGTCGCCGGGCGCTGCCGGTGGGTGACGATCCCGCCGACCCGGATCCGCTGCCCGGGCGGCACCCGGCCGAGCCGGGCGATCGGCACCGCGCCCAGTTCGTCGAGCCGGTCCCGGATGAACCGGGCCGGGTGGCTCTCCGGGGACAGGCCGGTGGCCCAGACGTCGGCGACCAGGCGGTCCACCGCGGCCATGCCGGGCAGGGTGGGCGGGTCCGCGCCGGTCACCGTGCCCGGCAGCCGGCCCGGCCGGTCCTGGGCCGCCGCGCCGGCGGCCCAGAGGGCCTGCCGCCGGGTCAGCCCGAAACAGGCGAACGCGTCGGCGGTGGCCAGCGCCTCCAGCTGCGCGGCGGTGAGACCGACGCGGCGGGCCAGGTCCGGCATGTCCCGGTACGGCCCGTGCGCCGCGCGTTCCGCCTCGATCCGCTCGGCCACGTCGTCGCCGAGGGTACGGACGCTGCCCAGCCCGAGCCGTACCGCCGGGCCACCCAGCCCCCAGGCGTGCGGCGGCTCGCCCGGCACGCTGCCCCACCGGGTCTGCGGGGTCGACTCCAGCACCGCCCTGGCGCCGCTGGCGTTGATGTCCGGCCGGCGCACCTCGACGCCGTGCCGGCGGGCGTCGTCGGCGAGCGTCTGCGGCGAGTAGAAGCCCATCGGCTGGGCGTTGAGCAGCGCGGCCAGGAACGGGCCGGGGTGGTAGCGCTTGAGCCACGAGCTGGCGTACACCAGGTAGGCGAAGCTCATCGCGTGGCTCTCCGGGAAGCCGTAGCTGGCGAACGCGGTGAGTTTGCGGTAGACGTCGTCGGCCAGTTCGCCGCTGATGCCCCGCTCGGCCATCCCGGCGTAGAGCCGGTCGGCGATCTGCGCCATCCGCTCCACCGACCGCTTCGCCCCCATGGCCCGGCGCAGCTGGTCGGCGCCGGCCGCGTCGAACCCGGCCAGGTCGATGGCGAGCTGCATGAGCTGCTCCTGGAACAGCGGCACGCCGAGCGTCTTCTCCAGCGCGTTGCGCATCAGCGGGTGCGCGTACGTGACCGGCTCCTGGCCGTTCTTACGCCTGATGTACGGGTGCACCGAGCCGCCCTGGATCGGGCCGGGCCGGATCAGCGCCACCTCCACCACCAGGTCGTAGAACTCGCGCGGCTTGAGCCGGGGCAGCGTGGCCATCTGGGCGCGGCTCTCCACCTGGAACACGCCCACCGAGTCGGCCCGGCAGAGCATGTCGTAGACCTCGGGGTCGTCCAGGTCCATGTCGCCCAGGTCGAGGCTGGACCCGATCAGGTCGTAGCCGTAGTGCAGCGCCGACAGCATGCCGAGGCCGAGCAGGTCGAACTTGACCAGGCCGACGGCCGCGCAGTCGTCCTTGTCCCACTGGAGCACGCTGCGGCCGGGCATCCGGCCCCACTCCACCGGGCACACCTCGATCACCGGCCGGTCGCAGATCACCATCCCGCCGGAGTGGATGCCCAGGTGCCGGGGGAACCCCGCCCGCCTCCCCGAGCCGCCGGCCAGCTCGTTGGCGTACGCGACCACCTGCTCCGGGATGTCCGCCACGTCGACCGCGGCGACGGAGCCCCACCTGTCGATCTGCTTGCTCCAGGCGTCCTGCTGGCCGGGTGAGAAACCGAACGCCTTGGCCACGTCCCGCACCGCCGACCGGGGCCGGTACGAGATGACGTTGGCGACCTGGGCGGTGTGCTCCCGGCCGTAGCGTGCGTAGACGTGCTGGATCACCTCCTCCCGGCGGTCGGACTCGATGTCCACGTCGATGTCGGGTGGCCCGTCGCGCTCCGGGGCGAGGAACCGCTCGAACAGCAGCCGGTGCCGGACCGCGTCCACGTTGGTGATGCGCAGCGCGTAGCAGACCGCCGAGTTGGCCGCCGAGCCCCGGCCCTGGCAGTAGATGTCCTGCGCGCGGCAGAACGCGACGATGTCGTAGACCACCAGGAAGTAGCCGGGGAAACCGAGGTCTTCGATCATCCGCAGTTCGTGTTCCAGCTGCGCGTACGCCTCCGGGTGCGCCTCGGGCGGGCCGTAGCGCTCCCGGGCGCCGTCCATGGTCAGCCGGCGCAGCCAGCTCATCTCGGTGTGCCCGGGCGGCACCGGGTACGCCGGCAGCTTCGGCGCCACGAGCTGAAGGTCGAAGGCGAGTTCCGCGCCGTACTCGGCGGCCCGCGCCACCGCCCCCGGGTACGCGGCGAACCGCGCCGCCATCTCCGCGCCGCTGCGCAGGTGGGCGGTGGCCGCGGCGGGCAGCCAGCCGTCGATCTCGTCGAGGCTGCGCCGGGCCCGGACCGCGGCGACGGTGGTGGCCAGCCGCCGCCGCCCCGGGGTGGCGTAGTGCACGTTGTTCGTGGCCACCGTGGGCAGTCCGGCCGCGACGGCCAGCTCGGCGAGCGCGTCGTTGCGGTCGGCGTCGACCGGGTGGCCGTGGTCGGTCAGCTCCACCGCCACCGTCTCCGCGCCGAACAGCGCGGTGAGCCGGTCCAGTTCCCGGGCCGCCGCGTCGACGCCCTCGGTGAGCAGCGCCGCCGGCACGTGCCCCTTGCGGCAGCCGGTGAGCACCAGCACGTGGTCGCGCAGCTCCGCCGCGATCTCCTCCAGCTCGCCGTAGAGCGGGCGGCCCTTCTCCCCGCCGCGCAGCTGGGCGCGGGAGATGCTGGCGGCCAGGCGCGCGTACCCCTCGTGGCCGTGCGCGAGCACCAGCAGGTGCCGGCCGAGCGGGTCGGGTTCGCCGTTCTGCGGGCCGGGCAGCCCGAGGGACAGCTCCGCGCCGAAGATCGTCGGCAGCCGCAGCGCGCGGGCCGCCTCGGCGAAGCGCACCACGCCATAGAAGCCGTCGTGGTCGGTGACGGCGAGCGCGGTCAGCCCGAGCCGGGCCGCCTCCTCGGCCAGTTCCTCCGGGTGGCTGGCCCCGTCGAGGAAGCTGAAGTTGGAGTGCGCGTGCAACTCCGCGTACGGCACCACGCCGTCCGGGCGGGCCAGTTCCGGCGGCCGGTATTCCTGGCGTTTGCGGCTCCAGGCCGGTGAGTCGCCCCCGTCGGCGTCGACCGCGAGCGGGTCGACCACGTGCAGGTGCCGTTCGTCCTTGGCCCGCCCGGAGAGCACCTGCTCCAGCTTCGACCACGGCATCTTCGGGTTGTGGAAGCTCACCGGCGCCTCCCCCGGCGCTCAGTCATAGATCGCCTCCACCAGCCACTGCCCGCCCTCGACCGCGAGCAACAGGGCGGCGCCGTCGGCCAGGCTCACCTGGAACCGGGCCCTGCGGCGCGCCTCGGCCGGCGCCCACCAGCGCTCGTCCACCGGCCACGGGCCGGCCCAGCCGGTGATCTCGGCCGGGCGACCGTCGCCAACGGCGAGCCGGGCCGGTGCCGCGCTGACCGCCAGCCGGGCGCTCACCACGACCGGTTCCCCGGCCGCGTCGCGCACGTCGGCCGGCAGCGGGGCGGGCAGGACGACGGCCGGTGACGGTGGCGGGATCCGGCCCGGCCACGGCGGCTCGGCCACCGCCCGGCCCCGCCCGGCCCGCCGCCGCGCACCGCCCCCAGCGGGTACGACGACAGGGGCGGACGCGGCACCCGGAGCGGGAGCGGCGGGCGGCGGGGGTGGCGGGCCGGGACGCGCGGGCGCCCGCTCGTCACCCCACGGGACCAGGCGCACCTGGTCGGCCGGGGAACGCCCGCCCCCGAGCACGGCGGTGACCACCGCCTCGGGGCCGAGGATGCCCTGTACCCGGCTCAGCGCCCGGTGTGCCCGCTCCCGCTCCGCACCGGTCTCCCCCCACAGCCCGGGTTGCAGGCCCGCCTGGGCGAGCACCCCGTCGGGCACCAGTCGCAACCGGACGATCCCGGCGGTGGGCCGGGCCGGGCGCGTCCCGCCCCGGCCGTTGCTGCCGGAGAGCCAGCCGTCGAGCTGCCAGCGGACCCGGTCGGCGATGGCCGCGGCGGTGAGCAGGCCGTCGTGCCGCCAGACCCGGTGCAGCTCCTGGCCGTGTGCGGTGACCGCCTCGATGCCGAGGCGGGTGCAGGCCAGGCCGTAGCCGGCCAGCCGCTCGTGCAGCCGCTCGGCGAGCGTGCGGGCGGCGAACGCGGCGGCGTCGACCCGGTCGATCGGCTCGTCGTGGTCGGCGGTGACGGTGAGGTCGGCGGGCGGCTGCCGGACCGCCAGCGGGCGGTCGTCCCGGCCGCCGGCGAGCCGGTGCGCCAGCGCCCCGTCGAAGCCGAACCGGGCCAGCACGTCTCCGGCCGGCAGCGCCGCGAACTCGCCGAGGGTGCGGACGCCGAGCCGGCGCAGCAGGTCGGCCAGGGCGGGCCGGCCGAGCGCCTCGACCGGCCGGGCGGCCAGGAACTCGCGGGTGCCGCCGGGGTCGACGATCCGCCCCTCCCGGGCGGCCAGCCCGGCCGCGAACACCCCGTCGGCGATGCCGACCTGGCTCTCCACCGCGCAGGTCTGCGCGACGTGCTCCACGATCCGCTCGGCCGCCGCCTCCTCGCCGCCGAGGTAGCGGCTCGGCCCCCGGGCCGCCGTGGCGCAGGCGCCCGGCCGGATCACCTCGACGCCGGCCACCACCTCCTCCACGGCGGCCACCACCGGCTCGAACGCGCGTACGTCCCGGCCGGGGTCGTGGTCGACCACCGTGAGGTGCGGGCAGCGTCCCTGCGCCTCGCGGCGGCGCAACCCGCGCCGGATCCCCTCGGCGCGGGCCCGTTCGGAGCAGGCGATCACCCGGTTGGCGTGCAGCACCACGACCGGGTCGGTGGCGGGCACCCCGTCGACGATCTCGGCGGCGAGGACCGGCCAGTCCGGGCACCAGAGCAGCAGCGTCCGCTGCGGTGCGCCGCTCACGCCGGACCGGCTGCGGCGAGCGTACGGGCGGGTGGGGCGACCACGCGCAGCCGGCGCGACGGCGCGGCGGCCGGGGCGCCGAGCCCGGCCGAGCGGGGGATCACCCGGGTCAGCTCGTCGCCGGGCAGCCACACCTTGATCTCCTTCGGGCGGGCGGCGGCGCCCCGGCCCCGGGCCGATACGGTCACCTCGCGACGGCGCAGCCGGCCGCGACCGGGGCCGAGCCCCTGCCAGACGCCCCGGACCACCTGGAGTGTGACGTCCGCGCCGTCCCACCGCCCGTACGGGACGAGCACGCTTCCGCGCTGCCGGGCTCGGGCGGCCAGCCGGGTGGCGACCGAGGCGGAGACGGTGGCCGGCACGGCGGTGACCACCACGTCGACCCCGTCGATGAGCGCGGCGACCACAGTGGGCCACTCCGGCCCGGGGTCGGGCACCAGGGCCAGCCGGTCCAGGGCGATGCCCGCCTCGGCGGCCGCGCCCGCCCCGAAGGTGGGTACGCCCACCACGGCGCACCACGAGCCGGCCCGGGACGCCTCGGCGAGCAGCGCGAGGATCAGCGAGGTGGCGCCGCTGCGCCGGGGCTGGCCGGCGCCGACCGCGACGGTGCTGCCGCGTCGCAGCCCGCGGCTGGGCAGCAGCCCGGTCAGCTCGGCCCGGACGGGCAGCACCCGGTGGCCGCCGGCCGGGTCGGGCGCGCTCGCCGGTCGGACCAGATCGGCCAGGGCGGCGGAACCGACCACCATGCGGCCCGCCATCGGACCAACCCCCCGTCGTGTTTCGCCACGGGCCTCGCCCGTGGATGGTGCTGCGTGGATCGTGTCGTGCGCGGTACGCGTGTGCCGTGGGTGCGGCGCCCGGCCACCCGGGGTCCCGCCGGTGGTGGCCGGGCGCCACGAATCAGGCGGCGGCTGCCCCGGGGCCGGGCGGAGCGGCGGAGGCGCCGAGCCGCAGCGGGCGGGGCAGGCCGTCGAGCGCCGGCTGGTGCGCCAGGCCGAGTGCGGTCTCCACCACTGTCACGAACTCCTCGGCGGCACGCAGCAGGTCGTCGGCCTCCCGGGCGGTGACCACGCGGGGGATGCCGGCCTCGGCGGCGGCCCGCTTGCTCGCGCCGGCGGCGAAGTAGGCGGCCCACTCGTCCAGCTCGGGGGCGACGGTGGCGAGCAGCACCCAGACGCTGGTGATCCGGTGCCGGCGGGTGGGTGCGGGGCGGGCCCGGGCGGCGAGCACGGCGGCGGCGGCGCGCAGCGCCGCGAGGTGGGCGGCGGCGTACCGGAGGCCGTCGGGACGGGTGCGGGCGGCCTCGGCCAGCCCGTCGCGGGCCACCGCGAGCAACTGGGCGGGGGTGCGGTGCGGCAGCACGTGCGCGGGCACCGTGGGCGCCTGGGCCGGACTGGTCGGCATGGGTCTCTCCTCCGCGTGTGGCCGGGGCGGGCGGTCGCGCGACGGGGACGTCGCCCGGTCGCCCGGAGCGGTCGGTGCGGAGGAAGACGCACCTTGGTGGCGGCCGGCCGGATGTGGACGCTTCCCCACACCCACACCCGGCCGGCGTGCCGGCGGGTCCGTCGCCCGCCGCCCGGGGGTCGTGGGCGGCGGGCGACGACCTGCCTGACGGGCCCGGACTCGCGACTGTCCGAGACCCGGTGCGGCCCGCGGTGCCGCACCTCCCGGAAGCCGGTGCCGCGAAACACCGCTTCCGGAGCGTTCGACGGGTGCGCGACCGGCTCGGATCAGGCCGGGCCAGCCGGGGAGCTGAGCCACTTGCCGTGTGAGCCGAATCGAACACTCGTTCTAACTACCCTGACAGTACACCTCCCCACCGACGAAAACGCAACGTGTGACGCGCCGGGGACACACGGGAGGGCGACGGCCCCCGGCGGGGTCGTACCGGGGTGGGGGAAGAATGGGTGCATGCAGCCACACCCGAATGTGCAGGCGGTGCAGCGCGCGCTCGACGACGCGGGCGCGCGGAACGGATCGGGCGAGGCCAGCCTCGTCCGACTGCTGCCCGAGGCGGTGCACACCGCGGCCGCGGCGGCCGGGGCGCTCGGCGTCGCCGTCGGCGCCATCGCCAACTCGCTGGTCTTCGACGCGGACGACGCGCCGCTGCTGGTACTCACCTCCGGCGCGCACCGGGTGGACACCGTCGGGCTCGCCGCCACGCTGGGCGTGACCCACCTGCGCCGGGCCACCCCGGAGTTCGTCAAACGGCACACCGGGCAGGTGATCGGCGGCGTCGCCCCGGTCGGCCACCCCGCGCCGCTGCGGACCGTCGTCGACACCGCCCTGGCCGGGTACGACGAGGTGTGGGCGGCCGGTGGCGTGCCCCGGGCGGTGTTCCCCACCACGTACGCGGAACTGCTGCGGATCACCACCGGCGCCCCGGCCGAGGTGGCGTGAACCCCGGACTCGTCACGCTGCACGTGTGGCGTGTGCCCCGCCGGGCCGTACCCGGTGTGCTGACCCGGATGGCCACCCACCCGGCGCGGCTGCGCCGCCTGCCCGGCGTGCGCTTCGCCAAGCTGCTCGGCACCGGGACCGGCACCGGCTTCGGCCCCGGCGACGCCGACCTGACCCGGTGGGCCGCGCTCGTGGTCTGGGGCTCCCCCGCCGACGCGGCCGGCTTCGACACCTCCCCGGTCGCCCGCTCCTGGGCCCGGATCGCCCGCGCCGCGGTACGGGTGGACCTGCGTCCGCTGACCAGCCGCGGCCGGTGGTCCGGCCGGGAGCCGTTCGGCGCGCCGTCCGGCGGACGGGTCACCGGGCCGGTGCTGGCGCTGACCCGGGCCCGGCTGCGGGCCCGCCGCGCGGCCACGTTCTGGCGCGCGATCCCACCGGTCGCCGCCGAACTGCACGCCGCGCCCGGGCTGCTCGCCCGGTTCGGCGTCGGCGAGGCGCCGCTGGGCTGGCAGGGCACGGTGAGCGTGTGGCGCGACCCGGCGGACCTGGTCGCGTTCGCGTACCGTTCCCCGGAGCACCGCGCCGCGATCACCCGTACCCCCACCGAGGGCTGGTACGCGGAGGAACTGTTCGCGCGGTTCGCGGTGGGCGACGTGGTCGGCGACCGCACGGTGCTCGGCTGGGCCGCCGAGGGCGACCCGGAAACATCGAGAGGGTACGCATGAGGCTGGTGCGGTGGACACCGGACGACCTGGTCCGGCGGCTGGACGACGTGGTGGCCGTCTACGGCGAGGCGATGGGCTACCGGGCCGACCTGCTGGAGGCCCGTCGCGGCTACATCGCCACCCACGTCCGCCGGCCCGGCTTCCGCGCCGTCGCCAGCCTGACCCGCGAGGGACACCTGGCCGGTTTCGGGTACGGCTACCAGGGCGCCACCGGGCAGTGGTGGCACGACCAGGTGCACCGGGCGCTGAACGCGCCGGCCCGGCAGCGCTGGCTGACCCACCCGTTCGAGGTGGTCGAGCTGCACGTCCGCCCGCCCGCGCAGGGGCACGGCCTGGGCGCCCGCCAGTTACGCGCGCTGCTCGCCGTGGCCGAGGGTGACACCACGCTGCTGTCCACCCCGGAGGCCGACGAGGAGAAGTCCCGGGCCTGGCGGCTGTACCGCCGGTTCGGCTTCGTCGACGTCCTGCGCCACTTCCACTTCCCCGGCGACGAGCGGCCGTTCGGCGTGCTCGGCCGGGACCTGCCGCTCCCCCCGCCGGACGTCGCACAGTGAGCGCGAGGAGTGAGCCGGGTTTGCGAGCCCCGCAGTCGCGAACGAAAAGCGGCACAGTGAGCGGCCGGCTGCCCTGGGCGTTGCTGGCCGTGCTGGTGCTCGCCCAGATCTGCTACCCGCTCACCGGCGGCGCGACCCGGGCCGGGCTCACCGTGGCCACCGTGGTGCTCGGCTGGCTGCTCTCGGTCGGCCACGCGCTGCTCACCCGTGGCGTCCGTACCGCCGTCGCGCTGGTCGCGGTCGTCACCGGCGGCGGGTTCGCGGTGGAGGCGATCGGCGTGGCCACCGGGTTCCCGTTCGGCAGCTACGACTACTCCGGCGAGCTGGGCCCGAAGCTGGCCGGGGTGCCGCTGATCATCCCGCTCGCCTGGACCTGGATGGCCTGGCCGGCCTGGCTCACCGCGGTCCGGCTGGTCCGCTCCCGGGTCGCGCGGATCGCGCTCTCGGCGGTCGGGCTGGCCGCCTGGGACCTGTTCCTCGACCCGCAGATGGTGGCCGAGGGCTACTGGACCTGGCTCGACGCCACCCCGGCACTGCCCGGGCTGCCAGGCATCCCGGTCAGCAACTACCTCGGCTGGCTGGGCTTCGCGGTGCTGCTCGCCGTCGCGCTGCGCCCGCTCGCCGGGCCGTCGGTGGACCGGGTCGACGGCCGGGACGCCCCGATGTTCGCGCTCTACCTCTGGACGTACGCCTCCAGCGTGCTGGCGCACGCGGTGTTCCTGCGGCTGCCGGCGTCGGCGCTGTGGGGCGCGGCCGGGATGGCGGTGGCGGCGGTGCCGCTGGCGGTGACGCTGTGGCGGGCCCGTCAGGACCGGGCTGGTACGCCGGAGCCGGCGCCGCGCGTCGACGCCCCGGCATGATCGCCGCCCTCACGCTGGCGGTGGCGGTCGCCGCGCTCACCGGTCACACGTTGGTCAACGCGTACGCCTGGCTGCGCCGCCCCACTGCCGGCCCGGCCGAGGTGACCGAGCCGGTGGCGGTGCTGCTGCCGCTGCGCGACGAGGCCGAGCGGGTCACCCCGTGCCTGCGCGCGCTGCTGGCCCAGCGCGGCGTGCCGGACCTGCGGATCGTGGTGCTCGACGACGGCTCGACCGACGGCACCGCCGACGTGGTCCGCGCGGTGACCGGCGACGATCCCCGGGTCACGCTGCTCACCGGGGTCGCCCCGCCGCCCGGCTGGCTGGGCAAACCGCACGCCTGCTGGCAGCTCGCCACCCGGACCGGCCCGGAACCGGCGGTGCTGGCCTTCGTCGACGCCGACGTGGTGCTCACCCCGGACGCGGTCGCGGCGGCGGTGGCCGAGTTGCGCGCGGCCGACGCGGCGCTGCTGTCGCCGTACCCCCGGATCGTGGTGCGGACGGCGGCCGACCGGCTGGTGCAGCCGTTGTTGCAGTGGTTATGGCTGACGTTCCTGCCGCTGCGCGCGATGGAACGCTCGCGGCGGCCGTCGCTGGCCGCCGCGGGCGGGCAGTTCCTGGTCGTGGACCGGGCCGGCTACCTGCGGGCCGGCGGGCACGCGGCGGTGGCCGACAAGGTGCTGGAGGACATCGAGCTGGCCCGGGCGGTGAAGCGGGCCGGCGGGCGGATCGCGCTGGCCGACGGATCCCGGCTGGCGTCCTGCCGGATGTACGACACCTGGCCGCAGCTGCGCGACGGCTACACCAAGTCGCTGTGGGCGACGTTCGGGCATCCCACCGCCGCGGCCGCCGTGCTGGCGTTGCTGTTCGCGTTGTACGTCGCGCCGCCGCTGCTGGCTCTGGGGGCGCTGCTCGCGGGCACGCCGGCGGTGGCCGCTGTGGCGTTCCTGGCCTACCTGGCCGGCGTCGCCGGGCGGGTGGTGAGCGCCCGCGCCACCGGCGGACGGGCGTGGCCCGACGCGCTGGGCCACCCCGTGTCGGTCGTGGTCCTCGGTTGGCTGACCGTCCGGTCGTACCATCTGCGGAAGCGACACCGGCTCACCTGGCGGGGTCGCCCGGTCACCTAGGAGGGGCACGCCATGGCGCGCATCGTGGTCATCGGCGCCGGGGTGGGCGGGCTCGCCGCCGCCGCCCGGCTCGCGGTCACCGGGCACGAGGTCACCGTCCTCGAACGGGCCGGCACGGTCGGGGGCAAGCTCGGCCGGTACGCCCACCACACCCCGGAGGGGGTGTGGCACTTCGACACCGGACCGAGCCTGTTCACGCTGCCGCAGGTCTTCCACGACCTGTTCGAGGCGACCGGGGCGAAGCTCGACGAATACCTCGACCTGGTCCCGCTGGACCCGATCGTGCGGCACGTCTTCCCCGGCGGTGGCCCCACGCTCGACTCCTGCGCCGACCCGGACGAGTTCGCCGCCCGGATCGGCGCCGCGTTCGGCGACCGGTCCGCCGCCGACTGGCGGGGGTTGTGGCGGCGCGCCGGCCGGGTGTGGGCGGCCTCGCACCGGGACATCCTGCGCCGTACCGTCGACTCGCCCCGCGACCTGGCCGCGCTGGCCTGGCGGCTGGGTGACCTGGCCGCCATCGGTCCCGGCCGCAGTCTGCGCGGGCTGGGCCGCCGCCACCTGTCCGACCCGCGGCTGCGGATGCTGCTGGACCGGTACGCCACGTACACCGGCGCCGACCCGCGCCGCGCCCCGGCCGCGCTCGTCGCCGTCCCCTACGCCGAGCTGGCGTACGGCGGCTGGTACCTGCGCGGCGGGCTGGGCACGCTCGCCGACGCGCTGCTGTCGCGCTGCCTGGACCTGGGCGTGGTGGTGCGCACCGGCGCGACAGTCACCCGGATCGACGCCGCGGGCGGGCGGGTGCACGGGGTACGCGTGGCGGGGACGGCCGCGCCGGTGCCGGCCGACGTGGTGGTGGCGAACGTGGACGCGCTCACCGTCTACCGGGACCTGCTGCCCGACCCGCGCCGGCTGGCCGCGCTCACCGACCGCAGCCTGGCCGGGTTCGTGCTGCTGCTGGGCGTACGCGGCGACTCGGGGCTGGCCCACCACAACGTCTTCTTCCCCCGCGACTACGACGCCGAGTTCGACGCCGTGTTCGGTGCCCCGGGTCGCGGGGTGCGGGCCCGCCCGGCGCCCGACCCGACGGTGTTCGTCACCGCCGCCGACGACCCGGCGGTCCGCCCGGACGGCCACGAGGCGTGGTTCGTGCTCGTCAACGCGCCCCGGCACGGCACCGCCGCGAGCGCCGTGGACTGGCGGCGGCCCGGCCTGGCCGAGGCGTACGCGGACCGGATCCTCGACGTGCTGGCCGAGCGCGGGGCCGACGTGCGGGACCGGCTGGTGTTCCGGGAGATCCGCACCCCGGCCGACCTGGACGCGGCCACCGGCGCGCCGGGCGGGGCGATCTACGGCACCGCGGGCGGGCTGCTGCGCCCGGCCAACCGGGGGCCGGCGGCCGGGCTGTGGCTGGTCGGCGGCTCCAGCCATCCGGGCGGCGGCCTGCCCATGGTCACGCTGTCCGCGGAGATCGTCGCCGAGGCGGTCGGCCCGGCCTGGTGAGGTGTAAGGAGGGGCCCCCTGTTAACGCCTCCGGTAGAGGAAGGGCCCCTTCTTAACGCCACGCTGACCGCCGCGCGGCCGCCGCGCGGCCGCTGCCCGGGCGCGCGGCGGTCAGTCGGCGTCGACCAGCGCGCGGCGGACGGCGGAGAGCAACTGACCGAGGCCGAACCCGGCGAGCAGCACCCAGACCGTGGTGGCCATGGTGATCGTGCCGGCGGTCAGGTCGGCGTCGATCAGGCCGGTGAGCCCGGCGACCAGCAGCCCGACCAGCGCGACGCAGACCCGGGTGGGCCGCTCCCCCACGGTCACCGCGCCGATCTCGCGCATCCCGGCCGAGACCGCGCGCGCCCGCACGTACTCGTGCAGCCAGGACAGGCCGCCGGCCGCCGCGACCAGCGCGCCCGGCGCGCCGAGCAGCCAGAACGCGATCAGCCAGGCCACCTCGCCGAGCCGGTCGGCGACCGAGTCGTACACGTAGCCCAGCCGGGTGGTGCGGCCGGTCGCCACCGCCACCGCGCCGTCGACACTGTCGGCCACCGCCGCCAGCAGCACGAACAACGCGCCGAGGAACGGCCCGTCGCCGGGCCGCTCCACGAACAGGGGTACGCAGAAGCAGAGCAGCACCCCGAACACGGTCACCGGGGTCGGACCGACGCGCAGCCGGCCCAGCACATAGCCCACGTGGTACGCGAAGCGCAGCCAGGCACGCACCACCGGCGCGGCGGTACGCGGATCGAAGCCGCCGTGCAGCCGCGCCCACGCGGTCGCGTACTGGTCCCAGTTCAGCTGTGTGCCCACCACGGCTCAACCGTAGAAGCACGGCGCGGGTGTCGTGTGGCGGGTGGTCACACCCGGGCGGAGGCGCGCAGCCGCTGCCACACCTCCCGGGTCGCCGTGGACCGGTTGAGCGTGATGAAGTGGATTCCCGGCACGCCCTCGTCGAGCAGCTTCTCGCACATCTCGCTCGCCTGCTCCACGCCCAGGCGGCGGACCGCCTCCGGGTCGTCGGCCACCCGCTCGAACCGCTGCGCCAGCGCCGGCGGGAACGGCGCGCCGGACAGCTGCACCGAGCGTTCGATGGTGCCGATCTGGGTCACCGGCATCACCCCGGCCAGGATCGGCGTGTCGCAGCCGGCGGCGGCCACCCGGTCGCGTAGGCGCAGGTAGTCGTCGGCGTCGAAGAACATCTGGGTGATCGCGAACTCCGCGCCGGCCCGGCACTTGCGGACGAAGTACGCGGTGTCGCTGTCCACGTCCGGCGAGCGCGGGTGCTTGTACGGGAACGCGGCCACGCCGACTCTGAAGTCGCCGCTGTCGCGGACCAGCCGGACCAGGTCCTCGGCGTACCGGACGCCCTCGGGGTGGGCGATCCACTCGCCACCCGGATCGCCCGGCGGGTCACCCCGCACGGCCAGCACGTTGCGCACGCCGACCGAGGCCAGCCGGCCGATCACGTGCCGCAGCTCGGCCACCGAGTGGTTCACCGCGGTGAGGTGCGCCATCGGCAGCAGCGTCGTCTCGGTGGCGATCCGCTCGGTCACCGCGACTGTGGTGTCGCGGGTCGAGCCGCCCGCGCCGTAGGTGATCGACACGAACGACGGGCGCAGCGACTCCAGCTCGCGGATGGCCTGCCAGAGCAGCTTCTCCCCGGCCTGGGTCTTCGGCGGGAAGAACTCGAAGGAGAACGTGGGACGGCCGTCACGGATCAGCTCCCCGATGGCCGGCTGGGGATTGGGAAGGACCGAGGGAAGACCGAGCGCCACGGCCCGACTGTAACCGGGACGGCACGCCGCACCGGGAATCTTCCCAGCCCGCGAACACCTGCCCCGCCGCGACGTCGTACCCCGGGGGTAGAAAGACGGCAGCGCGGTGGGGCGGCCGACGGCCGTCCCGGGGGCCCGCGCGGGGGTCGCCACGACGGCGACGCGCCGGCGCCACCACCTGGCCGGGCGTCCGCGTCGCCATCCGCGCCGTCACCCCGGAGGTTCCGATGATCCCGTCCCCGCCACCGGGCCCGTGCCTGCTCGGGCCGCTGCTGGCGCAGTTGCGGGCCGCCCGTGGCTGGAGCCAGCAGCGGATGGCCGCCGAGCTGTGCGCCGCCTCCGGCGTGCCCACGCTGACGCGCAACGAGGTGTCCCGCTGGGAACGCCAGCTGCGGCTCCCCGGCGACTTCTGGTCCGCCTGGCTGGCGACGGTCCTGGGGGTGCCGGGCGAGTTGCTGGCCGGGGCCGCCGCCCGCAGTCGCCGGCTGGGCGTGGTGCCCGCGGCGGTCGGCCCGGCCGGCTCCCGGGCCCGGCTGGCGCTGCTCACGCTCGCGTACCGCTGGGTGGCCGACCCGGGCGGCCGCACGCCGGTCGGCCCGTTTCCCGCCGCACCGCCGCTGCCCGGCCCGCCGGGGCGGGACGCCGAGCGCTCGCCCGTCGCGGACGAGTCGCTGTGGCTCGACGTCCCGCGCGGCCCGGACGATCCCGCCGGTGCCGGTCGTGACCGCCCGGTGGACGGGGTGACGCTCGCCACGCTGCGGCGCTGGGACGACCTGCTCGGCGGTGGCGACCTCGCCGGGCACGGCGCCCGCGGGCTGCGGCGGGCGGTCCGCGGCTACCGGCGCGCCGGGCCCGCCGGCCGGCGCGCGATGCTGCCCGCGCTCGCCGAGTCGGCGCAGCTCGCCGGGTGGCTGGCCGCCGACACGGGCGACCTCGGCGGGAGCCTGGACGCGTACCGGCTGGCGCTGCGCGCGGCGGTGGCCGCCGGGCAGCCGCCGTTGGCCGGGTACGTGCTCGCGTCGGCCAGTCACCTGCTGGCCGGCGCCGGCGACCCGGCCGGCGCGCTGGTCCTGGCCCGGATCGGGTACGCGGGCGGCCGCGCCACCGCCTCGCCCGGTCTGCGCGCGCTGCTGCTGCACCGGGTGGCGCTCGCCGCCGCGCTCGCCGGGCGTCCCCGTGCCGCCGGGCAGGCGCTGGCCGGTGCCGATCGGGCCGGCACGCCGGAGCCCGGCCGGGAGCCGCCCTGGCTCTACTGGCTCGACACGGCCGAACTGGCGGCGATGACCGGGCGCACGCTCGTGGCGCTAGGCCGTCCGGCCGCCGCCGTGCCGCTGCTGACGCCGGTGGTGGGCGCGCGGGGCCGCCCGCGCCGGTCGGCCGTGTACGGCGGCTGGCTGGCCCGCGCCCACCTGGGCCTGGGCGCGGTGCCCGAGGCGTGCGCGGTGGCCGGGGAGGCGCTGCTCGACGCGGTCCGGTCCGGTTCCCCCCGGGCCGTCGGCCAGCTCACCGCGTTCCGCCGCGGCCTGGCGCACGCGCCGCCCGGTCCGGCGACCCAGGGGTACGCGCGAGCGCTCACCGCGGCCCGCCCGTACCTGCCGTCCGGCGCGCGCCCCGCCACCGGCGCGACCGTCCGCGCGGGTGAGCCACGAGGCACGCCGGGACGCCGGGCACGGCGGGAACGGGTGTGAACCGCTAGCGTCGTGGCGTGACCCACGCTGCTCCCGTATCCCCCGTCGACCGTGCCGGCCTGCGCCAGCGGATCGACAAGGCGCTCACCGAGTTCCTCGCCGGCCAGCGCGGCTGGCTGACCGCCGTCGACGACGGCCTGCTGCCCGTCGCGGAGGCGGTCGAGGCGTTCGTGCTGGGCGGCGGCAAGCGGCTACGCCCGGCGTTCGGCTACTGGGGTTACCGGGGCGCCGGCGGGATCGACTCCGACCAGGTCGTCGCCACCCTGGCCGCACTGGAGTTCGTGCAGGCCAGTGCGCTGATCCACGACGACCTGATGGACCGGTCGGACACCCGGCGCGGCGAGCCGGCGATGCACAGGCGGTTCGCCGCCCGGCACCGTACGGCCGGCTGGGGCGGCGACGCGGACGCCTTCGGCGACGCGGCGGCGATCTTGCTGGGCGACCTGTGCCTGGTCTGGTCCGACGAGCTGCTGCACTCCTCCGGCCTGCCGCCGGCCACGGTGGCCCGGGCCCGGCCGGTCTTCGACGAGATGCGCACCGAGGTGACCGTCGGGCAGTACCTGGACGTGCTGACCCAGGCCACCGGGGACACCTCGCTGGACCGGGCCGCGAAGGTGGCCCGGTACAAGTCGGCGAAGTACACGGTCGAGCGCCCGCTGCTGCTGGGCGCCGCGCTGGCCGGCGCGCCGCCCGAGGTGCATGCCGCGTACTCGGCGTACGGGCTGCCGCTGGGTGAGGCGTTCCAGCTCCGCGACGACGTGCTGGGGGTGTTCGGCGACCCGGAGCGCACCGGCAAACCGGCCGGCGACGACCTGCGCGAGGGCAAGCGTACATACCTCGTGGCGGCCGCTCTGGAGACGCTCGACCCGGCCGGCCGGGAGGCGCTGCTGGCCGGGCTCGGCGTACCGGACCTGGACGCGGCCGGGGTGGATCGGCTGCGTGAGCTGATCAGCACGAGCGGCGCGCTGGAGCGGGCCGAGCGGCACATCACCGCGCTCACCGAGAGCGCTCTGGCCGCGCTCACCGCTGTCGACCTGGACACCGAGGCCCGCCAGGCCCTGGTCGACCTGGCCATCGCCGCCACCCGCCGTCCCGCCTGACCCTTGCCACAGGGGAGTCGATCATGAGGTTGGCGGCACTTTCGGAGATCGACTTCGCCGCCAACTTCATGATCGACGAGAACGGGGGCAGAAAGGGCTAGAAGGCCACGGCCTGGGCTCGGCGTTTGACCTCTCGGGCCAGGTCGCCGCCGAGGGCTACGGCGGGGGTGCCGGGAAGAGATGGGTCCTCCCGGTAGAGCCAGCGCAGCGCCTCCTCGTCGTCGTACCCGGCGTCGGCGAGCAGGTTGAGCACGCCGGGCAGGTGCTTGAGCACGGTGCGGTTGGCCACCAGGTCGGCCGGGATCCGGCGGACACCGTCGCGGCGCACCGCGAGCAGCTCACGGTCGCGGATCATCTGGTGCACCTTGCTGATCGACAGGTCCAGGCGCTCGGCCACGTCGGGCAGCGTCAGCCAGCCGGCCGGGTCGGCCGGTCCGGCCAGGTCGGGGCCGGTCTCGGCGGGTACGGAATCGGTCACCCGACCACCCTGCCACGTGCCCGCCGGGACCGGTGCACGGCACCCCCGCAGCGCGCCGGTCCGCCCGTGTCCGAACCCGGCGGTAGCATCCTGTTCTACGTTCACCCTTCCGACACATAGACTGCCTGCCGATGGACACACAGGTCGCCGACACGTTGCTGGGCTCGCTGATCGAGGGGCGCTACCGCATTCGCGGGCGCGTCGCCCGGGGCGGCATGGCGACCGTGTACACCGCCACCGACGAGCGCCTGGAGCGCACCGTGGCGGTCAAGATCATTCACCCGACCCAGGCGCCGCAGGCCAGGGCCCGGATGGCCGGCTTCGTCGAGCGCTTCACCGACGAGGCGAAGACGATCGCCCGGCTCACCCACCCGAACGTGGTGGCGGTCTACGACCAGGGCATCCACACCGGCCTGCCGTACCTGGTGATGGAGTACGTCCGCGGTCGCACGCTGCGCGACGTGCTCGCCGAGCGCCGCCGGCTGAACCCGGACGAGGCACTCGCGATCACCGAGCAGATGCTCGCCGCGCTCGCCGCCGCGCACCGGGCGGGCCTGGTGCACCGCGACGTCAAGCCGGAGAACGTGCTCGTCGCCGAGGTGCCCACCGGCGGCAGCCGCAACCTGGTCGACAGCGTGGTCAAGGTGGCCGACTTCGGGCTGGCCCGGGCCGTCGAGGCCAGCGCCGAGGACGAGAACGGCAACCAGCTCATGGCGACCGTGGCGTACGTGGCGCCGGAACTGGTCACCCAGGGCCACGCGGACCCGCGCACCGACGTCTACTCGGCCGGCATCGTGCTGTTCGAGATGCTCACCGGCCGGGTGCCCTACGACGGCGACCGTCCGGTGGAGGTCGCATGGCAGCACGTCGACCGGGACGTACCGGCCCCGTCGACGCTGGTGCCGGCGCTGCCGCCGGCTCTCGACGCGCTCGTCGCCCGGGCCACCCGGCGCGATCCGGCCGGCCGCCCGGCCGACGCCGCGGCGCTGCTGAGCGAGGTGCAGGCCGCCCGCGAGCAGCTGGGCCACCCGCACGCGCACACCACCGTGCTGCCGCAGCTCAGCGACGACACGGCGATCCTGAGCCAGCCGACCCAGATGGTGGCCGCGCTCCAGCCGGTCGAGCGCCCCGCGTGGGCCCGGCTGCCCGACAGCGGCGCCGCGCAGCGCCCGCACCGGCGCCGCGCCGTGGAGGAGGACGATCCGGGCACCGGGTTCGCCGCCCTACGTACCCGGATCATGGGCTCGCCGCGCGGACGGCTGGCCGTCGCCGCGGCGGTCGTGGTGCTCGGCCTGGTCGCCGCGGTGGGTGGCTGGTGGTTCGGCGTGGGCCGCTACACGGTCGCGCCGCAGATGGTGAGCCTGACCAAGGCCGACGCGGAGGCGCAGGCGCAGCGCGGCGGCTTCACACTGAAGTACGCCACTGGGCGCCACGACGAGCAGGTCCCCAAGGACACCGTGCTCGGGCAGTCCCCGGGCTCGGCCGCGCGGATCGTCAAGGGCGGTACGATCACGCTGACCCTGTCGCTCGGTCCGGAGCGGCTTCCGGTGCCGGACGTGGTGGGCAAGGACTACGCGCTGGCCCAGGCCGAGCTGGAGGGCGTCAACCTGGTCGTGGCCAAGGGCTCCTCCCGGTACGACGACACGCTGCCCACGGGCGTGGTGCTGGCCACCGATCCGAAGGTGGGCACCGAGGTCAAGCCCGGGGCCAAGGTGACGGTGATCCTCAGCAAGGGTCGCGCGCCGGTGACGGTGCCCGACCTGGTCGGCAAGAGCCTCGCCGAGGCGCGGACCATCCTCGCGCAGCTCGGGCTGAAGCCGGTGGAGAACGTCAAGGACTCCGACAAGCCGAAGGACGAGATCCTCGGCCAGAGCCCGGCCGACGGCACCGGTGTGGAGAAGGGCGCCCAGGTCAAGCTGGAGATCAGCAAGGGCCCGCCGCAGGTGGCCGTCCCCCGGGTGATCGACATGCCCTGCCAGCAGGCCAAGCAGATGCTGGAGAGCCAGGGCTTCCCGGTCAACGTCCAGCTCAGGCCGAACGGCGTCGTCCGGCTGCAGAACCCGGCCGAGAACACGCCGGTGCCGCCGGGTACGACTGTCACTGTGACATGCCTGTGAGCGCAGGTGACGGACGCCGGCGGGTGGGGTCGCACACCCCCACCTCCGGTGGCCTGGGCCGGGCGGCCCTCCCGTACGCGGACGCGGCCGAGTCCGAGGTGGTGCAGGTCTACGTGTCGAACTCGCGCGGCTGGGCGCTGCCGGCCGGCGACCCGGCGCAGGACGCGTTGTTCCGCGACGGGTGCGGTGAGCGCGGACTGCCCGTGTTCATCCACGCGTCGCTGCTGGTCAACCTGGGCTCCCCCACCCCGGCGACGGTGACCCGGTCGGCGGAGACGCTGGCGCACGCGCTGCGACGGGGCCGGGCGATCGGCGCCGAGGGCGTGGTGTTCCACGCCGGCAGCGCGGTCGACGCCGGTCACGCCGAGGCGGCCCTGCGGCAGGTCCGCGAGGCGCTGCTCCCGCTGCTCGACGAGATCGCCGCCACCGGTGGGCCGATGCTGCTGGTCGAGCCGAGCGCCGGGGGCGGCCGGTCACTGGCGTCCCGGGTCGAGCACCTCGGTCCCTACCTGGACGCGGTCGACCGGCACCCGATGCTCGGGGTCTGCTTCGACACCTGTCACGCCTGGGCTGCCGGTCACGACCTGGCCGCCGAGGGCGGCATGACCGCCACGCTCGACACGCTCGTCGCCACGGTGGGCGCGGACCGGTTGCGGCTGGTGCACGCGAACGACTCGAAGGACCTGTGCGGCTCCACCCGGGACCGGCACGAGAACATCGGCAAGGGCACCATCGGCGAGCCGGCGTTCGCCGAGCTGATGCGCCACCCGGCGACCGCCGGGGTGCCAGTGCTGGTGGAGACCCCCACGGAGAAGCACATCGGCCACGCCGCCGACATCGCCACCCTGAAGCGCCTCCACCCCTGACGGGGTTCGCTCCCCTCCCCCCGCATG
The DNA here is from genome assembly GCF_900091565.1 of Micromonospora marina. Classification (GTDB taxonomy): domain Bacteria; phylum Actinomycetota; class Actinomycetes; order Mycobacteriales; family Micromonosporaceae; genus Micromonospora; species Micromonospora marina. The sequence goes on along the minus strand of NZ_FMCV01000008.1, from coordinate 5,592 downwards.
ACTCCGGTGATCAAGGAGTTCGTGTCCCGCCACGGCGCGGATTCGGACACGAACTCCTTGATCACCGCCGACATGGTCAGGCGCGCAGGGCGGTGTCCAGGATGGTGGCGGCGCGGTCGATCTGCGCGTCGGTGACGTCCAGGTGGGTGACCAGCCGGGCGGTACGCGGGCCGAGCACCGAGATCAGCAGCCCTTCCGCCCGCGCCGCCGCCGCCAGCGCGTGCGCGTCCAGCGGGTGCTTGGTCAGGTCCAGCGGCACGATGTTGGTCCGCACCACCGACGCGAGCACCCCGTGCGGGGCGACCGCCTCGGCCAGCCGGGCCGCCTTCACGTGGTCGTCGGCGAGCCGCCCGACGTGGTGCGCCAGCGCGTACCGGCCCGCGGCGGCGAGGACGCCGACCTGCCGCATGCCGCCGCCCATCCGCTTGCGCAGGAACCGCGCCCGGGCGATCTTCTCCGCGCTGCCCACGATCAGCGAGCCGACCGGCGCGCCGAGACCCTTGGAGAGGCAGACCGACAGCGTGTCGAACAGCACGCCGTACCCGGCAAGCGGCACCCCGTCGGCGACGTGCGCGTGCCAGATCCGCGCGCCGTCGCAGTGCAGCGCCACCCCGTGCTCGTCGGCGACCTCGCGCATCCGGCGCAGCGTCGGCAGCGGGATCACCCCGCCGCCGCCCCGGTTGTGGGTCTGCTCCACCGCGATCGCCCGGGTGGGCACCGCGAAGTAGCCGTCCGGCCGGATCATCCCGGCGACCACGTCGGGGTCCAGATCCGCGCCCACCGCGGGCCACGTCCGCGAGGAGATCCCGCCGTACGCGGCGGCGGCACCGACCTCGTACGTGACCACGTGCGCGTCGGCGTCGCAGAGCAGCTCGTCCCCGGCCGGCACGTGCAACTGGAGCGCGATCTGGTTGGCCATCGAGCCGCTCGGGGCGAACAGTGCCGCCTCGTGACCGAACAGCGCGGCCACCTCGGCCTCCAGCGCGGTGACCGTCGGATCCTCGCCGTAGACGTCGTCGCCCACCTCGGCGACGGCCATCGCCTCCCGCATCCCCGGCGTCGGCCGGGTCACGGTGTCCGTCCGCAGATCGATGACCTCACCCACGGAGCATCTCCGCCACCAGGAACGCCAACTCCAGCGACTGCTGGGTGTTCAGCCGGGGGTCGCAGGCGGTCTCGTACCGGTCGGGCAGGTCGAGGTCCTCGATGCCCTGGGCGCCGCCGAGGCACTCGGTGACGTCCTCGCCGGTCAGCTCGACGTGCAGGCCACCCGGGTGGGTGTCCAGGCCGCGGTGCACCTCGAAGTAGCCGAGCACCTCGTCGACGATCCGGTCGAAGTGCCGGGTCTTGTAGCCGTTCGAGGACTCGTGCGTGTTGCCGTGCATCGGGTCGCACTGCCACACGACCTTCGCCCCGGCGGCGGTGACCTTGGCGACGATCGGCGGCAGCGCGTCGCGGACCCGGTGGTTGCCCATCCGGCTGATCAGCGTGAGCCGGCCCGGGATGTTGTCCGGGTTGAGCTTCTCGCAGAGTTCGATCGCCTCGTCCGGCGTGGTCGTCGGGCCGAGCTTGACGCCGATCGGGTTGGCGATGCGGGAGATGAAGTCGATGTGCGCGCCGTCGATCTGCCGGGTCCGCTCACCGATCCAGAGGAAGTGCCCGGACAGGCCGTACGCCTTGCCGTTGGAGATCCGGGTCAGCGCCCGGTCGTACTCCAGCGCGAGCGCCTCGTGCGAGCAGTGCAGCGTGACGGTGCGCAGCGCCTCGTCGTCGGTCATCCCGCAGGCCCGGATGAAGGCGAGCGCCCGGTCGATCTCGCGGGCGATCGCCTCGTAGCGCTCGCCGGCCGGGGACCGCCGGACGAAGTCCTTGTTCCAGTCGTGCACGGCGTGCAGGTCGGCCAGCCCGCCGGCCAGGTACGCCCGGAGCATGTTCATCGCGGCGGCCGAGTTGGCGTACGCCCGGATCATGCGCTGCGGGTCGGCGACCCGCGCCTCCGGCGTGGCCTCCAGGGAGTTGATCATGTCGCCGCGGTAGGCGGGCAGGCCCCGGGCGTCGGTCGGCAGGGACCGGGGCTTGGTGTACTGGCCGGCGACCCGGGCGACCTTGACCACCGGCAGCGACGCGCCGTAGGTGAGCACGATGGCCATCTGGAGCAGCGTGCGGGCGTTGGCGAGCAGGTGGCTCTCGGTGTTGTCGGCGAAGGTCTCCGCGCAGTCGCCGCCCTGGAGCAGGAACGCCTTGCCCTCGCAGACCAGCGCGAGCCGCTGCCGCAACTGGTCGACCTCGTAGGGCGCGACCACCGAGGGCACCGTGTCCAGCACCCGGCAGACCTCGGCCACCTGGGCCGGGTCGTCCCAGGGTGGGGTCTGCGCGCGCGGCAGCTCCCGCCAGCGGTCGAGACCGAGGGCAGCGTCCTCGGCGGAGTCGGCGGTCGGGCGGCTGGTCTGTAGACCAGGGCTGCCCACGGCGGGGTGACTCAGCTGATGCCACTCATGGCGCATGGAGGAAAGCGTACGGCGACCGTCGCGATCACTCGCGGCCGAGGGGGATGGTTCCGGTCACTGGGAGGGCACCGCCGAGGCTGTGGGCGGCGGCCCCGAAGGGCTGACGTCCGGATCGACCGACCCGTCGCCGGGCGCCTCGCCGGAGATGCACCAGTCCGCGCCGCTCCGGGTGACGGTGAACAGCAGCGGCCGGACGGCCTTGCGCGAGCCGGCGGCAACCGTGATCGAGGCGCTGACCTCCTGGCCGTTCGGGCCGGAGCGGACCTCGGTGATGGTCGCCTGAGGCACCGTGAAGTGGTCGGCGAAGTCGCCGTTCGGACCGGTGGCGGCGGAGTCGAAGGCGGCGTGCATGGGCGCGCAGAGCTGGCTGCGGCCGGCGGCGGCGTCGCGGGCGGTGAGCGCGTCCAGGTACGCCTGCACGCGTTCCCGGCTCTTGGCCGCCGCCTCCTCGGCCGGCGCTTTCCCGCTGGGCGGGGTGTCTCCGCCGTCCTGGCCGCCCGAGCCGCAGGCGGCCAGGGCCGCCGGTAGGAGCGCGAGGAGGGCGAGCCCGGCGAACCGGCCCCGGTGGCTGCGACCCATCTGTCCTCCCGTCGCGTGGACTCGTCGAGTGGCGAGTGTGCCACACCCGGCCCGAGCGGCCGGGTGACTCCCCATCCTGACCCGGATCGGCGCGCGCGGCCAGGACGGCACGCGGGCGGGGAGGGGCCGGTGCGGCCCCTCCCCGCCGGGTGGGTGGTGCGTCGGCCCTCGGCTCAGCCGAGACCGCCCTTGATGGCGCCGATCAGCTCACCGTTGCTGGTGTCACCGGAGAGCTCCCAGAAGAACGCGCCACCGAGGCCCTGGCTGTTGGCGTAGCTCATCTTCCCGCCGATGGTCGACGGGGTGTCGTAGCTCCACCAGTTGCTGCCGCACTTGGCGTACGCCGTGCCGCCGACGGTGCCGGTGGCCGGGCAGCTGTTCTTGAGCACCTTGTAGTCCTCGATGCCGGCCTCGTAGGTGCCCGGTGCCGCGCCAGTGGCGCTGCCGCCGGGTGCGGACTGGGTCACCCCGGTCCAGCCGCGTCCGTAGAACCCGACGCCGAGCAGCAGCTTGCTGGACGGCACGCCCTTGGACTTCAGCTTCTGGATCGCCGCGTCCGACCAGAAGCCCTGCTGCGGGATACCCGGGTACGAGTAGAGCGGCGAGTGCGGCGCGGTCGGTCCCTGGGCGTTGAAGGCGCCGAAGTAGTCGTACGTCATCGGCATCAGCCAGTTGAGGTTGTTCGCGGCGCCGGCGTAGTCAGTGGCGTCGATCTTGCCGCCGTTGCTGCCGTCGGCGGTGATCGCCGCGGTGACCAGGAAGCTTCCGCCGAACTTGCTCCGCAACGCCGAGATCACGTTCTTGAACGCGTTCGGGCCGCTGTTGTCGCACTGGAGACCGCAGGCGTTCGGGTACTCCCAGTCGATGTCGATGCCGTCGAAGACGTCCGCCCAGCGCGGGTCCTTGACCAGGGAGTAGCAGGAGTCGGCGAACGCGGCCGGGTTCTGCGCGGCCTGGGTGAAGCCGCCGGACCAGGTCCAGCCGCCGAAGGACCACAGCACCTTGAGGTTCGGGTACATCTTCTTCAGCTTGCGCAGCTGGTTGAAGCTGCCGCGCAGCGGCTGGTCCCAGGTGTCGGCGACGCCGTCGACGCTGTCCGCGGCGGTGTACGCCTTCTCGTAGTCGGCGTAGCTGTCCCCGATGCTGCACCGGCCGCCGGTGGTGTTGCCGAAGGCGTACAGGATGTGGGTCAGCTTCGCGGCCGAGCCGCTGGTGTGGATGTTCTTGACGTGGTAGTTGCGGCCGTAGACGCCCCACTCGGCGAAGTAGCCGACGATCTTCTTGCCGCCGGGCGGCGGCGTGGTGGGCGGCTGCGTGGTCGGCGGGGTGGTCGTCGGCGGCGTGGTGGTGGGCGGCGTGGTGGTCGGCGGGGTCGTGGTCGGCGCGGTGGTCGTCGGCGTGCCGCCGCCGGTGCAGGTGCCGCCGTTGATCGTGCAGCTCACCGGCGCCTTGTACGCGCCGGTGCCGTTGTAGCCCCAGCTGAAGCTGGCACCGGGGGCGAGCGTCGCGGCCCAGCTCTTGTTGACCGCCACGTAGCGGTCACCGCTGCGGGTGATGTCGGCGTCCCAGGAGCTGCTGATCGAGGTGCCGGAGGGCAGCGTGAACTCGATGCGCCAGCCGTTGACGGTGGAGCTGGTGCCGTTGGTGACGGTCACCCGCCCCTCGTGGCCGGTCCCCCAGTCCTGCACCTTGGCGAACGTGGCGGTGACGCTGCCGGCGGCCGACGCGGTGGTCACGGGCACCGCGGCGACCGCGAGCGCGACCACGGCGCCGGTGGCCCACAGGGCCCGGCGGAGCGATCTCTTCATACGGCGTCCCTCCAATAGTTAGGAAACTTTCCAAATTGATTGCTGAGACGCTACTCACGCCGTCACCACTTCGTCAAGATGCAAGTGCATCGATTTCCTGGATGGCGCGCGCGGGGAACGTACCGGCCATCGGGCGGTCCTCGGTTACTCAGGCGGCAGGTACGCCTGCAGCACCATGAGGCGACGGGCGGAAGGTCGCTGAGTCTCGGCGACCCCGAGCCAGGGTTGCGCTGCGCAGGGCTTGCAATCCTGCCCCCACCGCAACGACCGATGTGGATAGAGTCGGCGACCGTGACTGAAGCCACGCGGCAACTGGGACTGGGACATGGCAGCGCTTTCGGCGAGCGAGCCTGCGTTCCGCAGCTCGGCGTCGATATAGGCGGCGGATCTGGGCTGTGAGCTGGGCAGACAGGGGTAGGCCCGGTGACGGGGTGTGTCACTAGGCGGCTGTGTTGTTGCAGGTCAGGTGGTTGCGGGTGTGGCGTCGAAGATGCGGGGCGGTTCGGTGATCCGCAGTTTCGTGAGCAGGGCCTTCTGGGGTTGGGACAGCTCGGTGCGCTGGGTGAACGTGCCGGCGGGGCCGGTGAACACGCCGAGGTGCAGCCGGTCGATCTCGGTGCGGATCGCGGTCCAGGTGCGGCCGGTCTCGGTCTCGGCGACGCGGATGAGCAGCAGGGCCAGCCAGCAGAGCAGGATGT
>NZ_FMCV01000019.1 GCF_900091565.1 Micromonospora marina | reverse complement strand
CGGTACCGACGTCTGGTCACACGCCGGGGCAAGCGCAAGGCCCTGGTCGCCGTCGCCCGGTCCATCCTCGTGATCATCTGGCACCTACTCGCTGACCCGACGGCCCGCTACCACGACCTCGGCGCCGACTTCCACGACCGCCGGATCAACACCACCCGCAGGACCAACAGCCTCGTCCGACAACTCGAATCCCTCGGCCACACCGTCACCCTGCAACCCGCCACCTGACACCCCACACCCCAACCCCACCCGCGTCGACCCACCGACGCCGGGCCACCCCCGCGCGCCCAAAACCCACCGTGGTACAGGTCATTTACCGGTCAGATCGCGCGGGAGAGGGCGGGAGTCAGGCGGTGCGGGTTGATACGCGGGCCGCGCGGGCGGCCCGGCGCTCCTCGAAGCGGGAGGCCTGGGTCTCCAGGGTGTCCAGGTGGGCGGCGATCTGGTCGCGGGCGGTCTCGCCGTCGGCATTCAGGCCGGTCACGTCGAACAGGTTCCACTGGCGCAGCACCGGCATCACCACCTCGTCGCGGTGCTGGCGCAGGTCGTAGATGCCGGCCAGCGCGATCGCCACCGACTTGCGGGCGAAGCCGTCGATGCCCACACCCGGCATCTGGAAGTCGGCGAGCACGTCGGCGACCGCCCGCATGGCCTGGCTCGGCGCCAGCTCGAACGCCGCGCCGAGCAGGTTGCGGTAGAAGACCATGTGCAGGTTCTCGTCCGCCGCGACCCGGGCCAGCAGCGCCTCGCACGCCGGGTCGCCGGTCGCGCGGCCGGTGTTGCGGTGCGAGATGCGCGTCGCCAACTCCTGGAACGACACGTACGCCAGCGAGTGCAGCATCTCCTGGTCGTGCGTGTTCTGGTAGCCCGCCGACATGTGCACCATGCGGGCCCGTTCCAGCGCCACCGGGTCCACCGCCCGGGTCACCGTCAGGTAGTCGCGGATCGCGGTGCCGTGCCGCCCCTCCTCCGCGGTCCACCGGTGCACCCAGGTGCCCCATGCGCCGTCACGCCCGAACAGGGTAGCGATCTCATGGTGGTACGAGGGCAGGTTGTCCTCGGTGAGCAGGTTGACGATCAGCGCGGTCCGGGCCACCTCGGGCAGCGTCGAGTCCCCCGGCGACCAGGCCTCGCCGCCCAGCGGGCCGTCGAAGGTGCGGCCCTCGCTCCACGGCACGTACTCGTGCGGGAACCACTCCTTGGCCAGCGACAGGTGGCGGTCGAGGTTCTTCTCGACCACCGGCTCGAGTTCGGTGAGCAGAGCGGTCTGGCTGAGCACGGTCACGACGTTCTCCCTACGGTGGCGTAACTTACGCCACCGTAGGTCGAAACGTCCTCAGACGCCAGTGCCGGCCGGGCCGACCAGCGGCTTCAGGTCCGCCCGGGGCGGCGTCCACTCCCCCGCCGCGGCGGGCACCTGCTCGCCGGAACGGATGTCCTTGACCTCGTCGCCGTCCGCGCCCGGGAACCAGACGTACGGAATGCCACGCCGCTCGGCGTACCGGATCTGCTTGCCGAACTTGGCCGCCGACGGGGACACCTCGGTCGGCACACCCCGCGACCGCAGCGCCGCCGCGACCGCGTCGCTGGCCGCCCGGTCCTCCTCGGCGGAGACCGCCACCAGCACGCAGGTCGGCACCGAGCGGGACACCGACAGCGCCTCGGCGCCGAACAACAGGCCGAGCAACCGGGTCACCCCGATCGAGATGCCCACCCCCGGGAACCGGACGTTGCCCGAGCTGGCCAGGTTGTCGTACCGGCCGCCGGAGCAGATCGAGCCGAACCGCTCGTAGCCGATCATCTGCGTCTCGTAGACCGTACCCGTGTAGTAGTCCAGGCCCCGCGCGATGCGCAGGTCGGCCACGCAGAGGCCGGGCGCGTGCGCGGCGGCGGTCTCCACCACGGCGGTCAGCTCCGCGACGCCCTCGTCCAGCAGCGGGTCGCTCACCCCGAGGCCGCGCACCGCGTCGGCGAAGGAGGCATCAGGCGCGGAGATCTCGGCCAGCGACAGCACGGCCTTGGCCTGCGCCTCGCTCGCCCCGGCGGTGCTCGCCAGCAGTTCCGTCACCCCGGCCGGGCCGATCTTGTCGAGCTTGTCGACGGCGCGCAGCGCCGCCTCGGCGTCGGTGAGCCCGATGCCCCGGTAGAAGCCCTCGCAGATCTTGCGGTTGTTGACCTGGATACGCACCGGCGGGATCGGCAGCGACCGCAGCGCGTCACCGATGACCAGCGGCATCTCGGCCTCGAAGTGGGCCGGCAGGGTGTCCCGGTCGACGATGTCGATGTCGGCCTGGAGGAACTCCCGGTAGCGGCCCTCCTGCGGGCGCTCACCGCGCCACACCTTCTGGATCTGGTAGCGGCGGAACGGGAACTGCAGCTTGCCGGCGTTCTCCAGCACGTACCGGGCGAACGGCACAGTCAGGTCGAAGTGCAGCCCGAGCGCATCGTCGCCGGACGGGCCGTCGGCGTCGGCCTGCAACCGGCGCAGTAGGTAGACCTCCTTGGAGGTCTCCCCCTTGCGCAGCAACTGGTCCAGCGGCTCGACCGAGCGTGTCTCGAGCGGCGCGAAACCGTACAACTCGAACGTCGCGCGGATCCGGTCGAGCACGAACTGCTCGATCATCCGCTGTGCCGGCGTCCACTCGGGGAAACCGGAGATGGGCGTGGGCTTGCTCATGGCGTACTCCTTGAGAACCCGCGCGGGCGCGGGTGAGGTCTAGAGGCCTCGGGTGGGCGCGGCCGGGCGCGCGCCGCCGGTGCCCGCCACCTCGACGAGGTACGGGTTGGTCGCGCGCTCGCGGCCGATCGTGGTCGCGGGGCCGTGGCCGGGCAGGACGACCGTGTCGTCGGCCAGCGGGAGCACCTTGTCCCGCAGGCTGGACAGCATCCGGGGCATGCTGCCGCCCGGCAGGTCGGTGCGGCCGATCGAGCCGGCGAACAGCACGTCACCGGAGAGGCAGATCTGCTCCGCCTCCCAGGGCGAGCCGGCGCCGGGCAGCCGGAACAGCACCGACCCGCCGGTATGGCCGGGGGCGTGGTCGACGGTGATCTCCAACCCGGCGAGCGACAGCGTCGCGCCGTCGGTCAGCTCGGCCACGTCGTCCGGCTCGGCGTACGGCAGCCGGCCGCCGAACAGCTCGGTCAGGTCCATCGACAGCGCCTTGCTCGGGTCGGCCAGCAGTTCCCGGTCGTCCGGGTGGACGTAGGCGGGGATGCCCCGCGCGCCGCAGACCGGGGCGACGGAGAACGTGTGGTCCAGGTGGCCGTGGGTGAGCAGCACGGCGGCCGGGTGCAGGCGGTGCTCGGCGAGCACGGCGTCGAGCCGGTCGAGCACCCCGATGCCGGGGTCGACCACCACGCACTGCTCCCCCGGCCCGGTCGCCACCACGTAGCAGTTGGTGCCGAAGGCGTCCGCGGGAAAGCCGGCCACGAGCACGTCGCTCCCCTTTCCGTCCGGTCGTCGTCTGCCTGCAGCCTAGTCGTAAAGGCCAGCGAGTTCCGTCCGCCACCGCCCCCGTCCGCCCGGCCGCACCGAGACGGCGGGACCTCGTACACCACATTCACAGTCGGTACCCGTACACTCTGGCGGGCGTGTGGCGTGGCGCACCCCGATCGGAACGGCGGACGGCGCCCGGCGCCGGCGGCGATCAGGCAGAGGAAGGGGAGCGCGCGTGGCTTCCAGCAGGGACCGGCAGCGCAAACTGGCGCGCGCCAAGCTCGACCGGCAGCTTGCCCGGCGGGCGGCGGCCGCGAAGCGCCGCCGGCAGATCCGGGCCGGCGTGGGCGCCGCGGTGGTGCTCGTGCTGATCGTGGCCGGCTCCGCCTGGGCACTCGGCGCGTTCGACTCCGAGCCGGAGAAGACTGCCGCCGAGGACGTCTGCCTCTGGGCCGCTGAGGACGGCGCCGTCAACACCAACCTGAAGGACGTCGGCGAGCCGCCCACCACGGGCCTGCCGACCTCGGGCACCCGCCCGATGACGATCACCACCAACCAGGGCGGTCCGATCACGGTCGAGCTGGACCAGACCGACGCGCCGTGCGGCGCGGCGAGCCTGAGCTACCTGGCCGGCCGGTCGTTCTTCGACAACACCACCTGCCACGAGATCACCGCCGAGGGCGCGCTGCGCTGCGGTGACCCGACCGGCACCGGCCTCGGCGGCCCGACCTACTCGTTCTACGACGAGAACGTCCCGGCCGCGCCGGAGCCGAGCCCGTCGGCCTCGCCGGCGCCCGGGCAGCCGGCGACGTATCCGAAGGGCACGGTCGCCATGATCGGCAACCCGCCCGGCAGCAACGCCAGCCAGTTCCTGATCTTCTTCAAGGACGCCAGCCCGGCCAAGCCGGCCTACTCGGTGGTCGGCAAGGTCACCGGCGGGCTCGACGTGGTGGAGAAGATCGGCGCCCTGCCGACGGTGGACAATGGCAACGGCGCCAAGGTCAAGCCGAAGACGCAGGTGCTGGTCCAGAGCGTCACCGTCGGCGAGCCCGGCGCGGCTCCGGCCGACAGTCCCGCGCCGTCGCCCAGCGCCAGCGCGGGCTGAGAACACAGGCGAGCAGGCGGCGGGCCGTCGGCTGACCCGGCGGCGACGCGCGCCGACCCCATACGCAGCAGGTGAGGAGTGACCGTGACGTCCACCAGAGACCGCCAGCGCGCGGCGGCGCGGGCCAAGCTCGAGCGGGAGATGGCGGAACGGGCCGGCCGGGCCCGCAAGCGCCGGCAGACCCAGGCGATCGTCGGGGCCGCGGCGGTGCTGGTGCTCGTCGTGGCCGGCACGGTCTGGCTCGTCGCCGCGCTCGGCGACGACGACGAGCAGGACGGCACGACCGCCGCCGCCGGGGCCGTCCAGTGCGCGTACACGGAGGTGCCCAAGGAGGGCCGGCCGCCGCAGATCAAGGACGTCGGCCTGCCGCCGGCCCAGCAGGCCGGCAAGGGCACCCAGACGATGACCATCGACACCAACCTGGGTCCGATCACCGCCAAGATCGACCGCGCCAAGGTGCCCTGCACCGCCGGCAGCTTCACGCACCTGGCGAGTAAGGGCTTCTTCGACAACACCAAGTGCCACCGGCTGGTCACCGAGGGCATCAAGGTGCTCCAGTGCGGCGACCCGAGCGCCACCGGCACGGGCTGGCGGGACACCGACGGCACCGGCGGGCCGTCGTACAACCTGGCCGAGGAGAACCTGCCGACCGACAAGCGCCCGCCGTACCCGGAGGGTGTCATCGCGATGGCCAACTCCAGCCAGCCGGGCAGCACCGGCAGCCAGTTCTTCATCGTGTACGGCGACTCGCCGCTCGACCCGAACTACACGGTGCTGGGCACCATCACCGGTGGCATGGACATCGTCAAGGACGTGGCCAAGGCGGGTGACGACGGTGCGTTCGCCCAGCAGGCCGGCGGTGGTCACCCGAAGAAGGAGATCACCATGACGAAGGTGACGATGAGCCCGGTCGAGGGCGGCTGATCCACCCGTACGACGACGAAGCGCCCGCCGGCTGATCGCAGCCGGCGGGCGCTCTCGCGTGCGTGGCGCCTCAGGCCCCCGAGGTGACCCGGTACGCGTCGAACACGCCGTCGACCTTCCGGACCGCGGCCAGCAGGTGCCCGAGGTGCTTCGGGTCGGCCATCTCGAAGCTGAACCGGCTGACCGCCACCCGGTCCCGGGTGGTGGTGACTGTCGCGGAGAGGATGTTCACCCGCTCCTCGGACAGCACCCTGGTCACGTCGGCGAGCAACTTGTGCCGGTCCAGCGCCTCGACCTGGATGGCGACCAGGAACGTGGAGGCGGAGGTGAGCTTCCAGCTCACCTCGACCACCCGCTCCGGCTGGGCGCGCAGGTCCTCGGCGTTGGCGCAGTCGTCCCGGTGCACGCTCACCCCGCCGGAGCGGGTGACGAACCCGAACACCGAGTCCGGCGGTACCGGCGTGCAGCAGCGGGCCAGCTTGATCCAGACGTCGCTGACGCCGCGGACCACCACGCCCGGGTCGGCGCTGCTCTGCCGGCTGCGCGGCGGCCGGGTGGCGACGGCGGTCTCGGCGATGTCCTCCGCCGCCCCCTCCTCGCCGCCGTAGGACGCCATCAGCTTCTGCACCACAGACTGCGCGGACACCTGGCTGTCGCCGACCGCCGCGTACAGCGAGGCCACGTCGGCCAGGTGCAGGTCCCGGGCGATCGCCATCAGCGCGTCCGAGGTGAGCATCCGCTGCAACGGCATGCCCTGCTTGCGCATCGCCTTGACGATCGCGTCCTTGCCGGCCTCGATCGCCTCCTCGCGCCGCTCCTTGTTGAAGTACTGGCGGATCTTCGTACGCGCCCGCGGGCTCTTGACGAAACCCAGCCAGTCCTGCGTCGGCCCGGCCGTGTCGGACTTCGACGTGAAGATCTCGATCACGTCGCCGTTTGAGAGCGTCGACTCCAGCGGCACCAGCTTGCCGTTGACCCGCGCCCCGATGCACTTGTGCCCGACCTCGGTGTGCACCGCGTACGCGAAGTCCACGGGCGTCGACCCGGTCGGCAGCGGGATGACGTCGCCCTTGGGCGTGAAGACGTACACCTCCTGGCTGGACAGGTCGAACCGCAGCGCGTCCAGGAACTCGCTCGGGTCGGCCGCCTCACGCTGCCAGTCCAGCAGCTGCCGCAGCCACGTCATCTCGTCGATGTGCGCCGGCGGGCCCACCACCGGAGTGCCCTTGTGTTCCTTGTACTTCCAGTGCGCGGCGATGCCGAACTCGGCGGTGCGGTGCATCGCGTACGTGCGGATCTGCATCTCCACCGGCTTGCCGGTGGGCCCGATGACAGTCGTGTGCAACGACTGGTACATGTTGAACTTGGGCATGGCGATGTAGTCCTTGAACCGGCCCGGCACCGGCTGCCAGTTGGCGTGGATGACCCCCAGCGCCGCGTAGCAGTCGCGCACCGTGTCGACCAGGATCCGCACACCCACCAGGTCGTAGATGTCGTTGAAGTCGCGCCCCCGCACGATCATCTTCTGGTAGATCGAGTAGAGGTGCTTCGGCCGCCCGGTGGTCTCCGCCTTGATCTTGGCGGCCTTCAGGTCGGTGGACACCTTCCGGGTCACCTGGCGCAGCAGCGCCTCCCGCTGCGGCTGGTGCTCCCCGATCAGCCGGTTGATCTCCTCGAACCGCTTCGGGAACAGCGTGCCGAAGGCGAGATCCTCCAACTCCCACTTGATCGTGTTCATACCGAGGCGGTGCGCCAGCGGAGCCAGGATCTCCAGCGTCTCCTTGGCCTTCTGCTCCTGCTTGGGGCGGGGCAGGAAGGTGAGGGTCCGCATGTTGTGCAGCCGGTCGGCCAGCTTGATCACCAGGACGCGTGGGTCCTTCGCCATCGCCACGACCATCTTGCGGATGGTCTCGGCCTTGGCCGCGTCGCCGAGCTTGACCTTGTCGAGCTTGGTGACACCGTCGACCAGCAGCGCGACCTCACCGCCGAAGTCACCACGCATCTGGTCGAGCGTGTACTCCGTGTCCTCGATGGTGTCGTGCAGCAGCGCCGCGACCAGCGTGGTGGTGTCCATGCCCAGGTTCGCCAGGATGGTCGCCACGGCGAGGGGGTGCGTGATGTAGGGGTCGCCGGACTTGCGGTACTGCCCGGAGTGCCACCGCGCGGCCGTGTCGAAGGCGCGCTGGAGCAGCCGCGCGTCGGCCTTGGGGTGGTTCTCCCGGTGCGTCGCGATCAGCGGCTCCAGCACCTCGCTGACCTGCGAGGTCTGCCAGGGCGCGTTGAACCGGGCCAGCCGGGCGCGTACCCGCCGGCCGGTGGGCGCGTTGGAGAGGGCGAAACCGCTACCGGGCGTGGCTTCGTTGCCCTCGGTCGGGAACGGCACCACGACCGCCCCGCCGTCGGCCGTCGCGTCGGACACGCCGCCGGTGGCACCGGTCGCCCGGACCGGCGGGTTGCCGCTGCGCTCGGTCACCGAGCCGTCCGCGTCGCCTGTCGGGTGCACCGTGCCCTCCACCGGAGGGACGACATCGTGGGACACCGGCCTCCTCACCGCTCGCCGGGATGCGCCGGCCGTCCGGCCGACGTCTGGTTCAACCGGCCCGGGGGCCGGTCTTGTTCCACGCGGTCGCCGGGGCCGGGCCCCGGCGCCTTCGCCGCCCCGGACAGCTCGGCCGGGTCGGGCAAAGGGCAATGCTACCCGTACGCAGGGTACGCCACCGCTCCCCCGGACGGTCCGCGCCGACCGGCCCGACGGGCCGGCCTGGTCAAACGGTCAACAGGGCATGCACCGGGCGCTGGGCCAGCCGCTGACGGCCGGCCAGGAAGCCCAGCTCCAGCAGCACGGTGAACCCGGCCACCGTCCCACCGGCCCGTTCCACCAGGTCGAGCGTGGCCTCGGCGGTCCCGCCGGTGGCGAGCACGTCGTCGAGCACCAGCACCCGGTGGCCGGCGGTGAAGGCGTCCTGGTGCACCTCCAGCGTCGCCTCGCCGTACTCCAGGGCGTAGGAGGCCGAGTGGGTGGCCCGGGGCAGCTTGCCCGCCTTGCGCACCGGCACCACACCGACGCCGGTCGCGTACGCGACCGCCGCCGCCAGCACGAACCCGCGCGCCTCGATGCCGGCGACCGTGTCGAACGAGTCCCGCCCGTGGTACGCGATGATGCCGTCGATCACCGCCCGGAACGCCACACCGTCGGCGAACAGCGGCATCAGGTCCTTGAACACGACACCCGGCTTGGGGAAGTCCGGCACGTCCAGCAACCGGCTGGCGACGAGCTGGGCGACCTCCGGGCCGCTGTCTCCCCGTACCGCGGTGGTGTGGGTCTCCGTCACGGTTCGTCCCATGTCCTCTCGAAACGACGACGGCGTCCGTCATGCCGTGACATCAGCATGACGGACGCCGTCGGATCGATTCCGTCCGGCCCTGCGGTCAGCGGCGCTTGCCGCCGGGCCGGTTGCCGCCGCCCCCGGCGGGACGGCCGCCGCGGGCGCCGCTGGGGCGCTTGCCGGCCGGCCGGGCGCCGACCTTGGGGGCGGCGCCGGCGAGCGCTGCCGACTCCGGGTCGATCGGCGCGTCGGCGGCCGGAGCGGCGGCACGCGGGCCCTTCGGGGTGATCTCGCCCCGGGCGATCGCGGCCCGGCGGGACAGCACCCGCTTGTTGTGCGCGCTGATCCGCGGGTCCATGTTCTTCAGCAGCACCAGCAGCGGCGTGGCCAGCATGATCGAGGTCAGGAACGCCACCGCCATACCGACGAACAGCACCAGGCCCAGGTCCTTCAGCGTGCCCGCGCCGAGCAGGCCGGCACCGATGAAGAGCAGACCGCCGACCGGCAGCAGCGCCACCACCGAGGTGTTCAGCGAACGCATGAGGCTCTGGTTGAGCGCCAGGTTGGACGCCTCGCCGTAGGTCATGTTGTTGTTCGCGGTGATGCCGCGCGTGTTCTCCTGCACCTTGTCGAAGACCACCACCACGTCGTAGAGCGCGAAGCCCAGGATGGTGAGGAAGCCGATGATCGTCGACGGGGTGACCTCGAAGCCGATGAGCGAGTAGATACCGGCGGTCAGGACGAGGTTGGTCAGCAGCGAGACGATCGCGGCGACCGCCATCCGCCACTCGAAGCGCAGCACCAGGTAGATCGACACCACCGCGATGAAGATCAGCAGGCCGAGCAGCGCCCGCGAGGTGACCTGACTGCCCCACGCCTCGGAGACCTGACTGCCGCTGATCTGGTCGGCCGGGATGCCGAACTCCTGCGCCATCGCCGTCTTGGCCGCGTTGGCCTGCTCGGCGGAGAGCTGCCCGGTACGCATCTCGTAGAACTCGCCGCTGGTGCCGCCGACCTTCTGCGCGCTGACCACCTCGACGCCGGCCGCCTCGTCGGCCAGCACCTCGTCGACGACCTGTTCGGCCCGATCCAGCGTGCCGACGCTGGCCGGCACCTGGAACGAGTTGCCGCCGGCGAACTCGATGCCCAGCTTGAAGCCGCTGATCGCGAAGCTCAGCACGGCGACCACCACGAGCACGCCCGCCACGCCGAACCACAGGTTGCGGCGGCCGACGATGTTGAGATCCGCCTCGCCCCGGTAGAGCCGGGCGGCCAGACCACTCTTAGCCATCTCAGGCCTCCTTCACACGCGGGTTGCGGGCGGTGCCCGGCTCGGCCGACCGGGCCGGCAGCGCCCGGCCCAGACCGCTGACCCGCGGCGACAGGAACGCCCGGGTGCGGGCGAACATCGTCATGATCGGGTGGCGGAAGAGGAACACGACGACCAGGTCCAGCACTGTGGCCAGGCCGAGCGCGAAGGCGAAGCCCTTCACCGCGCCGACCGACACGATGTAGAGCACCACTGCCGACATCAGCGTGATCGCGTTGGCCGAGATGATCGTCCGGCGGGCCCGGATCCAGGCGCGCGGCACCGCGCTCCGTGGGCTGCGGCCCTCCCGGATCTCGTCCTTCAACCGTTCGAAGTAGATGACGAACGAGTCCGCCGCGACGCCCAGCGAAACGATCATGCCGGCGATGCCGGCGAGCGTGAGCGTGAAGCCGATCGACCGGCCGAGCACCACCAGCGCGCCGAAGACGAGCAGTGCGGAGAGCACCAGGCTCAGGAAGATGACCGAGCCGAGCAGCCGGTAGTAGAAGAACGAGTAGATGATGACCAGCAGCATGCCGATGCCGGCGGCCAGCAGACCCGCCTTGAGGTGGCTGTCGCCGAGCGTGGCGGTCACGTTCTGCTGCTCCTGCGGCTCGAACGTCACCGGCAGCGCGCCGTAGCGGAGCTGGCTGGCGAGTGCGTTCGCGGCCTTGTTGTCGAAGCTGCCGGTGATCTGCGAGTCACCGGTCAACACGCCCTGGATCTCCGGGGACGAGACGATCTCGTTGTCCAGCACCACGGCGACCCGGCACTTGCCGTCCCGGCCGAGCGCGGTCTGGTCGCAGGCCTGGCCCTCGTTGTTGAACGCCTCGCGGGTCAGCGCGGTCCACTTCTCCTGGCCGTCACCGGTGAAGTTGAGGCTGACCACCCAGGAGCTGGTCTGGTCGAGCTGCGCGGAGGCGTTCTTGACGTCGGTGCCGAGCACCTTGGCCACGTCCAGCAGGTACTTCGCGCCGGTCTCGCAGGCCACCGCCTTCTGCTTCTCGTCCTTGATCGAGGCGGCGGGCCGCTTGTCGAGCTGGGCGCAGGTGATGGTCGGGACGTTGAACTGCATCTCCACCGGCAGGACCGCGACCTCCTGCGGGGAGAGCGTGCCGAACGGCTTGAGCTTGTCGGCCAGCGACGGGTCGGCGGTCAGGTCCGCCGGGGCCTGCAGGCCCGAGGCGGCGGTCCAGGCGGCCGCGCCGACCTTCTGCTCGACGGCCTTGCGCTGCTGCTCGATGCTCTGCGGCACCGGCTCGGCGCTGGCGCTCGGCGAGGCGGACGGGGACGCGGGGGCGCTGGCGCTCGGCGAGGCCGAGGGGGACGCCGGAGCCATGCCGCCCTGTCCGCCCGCACTCGGCGACGCGCTGACCTTGGGGCTGTCCGACGGCGCCGGGCTGGCGGTACCGGACGGGGTGGCGCTCGGGGTCGGCGCGGGCGCGGCCGCGGCACCGCTGCCGTCGGTGGCCTTGAGCACCTTGCGGAAGCGCAGCTCGGCAGCCTCACCGACGTCCGTCAGATCCCGGTTCTGGCCGGGCAGGGAGATGACGATGTTGCGGTTGCCCTCGGTGACCACCTCGGCCTCGGCCACGCCGTAGGCGTTGACCCGGCTCTCGATGATCTGGCGGGCCTCCTCGAGGTTGTCGGCGGTCGGGGGCCTGCCGTCCACGGTGTTGGTGGCCTCGAGCGTCAGCCGGGTGCCGCCGACGAGGTCCAGGCCGAGCCGGGGCTCCAACCGGTCCTTCCAGCCGCCGCTGGCGCCGCCCGAGAAGAACACCAAAAGATAGAGGACGACGAAGATGAGCCCGAGCACGGCGAGCTGCCGTCCGGGCCGCATCTGTCCCTGAGGTGGTGCCACGGCTGTCCTGTCTCCCTGTACGGTCGCGCCGTTTCCACGGCGGCGACAACTGTCGGGCCGGGGGTGTCCGCCCGACTGCTCCGGCAGGTCGGCACCGGAGGACGGCACGCCGGCTGGAGCGCGGCGCGGGGGCGCCGCACGGCCCGGCCGGATGCCGGCGCCGCGCGCCGACCCCAACTATCCACTTGTGCTGATGAATCCGCTGCCCCGTCCGGGACGGGTGGTCACTCCTTGACCGGCTCGGCTTCCTCGGTGATCGTCTCGGCCGCCGGCGCCTCGGCGCGCTTGATCACCCGCGCGACGGCGGGACGGGCGTACCGGGTCTGCACGCCCGGGGCGACCTCCAGCAGGACCGTCTCGTCCTCGACCGCGGTGACGGTGCCGTGCAGGCCGCCGATGGTGACCACCTCGTCGCCCGGGGCGAGGGCGGACTGCATCTGCTCCGCCTCGCGGCGGCGCTTCTGCTGCGGACGGATCATCATGAAGTACATGACGACGAAAAGCAGAGCGATCATGAGGATCGGCGTCAGACTGCCGGCTCCCCCGCCACTCGCTGCTGCGTAAAGCACGGTGTAGACCTTCCGGTTGGCCTCCGTCCCGGCACCCGGGGGCACCGCAGCGGAAGCGGATTCTCACGTCCTGTACAAACCGCGGCGAAGTCTAGTCCCTGCTCCTGAGAAGACCGAATGCGGCACAGATCACGAACGGATCACGGCTGATCGGTCTGCACCGAGAAGAGATCGGGCCCCGGAGGCGTTTCTGCGCCAAATGTACCATTCGGCGGCGTCCGCCCCAGGTGCCGCCAGGCGGCCTCGGTCGCCACCCGCCCGCGCGGGGTACGGGCCAGCAGCCCGGCCCGCACCAGGAACGGCTCGCAGACCTCCTCGACCGTGTCCGGCTGTTCGCCGACCGCCACCGCGAGGGTGGACAGGCCCACCGGGCCGCCCCGGAACGAGTCGACGAGCGCGGTCAGCACCGCCCGGTCGAGCCGGTCCAGGCCGAGCGCGTCCACGTCGTAGACGGTCAGCGCGGCCTGCGCGGTCTCCAGCGTGACCACACCGTCGGCGCGTACCTCGGCGTAGTCGCGGACCCGGCGCAGCAGCCGGTTGGCGATCCGCGGAGTGCCCCGGGACCGGCCGGCGATCTCCGCCGCGCCGTCGGCGGTGATCGGCACGCCGAGGATCCGGGCCGACCGGTGCAGCAGCGCCTCCAGGTCGGCCGGCGCGTAGAAGTCGAGGTGCGCGACGAAGCCGAACCGATCGCGCATCGGGCCGGTCAGCAGGCCGGACCGGGTGGTGGCGCCGACGAGCGTGAACGGCTCCACGTCGAGCGGGATGGCGGTGGCGCCCGGCCCCTTGCCCACCACCACGTCGACCCGGAAGTCCTCCATGGCGCTGTAGAGCAGTTCCTCGGCCGGTTTGGCGATCCGGTGGATCTCGTCGATGAACAGCACGTCGCCCTCGGCGAGGCTGGTCAGGATCGCGGCCAGGTCGCCGGACCGCTCGATGGCCGGGCCGCTGGTCACCCGGATCCCGGTGCCCAGCTCGGCGGCGACGATGTTGGCCAAGGTCGTCTTGCCGAGGCCGGGCGGACCGGACAGCAGGATGTGGTCCGGCGGGGAGCCGCGCCGCATCGCGCCCTGCAACAGCAGGTCGAGCTGGTCGCGGACGCGGTGCTGAGCGATGAACTCGTCGAGCCGCTTCGGCCGGACGCTGGCCTCCGCGTCCAGCTCGCCGTCGTCGACGTACGCCGAGACCAGGTTCTCCCCGCTCATCGGCTGCGACCCAGGAGACGGATGGCCTGCTTGAGCAGCACCGGCACCGGCGGGGTCGCACCGTCCACGGTCTCCGCCACCGCGGCCACCGCCTGCTCGGCCTGGGCCGCCGACCAGCCGAGCCCGACCAGCGCCTGGCGGACCTGGTCCGGCCAGGCGCCGGCGGTCACCCCGGCCGCGCCGTCGGCGCCCACCGGCACCGGGCCGACCCGGTCGCGCAGTTCCAGCACCAGCCGCTCGGCGCCCTTCTTGCCGATGCCGGGCACCCGGGTCAGCGCCGCGGTGTCCGCGTTGGCGATGGCCTTGCGGACCGCGTCCGGCGTGTGCACCGCGAGCACCGCCTGAGCCAGCCGGGGACCGACGCCGCTGGCGGTCTGGAGCAGCTCGAACAACTGCTTGGCGTCGTCGTCTGCGAAGCCGTAGAGGGTGAGCGAGTCCTCCCGGACCACCAGGCTGGTCGCGAGCCGGGCCGGCTGGCCCACGCGCAGGTCGGCGAGCGTGCCGGGGGCGCACTGCACGGCCAGGCCGACGCCGCCCACCTCCACCACCGCGTGATCCGGGCCGGTGGCGGTCACCGTGCCGCGTACGCTCGCGATCATCGCGTCCCTCCTCGTCGGGCCCGTTGCGCTGCCTCGGCCAGCTTGGACCGGGTGCCGCCGCGCCACACGTGACAGATGGCCAGTGCCAGGGCGTCGGCGGCGTCCGCCGGCTTCGGCGGCTCGGGCAACCGCAGCAGCCGGGTGACCATGGTGGTCATCTGCTTCTTGTCCGCCTGCCCCGAGCCGGTCACCGCGGCCTTGACCTCGCTCGGCGTGTACGTCGTCACCGGCAGTCCGGCCCGGGCCCCGGCGAGCACCGCGACGCCGCTGGCCTGCGCGGTGCCCATCACGGTGCGGACGTTGTGCTGGCTGAACACGCGCTCCACCGCGACCGCGTCCGGCCGGTGCTCGGAGACCAGGTCGCCGAGTGAGCGGTCCAGGTGCAGCAGGCGCAGCGCCAGGTCGTCCTCGGGGTCGGTGTAGACCACGTAGTAGGCCACGAGCGCACAGGGACGGCCGGGCCTGCCCTCGACCACGCCGACCCCGCACCGGGTCAGGCCCGGGTCGACGCCCAGCACGCGCACGCCGCCTCCTCCCCGAGCCGCCAGCAGTACGTGTGTTCGACACACCCTACTGGTGCCCGCCGGGAGCGGGGCGGCCGGACACGCCGGGCGCGGCCGTGACGCGGCGCACCACACACGCAGGCGGTGGAGTATGTGTCGCCGCCCCATGTGCCAGGGGGCACCCGGCTCGTACGTTCATGCGCCATGACGGCAGAACCCGTGGCGGTCCCCCACGTCGTACACGTCGACCTGACCGGTCGCACCGCGCTGGTCACAGGTGGTGGCGGCGGCATCGGGCGGGCCTGTGCCCTGCGCCTGGCGGCGGCCGGCGCGACGGTCGTGGTGCTGGACCGCGACGTGGCGGCAGCCGAGAAGGTCGCCGCCGAGGCCGGCGGCCGGGCGGTCGGGATCGACCTGGCCGACCCGGCGGCGGTGGACCGGCTCGACGCCGACGCCGACATCGTGGTCAACAACGCCGGCCTGCAGCACGTCGCGCCGGTGCAGGACTTCCCGGTCGAGCGCTTCGAGTACATCCAGCGGGTGATGGTGGAGGCGCCGTTCCTGCTGATCCGCCGCGCGCTGCCCCGGATGTACGCGAACGGCTGGGGCCGGGTCGTGAACATCTCCTCGGTGCACGGGCTGCGCGCCTCGCCGTTCAAGGCCGCGTACGTCTCGGCCAAGCACGCACTGGAGGGCCTGTCCAAGGTGGTCGCGCTGGAGGGCGCCGCGCACGGCGTCACGGCCAACTGCATCAACCCGGCGTACGTGCGCACCGCGCTGGTGGAGAGCCAGATCGCCGACCAGGCGGCCACCCACGGCATCGGCGAGGACGAGGTGGTCGAGAAGATCATGCTGGCCCGGGCGGCGATCAAGCGGCTGATCGAGCCGGCGGAGGTGGCCGAACTGGTGGCGTACCTGTGCTCGCCGCCGGCCGCGTTCCTCACCGGCACCTCGATCGCCCTCGACGGGGGCTGGACGGCGAACTAGTGGGCCCGCGCACAATGTCGGTCATGTCGTCGCCGGTCGAGTTCCTGGAGCTGCTGGCGCGCGAGGCCGCCGCGGTCGAGTTCGAGGGCCCGCTGGTGGCCGCGCGCGCCGCCGGCCTGCCCGCCGAACGGCTCGCCGAGCTGGAGCAGGCGAAGGTGGTGGCGCTGCGGGTGCGGGCGCTGCTGGCCCGCCGGCGCCGCCGGGAGACCGAGCTGTCCGGCCTGTACGACACCGCGAGCGACCTGGCCGGGCTGCGCGACCTGGACGACGTGCTGCGCGCGATCGTGCACCGGGCGCGGATCCTGCTCGGCACCGACGTGGCGTACATGACACTCAACGACGACGAGCGCGGCGACACGTACATGCGGGTCACCGACGGCTCGATCTCGGCCCGGTTCCAGCGGCTGCGCCTGGAGCTGGGCGACGGGCTCGGCGGGCTGGTCGCGCAGACCGGCACCCCGTACGTCACCTCCAACTACCAGGAGGACGAGCGGTTCCGGCACACCGGCGAGATCGACGGCGGGGTGGGCGAGGAGGGCCTGGTGGCCATCCTCGGCGTGCCGCTGCGGCTCGGGTCCAGCGTGATCGGCGTGCTGTACGCGGCGAACCGCTCGGCCCGGCCGTTCGCCCGCGAGGAGGTGTCGCTGCTGGTGTCGCTGGCGGCGCATGCGGCGGTGGCGATCGACACCGCGCGGCTGCTGGCCGAGACCCGGGCGGCGCTGGCGGAGCTGTCCGCGGCGAACCGCACCATCCGGGCGCACAGCAGCTCGGTGGAGCGGGCCGCCGCGGCGCACGACCGGATGACCGCGCTGGTGGTGCGCGGCGGCGGGATGGAGGACGTGGCGGCGGCGGTCACCGAGGTGCTCGGCGGCGCGCTGCTGGCGCTGGACGCCGAGGGCCGGCGGCTGGCCCGGGTCGGCGAGATCGAGGAGCCGGACCGGGCGGACATCGTGGAGGCGGTCGCCGCGTCCCGTACCGAGGGGCGCAGCGTGCGCCGGGGCCCGCTCTGGTACGCCGCGGTGGTGGCGGGTGCGGAGAACCTGGGCGCGCTGGTGCTGCGCCCGGACGACGAGCTGGTCGACGCGGACCAGCGCATCCTGGAGCGCGCCGCGCTGGTGACCGCGTTGCTGCTGCTGTTCCGCCGGACCGTGGCCGAGGCGGAGGGGCGGGTACGCGGCGAGCTGCTGGACGATCTGATCGCCCGGCCGCTGCGTGACACCGACGCTCTGCGTGCACGGGCCCGCCGTATCGGGGTGGACCTGGACGCCCCGCACGTGCTGGTGGCGGTCGGCGACGACGCGTTCGCCGAGACCGGTTCGGCGCGGCAGCGGGTGCTGTCCTGGGCCACCACGTACGCCTCGGCCCGGGGCGGCCTGGCCGCGGCGCGCGACGGGCGGGTGGTGCTGATGCTGCCGGGTCAGGACGCCGGTGGCGCGGCCCGCGCGGTGGCCCGGGACCTGTCGAGGGTGACCGGCCGCCCGGTGACCGCCGGGGCGAGCGGGCCGTCGACCGGTCCGGCGTCGCTGGCCGTCACGTTCGCCGAGGCGGAGCGCTGCCTGTCCGCGCTCGGCGCGCTGGGCCGGGCGGGGCAGGGGGCGAGCACCGCCGAGCTGGGGTTCGTCGGGCTGCTGCTGGGCGCCGTCGGTGACGCCGGGGACCGGGACGTGGCCCGGTTCCTCGCCACCACCGTGGGGCCGGTGCTGGACTACGACGCCCGGCGGGGCACCGCGCTGGTGAAGACGCTGGAGGCGTACTTCGGGGTGGGCGGCAGCCTGGCCCGGGCCGCCGAGCAGCTGCACGTGCACGTGAACACGGTGACCCAGCGGCTGGAACGGGTCGGGCAGCTGCTCGGCACGGACTGGCAGCGGCCGGAGCGGGCGCTGGAGGTGCAGCTCGCGCTGCGCCTGCACCGGTTGCGCACGCCGGCCCGCTGAGCGCGCGCCGGCCGGGGCGCGGGTCAGCGGGTGCGCAGGCCGTCCAGGACCGTGTCCACGATCCGCTCGGGCAGCATCCGCTCGTCGCGCTCCGGGTGCCAGCGCAGCATCCGCTGGGTGAGCATCGGCGCGGTGAGCAGCGACATGGTCACCTCGATGTCGAGATCGGCGCGCAGCTCCCCGCGGTCGATCGCGCCGCGCAGCACCTCGCGCATCGCCGCGCGCCGGGGCTCGATGATCGCCTCGTACGCCTGCCGGTGGGCCGAGCTGCGGTTCACCTCCGGCACCAGGCAGGGCATGATCTTGCGGACCCGGGGGTCGGCGTGCTGGCCCACGGCGCCGACCAGCAGCACCAGGTCGTCGCGGACGGAGTGCCCGGCGGTGTGCGGCGCGGGCCCCTTGAGCGTGCGCAAGGCGTCCAGCAGCAGCGCGTCCTTGCCCGGCCAGCGGCGGTAGATGGTGGCCTTGCCGACGCCGGCGCGGGCCGCGATCGCCTCGATGGACAGCGACTCTATGGTGCTGCCCTCGGCCAGCAGGTCGAGGGTGGCGTCGACGATCGCCTCGTCCGCGCGGGTGCTCCGCGGTCGCCCGGGCGACCGCGGAGCATCCGCCGTGGAAGTCATGTCAGACATTGTCCACGAACCTACGCGGTACCGGCCAACTCCCTGTCGGTGACCGGCGGCGCGTCGGGGGCGACGACCGGCCGGCCCGGCATCCAGCGCAGCACGATCACGATGCCGAGCGCGGCCACCACCGCGGAGACGCCCGCCGCCCAGTGCATGGCCGAGACGAACGAGTCGTTGGCCGCGTCGATCAGTCGCGGCGCGTCGGGGCCGAGTCGGCCGGCGACGGCGTACGCCCCGGACACCGACTCGCGGGCGGCGTCGCGCACCGGGGCGGGCAGGGCCGCCACCGCCGGGGCGACCTGGTCGCGGTAGACCGCGGAGAGCACCGAACCGAGCACCGCCACGCCGAGCGCGCCGGCCACCTGGCGCACCGTGTTGCTGACCGCGGAACCGACGCCAGCCTTCTCCCGGGGCAGCGCGGACATGATCGACTCCGTGGCCGGCGGCATGATGTTCGCCATCCCGGCGCCCTGGAGGAAGCCCAGCGCCGAGAAGATCCAGATCGGAGTGTCCGCGTCGATGAAGACGAACGCGGCGAGCGCCACGGTGGTGAGCAGCAGCCCGACGGCGGCGACCGCCCGGCCGCCGTAGCGGCGGACCATCGCCGCGCTGCGCGGCGCGAAGACGAGCTGGGCGGCGGCGAACGGCAGGAACAGCAGGCCGCTCTCCAGCGGGCTGTAGCCGCGGACGAGCTGGAGGTAGAACGCGCCGAAGAACATCACGCCCATGGCGGCGAAGAAGACCAGCCCGACCAGGGCCACCGGGGCGGCGAAGCGGGGCACCCGGAACAGCCGCACGTCCAGCGACGGGTGGTCGCTGCGCAGCTCGTGGGCGACGAACCAGCCGAGCACCGCGAGGCCGCCGAGCACCGCCACCCACACCTGCGGGCGGCCGAAGCCGTGCTCGCCGCCGTCGATGATGCCGTAGGTGAGCGCGACCAGGCCGACCACCGACAGCAGCACGCCGAGCAGGTCGACCCGGCCCGGCCTGGGGTCGCGGGACTCGGGGACCAGGGCCGCGACGAGCACCACGCCGAGCGCCACCACCGGCACGTTGATCAGGAAGACCGAACCCCACCAGAAGTGCTCCAGCAGCGCACCGCCGAGCACCGGGCCGATCGCCACCGCGAGGCCTACCGCGCCGGCCCAGACGCCGATCGCCTTGGCGCGCTCGCGCGGGTCGAAGACGATGGAGATGATCGAGAGCGTCACCGGCATGATCGCCGCGCCGCCGACGCCCATCAGCGCACGGGCCGCGATGAGCTGGCCCGGGTCCTGGGCGTACGCGGACAGCAGCGAGGACAGGCCGAACACCGCCAGCCCGAGGATCAGGAAGCGGCGGCGGCCGAGCCGGTCACCGAGCACGCCGAAGGTGAACAGCAGCGCGGCGAAGACGAGCGTGTAGGAGTTGATCGCCCATTCCAGCTCGCCCTGGGTGGCGCCGAGGCCGTGCACCGGGTCGGCCAGGGTGCGCAACGCGACGTTGAGGATGGTGTTGTCGAGGACGACGACGAGGAGGCTGATCACCAGCACCCCGAGGATCGCCCACCTCCTCGGATGTCCGGTGTTCCCGTGTGGTTCCACGTCCGTGCTCCCCCCGGTTCACCCCGCGTCGGAATACGACACGGGTAAGACTCGTAACGGACCGAGCGTAGGTGAGAGGGTTTCGATACGGAACGGGTTCGTATCGGATGTGTCTCAGGTCACGCGGGCGGTCCGGCGGCCAGCGCCAGCCGCAGCAGCGCGTCCCGCACCGGCAGCAGCCGCCGCACGCCGGCCAGCCGCCCCGCCCACCGCGCGCCCGCCGCGATCCGCTGCGTGGGCCGCCGGCGTCGCCCGTCGTACGCGCGCAGCGCGGCCGGCACGTCGCCGGCGCCGCGCAGGCAGTCGGCGAGCGCGACCGCGTCGATCAGCGCCTGGCAGGCACCCTGCCCGAGATCCGGCGTCATCGCGTGCGCGGCGTCCCCGAGCAGCGCCGTCCGGCCGGACACGTACGACGGCAGCGGCGTCAGGTCGTGGATCTCGTGCCGCAGGATCCCCTCTCCGGTGAGCGCGTCGAGCACGTGCGGCACCGGCCGGTGCCAGTCGCCGAAGAGGCGCCGCAGCTCGTCCCGGTCGTCGGGCGGCGCCGGGTGCCCCTCGGGCAGCCGCACCGCGGCGTACCAGTTGGTGCGGCCCGACCCGGCCGGGGTCAGCCCGAACTTGCGCCCCCGCCCCCAGGTCTCGCCGCCCTCGGTCAGATCCAGGTCGACCACACCGCGCCAGGCCACCGCGCCCGCGTAGCGCAACGGGTACCGCCCGCCGTACATCTGCGCGCGCACCACGCTGTTGATCCCGTCCGCGCCCACCACCAGGTCGTACGCGTCGCGCAGCGGCAGCGGGTCGGTCACCGGCTCGCCGAGGCGCAGCGCCGGGCCGGGCAGCGCGCCGGCCAGGACGGCGAGCAGCACCGGCCGGGTGACCAGGTGCACCGGCTCGCCGTGCCGGCGTTCCAGCCGGTCGACGTCGATGGTGGCGATCCGGCTGCCGTCCGGGCGCCGGATCGACCCGCCGGCCTGGCGGCTGCCCCGGCGGCGCACCTCGTCGCCGACGCCGAGCGCGTCCAGGGCACGCATCGCTTCGGGCCAGATGCCGAGCCCGGTGCCGGTCTGCGGCAACGCCGCGGACCGTTCCCGGACCGTCACCTCCCAGCCCGCCGCGCGCAGGCCGATGCCCGCCGCGAGCCCGCCGATCCCGCCCCCGACCACGACCGCGTGTCCGCCCACGCCGTCACCGTACTACAGGTGTAGTTAGTTGCACTACGCCTGTAGTCTGGCCGGGTGACCGATCGCCGGCAGCTCCTGCTCGACGCGGCCGTCCGGGTGCTCGGCACCCGGGGAACACGGCAGCTCACCCACCGGGCCGTGGACGCGGAGGCGGGACTGCCCGAGGGCTCCGCCTCCAATCGGTTCCGCACCCGGGAGGCGCTGGTCGCCGGCGTCTTCGAGCGGCTGGTCGAGGTGGAGACCGCAGCCTGGCAGCGGCTCGCCGTGGACCTGGCACCGGGCGACGTCGACGGCTTCACGCGCGTGCTCGGCCGGCTGATCCGGCGGTTCACCGACGAGGAACGGGTGGTCACGCTCGCCCGATACGCGCTGTTCGTGGAGTCGGCCGTGCGGCCCGAGCTCCGCCCCGCCATCGAGGCCGGGCGGGCGCGGCTGGCCGAGTGGGGGGTGCCGCTGCTCGCCGGGCTCGGCTCGACCGATCCGCCCGCCCACTTCCGGGCGCTGCTCGCGCTCGTCGACGGGCTCTTCGGCAACCAGCTCGCCGCTCCCGACGACCACTTCGACCCGGAGACCGCCGTCGCCGCCCTGCTGCGTGGCTTCCGGAACGGCTGACCGGCCGCCCGTCGCGGTGCCCCCGGATCGGGCGGGAGACCGCCTACCGCTGCCCGCTCCGGTGGCCGGCGGCCTCGCGGCACACGGCGAGCGCGTCCGACAGCGTGGTCAGGTGTCCGGCCGGCGTGGCCGGCGGCGTGATCCAGCCCGGGCCGGCGCCGTGCACCCGCACCGAGGGAAACTCCCGTGCGAAGCGGACCACCCGGTACGCCCGCCCGGTCATCGGCGTCTGCGACCACACCACCACCGTGTGCGGGCGGGTCCGGCGCACCGCGCTGGCCAGCGCCGGCCAGGGCAGCGCGGCGCCGAGCAGCAGGCTGCCCAGGCCCGCCTCGCGCAGGGCCGCGGCGAGGGCGTGCAGGCCGAGGCAGTGCAACTCCTGCTCCGCCCCGGCGAGCAGGATGCCGCCG
The DNA here is from genome assembly GCF_900091565.1 of Micromonospora marina. Taxonomy (GTDB): domain Bacteria; phylum Actinomycetota; class Actinomycetes; order Mycobacteriales; family Micromonosporaceae; genus Micromonospora; species Micromonospora marina. The sequence continues at coordinate 116,923 of NZ_FMCV01000019.1, read as the reverse complement.
GCCGGGGGTGGTGTCCCCGGCCCGCGCAGCAGCACGTCCAGTCCGGACCGCAGGCCCTCCGAGAAGGCGTGCTCCACGGCCACGTCGGCGGCGCTGCGGCCGGGCAGCGCGGCCAGCATCGGTGCGCAGACGGCCTCCCACACCGGCGCCACCCCCCACTGGCCCGCGGCCTCGACGATCAGCGCGGCGACCCGGTTGCCGTCCAGGTCCTCGGCCGCGAGCGTGAGGTGCTTGCGGGAGGACTCGACGACATCGGCCGGGATCGGATCGGTCACCACCGGACGCACCCCTCGGTAGACGTGTACTACCGGGGGGTTCGTCGGAAGAGGGCGGCCTGGATGCGCCCGGGGCGGACCGATCCGGCCGGGACGCGCCGACTCGGCCGTGCCGGTGGGGTGGCTCACACCGGCGCGAGGTCCGGTGGGGCGTCCCAGGCGGCAGCCGACCGCGGACGCCGTCGTGCGCCGGATCAGCCGGACCGGTCCCGGCGGGCCGCCGCCCCGCGCCGGGCCAGGTGTGTGACCGTGCCCCGGACACCCCGGCGGAACAGCAGCACGACGAGGACGAAGATGCCGCCGGTGACCAGCCCGATGGCCTCGAAGCCAGAGAACGACAGCCAGTCCTCCAGGCGGACCACCAGGGCCGCGCCGAGCACCCCGGCCAGCCCGCACGCCGTCGGCATCGCCGAACGGGTCCTCCAGACGGCGATCGACTCGATGGGCAAGCTCTACGGCGCCGGCATGGTCAACCGGGTGGTGGACCGGGTGCTCCAGATCCACGGTGGCATGGGCTACACCCGTGAGCTGCCGATCGAACGCTGGTACCGGCAGGTCCGGCTGTACCGGATCTTCGAGGGCACCGACGAGATGCAGCGACTGATCATCTCCCGCGACCCGCTGCGCGGGTACACGAAGATCGGCGGCCACCTGGCCTGAGCGTCAGCCGGTCAGCGCCTCGACCGCGCGATCCACGTCCGCCTCGGTCGTGTAGAGGTGGAACGAGGCGCGGACCCGGCCGGCCCGGACCGCCGCGCGTACCCCGGCCCGGGCCAGCCGCTCCTGCGCGTCCGGCACGTCCACCGTGACGATCGCGCTGTCGCCGGGCGGCCGGCCCAGCCCGGCCAGGAACCGGTTGGCCAGCCCCACGTCGTACGCGCGCACCGCCTCAAGGTCCAGGTCGGCGAGCAGTTCCAGCGCCGGGGCGGTGCCCGCGTAACTGAGCCACGGCGGCGCGATGTCGAACCGGCGCGCGTCGTCGGCCAGGCGCAGCGGCAGCCCGTAGTACGAGGCGTGCGGCTCGCGCCCGGCGTACCACCCGGCCGCGTCCGGGCGCATCCGCTCGCGCAACGCCGGGGCCAGGTAGGCGAAGGCCGAGCCGCGCGGCGACATCAACCATTTGTACGCCCCCACCACCACCGCGTCCGCCCGGTCCGCCGCGAACGGCAGCCACCCGCACGCCTGCGTCGCGTCGGCCACCACGAACGCGCCGTGCGCCCGGGCCGCCGCGACGATCTCGTCGTACGGGGCCACGGTGCCGTCGGCGGACTGCACCACGCTGAACGCCACCAGGTCCGTGCCGGCGTCGATCGCGTCGACCAGTCCGGCCAGCGGCACGGTGCGTACCCGCACGCCGCGGTCCCGCTGGACCAGCCACGGGAACAGGATCGAGGTGAACTCGGTCTCGGGCACCACCACCGTCGCGCCCGCCGGCAGCCCGGCCGCGATCGGCGCGACGAGTTGCGAGGCGCTGGCGCCGACGCTCACATCGGCGGCGTCCACACCGGTCAGTCGGGCGAAGGCGGCCCGGGAGCGGTCCACCGACTCGTCCCACACCTCGAACGACACCCGCCCGGTCCGCCAGTCGGCGAGCACCCGCTGCACGGCGTCCCACACCGGCTCCGGCGGCAGTCCGTAGGTGGCCGTGTTCAACCAGCCCGGCTCCGGCTGCCACAACTTCCGCGCCTGCTCCAGCTCCATGGCCCGACGCTAGCCACCCCCGCCCCGCCCCCGACACCGCCAATCCCACCCCCGTGGCCCCATCCACCCCCTCACCCCCTCACCCCCTCACGATCTTGCAGTTTCGGCCCGGGCGAATGGTGCAACCCCGCCAGACGCGGGGCCGAAACTGCAAGATCGCGGAGTAGGGGGAGCGGGCGGGGTGGGTGGGCGGAAAGCGCGAGATCGCGGGGTGCGGCGGCGAGCCGGAGGCCGCCATCCCAGCGCCTTCGCCCGGACGATCATGATGTTGGCGGCGTTCGTGGTCCGATCTGTCGCCGCCGACTTCATGATCGTCGCGGCGGGGGGAGGTCGGTCAGGGCCTCGGCCATCTCGGCTCGTACCCTCGGCAGGGGCCAGGTGGACAGGTCCTTCAGGGTGTAATGGCGGCGCAGGCGCCGTACCGCGGTCAGGCCGACCAGGTAGCCGCAGCGTTTGGGCAGGCCGCCGGCCAGCGGCGAGTCCCGCATCAGGAAGTACGGGGCGTGGTGGTCGGCGTCGGTGGCGCCGAGGTCGGCGCGTACCCGGCGCAGGATCTCCGGCCACCGGCGGCGGCACTCGTCGAGCCACCGCCGGTGGCCGGGGCGGCCGAACCAGAGGTACGCCTCGTCCGGCCGGCCGGTGTCGAGTTCCGCAGTGACCTGCGTGGCGAGCCCTTCGGTGAACAACGCGTTCGCCACCCCGTGCTCGGGCCAGTCGCGGATCGCGGCGCCGCGGTCGTGCACCACGTGCGCCGCCTCGTGCCGGACCAGCAGGTCGAGGTCCTCCGGCGGCCCGAGTTGCTCCACGGCGAGGAAGAGCGCGTACCTGCCGTTCAGTTCACCGGCCCAGCCGTTTGCCTGGTTCAGCCCGACCAGCACGACGCACTCGACCGGCCCGCCGTCGCCGGACCAGCCGAGCGCGCCGGCCACCGCCGCGACAGCGTCGGGCAGCGCCGCGCGTACCGTCTCGGCTCTCGCCGCCAGGTCGGCGGCGCGGTCGCGGAGCCCGTCCAGGACGGATGCCACGCCGGTGGCGTCGGACCAGTCGCCGTCGCGGCGCAGCGCCCGCACCACGTCGGGGTGCCCGGCCAGGTAGCGGGAGGTCCACGACTCCGGCGGGCCGGACCTCCGGGCGCAGGCGAGGAAGTCGGGCACCAGGTCGCGGACGCGCAGCAGGTCGGTGGGCGGCATCCGCACGATGCTGCCCGGCCGTGGCGCGCCGGGCAAGATCGCGACGGTACGGGTCAGCTCACGTTGGCCGGGCCGAGGACGCTCTTCAGGTCACCCATCAGCGCGGTGGTCGGCGCGACCCGGAACGGGCCGAGGCGCAGCGTGGTCACCTTGCCGCCGTTGAGCAGCTTGACGTGCACCTCGGTGTCGCCGGGATGCAGCACGAGCGTCTCCTTGAGCCGTTCCACGAGCGGCGGCGTGCAGCGGTGCACCGGGATGGTGAGCGTGACCGGCTTGTTGGCCGGGTTGCTGCTGATGTCCGGCATGGACATGTCCATCGCCATGATGCGCGGGGTGTCGTCGCGCCGGTCCACCCGGCCCTTGACCACCACGATCGCGTCCTCGGCGATGTACTGCCCGATCACCTCGTACGTGTTCGGGAAGAACAGCGTCTCCACGCCACCGGCCAGGTCTTCGAGCGTGGCCGACGCCCAGGCGCGGCCCTGCTTGGTGACCCGCCGCTGCACGCCGGAGAGGATGCCGGCGAGCGTGACGACCGCGCCGTCGGGCACGGTGCCCTCCTCGGACAGCGCGGCGATCGTGGTGTCCGCCGCCGCGCCGAGCACGTGTTCCAGGCCGAACAGCGGGTGGTCGGAGACGTACAGGCCGAGCATCTCGCGCTCGAACGCGAGCTTGTCGCGCTTGTCCCACTCCCCCTCGCCGATGACCGGCATGACAGTGGTGGTGCCGCCGGTCTCCGCCTCGCCGAAGCCGGCGCCGAACAGGTCGTACTGGCCGACCGCCTCCTTGCGCTTGACGTCGGCGTACGCGTCGATCGCGTCGGCGTGCACCGCCAGCAGGCCCTTGCGCGGGTGCTGGAGCGAGTCGAACGCCCCGGCCTTGATCAGCGATTCGATGGTCTTCTTGTTGCAGACCACGGCGTCGACCTTGGACAGGAAGTCGTAGAAGTCGGCGTAGTCGCCCTTCTCCTCGCGGCACCGCATGATCGAGGCGACCACGTTCGCGCCGACGTTGCGCACCGCGCCGAGACCGAAGCGGATCTCCTTGCCGACCGGGGTGAACGGCCCGGCGGAGGTGTTCACGTCCGGCGGGAGCACCTGGATGCGCATCCGGCGGCACTCGGACAGGTACATGGCCATCTTGTCCTTGTCGTCACCGACTGAGGTGAGCAGGGCGGCCATGTACTCGGCCGGGTAGTGCGCCTTGAGGTACGCGGTCCAGTAGGAGACCAGGCCGTACGCGGCGGAGTGTGCCTTGTTGAAGGCGTAGCCGGCGAACGGGACCAGCACGTCCCACACGGCCTGGATGGCCTCGTCGGAGTAGCCGCGCTCGCGGCAGCCGTCCCGGAACGGGATGAACTCCTTGTCGAGGATCTCCTTCTTCTTCTTGCCCATCGCCCGGCGCAGCAGGTCGGCCTGGCCGAGCGTGTAGCCGGCGAGGATCTGCGCGGCGCGCTGCACCTGCTCCTGGTAGACGATCAGGCCGTACGTGGGCGCGAGGATCTCGCGCAGCGGCTCCTCCAGCTCCGGGTGGATCGGGGTGATCTCCTGGAGCCCGTTCTTGCGCAGCGCGTAGTTGGTGTGCGAGTCCACGCCCATCGGCCCGGGCCGGTAGAGCGCCAGGACGGCGGAGATGTCCTCGAAGTTGTCCGGCTTCATCAGCCGCAGCAGCGAGCGCATCGGCCCGCCGTCGAGCTGGAACACGCCGAGCGTGTCGCCGCGGGCCAGCAACTCGTACGCCGCCTTGTCATCAAGCGGCAGGCCGAGCAGGTCCAGTTCCCGGCCGTGGTTGAGCTGGATGTTCTTCACCGCGTCGTCGATGATCGTCAGGTTGCGCAGGCCGAGGAAGTCCATCTTCAGCAGCCCGAGCGACTCGCAGGTCGGGTAGTCGAACTGCGTGATGATGACGCCGTCGGAGTCGCGCCGCATCAGCGGGATGTGCTCGATGATCGGCTCGGCGGACATGATGACGCCGGCGGCGTGCACACCGGTCTGCCGGATCAGGCCCTCGATGCCCTTGGCGGTCTCGATGACCTTCTTGACGTCCGGGTCGGACTCGTAGAGGCCGCGGATCTCGCCCGCCTCGGCGTAGCGGGGGTGCTTGGGGTCGAAGATGCCGGACAGCGGGATGTCCTTGCCCATCACCGCCGGAGGCATGGCCTTGGTGATCCGGTCGCCGACCGCGTACGGGTAGCCGAGCACCCGGGCCGAGTCCTTGATCGCGGCCTTCGCCTTGATCGTGCCGAACGTGGCGATCTGCGCGACCTTGTCCTCGCCCCACTTGTCGGTGACGTACTTGATGACCTCACCGCGCCGGCGCTCGTCGAAGTCGATGTCGACATCCGGCATGGAGACGCGCTCGGGGTTGAGGAACCGCTCGAAGATCAGGCCGTGCGGGATCGGGTCGAGGTCGGTGATGCCCAGCGCGTACGCCACCAGCGAGCCGGCCGCCGAGCCACGCCCCGGGCCGACCGCGATGCCCTGGCTCTTGGCCCACTGGATGAAGTCGGCGACCACGAGGAAGTACGACGGGAAGCCCATCTGGATGATGACGCCCAGCTCGTACTCGGCCTGGACGACGTGGCCCTCGGGGATGCCGCCGGGGAAGCGGCGTGCCAGCCCGGCGAACGTCTCCTTGCGGAACCAGGACTCCTCGGTCTCGCCCTCGGGGATCGGGAACCGCGGCATCAGGTTGTGGAACGTGAACATGCCGGCCGGGTCGACCTTCTCGGCCACCAGCAGCGTGTTGCGGCAGCCCTGCTGCCACAGCTCGGAGGAGTCGACGGCGCGCATCTGGTCGGCGGACTTGACGAAGTAGCCGCCGCCTTCGAACCGGAACCGGTTCGGGTCGGCCACGTTGCTGCCGGTCTGTACGCAGAGCAGCACGTCGTGCGCCTCGGCCTGCGCCTCGTGGGTGTAGTGCGAGTCGTTCGTGACCACCGGCGGGATGTCGAGCTTGCGGGCGATCTCGGTGAGCCCGTCGCGGACCCGGCGCTCGATGTCGAGGCCGTGATCCATGATCTCCAGGAAGTAGTTGTCCTTGCCGAAGATGTCCTGGTACGCGGCGGCGACCTTGAGCGCCTCGTCGAACTGGCCCAGCCGCAGCCGGGTCTGCACCGCACCGGACGGGCAGCCGGTGGTGGCCATGATGCCCTCGGCGTGCTCGGCGATCAGCTCCATGTCCATCCGGGGCCACTTCACGTAGTGGCCCTCCATGGAGGCGCGGGAGTTGAGCTTGAACAGGTTGTGCAGGCCGTCGCGGTTGGCCGCCCACATGGTCATGTGGGTGATCGCGCCGTTGCCGGAGACGTCGTCGCTCTTCTGCTCGGGGCGGCCCCACTTGACCCGGGCCTTGTGGAAGCGCGACTCGGGCGCGACGTACGCCTCGACGCCGAGGATGGGCCTGACCCCGGCGTCCATGGCCTGCTTGTAGAAGTCGTTCGCGCCGTGCATGTTGCCGTGGTCGGTGATCGCCACCGCCGGCATGCCGAGCCGCGCCGCCTCGGCGAAGAGGTCCTTGAGCCGGGCCGCCCCGTCGAGCATCGAGTACTCGGTGTGTACGTGCAGATGCGCGAACGAATCGCCCATGCGTGGCGCCCCCCGGGTTGTGGATCAAGCTGCGTCGGAGTCGACCGGCCCACCCTACCGAGGTGGTCGTGCGGGCTCCACCGTCCACACCGGGGGTGGCGCGGGTCTCTCCGGCCGGCCGATGTGCGGCGCGCGATGTTCTATTCTCTTGCAATAGTGTGTGCCACACACTATCGTGTTGAGCATGGTCAGCGACGAGGTCCTCCGGACCCACCTTCAGGAGCTACGACGCGGCACCGTGGTGGTGGCCAGCCTGGTCGCCCTGCGCCGCCCCGACTACGGATACGCCCTGCTGCAACGGCTGGCCGCACACGGCTTCGCGGTCGACGCCAACACGCTCTACCCGCTGCTGCGCCGACTCGAGGACCAGGGCCTGCTGACCAGCGAGTGGAACACCGAGGAGAGCCGGCCGCGCAAGTTCTACCGGACCAGCGACGACGGCGAGACCGTCCTGAACCGGCTGCTCGACGACATGACCGCGGTGCGGACGTCCGTCACCGACCTGATCGAAGGAGCGGAACGATGAGTTCCCTGACCGACCGTTACGTCGCCGCCACCATGCGGGCCGTGCCCGCGCAACGCCGTCTGGAACTCGCCGAGGAGCTGCGCGGCTCCATCGCCGACATGATCGACGACCGGACCTCGGGCGGGCAGGACCACGCCTCCGCCGAGCGCGAGGTGCTCACCGAGCTGGGCCACCCGGAGAAGCTCGCGGCGCGCTACAGCGACCGCACCCTGCAACTGATCGGCCCACGCTACTACCTGCTCTGGTGGCGGCTGCTGCGGCAGCTGCTCACGTACATCCCGGCGATCGTGGGTGTGCTCTCCGGCCTCGCCAAGGCGCTGCTCGACGGCGAGCCGGGCGCGGCGATCGGCACGGCGGTCGTGGCCGCGATGCAGACCGCGGTCCAGATCGCGTTCTGGGTCACGCTGGCGTTCGCCGTGCTGGAACGCACCCGCACACCGCTCGGCCTGCCCGAGTGGACCGTCGACCAGCTTGCCGAGGAGAGCCGGGAACGGCAGATCAGCCACTCCGACAGCATCGCCTCGGCGGTGTTCCTGCTCGCCACCGTCGGCTTCCTGATCGGTCAGCACTTCCAGCGCTGGACCACCGACGACGGCTCCCGGATGGCGGTGCTCGACCCGGCGCTCTGGAGCTTCTGGCTGCCGGCCCTGATCGTGGTGCTGCTGGCCACCGTCGGCCTGGAGATCGCCAAGTACCGGGCCGGGCGGTGGACCTGGCCGCTGGTCGCCGTCAACGCGGTGCTCAACGTGGCCTTCGCCGCCCCGGTGCTCTGGCTGCTCGGCACCGACCGGCTGCTCAACCCCGAGCTGGTCGAGCGGTTCGCCTGGCTGCGCGACGGCGGCACGGACCAGGTCGCCCGGGTGACCGCCGCCGTGGTCGTGCTCGTCGCGATCTGGGACGTGACCGAGAGCGCGGTCAAGGCCCGCCGCGCCGCCTGAGCCGGCACGGCCCGGCACGCCCCGTCGAGGGCGGGCCGGGCCTTCCGGGTACGCGGGCAGTCAGGCCGCCGCCCGCCACTCGCGGGCCAGCAGCGCGTAGACCACCTCGTCGGTCCACTCCCCCTTGACGAACTCGTTCTCCCGCAGGTGCGCGTATCCCCGGCCGTGTGATCGGGGTGCGCCACGTACCCGATCTCGCCCTGCCGGTGCCCGCCAGCGTCACCGCCAGGTTGAGCACGTCGCCGGGAGCGCGCAACGCGGTCCGCCGGACCAGCCGGTCGATCGCGGCCCGGGCGGCCGTGTCGTCGTCGTACGGCTCGTGGCAGAGTTGACATCCTCTCCGCCCTGAAGGACGGAGATTCCCTCCACGCTGCGCGTGGAACACGCGGCGTCCGGGTGGGTTACCGCTTCGTTGCGCGGTGCCGGGACGAGTCCCGGTCTTATCTGCGCTCCACGGTCGTTTCGACTCTCCGCCTGTCCGGCGGCGAGCACGTTGATCGCGGCGTTGACGTCCCGGTCGTGGTGACTGCCGCAGGGGCAGTCCCACGTCCGGACGTTGAGCGCCGTCTTCTCGTTGATCCGCCCACAGTCGGAGCACATGCGGGTGGACGGGAAGAACCGGTTCACCCGGCCGAAGATGCGCCCGTACCGGGCGGCCTTGTACTCCAACATGGCGGTGAAGCTCGCCCAGCCGGCGTCGTGGACGGACTTGGCGAGCCGGGTCCGGCCGAGACCGACGACGCACAGATTCTCGACGTACACCGCTTGGTTCTCGCGGATGATCTGCGTCGAGAGCTTGTGTTGCCAGTCCCGCCGGGTGTCGGCCACCCGGGCGTGCGCCCTGGCGACCTTCACGACGGCCTTGCTGCGGTTCTGACTCCCGCGCTGCTTGCGCGAGAGATCCTGTTGCAGACGCTTGAGCTTGCGCGCGGTCCGGCGCAGGAACTTCGGCGCGGCGACCTTCGTGCCGTCGGACATGACGGCGAAGTGGGTCAGGCCCAGGTCGATACCGATCTCAGACTCGACCGGCGGCAACGCCTCGTCGGCCACCTGGACGACGAACGACGCGAAGTACCGGCCCGCCGCGTCCCGGATGATCGCCACACTGGACGGGTCCGAGGGCAGGGTCCGCGACCAGCGGACCGCGAGGTCGCCGATCTTCGGCAGGCGCAGCCGCCCGTTGTCCAGGACCTTGAACCGGGAGTTCTTCGTGAACCGGATGGCCTGCCGGTTGTCCTTGCGGAACCGGAACCGGGGCGGGGCCACCGTGCGGCCCTTGCGCTTGCCCGACAGCGAGTTGAAGAAGTTGCGGTAGGCGGTGTTCAGATCGGCAAGGGCCTGCTGCAACACCACCGCCGAGACCTCGCCCAGCCACGCCCGCTCCGGCGTCAGCTTCGCCTCGGTGATCAGGCGGCGCGACAGTTCCCCGTCGGAAATGTACTTCTCGCCCGCCTCCCGGGCCTGCTGACGCAGGCGCAGCCCGTCGTTGAACACCACCCGCGCACACCCGAACGCCCGCGCCAGCTCGATCTGCTGGCCAGGCGTCGGATAGACGCGGACGTTGTACCGGAGCTGCACGAAAAGAACTGTATATGGCAGAACTTGAAGGCATCCGCACTGGTAGACCCCTGTGCTTTTACGATGCATGTTCACATGGTTTTTGTAACGAAGTTCCAGCACAAGGTGCTCGCCGACCGGCACCTGACCCGCATGGAACAGGTCATGCGGGACGTGTGCGCCGACTTCGAGGCGGATCTGGTCGAGTTCAACGGCGAGAACAACCACGTCCACCTGCTCGTGAACCACCCACCCAAGGTGGCAGTGACCCGCCTGGTCAACTCCCTCAAGGGCGTGTCCTCGCGCCGTCTGCGGCAGGAGTTCCCCGACCTCGTGCGGCACTACTACCGGGCCAACAAGCTGTGGTCGGGTTCGTACTTCGCGGGCTCCGTCGGCGGGGCTCCGCTGATCATCGTGAAGCAGTACATCGAGCAGCAGAACCGCCCGGTCTAAGGCACTGCCCGGGCCTTGACGGCCCTCCCAGCGCGGGCCTTCACCCCCGGTCTGAAGGCCCGTTTCCGCCCCGGGCACCGCACCGGCGGCAGCGGTGGCATGGTCGTACGGTGAGCACCGCACCCACCACCGCCTGGCGCCGGCCGGCCCCCACGGCCGCGCAGTTCCGCGCCGACCTCTGGGTCGGGCTCGCGGTCACCGTGCTGGCCCTGTTCGAGCTGACCCTGGCGCACAGCACCGGGGCCTTCCTGCTCGGGCCGCCGCCGAGCGTCGCCGAGCAGGTCTGGTGGACGGTCGCGGTGACCGCCCCGCTGGCCGTACGGCGGCGCTGGCCCGCCGCCGTCTCGGTGGTGATCTCCATCGCCTTCGTCGCCGGGCAGGCACGGGCGATCCCGCTCGCCCAGCTCCCGTCGGGTGCGCTGTTCGCGGCCCTGTTCACGCTCGGCGCCTGGGGCGCCGACCGGCGGCTGGCCGGGCGGCTGCGGGCCGGCATCATCGTGGCGATGTTCGGCTGGCTCGCGCTGTCCCTCGCGCTGCGGGCCGACCAGATCTCGGCGGCCTCCTTCACCGACGCCGCCGGCCCGGTGCCGCCGGTGCTCGCCGCCGTGGTCAACGGCGTGTTCTACAACGTGCTGTTCTTCGGGTTCGCCTACTACTCCGGCCAGACCTCCTGGGTGGCCGCGCGCCGCCGGCACGAACTGCGGGAGCAGGCCGAGCAGTTGCGCCGCTCCCAGGTCGAGGCGCGCGAGCGCGCGGTGATGGGCGAGCGGGTCCGCATCGCCCGCGAGCTACACGACGTCATCGCCCACCACGTGTCGGTGATGGGCGTGCAGGCCGCCGCGTGCCGGCGCGTGTTCGACCGCGACCGGGACAAGGCCCGCACCGCCCTGGCCGCGATCGAGGAGACCGCCCGCACCTCGGTCGACGAGCTGCGCCGCATGCTCGGCGTGCTGCGCGACCCGGACGCCGTGGCCGGCGCGACCACGCCGGAGGACACCGCCGGCATCGACCAGGTCTCCGCGCTCGTCGACCGGGCCCGGGACACCGGGCTGCGGGCCGACCTCGGGGTGTACGGGGAACCGGTGCCGCTGCCCCGCTCGGTGTCGCAGGCGGCGTACCGGATCGTGCAGGAGGCGGTGACGAACGTGGTCAAGCACGCCCACGCCACCACGCTGGACGTGCGGATCCGCTATCTGGCGAGGGAGCTGGAGATCGACGTGAGCGACGACGGACACGGCGGCGTACCCGCAGTCGGGGACGGACTGGGCCTGATCGGCATGCGGGAGCGCGTCGCCGCGCACGGCGGTGAGGTGGAGGCCGGGCCGCGTCCCGGCGGCGGGTTCCGGGTCCGGGCCCGGATGCCGATTCCCGTCGAGGCCGCCGGGCGGGCGGCGTGAGCGCGCCGGTGCGGGTGCTGCTCGTCGACGACCAGCACCTGGTCCGGACCGGTTTCCGGGTGATCCTGGAGGTCGAGGACGACATCGAGGTGGTCGGCGAGGCCGCCGACGGGCAGCGCGCCGTGTCGATGGCGACCGCGCTGCGGCCGGACGTGGTGCTGATGGACGTGGAGATGCCGGTGCTCGACGGGCTGGAGGCCACCCGCCGGATCACCGCTGACGCGACGCCGGGCGGGCCGGCAGTGCTGATCCTCACCACGTTCGACCGCGACGACTACCTCTTCGCCGCGTTGCGTGCCGGGGCGAGCGGCTTCCTGCTCAAGAACGGCACCCCGGAGGACCTGATCGAGGCGGTCCGGGTGGTGGCGCGCGGCGAAGGGCTGATCGCGCCGGCGCTCACCCGGCGGGTGATCTCCACGTTCGCCCGTCCCGGGGCGGTGCCGCCGGACCCCCGGCACGACGCGGCCACTGCCGACCTGACTCCGCGCGAGCGGGAGGTGCTGGAACTGGTCGCGCGCGGGGCCAGCAACGCCGAGATCGCGGACGTCCTGCGCGTCGGCGAGGCGACGGTGAAGACCCACGTCAGCCGGGTGCTGGCCAAACTCGGGTTGCGCGACCGGGTGCAGGCGGTGGTGTTCGCGTACGAGCACGGGGTGGTGCGACCCGGCGGATGACGCCCGTCCGCCGCGCGACGGACCCCATGATCGCCCCGTGGTGGGACGACGGGCGCGACGGCCGGCCGTAGCGTCCGGATCATGACCAGCGTGCTCCGCCTCGACGGCGTCGACCGCAGCTTCGGCGACCGTCAGGTGCTCAAGGACGTCTCCTTCGACGTGACCGCCGGGCGCATGACCGGATTCGTCGGCGGCAACGGCGCCGGCAAGACCACCACCATGCGGATCATCCTCGGTGTGCTCGCCCCGGACGCCGGGCAGGTGACGTGGCGGGGGCGACCGCTCGCGCGCGAGGCCCGGGCCCGGTTCGGCTACATGCCTGAGGAACGCGGCCTCTACCCGAAGATGACGCCCCGCGAGCAGGTGGTCCACCTCGGCCGCCTGTACGGGCTGGACGCCGCCGGGGCGCGCCGGCGTACCGACGCGCTGCTGGAACGGGTCGGTCTCGGCGAGCGGGCCGACGACCTGCTGGAGACGCTGTCGCTGGGTAACCAGCAGCGCGCGCAGATCGCCGCCGCGCTGGTGCACGACCCGGAGGTGCTGATCCTGGACGAGCCGTTCTCCGGGCTCGACCCGCTCGCCGTCGACATGGTGGTGGCGGTGCTGCGGGAACGCGCCGCCGCCGGAGCGCCGGTGCTGTTCTCCAGCCACCAGCTCGACGTGGTGGAACGGCTCTGCGACGACCTGGTGCTCATCGCGGCCGGAACGATCCGGGCCGCGGGCGCCCGCGAGGAGTTGCGCTCCGCGTACACCCGGCCCCGCTTCTCGCTCGTGGTCGACGGCGACGCCGGCTGGCTGCGGGACCAGCCCGGCGTGCGGCTGGTCGACCTCGACGGCGCGCGCGCCGTGTTCGACCTGGACCCGCCCGCCGACGACCAGTCGGTGCTGCGCGCCGCCCTGGCCCGCGGACCGGTGCGCGCGTTCGGTCCGGTCACCCCGTCCCTCGCCGAGATCTTCCGAGAGGTCAACCAGTGAACACGCTTCAGGCCACCCGGCTGGTCGCCGCCCGCGAGATCAAGGTCAAGCTCCGCGACAAGACGTTCCTCTACAGCACGCTGATCTTCCTGCTGCTCGCGGTCGTCGCCACAGTGGCGCCGGCGATGCTGAACAGTGGCCCGTCCACAGTGGCGGTGACCGCGGCCGGAGCCGAACCGCTGCGCGCGGCCGGGCTGGACGTCATGCTGGTCGCCGACGACGGCGCGGCCGAGCAGGCGGTACGAGACGGTGATGCGGACGCCGCCGTGGTGACCGGTCCGGTCGTGGTCGCCGACGAGCGGGCCCCGGACGACGTCGTCACCGCGCTGAGCGCGGCACCGCAGGTCGAGCTGCTGGACCCGGACGCGGTCGACCCGCTCGTCGCGTACCTGGTGCCGTTCGCCTTCGCGTTCGTCTTCTTCTTCATGTCCCAGACGTTCGGGATGCAGATCGCGCAGAGCGTCACCGAGGAGAAGCAGACCCGGATCGTGGAGATCCTGGTCGCCGCCGTGCCGGCCCGGGCGCTGCTGGCCGGCAAGATCCTCGCCGCGGGCGCGCTGGCGCTGGGACAGATCGCCCTGATCGCGGCCACCGCGCTGATCGGCATGCGCCTGACCGGCGGAGGCGACCTGCTGGGGCTGATCGCACCGGCCGTCGGCTGGTTCGTGCCGTACTTCCTGTGCGGTTTCCTGCTGCTCGCGGCCATGTGGGCGGCCGCCGGGGCGCTGGTGAACCGGCAGGAGGACATCGCCGGGGCGTCCATGCCGGTCCAACTCGCGGTGATGGCGCCGTTCTTCGCTGTGGTGTTCCTCAACGACAACGCCGGCGCGATGCGGATCCTGTCGTACCTGCCGTTCTCGTCGCCCACAGCGATGCCGGTGCGGCTGTTCACCGGCGACGCGGCGGCCTGGGAGCCGATCGTGTCGCTGGCGCTGCTGCTGCTCACGGCGGCCGGGTTCCTGCTCGCCGGGGCGCGGATCTACGAGGGCTCGCTGCTGCGCACCAACGGCCGGACCTCGGTGCGGGCGGCGTGGCGGCAGCGCGAGCCGATCGGCTGACCGCGTGAGACGGCAGGCGCGCGGGGAACGGCTCAGGTCAGGTCGATGCGGTAGTCCAGACTGACGCGATCGGAAGGGATGGTGATCTCAGCAACCTCTACTACTCGATCTTCTACGTATGTCTGCCTGGTGATGATCACAACCGGCACACCTCCAGGTATGCGCAACGTCGCCGACTCGGCGCTGTTCGGCATCCTTGCGCGAACCTGCTCACGAACGGCGGTGATCGTGTGACCGAGGCTGTAGAGCTGTGACGTGTTGCCGCCTGGCCAAGGCTCGTTGCTCGGATTATTCGGTTCCGAGTCATCAGAGCCCTCGACTGGACGACGTACGACGGGTGGGCCTGGCTCGACGGTTACGAACTCGACGCGCGGGGGGAAGCCGTTGCCCGGCGAACCATCTTCGTGCAACCGGCAGGGCTGCGGCGGCCTTCGCATGTCAGTGCGAGCCGAGCGAGAGCGCCGCCCGCACACACCGAGACCCAGCCACGCCGCCCGACTTGCGGGAATGGCGTCGATACACGCAGGTGACCGAAGTCCTGGACACGTTCGCGGCGTGTCCGCGCCGACGACCATCCGGACATCGGAGATGGGTGGCGGGGGCACATGCCTCGGGTCGGTACGGCCGACGTCCTGACAGCATGCAGCAACACGGAGGGGGTTCCATGTCGGAGCCCCCTCCGTCGTTCCGGCACCGCGGGTCAGCCGACGGCGGCCATGACCTCGTCGGACACGTCGAAGTTGGCGTAGACGTTCTGCACGTCGTCGCAGTCCTCCAGCACGTCGATCAGCTTGAAGATCTTGCGCGCGCCCTCCTCGTCCAGCGGCACGTTCACGCTGGGGATGAGGGAGGACTCGGCCGACTCGTACTCGATGCCGGCGTCCTGCAGCGCGGTGCGGACCGCGACCAGGTCACCCGGCTCGGAGACCACCTCGTACGCCTCGCCGAGGTCGTTGACCTCTTCCGCGCCCGCGTCGAGGACGGCCATCATCACGTCGTCCTCGCTGGTGCCGGTCTTGGGGACGAGCACCACGCCCTTGCGGGAGAACATGTACGACACCGAGCCGGCGTCGGCCAGCGAGCCGCCGTTGCGGGTCAGCGCGGTACGCACCTCGGTGGCGGCACGGTTGCGGTTGTCGGTGAGGCACTCGATCAGCATCGCCACGCCGTTGGGGCCGTAGCCCTCGTACATGATCGTCTGCCAGTCGGCGCCGCCGGCCTCCAGGCCGGAGCCGCGCTTGACCGCGCGGTCGATGTTGTCGTTCGGAACCGAGTTCTTCTTCGCCTTCTGGATGGCGTCGTAGAGAGTCGGGTTGCCGGCCGGGTCGCCGCCGCCGGTACGGGCCGCCACCTCGACGTTCTTGATCAGCTTGGCGAACATCTTGCCGCGCTTGGCGTCGATGACCGCCTTCTTGTGCTTGGTCGTCGCCCACTTTGAGTGGCCGGACATCTGTTACCTCCGTTGCTACCCGCCGTCTGCATCGACCGCACCGCACACGCCCCGCTCCCCCGCCGGCGCACGTCGAGGTGCCGTGATCTTCGCTGGGAGCCGGCGGGCTGATGGCCCTGCCGAATCCCGGCAATCCTACCGGCGACCGGCGGGTGACTGTCACGCGCCGCACGGCAGCGCCCCGTCCGGACCGCGCGAACGGCACAACCGGGGACGGACCGGATACTCAGGAAGCGGCCCGGACGAGTTCCACGAAGGACCGGTGCAGCCGCAGGTCGCCGGTCAGCTCGGGGTGGAACGACGTGGCCAGCAGGTTGCCCTGCCGCACCGCGACGATCCGGCCCTCGGCCGGGCCCTCGGTCACCCGGCCGAGCACCTCCACGTCCGGGCCGACCCGCTCGACCCAGGGCGCCCTGATGAACACCGCGTGGAACGGGCCGCCGTCGACGCCGGTGAGCGCCACCGGCGCCTCGAACGAGTCGACCTGGCGGCCGAACGCGTTGCGCCGCACCGTCATGTCGACGCCGGCAAAGCCACGCTGGTCGGGACGGCCGTCCAGCACGTCGGCGGCCAGCATGATCATGCCGGCGCAGGAGCCGTAGACCGGCATGCCGGCGGCGATCCGCTTGTCGATCGGCTCACGCATCTCGAAGATGTCGACCAGCTTGCTGATCGTGGTCGACTCGCCCCCGGGGACCACCAGGCCGTCGACCGCGTCCAGCTCGCCCGGCCGCCGCACGGGCCGGGCGTCGGCGCCCGCCCCGGCGAGCGCGGCGACGTGCTCGCGTACGTCGCCCTGGAGGGCGAGCACACCGATCACCGGTACGGCCACGATGCTCCTTCCGCGGTGTTAAAAGGGGGCCCCGCCTCTACCGGAGGCGTTAATAGGGGGCCCCTCCTTACAATCACCAGCCGCGCTCGGCGAGGCGGTGCGGCTGGGGGATCTCGTCGACGTTGATACCGACCATCGCCTCGCCCAGCCCGCAGGAGACCTTGGCGAGCACGTCCGGGTCGTCGTGGAAAGTGGTCGCCTTGACGATCGCGGCGGCCCGCTGGGCCGGGTTGCCGGACTTGAAGATGCCCGAGCCGACGAAGACGCCCTCCGCGCCGAGCTGCATCATCATGGCCGCGTCGGCAGGGGTAGCGATGCCGCCCGCGGTGAACAGCACGACCGGCAGCTTGCCCTGCTCGGCGACCTCCTTGACCAGCTCGTACGGAGCCTGGAGCTCCTTGGCCGCGACGTACAGCTCGTCGGCGGGCAGCGTCTGGAGGCGGCGGATCTCCTGCCGGATCTGCCGCATGTGCGTGGTGGCGTTGGAGACGTCGCCGGTGCCGGCCTCGCCCTTGGAGCGGATCATCGCGGCGCCCTCGGTGATCCGGCGCAGCGCCTCGCCCAGGTTCGTCGCCCCGCACACGAACGGGACGGTGAACGCCCACTTGTCGATGTGGTTGGCGTAGTCGGCCGGGGTCAGCACCTCGGACTCGTCGACGTAGTCGACGCCGAGCGCCTGGAGGATCTGCGCCTCGACGAAGTGGCCGATGCGGGCCTTGGCCATCACCGGGATCGAGACGGCGGAGATGATGCCGTCGATCATGTCCGGGTCGCTCATCCGGGACACACCGCCCTGCGCGCGGATGTCGGCCGGCACGCGCTCCAGGGCCATGACGGCGACCGCGCCGGCGTCCTCGGCGATCTTCGCCTGCTCGGGGGTGACCACGTCCATGATCACACCGCCCTTGAGCATCTCGGCCATGCCGCGCTTCACGCGGGCGGTGCCGACGGCGGTGGCGGTGGTCGGGGCTGCGGATTCAGACACGGGACATCGCTCCTCGGCGTGCTGGGGAGGTGACTGCGCAGGAATGCTACGACCGGCGCGCCGCCGATCCGAGCGCCAATCGAACCCCCGGTGGCCTGCCGTGTGGCCCCCGTCACGCCCGGTAGGTCAGCCGGTGGTCACGTCCGCGTGCGGGGCCAGCGTGGGGTCGTCGACGTCGAAGTAGCGCGGCCACTCCCGCCCCCGCCCCATCCGGAACAACCGCACCACCGGACGCCCCCGCGCCGAGCGGGCGTCCCGGACCAGGTCGGTGTGCACCTGCCGGGCCAGTGCCAGCCGCCGGCTGGCCGCGATCACCGCCGCGCACGCCTGGTCGTCCGGGTCCAGCCGCACCGCGCGCAGCTGCCGGGTCAGGTCGTTCTCGGCCGCCTCGCGTTCCTCCGGGGCGGCGTCCAGCGCGATGCGGGCGGCGGCGTACAACTCCACGCCGTACCGCTGCTCGGCCAGGACCGCGGCGGCGGCCGCGCGGCGCAGCAGGTGCGCGTCGAGCGCGCGGGCCGCCGAGTCCGCGCGGACCTGGAGCCGCTGCACCCGGCCGGAGGTCCAGATCAGGTACGCCGAGAGCAGCCCGAGCACCGCGACCGCGCCCACCACCCACCACATGCCCGGCATCGTAGTGCTGCTCCTCATCCCGGCCGGCCGGCGCGGTGCACCGGTCGACGCGTTCGTCACAGCGGCCGCAGCGGCCACAGCGGTCAGCCCAGACCCGCCCACTCCTGGTCCATGACCCGGCCGTCGGTGGCCTCGATCGCGGCTGCGTATACCTCCAGAACGCGGCGGGCAACCACGGGCCAGTCGAAATTCGCCACCACCTGGTCGCCGCAGGCGGTCAGCCCGGCGCGGCAGCCGTCGTCGTCGAGCAGATCGGACAGCGCGGCGCCGAGCGCGGTCGCGTCGCCGGTCGGGAACAGCCGGCCGGCCCGCCCGCCGTCGAGCACCCGGCGGAACGCGTCCAGGTCGCTGGCGACGACAGTGGTGCCGGCGGCCAGCGCCTCGGTGAGGATCATCCCGAAGGACTCCCCTCCGGTGTTCGGTGCGACGTAGAGGTGCACGCTGCGCAGCATGCGTGCCTTGTCCGCCTCGGAGACCAGGCCGAGGAACGTGACCCGGTCGCGCAGACCGGCCGGGAACCGCCCGTACAACTCGTCGGCGTCGCCCGGCCCGGCGACCAGCAGGCGCAGGCCGGGGCGGTGCGGCGCCAGCGCGACGAACGCGTCCCGCAGGATCGGGAAGCCCTTGCGCGGCTCGGTGAAGCGGCCCAGGAACCCCAGTGTTCCGCCGCCGCCCGGCACGCACTCCCCCGGCCACCCCGGCAGCGGCGGCACCCCGGCGAACTTCGCCACCGCCACCCCGTTCGGGATCTCCACCGCGCCGCCGTCCATGTGCTCGACCTGCACCTTGCGGGCCAGCGCGCTCACCGCGATCCGGGCGGTGATCCGCTCCAGCACGATCTGGAGCACGCCCTGCGCGGCCGACAGCACCCGGGAGCGGGTCATCGCGGTGTGGAAGGTGGCCACCACCGGGCCACGGGCGCAGAGCACGGCCAGCATCGACAGGCTCGGCGTCAACGGCTCGTGCACGTGCAGCACGTCGAAGTCGCCCCGGGTGATCCAGCGGCGGACCCGGGCGGTGGAGACCGGGCCGAAGGCGATCCGGGCCACCGACCCGTTGTACGGCAGCGGCACCGCCCGCCCGGCGGACACCACGTACGGCGGCAGCGCCGAGTCCTCGTCGGCGGGCGCCAGCACGCTCACCTCGTGGCCGAGCCCGAGCAGCGCCTCGGCCAGGTCCATGACGTGGTTCTGCACGCCGCCCGGCACGTCGAACGAGTACGGGCACACGATGCCGACACGCACTGCGCCCCCCTAGACCGTCCCGGTGGTGGCCGGTGGCGCCGACCTGGGCGTGCCGTCCCGGCCCTGGTCCAGCCACATCCGCTGCAACATGTGCCAGTCTTGCGGATGCCGGGCGATGCCCGCCGCCAGACCGTCGGCAACCCGCTGCGTCACCGCCCGGACCCGCTCGTCGAGTGGCGCGCTGTCCGGATCCGGCAGCGGCAGCGGCCCCTCGATCGAGGCGCACGCCGCGTCCGGTTCGTACCACATCGAGGCCGCGTAGAGCGGAGCGCCGGTACGGATCGCCAGCAGTGCCGGACCGGCCGGCATCCGGGTCCGGCCGCCGAAGAAGTCCACCTCCACGCCCCGGGCGGACAGGTCCCGGTCGGCGAGCAGGGGCACCACGTAGCCGGTGCGCAGGCGGTCCACCAGCACGTCGAACGCGGGACGCGGCCCGCCGTGGTTGGGCAGGATCTCCATCCCCAGCCCTTCCCGGAACCCGACGAACCGCTCGTAGACGCCGTCCGGCAGCCGCTCGGCGACAGTGGTCATCGGCCAGCCGGTGGCCGCCACCCAGGCGCCCGCGGCGTCCCAGTTGCCGGCGTGCGGCAGCGCCACGACCGCACCCCGCCCGGCGGACACGTCGGCGGCGAGCAGTTCCTGCCCGTCGAGGCGGAACCCGGCGAGGATGTCCGTCCGGCTCAGGCCGGGCAGCCGGAACGCCTCCATCCAGTACCGGGCGTACGAGCGCAGCCCGTCGCGCACCAGCACGTCCAGTTCCGCGTCGGGCATCTCCGGGCCGACCACCCGGCGCAGGTTGGCGCGCAGCCGGCGCGTACCCCCGCCGTCCTTGCGGTGGGCGCGGTCGGCGCCCGCCCGGAAGGCCGCGACCGCGACGGGCCGGGGCAGCGCCCGGACCAGGCGCCAGCCCGCGACGAAGCCCGCCTCGGTGAGGTTCACTCGACGCCGACCCGCTGGGCCTGCCGGTACACGTGGGCCATCCGCTGGCCCACTGTGAAGATCGAGACCGCGGCGAGCAGCCAGAGCGCGATCTCCAGGGCGGGACGGACGCCGACGCCGGTGAGCAGACCGCCGACGCCGACGATGAGCAGCCGCTCGGTGCGCTCGGCGATGCCCACGTTGCAGGTCATCCCGAGGCCCTCGGCGCGGGCCTTCACGTAGGAGACCAGGCCGCCCGCGGCCAGGCAGATCAGCGCCGCCGCCACGCCCGAGTAGTCG
Source organism: Micromonospora marina (assembly GCF_900091565.1). GTDB lineage: Bacteria > Actinomycetota > Actinomycetes > Mycobacteriales > Micromonosporaceae > Micromonospora > Micromonospora marina. Next base: position 96,233 of record NZ_FMCV01000019.1, on the reverse strand, counting down.
TGCTCGGTGGCCAGCCAGTACGCGACCGCGCCGAACACCGCGCTGTCGGCGACCCGGTCCATGCTCGAGTCGAGGAACGCCCCGAACCGGGTGGACCCGCCGCTCATCCGCGCCATCGTGCCGTCGAGCAGGTCGGTGAGGGCGAAGACCGTGACGATCAGCGCGCCGGCGACCAGGTGGCCGCGCGCGCCGAAGCCGAGCGCGCCCACGAGCACACCGACGGTGCCGGTCACGGTGACCGCGTTGGGGGACACGCCCGCACGCAGCAGCGTACGGGCGATCGGCTCCACGACGCGGGTCATGCCCGCGCGGGCCGTCACTTGGAAGATCTTCGCCATGGCGGTCCCACGATAACGGCCCGCAACCGCCGGGGACACAGCCGGGCGTGCGACCCGCCCGGCGGCCCTTGTGCGGGCACCGCCGCGGGTGTGAGATCGAGCCAGGAGGTGAGCCAGCTCACCGGATCACCGGTCCGCGTTCCCGTCCAGCAGCAGATCACCGGAAGATATCGCCGCGGCGCCCGTCCCGGGTCCGCTCCCCCGTCGCCCGCGGCGGTCGCCACCACCACCGGTTGAGGGAGGTGCGCCGCGATGGCGCAGAAGAACGAGAAGGGTGTCCCCGGCGGCGCGCCGGTGGTGACCGAGCCCGGCAGGGTCCGCAACGTGGTGCTCGTCGGGCATTCCGGCGCCGGCAAGACGACGCTCGTCGAGGCGCTGCTCGCCGCCGGCGGCACGATCAGCCGGGCCGGCGCCGTCACCGACGGCACCACCGTCTGCGACCACGACCCCGCCGCCGTACGCCAGCAGCGCTCGGTCAGCCTGGCCTGCGCCCCGCTGACGCACCGCGACGTCAAGGTCAACCTGCTGGACACGCCGGGCTACGGCGACTTCGTCGGTGAGCTGCGCGCCGGGCTGCGCGCCGCCGACGCGGCCCTGTTCGTGGTCTCCGCCGTGGACGGCATGGACGCCGCCACCGCCGCCCTCTGGGAGGAGTGCGCCGCCGTCGACATGCCCCGGGCGGTGGCCGTCTCCCGGCTGGACCACCCGCGCGCCGACTTCGACGAGGCGGTGGCGCTGTGCCAGCGGGTCTTCGGCGACAACGTGCTCCCGCTCTACCTGCCCATGCTCGGCGACGACGGCGAGTCGGTGGCCGGACTGATGGGGCTGATCACCCGCCGGGTGTACGACTACTCCGACGGGCTGCCGGCGGCGGTGCGCGAGCCGGACCCGGAGCACCTGCCGGCCATCCAGGAGTCCCGCAACGAGCTGATCGAGGGGATCATCGCGGAGAGCGAGGACGAGACCCTGATGGACCGCTACCTCGGCGGCGAGGAGATCGACCCCGAGGTGCTGATCACCGACCTGGAGACGGCCGTGGCGCGCGGCCACTTCTACCCCGTGGTGCCGGTCTGCGCGGAGACCGGCGTCGGCCTGGACGCGCTGCTCGACGGCCTGGTCGCGGCGTTCCCGTCGCCGCTGGAGCATGAGCTGCCCGCCGTCACCGGCGTGGACGGCTCGCCCCGCCCGCCGCTCACCTGCGACCCGGACGGCCCACTCGTCGCCGAGGTGGTCAAGACGACAGTCGACCGGCACGTCGGGCGGGTCTCACTGGTCCGCGTCTTCTCCGGCACGCTGCGCCCCGATCAGGTGATCCACGTGTCCGGACACGGCCTGGCCGAGCGTGGCCACCCGGACCACGACGCCGACGAGCGGGTCGGCCACGTCTACAGCCCGCTGGGCGCGACGCTGCGCGAGGTGGCCGCCTGCGTCGCCGGTGACCTGTGCGCGATCACCAAGTCGGGCAGCGCCGAGACCGGCGACACCATCTCGGCCAAGGACGACCCGCTGCTGATCGCGCCGTGGGAGATGCCCGAGCCGCTGCTGCCGGTGGCGATCGTGGCACGCAGCCGGGCCGACGAGGACGCGCTGGCCCGCAACCTGTCCCGGCTGGTCGCCGGTGACCCGACGCTGCGGCTCGACCGCAACCCGGAGACCCACCAGCTGGTGCTCTGGTGCATGGGCGAGGCGCACGCCGACGTGGTGCTCGACCGGCTGCGCGGTGGCGGCGTCGAGCTGGACACCGAGCCGGTGCGGGTGCCGCTGCGCGAGACGTTCACGGCCGCCGCGCGCGGGCACGGCCGGCACGTCAAGCAGTCCGGCGGCCACGGCCAGTACGCGGTCTGCGACATCGAGGTGGAGCCGCTGCCCCGGGGCGCCGGTTTCGAGTTCGTCGACCGGGTGGTCGGCGGCGCCGTCCCGCACAACTACATCCCGTCGGTGGAGAAGGGGGTACGGGCGCAGATGGAACGCGGCCTGGTCGCCGGCTACCCGGTGGTGGACGTGCGGGTGACGCTGGTCGACGGCAAGGCGCACAGCGTCGACTCCTCCGACGCCGCGTTCCAGACCGCTGGCGCGCTGGCGCTGCGCGACGCCGCCGAGAAGGGCCAGCCGGCGCTGCTGGAGCCGGTCGACGAGATCACCGTACGGGTGCCCGACCCGTCGGTCGGCGCGGTGATGGGCGACCTGTCCGGACGGCGCGGCCGGGTGCTCGGCACCGAGCCGGACCCGGACGCCGAAGGGCGCACGCTGGTCCGCGCCGAGGTGCCCGCGACGGAGTTGCTGCGGTACGCGGTGGAGCTGCGCTCGATGACGGCCGGCACCGGCACGTTCCGCCGCGAGTTCGCCCGCCACGAGCCCATGCCCACCCACCTGGCCGACCAGGCCCGCAAGGAGTCCACCTCCCGCTGACCCCCCGCCCTCCACCGCTCCACCGCCACGATCTTGCACTTTCGTCCCGACAAAGGGGCATTTCGCCTACCCGTCGGCACCAACTGCACGAGCAGGTGGGCAGCGGGAGCGAGGCGCGGCGTCGTGGAGGGCGCGGGTGACGAGGAGGTCAGGGCGCGGGAGCGCGGGTCAGGGGCGGACGGCGGGGACGGGGGGCATCGGCCAGTGGGGGCGGTCGGCGTCGCGGAGGGCCGCCGAGCGTACCGCCGCCAACTGCCGCTCGACCTCGGCGAAGTGGTCCGGCGTGAGCGGGCCCCGGGCCAGCGCGGCCGCGTTCTCCTCGACCTGGGCCACCGTCCGGGCGCCGGGGATCGGCACCGCCCGGTCGCTGCGCGCCCAGATCCACCCGATCGCGCCCTGGGCGAGGGTGCGGCCGTCCGCGGTCAGCGCGTCGCGCACGACGGCGACCCGGCGCAGCCACTCCGGGGCGGGCCGGCCGCTGCGGAACCATTCCAGCCAGGTCGGCCCGAGTCCGCGTACGTCGTCGCGGGGCAGTGTGGACTCCGGCGTGTACTTGCCGGTGAGCAGACCCATCCCGAGCGGCCCCCGGGCCAGGCCGGCGAGGTCGTGCTTGACGCAGGCGTCGAGCATGGCCGGGGCGTCCCGGAGCACCGACAGCGCGTGCTGCACGGCGGTGGCGCCGCGCGCCACCTGGGCGAAGGCGGCGGCCCGGTCGGCCCGGTCGGTGCTCCACCCGTACGCCCCGATCAGGCCGGCGTCGACCAGGTCGTCGAGCGTGCCGATCAGTGCCTCGGCGCGGGGCAGCGGCAGGTCGCCGAGGTGCAGCTGGTACAGGTCGATGCGGTCGGTGCCGAGCCGGCGCAGTGAGCCGGTGACCGCCTGGCGCAGGTAGTGCGGGGAGGCGTTCTCGCCGGTGGCCTGCCGGGTCCGCTCGTCGAAGGTGTAGCCGAACTTCGTGGCGATCACCGCCTCGTCGCGCCGGCCGGCGAGCGCACGGCCGAGCACCCGCTCGCCGTGCCCGGCGCCGTACGTGTCGGCGGTGTCGAACAGCGTGACGCCGAGGTCGAGCGCGCGACGGACGGCGCGTACCGACTCGTCGTCGTCGACCCGACCCCAGCCCAGCGGGCGGGCTCCCTCGGCCCACGGGCCACCGATCGCCCAGCACCCCATGCCGAGGGCGCTCACCTCGATGCCGCTGCGACCCAACCGTCGCTTCTCGACTGTCACCGCCGCATCCTGTCACCTCACCGGCGACCGCGGGCCGGTTCGTCGCCGAGGAGCCCGATCACGATCACGCCACGTGACGCCATGCGGTGGGCGGTAGCGGTGGACTCGTCATGCCTGAGAGTCATGAACATGCCTCTCAGGCATGACGGTCTGTCCTCAGCGGGCGTGGGCCAGCAGCACCGGCTCGTCCTGGCCGGGCCAGGTGCCGGTGAGCCCGCCGGAGCCCGGCGCCTCGGCCGGCACGGGCCGCCGGACCACCGCCAGCTCGACGTCCCCGACCCGGACCACCGTCACACCGCCGTCACCCGGGCCGGCCGGGACCGGAGCAGCCGGGACCGGGCCGGTCGGGACGGCACGGCCGGTGCGGCTGCCGGTCAGCGTCATGCTCGCCGGGCGCACCTCACGCTTCCCGTCGACCTCGAAGTACTCCTCGGCCTGCCCGGCGTCAGCCAGAACGGCGGCGGCCAGCAGCGGCGGGTACACCGGGTCGCCGCAGGCGTCGTACACCCAGCGGCGGCCGAGCACCGAGTGCTCGATGACACCCACCAGGTGCTCGTCGGCCCCGGCCAGCGGCCCGCCCCGGTAGGTCAGCGGCACCTGGAGCACCGGCCCGGCACTGACGCGGACGAGCAGCGTCTCGACGCCGACCTCGCCGGCCGGGTCGTCGAACCGGTATGCCGCGACGCGGCTGACCTCCGCGCCCGCCTCCCCGGCGAACCAGGACCGGCCGGGAAGCCAGCCGGCGAGCAACTCCAGTTTCGAGGGGCGCAGTTCCGCGCGGTGCAGGAGAGCCATGCGCGAGATCGTACTGTCGGAGCGGGCCGCCGTCAGGCCGCCGCCCACGCCTTGGCGAGCAGTTCCCGGGTGTCGGCGAGCAGTTGCGGCAGCACTTTCGTCCGGCCGATCACCGGCATGAAGTTGGCGTCACCGCCCCAGCGCGGCACCACGTGCTGGTGCAGGTGCGCGGCGATGCCCGCGCCGGCCACGCCGCCCTGGTTCATGCCCAGGTTGAAGCCGTGCGCGCTGGAGACGTGCCTGATCACACGCATGGCGGCCTTGGTGAACGCGGCCAGCTCGACCGTCTCCGGCTCGTCCAGCTCGGTGTAGTCGGCCACGTGCCGGTAGGGGCAGACCAGCAGGTGCCCGGGGTTGTACGGGTAGAGGTTGAGCACCGCGAAGACGTGCTCGCCGCGGGCCACCACCAGGCTCTCCTCGGCCGGCAGGCCGGGCGCCAGGCAGAACGGGCAGCCGGCGGGCTTCTCGTAGCCGCCCTCGGGACGGTCCTCGCCGGAGATGTAGGTCATCCGGTGCGGCGTCCAGAGCCGGTCCAGCCCGTCCGCCAGACCGTCGTCGCCGCCGTACCCGGTGTGCCGCTCCGCCCCTGTCACACAGGCGATCCTACGATCCGGCCCCGAACCGCGCCGCCAGGGCGGCGCGGTTCGGCGGACCGCCTACTCGGCGGCGGTGGCGGTGGGTCCGGCGTTCGTGCGCGACTCCACCACCTCGCGGACGTGCGCCACCGCCTCGTCGACAGGGACGCCGTTGCGCTGCGAGCCGTCCCGGTAGCGGAACGACACGGTGCCGGCGGCCACGTCGTCGTCGCCGGCGATCACCATGAACGGGATCTTCTGCTGCTGCGCGTTACGGATCTTCTTCTGCATCCGGTCGTCGCCCAGGTCGACCTCGGCGCGGATGCCGTGCCGGCGCAGCGTGGCGGCGAAGTCGACCAGGTAGTCGCCGTGCTCGTCACGGATCGGGATGCCGACCACCTGCACCGGCGCCAGCCAGGCCGGGAACGCGCCCGCGTAGTGCTCGGTGAGCACTCCGATGAACCGCTCGATCGACCCGAACTTCGCGCAGTGGATCATGACCGGCTGCTTCCGGGTGCCGTCGGCGGCCTGGTACTCCAGCCCGAAGCCCTTCGGCTGGTTGAAGTCGTACTGGATGGTCGACATCTGCCAGGTCCGGCCGATGGCGTCCTTGGCCTGCACGGAGATCTTCGGGCCGTAGAACGCCGCGCCGCCCGGGTCCGGCACCAGCTCCAGGCCGGTCTCCAGCGCGCACTGCTCCAGCACGGCGGTGGCGGTCGCCCAGTCGGCGTCGGTGCCGACGAACTTGTCCGGCCGGGAGTCGTCGCGGGTCGACAGCTCCAGGTAGAAGTCGTCGATGCCGAAGTCGCGCAGCAGGCTGAGCACGAAGCCGAGCAGGTGCTTGATCTCGGCCGGCGCCTGCTCCTCGGTGCAGTAGGAGTGCGAGTCGTCCTGGGTGAAGCCGCGCACCCGGGTCAGCCCGTGGATCACGCCCGACTTCTCGTACCGGTAGACCGAGCCGAACTCGAACAGCCGCAGCGGCAGCTGCCGGTAGGACCGCCCGCGCGACCGGTAGATCAGGTTGTGCATCGGGCAGTTCATGGCCTTGAGGTAGTAGTCGCTGCCCTCCATCTCCATCGGCGGGAACATCGTGTCCTTGTAGTAGGGCAGGTGTCCCGAGGTGTGGAAGAGACCTTCCTTGGAGATGTGCGGCGTACCGACGTAGTCGAAGCCCTCCTCGATGTGCCGCGCCCGGACGTAGTCCTCCATCACCCGCTTGAGCACGCCGCCCTTGGGGTGGAAGACCGGCAGGCCGGAGCCGATCTCGTCGGGGAAGCTGAACAGGTCGAGGTCAGCACCGAGCTTGCGGTGGTCGCGGCGGGCGGCCTCCTCCAGCAGCTTCAGGTACGCCTTCAGCGCGTCCCGGGTCGGCCAGGCGGTGCCGTACACGCGCTGCAGCTGCGGGTTGCGCTCCGACCCGCGCCAGTACGCGGCGGCCGAGCGCATCAGCTTGAACGCGCCGATCAGCCGGGTGTTCGGCAGGTGCGGGCCGCGGCACAGGTCCGACCAGCAGACCTTGTCCTCGTTCGCGGCGAGGTTGTCGTAGATGGTCAGCTCGCCGCCGCCCACCTCCATCACCTCGGACGAGTCCAGCCCTTCGCCCTTGACCTCGATCAGCTCCAGCTTGAACGGCTCGGCGGCCAGCTCGGCCCGGGCCTCGTCCAGGTCGGTGAACCGGCGGCGGCGGAACCGCTGGCCGGACTTGACGATCTCCTGCATGCGCTTCTCGAGCTTGGCCAGGTCGTCCGGCTGGAACGGCTTGTCGACGCCGAAGTCGTAGTAGAAGCCGTTCTCGATCGGCGGGCCGATGCCCAGCTTCGCGTCCGGGAAGACGTCCTGCACCGCCTGCGCCAGCACGTGGGCGGTGGAGTGACGCAGCACGTTCAGCCCGTCCGGGCTGTCCAGGGTGACCGGCTCGACCGCGACGTCCTCGGCCGGGCGCCAGTCCAGGTCGCGGAGCTGGCCCTGCGGGTCGCGGACCACCACGGTCGCCTTCGGCCCGCTCATCGGCAGGCCGGCCGCGGCCACCGCGTCGGCCGCCTTGGTCCCGGCGGCGACGACGACGGGGTCGGCCACGACGGGGGTACGGGGTGCGGACACGGTGACTCCTGTCGTCGACGGTACGAAGGGCCGGTGACCGGCCCCTGCGATGCTATCGGTCGCCCGGACCCGGACCGCCGCCGACGCCGGTGCCCCGTCTCCGGCGAGTTCCGTGCGGTGTTGAACCTTTTCGCCCCGCCGCCCGAACTACCAGGTGGGGCCGGAGCCGGTGCCGGCCCCAGTCGAGAAGGATGGGGACGACCATGAGGATGACCCGTCGGGGCCGGTGGGCGGCGGCGTTGCTGGCGGCCGTACTCGCCGGGGCGGTGGGCTGGCCGGGCGCGGCGAACGCGGCCGGGGTGACAGTCACGACCTCACCCGCCCAGGTACGCCAGGGCGACGCGATCCAACTGTCGGTGGTGGTGCCGGCGGACCGGCCGGGCAGCCGCACCACCAGGATCGAGCTGACGATGCCCTCGGACGCCCCGATCGGCGAGGTGTACCCGCTGTCGGTGCCGGACTGGGCGCCGACCATCACCACCCGCACGCTCGACCAGCCGATCCCCGGCATGCACGCGTCCGAACTGAACCAGGTGACCCACTCGGTGAGCTGGCTGCGGATGCCCGGCACCGGCACCGGGCCGGCCCGGCTGCCGCTGGGCATGGGACCGATGCCCGCCACCGACCGGCTCACGTTCACCGTCGTGCAGACGTACGACGACGGCACCGTGGTCCGGTGGGCGGACCCGGCGGGTGGCGCGCACCCGGCACCGACCGTCGACCTGCTGCCGCCGCTGCCCGGCACCGTGACGCACGACGGCGCCCCCGGCGCGAACGGCGCCGGGCACGGCGGTCACGGCGCGGCGGGCGGCCCCGGCGCGGCCGGTGGGGCGCAGGGCGGCGCGGCGGGCGGCGCGGCACCGGTGGCCGACGACGGACCGAGCGCGGACCTGCTGCTCGGCGGCGGCCTGCTGGCCGGGCTGGCCGGCGGCGCGGCGATCGGCTGGCTGCTCAACCGCCGCCGGCGCGACACCATGACCCTCCCGCACGACGACAGCCCAACCCCCGTCGTGCCCGCCGCCACCGGACGTCCGGACACGGACCCCCGCTCCGACTCCTCCGAGCCGGCCCCTGCTCCCGCCGCCGACCCCCCCGCGCCCCTCGAGCCCGTCCCCGCTGGTGGTACGCGCTGGCACGCATGATCGACTTCAGCTCGCCGAGGTGGCTGCATCCCTCCCCCGCCGACCCCGCCACTTCCCCGAACTGGGGCGCGCACCCACGACCACCACAGCCGGCGAGGGCGGGCGGGCGGTCAGGCGGCGGTGAGCCAGCCGGGCAGCGGCTCGCGGGCGGTCAGCCAGCCCTCCGGTACGCCGCCGGGCACGCCGACCCCGGTGTACGCGGCCACGATCCCGCCCACGATGGCCGCTGTGGTGTCCACGTCGCCGCCCGCCTCGACGCAGGCCCGGATCGCGGCTGGGTAGTCGTGCAGCAGCGTGGCGGCGACCCAGAGCGTGAACGGCACGGTGTCCTGCGCGGTGACCCGCGAGCCGTTGCCGAGCGCGTCGGCCGCCGCAGCGGCCGGGTGACCGAGCAGCGCGGCGGCCCGGCGTACCCCGCGGTGCACCTCACCGGCCGGGTCGAGCGCCGCGGCGACCGCGGCGAGCAGGCGGGCCGGGTCGGGCCGGTCGCCGTCGAGGCGGGCCCGGGCGGCGAGCGAGGCGGCCACCGCGACCGCCACCGCGCCGGCCACGCCCTCCGGGTGTGCGTGGGTCACCTCGGCGGAGTCGCGGGCCTGCTCGGCGGCGCGCCGGGTGGAGTCGGCGTGCCAGGCGCCGAGCGGCGCCACACGCATCGCGGCGCCGTTGCCGCAGGAGCCCTGCCCGTCGAACGCGGACGCGGCGGCCACCGGCCACGGCGTGCCGGTACGGATCAGCCGCAGCACGGTCACCGCGCCCGGCCCGTACCCCCGGTACGGCTCGCAGCGCTGCGCGAACGCCAGCGCCAGCCGGTCGGAGTCGATGCGGCCGGCGGCGGCCAGTTCGGCCACCACCGAGCAGGCCATCTCGGTGTCGTCGGTCCACTCCCACGGCGGCGCGGGCAGCCGCCCGGCGGCGAGGTCGTCCGGGTGCCGGCCGGGGACGAAGAACTGGGAGCCGAGGGCGTCGCCCACCGACAGGCCGGCCAGCGCGTCGCGGGCGAGCGTGAGGCGGGTGTCGGGGAAGAGCGTGAACGTCATCGCCGTCCCAGCTTGCCCGGTTGGCCGGACCGCCGCAACGCGACCGGCTTGCCATGCCGAGTACGGTGCTGACGTGGCAACCGTCCTGCTGGTCGAAGACGACCACGTCGTGCGCGGCGCCATGCTGCGCTCGCTGACCGACCGGGGGCACGCGGTGCACGCCGTCGGCACCGCGCTGGACGCGCTGCGCCGGGTCGCCGCGGAGACACCGGATCTGGTGGTGCTCGACCTCGGCCTGCCCGACCTGGACGGCTCGGACGCGCTGCGCATGCTGCGCGGCATCACCGACGTGCCGATCATCATCGCCACCGCCCGCGACGACGAGCAGTCGGTGGTACGGCTGCTGCGCGCCGGCGCGGACGACTACATGGTCAAGCCGTTCACCGGGGCGCACCTGGACGCCCGGATCACCACCGTGCTGCGCCGGGCCGGCCGGGCCAGCCGTACCGTGCAACCGGCCGTGCACACCGTCGGCGGCCTGCGGGTGGACGTGGGTGAGCGCAGCGCGGTGCTGGACGGGGAGTCCCTGGCCCTGACCCGCAAGGAATTCGACCTGCTGGCGTATCTCGCCGCGCGTCCCGGCCGGGTAGTGTCCCGGCGGGAACTCTTGGAGGAGGTATGGCGGCAGCCATCGGTCGGCGAGGACCAGACCATCGACGTTCACCTGTACTGGCTCCGCCGCAAAATGGGCGAGTCCGCGGCGAAGCCGCGCTACCTGCGCACCGTGCGGGGGGTCGGCTTCCGGCTGGTGGCACCGGACTGAGGCTCACGCTCGCCGGGCTCACCGCCGGCCTGTGCGGCCTGATCGCGCTCGCCTTCCTCGTCCCGCTCGGGCTCACCCTCGCCGACCGGGCCCGGGAGGCGGAACTGGCCGACGCCGCCCGCCGGGCCGCGCTGGTGACCGGCGCGCTGGCGGTCAGCACCGACACCGCGACGATCGAACGGGCGGTGGCCGCCGCGGCCGGCGACGATCCGGCCCTGCGGCCGGTCGTGCACGGCATCGGCGCCGACGAGTCAGCCGGGCGCGCCGACCCACGGGTGCTGGCCGACGCCGCCGCGCAGCGGCGGTCGGTGGTGACCGAGGTGGACGGCGGGGTGCTGCGGCTGGACCCGGTGGTGCTCGGTGACCGGGTCGCCGTGGTGGAGGTCTTCGTCCCCGACGAGGTGCTCGACTCCGGCGGCGGCGGGCGGTGGCTGCTGCTGCTCGCGATCGGCCTGGCGCTGGTCGGCGCTGCGGTCGCCGTGGTCGACCGGGTGGCGGCCCGGGCCGTGGACGCCACCGGCGACCTGGTCAAGGCGGCGCTCGCGGTGGGCGACGGCGAGCTGGGGGTACGGGTCGAGCCGACCGGCCCGCGTGAGCTGGCCGAGGCCGGGCACGCGTTCAACCGGATGACCGAACGGCTGGTGGCGCTGCGGGCCGACGAGCACGAACTGGTCGCCGACCTGTCGCACCGGCTGCGCACGCCGCTGACCGCGCTGCGGCTGGACGCCGAGGCGCTGGAGTCCGACGACACGAGCATCGGCACGTTCAGCGAGGCGGAGCTGGACCGGCGGCGCGGCATCCGGCGGATCCGGCAGGCGATCGTCACGCTGGAGGGCGAGATCGACCAGCTCATCAAGACGACCCGCAAGGCGGTGGCCCAGGAGACGGCGCCGGCGTCGTGCGACGTGAGCGAGGTGGTCCGGGACCGGATGGTCTTCTGGTCGGCGCTGGCGGGTGACCAGAACCGGCCGCACCGGGTGCTCGGGGCGCAGTTGCGGATCCCGGCGCCGGTGCCCCGCGCCGAGCTGGCCGCCGCGCTGGACGCGGTGATCGGCAACGTGTTCCGGTACACGCCGCAGGGCACCGCGTTCGAGGTGGCGGTGAGCCGCCGGGACGGCTGGGTGGCGATCCGCATCGACGACGCCGGACCGGGCATCGCCGACCCGGACCGGGCGTTGCGCCGGGGTGAGAGCGACAGGGGGTCCACCGGGCTCGGGCTGGACATCGCCAAGCGGGTCGCGTTGCAGGCGAACGGTTCGGTGAGCATCGACCGGGCCCGGCTCGGCGGGGCGAGCGTGGTGATGCTGCTGGCCGACCCGGATGCGGCACCCCGGCCGGTGAACCGGTTCGGGCTGGTCGGGCGGATGGCCCGGGAGGTACGCGAGCCGCGTCCCGGGCGGCGCTGGCCGCGCCCGCGCTGACCCGTGGCTGTGTACGGGCGCAAGTTCTCCTTAAAGGTGGTTTAACGATGGCCGCGAAACCGGCGTGAACTGCCAGGATCGATGACAGAACCCATCAGTTCCGTCGGCCGGGACGCCCCGTAAGACCTTCCGGCCGACGGATCATGCGCGCGGCGGGAGTCCGGTCCCCCCACACCTCGCTCCCGTCGCGCGCGCTCTCCCGTCGAACCCGGGCGTGAGGTGACCGCCATGCCACCGGCCGTCAGTCGTCTGCTCCGCTGGGCCGCCGTCATCGGCCTGGGCATCGCGCTCACGCTCGCGGTGTGGCAGGACCCGGTGCTCGCGCACGGTCCCGCCCGGCCGGCGCCCGCCGGTCCCGGTCACGCCGCCACACTCATCGCGCTGACGGCGATGCTGCTGACCGCGCGGCGCCTCAGCGTGCCGCGCTCGCCAGGTACGCGTCGATCTCGGCGGTGATCCGGGCCTGTTCGGCCGGTGCCAGGAACGCCGCGGCGACCGCGGCGCGGGCCAGCGCGGCCACCCCGTCCGGGCCGAGTCGCAGCAGCCGGGCGGCCACCGCGTACTCGTCGTTGAGCGTGGTGCCGAACATCGGCGGGTCGTCGGAGTTAATGCTGACCGGCACACCGGCCTCGACCAGCCGGGGCAGCGGGTGCGCGTCCAGGCTCGGTACGGCCCGCGTGCGCACGTTCGAGGTCGGGGCGATCTCCAGCGGGATCCGCCGCTCGGCGAGGTAGGCCAGCAGCGCCGGATCCTGCGCGGCGGAGATGCCGTGGCCGATCCGCTCGGCGCCCAGCTCGCGCAGCGCGTCCCAGATCGTCTCCGGGCCGGTGGTCTCACCGGCGTGCGGCACCGAGCGCAGCCCGGCCGCCCGGGCCTGGTCGAAGTACGGCTTGAACTGCGGGCGGGGCACCCCGATCTCGGGGCCGCCGAGGCCGAAGCTGATCAGCCCGTCCGGTCGTTCGTCGAGCGCGATCCGCAACGTCTGTTCGGCGGCGGGCAGGCCGGCCTCGCCGGGGATGTCGAAGCACCAGCGCAGCGCGATGCCGAAGTCGGCCTCGGCGCGCTTGCGGGCGTCCTCGATCGCCTCGCCGAACGCCGGCGCCGGGATGCCGCGGCTGACGTGCGAGTACGGCGTGACGGTCAGCTCGGCGTACCGGACCTGCTGCCGGGCCAGCTCCCGGGCCACCTCGTGGGTGAGCAGCCAGACGTCGTCGGCGTCGCGGATCAGGTCCACCACGCTGAGGTAGACCTCGACGAAGTGGGCGAAGTCGCGGAACGCGAAATAGTCGGCGAGCGCCTCCGGGTCGGCCGGGACGGGACTGCGCCCCTCGTGCCGGGCGGCCAGCTCGGCGACGATCCGGGGCGAGGCCGAGCCGACGTGGTGCACGTGCAGCTCCACCTTGGGCAGTCCGGCGATGAAGGTGGGCAGGTCGGTCACGAGTTCTCCTCTGCGCGGGCGCCGGTACGGGCCACCGTGAAGATCCGGCGGAACGGGAAGTACACCTGACCCTGCCGCGCCGGGTACGCCTGCGCGGGCCGTACGCCCAGCTCGGCGCGGAAGGCGGCCCAGCCGGCGGCGTCCAGCGCGGCGCGGACCGGGCGCAGCGCGGTGCCCTCCGTCCAGGCCAGCACCGGGTGGTCGGCGCCGGTGGCGGGCAGCAGATGCACGTACGTAGTCTCCCAGGCGTCCACCGCGCACCCAGCGCCGGTCAGCAGCGTGGCGTAGCCGACCGGCTCGTCGACGGGCGCCTCGCGCAGCTTGCCGGCGAGCGCGTCGCGCCACCGGTCCTGCGCGGCGACGGCGCGCAGCAGCGGCCGGGGCCGCAGCCCAGGTCGACCACGGCGCGCGGGTGCGCGACGCCGACGCGGGCCAGCAGGTCGTGGAACGGCCGGGAGCGCTCGTCGCCGTAGCGCGGACAGGTGTGCGGATCCCACCTGACAACCTCGGAACCGTACGTGCGTCTTGTCGGACGGCACGGCCCGGCGCGCGCCCCGGCAACCCGCTCACTAGGCTCGACCGGGTGGAACAGCGCAGCTTCGACCGGCTCGGCCGGCACGTCGGCATCATCGGACTCGGCGCCTGGCAACTCGGCGCGGACTGGGGCGAGGTCAGCGAGGACGACGCGCTCGCCGTGCTCGCCGCCGCCGTCGACGCGGGCGTCACCTTCCTGGACACCGCCGACGTGTACGGCGACGGCCGCAGCGAGGCGCTGATCGGCCGGTTCCTGCGCTCCCGCCCCGGGCACGGGCTCACCGTGGCCACCAAGATGGGCCGCCGGGTGGAGCAGACGCCGGAGGCGTACACCCTCGACAACTTCCGGGCCTGGACCGACCGGTCCCGGGCCAACCTCGGCGTCGACACGCTCGACCTGGTGCAGCTGCACTGCCCGCCCACCGCCGTCTTCGCCGACGACCGGGTCTTCGACGCGCTCGACACGCTCGTCGACGAGGGACGCGTGGCCGGGTACGGCGTCAGCGTGGAGACCTGCGACCAGGCGCTCACCGCCATCGCCCGGCCCGGGGTGGCGAGCATCCAGATCATCCTCAACGCGGTCCGGCACAAGCCGCTGGAGCAGGTGCTGCCCGCCGCCGCTGCCGCCGGGGTCGGGATCATCGCCCGGGTGCCGCTGGCGAGCGGCCTGCTCTCCGGGCGGTACGACGAGAACACCACGTTCCCGGCGAACGACCACCGCACGTTCAACCGGCACGGCGAGTCGTTCGACGTGGGTGAGACGTTCTCCGGCGTCGACTACGACAGCGGCCTGGCCGCCGTGCGCCGGCTCGCGCCGCTGGTCGGCGACGACCGCACGATGGCGCAGTTCGCGCTGCGGTGGATCCTCGACCAGCCCGGCGTGACAGTGGTGATCCCCGGCGCCCGCTCCGCCGAGCAGGCACGGCGCAACGCCGAGGCGGCCGGGCAGCCGGCACTGACCGAGGTGGAGCTGGCCGCGGTGCGGGCCACCTACGACGAGCTGATCCGCCCGCAGGTACACGACCGGTGGTGAGCCGGCCGGGCGGCACGGCGCCGGCGGGCGCTCGCCGCGGCGGGCATGCTGGAGCGGAACTGTCGTCGGAGGGGGAACGATGAGGGGTTGGTTCCGGCTCACCCTGGGGCTGCTCGCCGTGGTGCTCGGTGCGCTGTGGACGGTGCTGGGCCTCGGTTTCGTCGAGGGCAGCGCGCTGAGCGACCAGCGGATCTGGGCGATGGCCGGCCCGGTGCTCGTCCTGTTCGGACTGGCCGGGCTCTGGTGGGGCATGCGGGCGCGGCGGCGCTGAGGCGCCGGTCATGGTGAAGCCCCGCCTCCCGGACGGGATGCGGGGCTTCCGGCACCGGCCGGCGCGGCCGGTGCGGTCAGCTCAGATGGGGCGGACCTGCTCGGCCTGCGGACCCTTCTGACCCTGGGCGATCTCGAACTCCACCCGCTGGTTCTCCTCCAGCGTGCGGTAGCCGCTGGTCTGGATGGCCGAGAAGTGGACGAACACGTCAGCACCCCCGCCGTCGACGGTGATGAAGCCGAAGCCCTTGTCAGCGTTGAACCACTTCACGGTTCCCTGCGCCATGTGTATCTCCTTCTAAAACTGGCGGCCGAGCACGCCGTGCGGCCGATTGGCCGTTTTCGAGCAGCGGCGCCTGAGGCGGCCCCCAATGCAGGAGACTTCTCTCAACCCACGCGTCTCTCAACAGCGTGAGACAGCAAACCACGTACGCCAAAACTTCGCACAGCCTTGCGGACGAAATTCTCCGACATGTGACCTGAAGGTCGCGCGGGCGGCGGTGCGCGGTCCCGCCGGAGCCATGCCGAAGGCCCCTCCCCCACGCTCGGGAAAGGGGCCTTTTCCGGCTTTTCGTCAGTCCGGCCAGTGACCGGTCAGCCGTCGTACGCCGACCGCTCCACCCCGGTCGACGGCGGCCCGCACCGCCGAGAAGATGGCCCCCTGCAGGGCCGCGGCGGCGAGCACCTCGCCCCAGCCACGGTCCTCGTCGGTGGCGCTCGGCGCCTCGCCGTCGCCCGCCGTCACCTTCCAGACCTGGCGGAAGATCGCCCCGGCGACGGCACCCGCGGCCAGGCCGAGCAGCACCCCCACCGGCCGGTACGCCGCCTTGCCGATCTTCCCACTCACCTGTGCCTCCCTCGGACGATCACCAGCACCACCGCGGTCACCAGCGCGCCGGCCGCGATGGCCGCCCACGGCAACGGGTTGCGCCCGACCGCCTCGCTCTTCTCGTACGCCTGTGCCCGGACCAGCCGGGCCCGCTCGGCCGCCCGCCCGCGCATCCGGGCCGCGGTCAGCGACGCCTGCTCACGCATCCGCGCCTTCGCCTGCTCGGCGGAGTGCCGCACCAGCGCCTTCGGATCGGCCCTGGCCGCGAGCAGCTCCATCGTCTCACCGAGTTCCACCCGGGTCCGGCGGATCTCCTCCCGGAGCGCCGCCACGTCCCCGGTCCCGTTACCGGTCATGCCCGCCTCCCGTCCTTCACCGCGGCGGTGACCGTGTCGACGTCCGCCCGAACGCTGCGGACCGCCGCCTCCGGCACCGGCGGGACGGCACGGCTGACCTGCTTCTTACCCACCAGCGCCAGGATCCCGGCGAGCAGGAACAGCGCCACCGCCACGATGAGGGCGGCCAGCCACGCCGGCATGACAAGCGCCAGCAACAGGATCACGGTGGCGACCAGGGCTCCGGCGCCGTAAAGCGCCATCACCCCGCCGCCGCCGAACAGCCCGATCCCGATCCCGGCGTGCTTGCCCTTCTGGGTCAGCTCCGCACGGGCCAGGGCCAGCTCGTCCCGCACCAGGCGGGTGACCTGCTCGGTGGCGCGCTGTACCAGTTCGGCGGTGGACGGCTCGCTCCCGGTCCGCGACGTGCTGCGACTCGCGACGTCAGCCATGCTGTCCTCCTTTCGTCATCACCGCGCTGTATGCCCGGAGTCGCCGCCCGTCAATCCTGCGCGGCGCGGCCGGTCCGCCCGGCCGCGCGCCGCCGCGACCCGGTGCCGGGCACCGGATCCGGGGCGTGCGCACCACGTCCCCCGCCACCGCCCGGCCAAACCAGTCCGGCCGGAAAGCCGCCCGTACGCGCCGAACCCCCGCCCGCCGTGGGCGGCCGGGGTTCCGGTCGGGGGTACGGGATCAGCGACGCGCCTCGACGTGCTCCTCCCGGCCCACGAACACCTCGCTGCGGGCCTCGCCGTCGTCGCTGCCGCCGAAGACCCGTGCGTCGTCGGGCGCCTCGGTGTCGGCCGCGCGGCGTACCGGGCGGCGCGGCTGCACCGCATGCCAGGGCAGCGGGCCGGTGGCGTCGCCGACCTCGGCGCGTAGCCGGGGCAGGGCGGTCGGGCGCTGGTCGCGCACCCAGGTCACCAGGTGCTCGCGGACCAGGCAGCGCAGATCCCACAGACTGCCCGCGTCGGCGGCGCTGACCAGCGCGCGGACCTTGACCAGGCCGCCGGTCGCGTCGGTCACCTGGAGCACGCAGACCCGCCCGTCCCACAGCTCGGTGCCCTCGCACAGGCGGCGCAGCTCCTCCCGCATCGCCTGCACCGGTATGGCCCAGTCCAGGTCGAACTCGGCGGTGCCGAGCACGGCCGCCTCGGTACGGGTCCAGTTCTGGAACGGCCGGCTGGTGAAGTACGAGGTGGGCAGGATCAGCCGGCGGTCGTCCCAGATCTGCACCACCACGTAGCTGAGCGTCAGCTCCTCGATCCGGCCCCACTCCCCCTCGACCACGACCACGTCGTCCAGGCGCACCGCGTCGCTGAACGCGAGCTGGAGACCGGCGAAGACGTTGCCGAGCAGGCTCTGCGCGGCCAGCGCGGCGACCGCGGCGATCACACCGGCGGAGGTGAGCACACCGGCGCCGATGCCGCGTACGGCCGGGAACGTCATCAGCATCACACCGACCGTGAGGATCACGATCACCGCGATGGTGAGCCGGCGCAGCAGCACGACCTGGGTACGCACACGGCGGGCGTGCCTGTTGTTCGGCACGTCGACCCGGAACCGGGCCAGCGCGGTGTCCTCCGCGACCACCAGCAGCGCGGCCACCAGCCACGCCGTGGCGGCGATCGTCGCCAGCACCAGCGTGTGGAGGACGAACTGCCGCCACGGGCTGCCGACCGCGTACCCGGTGGTGAACCGGACCGCGAACTGCACCGCGGCCACGGTGAGCGCGACCTGGAACGCGCGGTGCGCGTGCTCGGTCAGCTCGGTCATCAGCAGCGACCGGCGGCCGAGGCGGCGGGTGACCCGGTGCACCACCTGGGCCAGCACCAACGCCATCGCCGCCGCGGCGAGCGCGGCGGCGATGGTCACGACGTAACTCTGCACGAACTCTCTCTCCTCCCGCCCGGGCGGCAATCGGGCAAAGGCCCAATCGTGCCCGGCTGCCCGGGTATCGACCAGGATCAGACCTTGCGGTAACGGGACTGGAAGAAGCAGTAGACGCCGAACGCGGCGATGCCGAGCGCCATGACCGCCAGCAGCCACGGCCCGTACGGCTGGTCGCGCAGCGTCCGCAGGGCGGCGTCCAGGCCACGCGCCTTCTCCGGGTCGTAGTTCACCGCGGCGACCACGATCAGCAGGCCGGTGATGGCGAACACGGAACCCCGGGCGGCGTACCCGGCCGTGCCGAGGCGGCGGGTGAGCTGCCGGGTCTTCGGGCTCATCTCGCCGGTCTTGAGGTTGCGCTCGAACTTCTTCTTCAGGCCGTAGATCACCATGCCGACGCCGACCGCGGCGAGCACCAGTCCGGCCAGTGCGACGAGCCAGCGGCCGCCGTCGGAGGCCATCAGCCTCTCGGAGAGCTGCTCCTGCCGGTTCGAGGCGTTGGCGCTGGCGTCCTGGACCACCCTGATCGCGGTCCAGCCCAGCCAGACGAAGACGACGACCCGGACCACCGAGGCGATCCGCTCGAAGATCCGTTCCTTGCCGGTCTTGGACACGTGGCCGATCGCTGCCTCGAAGGCCTGCCAGATCGCCATGGCGAACAGGCCGACCGCCACCGCGATCAGGACGAACTTCCCGAGCGGCTGTTCGCCGAGGGTGCGCAGCGCGCCGTTCTGGTTCCCCTCCTCGCCCGAGTTACCGAAGGCGATCTGCAGCGCCAGCCAGGCGAAGAGGAGGTGCACCACCCCGTATCCGATGAATCCGGCACGGGTCAACAGTTCGAGCCACCGGCTGTTACGAGCCTGGGCGGCGGTGGCTCCGGCATTCCGGGTGAGAGACATGAGCCCTCAGTCTCCCGGCGGGCGGATTTCCAAACGTCTCCACCCGCCGGGCGGGACGGCCGAAACGGATCAGCCGTTGAGGTCGCGGGCGACCCGGACCACGACCTGCTGCTCGGTGACGCTGTCCAGGCTGACCTGGAAGCCGGCGACCTCGGTGGCCTGCTGGCCGACGGTGAGCGAGAGCTGCTCCCCGGCGACCTCGACGGTGACCTGGTCGCCGTCGGCGCCGATCAGCTTCGCCTCGATGCCGAGGATCCGGGCACTGGCCTCCACGCCGCGGTCGAAGGTGACCGTGCAGGCGTCGAGGCCGCAGTCGGTCTCGGCACCTTCGGAGCTGCATCCGGCGAGCAGTGCGGCGCCGAGGGCGAGGCCGGCGAGCAGACCGGCGGCGCGGCGGGCGGGGACGGAGGTGGCGCGTCGGATCGTCACCCGCCCAAGGATAGGCGGCGTGCGCCACCGCGCCCGCGCGGGCGGGCGGGCCGGCGGCCACGCCGGGCGGGGTGTCCGGGGTGCGCGCTAGGGTGCCGGAATGGCTTTCGACGTCGCCCGGGTCCGGGCCGCCTACCCTGCCCTGGGCGAGGGTTTCGCCCACTTCGACGGCGCCGGGGGCACCCAGACCGCCGAAGCTGTCGTCGAGGCGGTGGCCGGGGCGATGCGCGCCGCGACGGGCAACCGCAGCACCGCCTTCCGGCCCGGCCGCCGGGCGCTGGATCTGGTCGCGGGGGCGCGGGCCGCCGTGGCCGACCTGCTCGACGCGCAGCCGTCCGGCGTGGTGCTCGGGCCGAGCGCCACCGCGCTGACCTACACGCTGGCCCGGACGCTCGGCGCCGGCTGGCGTCCGGGCGACGAGGTGGTGGTCTCCCGGCTGGACCACGACGCGAACGTCCGCCCGTGGGTGCAGGCCGCGCAGGCGGCCGGCGCCACCGTGCGCTGGGCCGGGTTCGACCCGGCGACCGGTGAGCTGCCCCCCGGCCAGTACGCCGACCTGGTCACCGAGCGCACCCGGCTGGTGGCGGTGACCGCCGGCAGCAACGCGATCGGCACCGTGCCGGACGTGGCGGCGATCGCCAAGACCGCGCACGCCGCCGGCGCGCTGGTCTGCGTGGACGGCGTGCACTCGGTGCCGCACGGCCCGACCGACCTGGCCTCGCTCGGCGCGGACTTCCTGGTGACGAGCGCGTACAAGTGGTCCGGTCCGCACCTGGCGGCGATGGTCGCCGACCCGGCGCGCTGGGCGGCCCTGCGCCCGGCGAAGCTGGTCCCCTCCGCCGACGGTGTGCCGGACCGGTTCGAGTACGGCACGCCGAGCTTCCCGCTGCTGGCCGGCGTGACCGCCGCGGTGGACCATCTGGCCGCTCTGGACCCGGCGGCGACCGGCGACCGGCGCGAGCGGGTGCGCGCCGGGCTGGCCGCCGCGCAGGCGCACGAGGAGGCGGTCTTCGACCGGTTGCTCGCCGGGCTCGCCGACAGGTCGTTCGTGACCGTGTACGGCGCACCGGCCCGGCGCTGCCCGACGGTGTCGTTCCGGGTGGCCGGCCTGACCCCGGCGCGGACGGCGGAGGCGCTGGGCGAGGCGGGGCTGTGCCTGTCGCACGGCGACTACTACGCCTACGAGTACTTCGAGGGCATGGGCCTGCGGGGCAGCGGCGGCGCCGTGCGGGCCAGTGTCTACCACTACAACACGGTCGACGAGGTGGACCGGCTGCTGGCCGAACTGGACCGGCTGGCCGGGCCCGGAGGGAGAATGGTCCGGTGAGCTTTCTGGTCGAGGAGAACACCGCCGAGCGCCGCTTCGAGATCCTGGTGGACGACGCGCTGGCCGGGTTCGCCGCGTACGCGCCCCGGGGCGAGACGCTCGTCTTCACGCACACCGAGGTCGACGACCGGTTCCAGGGTCAGGGCGTCGGCGCGGCGCTGGTCCGGGGCGCGCTGGACCAGGTCCGCGCCCGGGGCGGCCGGGTGGTGCCGCAGTGCACGTTCGTGGCCTCGTTCATCGAGCGCCACCCGGAGTACGCCGACCTGGTGGCCGGCGAGCCGTGAGGCCCGGCCCGGCCGGGGGGCCTTCCCGCCCGGCCGGGCCGGGAGTCAGCGTGCCCCGGTCAGCATCTCGGCGGCGGCCCGCGCCGCGGCGGCGGTGGCGCCGTGGGTGGCCAGGTGCACCGCGCCGGTGACCAGTTCGGGCACGCCCATCTCGACCACCACCGCGTCGGGGCGGGCGGCGAGCGCCCGGCGCACCGCGTCCCGCATCCAGTCGTGGCGGTGCAGGTCGCGCACCACGAGCACCAGCGGCCGGCCGGCGGGCGCCGCGCCCGGGTCGGCCGGTACGGCGTCGGCGGCGTAGCGGGCGGTGGTGGTGCCGGGCGCCAGGTGGGCCAGGGGCGCGGCGATGCCCCACGGTGTCTCCTCGCCGATGGCGATGTTGCGCGGGGGCGCGAACTCCACCACGTGGGCCGGCCCGGTCAGTGGCAGCAGCCCGGCGTCGCCGGTGATCCGGACCGCGCGGCGGGCGGCGGCGAGCCCGACCGGTGAGCCGTTCGCGGGCGGCGTGCCGGTGGCCCGGCGGGCGCGGGCGGCGACGCTCCACGCGGCGAGCTGACCGACGCGCTTCGCCGCCTCGGCGAGCCGTTCCTCAGGCAGTTCCCCGCTGATCACCGCCGCGACGATCGCGTCGCGCAGCTCGCGGGCGTCGGCCTCGGTGGCCCGTTCCCCGCCGACGCAGATCGCGTCGGCGCCGGCCACGAGCGCGCGCACCGCGGCGCCGGTGAAGCCGTACCGGTCGGCCACCGCGCGCATCTCCACCGCGTCGGTGACCACCACGCCGCCGAAGCCCATCTCCTCGCGCAGCAGGCCGCCGAGCACGCGTGGGCTGAGCGTGGCGGGCAGTTCCGGGTCCAGGGCCGGCACCAGCAGGTGACCGGTCATCACCGCCTGCGCCCCGGCGGCCACGGCGGCACGGAACGGGGCCAGCTCGACCGCGTCGAGGCGGGCCCGGTCGCCGCCGATGCGGGGCAGGTCGTGGTGCGAGTCGACCCGGGTGTCGCCGTGCCCGGGGAAGTGCTTGGCGCAGGCGGCGACGCCGCCGGACTGCAGGCCGCGTACCCAGGCGGCGGTGTGCCGGGCGACCAGGTCCGGGTCGGCGCCGAAGGAGCGCACCCCGATGACCGGGTTGGCCGGGTTGGAGTTGACGTCGGCGTCCGGGGCGTAGTCCAGCGTCACGCCGACGGTCGCGAGTTCGGCGCCGAGGTCGCGGGCGACCTCCTCGGTCAGCGCCGGGTCGTCCACCGCGCCGAGGGCGTAGTTGCCGGGGCGGGAGCTGCCGCGGGCGGACTCGATCCGGGTGACGTCGCCGGCTTCCTCGTCGATCGCCACGATGACGTCGGGCCGCTCGGCGCGCAGGTTCGCGGTGAGCGTGGCGACCTGGTCGTGGTCGACGACGTTGCGGGCGAACAGGACGACCGAGCCGAGGCCCTCGCCGAGCCAGCGGCACACCCAGGGCGGCGGTGTGGTGCCGACGAACCCCGGTTGCAGGACGGCGGCGGCGAGCGCCGCCAGGTCTCCGGTCGATCCCACGGTCCGCTCGCTCATCTGCTGTCGTACCCCCGTCTCCCCCACGGACCCGCCGGGGCCGGCGGGTGCTGACATGGTCACACCGCGCAGCTAAATAGTCAACAATCCTTACTGTTAGCCGGTGGCGTCCGGCGGCAGGCCGTGGGAGAGTTCCCACATGTCCGCTCTGCCGCTCGCCGACGCCACCAGCGCCGCCGACATACCCGGCGTGCGCCTGCTCGGCCTGGTGGTCGGCGGCCTGTTCCTGCTGATCGCGATCCGGGCCATGTTCCGGCGCTGATCCCGCGCCCCCGGGTTGGAGCCCGCCGCCGGGGGTAGGGCTTGCCGTGTCCGGACGCGACAGAGCCGTCCGGTCACCGGCGCACCCCGCCGGTCACGGCGGAGAGGGCACACACCAATGAAGATCGGCTACTTCCTGTCCAGCGAGGAGTACACCCCGGCGGAACTGCTGGCCCAGGCGCGCGGCGCCGAGCAGGCCGGCTTCGAGGCACTGTGGATCTCCGACCACTACCACCCGTGGGTCGACGCGCAGGGTCAGAGCCCGTTCGTCTGGTCCACCATCGGCGCGCTCAGCCAGGTCTGCCGGCTGCCGGTGACCACTGCTGTCACCTGCCCGACCATGCGCATCCACCCGGCCGTCATCGCGCAGGCCGCGGCCACCAGCGCGGTCCTGCACGAGGGCCGGTTCGTGCTCGGCGTGGGCACCGGCGAGGCGCTCAACGAGCACATCTTCGGCGACGCCTGGCCGCAGACCGACGTGCGACTGGAGATGCTTGAGGAAGCGGTGGAGGTGATCCGCGAGCTGTGGCGCGGCGGGTTCGTCAACCACCACGGCAAGCACTACACAGTCGAGCACGCCCGGATCTACACCCGGCCGGACACGCCCCCGCCGATCTACGTCTCCGGGTTCGGCCCGAAGTCGATCGAGCTGGCCGGCCGGATCGGCGACGGCTACGTCAGCACCATGCCGGACGCCGGCATGGTGCGCCGGTTCCGCGAGTCCGGCGGCGGCGACAAGCCGTGCCAGGGCGGCTTCAAGGCCGCGTACGCCGACACCGCCGACGAGGGCGCGCGGATCGCGTACGAGCGCTGGCCCAACGCGGGCGTCCCGGGCGAACTGTCCCAGGTGCTCCCCTCCCCCCGGCACTTCGAGCAGGCCGCCGAGCTGGTCCGGCCGGAGCAGGT
The DNA here is from genome assembly GCF_900091565.1 of Micromonospora marina. Lineage (GTDB taxonomy): Bacteria > Actinomycetota > Actinomycetes > Mycobacteriales > Micromonosporaceae > Micromonospora > Micromonospora marina. Next base: position 72,446 of record NZ_FMCV01000019.1, on the reverse strand, counting down.
ACGGGAGGCGTTCGTCTGCGGCCGGGACCCCGACGCCCACCTGGCGATGATCGACGAGTACGCCAAGGCCGGCTTCGACGAGGTCTACGTGGCGAACACCGGCCCGCACTGGCAGGGCCTGTTCGACCTGTACCGGCTCGAGGTCCTGCCCCGGCTCCGGTGACGGGGCAGGACGGTTTCGCGCGGGATCACCGGGGGTAGCTGAGGCGCTTGATGAAACTGACCACGCACTCCTCCAGCCTGCGCCGGGCGGCGCGGAACCTGTTCGGCTGGACCGCGCTGCGGCCCAACCAGCTCGCCGCCATGCGCGCCGTGATGAAGCGCCGCGACGCCCTCGTGGTGCTGCCCACCGGCGCCGGCAAGTCGGCGATCTACCAGATCCCGGCCAGCCTGATCCCCGGCCCGACGGTGGTGATCTCGCCGCTGCTGGCGTTGCAGCAGGACCAGATCGCCGCGCTCAACGAACGGCAGCGCCCGGAGCTGCGCGCGGTGCGGGTCAGCTCGGACGAGAGCGCCGCCCAGCAGGCCGAGGCGATCGAGGACATCCGCGCCGGGCGCGCGGAGTTCCTGTTCATCACGCCGGAGGCGCTGAGCAACCCGGACCGCCTCGCCGAGGTCCGTGAGCTGAAGCCGGCGCTGGTGGCGATCGACGAGGCGCACTGCATCTCGGCGTGGGGCCACGACTTCCGGCCGGACTACCTGGCGCTCGGTCACCTGATCGACGGCCTGGGCCGGCCGCCGGTGGTGGCGCTCACCGCGACCGCCTCCCCGCCGGTACGCGACGACATCATCGCCCGGCTGCGGCTGCGCGAGCCGGAGGTGGTGGTCTCCGGGCTGGACCGGCCGAATCTCTTCCTGGAGGTGGCCCACTGCCCGACCGACGACTACCGGTGGCGGCGGCTGCTCGCGCTGCTGCGCGACGACGAGCGGCCCGGCATCATCTACGTGCCGACCCGCCGGGCGGCCGAGGAACTGGCCGAGCGGCTCACCGGCGCCGGCTTCCCGGCCGAGTTCTACCACGGCGGCATGCCCACCGCCGCCCGGCACGAGCTGCACGAGGCGTTCCTGGCCGACCGGGTGCCGATCATGGTGGCCACCTCGGCGTTCGGCATGGGCATCGACAAGCCGAACATCGCCTGGGTGGTGCACATGGCGCTGCCCGACTCGCCGGACAGCTACTTCCAGGAGATCGGCCGGGCCGGGCGCGACGGCTCGCCGTCCCGGGTGCTGCTGCTGTGGCGTTCCGAGGACGTCGGCCTGCAGCGCTACTTCAGCGGCGGGCTGCCCGACGCCAAGGAACTGACCGAGCTCGCCGCGGTACTGCGCGGCAAGGCCCGCAACCGCAAGGAGCTGCGCGAGCTGACCGGTCTCGGTCCGCGCAAGCTGGGGCAGTACCTGTCCCTGCTGGAGCAGGTCGGCGCCGCCGAACCACGGGCCAAGCAGCGCATCGGCGCGCCCCGGTACGCCCCGGCAGCCGCCGAGTCCGGCCGCGCCGCGCTGGCCGAGGCGGAACGGCAGCAGACGGTGACGAGGTCGCGTACCGACATGATGCGCGCGTTCGCCGAGACCACCGGGTGCCGGGGACAGGCCCTGCTGGCGTACTTCGGTGAGCAGATGAACGAGGTCTGCGGGCACTGCGACAACTGCCACGCGGGCACCAGTGTGGCGGCTGACGGCGCGGTCGGGCCGTTCCCGGTGCACAGCCAGGTGCGCCACCCGGAGTGGGGCGCCGGCCTGGTGCTCAGCTACGAGGAGGACCGGATGACCGTGCTCTTCGACGAGGTGGGCTACAAGACGCTGTCCGTGCGCGTGGTGTCCGAACAGGGCCTGCTGGAGCTGGACTAGCCTGACCCGGGCGCCGCGGGGGCGCCCGTCGACAACGACGACCACGGCGAAAGGGGCCTGATCGTGATCGAGCAGCCGGCGTACACCCGGTTCGGCGTCTCCGACGAGGAGTGGGGACTGCTTGTGGGGCTGCCGCAGTCGGTCCTCACCGCGGCGGCCGCCGCCGAGTCCGACGGCACCCGCCGCACCATGGCCGAGAACGCCGCCGGGCTGGAGACCATCGCCGCCGGCCGTGAGTCGGCCAGCCCGCTGGTCGCCGCGGTGGCCGGTGAGGTCGTCGACCGGGTGGGCGACCCGGAGACCGGCGCGGAACTGCCGGTCATCACGCCGCCGGACCCGAAGGCGGTGATCGAGGACGTGCTGGCCCGGGCCGGGCAGGCGTCCGCGTTGCTCGCCGCGCGGGTGGACGAGGGGCAGGCCGGGGCGTACCGGCACTGGCTGGTGGACATCGCCGAGCAGGTGGTGGGCGCGGCCTCCACGGGCGGCATCCTGGGTCTGGGCGGCGACGCGGTGACCGATTCCGAGCGCCGTTTCCGGGACCGGCTGTCCCAGGTGCTGAACGACTGAACGGACTCCTAACAGAACCTGCGCGGCTCCGTCAATGACGGACGTCACGGCCCCACGGGTGGCTCTTTTCGGCCCCGTGGGGCGTCCTGTTCGTGCAGGGGTGTGACGAGCACGGGAGTCGTTGATGGACGGGAAGCTGCACCGGCAGGTCCTCGACACGCAGGCGCTGCCACCGCGGGAGCGCTTCGGCATGTGGCTGGACCTGATGGCGAGCATCCCGACGCCGCTGCGGGTACGCACCGCGCACGCCGACGACTTCGTCGCCCGGGCGGAGTTCGTCGGCCTGGGCCGGATGCAGCTCATCCGTTACCGCTACCCGTCGGTGGACTGCGTGCGCCCCTCGAAACTGATCCGGCGCTCCGACCCCGACTACTACCTGCTCGCGCTGACGCTCAGCGGCACCAGCCAGGCCGACCAGGAGGGGCAGCGCGCCCGGTGCCGCCCCGGCGACCTGACCTTCTACGACTGTTCCCGCCCGTACGAGGTCAGCCACCACGCCGACCCCGCCGGGCCCGGGTACGCGCACTCGATCGTGGCCCTGATGCCGTACGACGCGCTGCCGCTGCCGCCCCGCCGGCTCGCTCCCCTGTTCGCCGGCCGGATGTCCGGCAACGACGGCGTCGGCGGGCTGGTCGCCGACTTCCTCATCCGGATCACCGCGAACCCCGAGCAGTACCACGCGGCCGACGCGGAGCGCCTCGGCGCCGTCGGTCTCGACCTGGTCGCCACGCTGCTCGGCCGCAACCTCGTCTCCGAGGACGCGGTGCCCACCGAGGTCCGGCGGCGCGCCCTGCTGTCCCAGGTACGCGCATACGTGCGCCGGCGCCTCGGCGACGCCACGCTCGACCCGGGCGCGGTCGCCGACGCGCACCACATCTCGGTGCGCTCGCTGCACCGGCTCTTCGAGGACGAGGAGACCACTGTGGCCGCGTACATCCGGGACGAGCGACTGGCCCGGTGCCGCCGTGACCTGGCCGACCCGGTGCTGAGCGACCGCTCGATCCAGGTCATCGCGGCCCGCTGGGGTTTCCGGGACAAGGCGCACTTCAGCCGCGTCTTCCGGGCCACGCAGGGTGAGACACCGCAGGCGTACCGGGCCCGTCACCTGGAATCGGCACGGATCGTCAACAGCTCGGCATCCGCCGTCAACCTGTCCCGTACACACTGAAACCCGGGCCGGAACCGCTCGCGGTGGGCCCACAGATATCGGGGGGCCGGGCGTGCCGTCCGCGGCGGTCCCGGCCGCGGACGGCCCCGCCCGGTAGACAGCCAGCCCCCGGAACCGCATCGGCGACCGAGATTTCCGGCTCCGTCGCGTTTCCCCCAGAACCGACGGGGCCGGTCGGCGGTCAGCCGGCCTCCTCCTCCAGCAGCGCCAGCACCGACTTCTCCACCGCCTCGCGCGGCATCTCCGGCTGCACCGGCGCCAGCACCCCGTCGTGGTAGAGGTCGACCACACGCGGATCCACGTACGAGGTCCGGGCCACCGTCGGGGTGTTGCCCAGCAGTTCGGCGACCGAACGCATCACCGCCGCCACGGCACGCCTGCGGGCGGTGGCGGAGCGCTGCGGGCCGACGGTGGCCAGTTCGGCGGCGGCCAGCACCGTCGCGTGCCAGGTACGGAAGTCCTTCGCGGTCATCTCACCGCCGCTGGCGTCGCGCAGGTAGTCGTTCACCTCGTCGCTGCGCACGTCGCGCCAGGCGCGGCCGTCCCAGTAGCCGAACAGCCGTTCCTGGGCCCGCCGGCGACGGCGCAGGTTGAGCAGCACCCGGCACAGCTCGGCGTCCTCGATCCGGCGGACCTGGTCGATGCCACCCTTGGCCGGGAACTCGAACACCACGCACCCGCCCCGGGAGCGGGCGTGCTCGGGGCGCAGCGTGGCCACCCCGAACGTGGGGTCCTCGCCGGTGGCGTACTGGTCGCTGCCGACCCGGAACGCGCCCATGTCGAGCAGCCGGGCGACGGTGGCCAGCACCCGCTCCCGGCGCAGGCCGCGCAGCGCCAGGTCGTGCGTGACCCGGTCGCGCAGCGCCGGCAGCCGGTGCGCCACCTCCAGCACGTGGTCGAACTTGGCCTCGTCGCGCTTGCGCCGCCAGTCCGGGTGGTAGAGGTACTGCTTGCGGCCCGCCGCGTCGACGCCGGTGGCCTGGATGTGGCCGTTCGGGTACGGCGAGATCCACACGTCCCGCCAGGCGGGCGGGATCACCAGCTCGCGCAGCCGGGCCAGCTCGCCGGCGTCGCGCACCGGCTCGCCGGCCGGGTCGAGGAACAGCCAGCCCTTGCCCCGCCGGCGGCGCCCGTACCCCGGCCGGCCGGGATCGCTACGCCGCAACCGCACCGGAGACCCGTTCCACGTCTGCCACCGCAGCCACCACCTCGTCGATCCCGATGGCGTTCAATGTCGGGTGGGTTCCTACCCCGCCCGACCCGGTCAAATCCGGGTTGACGGTCGTGTGGCCGATCGCACCCAACGCCCGGTGCCGGGGCCGGTCCGGCGGCGGGCCCCAGTGCGCCGCGGGCACCGGCCCGAACAGCACCACCGACGCGGTGCCGTAGCCGGTGGCGAGGTGGGCCACGCCGGTGTCCCCGCTGACCACCAGTCGCGCGCCCGCGACGAACGCGGCCAGCTCGGCCAGCCCGGTCCGGCCGGCCAGCACCGCCTCCGGCGGCAGCCCGGCGTCGCGGGCGACGCGCTCGGCCAACTCCCGCTCGTCCGGCGAGCCGGTGACCACCACCCGGTGCCCGCGCGCGGCCAGTTCCCGGGCCAGCCCGGCGAACCGGTCCGCCGGCCAGCGCTTCGCCGGGATCTTGCCGCCCGGGTGCAGCAGCGTCACCCCCGCCGGTACGCCGGTCAGCGCCGGGCGCCGCAGCGCCAGGTCCCCCGGGTCGGCCGGCAGCCCGTACGCGTGCAGCAGCCGGCACCAGCGGCGGACCTCGTGCTCGTCGTCGTCCCAGGCCGGGCCGTCCGGGTGTCCGGCACCCGGGTTGCGGTGGGCGAGCAGCCGGCCGGGGCGTACGGCGGCCAGCGCCCGGTGCGACTGCGGCCCGCGGCCGTGCAGGTTGACCGCCAGCTCGGGGGGCGGACCGGTCCAGGCGATCCGACCCGGTCCGGTGGTGGGCAGTACCCGGTCGACCGCCCCGGTCAGCTCCGCCAGCGGTGCCAGCCAGCCCGGCGCGGCGAGCACCAGCTCCCGGCCCGGGAACCCGGCGCGCAGGCCACGCAGCGCCGGCACGGCGGTGGCCAGGTCGCCGACCCCGAGCGCCCGCAGCACCAGGATCACGGGTACGAGGACTCCTGCGCGGCGCAGACCACCATCTCGCGTACCGCGCAGCCGGCCGGCTGGGACAGCGCGAACATGACGGCGGCGGCGGTGTCGGCCGGCTCGTTGAGCACCGCGTCCGGGCCGGGCTTGTACTGCGCGTCCCGCTCGTCGAAGAACGCGGTCCGCATCCCGCCCGGAATCAGCAGCGTCACCCCGACCGCGCCGGCCAGTTCGGCGGCGAGCGCCCGGGTGAAGCCGACCACCCCGAACTTCGCCGCGCAGTACGCGGTCGCGTCGCCGACCGCCTTCACCCCGAGCGTGGAGGCGACCGTGACGATGCTGCCCCGGGACGCCTCCAGCCAGGGCAGCGCGGCCCTGATCACCGCGGCGGTGGCGAACAGGTCCACGGTGACGATCCGCTCCCAGGTCTCCGCCGGGATGTCGGCCAGCTTCCCGGGGACGTCCATCCCGGCGGCGGTGACCACGGCGTCCAGCCCACCGGAACGTTCCGCGAGGTCGCGGGTGGCGGCCTCGGCGGCGCGGGTGTCGGCCAGGTCGCACTCGGCCCAGGGCACCCCGTCGGCGGGGCGCTGCCGGTCCAGCACAAGCGGACGTCCGCCGGCGCGGGCCACCGCGGCGACCACAGCCGCGCCGAGTCCGCTGGAGCCGCCGGTGACCAGGACGGTCGGCCCGGCTCCGGGCGCGCCGGCGCTCACGCCGCCACCGTCGGACCGGCGGGCGCGGCCGCGCCGGGTCGGATGAGTCGCTCGTTCATCGTGCTCCCTTCGCCGTGGACCGGACCTGCGCGGCGGCCGGGTCAGCCGGCGCGGCCGGCCAGCCGCTGCCCCGCCCGGCCCGCGCCGCCGCGATCATGTCGGTCGTCGAGCGCCCGTCGAGGTACGGCACGACCACCGTGTGACCGCCCCAGCGGGCCAGGATCTCCGTCTCGGGCAGCGTCTCCGGGCCGCCACCGCTGGCGTAGTCGCCGCCCTTGACCCAGATGTCCGGGCGCAGCCAGGACAGCGCCGCCTCCGGGGTCGGCTCGTCGAAGATCAGCACCGCGTCGACGCAGCCGAGCGCGGCCAGCAGGCGCCCCCGGTCGCCCTGCGGCACGACCGGACGCTCCGGACCTTTCAGCCCGGCCACGCTGGCGTCGGAGTTCAGGCAGACCACCAGGCAGTCGCCGAGCTGCCGGGCCGCCTGGAGCGTCGCCACGTGCCCGGCGTGCAGCAGGTCGAAGCAGCCGCCGGTGGCGACCACGGTCCCGCCGGCCGCGCGTACCCGGGCCACCACCTCGCCGGCCGCCCCGGCGCCGATCCGGTCCCCGCCGCCGGTCACGACCGCCGGAGCGACCGCCCGCACCGGCGCGGGCAGCGCGGCGGCCACGCCGCCGCCGGCCACGTAGGCCGACGCCTCGGCGACCGCCTCCTGCACCGCCTCGGACACCAGCGCGCCCCGGGCCAGGGCCAGCGTCGCGGTGGACGCGAACCGGTCGCCGGCCCCGCAGGTGTCCCCCTCGGCGGGCGGCGCCGGCACCACCAGTGGCGTCGACCCGGCGTGGCTGAGCAGCGCACCGTCCCCGCCGAGCGTCACCGCCACCGCGCGCGCCTGCCAGCGGCGGCGCAACGCGTGCGCGCTGCGGGACGCGACGGCCAGGCGGGAGCCGCCCGGCGGTGTCTTGGCCAGCTCGCGGGCCTCCGGCTCGTTCGGCGTGGCCAGGTGCACCCCGGGTACGGCTCCGGGCCCGCGCGGATGCGGATCCCAGACCACCGGCGCCCGGGTGGCGGTCAGCGCGGCACGCAGCGCCGGATGCGCCGCCACGCCCCGGCCGTAGTCGCTGACGAGCACCGCGGACGCGCCGGCGATGAGCCGCAGCACGGCGTCGCTCGGCTCGCCCGGCGCGCCGGTGCTCCCGCCCCGGTCGTGGCGCAGCAGTACCCGGCCACGCGCCCGCAGCCGGATCTTCTCCGGGGTGGCGCCGGCCAGCGGAAGCGCGTACAACCGGACCCCGGCGGCGGCGAGCAGCGTGCCCAGCCGGGCCCCGCCCGCGTCGTCGGCGACGGCGGTGACCAGCGCGACCTCGGCGCCCTGCGCGGCGGCGAAGACGGCGGCCAGCCCGGCGCCGCCGGGCCGGTCGACGGACACGGTCTCGTCCAGCACCGGCACCGGGGAGTCCGGGCAGAGCCGGTTCACCAGACCTTCCACGTCCCGGTCCAGAAGCGTGTCGCCGAGCACCACCACCGGTCCGCTCATGCCGGGCCTCCCCCGCCGGCGGGGGCCGTCGGGTCCGGCTCGGTGAGGGCCGGCTCGCCGACGACGACCTCGACACCGGCGCGTACCGGCCCGGCCGCCGGTTCGGCGGCGAGCGCGGCGGGCAGCGCCAGCTCGACGTACTCGCAGAGCACGTGCGAGGCCACCAGATGCAGTTCCTGCACCACCTGCCCGTCCGGTGAGTCGATCGCCAGATGCTCGTGGCAGAGGTCGGCGAGGGGGTTGGGTGCGGGTCCGGTGAAGGCCCAGCAGCGGATGCCGGTCTGGCGGGCGGCATGGGCGGCGGTGAGGAGATTGGAGCTGGTGCCGCTGGTGGACATCAGGAGGAGGTGGTCGCGGGGGCGGCCGTGGGCGCGGACCTGCCGGGCGAAGGCTTCGTCGTATCCGTAGTCGTTGGCGATGGCGGTGAGGGCGCTGGTTTCGGCGTGCAGGGCGATGGCGGACAGGGGTTGCCGGTCGTGGCGGAGCTTGCCGACGAGTTCGGCGGTGAGGTGCTGGGCCTCGGCGGCGCTGCCGCCGTTGCCGGCCACCAGCAGCCGACCACCGGCGGCGAGCCGCTGCGCCAGTTCCTCACCCCAGCGGGCCAGCATCTGTTCCGCCGCCCGCAGCGGCAGCAGTGCGGCCGCCAGCAGGCTGAGGTGGTCCTCCAGCACCGTCGCGCCGGGGCCCGGCGTGGCCGCCGTCATCAGGCGACCACCCGGGTCGGGCGGCGCACGGCGGCCACCTCGCCGTACATCTCGGTGAGGCGGTCCGCGGTGGTGGCCCAGGAGTAGCGGGTGCGGGCCCGCTCCAGCGCGGCCGTGGCGTAGGCGAAGCGGCGGATCCGGTCGCCGAGCAGACCCCGGATCGCCGCGCCGAGGGCCGCCGGCTCCCGGGGCGGCACCAGGTCGCCGGTGCGTCCGGCGACCACCGTGTCGATCAGCCCGCCGACCGCCGTCGCGACCACGGGTACGCCGCAGGCCATCGCCTCCAGCGGGGTGAGCCCGAACGGCTCGTACCAGGGGGCGGCCACGAGCACGTCCGCCGACCGGTACCAGCGGCCCATCTCCTCCCGGGGGACCGCGCCGACCAGCCGTACCCGGTCGGCGACGCCGAGCGAGTGGGCCAGCGCGCGCAGGCGCAGCGCGTACGGGTCGGTCTCCAGCAGCCCGGCCGGCGGCCCGCCGACCACCACGCACTCGGCATCCGGCACCTCGGCGACGGCCCGGACGACGTCCTGGAAGCCCTTGCGCTCGACCAGCCGGCCGACGGTGAGGATGCGGGCCCGGCCGCCGTCGCGGTCGGCGACCGGGCCGAGCGGGGAGAACGTCGTCAGGTTCACCCCCGACGGCACGACAGTCATCCGGGACCGGGGCACACCCATCCGGACCAGTTCCGCGACCTCGTCCTGGCACTGGGCGACCACCCGGTCCACCGAGCGGCCCAGCCTCCGCTCGTGCTCGACCCGGCCCGGCGGGCTGGTGTCCTGCACGCCCTGGTGGCGGCGCTTGACCGTGCCGAGCGCGTGGTACGTCTGCACCATCGGCACCCCGGCGCGGCGGGCCGCGGCGAGACCCGCCAGCCCGCTCATCCAGAAGTGCGCGTGCACCACCTCGGGCTGCCAGTCGCCGGTGCGCCACCGGTCGGCAAGCCACTGCCCGAACGCCGGCATGTACGGCAGCAGGTCGTCCTTGGCCACCGGTTCGGCCGGCCCGGCCGGTACGTGCACCACCTCGTACCCGTCCGGGGTGCGGACGCTCACCGGCAGGTCCACCGCGTCGAGCCGAGTGTGGACGCGCACGTCGTGACCGGCGGCCGCGAGCGCGGCGGAGAGCTCCGCGACATGCGTGTTCTGGCCACCGGCGTCCTCCCCGCCGAGGACGGCGAGCGGGCTGGCATGCTCCGAGATCATCGCGATGCGCATACTTCCTCCTCCAGCAGCCGGTCCCAGTCGGCGAGGAATCGCTCCAGTCCGTAGCGGTCCCGGGCGGCGGCCCGGGCCACGGCGCCCGCCCGGCGGGCGGACTCCCTGTCGTCCAGCAGGCCACGGGCGGCGTCGACGAGCGTGTCGACGCGGGTGGACAGCGCGCCCGCGGCCGGTGGCACCGCCTCCACCGCCTCGGTGGTGGCCAGTGCCACCACGGGCATGCCGATGGTCATGGCCTCGATCAGGCTGAGGCCGAGTGAGGTCCAGCGGCACAGGTGCAGGTAGGCGCGCCGTTTGGCGAGTTCGGCGTGCATGGCGTGCTGGGGTACGTCGTCGTGGCTGGTCAGCCGGTCCTCGGGCAGGCCGAGGTGGGCGGCGAGACCGTCCACCCTCATCCCGTAGACGTCCAGCGGCGCCAGCGCGGCGAACCGGGCGAGCAGGTCGGTGCCGGTGACCCGCCAGCGGCGTACCGGCTCGTTGACGACCACGGCGAGGCGGTCGAGTTCGCCGGTCCACTCGACCGCCGGCGGCACGACACCGTGGTCGACCACTGTGGTCCGGGTGCCGCCGTTGTCCCAGAACAGTTCGTTGAACGCGGTCACGTGGGTCAGCAGCAGGTCGTCGCGGCCGGCCATCGGGTGCCGGGTGTTCGGCACGTCGCCTTTCGGCGTGTTGTGCTCGACGTAGATCGCCGGCACGTCGCGGCCGGGCCGGCGGCCGAGCCACTCCACGGCCAGGTCGAGTTCCTCCGGACGTTGCAGGATCACCAGGTCGACGTCGGTGTCGCGCAGGTCCTCGGGAGTGACCTCGACGGCGCTGTCCGGCCAGGGGTAGGTGCGCGCCCGGCCCAACCCGTACGGCCCCCGGTCGGGGGTTACCGGCACCAGGTAGCGGTGCTTGCCGTGCACGAAGGACGTCGTCCACGACCCGTGGACGTGCCACAGCAGGATGTTCATCCGGCCACCCCGCCCGCCACCGGCGCCAGCACGCCGAGCAGCCGCAACGCCTCCAGCACCCGTCCCGGCTCGACCGCCGACAGGCACGGGTGCCCGGGGACCGGGCAGGCGGTGGCGCGGGTGTCCCGGCAGGGCGCGCCCGCGTCGCCGAGCCGCACGGTCGGCACCCGGTACGGCCCCCACTGCCCGAACGGCACAGTCGGGGCGAACAGGCTCACCACCGGCACGCCGAGCGCGGCGGCCAGGTGCGCCGGGCCGGTGTTGCCGACCACCAGCGCGCCGGCTCCGGCGATCACCGCCGCCAGGTCGTCCAGCCCGGTCCGCCCGCCCAGGTCGACGCCGCCCGCCGCGGCGACCCGCGCGGTCAGCTCCCGTTCGTCCGGCCCGCCGGTGACCACGACCCGGTAGCCGGCGGCGCCGAGCACCCGGACCACCCGGGCGGCCAGCTCCTCCGGGCAGGCGCGGGTCTCCACCGAGGATCCCGGGTGCAGGACCACGTAGCCGGGCGCCCCTACGTCGGCCGCGGGCGCCGGAAGCCGGTCGGTGCGGATGCGCAGCGCCGGTTCGTCGTGGTCCGGGAGCGCGAAACCGGCGGCGGCGGCGAGGGACAGGGCGCGTTCGGGTTCGGGTACGCCGGCCGGGACGCGGTGGCGCACGTCGAGCAGGCTGCCCGGGTAGTCGTCGCTGATCGCGCTGATCCGGGGCACACCGGCCAGGCGCAGCAGCAGGGCGAGCGGCAGGGCGGACTGGTGGAAGGAGGTGAACACGATCGCCTCGCCGGCCCGTACCGCCGCGAGCCGGTCGGTCAGCGCGCGCACGGCGCCGGGGTCGACGGGCGGGGCCGGCGCGTCGATCCACGGCAGCGGCGCCTCGATGATCTCGTCCACGCCGGGGAGCAGTTCGGCGGCGGCCCGGCCCCGTGGCCCGCACAGCAGCACCACCCGCTGGGCCCCGGACGCGACCGCCCGGATGCCCGGCCCGGTCACCAGTACGTCGCCCGCCGCGTCGCTGCGCACCACGAGCACCGTGCCGCGGCGCGACCGGCGCACCGGCTGCGGCGCGGCCGTCAGGCGCATCCGGGCCAGCACGATGCCCACCGCGTCCGGCAGGTCGGCGGCGACCGTCGGCGCGGCGGCCACCTCGGCGGCCCGGGTGGCGGGCGTGGGCACCATGATCGCCGCGGCGCCGGCCGCGGCGGCGGCGGCCGTGTCCGCGCCGATGTCCCCGATCAGCACGCACCGGGTCGGCGTGGTCCCGAGCGCGGTTGCGGCCTCGTGCACCAGGCCGGGCGCGGGCTTGCGGCAGGCGCACCCGTCGGCCTCGGCGTGCGGGCAGATCGCCCAGTGGTCGAAGGGCCCGAGCAGCTCCTCCACCCGGGCGTTGACCAGGCGCAGATCGTGCGCCGTGAAGCAGCCCCGGGCCAGGCCGGACTGGTTCGTGACCACGGCAAGCCGCAACCCGGCCGCCCGCAACCGGTCCAGCGCCTCCCGGGCGCCCGGCACCGGCCGTACCTTCTCCGGGTCGCCGTTGTACGGCACGTCCTCCACCAGCGTGCCGTCGCGGTCCAGCAGCACCGCGTCGTACAGGCCGGGCGGGAACCGGTCAGCACCCGGGTCAACCCGGGCTGACCTGCACTGATCCCGCTCCTGGTCCCGTCGCACGGGCGGCGGGTTCCCGAGGCCCCGAGGAGTAAACGTCGTCGTCGGCGCCAGGCCCCGCGCCGGTGCCGCCCAGCCGGGTGCACGCCTGCCACCACCGGCCCGGTCCGGCGATACCCGCCGTCCCGGAGAAGCTAACCCGGATCGCCGTTAGCGACGGCCCGCACCGGGGTACCGCTCGGTGATGGCGGTTGTGGAGAAGGTGATCGACGCTCCCCCGGAGCAGGTCTTCGAGGTGCTCGCGGACGGGTGGACGTACAGCGACTGGGTGGTGGGCACGGTGCACGTGCGGGACGTGGACGACACGTGGCCGCGCGTCGGCAGCAACCTCCACCACCGGGCCGGTCCGTGGCCGTTCTCGCTCCAGGACAGGTCGACGGTGCTGGAGTGCCAGGCCCCGCACCGGCTGGTGCTGCGTGCCGGGCTGTGGCCGGCCGGGGAGGCGATCGTGGCGTTCGTCCTGGAGCCGCTGGACGGCGGCCGGACCCGGGTGACGATCGGCGAGGACTTCGCCGCCGGTCCGCTGCGGTGGGTCCGGACCAAGCTCAACGACCTGGTGCTGCACATGCGCAACCGGGAGACGCTGGCCCGGCTGTCCGACATCGCGACGAGGCAGAAGCCGGAGCGTTGATCGATCGGTGGCGGGGCGTCCGTGCGGCTGCGCCGCGAAGGACTGGCTACCCTCTCAGGTGAACCTGTCGGCTGACCGAGGATGTCCGTGATGATCGAACCCGTGCAGTTACCCTCCCCGTGGGGGGATGCGCGCCTGACCGTCGTCGTTCCGACCTACAACGAGGCGGGCAACCTCCCGACGCTGGTCGAGCGCCTGCTCGCGCTGCCGCTGCCGGGGCTGAAGGTGCTGGTCGCCGACGACAACTCCCCGGACGGTACCGGCGAGGTCGCCGACAAGCTGGCCATCGAGCACCCGGACCGGGTGACGGTGCTGCACCGCCCGGGCAAGGAGGGCCTCGGCCGGGCGTACGTGGACGGCATCGGCCGGGCCCTCGACGACGGCGCGGACTTCGTCGCGCAGATGGACGCCGACCTGTCGCACCCGCCGGAGGCGCTGCCCGGCATGCTCGGCGCTCTGCTGTCCACCCAGGCTTCGGTGGTCATCGGCTCGCGCTACGTGCCCGGCGGTGAGCTGGACGAGAACTGGCCGCTGTACCGGCGTGCGCTCAGCGGCTGGGCGAACCTGTACGTGCACACGCTGCTGCGGGTGCGCATCCGCGACCTCACCGCCGGCTTCAAGATCTGGCGGTCCGACGCGCTGCGCGCGATCGGGCTGGACCGGGTGCAGTCCAACGGCTACAGCTTCCAGGTGGAGATGCACTATCTCGCCACCAGGCTCGGCCACACGATCCTGGAGGTGCCGATCCGCTTCGAGGAGCGCCGCGACGGCGACTCGAAGATGACCACCGCCACGAAGATCGAGAGTGCGCTGATGCCGTTCAAGCTGCGCAGCCGGCACCGTAACCTCGACTCCTGACCGCTCCTGCACCTCCACCGCGCCCTCACGCCGCGTCACCGTCACCGCGCGTGAGGGCGCGCTCGTCTCGCCACTTCCTCGTCCGCCCCCTTTGCTCTGCAGACATCGGCGCAGCACCGCCTTGAGCAGGGACTCTTTTCCGGGGCACCGCTTCACCGGGCGCCAGATACGTACACGGTGCGTGACCGATGCGTATGCGGCTGCAGAGCAAAGGCGGCGGTGCGGTTCATACCGCCGGGGCGACGCCGAACACCCAGCGTGACGTACGGGAACGTGCTCAAAAATGTGCGGCGATCGGCGATCGGCGATCAGCGATTGGCGCGGTCGCGCGGTCAGCCGATGCCGCTGAGCGCCTCGTCCCGGGCCCGCCCAATCTCGTCTTCCGAGAACTTGCGCCGGTCCGCGGCCTCCGCGGGCGGCGGCCAGCGGCAACGGGAGCGCGACTGGCGGCGACGCGGACGGGCCGGGTCAGCGGTAGACGGTGCGGTGGGCGGCGGCGATCGTCCGGGCGTAGACCGCGCCGGTGACGGCCCGGTCGCGGGCCAGCGCAGCCCGCGCCGCGTTCGCCCCCGGCGCACCGTGGACGCCGCCGCCGGGATGAGCGGAGGCGCTGGCCAGATAGAGCCGGTCCACCGGGGTGTCGGCCCGGCCCAGGCCGGGGATCGGCCGCAGGAACAACTGCTGGTACGCGGCGGCGGTGCCACCACCCAGCGCTCCCCCGACCAGGCTCGGCTCGGCGGCCTCCAGGTCGGCCGGTCCGGCCACGTGCCGCCCGACGATCGACGCCCGGAAACCCGGTGCCGCCGCCTCCAGCACCTCCTCCATCCGCTCCACGTGCCCCGCCACCTCCTCGGCCCGCCAGTTCCGCCGGAACGGCAGATGGGTGTAGGACCAGAGCGACTCGGTGCCGGGCGGTGAGTGGCTCGGGTCCGCCACCGACATCTGACCCACCAGCAGGAACGGATCCCGCGGCAGCTCGCCGCGGGCCAACTCGGCCGCGTACGTGGTGAGTCCGTCGAGGTCGGCGCCCAGGTGCACGGTGCCCGCGCCGGCCAGGTCGCGGTTCCGCCACGGCACCGGCGCGGACAGCGCCCAGTCGACCTTGAGCGTCGAGCCGTCCCACTTGAAGTGCGCCAGGTCCTCGACCATCCGGGGCGGCAGCGCCGCCGCGCCGACCAGGTCGAGGAAGAGCGCGGGCGCGGGCACGTCGGCGAGCACCGCACGCCGGGCCCGCCAGTCGGTGCCGCCCGCGGTGCGTACGCCCATCGCCCGGCCCCGGGCGGTGAGCACCCGCTCGACCCGGGCGCCGTACGTGATCCGCCCGCCCCGCTCGACCAGCCGGGCGACGAGCGCGTCGGTGATCCGCTGGGCGCCGCCCACCGGCACCGGCCAGCCCACCTGCTGGCCGAGCATGGCGAGCAGCCAGCCGTACACGCCGGAGCCGGCCTCCTCCGGGGACAGGTCGGTGTGCAGGGCGCATCCGGCCAGCAGGACCGTGCCGCCCTCGCCCTCGAACAGCTCCGCGCCGAGCTTGCGGACCGGGAGCACGAGGCGGCGGGCGAGCCGGAGGGCACCCCCGACCCGCAGCTGCCGCAGCAGGCCCAGCCCGCCGCGTACCGGCGGGAACGGCGTGGTGATGGTCCGCAGCATCGGCTCCGCGACCTGGCACCAGTCGGCGTACGCGTGCCGCCAGCGCTCCCCGTCGCCGGGGGCGAACGCCTCCATCGACGCGGCGGTGGTGTCCAGGTCGCGGTTGACCACCGCGGCCCGCCCGTCCGGCAGCAGGTGCGCCAGCACGTCCGGCGCGTGCGTCCAGGACAGGCCGTGCCGTTCCAGGCCCAGCCCGTCGAGGACCGGGGAGGCGTAGCCGAGCGGGTAGAAGGAGCTGTAGAGGTCGCTGAGGTAACCGGGCGCGGTCACGTACGCGGAGCGGACGGCCCCGCCGGGCGCCTCGGTGGCCTCCAGGACGTCGACGTCCCAGCCGGCGTCCACCAGCAGGTTCGCGGCCACCAGCCCGTTGTGTCCGGCCCCGATGACGACGGCGTCGGCAGTCGAGGTCATCCGGTTCGCCTACCCGGCCGGTCACCGGGCGAAACGCGTTTGCTCCGCCCTTGCCTGGGCAACCACGGCCGCATGTACACGGTTGCGCAGCTCATCGGTGGAGTGTGGGGTGCCGGCGGCGAGGGCGGCGAACTGGTCGTCCACGATCCCGCGGACTCCTCGCCGGTGACCCGTACGCCGGTGGCCACCGCCGACGAGGTGGCCAAGGCGGTGGAGGCGGCCCGGGGCGCGGCGACGCAGTGGGCGGCGACCGCACCGGCGGACCGGGCCGCGGCGCTGCACCGGGCGGCGGACGCGGTCGAGGCGGCGGCCGGGGAACTGGCCGAGGCGACCACAGCGGAGATGGGCAAGCCGCTCGACGACGCGCGGGGCGGGGTGGCTGCGGGCGTCGGCACGCTGCGACAGTACGCCGAACTGGCCCCGGTGCGGGGCGGCCGGACGTTGCACGGCGCGCACGACGCGCTGGACTTCATGGCCCCCGGGCCGCGCGGCGTGGTCGCCGCGATCACGCCGTGGAACGACCCGGTGGCGGTGTCGTGCGGCCTGCTCGGCGCGGCACTGGTCACCGGCAACGTGGTGGTCTACAAGCCGAGCGAGCGGACCCCCGCCACCGGGTGGCTGCTCGCCCGGGCGCTGGACTCGGCGCTACCGGCCGGGGTGCTGTCGCTGCTCACCGGCGGCGGCGAGGTGGGCGCCGCGCTGGCCGGGCAGGAACTGGACGTGATCGCGCACGTCGGTTCCACGGCCACCGGCCGGGCGATCGCCGCCGCGGGCGCACGTACCGGGGCGAAGGTCCTGCTGGAGAACGGCGGCAGCGACCCGCTCGTGGTGGATGCGGACGTCGACCCGGTCTGGGCGGCCGGACAGGCGGCGCTGGGCTGCTTCGCCAACGCCGGTCAGATCTGCGTGGCGGTGGAGCGGATCTACGTGCACCGCGACGTCGCCGAGGGCTTCCTGGACGCGCTCGTGGCGCGCGCCGAGGCGCTCACCGTGGGCCCCGGTCGTGACCCGGGCACGCAGCTCGCGCCGCTTGTGGACCGGCGCCACCGGGACCACGTGCACGGGCAGGTCACCGCCGCGCTCGCCGACGGGGCCCGGGTACGCACCGGCGGCGCGCTGCCGGACGGGCCCGGCGCGTTCTACCCGGCCACCGTCGTCGAGGGCTGCCGCCACGACATGACGCTGGTCCGCGAGGAGACGTTCGGGCCGGTCGCCCCCGTGGTGGTGGTCGACTCGTTCACCGAGGGGTTGCGGTGCGCGGCCGACTCCCCGTACGGCCTGGCCGCCACCGTGCTGACCGGGTCGATGAGCCACGCCCAGCGCGCCTGGCGGGAACTGCCGGTCGGCACCGTGAAGATCAACTCCGTGTTCGGCGGGGCACCGGGCGGCGCCGCCCAGCCGCGCCGGGGCAGCGGCCACGGATTCGGGTACGGCCCGGAGCTGCTGGACGAGTTCAGCACCGTGAAGGCGGTGCACCTGGAGGCGCCGGGCGGCGGCCACTGGTGAGACGGCACGAAGCGAGCCCGGGACCGGGGCGGTCCCGGGCTCGACGCGTACCCCCGGAGGTCAGCGACCCCCGCGGGCCTTGCGGGTCGCGTTGTTGTTGGCCTTCTCGATCGCCTCGACCAGTTCCGGCTTGGTCATCCGGGACCGGCCGCGCACGTCCAGTTTCTTCGCCACCTCCATGAGGTGGTCCTTGCTGGCGTTGGCGTCCACCCCGCCGGCCGTGTCGGCGCGCCGGGCCGGGCCGCCACCGGCGGCCTGCTTGTCGCTGGGCCCCTTGCGGCCCTTGGGCTCCCAGTGGTCGCCCACCTTCTCGAACTCGTGCTTGACCGCGGCGAAGGCGGTGCGGTGCGCCCGCTCCCCCTCGCCGTACGTCTCGACCGCCGAGTCGTGCGTCTTCTCCCAGGTCCGCTGCGCCTTTGCCGGGGAGCGCCGCAGCGTGCTGGGCAGTACCTCGCGCCCGGGCATCTCGTCCTCCTGGAGTCTCGATCCGGTATCTGCTGTGGTTCCCTCCCGCCCGACGGGCAAACCGGCACCCGGTTTGTCGATTTCTCCCCGGGGGTACCGCCCGCCCACACCCGGTGGCGGGCCTGGAGGAGGCGGACATGACCGTGACGACACCCCGGACGGCCGGCGGCCGGACGCCGTCGCGCCTGCCCCGCCGGATCCGCCAGCTCAACTGGCGCACCTGGCGCGGAGTGCTGGTGCGCAGCGGCAAGGGTTTCGTCACCGACAACTGCGCCGACTGGGCGGCGGCGCTCACCTACTACGGGGTGCTGGCCCTGTTCCCGTCCACGATCGTGGTGGTCGCGCTGGTCGGCCTGGTCTCCGACGGCCCGCGCACCGTCGACACCGTGATCGATCTGGCCCGGGAGATCGGCGCCGGCTCGGTCGTCGGCAACGACGCGTTCGTGGGCGTGGTGCGCAACGTGGTCGAGCAGCAGGGCTCGGCGAAGGTGCTGCTCAGCTTCGGTCTGCTCGGCGCGCTCTGGTCCGCGTCCGGGTTCATCGGCGCGTTCACCCGCGCCTCCAACGCGATCTACGCGGTGCGGGAGGGCCGGCCGTTCTACCGGCTGCGCCCGTTGCAGATCGGCATGGCAGCGGTGACCATCGTGCTGCTCGCGGTGGTGGCCACCGGGCTGATCGTCAGTGGCCCGGTCACCGACGCGCTGGGCGACCTGTTGAACGCCGGAACGGTGGCCCGTACGACGTGGTCGGTGGCGAAGTGGCCGCTGCTCGCCATGGTCGCCATGACGTTGCTGTCGCTGCTGTTCTGGATCGCGCCGAACGTCCGCCAGCCGCGGTTCCGCTGGCTCACCCCGGGCGGGGCGCTGGCGCTCGTCGCCTGGGTGCTGGTCTCCTTCGGCTTCGGCCTGTACGTGGCCAACTTCGGCTCGTACGACGTCACGTACGGCAGCCTCGGCGCGGTCATCGCGTTCCTCGTGTGGCTCTACCTGTCCAACTGCGCGCTGATGCTCGGCGTGCAGGTCAACGCCGAGTTGCAACGCGGCCGGGCGATGCAGGCCGGGGTCGAGGAGCCGGACGATCCGGTGCTGCCGCCGCGCGCTCCCGCCGACGGCGACGAGACCGGCGACGAGACCGGCGACGAGACCGGCGACGAGAAGGTCCACGCGGGGAAGGCGGCCGACCGGTTGCCGCCCGGATGACCGGCTCCCCGGCCCGCACCGGTTTACCGGCGGTCCCCCGGGGCATCTCCCAAGGCATGGAACGTGGCAGCAGCAAGCACTCGCCCAGGGTCGACGACCAGATGAGCAGCGAGGTCAGCGGTCTCGTCCAGGGATCGGGCACCGGCGGCTCGCGGGCCGAGGAGTTCCGGATCCCCGAACCGGCCGGCGAGGACCAGCCGGAGGCCACCACGGCCCCGGCCGGGGAGCTGCGCAGCGGCGCGCCGCAGGGCATGAGTTCCGAGGACGTCGAGGCGCGCAGCCGCCTGGGACGGTTCATCACGATGACCGCCCTGCCCGGTGACCGGGAGGCGCTGCTGGCCAACGCGCGGGAGAACGAGGCGCCGACGGACATCGTCGCCGCCCTGGAAGCCCTGCCCGAAGGCACCCGTTACCAGACGATCTCCGAGGTGTGGGCCGCACTCGGGCACAGGAACGAGACGACGCGCTGGTGAGCGGGCCGGCCCACGGCCCGCACGAGACAGACCGGCGGAAGAGGAGGAACCCCGACATGAGCGGCGTTACCGAGCACGTGGACGTTGACGTACCGATCCGGACCGCGTACGACCAGTGGACCCAGTTCGAGGAGTTCCCGCACTTCATGGAGGGTGTGCAGGAAGTCCGGCAGCTCTCGGACAGGATGACCCACTGGACCGTCGAGATCGCGGGCGTGAAGCGCGAGTTCGACGCCGAGATCACCGAGCAGTTGCCGGACGAGCGGGTGGCGTGGCGCTCCACCGGGGGCACCCAGCAGGCGGGCGTGGTGACCTTCCACCGCCTCGACGAGGGGCACACCCGGGTCACGCTCCAGATGGAGTTCGAGCCGCACGGCGTGGTCGAGCAGGCCGGCGACAAGCTGGGCGTGGTCGACCGGCGCGCCAAGGGCGACCTGGAGCGGTTCAAGCAGTTCATCGAACGGCGCGGTCAGGAGACCGGCGCCTGGCGCGGCTCGGTCGACCGGCCGACCCCCTGACCCGTCCCCCCGTACCCGAGTCCCGATGGCCGCCGGTTCCCCGGCGGCCATCGCCGGGTCCGGCCGTTTGCGATCATCCCGTCCGGGTACCGCAGGGGAATGACCGACAACGACCGCCACGTGTGGCGCGACGAGGACCGTACTCCCCTGCACGAGCTGGACCAGGCCGTCGCCCGGTCGGCCACGGACGGCCAGGGCGACGACGTCACCGCCAACGACGCCGGCCAGGAGGCCGCGTTCGGCCACGGCCCGGAGGCGGTGGACCGGGGCGCCGGCCCGGAGGCCGAGCGGCGTGAGATGACCGATGCGGACCGGGCCTACCGGCCGTCGACGATCGGGCGGACCGGCCCGGACAGCATGTGATGCCGGTGGCTGCGGGCATCGGTGCCAGTGCCCGCAGCCGCCGGCTTCATGCTCGGCCGAAACGACAAGAAGCGCGGTACGGACGGCCGGGAAAACGGACAGCCCATCTAGAATCGGCCGAACGGCTGACGGCACTCCCCCCGACGCGCGCAAGACTTTCGGGATGCAACAGGGCTCCGGTTTCCTCTCCAACCGTCAGCGCAAGCTCGCCTGGCTGGGCTTCCTGCTCGCCGCGATCCAGGCTCCGGTCTCCGCCCGGTTCACCGAGGACAGCTCCTGGCTGTTCAGCCTGGTGGTGGCGCTGATGGTCGCGACCGTGATCATCGCCGACGACGGCGCCCGCCGTCGCCCGGCCGAGGCACGCTCCTCCGACTGATTCAGCTCGTGCCGGGGCGCGCCTCGTGCCCCGGCACCCCCCGGCTGCGGCGGCGCTCCTTCATCTCCGCCTCGTAGAGGTGCCGCCGGCCCTCGACCAGCTCGTCGCGGGCCTGCCGGTCCAGCTCCCGGAAGAGCGCGTAGTACCCGTCGTCGAAGTCCTCGACGATCTGGAACGTCCACCGCCCGGCGATGACGTTGCGGCCGAGCAGGTCCCGGTCGATCCGCTCGGCGAGCCCTGGATGACCGGCGGCGCGGAACATCTCCACCGCGTCGTCGAGCATCAGGTCGGCGTGGCCGATGAGCTGGTGCAGCTCGTACAGGTGGCCGCGGGCCCGCTCGACGCACTCCAGGGCCTCGCTGAGCTTGCCGAGCGCCTCGACCGTGGCGTCGCTCACCCCCGCCGGGCGCCGGTGCGCCCCGTCCGGTTCGTCGGCCCGCTGTCCCATCGTGTCCCTCCGTGGCCTGGTCGCGTGGTCTGCTTGCCGGACTTCTGCCCCCGCACGGGCGACTCAATCCCGGCGGACGAGGCCGGACCTCCCCCGGACGACCCGGGCATCCGCCACTCGGCCGAGACCGGCCCGCCGCTCCCGGCGCTAGCCTCGGACACCATGCGCGTGCCGAACAACCGGGTCGCGACCCGCTCCGCGGCGGTGGCCGCGCGGACGACCCTCACCACGCTGACCGCTGCCGTCGGCACCGCCGGCCTCGCCGCGGCCCACGCGAACCCCGGGCTGCTCGCCGAGGTCGACCAGCACGCCGCCGGGGTACGCGACAGCCTCCACGGCGACCGCCGCCCGCTCACGGTGGCGGCGCTCGCCGGGTACGCCGAAGGGCTGCGCGAGGCGGCGGCCGAGCACGGCTGGACGCCGCCGGCCGAGCCGGTCGACTGGTCCGAGCCGGACTGGACGCTCACCCGCCTGCTCGCGGTCTGCCTGCTGGTCCGCGGGCTGGACCCGCGCCACCTGGCCTGAGCCGGACACGGCTACGGGGCGTCCGCGATCGCCCCGCGGACACCCCGTCAGCCGCTGCCGTCAGCCGCTTGGCCGACGGAACTGCTGCGTCTCGTCGCCCGCCTCGCCGGAGCGGTACGTGCCCGCGCCCGACATGGACGACTGCTGCTGCGCCGCCGACGTCGGCTGCCCACCCCGGTCGGCCATCCGGCGTTCGTAGTCGCCCCGGCCGGCCTGCTGCGCCTGCCGCTGCTCCCGGAACGCCCGGGACTCCTCCGCGGCCCGGTGCAGCCAGCCGTCCCAGCGGTCCTGCATCGGCTTGATCAGACCACCACCGACACCGACGATCAGGATGCCGGCCACGGTGGCGAGGAACGCCACCAGCACCGGTGTGGTCACCGTGGTGGCGATGCCCACCTGGTTCAGCGCGGCGATGACGCCGAGCGCCAGGATGAAGACCGCCGTCACGTCGGCCAGCACCCGGCCGTACGAGAGCCCGCCGAGCGCGCCGGAGACCAGGTCCCGGACGGCGTTGGCGATGGCGGCCGCGATCACCACGATCACGATCGCCACGAAGGCCCGCGGCAGCCAGGACACCACCCCGCGGATCAGGTCGCTGATCGCGTTGGGCCCCCACACCCCGAAGGCGAACTGCAGGGTGAACAGCAGGACCGCGTAGTAGGCCAGTTTGGCCAGGATGTCGCTGGCGTCGTACTTGGTGCGTTCCAGGGCCCGTTTGACGCCGCCGCGTTCGACGGCGCGGTCGAACCCGACCCGTTCCAGTGCCGCGTCCACGATTTTGAGGACGGCTCGGGCGATGAGCCAACCCACGACGAGGATCGCGATGAACGCGATCGCCCGCGGTACGAAGAGCAGCACCGACCTCCAGAAGTCGGTCCAGGCCGCACTGATGTCGACCTGTCCGACCGCGAGGGTTTTCGGCATGATGTCCCTCCTGTCGCGTGAACTGCGCCGCCCGCATACCCGGTGGCCTGGGCAGCACGCCGGGCCGGACCGGGGCAATTTCCCGACAAGGCCCGCCGAACCGGCCCTGACCTGCCCGAACGTCCGCTCCGCAGGACAGCCGCACCCGCCACGGACGCATGATCGGAACCAGCCGGCCACGCTCCGGTTAGGCTGCGGTCATGCCAGGCACCGTCGGTCGGGTTCCCACACCGTCCGCCCCCGCACCGGGAGCGCCCACCGATCCCGTCGTCGGCGGGCAGGCGGCCGGGGCCGCCCACCCCTGGGCCGGCACGCCGCTGGGCGCCCCGCACACGTGGGATCCCGCGGTACGCGCCGTGACCGACGTCGTGCTCGCCTCCCCCGTGCCGATGGCCCTGCTCCTCGGCGACGACCTGGTGGTCTTCTACAACGACGGGTACGCCGAACTGATCGGCGAGCGGCACCCGGACGCGCTCGGCCGGCCGGCGGCCGAGGCGTTCGCCGAGGTGTGGCGCGACCCGGGCGCCGGCGAGGCGCTGGAGCGGGTCTACCGGCACGGCGAGCCGTTCCTGCAGCGGGAGGCGGTGCTGCCGGCCGACCGGCAGGGCCCGGCCGAGCCGGCCGTGTTCACCCGGGGCCACTGCCCGGTCCGCGACTCCACCGGCCGCATCGTCGGCGTGCTCACCGTCTCGGCGCAGACCACCCAGCTCACCCAGCAGTTGCAGAGCCTGAGCGACTTCGCGGCGGCGCTGGCCGGCACGCTCACGCTCGACGACGTGGCACGGGTGACGCTGCGCTACTGCCTGCACTCCTTCGACGCCGACCGGGTGTCCTTCGCGGTGGACGAGGGCAGCGCGTGGCGGCTGGTCCGCCGCATCCGCGGCGAACTGCTCGACGAGGCCGACGAGCGGTTGCCGCCGCTGTGGCGGCGGATGTCCGCCGACACGGCGCTGCCGGCGGTGGTGTCCGCCCGCAGTGGCGTGGCCTCGTTCACCGCCGACGGACAGCCGCTGCGCGGCGTCGCGGTGGACCGGCACGACGAGAAGATCCGCGCGCTGGCCGCCCTGCCGCTGCGGACCACAGTGGTCCGGGGTTCGCTGACGGTGGGCTACCGGGCACCGCGCCCCTGGTCCCCTGCCGAACGGGCGCTGCTGACCGCGTCCGCGGAGCTGGTCGGCCAGGCCGCCGAGCGGGCCCGCCGCTTCGAGACCCAGCACGGCACCGCCCAGATGCTGCAACGCAGCATGCTGCCGGAGCGGCTGCCGGACCTGCCCCGGCTGCGGATCGCCGCCCGCTACGACCCGGGCGTGGACGGCAACGCCGCCGGCGGTGACTTCTACGACGCGTTCCTGCTGCCCACCGGCGCGCTGGGCGTGGTGCTGGGCGACGTGGCGGGGCACGACGTGCAGGCCGCCGCCCGGATGGGCCAGGTACGCGCGGCGCTGCGCGCGCTCGCCCTGGTCGACCCCCGCCCGGACGCGGTGCTCGACGGCCTGGACCGGCTGGTCAGCAGCCTCGGCGTCGAGGGCGGCACCCAGGAGCTGTTCGTGACAGTGATCTTCGGCGTGGTAGAGGCGGACCGGGAGCTGATCACGCTGGCCAGTGCCGGGCATCCCGCGCCGCTGATCCGGCGCTCCGGACCCGGCGCGGCGGTGGCCGAGTTCGTCGACGTGCCGCCCGCCCCTCCGCTGGGCCTGGGCGGGCGGGCGCGTACCGCCGCTGTGCCGTTCCGTCCGGGCGACACCCTGCTGCTCTACAGCGACGGCGTGGTGGAGCGGCGCTGGCAGGACCTGGCCGCCGGGATGGCCGGGCTGGGCGCGGCGGTGAGCGGGGCGGCCGGCGGCGATCCGCGCGCGCTGTGCGCGGTGGCGACCGCGTCGGTGCCGGGCGCCACCGAGGACGACGTGGCGGTGCTGGCGGTGGAGTACGCGGTGCGGCCCAGCCGGTCGGCGAGCATGGAGGTGCCGGCCGAGCCGACCGCGCCGAGCCGGGTCCGGCACTGGATGACCGCACAGCTCGGCGAGTGGCAGGTGCCCGAGGCGGTGATCGGCGCGGCGGTGTTGTGCACCAGCGAGCTGACCACGAACGCGCTGCTGCACGCCGGGACCGCCGCCCGGGTCGAGGTCGACCTGTCCGCGGAGCGGCTGCTGGTGTCGGTGGCCGACTCGGGCACCCGGGGTCAGGTCACCCGGGCGCAGACCGACACGCTCAGCAGCCGGGGCCGCGGGCTCGGCCTGATCGAGGAGCTGAGCGACGCCTGGGGCACCGATCCGACCGTACGCGGCTCGACGGTCTGGTTCGAGATCCTCATTCCGGCGGGCCGGTCGCGCGTCGGCGACGCCCGGGACGGGTAGGAGCCGGGCATGGCCGACGACAAGCGACGCGGTGTCCTCTTCGACGTGGACGGCACCCTGGTCGACACCACGTATCTGCACACGGTGAGCTGGTGGGAGGCGCTGCGCCAGGCCGACCACCGGGTGCCGATGGCGCGGATCCACAGATCCATCGGCATGGGCTCGGACAAGCTGCTCGACCATCTGCTCGGCGCGGAGCGGGACCGGGACGCCGACGGCCGGCTGCGCGACGCGCACGACGCGCTCTACGCCGAGTACTGGGAACGGCTGGCGCCGCTGCCCGGGGCCCGGGAACTGTTGGGCGCCTGCGCCGAGCGCGGGCTGCGGGTGGTGCTGGCTACCTCGGCGGCCGAGCACGAGGTGACCGCGCTGCGGGCCGCGCTGGACGCGGACGACGTGATCGACTCGGTCACCTCGTCGGCCGACGCGCAGGAGAGCAAGCCGGCGCCGGACATCCTGGTCGCCGCACTGGACCAGTCGGGGCTGGCCGCCGAGCGGGTGGTGTTCGTCGGCGACTCGGTCTGGGACGTCGCCGCCGCCGGCAAGCTGGACATCCCCTGCATCGGCCTGACCTGCGGCGGCACCGGCCGCGCGGAACTGGCCGGCGCGGGCGCGGTGGCCGTCTACGACGACCCGGCGGAGCTGCTGAACGCCCTGCCGGACAGCGCCATCGCCGCACTCGGTTGACCGGTTGCACAACCGGCTGGCACGCGCAGGCTTAGCCGGGCCCGCTTCGGGGCACTGCTGGACTCCACCGCCCGGCCGACGGGCGACGGAAGGGTGGTGTCGTGGAACCGGTCGATGTCGCGTTCGCTCTGCTGGGCGTCGGTGCGCTGCTGGCCGGGGTGCTGCCCCGGGTGCTGGAGCGACGGCCGCTGTCCATGCCGATCGCGTTCCTCGGGCTCGGCATGCTCGTGTTCGTGCTGCCCACCGGCCTGCCGACGCCGGACCCGCTGCGCTGGCCGGAACTGACCACCCACCTCACCGAGGTCGGGGTGATCGTCGCGTTGATGGGTGCCGGCCTGAAGATCGACCGTCCGTTGAGCTGGGCCCGCTGGTCGTCGACCTGGCGGCTGCTGGCGATCGCCATGCCGCTGTGCATCGCCGCGGTGGCGCTGCTCGGTTGGTGGTGGGCCGGCCTGGTGCCGGCCGCGGCGCTGCTGCTCGGCGCGGCGCTCGCGCCCACCGACCCGGTGCTCGCCTCCGACGTGCAGGTGGGCGAACCGACCGATGTCGAGGACTCGGAGGACGAGGTGCGCTTCGCGCTCACCTCGGAGGCGGGCCTCAACGACGGGCTCGCCTTCCCGTTCGTGTACGCGGCCATCGCGATCGCCACCACCGGGCTCGCCCCGTCCGGCTGGCTGGCCGAGTGGCTCGCCGTGGACGTGGTCTACAAGCTCGGCGCCGGGGTGGGCGGCGGACTGCTCGTCGGGTGGCTGCTCGGCAAGCTGTTCTTCCGCGCCCCGAGCGAGCTGCGGCTGGCCCGGCACTCCGAGGGCTTCCTCGCGCTGGCCGCGACGTTCCTCGCGTACGGGCTGGTCGAGGTGATCGGCGGGTACGGCTTCCTGGCCGTGTTCGTGGCCGCCCGCGCGATCCGGGCCGCCGAGCGTACGCACGAGTTCCACTCCGTGCTGCACGACTTCGCCGAGCAGGTGGAGCGGCTGCTCACGGTGCTGTTGCTGCTGCTGTTCGGTGGCGCCGTGATCGGCGGGCTGCTCGCGCCGCTGACCTGGCCGGCGGCGCTGGTCGGGCTGGCCCTGGTGCTGGTGATCCGGCCGCTGGCCGGGTGGCTGTCGCTGCGCGGGGCGCCGGGCAAGCCGGCCGAGCACTTGGTGATCTCGCTGTTCGGCATCCGCGGCGTCGGCTCGTTCTACTACCTGGCGTACGCCACCAGCAAGACCGACTTCCCGCAGGCGGATCTGGTCTGGGCCATGGTCGGTCTCGTGGTGGTGGTGTCGGTGGTGGCGCACGGCATCGCCGCCACACCGGTCATGCAGTTGCTGGACCGGGAGGGCGAACGCACCAGCGGCAAGGACGCGCCTGCCGGGTCTGCGGCTGCGCCGGTGGGCGCCACCGGCTGAGCGTCCGGGGCGGCGGCAGTCAGCCCAGCCGGGCGGCGAGCGCGCGGCCCAGGTCCCGGCCGGAGCGCCAGGCGGTCTGCACGCGGGGGCGACCGAACGCGTCACCGGCCAGGCCGATCCCGTCGTCGTCCAGGTGGAACGTCGCCTCCCCGGCGTGCGCCGCCGGGGTCGCGTACGTCCAGCGGTGCACGTGCGTCGACACCGCCGGCTCGGGCAGTCCGAGCAGGTCGCGGACCGCCTGCTCGATCGCCGCACGGGCGGCGGTGGGCTGGCGCAGGTGCCCGGCGGCGAACTCGGCGGTGGTGTGCGCGACGAGCACCGGCGCGCCGTCGCCGCGGCGATCACCGTCGTCGCAGACCAGGCTGAGTACGGGGTGGCCGTTGACGAACGCGCCATGGAAGTCCGCCCAGCGGCGGGCCGGGAAGTGCAGCACCCCGGTCAGCGCCGACGACCAGCGCTGCGCGGCCGCCGCCCGGGTCGCCTCGGCCAGCGCCGGGTCCAGCAGCAGCGCGGCCTGCGGGCCGGGCATGGCGAGCACGACCGCCTCGGCCTCGGTGCCGTCCACGCGAGGGCCGGGCTCGACCGTCATCACCAGGCGGTCGTGCGTCACCGGCAGGCCCTCGGCCAGGTGTTCGACGAGCGAGCGCAGCCCGCGCGGGGCGGCCCAGCGCATCGGCCCGCTGACCTGCCTTCGGCCGCCCGGCCCGTACGCGACGAGCGTGTCGGTCCACTCCCGTGCCAGTCCGGCGGCCCGCCACCGCTGCACCACGGCGGCGAAGTCCGGGTCGTCCACGGTGAGGTACGCGGCGCCCAGGTCGGCCGGGCGGCCGTCGAAGCGCTTGCTGGCCATCCGCCCGCCGGTGACCCGGGCCCGTTCGCGCAGCCGTACCGGGACACCGGCCCGCGCCAACTCGGTCGCGCACGCCACCCCGGCGATGCCCGCACCGACCACCACCACGCCCGCCCGCTCCGCCGTCACCAGGTGATCGTAGGCGGCGGGCGGCATGAACCCGCCGGGCCGGGGGTAGTGGTACACCTGTTCGAGGAGAGGTGATCAGCATGGCCGACCGCGCCAGCACCAACGGCAGGAACGTGAACCCGGACGCCGCCGTCAAGGATCCGGACGACTGGGTCACCGGCGACGAGCCGCCCACCGCCGCCCAGGAGTCGTACCTGCACACTCTGGCCCAGGAGGCGGGCGAGCCGGTGCCGGAGGACCTGACCAAGGCCGAGGCGTCCCGGCGGATCGACGAGCTCCAGGCGGAGACCGGCCGGGGCCGCTGAGGTCAGCGCGGGGGCAGGCGGTGCAGCTCGACCCGGTCGAGCCGCCCCGCCGCCACCCGGGCGGTCAGGTAGGTCGCGTACGGCTGCGCCCGCCGGTCGGTGGGTGAACCGGGGTTGAGCAGGCGCAGGCCGCCCGGGGCGACGGTGTCCCAGGGGATGTGCGAGTGCCCGAAGACGAGCAGGTCGCGGTCGCCGTACGCGGCGGCGCAACGCTCCTCGCGGCGGGTCTTCGGGCCGGTCTCGTGCACCACGGCGACGCGCAGGCCGTCCAGCTCGGCCCGGGCCACCTCGGGCAGCCGGGCGCGCAGCGCCGGGCCGTCGTTGTTGCCGTACACGGCGATCAGCCGGCGCGACCGCGTCTCCAGCGCGTCCAGCAGCGCCACGTCCACCCAGTCCCCGGCGTGCACCACCACGTCCGCGGCCTCCACCGCCGCCCAGAGCGGCGCCGGAAGATCCCGCGCCCGCTTCGGCACATGGGTGTCCGCCATGATCACGAGTTCCACCCCCTCATCCTCCCCCACCCGCTCCCTTCCCGAGACGATCATGATGTTGACGGCACCCAGGGAGATCGACTTCGCCGTCAACCTCATGATCGACGCGAGGAGGCGGCGGACTGGGGGGCGGGAGCGCGGGCGGCGGCGTCCGTTATGCGGCCGGCGGCGGTGATCAGACCGATGTGTGAGTACGCCTGCGGGAAGTTGCCGACCTGCTCGCCGGTGACCGGGTCGATCTGCTCGGTGTACAGGCCGAGGTCGTTGGTGCGGGCGGCCAGGCGTTCGAACAGCCGCCGGGCCCGGTCCAGCTCCCCCGCCTCAGCCAGGCAGGCGACCAGCCAGAACGAGCAGATCACGAACCCGGCCGGGTCGCCGTCGAAGCGGAGGAGCAGCCCGTCGCGGGACAGCCGCCGCTCCAGCACGTCCATCGTGGCGCGCATCCGCGGATCGCCCGCCGGCAGGAAACCGACCAGCGGCATGACCAGCACCGAGGCGTCCAGGTCGTCGGAGTCGAACGCCCCGGTGTACGCGCCGACCCGCTCGTTCCAGCCACGGGTGAGCACCGCCGCGCGTACCTCGTCGCGCGCGGCGGCCCAGCGCGCCACGTCGGCGGGCTCGCCGATGCGGGTGCCGAACCGGACGGCCCGGTCCAGCGCGGTCCAGCACTGCACCTTCGACGACACGTAGTGCCGCTCCGGGCCACGCCCCTCCCACATCCCCGCGTCGGGCCGACGCCAGCCGCGCCCGGCCTGGTCGGCGAGCGTGCGCAGCAGATCGCGGACCTCGGGCGACATGGGGTCGAGGTAGTAGCGCATCAGCCAGGCGGCGTCGAGCACCTCGCCCAGAACGTCGTTCTGCCGCTGCCGCCAGGCGTCGTTGCCGACGAGCACCGGGCGGCTGTGCTCGTACCCGGCCAGGTGGTCGAGGTCGTGCTCGGTGAGGTCCCGCTCCCCCTCGACGCCGTACATGACCGGCACCGGCTCGTCGCCGATCCGGCCCATCGCCCGCGCCACCCAGGTGAACTGCCGGTCCGCCTCGTCCGGGCAGGCGGCCCGCCACAGCGCCTGGAGGGTGAGGCTGAAGTCGCGCAGCCACACGTAGCGGTAGTCGTAGTTGCGGTCGCCGCCGAGCCGCTCCGGCACCGAGGTGGTGGCCGCCGCGACGACGGCGCCGCTGGGTGCGTACGTCATGCCCTGCACCGCGAGCGCGCTGCGCCGCACCTCGTCGCGGTACTCGCCCTGGTAGTCGTGCAGCGCCGACCACGACCGCCACCCGGCGACCGTCTCGGCCACCACCTCGGCGGCGTCCGGCAGCGCCGGGGCGGCGCCGGTGTACGCCGGGGCGTACCCGAGGGTGAAGCGGTGGGCGCTGCCCGCGCGGGCGGTGAACCGTCCGGCGGCGGCCCCCTCGACGAGGGTCAGCGGAACGTCGGCGCGCAGCTCCAGCCGGTGGGCGCCGGCGGCGGCGGCCACCACACCGTCGCGTTCGGACAGGTAGGCGCCGACCCGGCCGTACTCGAAACGCGGCACGTAGTCCACGCGCATCGGCACCTCACCGGTGAGCCCTTCGACCAGGCGGGCGAGCACCCGGGGCGAGCGCTTGCCGATCTCGTGGCCGCGCGCGCCGGGCTCCAGCGCCAGCGCGTCGGTGACGGCGACCGCGCCGGTCGCCGTGGTGAAGACGGTACGCAGCACCAGCGAGTCGTCCAGGTAGGACCGGCTACTGGTGGCCGCGCCCTCGGGGCGGATTTTCCAGTACCCGGCATCCTCGTCGAGCAGGCGCCCGAACACCGACGGCGCGTCGAACCGGGGCGGGCACCACCAGTTGACCGCGCCGTCGGTGTCGACCAGGGCCGCGCTGCGCCCGTCGGCGAGGAACCCGTGCTCGCTGATCCGTCGGGTCGGCACGACAGTGCCTACCCGGCCCGGGTGCCGCCATGCCTCGCCACAATCGGTCCCGGTCGGCGCGTTACCGCTGCCCGGCGGCGGGAACGCGGCGAGTTGACGAAGGAGGATGCTCATGACCAGACCCTCGACTCCGACCGCGGCCTGGCAACCCGGAATGCCGGGCAGCGACAACCTCCCGTCCGGCCCGGGCGGTCGCCCGACCCCGCCGAGCGGGGACGGGCACGGCCCGCACGCCGGATCGCCGACCGTCACGATCGGCTCGTACCCGGACTATCCGTCCGCCCAGCGCGTGGTGGACTATCTGGCGGACAACCGGTTCCCGGTGGAACGTACCTCGATCGTCGGTACGGACCTCACGCTCGTGGAGACCGTGATGGGACGGCTCACCACGGGCCGGGCGGCCCTGCTCGGGGCCGGCACCGGCGCCTGGTTCGGTTTGTTCATCGGGTTGCTGTTCGGCATCTTCACCGCCGGGAACTGGCTGGCGGTGATCCTGGTCGGGCTGGTGATCGGTGCGATCTGGGGTGCGGTGTTCGGCGCGGTCGCGCACGCGATGACCGGTGGGCAACGTGACTTCACGTCGGCCAGTTCGCTGCGGGCCGCCCAGTACGCGGTGACCGTGGACGCGGAGCTGGCCGGTCAGGCCCAGCAGATGCTCAGCCGGATGCACCTGACACCGACCGGCGCCACCGCCCGCTGAC
The DNA here is from genome assembly GCF_900091565.1 of Micromonospora marina. Lineage (GTDB taxonomy): Bacteria > Actinomycetota > Actinomycetes > Mycobacteriales > Micromonosporaceae > Micromonospora > Micromonospora marina. The sequence continues at coordinate 40,811 of NZ_FMCV01000019.1, read as the reverse complement.
CGGCGGTACGCGACGCGAGGGAGGCCCCGCCGGGGCCTCCCTCGCGTCAGTGGTACGCCTGTTCCCCGGCCCGCAGCGGCACGTCCACCCGGTTCTCCGGCGGGGCCAGCGGGCAGGCCCACCTGTCGTCGTAGGCGCAACTGGGGTTGTAGAGGTAGTTGGCGTCCAGGCGGACCCGGCCGCCGGGCAGCACGGTCAGGCCGCGGCCGAACGTGCCCTTGACCGTGTCGGTGAGGTACCGGCCGCCGCCGTACGATCCGTCGCCGCAGGTGCCGTCGCGCAGCGGCAGGAACAGTCCGCCCCCGTACGCCTCGATCCACCAGAGCGTCAGCGGCCCCCACGGCGTCTCGGCGACCGCCACCCGCCGGTACGCGACCACCCCGTCCGGGCCGCCGGTGTCGATGCGCAGCTCGCCGGAGGCCTGGCGCAACGGCGCCTCCACCACCGCCGACGGGTCGGGCGGGTACCAGCGCAGTCCGGTGAAGCCGGGCCGGTCGGCGGGCGGCACCGGGCTGCTGGGGTGGGTGCGGAACAGCTCGTCGCGCGCGGCCCGGAACCCGGTCAGGTCGAGGTCGGACAGGTAGAGCCGGGCCACCCGCTCCCGCCAGTCGAGCAGGTCGAGATCGTCCATCCCCAGACCCTAGCCGAGCCACCCGTTCAATTTTCGAAGAGTCGACCGAGCCTGGCCTTCCGCACGCGCCAGGAGCACTTGTTTAGATTTTAACTAGTGCTACTCTCGGAGTCGTGACGGAGAGCCTGAACGCCGAGCGGACGGCCTGCTGGCGCGCGTACATCGAGTCGAGCCAGCGGCTGTTCACCCGGATCGAGGACGACCTGCGCGCCGACAGCGACCTGAGCTTCGCCGACTACCACGTGCTGGTCCTGCTCTCCGAGGCACCCGGCCAGCGGAGACGCATGGGTGAGCTGGCCGACCGGCTGGTGTTCTCGCCGAGCCGGCTGACCTACCAGATCACCACGATGCGCAAGCGCGGCCTGGTGGCAAAGGAGGCCTGTCCGGCGGACCGGCGCGGCAGCGAGGCCGTGCTCACCGCGGCCGGCCTGCTCGCCCTGCGCGAGGCCGCGCCGCACCACCTGCGCTCCGTCCGCGCCCACCTGATCGACGACCTCGACGACGCCGAGGTCGCCTGCCTCACCCGGGTCTTCGAGCGGCTCGGCCGGCGCCTGCGCGCCGACCACACCGCGTCGTCCACCCCGGCCGACAAGTAGGGAGCCCCGCGATGCCCGCGATCACCGTCGACGACGTCCTCGTCCTGCCCCGCCTGCCGCAGCTCGGCGAGGCCACCGAATACCGCCCGGTCCGCCGGGTCACCACCGCCCCCAGCGGGTACGAGGGCGAAGGCTTCCCGGTCCGCCGGGCTTTCGCCGGGGTGCCGATGACCGAGCTGGACCCGTTCATCCACCTCGACCAGATGGGCGAGGTCGACTACGCGCCGGGCGAGCCGAAGGGCACCTCCTGGCACCCGCACCGCGGCTTCGAGACGGTGACCTACATGATCGACGGGATCATGGACCACCAGGACTCGACCGGGGGCGGCGGCACCATCACCGACGGCGACACCCAGTGGATGACGGCCGGCAGTGGCCTGCTCCACATCGAGGCGCCGCCGGAGCACCTGGTGACGAGCGGCGGGCTGTTCCACGGCCTGCAGCTCTGGGTCAACCTGCCCAGCGTCGCCAAGATGAGCGCGCCCCGCTACCAGGACATCCGCGGCCGGGAGTCGGCGCTGCTGACCACGCCCGACGGTGGCGGCCTGATCCGGGTCATCGCCGGCGAGGTGGCCGGGCACCAGGGTCCGGGCTCGACGCACACGCCGATCACCATCGCGCACGTCACGTTGCAGCCCGGTGCCGAGCTGAGCCTGCCGTGGCGGTCGGACTTCAACGCGCTGGTGTACGTCCTGGCCGGTCGTGGCACCGTCGGCACCGACCGGCGGCCGATCCACCTCGGCCAGCTCGCCGTGCACGGGCCCGGTGAGGCGCTGCGGATCACCGCCGACCGGACGCAGGACTCCAACGCCCCGGCGCTGGAGCTGTACCTGATGGGCGGCCGGCCGATCCGCGAGCCGGTGGCGCACTACGGCCCGTTCGTGATGAACACCCGCGCCGAGCTGATCCAGGCGGTCGAGGACTTCCAGGCCGGTCGGCTCGGAGTGATCCCGACCGGGCGGGTGCCGCACACCGACGGCCAGGGCGACCGGCCCTGACCTGCTCCGGGCGCCCCGGTTCGCCGGGGCGCCCGGCTCCCCCTCCACCGCCTACTCGCGGTCGGTCACGGTGTTCGGCGACGGCGACCCCCCCGGCGTGAGTGAGGGCTTTCGTCTGTGCTGGGTCAGCCGACCGGACCGATGCGCTTCGCGAGGTCTACGAAGCCTTGCCAGACAGCCGGCTTGAAGACGAGCGCCGACCCTGCCGGGTCCTTGGAGTCCCGCACGCCGACGATGCCGGGCAGGTTGTCCGCCACCTCCACACAATTACCGCCGCCGGAGCCGCTGCGGGATGACTTGCGCCAGTGAGCGCCGATCAGGTCCACGAGTTCACAACTTCCTTCATCAGCTCGATCGAGTGGCGGCGGGGCAGGGCCTCGTTGCGGACCGTCTCCCACCTCGTCATCAGAGTATCCACATCGGCTGGTTTCTCGATGACCACCCCGCCGAGCTGGTTCTCCATCTCCCCTAGCCACGTGTGCTCTGGCGAGCGCGCGAGACTGAAGGGCCCAGTCAAGCCGACGTGCATACTGATGTCGTCTGGCAGTACGTGCACGCTGATGTTCGGTCGTTCCGCGAGCGCTATCAAGTGCTTTATCTGGGCCGCCATGACTTGCCGGAAGTCCTCGCCCGCCCGGCGTAGCACCGCCTCGGCGATGACGGCTATGAACTGCGGCGCGTTACCCCCGGTGAGGATCACTTGCCGTTCCATCCGATCGGCTAGCCTGCGGTCGACCTCGTCATCGGTGAGCGTGTCGTCGCATCGGATGACGGCGCGCGCGTAATCCGCCGTCTGCAGCAGGCCGGGGACGAGCGACGGTTGCCAGCACCGGAGCTGCGTAGCGGTGCGCTCCGCGTCGAGCCAAGGCAGAAACCACGACGGTACGCCCAGCTTCTCCACCATGCGCTCAAACATCCCGCCCGTGGTGAGAGCCCGGTCGCCGCCCTTGATGAAGTCCATAGTGAGGGCACGCGTTCCGCCTTCCACCGCGCTGACGTGCGAAGCGCTGAAGCCTGCGGCCCGCCCGAACGCCTCTTGCGTCATCCCGGCCGCCCCTCGGGCCCGGCGGATCTCGGTGACGATGAACAGCGCGAGCGGGTGCGGCAGGGTAGCGGCCTCCACACCAGAGTGTCACCAGCGGAACCGCTTGCGGAGCACAAGCCGGGGGCGGAACCGGGCGGAGCCGTCCCGGGAAGGGGCGGGGCGGCTCCGCACGCTCATCGACCCGAAGGAGACCACTCGTGCGAGTCCGTTTCTGGCACCGTGACCCCGATTCGCCGAGGCCCGGCCCGCGCCCGGCACCACAGCGCCCGGCTTGGGCCACCGCCCCGACCGACGTCTTCCCGACCACGTGTCCCGGCCGCGCCGGCAACCTGACACCGGCCCAGATGTACCGGGCGAACGGGGGCCGGTCGTGATCTCGTCCATGCTGCCGTTCCCGTCCCCCGGCCCCACACCTGACCGGCCGCGCTACCGAACCGAGACGGTCCCGCCGCACACACCGCTGCGCCCGGTGTGGGCGTGCCGGTCGTGCGGCAACCCGTGGCCGTGCCCGGACGCCCGCCTGCTGCTCCGGGCCGAGTACGAGGACAACCCACCGGGCCTGTCGATCTACCTGACCGGGCTGATGTTCGAGGCGATGCGCGACCTGTATCACCTCAACCCGCACGACGGGCAGAGCCCGCGCGAGATGTTCGACCGCTTCGTCTCCTGGGGTCCGTTCCGTAAGCCCGCAACCGAGCCGAGGCCGTCGGCTGATCGCGCATAGATTCCCGCCTGCTGCCGGCCCGACCAAGCGGCGACGGACGGGTGCACAAGCACCACCCCCGCACAGGAACCATCGGAGCGGACATCCATCTCCGCACAACGAGAGCACCGGAAGGGACCGCAATGACTGTCACCACAAGCACGTCGGCGACGATCGCCGCCGACCCTCAAACGCTGGTCGACGCCGAGACGTTCGGCAAGCTGGTCGACTACTTCGCCGCCGACACGTACGTCACCCGGGCCTACGCGGAACAGGCCGTCGAGCAGTTCCTGATCTTCTTGAAGGCGCATGCCGACAACGTGACGAGCGAGGGCTTCGGGATGCCGTTGCCGGACGGGTCGATCGGTCGCGTCGTGCCGACCCTCCCGGTCGACGCCGTATGGCACTCCGTGCTGCAGCACACCGTCCCGTACGCCGCCGCGTGCGAGCAGATCGCCGGAGGCTTCGTCCACCACATCCCCGTCCTGACCGAAGGGATGATGGACGGCACCGCTGCGACCTTCACGCTGGCGGCCCTGCACAAGACCGGCTTCCGGGTCGACACGGAATTCTGGTACGGCGAGGCCGAGTCGTGCTGCCCGCCCAACCCGCCGCAGGCCGGCGGCGGCAGGTAACTCCCGAGAGGTAACCCATGCGCAGCGAATGGTCTGCTCTGCCCAAGGGGGTAAGGACCGAGATCGCCGAGCGAGTCGGCGGTGTCGTCGCCGTGAACCCGGCTCCGACGGGCAACCATGCGGAGATCGCATCGACCGTCGTCGGCTCGTCCGGCAAGGTCTTCGTCAAGGCCGCCTCGAACGGGCTGGGCGTACAAACGCTGCGCTACGAGCTGGTGGCGACCAGAGCGGTCAACTGGTTCCCGCCGGCCGTCCTGTGGCACTTCGAGTGCAACGGCTGGTTCGTGGTGGGGGTCGAACATCTGGACGGCCCTCACCCCGACCTGGCTCCCGGAAGCCCGGACCTGGATCTCCTCCAGGCGGCCCTGAAGGCCCTTCAAGACACACCGGCCCCGACCGGAACCTGGTTCACCCCGGCCGGCCGCCTCGGACTCGCCCTTCCGGAGATGGAAGGCGGGGCGCTCGTCCACTCCGACATGAACCCGACCAATCTCATTCTGACCTCGGGCGGCCTACGGATCGTCGACTGGGCATGGATGACCAAGGCCGCCGCATGGGTGGAGCTGGCTCTACTCGCGCCGTGGTTGATCGGCAGCGGCCACAGCCCGGCGCAGGCCGAGGAGTGGCTGGGCCAATTTCCCGCGTGGTCCTCCGTCCGCAGCATGGTTCTCGACTCCTTCGCCGCCGTGAACGCCGCGAAGTGGAAGGCCAAGGCCGAGCAGAACAATGACGGATGGATACACGACCTCGCGGCCTGGATGGGCCAATGGGCCGACCACCGGAGCCGGCCCTGACCTGCTCCGGGCGCCCCGGGCGCGGCCTCAGGACACGGCGAAGATGCCGGCCACCCCGAGGATCACCATCAACAGGACCGCCACCAGCGCACCCCGCTCCCCCTCCACCGCCTGCCGGTGGTCGTCGGTCACGGTGTTCGTCGTCTCGGCGGGCATGCGGTGCCTCCTCGGTTCGCGATCCAGGGGTCCGGCGCACCCCTGACGCGTACCGACGCCGACCTGCTGCTCGACGTGCGGGGCCCTGCCGGGGGTCCTACCGTGTGAGGACGTCGTCGACCTCGGGGGTGAAGCGTGACTCTGCGGGACTGGTTCCTCACCGCACAGGAACGCGCCAACCCGGCATCTGAGTTACCCGTCTGGGCCGATGGAAACCTCGCCGAGCCGCTGATTCACGGTGCCGCGTACTTCGAACGCCTGGTCAGCGAGGTGGAGTCGCTCTCGGCGGGCGACCACCTGTTCTTCACCGACTGGCGGGGTGACCCGGACGAGCGGCTGCGCCCCGACGGCCCGACGGTGGCGCAGTTGTTCGCCCAGGCCGCCCAGCGCGGGGTGATCGTCAAGGGCCTGATCTGGCGCTCCCACCTCGACACGCTCTCCTACAGCGAGGCGGAGAACCGCGACCTCAGCGAGGCGATCGGCGCGGCCGGCGGCGAGGTGCTGCTCGACCAGCGGGTCCGGCGCGGCGGCTCACACCACCAGAAGCTCGTGGTGCTGCGCCGTCCCGGCGACCCGCGCCGCGACATCGCGTTCGCCGGGGGCATCGACCTGTGCCACAGCCGTCGCGACGACGCGAGCCACGCCGGCGACCCGCAGCCGGTCGGCATGTCGCCCCGGTACGGCCCCACCCCGCCCTGGCACGACGTGCAGCTCGCGGTGCGCGGGCCGGTGGTCGGGGCGCTCGACACCACGTTCCGGGAGCGGTGGACCGACCCGATGCCGCTGGACTCGGAGAACCCGATCGCGTACCTGCGGGACCGGCTGCGCGGCTCCGACCTGCGCCCGGACCCGTTGCCCGAGCAGCCCGCCGACCCGCCGCCCTGCGGGCCGCACCACGTGCAGGTGCTGCGCACCTACCCGGCGGTGCGGCCCCGCTACTCCTTCGCCCCGGACGGCGAGCGCACGGTGGCCCGCGGCTACACCAAGGCGGTACGCCGGGCCCGGCGGCTGATCTACCTGGAGGACCAGTACCTCTGGTCGACCGAGGTGGCGGAGTTGTTCGCGCAGGCGCTGCACGAGCATCCGGACCTGCACCTGGTGGCGGTCGTGCCCCGGCACCCCGACGTGGACGGCCGGCTGGCGCTGCCGCCGAACATGGTCGGCCGGGAGCAGGCGCTGTCGCTGTGCCACCGGGCCGCGCCGGAGCGGGTGCACGTCTTCGACGTGGAGAACCACGACGGCACGCCGGTGTACGTGCACGCCAAGGTCTGCGTGGTGGACGACGTCTGGGCCAGCGTGGGCAGCGACAACTTCAACCGCCGGTCCTGGACGCACGACAGCGAGCTGTCCTGCGCGGTGCTCGACGACACCCGCGACGAGCGGGCGCCGGTCGACCCGGCCGGGCTGGGCGACGGCGCCCGTGTGTTCGCCCGCGACCTGCGGCTGCGGCTGTGGCGCGAGCACCTGGACCGCGATCCCGGCGGCGCGCAGGACGACGACCTGCTGGACCCGGCGGACGCGGTGGCGGCGGTCACCGCGGCGGCCGACGAGCTGGACCGCTGGCACGCCGGGGGCCGGACCGGTCCCCGTCCGCCGGGCCGGTTGCGGCCGCACCGCCCGGAGCGGTTGCCCTGGCGTACGCGACTCTGGGCGCTGCCCGCGTACCGGCTGGTCTACGACCCGGACGGCAGGCCGCTACCGGCCCGGCGGGCCGGCACCTGGTGAAGGTCCGCCGGCTCGTGCGGCACGTCCGGGCGGGCCGGGTAGGCGAACGAGACCCGCGGCGAGTAGAAGCCCCAGCAGATGTGCAGCGGGTTGGCCGGCCGCAGCGCGTGGACCGGGTGCTCCGGCACCGGGAACTCCACCGACTCGACCTCGAACGGCGACACCGGCTCGGCCACATACGGGTAGTCGGTGACGATCAGCTCGCCGTCGTGGCGGGTGAGGTAGCGGTGGTGGCCGTAGTGCGCCGCGGTGCCGGTGTGCCCGACCCGGGCGGTGACCCGGATCAGCAGCGTGCCGTCGGCGGCGCGGGTCTCGGCGGTGAGCTGGTCGCCCCGCAGGTCGAGGCGGGTCTCTCCGGCCGCGGCCGGTACGCCTCGTGCGGCGGCGTACCGCCGGACCCGCTCGCTGGAGGCGAGGTAGTGCGTCCACCAGCCGCCCGGCGTCTCGCCGTCGGGCGGGTCCATGTCCGCCAGTGAGACTCCCAGGTAGGTCAGCGAGTACGCCCCGAAGCCCGAGGTCTGCGTCTCGTCGTCGACCACGTACTGGTTGACGAACACCTGGCGCTGCGGGTGCGGGCGCAGACCCGCGGGCAGCAGTGTGTCGACCGCGCCGGGGTCCGCCGGGAGCCAACTGAACAGCAGGGTCCGGGCGTTGATGACGAGCTGTGGCGCGGCGGGATCCAGCACGGTGCCTCCGTTGACGTGTCGCTACGGACGCTACGGGCGGGCCCGTCGGCGGGACAACGACAGAAAGGCGACACTTCGCCCGCCCTGTCGGATTCCACGTTGACCGGTCGGGGTACGACCGAGGCCGACCGGTCGACGTCATCCGCCGCCCCGCCGAGCGTGATATCGACCCATTCACTTCCCTTTCTGGCCACTTACACCTTAAGTGCATCGTACTTTCGGCTAGATTTCCGCAGGACGATCGGGCTATGGTGACTTCCGAACGTACGACCGACACCTAAACCTAAGCGTCACGTCTTTTTTCTTCCGTGGACGAGGTGCAGGGAGGAACACCCATGACCGCTCCCACGATCAGCGCCCCGGCGACCGCGCCGGCCGCCTCCGCGAAGCTCGACCCCCGCTCCCTCACCGACAGCGCCGCCGACCTGCTCGCCGCGATGGCCGCGCTGCCCGCCGACCACCCGTCCCGGCCGGCGCTGCGCGACCGCGCCATCGAGGCGTGGCTGCCGCTGGCGAACCACCTGGCCCACCGCTACAGCGGCCGGGGCGAGCCCAACGACGACCTGGCGCAGACCGCGGCGATCGGCCTGATCAAGGCGATCGACAAGTTCGACCCGTCACGCGGCGTCGACTTCGCCGGCTACGCCATCCCCACCATCATCGGCGAGCTGAAGCGCCACTTCCGCGACCGCACCTGGGACATCCGGGTGCCGCGCCGGCTCCAGGAGCTGCGCCTGGCGATCTCCGACGCCAACAGCACACTGCTCCAGACGCTCGGCCGCTCGCCGACGGTCGCCGACATCGCCGCCCACCTCAAGCTCACCGAGGAAGAGGTGCTGGAGGGCCTGGAGGGCGCCCGCGCGTACAACGCGGTGTCGCTGTCCACCCCGACCGGCGACGGCGAGCGGGCCACCGAGCTGGGCGACCTGCTCGGCGGCGAAGACGGCGAGTTCGAGCTGGCCGAGATGCGGGTGGCCCTCGGCCCGGCGCTCGCCACGCTCGACCAGCGCGAGCAGAAGATCCTCACGCTGCGCTTCTACGGCAACCTGACCCAGTCGCAGATCGCCGAGCAGATCGGCGTCTCGCAGATGCACGTGTCCCGGCTCCTGGCCCGGGCCCTCACCAAGCTGCGCGGGCAGCTCGACGGGACGTACTAGCAAGGAGGGCGGCGGCCGGGTCGGCGGACCCGGCGCGGCGGCCCACCCGGCCCGGTCGGCGGTGCGCCGGCCGGGCCGTTCCGCGTCCCGGGGGTGACGCGGACCGTCCGGCGGCGCGGTGCGAGAGTGGGCCGGTGCTCGCCGACATCCCGCTCGACCTGCCGGTGCGCCCGGTCCTGCCGGCGCTCGTCGGCGCGCTGCGCGAGCGCGGCGCCGCCGTCCTGGTGGCGCCGCCGGGCACCGGCAAGACCACCACCGCGCCGCTCGCCGTCGCCGACGCGGTCACCGGCCGCGTGGTGATCGCCCAGCCTCGGCGGGTGGCCGCCCGCGCCGCCGCGCACCGGATGGCCGCCCTGCTCGGCGAGCGGGTCGGCGACCGGATCGGGTACGCGGTGCGCGGCGAGCGCCGGACCGGACCCCGTACCCGGGTCGAGGTGGTGACCACCGGCCTGCTGGTCCGCCGCCTGCACCACGATCCGGAGCTGCCGGGCGTGGACGCGGTCCTGCTCGACGAGTGCCACGAACGGCACCTCGACGCCGACCTGGCGCTGGCGTTCAGCGTCGAGGCCCGCGCGACGCTGCGCCCGGACCTGTGGCTGCTGGCGATGTCGGCCACTCCGCGGACGGACCGCTTCGCCGCGCTGCTCGGCACCGGCGGACCCGCCCCCGTGGTACGCGCCGAGGCAGCGCTGCATCCGGTCGAGCGGGTGTGGGCACCACCGCCGCGCCCGGTGACGCCGCCCGGTGCCGGGCGGGTCGATCCGGCGCTGCTCGACCACGTGGCCGCCACCGTGCGCCGGACGCTGCGTGAACGCGACGGCGACGTGCTCGTCTTCCTGCCCGGCGCGGGTGAGATCGCCGCCGTCGCGGGCCGCCTGGCCGGTCTGCGCGAGGTCGTGGTGCTGCCGTTGCACGGACGGCTGCCGGGGCCCGCCCAGGACGCGGCGCTCACCCCTGCCGCCGGGCGGCGCGTGGTGCTCGCGACAGCGGTGGCGGAGAGCAGCCTGACAGTGCCCGGCGTACGGGTGGTGGTGGACGCCGGACTGAGCCGGGTGCCCCGCACCGACCTGGCCCGAGGGCTGGGTTCGCTGGTCACCGTGCCGGTGTCGCGGGCGGGCGCCACCCAACGCGCCGGCCGGGCCGGACGGGAGGCCCCCGGGGCGGTCTACCGCTGCTGGTCGGAGGCGACGCACGCGCGGCTCGCCCCGCAGCCCGAACCGGAGATCGCCACCGCCGACCTGACCGGGTTCGCGCTGGAACTGGCGGCCTGGGGCACACCGGACGGCGCCGGGCTGGCGCTGCCCGACCCACCGCCGCCGGCCGCGCTCACAGTGGCGCGGGAGACGCTCACCACGCTCGGCGCGGTGGACCACGACGGCCGGATCACGGCCCGGGGGCGGGCGGTCGCAGCGGCCGGTACGCATCCCCGGCTGGCACGGGCTCTGCTGGACGGTGCTGTCCGGGTGGGCGCCGAGCGGGCCGCCCAGGTGGTGGCGATCCTCGGCGAGGACACGCTGGGCGGCACGGGAGACGACCTACCCGCCCGCTGGCGGCGACTGCGTGACGGCGCCGACCCGGCCGCCACCGCGCGCTGGCGCACCGAGGTACGCCGCCTGCGCGCCGCCCTGCCCACCGACGGCGCGGACGAGCGGGAGCGTCTGCCGGACGATCTGGCCGCGGGGCTGCTCGCCGGGCTGGCGTACCCGGAACGGCTGGCCCGGGCGCGGCGGCCGGGCGGGTCCGCGTACCTGATGGCCGGCGGGACCGCCGCGGAGCTGGCGCCCGGGTCGGGGCTGGCCGGAGCGGCGTGGCTGGCCGTCGCGGTGGCCGACCGCTCCCCCGGCGCGCCCGCCGCCCGGGTGCGGCTGGCCGCGCCGATCGACGAGGCGACCGCCCGGGAGGCCGGGGCGGCGCTGCTGGACGCCGCACGGGAGGTGGCCTGGTCCGGCGGTGACGTGGTGGCCCGCGAGGTGGTCCGGCTCGGCGCTGTCGAACTGGTCGACCGGCCGCTCACCGCGCCGGACCCGGAGCTGGTCGCGGCGGCGCTGCTGGACGGGCTGCGGCAGGAGGGGCCGGGGCTGCTGCGCTGGACGCCGGACGCGACCGGGCTGCGCCGCCGGCTGGCGTTCTGCCGCCAGGCGCTCGGCGACGGCTGGCCGGACGTCTCCGACGCGGCGCTGCTCGCCCGCGCCGGGGAGTGGCTGGGCCCGGAGCTGGCCCGCGCCCGGCGCCGGGCCGACCTGCACCGGGTGGACGTGGCGGCGGCGCTGCGGCGGCTGCTGGACTGGCGGCAGGCGGCGCGGCTGGACGAGCTGGCCCCGGAGCGGGTGGCGGTGCCCAGCGGGTCTCGGATCCGGGTCGACTACGCCGACCCGGCCGCCCCGGTGCTGGCGGTCAAGCTCCAGGAGACGTTCGGCTGGCGGGACGTGCCGCGCATCGCCGACGGGCGGGTGCCGGTGCTGCTGCACCTACTTTCCCCCGCCGGGCGGCCGGTGGCGGTCACCGCCGACCTGGCGTCGTTCTGGCGCACCGGATATCCGCAGGTGCGGGCGGAGTTGCGCGGACGCTACCCGCGTCATCCCTGGCCGGAGGATCCGACCACCGCCGAGCCGACCCGGCGGGCGGCGCCGCGCCGGCGGTGACCGCCTACTCCTCGACGACGTCGGCGATCACGACGGTGATGTTGTCCGGGCCGCCGGCCCGTAGTGCCAGGTCGATCAGCCGGGTCGCGCAGGCGTCGCGTTCCGGCTGCTCGCTGAACACCTCGGTGAGCGTGTCCGCGCGCACCACGTTGGAGAGACCGTCGCTGCACAGCAGCCATCGGTCACCCACCCGGGGCACCATCGTGGCGTACGACGGGGACACCTCGTCGCCCTGCAACGCCTGGGTCACCACCGCGCGGCGAGGGTGGCTGCTGGCCTGCTCGGCGGTGATGACGCCCTGGTCGACGAGCATCTGCACGAACGTGTCGTCGCGGGTGACCTGCTTGAGCACGCCCTCGCGGTAGAGATAGGCCCGGGAGTCGCCGACGTGCGCCAGCGCGAGGCAGCTGCCGGTGCGGGCGAACAGCAGCGCGGTGAGCGTCGTGCCCATGCCCTGGCGCTCCGGGTCCTCCTCGACGGCCTGACGGATCCGCGAGGTGGCCAGTTCGATCCCGCCCTGGAGCGCGGCGACGAGGGCGTCCTCCGGCGTCTCCACGTCCAGCGGGACGATCGCGTCGATGGCGATGCGGCTGGCCAGGTCGCCGGCCGCCATGCCGCCCATGCCGTCGGCGACCGCGACGAGCCAGGCGCCGGCGTGCTGTGCGTCCTGGTTGCCGCTGCGGATCAGCCCACGGTCGCTCGCTCCGACGGAACGAAGCTTCAGGGTCATGGGTCGCAGCCTGCCAGGTCGAGGGCTCGGATGTCTCTAGGAGATCACTGACATCGTACGTGGCGCGCCGAATCCCGCCGCGCGCGGGCGCGCAGCCCTCATCGGGCCGGATCGATTGACAGGGACGGAACGCGGTGGAAACATCGGGCTGATATTGGGAGCGCTCCCAGCTTCCGGTCTCCCCCACCACCCCCGAGCACGGAAGGAACATCCGTGACCCGATCCCGTCGTCGGCTCGCCGCGCTCGCGGCCACCACGCTGGCGCTCACCGGCCTCACCGCCGGCCCGGCGAGCGCCGAGGTGCCGCCGGACGCGCCCGAACAACTCCGCAACGGCGACTTCAGCGCCGGTGTCTCACCCTGGTTCTCGTACGGCACCGGCGACCTCGCGGTCGTCGACGGCCGCCTCTGCACCTCCGTGGCGGCGGGCACCGCCAACCCGTGGGACGCCGGCATCGGCCAGGACGCGGTGCCGCTGACCCAGGGCGCCGAGTACGAACTGTCCTTCGACGTCTCCGCGACCCCCGGCGCGGCCGTCAAGGCCGTGCTCCAGCTCGGCAGCGCCCCCTACACCACGTACGCCAGTGTCGACGCGACAGCCACCGGCACCGCGCAGCGCGTCACCACCACGTTCACCTCCCCGGCCGACAACCCCACCGCCCAGCTCATCTTCCAGGTCGGCGGCAGCGCCCAGGCGCAGACCTTCTGCCTGGACGACGTGTCGCTGCGCGGCGGGGAGCCGGCGCCGCCGTACGAGCCGGACACCGGGCCCCGGGTGCGGGTGAACCAGGTCGGCTACCTGCCCGGCGGGCCCAAGCACGCCACCGTCGTCACCGAGGCCACCGAGGCGCTGCCGTGGCAGCTCAAGTCGGCCGGCGGCGCGGTAGTCGCCAGCGGGCAGACCACGCCGCGCGGCACCGACGCCGCCTCCGCGCAGAACGTGCAGACCGCCGACTTCTCCGCGTACCGCACGCCGGGCACCGGCTACACGCTGACCGTGGACGGCGAGACCAGCCACCCGTTCGACATCTCCGGCGCGCTCTACGACCGGCTGCGCGCCGACTCGCTGCAGTTCTTCTACGCCCAGCGCAGCGGTATCGCCATCGACGGCGACCTGATCGGCGAGGAGTACGCCCGCCCGGCCGGCCACCTCGGCGTCGCGCCGAACCAGGGCGACACCGACGTGCCGTGCCAGGCCGGCGTCTGCGACTACTCGCTGGACGTGCGCGGCGGCTGGTACGACGCGGGTGACCACGGCAAGTACGTCGTCAACGGCGGCATCGCCACCCACCAGCTCCTGAGCACCTTCGAGCGGACCAAGACCGCGGAGACCGCCGACGGCGGTGCCGCCCTGGGCGACTCCACGCTGCGGCTGCCCGAGCGCGGCAACGACGTGCCGGACGTGCTCGACGAGGCCCGCTGGGAGCTGGAGTTCCTGCTGCGCATGCAGGTGCCGGCCGGCAAGCCCCTGGCCGGGATGGTCCACCACAAGATCCACGACCGGAACTGGACCGGCCTGCCGCTGCAGCCCGAGGACGACCCGCAGCCGCGCGAGCTGCACGCGCCGTCCACCGCCGCCACGCTGAACCTGGCCGCCGTCGCGGCGCAGTGCCAGCGGCTGTACGCCCCGTACGACGCCGCGTTCGCCGCGCGCTGCGGCACCGCCGCGAAGACCGCGTACGCGGCGGCCAAGGCCAACCCGGCGATCTACGCCCCGGCCAGCGACAGCACCGGCGGCGGCGCGTACGACGACACGAACGTCACCGACGAGTTCTACTGGGCCGCGGCGGAGCTGTGGCTGACCACCGGCGACAAGGCGTACCTGGCCGACGTCACCGGCTCGCCGCTGCACACCGCCGACGTGTTCGCCCCGAGCGGCGCGTTCGGCTGGCAGAGCGTCGCCGCGCTGGGCCGCCTCGACCTGGCCACCGTGCCGAACACGCTGCCGGCCGCGGAGAAGACCCGCATCCGCGAGTCGATCACCGCCGCCGCCGACAGCTACCTGGCCACGATCGCCGGCCAGGCGTACGGGCTGCCCTTCCCGGGCAGCGCCGACGCGTACGTCTGGGGCAGCAACAGCAACCTGGTCAACAACGCGATCGTGCTGGCCACCGCGTTCGACCTGAGCCGGGACGCGAAGTACCGGGACGGCGCGGTGCAGGCCGCCGACTACCTGTTCGGCCGCAACGCGCTGAACATGTCGTACGTGACCGGGTGGGGCGAGCAGCACGCCCGCAACCAGCACAGCCGGATCTTCGGCCACCAGCTGAACCCGGAACTGCCGCGCCCGCCGGCCGGCTCGCTCGCCGGTGGCCCGAACGCCGCCCTGCAGGACCCGTTCGCGGCGAACCTGCTCGCCGGATGCGCGCCGATGTTCTGCTACATCGACGACATCAACTCGTACGCGACGAACGAGGTGGCGATCAACTGGAACTCGGCGCTGGCGTGGCTCGCGTCGTTCCTGGCCGACCAGGGTGACGCCGGTGCGGTGCCGGCGCCGTCCTGCGCGGTCGCCTACACCACGCACGGGAGCTGGCCGTCCGGCTTCACCACCCAGGTGACGGTGCGCAACACCGGCACGACGGCGGTGAACGGGTGGAACCTGCGCTGGGCGTTCCTCGGCGACCAGAAGGTGAGCCAGGCGTGGTCGGCGCAGCTCGGCCAGAGCGGCGCCACGGTCACCGCGAAGAACCTGCCCTGGAACGCGAAGCTGGCGCCGGGCGCGTCCACCACGTTCGGCTTCAACGGCACCGCGTCCCGCTTCCCCAACCCGGATCCGGGGCTGGTCACCCTGAACGGCAAGGCCTGCACGGTCTCCTGACCGGCTTTCCCGCTCCGACCGGGCGCCATCGCAGGACCGGGTACGGTCCTGCGATGGCGTACCTGTTCCTGCTCGGCGCGATCACCGCCGAGGTGATCGGCACCAGTCTGCTCAAGGCCACCGACGGCTTCACCCGGCTCTGGCCCACGCTCGGCCTCGCCGTGGCGTACCTGTCCGCGTTCGGGCTGCTCTCGCTCGCAGTGAAGGACATCCCGGTCGGCGTCGCGTACGCGGTCTGGTCCGGCCTCGGCACCGCCGCCATCGTGGCGATCGGCGCGGCGTTCCTGGGTGAGCCGCTGAGCGTGACGAAGGTGGTCGGGGCGGCACTCGTCATCGCCGGGGTGGTGGTGCTCAACCTCGGCGGCGCGCACTGAGCGCGGCGGGGCTCAGCCCGGCCGCCCCGCCGCGCGCAGCAGCCGGAGCTGCCCGATCTCGGCCACGTTCTTCATCAGCTCGGCGTTCACCCACGCGGCCAGGTCCGCGACGGTGAACCCCGCTTCGGCGGGCCAGGGGTACGCGGACGGCCGGTCCAGGTCGGCCTCGGTCAGCCCGTCCAGCGCGTCGGTCCACTCCGCCCGCAGCTCCCGCAGCCAGGCGACCGTGTCGTCGCCCGGCCCGGGCCACCGGATGGCGTCGCGGTCCCGGGCCGGGCGCTGCCGCACGTGGTCGGCGGCGACCGACCACCACCAGCCGATGTGCCAGGTCAGCCAGGCGATCGTGGGCACCGGCACCGGATCCGGCTCGGTGTCGGCCCAGTCGGGACGCCACCCGCCGTCCGGGTCCTGGCGCATCGTCCAGCAGAGCGCGGCCGGCTCCCAGAGGAAGTCCGCCGGCTCCAGCCGGTCGAGGTGGTATTCGGCGAGCGCCCAGGTCAGGTCGAACTGCCGGCGCAGCAGGGCGGTCACCGAGGCGGGCACCGCGCGATCGTGACACGAGCAGGGGACGGGGCGGCGCATCGCGATCCGCTCGGCCGGGTCGAGGCCCAGCGCCGCCTCGGCGGCCAGCAGCTCGATCAGGCCGGGCGTCAACTCCGTGCCGCTCAGCTCGCGGAACCCGCACCGCACGTAGTAGGGCCCGTTCCACGGCACCGAGCGGAACGTGGTCAGCGTCAGCGCCGGCAACCCCTGCGACGACGCCCACTCCGCCACCCGGTCGAGCAGACGCCGCCCGATGCCACGCCGGGCGTACGCCGGGTCGACGCTGAGCTGCTGCACGTGCGCCGCCCCGTCGACCAGATCGGCCAGTACGAACGCGATCGGCCGGTCGGCCGGGTCGGTCGCCACCCACAGCCGTCCGGCGCGCTGCCCGGCGGCCAGCGCCTCCACCGGCAGCGGTGGCATGTCTGCCACCAGGGTCATGCCGACCTCCCGGAACGGGGCGCCGGAGGCCACCTCGATCCGCTGCACCTCGATCAGTTCCCCGGCCCGGGCGATCCTGCTGCGCTCCACGGCGCCGACCCTGGCAGAGCGGGGACCGGCGGGGCGAGCGGATTTCCCGAACCGCGCTCCGGGTGGCTCGGCGGTGACCAGCGGCGGCGACGCCCCGGCGGGCTCGCGGTGTGACAGGCGTCGCCCCGAGCGGGGCTCCGGGCCCGCCGGAACAGTCCTAGCGTCGGCCCCATGACCCTCGCCGGACCCCGCTGATGGGACGCGTCTCGCCGGTCCCGCCGCCCGGGCCGCTGCGCACCCTCGCGTACGCCACGCTTGTCAACACCGTCGGCGCAGGGCTGTGGCTGGCGGGCGGGGCGCTCTACCTGACCCGGGACGTGGGGCTCTCCGCCCCGTCGGTGGGTGCCGGGCTGACAGTCGCCGGGCTGGTCGGGCTGAGCGCGAGCGTGCCACTGGGCGGGCTGGCCGACCGGTGGGATCCGCGTACGCTCCGGGCCGTCCTCCAGGTGGGCCAAGCGGTCGCCGCGCTCGCGTACCTGCTGGTCGGCTCGTTCCCGGCGTTCCTGGCGGTGGCGGTGCCGGAGGCGCTGCTCGCGGCCGGCAACCTGGCGGTGCGGGCGGCGCTCGTCGCCGCGGTGGGCGGCCCGGACGGCCGGGTGCACGCCTTCGCCACGCTGCGCGCGGTGGCGAACCTGGGCATCACCGCCGGTACCGCGCTGGCCGGGATCGCGCTCGCCGTTGACACGCACCGGGCGTACCAGGTGCTCGTGGTCGGCAACGCGGCCACCTACCTGCTCTCGGCGGCGCTGCTGCTGCGCCTGCCGCCGCAGGCGGCGGCCGGCGGCACGCGGCCTGCTCCCGGCGCGGAGACGACGCCCGGACCGCGCGCGACGGCCGGTACGCGACGCACGCCGGGCACGTTACGGCGCGGCGGGCCGCTGCGGGACAGACGGTTCCTCGCGGTGAGCGGCACCTCGGCGGTGCTGAGCACGCACGTGACGGTGCTCGTGCTCGTCGTGCCGCTGTGGACGGTGGACCGGGCCGGCGCACCGCCACCGGCGGTCTCGGCGGTGCTGCTCGTCAACACGGTGCTCACCGTACTACTCGCGGTCCGGTTGAGCCGGGGCGCGGAGCGGGCCGCCCCGGCCGCCCGGAAGCTGCGCCGGGCCGGGTTGGTGCTCGCGGCGGCGACACCGCTCTACGCCGTGACCGGGATCCTGCCGGTGCTCCCGGCAATCGTCCTGCTGCTCGTGGCGACGGCGGTGTGGACGGTGGGCGACCTGTGGCACAGCGCGGCGGGTGCGGGGCTCGCCTACGACCTGGCCCCGCCCGGCGCGATCGGCGCCTACCAGGGTGCGGACGGCCTGCTCGCCGGGCTGGCCCAGGCACTCGGCCGGGGCCTGCTCACGCTGCTGGTGCTCAGCGGCGGTCCGGCCGGCTGGCTGGTCCTCGGCGGGGTCTTCGCCGCCGCCGGGCTGGCCGCCCCGGCGCTCGCCCGCCGGGCGATCGCGAACCGGCAGGCGCCGGAGACCCGGCCCGCCGGGGTGCCCGGGTGAGCGGCGTGTAGCAGCATGGCGGCATGACCGACCAGCAGAGCATCACCATCCGCCCGGGTGGACCCGGCGACGCCCCCACGCTCCTGCGGCTGCTCGACAGCGCCACCGCCTGGCTGGCCGAGCGCGGGCGTACCGACCAGTGGGGCACCGAGCCGGCGTCGATCGACCCGCGCCGCATCGCCCAGGCCGACGCGTGGGCGGCCGGCGACGGCCTGTACCTCGCGGAGATCGACGCGACTGCGGTGGGCGCACTGGTGGTGGGCGCGGCGACCGAGTACGTGCCGCCGGCCACCGAGCCGGAGCTGTACGTGAACCTGCTGGTCACCGACCGGGCGTACGCGGGGCGCGGGGTCGGGGCGCGGCTGCTGGCGTACGCGGCGGAGCTGGCCCGCGAACGGGGCGTCGGCCTGCTGCGGGTGGACTGCTTCCGCAGCCCGGACCGGGCGCTCGTGCGGTTCTACGAGCGCTGCGGGTTCACCTCCACCGAGCCGTTCGTCGTGGAGCGGCCGGGCCGCCCGACGTGGACCGGGCAGGTGCTGGAGCGCCGGGTCGGCTGAGTCGGCCGATCTCCTCCCAGCGTCGCCAGCAGGCCGAGCCGGTGGGCCAGCGCCGCACCGAAGGTCGCGATGGCCGGGAAGACCACGACCTCGAACGGAGCTTCCACGAACGACGAGCCTGGCCGCCGGCGGGCCGAAGTGTGATCAGGCGGCGGAGCGCAGCTTCGGCAGCACCTCGGCGCCGAACGCGTCGATGAACGCGCGCTGCTCCTGCCCGACGTGGTGCAGGGCGATCTGGTCGAAGCCCAGCGCCACGTACTCCTCCAGCCAGCCGGTGTGCCGGCCCAGGTCGGCGGAGACGTTCACGGTCTCGGCGACCTTTGACATCGGCACGTCGGCGCTCGCCACGTCGAAATGCTCGGGGGTCTCCAGGTCCCAGCAGATCGGCGGCGCGAACACGTTGCTGCGCCACTGCTCGTACGCGATCGCCTCGGCCTGCTCCTGCTCGGGCGCCCAGCTCACGTGCACCTGGAGGTGCAGCGGGCCGCGTCCGCCCGCGTCCCGGTAGGCGTCGATCATCCGCCGCAGGTGGTCCACCGGCGCGTTGACGGTGATCAGCCCGTCCGCCCACCCGGCGCACCAGCGCGCGGTGGCGACGCTGACGGCGGCGCCGACCAGCGCGGGCGGTTCCTCGGGCCGGGTCCACAGCTTCGCCCGGTCCACAGTGACGAGGCCGTCGTGGCTGACCTCCTCGCCGGCCAACAGCGCCCGGATCACGTCCACGCACTCGCGCAGCCGGGCACTACGGACGTCCTTGCGCGGCCAGCCCTGGCCGGTGATGTGCTCGTTCGACGCCTCGCCGGTGCCCAGCGCGGCCCAGAACCGGCCCGGGTACATGGCGCCGAGCGTGCCGATGGCCTGCGCGATGACGGCCGGGTGGTACCGCTGGCCGGGCGCGTTCACCACGCCGAAGGACAGGTTCGTGGCCTGGAGCGCGGCGCCGAGCCAGGACCAGGCGAACCCGGACTGGCCCTGCCGCTCGCTCCACGGTGAGAAGTGGTCGGAGCACATGGCCGCGTCGAACCCGGCGCGTTCGGCGTGGATCACCGCCTCCAGCAGCCGGGCCGGGTGGATCTGCTCGTGGGATGCGTGGAAGCCGAACGCCGTCATGGTCGCCACTCCTACCCACCCCGACGGAGATGTAAGCAGGGGCCCCTTCTTAACGCCTCCGGTAGAGGAAGGGGCCCCTGTTAACACCGCTACTCGGAGTGCGCGCCGGCACCCGCACCGGTCTCGCCCTCGCCGATCCACACGGTCTTGGTGTTGCAGAACTCGCGCATGCCGGCGGCGGACAGCTCGCGGCCGTACCCGGAGTTCTTCACACCGCCGAACGGCAGCTCCGGATAGGACGTGGTCATGCCGTTGATGAACACGTTGCCCGCGTCCAGGTCGACGGCGAAGCGCTCCTGCTCGGCCGGGTCGTTGGTCCAGGCGTTGGAGCCGAGGCCGAAGCTGGTGCCGTTGGCGACGGCGATCGCCTCGTCGTACGAGCCGACCCGGTAGAGCCCGGCGACCGGCCCGAACACCTCCTCGGCCCACATCCGCATCTCCGGGCGCAGGTCGGTGACCACTGTCGGCGGGTAGTACCAGCCGTCCCCGGCCGGTTTCTCGCCGCCGCAGAGCACCGTGGCGCCCTGGTCCACCGCGTCGGCGACCTGGGCGTGCACCTCGTCGCGGCCGCGCTCGCTGGCCAGCGGGCCGACGTCGGTGCCGTCGTCCATCGGGTCGCCGACGCGCAGCGCCGCCATCCGGGCGGCGAACTTCTCGGCGAATGCGTCGAACACGTCGGTGTGCACGATGAACCGCTTCGCGGCGATGCAGGACTGCCCGTTGTTCTGGCAGCGGGCGGTGGTGGCGACCTCCGCGGCGGCGTCCAGGTCGGCCGAGGGCATCACCACGAACGGGTCGCTGCCGCCCAGCTCCAGCACCGTCTTCTTGATCTCCCGGCCGGCGATCTGGGCGATGGACCGGCCGGCCGGCTCGCTGCCGGTAAGCGTGGCGGCGCGGACCCGGGGGTCGCTGAGAATCCGGTCGACCGCGTCGGAGCCGACCAGCAGCGTGGTGAACGCGCCCTCGGGGAACCCGGCCCGGCGGAACAGGTCCTCCAGGTAGAGCGCGGTCTGCGGCACGTTGGAGGCGTGCTTGAGCAAGCCGGTGTTGCCGGCCATCAGGGCCGGGGCGGCGAACCGCATCACCTGCCACAGCGGGAAGTTCCACGGCATCACCGCGAGTACCGGGCCGATCGGCTGGTAGCGCACGTACGCCCGCTTCGCCTTGACCGCGGCGGCGTCGGCCGGCTCGTCGGCGAGCATCCGGGGCGCGTTCCCGGCGTAGAAGCGGCAGGCGGTCGCGCACTTGGTGACCTCCGCCTTCGCGGCGGCGTACGTCTTGCCCATCTCGGTGGTCATCAGCCGGGCCGTCTCGTCGCGCTCGGCGTCGAGCAGGTCGGCGGCGGCGGTGAGCCACCGGGCCCGCTGCGCGATGGTGGTGTCGCGCAACTGCCGGAAGGCGAGGTCGGCCCGCTCGATCGCGGCGTCGATCTGCTCGTCCGACATCGCCTCGTACGTCTTGAGCACCTGTCCGGTGGCGGGATTGGTGGTGGCGATGGGCATGTCGTACTCCTGTCACTCGAACAGCGAGTGCCGCACGCCCGGCTCCTCCCGGCGGCGCGCGGCTCGGCGGCGCTGGATCACGACCAGGTCGACCACCGCCACCACGGCGAGCAGCACGCACACGACACCCAGCCAGACGATCTCCGCGGCGAACGCGAGCACCGCGAAGACGGTCATCACGACCAGACCGAAGGTGGCGAGCGCGAGCCGCAGGTTCAGGGCGCTGTTGGCGTGGCCGACCGTGCCGCGGGCGCGGCGGGGCTGTGATCGGGTCATTCCTGCGGCCTACCCCGGCACGGGCGGGGATAACCGGCCGGGGCGGGAACACCGGTGATCCGGGACACCCGGGGGGCAGCCGCCGGATGCGCCCGGCGGGCGGGTGCGTTACATCGGTGTGCCGGTACCGGCGGAGATCCCGCGGACGGTGGAGAGGATGGCATGACCACGATGCAGGCCGTACCGGTGACCGTCGCCGTGTCCCGGCGCGCCGACCCGGCGCGTACCGACGAGGTGGTGGCGTGGATGCGGGCCGGAACGGCGCTCGCGGAGAGCTTCCCGGGCTTCCTCGGCGCCGGTTTCGTCCGCAGCGCCCCCGATTCCGGCGAGTGGCACGTGATGTACCGCTTCGCCGACGCGGACACGCTGCGCGGCTGGGAGGACTCGCCGCAGCGGCGCTGGTGGCTCGGCTCAGCGCAGGGCATCGTCGAGCACACCCGGGTGGAACGGCGCACCGGCATCGAGGGGTGGTTCGACCCGCCGGTGGACCACGTGGTCGAGACGTTCGGCGAGCCCGAGCCCGAGCCGGCCGCACCGCCGCGCTGGAAGCAGGCGGTCACGATCTGGCTGGCGTTCTTCCCGCTCAGCCTGGCCGCCACGCTGCTGACCACCCGGTTCCTCGCCGGTGTGCCGCTGGCCGGGCGGACGCTGCTGATGACGCTCGTGCTCACCCCGCTGATGACCTACCTGGTGCTGCCCCGGATCACCAGGGCGCTGCACCGCTGGCTGCACGGCCGGCCTGCGCCAACACGACAGATGTGAACGACCGGGGTCGATGCCGATAGCCGACAGAACCGCCACCGGGGCCCGGCCGGGGCATAGGGTCGACGCGCCCGTTGCCGCCGCTGGACGGGGGACCGATGAGACGCTGGATCGCCGCGCTGGCCTGCCTGGCCGCGCTCGTCGCGCTCGCCTGTGACGGCTCCGGCGAGGCGTCGCCCCGACCGTCCGGCACACCCCGCCCCGGGGAACCCCGGGTGCTGGCCGCGCTCGGCGACTCGGTCACCAGCGGCTACGGCTCCTGCCTGCTGCTGGTGAGCTGCGAACGCAACTCCTGGTCGACCGGGGACGGCCTGCGGGTGGAGAGCCTCTACCGGCGGCTGCGCGCCGACGCGCCGGGGCTACGTGCGTCCAACCGGGCGGTGCCCGGGGCCCGCGCGGCCGCGCTGGCCGGCCAGGCCCGATCGGCGGTCCGCGACCAGGCCGACCTGGTCACCGTGCTGATCGGCGCGAACGACGCCTGCCGGGGCGACGTCGGCGACATGACGCCCGTCGCGACCTTCCGCGATCAGGTCGACGCGGCCCTGGCGGTGCTGCGCGAGGGCCGGCCGAAGGCCCGGGTGCTGGTGGTCAGCATCCCGGACCTGTACCGGCTCTGGCAGGTCGGGCACACCGAACCCCGCGCCGTGCGAGCCTGGTCGCGGGGCGTCTGCCCGTCGCTGCTCGCCGACGCCACGTCGACCGCGCCCGCCGCGGTCGCCCGCCGGGCCCGCGTCAGGGACCGGATCGAGGCGTACGACGGGCAGCTGCGCGCCGCCTGCCGGGCGTACGGGTCACGCTGCCGCTGGGACGGCGGCGCGGTGCACCGCCACCGCTTCGACCTGGACCAGGTCAACTCGCTCGACTGGTTCCACCCGAACGCCGCCGGTCAGGGCCGGCTGGCCGAGGTGGCCTGGAACGCCTCCGGCTGGGCGGACTGACCGGCCGGAGCCGGCCCGCCCCGGTGGAGCGGCCGGCGAGTGGCCGGTCAGGGCCGGCGCGGACCGGGTAGCTGCCGGGGGCCGGCGGCCCGATAGAGGGCACGCGTGCGGTCGGCCAGTTCCTTCGTCGCCGACGAGTTGGCCCAGGTGCCGAGCACGATCGCCGCGCCCGGCACGACCTTGGCGAACATCCGCTTGGCGGCGCGCACCCCGGCCATCCGGGCCAGCCGGACCCCGAGCTGGAGCATCACCCGGCCCAGCGCCCGGTCACCGGCGGAGCCGAACAGCGCCCCGGCCCGCTCCCGGCCGGCGGCCACGCCGAGCGCCAGGCGGGCCGTCTCGGCGACCTTGTGCACCCGCTGGAGCACCAGCAGGTCGGTGGCCCGGTCGGGGTGAGTCGGGTCGGCGCCGTAGGCGGCCGCGACGTGCAGCACCAGCCGGGCCTGGGTCCAGGCCAGCACGCCCACGTCGATCACCGCGCCGGGCAGCCCGGCCGCGCCGGACACCGCGCCGGAGAGCCGGGCGTGGTTGACGAACTTGCGTACCGCCTGGTCGGCGAGATGCTCCGGCGGCGCGTCGGGCCGCAGCGCCCGCTCCCGGGCGGCCCACTGCGCGGCCTCCGGGCCGAGCCGACGTACCGCCTCCAGGGCCAGGTGTTCCGGCGCGTAGTGCGGGTCGTCCCGCATCCGGTCCCACAGTTTGGCCGGTGGCGCTCCGGGCTCCTCCACCGGCGGCGGGACGGGAGCGGTGGGGACGGCGTCGGGCTCCCCGTCGACGGGGGCGGGGTCGGTCACGAAGGGCTCCGGAGGCTCGTGCGGCAGGGGGTGACGCGGGTCAGCGCCGGCGCGACTGCAGCCGGTTCGCGATCTGCCGCAACCGGGCCTGGTTCTCCGGCTTCGACATCTCACGCCGGCCGCGGTCGACCAACTGCTGGCCGCGCGGCGACCGCAGGAAGGCGGTGATTCGTTGCATCAGCGACATGAGATCCTCCATCCCGCGGTCCCCTTCATGTGTACCTGGGACCGGCAAGCCCCTGATACCCGAATCGGCCCTCCGGCAACCACACGTCCGGTCAGCCCAGGATCTCGGCCACCACTTCGCCGGCCCGCCACTCGTGCTGGGCGTACGCGTCCGGGAACGCCGAGATCTGCACCGCCTGGGCGGCCACCGAGAGCGGGAGGTTCTGCCAGCCGGGGATCTCCGCCAGCGCGGACAGGAACGCCTTCGTCGCGTACTCGGGGTCCATCAGCTGCCCGACGGTGCCCCAGCCGCTGCTGGGACGCTGCTGGAACAGTCCGACCGAGTCGTGGTCCCAGCCGATCGCCTGGTGCGGGTAGTCCTGCGACTCGGGCAGCACGCCGCTGGCGTAGTTGAGCAGGGTGCTCTCCTGCATGGCCGTCGCCACCGCGATGACCAGGGCACGGCGCGGCATGCCCATCTCCTTGCCGGCCTGCACGATCTTCTCGGCGTTGTTCATCTGGGTGCGGTCCAGGCCGGCGACCGGGACGATCCGCCGGACCGTCTTCGTCGGCTCGGGCTCGGCGGTCGGCTTGGGCTCGGCGGTCGCCTTCGGGCTGGCCGTCGCGGAGGGGCTGGCGCTGGGGGTGGCGGGGGCGGTGCTCGGCCGGGCCATGGCCCGGGAGGCCCGGTCGACCACCGCGCGCTCGGCGACCTCCGCCGAGGGCGCCGGGCCGGCGGCGCGGTCCGGTGCGCCGAAGCCGGCCTGGGTGAAGCCGACCAGGCCCAGGCAGCAGGCCGCGCCGGTGGCGACCGCCAGCTTCGTCCGGCCGGGCCGGGGGTTCGTGGGTGTCCGGAAGCGGGTACGCCGGGCCAGTCCCCGGAGTGTGGCCAACCGGTCGGTGGATGGAGTATCGTCCGAACGGTCAGCCGGGCGGCCGGAGCCGAACGGGTCGTCGAGGTTGCCGTCGTTACGCATCCGACGAGGCTAGGCAGGGCAAACCGGGATCACCCAGGCCGAAAGGGTGGCCCTCACCACACTTCCGCCGATCCGAACCGGACCGCCCGCCCCAGCCCGGGACGGCGGACCACAGACCTCGGAGACCGGACCAATCACCCGGGCGACGGCACGCGAATCGAGCCCGGCAGGAACGCCGCAGACCTCCCGCTCCCGCCCGAAGATCGACCAACTCGTCCGTTCGGACGATCCGGATATGGGTCGGCGGACCAGGGCGTAGCCGAATCGTGATCATCATTCGGGCATCGGACGTGGCCGTAACGGAATGGACCACCCGCCCCGGTACGTTTGCCGAACCGGGAGGCCGCACGCTCGGCGCTCCCCGAACGCGTCGACAGGGAGGACCCCACCGGTGCTCGATCCACACGAGCTCTACGAACTCACCGACGAGCTGCCCGAGCTCGGCCAGCCGGTGCTGATCCAGGCGCTCACCGGCTTCGTCGACGCCGGCAACGCCACCCGGCTGGCCCGGGAACAGCTGCTCACCTCGCTCGACGCCCAGGTGATCGCCCGCTTCGACGTGGACCAGATGTTCGACTACCGCTCCCGCCGCCCGGTGATGACGTTCGTCGAGGACCACTGGGAGTCCTACGACGCCCCGGCGCTGGAGCTGCACCTGCTGCACGACGACGACGAGACCCCGTTCCTGCTGCTCACCGGCCCCGAGCCGGACCTGCAGTGGGAGCGTTTCGTGGCCGCCGTCGCCGGGCTCAGCGCCCGCCTCGACGTCCGGCTCACCGTCGGGCTCAACTCGATCCCGATGGCGGTGCCGCACACCCGGCCCAGCGGCGTCACCGCCCACGCCACCCGCAGGGAACTGGTCGCCGGGCACGAGCCGTGGTTGCAGAAGGTGCAGGTGCCGGCCGGCGTCGGTCACCTGCTGGAGTACCGCCTCGGCGAGCAGGGACGCGACGCCCTCGGCTTCGCCGCGCACGTGCCGCACTACGTCGCCCAGGCCGAGTACCCGGCCGCCGCCGAGGCGCTGCTGTCCGCCGTGTCCCGCAGCACCGGCCTGCTGCTGCCAGTCGAGGAGCTGCGGACCGCGGCCGAGGCGGTCCGGGTGGAGATCGACCGCCAGGTCACCCAGACCGAGGAGGCGGCGACGCTGGTGCAGGCGCTGGAGGAGCAGTACGACGCGTTCGCCCGCGGCCGGGGCGAGAAGAGCCTGCTCGCCGGCGAGACCGGGCCGCTGCCCACCGCCGACGAACTCGGCGCCGAGCTGGAACGCTTCCTCGCCGAGCAGACCCGCCCCGGCGACACCCCGGAGCGCTGAGGCGGCGGGGCGGGCGGGGATGCGGCAGGCTGGGGACATGCGCCTGGCGACCTGGAACGTGAACTCGGTGAAGGCCCGCCTGCCCCGGCTGCTCGACTGGCTGGCCACCACGAAGCCCGACGTCGTGTGCCTGCAGGAGACCAAGTGCCCCGACGGGGCGTTTCCGGTCGCCGAGGTGGGCGAGCTGGGCTACGAGGTGGCCAGCCACAGCGACGGGCGGTGGAACGGCGTCGCCGTGCTGTCCCGGGTCGGGCTGGCCGACGTGGCGGTCGGTTTCCCGGGCGAGCCCGGGTTCCCCGACCCCGAGGCCCGCGCCATCTCGGCCACCTGCGACGGGCTGCGGGTCTGGTCGGTGTACGTGCCGAACGGCCGCGCGCCGGCTGACCCGCACTACGCGTACAAGCTGGCCTGGTTCGCGGCGCTGCGCGACGCGCTCGAACCGGAGGTGGGCGGCGCGCTGCCGGTGGCCGTCTGCGGTGACTTCAACGTGGCGCCCACGGACGCGGACGTCTGGGATCCCGCCCTGTTCGCCACCTCCACCCACGTCACCCCGGCCGAGCGGGCCGCCCTGGCCGCGTTGCGCGACCTGGGGCTGGAGGACGTGGTGCCCACCCCGATGAAGGGGCCGCACCCGTTCACCTACTGGGACTACCGGGCCGGGATGTTCCACCAGAACAAGGGCATGCGGATCGACCTGGTGTACGCGAGCGCGTCGTTCGCCCGCGCGGTCCGTTCGGCGTACGTGGACCGGGAGGCCCGCAAGGGCAAGGGGCCCTCGGACCACGCCCCGATCGTGGTCGACGCGGACCTGGCACCGGCTGTCGAGACGTTCTGAGGGCGGCGCTCGTTAGGGTGTACGCATGGCTGTCGTGAAGATCAACGCGATCGACGTCCCGTCCGGCGCCGGCGAGGAGCTGGAGAAGCGGTTCGCGGCCCGGGCCGGCGCGGTGGAGAACTCCCCCGGTTTCCTCGGCTTCGAACTGCTGCGTCCGGTCGCCGGAGACACCCGCTACTTCGTGTACACGCGCTGGGAGAGCGAGGAGGCTTACCAGGCGTGGGCGCAGGGCCCGTCCCGGGCCGCGCACGCCGAGGGCGGCGAACCCCGCAAGCCCGTCGCCACCGGCGCCACCCTGCTGGAGTTCGAGGTGGTCCAGCAGGTCCCCGCCCGGCCCTGACCCCCTCCTTCTCCGCCGCGCCAAGCCCGGCTCGTCGCGGCCGGGGCGGGTCGGTTCGGGGGCGGTCAGCGGGTGAGGGACGCGAAGACGATCACGTTGTCCTGGTAGCCGGTACGGCCGCCGACCCACTCGCCGCCGCAGGTGATCAGCCGCAGCTCGGCCGGGCCCGAGTCGCCGTAGACCCGGGCGGCCGGCAGGTTCGACTTGTCGAAGTACTCGACGCTGTCCACCGTGAAGGTCACCACGCTCCGGTCGGCGCGGGTCACCTGGATCCGCGCGCCGGGCTTGAGCGAGCGCAGCCGGTAGAACACGGCCGGACCGCTCTTGGTGTCGACGTGGCCCACGATGATCGCCCGGCCCGGGTCGCCGGGCACCGCTGCCCTGTCGTACCAGCCGGTCTGGTCGTGCTCGGTCAGCGGCGGCACGTCCACCGAACCGTCCCTCGCCTGCCCGACGGGCGTGACCGGTGCGTTGACCTTGATAGCCGGCACCGCCAGGCGTACCGGCCGGCTCGCCGGCTTCCGGACCGCAGCGGCAGCGCCCGCCGGGGCCGCCGCGCCCGAGCCGTTCGCCTGGCTCGACCCGGCCGACGCGTCGGCGAAGTCGAACGGCCCGGCCGTGCGGCCGAGCCCGGCCCCGGTGGCGAACACGCCGACCAGCACCAGCACCACTGCCAGCGGCTTCGACCAGGAACTGCGGCCCCGGTCCCGCCCACCCGGCGACGCCGGTGGCGGCCCGGCCGGTGGCGGCCCGGCAGGCCCCGGGCGCAGGGCCGGCGGATCGGCCGACGGCGGATACCACGGTCGCGACGCGGCGGGCGGCGGCATCCACGGCCGCGACCCGGAGACCGGCACGGCAGCCGACCGGGTCCCGGCGGTCGGCGGCGCGGCGGGCGGCGGCAGGGCGGGTAACGGCCGGACGGAGCGCCGTGCTCCGGCGGGCGGCGGGACGAAGTGCTCGGCCATGGCGGCCTCAGCCTCCGGCGGCGCCGCGGGCGTGCCGGCGGGACGCGGCCACGCCGAGCCCGGCGCCGACCACCGTCACCGCCAGCCCGACGGGCACCAGCAGGCCACCGAGCCCGGGCCCGGCGGTGCCGCCGAAGCCGGTCGCCGGGCCACGGCTGGGCAGATGACCGGGCTGGTGGGTCGGCTGCCGGGCCGGCTGGCCGGCCTTCACCACCTGGAGCATGGTCGAGGCGGTCTCCCCACCGGGGCACTCCAGCTTGACCCGGTAGTTGCCGGGCCGGGTGCGCTCGTGGACCATCGGCGTGGCGGTGAGCAGGCCGCGCTGCGGCTGCACCTGGATCTTGCCGAACGCGTCCGAGGTCACGATCGCCGGTACGGTGTTGTTCCGGCAGCTCGCCCGGATGCCGACGAGGTAACCGGGCGAGACGGTGCCCGGGGTGACCTCCACGAAGATCACGTCGGCCGGGGGCTGGTCCGGCACCGGTTCGGCGGCGCGCGGCGCGGCCTGGGCGGCCACCGCACCGACCAGCGGGGCGGCGCACGCGGCGACCGCGACCAGCAGCGCCTCACGTACCCTGAACGACCCCATGACCCCTCCCGGCGTACGGGATGAATCCTCTCACCCCTGGCCGCACATCACATCCGATGCGGGCTAGGCTCGGGTCGCTGTGACCCTTCCCGACATCGCCGCCGGCCGCATCCGCACCTTCCATCCGCGTCGCGGACGGATGAGCGAGCGGCAGCGCGACGCGCTCACCCGGCTCTGGCCCGCGTACGGCCTCGAGATCGCCGCCCTCGACGGGCCGTGCGATCCGACGGTGCTGTTCGGACGACGGGCGCCGCTGGTGCTGGAGATCGGCTCCGGCATGGGCGACGCCACCGCCGCCATGGCGGCGGCCGACCGGGACCGACACTATCTGGCGGTCGAGGTCCACACGCCGGGAATCGCCAACCTGCTCGACCTGGTGGAACGCCACGGTCTGGACAACGTGCGGGTGGCCGAGGGGGACGCGCTGGACCTGGTCCGGGCCATGCCGGAGGGCTGCCTGGACGCGGTGCACGTCTACTTCCCGGACCCGTGGCCGAAGACCCGCCACCACAAGCGGCGGATCATCGCGCCGGCGCACGTGGCGCTGCTGCGGTCCCGGCTGGCGCCGGGCGGCACGCTGCACTGCGCGACGGACTGGGCGCAGTACGCCGAGTCGATGCGCCAGACGCTCACCGCCGACCCGGAGCTGGTCGACGTGTACGGCGGCTACGCGCCCCGTCCGGCGCACCGGCCGGTGACGAAGTTCGAGCGGCGCGCACTGACCGCGGGCCGGGAGGTCTTCGACCTGATCCACCGGCGGCGCTGAACCCGTTGCGCTGAACCCGGTTGGCGCGGCGTGGTGTGATCCAGGCACGATGGGAGCCGCCATGACTCTCACCGCCGCGCTGCCGAAGACCGCCGATCCCGACACCCTCTACGACGCGTTCGCCTCCTGGGCGTCCGAGCGCGGCCTCGACCTCTATCCCCATCAGGAGGAGGCGGTCATCGAGATCGTCTCCGGCGCGAACGTGATCATGAATACGCCGACCGGCTCGGGCAAGAGCCTGGTGGCGATCGCGGCGCACTTCGCGGCGCTGGCCGACGACCGGACGACCTTCTACACCGCGCCGATCAAGGCGCTGGTCTCGGAGAAGTTCTTCGCGCTCTGCGAGGTCTTCGGCGCGGAGAACGTCGGCATGCTCACCGGCGACGCCAGCGTCAACGCGGACGCGCCGATCATCTGCTGCACCGCGGAGATCCTGGCCAACCTGGCGCTGCGCGAGGGCCGCCGCGCCGACGTCGGCCAGGTGATCATGGACGAGTTCCACTTCTACGCCGAGCCGGACCGGGGCTGGGCGTGGCAGGTCCCGCTGATCGAACTGCCGCAGTCCCAGTTCGTGCTGATGTCCGCCACGCTCGGCGACACCACCCGCTTCGTCGACGACCTGACCCGGCGCACCGGGCGGCCGACCGCCGTCGTCCGCTCGGCCGAGCGGCCGGTGCCGCTCCTCTTCTCGTACGCGACCACGCCGCTGCACGAGACCCTGGAGGAGCTGCTGGAGACCAAGCAGGCCCCGGTGTACGTCGTGCACTTCACCCAGGCCGCGGCGCTGGAACGGGCGCAGGCGCTGATGAGCGTGAACGTCTGCACCCGCGCGGAGAAGGACATGATCGCGAGTGCGATCGGCAACTTCCGGTTCACCTCGGGCTTCGGCAAGACGCTGTCCCGGCTGGTCCGGCACGGCATCGGCGTGCACCACGCCGGCATGCTCCCGAAGTACCGCCGCCTCGTCGAGACGCTCGCCCAGGCCGGCCTACTCAAGGTCATCTGCGGTACGGACACGCTCGGCGTCGGCATCAACGTGCCGATCCGTACGGTGCTGTTCACCGGCCTCTCGAAGTACGACGGGGAGCGGACGCGCCTGCTGAAGGCCCGCGAGTTCCACCAGATCGCCGGACGGGCCGGACGGGCCGGGTTCGACACGCTGGGCCGGGTCGTGGTGCAGGCCCCCGAGCACGTGATCGAGAACTCCAAGGCGCTCGCGAAGGCCGGTGACGACCCGAAGAAGCGCCGCAAGGTGGTGAAGAAGAAGCCGCCGGAGGGCTCGATCGGCTGGGGCGAGCCGACGTTCCAGCGCCTGGTCGAGGCCGAGCCGGAGCCGCTCACCTCCAGCTTCCAGGTCAGCCACTCCATGCTGCTCAACGTGATCGGCCGCCCCGGTGACGCGTTCGCCTCGATGCGGCACCTGCTCACCGACAACCACGAGGATCCGGCCGCCCAGCGCCGGCACATCCGCCGGGCCATCGCGATCTACCGGGCGCTGCGCGCCGGCGGCGTGGTCGAGGAACTGCCCGAACCGGACGAGACCGGCCGCCGGGTACGCCTCACCGTCGACCTCCAGCTCGACTTCGCGCTGAACCAGCCGCTGTCACCGCTGGCGCTGGCCACCGTCGAACTGCTCGACCGCGAGTCGCCCTCGTACGCGCTCGACGTGCTCAGCGTGATCGAGTCGATCCTGGACGACCCGCGTCAGGTGCTGTCCGCGCAGCAGTTCAAGGCCCGCGGCGAGGCGGTCGCCGCGATGAAGGCCGAGGGCATCGAGTACGAGGCGCGCCTCGAACTGCTCGACGAGGTGACCTGGCCCAAGCCGCTGGCCGAGCTGCTGGAGTCCGCGTACGAGATGTACCGGCAGGGCCACCCGTGGGTCGCCGACCATCAGCTCTCCCCCAAGTCAGTGGTCCGCGACATGTACGAGCGGGCCATGACGTTCCCCGAGTACGTCCAGTTCTACGGGCTGTCCCGGTCCGAGGGACTGGTGCTGCGGTACCTCGCCGACGCGTACAAGACGCTGCGGCAGACCGTCCCCGAGGACGCCAAGACCGAGGAACTGGTCGACCTCATCGAGTGGCTGGGCGAACTGGTCCGCCAGGTCGACTCCAGCCTCATCGACGAGTGGGAGCGGCTGCGCAACCCGTCGGACGTGGCCGAGTTGGCCGCCTCGCTGGACGACCGGCCGCCGGCGGTGACCCGCAACGCGCGGGCGTTCCGGGTGCTGGTGCGCAACGCGATGTTCCGCCGCGTCGAGCTGGCCGCGCTGCGCCGCTGGGACCTGCTCGGCGAGCTGGACGCGGGCGACGGCTGGAACGCCGACGCCTGGGCCGACGCGCTGGAGCCGTACTTCGAGTCGTACGACGCGATCGGCGTGGGGCCGGACGCACGCGGGCCGGCGCTGCTGATGATCGAACAGGGCCGCGACAGGTGGACCGTCCGGCAGATCCTGGACGACCCGGACGGCGACCACGACTGGGGCATCAGCGCCGAGGTCGACCTGGCCGCCTCGGACGAGACCGGCGCGGCGGTGGTCCGGATCACCGACGTCGGCCAGTTGTAGTGGTGCCCGGCTGACGTACGCCGCGGGGGCGGAACCGGTCCGGTTCCGCCCCCGCGACAGTGCCGGATCAGTCGCGCGGTGCCTGGAACGCCACGCGACGACGACGGAACAGGACGAACAGGACCGCGCCGGCCGCGAGCACGACGGTGCCGACCCCGGCGAGCGTGGCCGCTGGCGCGCCGGTGATCGGCAGGCCGCCGCCGGTGCCGCCGGTGCCGTCTCCGGAGTCACCGGTGCCCGGGCCGCCGTTGCCGACGGCGACGACGATGCGCGCGGTGTTGTTCTCCGGCTTCGACTCGGTCGAGGACGTGGCGCCGTCGACCACGATCGTGCCGTCGGTACCCGGCGTCGACTTGATCTTCAACTTGACGGTCGGCTTGATCCGGCCGTAGCCGGAGGCGACGCTCGGGAACTCGCTCTCGAAGTTGCACCGCAGCTTCGCCGACTCGGGCAACGTGTTGCCCGGCTGGCCGTCGGTGTAGCACCACTCGCTGGGCAGCAGGACGGTCCCGCTCGGCGCGGTGATGACGACTCCGGGGCCGCCCCCGTCGGACGGGCCGTTGTTGACGACCTCGTAGGTGAGATCGACGGTCTGCCCGATCGCGCCCCGCACCGGCGGGGCGGTGACGGCGACGTCGAGGGTGTTCTTCCTACTCCAGTATCGGAAGTCGGCGTAGTTGTCCGACTCGTCGAGCTCGCGCTCCACGACGGACTTGCGGGCCAGGCCCGCCCGTACCGCCTTGGCGTGCAGCTTCTCGGCGGCGGCGGCGAACGACGGACCGTTGCCCTTGGTGGCCGCGGCCTTCTTGGCCGTCTCGGCCTCACCGGCCAGGGCGGTGCTGAACAAGGCGTAGTTCTCGGCCGGTCCGGGCAGGTTGCGGCCGAACGTGATGTTGAACAGCGACTCGCCCGTCTCGTCGTCGAACAGCAGCAGCCCCTCACCGGGCTTGAGCGTCAGCGGCACGGTGCAGGTGACCTGGCCGGGCCCGTAGACGTAGGGCAGGCCGACGTTCTTCGGGTAGTAGCCGACGTAGGTGCAGTCGCTGTACCGCTCGACGAAGGTGGCGCCGGTGGGCAGGTCGACCCGGACGGTGAAGTCGGTGGCCGGGCTGTCGCCCTCGTTCAGCACCCCGCTGTAGAGCGGGACCCGGTCGCCCTCGCCGACCGGCTTGGACTTGTCGTTCAGGTCCGCGGCGGCGGCGACCAGGTCGGGCCCCGAGGCGACGATCGTGACCGGGAAGCCGGCGGTGTTGTCGCCGGGGTTGGCGTCGTCCTGCGCGCCGGCGATGGTCACCCCCACCGAACCGGCGTCGCCGGGGGCCGCACCGGTGCGGCTGGCCAGCGACAACGGGTAGGTGTGCTCGGTCTGGCCGGGTGCCAGGCCACCCACGGTGCAGGTGACCTTCTGGGCTGCCAGCTTGCAGGAGTCGACCCAGTCGGGCACCGAGGCGACCACGTCGGACGACAGCTTGCCCAGGTCGAGCGTGACGGTCACCGCCGTCGCGTCGGCCTGGCCGTAGTTGGAGACGTACATCCCGACCGTGGTGCCGCTGTTGTCGATCTCCGCGACGGGGTCGGTGGAGAAGGAGACGGACAGGTCGGGCAGCTCGTCGGCGGCGTGCGCCGGGGCCGACGGGACGAAGAGCGCGGTCGTGGCCAGCAGCGCCGCGCCGGCGGCGAGGCGGGGCCATCGGGCCGTGAGGGATCGCATCGATACTCCGAACGAGAGGCGTGGAAGAACCGCACTCTAGGGGACGTGTCGCGCGCGCGGTGTCCCGTCGGGTCGGCAGGCCGGCGGCGAACGGGCCGGCTATACCCCTTTCGCACCCTGGGCGATGTCAGACCCGTCGATTAGAATGTGTGTACTAATCGAGCTTCTGAACTGGGAGGATGCTCGTGACTGCGCCCACCTCCGCGACCCCTGTCACCCCCTACGCCACCCTCCTCGGATTCACCCGGTACGTCGACCGCACCGGTCCCACCAAGGCCACCTTCGTCGGCGGGCTGCGCCGGCAGCGGGCCAGCCGGCACGGCTTCAACCCGCACGGCCAGTTCGTCAAGGCCCTCAAGGCCGACGTCGCCTTCCACACCGGCGGCACCCACCTCGCGCAGGTCGCCGATCTGGTCAAGCCGCGCTGGCGTCCGCTCCACGAGGCGCTCGTGCCGGGCGCGACCCGCTGGCTGCAGTCGCTCGGCGAGCCGGCCGGCGTCGACCTGGCCCAGACCCGCGACGCGCTGGCCATGCTGGGCGACCTGCCCGTGAAGATCAACCCGCAGTTCGGCGTCCGGTACGCCGACGGCCGGGCCGAGGCGATCCGGCTGCACTTCGACGAGGCGCCGCCGAGCGAGGAGGCGACGCTCGCCACGCTGCACCTGATGGCCCGGCACATGGACGCCGTGCTGCCGCATGCCGAGCCGGTACTGGTCGACGTGCGGCGAGGCGAGGCGCACCGGATGCCCGCCGACGTCAAGCCCGAGCAGATCGAGCAGTGGCTGGCCGGTGAGGCAGCGGCGTTCCGGGCCATCTGGTCCACCGCCGCCTGACCGACCGCCGCGACCTGCCATCCGGCGAACCGGGCCGCCGCCCGGCCGACGGCCGTCCCGCTCCCCCGGGGCGGCCGTTCGCCGTCCCGGGGGAGCGGGCCGGAGCGTGACCCGAGCCGGAGCGTCACGAGGGCCGTACCTAACCCGCCGGTGTCGATGCCTGGGAGCGCCTAGCCTGAGGACATGCGATTCGACAGGCACACGGTGGTGCTCCTGGTCCGCCCGGACGACGCGCCGGACCTGCCGCAGGACGCACTCGACCGGATCCAGGACGCCCACCTGGCGCACCAGGCCGGGCTGGTGGAACAGGGCGCGGTGCTCGCGGCAGGGCCGTTCCTGGACGGCGACGACGGGCGGGTCCGCGGTTTCGTGGTGCTGTCGGTGGACCCGCAGATGGCCCGTGAGCTGTACGCGAACGACCCGGCGGTCCGGGCGGGACGGCTGGTCGCGCAGGTGAGCAGCTGGATGGTGCCGGAGGGCCAGGTCCGCTTCGAGCAGGTGCCGGTCCCCCGCTCGATGCTGGAGGCGGCGTCCGGCGACTGAGGCGGCTCAGTCCTCCGGGGCCTGCCTGCTGCCGGGCACGACCGGCGTCGGCCACACGCCGGCGCGGGCGGCCACCGGCACCTCGACCTGCTGGTCGGACCAGACGTACGTCTCGGGCAGCAGGTCGGCGACCGGGATCGCGCGCAGCCCGTCGGGCGGGCCGACGATCACCTTGATCGACGGGAAGTAGTCGAGCAGCACCTGACGGCAGCGCCCGCACGGCGGCAGGACGCCCCGGCCCCGGTCCCCCACCGCGACGATCGTCTCCAGCTCACCGGCGCCCTGGGTCGCGGCGGCGCCGAGAGCCACCACCTCGGCGCACGGGCCGCCGGTGAAGTGGTAGACGTTCACCCCGCTGAACACCCGGCCGTCGGTGCTGCGTACGGCGGCGGCGACGGTGTGGTTGTCGCTGCGGCAGCGCAGCTTCGCGACGGCGGTGGCGGCCTGCACGAGCGCCCGGTCGGTGTCCCGCATGATCATCCCCGCCCCTCGTCGGCCTCGTCCGTCGGCCTCGTCGGCGGCAACCCTATCCGGCGGGGACGGCCCGGACAGGGAGGGCACGCCCGACGCCGGTAACCCGGGGGCGGTCCGCCGCGCGGCTGCCTATCCTTGGCGACGACATGCAGAATCCAGCCGTACCCGCCGCCCCCGAGACCGCCCGCGACCTGCACCGCCGCCTCGCCCCCCTGATGTTCCGCGACCAGCGGCGGCTCCAGCGGCGGCTCGACGGCGTGCGGCGGCTGCGCGACCCGCAGCGGCGGGAGGCCGCGCTGGCCGAGATCGGGGCCGAGGTGACCCGGGCCGAGGCGCGGCTGGCGGCACGCCACGCGGCCGTGCCGGCGCTCACCTATCCGCCGCAGCTGCCGGTCAGCGAACGTAAGGACGACATCGCCGCCGCGATCCGCGACCACCAGGTGGTGATCGTGGCCGGCGAGACCGGCTCCGGCAAGACCACCCAGCTCCCCAAGATCTGCCTGGAGCTGGGGCGCGGCGTCACCGGCCTGATCGGCCACACCCAGCCCCGCCGGCTCGCCGCCCGTACGGTCGCCGACCGGATCGCCGACGAACTCGGCACGGAACTGGGCGACGTGGTCGGCTACAAGGTGCGCTTCACCGACCAGGTGGGCGACAACAGCCTGGTCAAGCTGATGACCGACGGCATCCTGCTGGCCGAGCTGCAGACCGACCGGATGCTGCGGCAGTACGACACGCTGATCATCGACGAGGCGCACGAGCGCAGCCTGAACATCGACTTCATCCTCGGCTATCTCAGGCAGCTCCTGCCCCGCCGGCCCGACCTCAAGGTGGTCATCACCTCCGCGACCATCGAGACCGACCGGTTCGCGAAGCACTTCGCCGACGCCGAGGGCAACCCGGCACCAGTGGTCGAGGTGTCCGGGCGCACCTACCCGGTGGAGGTCCGCTACCGGCCGCTGGTCGAGGTCACCGGGGCCGACGAGGAGGACGAGGCCGACGAGGAGAACGTTCGGGACCAGATCCAGGCCATCGGCGACGCGGTCGAGGAACTGGCCGCCGAGGGGCCGGGCGACATCCTGGTGTTCCTCAGTGGCGAGCGGGAGATCCGGGACACCGCCGACGCGCTGGGCAAGCTGGTGCAGTCCAAGCGCTCGCTGCTCGGCACCGAGATCCTGCCGCTGTACGCCCGGCTGTCCACCGCCGAGCAGCACCGGGTCTTCGCCGCGCACAGCAACCGCCGGGTGGTGCTGGCCACGAACGTCGCGGAGACCTCGCTGACGGTGCCCGGCATCAAGTACGTGGTGGACCCGGGCACGGCCCGGATCTCCCGCTACTCCAGCCGCCTCAAGGTCCAGCGGCTGCCGATCGAACCGGTCTCCCAGGCCAGCGCCAACCA
Organism: Micromonospora marina; assembly: GCF_900091565.1. Lineage (GTDB taxonomy): Bacteria > Actinomycetota > Actinomycetes > Mycobacteriales > Micromonosporaceae > Micromonospora > Micromonospora marina. Next base: position 3,135 of record NZ_FMCV01000019.1, on the reverse strand, counting down.
GCGCAAGGGCCGCTGCGGGCGTACCTCGGACGGCATCTGCATCCGCCTCTACGACGAGTCGGACTTCGACTCCCGCCCCGAGTTCACCGACCCGGAGATCCTGCGGACCAACCTGGCCTCGGTCATCCTCCAGATGACCTCGATCGGGCTCGGCGACGTGGCGGCGTTCCCGTTCATCGACCCGCCGGACCGGCGCAACGTCACCGACGGCGTCAACCTGCTGCACGAGCTGGGCGCGCTCGACCCGGCCGAGACCGACCCGGCGAAGCGGCTCACCGCGCTGGGGCGGCGGCTGGCCCAGCTCCCGGTCGACCCCCGGCTGGCCCGGATGGTGCTCGAAGGCGAGCGCAACGGCTGCGCCACCGAGGTGGTCGTGATCGCCGCCGCGCTGTCCATCCAGGATCCGCGCGAACGCCCGGCCGACAAGCAGGCCCAGGCCGACCAGGCGCACGCCCGGTTCGCCGACTCCGAGTCCGACTTCGTCGCGTACCTGAACCTGTGGCGTCACCTGCGGGAGAGGCAGCGGGAACTGTCGTCCAGCGCGTTCCGCCGGATGTGCAAGGCCGAATATCTCAACTACCTCCGGGTACGCGAGTGGCAGGACATCGTCAGCCAGTTGCGCCAGGTGCTCCGTACCTCCGACAAGGGTGAGGGCCGGCGCGGCGTCGGCGCGGACCTGCCCGAGGAGATCGACACCCCGAAGGTGCACCAGTCGCTGCTGCCCGGCCTGCTGTCGCACCTCGGCCTGAAGGACGCCCAGAAGCACGAGTACCTCGGCGCGCGAGGCGCGAAGTTCGCGATCTTCCCCGGGTCGGCCCTGTTCAGGAAGCCGCCGCGCTGGGTGATGGCCGCCGAGCTGGTGGAGACGTCCCGGCTGTGGGGCCGGGTCGCCGGACGGGTCGAGCCGGAATGGGTCGAGCCCCTCGCACAGCACCTGGTCAAGCGCAGCTACAGCGAGCCGCACTGGGAGAAGAAGCAGGCCGCGGTGATGGCCTACGAGAAGGTCACGCTGTACGGCATCCCGATCGTCACCTCACGCAAGGTGAACTTCGGGCGGATCGACGCAGGTCTGAGCCGGGAGCTGTTCATCAGGCACGCCCTGGTCGAGGGCGACTGGCAGACCCACCACCAGTTCTGGCGGGACAACCAGAAGCTGCTGACCGAGATCGAGGAGCTGGAGAACCGGGCCCGGCGCCGCGACATCCTGGTCGACGACGAGACCATCTTCGCCTTCTACGACCAGCGCATCCCCGCCGACGTGGTCTCCGGCCGGCACTTCGACACGTGGTGGAAGAAGACCCGCCGGGAGCGGCCCGACCTGCTCACCTTCACCCGCGAGCTGCTCGTCAACGACGGCCGGGGCGCTGTGGACGAGGAGGACTACCCGGACGAGTGGCGGTCCGACGGCGTGACGCTGCCGCTGACGTACACGTTCGACCCGGCCGCGCCCACCGACGGCGTCACTGTGGACATCCCGCTGCCGCTGCTCAACCAGGTGCCGGCGGAGAGCTTCGACTGGCAGGTGCCGGGGCTGCGAGAGGAGCTGGTGATCGCGCTGATCCGGTCGCTGCCCAAGCCGGTACGGCGCAACTTCGTGCCGGTGCCCGACTACGCGCGCGCCGCGCTCGCCGCGATCACCCCGGGTGAGGAGCCGCTGCTGGCGGCGCTGACCCGGCAGCTGCGCCGGATGACCGGCGTGACCGTCCCGGGCCACGCGTGGGACCTGGGCCGGTTGCCGGCGCACCTGCGGGTCACGTTCCGGGTGCTCGGCGACGACGACAAGCCGGTCGCCGAGGGCAAGGACCTGCCGGCGCTGCAACGCGAGCTGCGCCAGGAGGTACGCCAGGTCGTGGCCGCCGCCGCGCCGGACGTCGCCCGTACCGGGCTGACCGGGTGGTCGATCGGCGCGCTGCCGCGCACCATCGAGCAGGTACGCGCCGGATTCGCGGTGACCGCGTACCCGGCGCTGGTGGACGAGGGCGCGACGGTCGGGGTGAAGGTGTTCGACTCGGCCGCCGAGCAGGAGGCCGCGCACTGGGCCGGCACCCGGCGGCTGCTGCGGCTGACGCTGCCGTCACCGGCGAAGTTCCTACAGGGGCGGCTGAGCAACGAGGCGAAGCTGGCGCTGTCCCGCAATCCGCACGGCAGCGTGCCGGAGCTGATCGAGGACGCGGCCGGCGCGGCGATCGACAAGCTGATCGGTGACGCGGGCGGCCCGGCCTGGGACGCCGAGGGCTTCGCCGCGCTGCGCGACAAGGTGCGGACCGACCTGGTGGACACGGTCGTCGAGGTGATGGAGCGGGTACGCCGGGTGCTGGCCGCCGGGTACGCGGTGGAGCAGCGGCTCGGCGCCACCCGGAACCTCGCGGTGGTGGCCGCCCTGGCCGACATCCGCAACCAGCTCACCGGCCTGGTGCACAGGGGTTTCATCACCGAGACGGGGTACGCGCGCCTGCCCGACGTGCTGCGCTACCTGACCGCGATCGAGCGGCGGCTGGACCGATTGCCGGGCAACCCGCAGCGGGACAAGCAGCAGCAGGATCGGATCGCCGTGGTGCAGAAGGAGTACCAGGACATGCTCGCCGCGCTGCCCCCGGCCCGGCGCCAGGAGGCGGCGGTCCGCCAGATCCGCTGGATGATCGAGGAGCTGCGGGTGAACGTCTTCGCCCAGGCCCTCGGCACCCCCTACCCCGTGTCGGAGCAGCGCATCTACCGAGCCATGGACGACGCCGAGGCCCGCTGACCCTACGCGCCGATCTTGCACTTTGCGCCCCGCGCAAGGGCATTCGCACCTTTCTCCGGGGCCGAATGTGCAAGTCACCCGGTCTCTTCGGGACGCCGCGCAGGCGTGAAAATGGTGGGTAGGTCGCCCGCCGACGCCGATCGATCTTGGTCCGTTTGAGGCCGTGTGCAAGTCTGGCGCCGGGGCCACGGACCTCACGGGTCACGCATTGTTGCTTCGAGCACGCCGGTCAGATTTTCGGTTTCCGACCGAGGCCCCCGGGCGGCCTGCCTCCTGGTCGATCACGGGTGCACGGAAGGGAACGAGGGATGGGTGGCAGGCGGGTCGAGGAGATCCCGGACGCCGACAGTGAGCAGGTCTGGCAGCGGGTGTGTGCGGTCGATGTGGCGAAG
>NZ_FMCV01000002.1 GCF_900091565.1 Micromonospora marina | reverse complement strand
CACTCGGACCGAGGAGTCCAATATCGAGCGATCCGCTACAGCCAGCGCCTCGCCGAAGCCGGCGCCGTCGCCTCCGTCGGCTCCAAGGGCGACTCGTACGACAACGCCATGGCCGAGGCGTTCAACTCGTTGTACAAGGCCGAACTCGTCCGCAACCAAGGCCCGTGGCGCGGACTCGACGACCTGGAGATGGCCACCGTCGAGTACATCGACTGGTACAACAACCGACGCCTCCACGGCGAACTCGGACACGTCCCGCCAGCGGAGCACGAAGCACTCCACGCGATGACCCAACCGGTCACCACACCCCTGAAAACCAGCTAACCAACTCTCCATCAAACCCGGGGCTTGACAAGGTGTCCACGACCCTCAGCACCGGCACACCCAGTGAGCGAACCATCGAATCGAGTCCGTGCTGCACCTGCTCACCCGAGTGCTGGGAGCTGACCACCCGCTCCACCTCAACGAACGCGCCGAGCCCGTCGACGACGTCCACGCATACCGTCGCGCCGTCCCAATCGCCGGTTCGACGCTGCTTGACGATCCGCACGGTTGGCACCCAACCCATCGCGACTAGAGCAGCGTGCATTGCGTGACGGTCGAGAATCACGCATTCGTGCTCCAGGCATGCCATCTCGTTATCGATCGGCTTCTTCACGGTGAACACATGGCGACCCTTCTGCGTGCGCAGACGCGCGAACGGCACACCGACCTTCGACATCCCGTACGACCAGTCGGCTGGTGCGTACGCCTGGTCGTCCTGCAACGACGGCTCCGTAAACACCACCTGTCGTCGGGCGAGCTCCGTGATCAACTTTTGCAGGTCGTTGACGCGGTACTTGGCTTCAACTTCATGATCATTGTTGGCCGGCTCGTGGGTCACGAGCAGGGAGCATACGAGAATTGCAGGTCACGTGAGTTCCGAACGCCCGCGGGCAATGTCGGAGCTTTGTCGGAAGAATGTTGGAAGAAGCCGCTGAGTAGCCGACGCATCACAGACCTGCACTACAGTGCTCCCACGCCACCGTGTCTCGCCCCGCGCGAGCGTTCGTATCCATCGGGAGCTGCTGATGTCGAGCGTGCCACCACAAGACGTGGCCAAGGCATGGATCGCCCTTGGTCAGATGCTGGCCCGCAGCCGTAAAGCCGCTGGTTACACGCAAGAGACGTATGCGCCTCGGGTGAGCTATGGACGGAGCACGATCGCGAACGTCGAGACCGGCCGGCAGCGCGTGGGGCGCGACTTCTGGACCCGAAGCGACGAACTGTTGGGGACCGGCGGCAGACTGTCCCAGGAATACGACCGCATCCGGCTCGCCAGCACCCGGCACATGCCCAGCGGCATGGCAACCACTCAGACGTTTCAGGCCCCAGCGGATCCATCGTCCTCCACCGCTGTGGAGACGGTCGCTCGCACGCCCGGAACCGACTACCTGATGGGCGAGTGGAACAGCTTCTCCACGCTCACCAGCATGCTGGCTCAGCAGCGCCAGGCCGTGTCACCCGACGCACTACTGGGTCTGATCGAGGCCCACCGTGATTGCCTGTCGACGCTGTACCGCAAAGCCGGCCGTGCGCCCATCCGCGCTGATATTGGAGCGATGCTCGCCGAAGCCTCGATCGTCGCTAGCCGGCTGTGGAGCGCACAGGGCAACCGTGGCCTCGCGCTCGCTCACTGTGCCTACGCTCGCCAGCTCGGCGACAGGCTCGGCAGCCGCAGGATCAGCGCGACAGCACGCATCTTCGAGAGCAACCTCCACTCGGAGGCCGCCACACTGATCGACGCAGACGGCGACGTCATGATCGGCCTGCGGCTCCTCGATGAGGCCGCCCGCGCGTCCACCGAACTCAGTCCCGCCGCACGAGCCCGGGTAGCTGCCGAGCAGGCCCAGGCCTACGCTGCCCTGCGACTTTCCCGGGAGGCCACGGCGGCCCTGAAGCGGGCAGAAGAAGCGGTCAACGACTTGTCACCCGCTGACTGTGTCGGCCTCTACAGCGACTGGAGCAGCGCCCGCCTCCACGTCTATGCGGGCACATGCCATCTTCTTCTCGGCCAGCCCCACCAGGCTGTGACCGTGCTCGAAAGTGCGGTACAGATGCTGGAACACGACCATGCCAACGTCAACGTCGCCTTGGCGGCAGCCGTAGACCTCGCCAGCGCCTACGCCGAGGCCGGCGAACTCGAGCAATCCTGCGCCCTGCTCGGCAACACGTACGATCAGCTGAAAGCAGGTGGAAACCATCGAGGCATCGCTCGAGCTCAACGAGCCCGGCAGCGGTTGGCCCGATGGCGCGACGAGCGAGCCGGTTGTCCTCGAACTCGAGGAGCAGATGGCCGCCTAGCGGCAATGCCGGGTAGTTAAGGGTCTGGGTTAGTCGTCAAGACGGGTCCGGCGAGGATGTTGAGGCTGATGGTGGCCTGGTAGGTGCGGCGGTCGATGTTCGGGCCGCGGGCGTTGTATTTGGAGATCGCTCGTTTGACGGTACGGGCGTTGACGCGGAGCCGGCGTTCGGGCAGGAGGTCGTCGAGGACGTGGCGGCCGATCGTGCCGATCAGGTCGATGACGGTGTCGGCGATGACGGCGGAGGCGTTGATGAGCTGGTCACGGGCGGCGTTGAGGGCGATGGTGAAGCTGGCGCGGTCCGGGTCCACGTCCGGTTCGCTGTTGGTGGCGTCGGTCATCGCGGTGCGCAGGATCTGGTAGGTGACCAGCAGGGCGTGGATTTCCTGATCGACGCCGGCTGGGGTGCGTGCCCGTAGTACCCGGCCGTCCAGGATGCTGGACTTGATCTCCAGGTAGGCGGTCTCGATCTCCCACCGTTCGTGATACAGCCGCACGATGGAGGTGGCCGGGTAGGTGTCGGGGTCGAGCAGGGTGGTGATCAGCCGGTAGACGCCGGTGACCGTGCCGGTCTTCGTCTTGATGCTGATCTCGGCGTCGATCACCCGCACCTGCTGGCCGCCGAACACCGACTGGTAAGAGCCGTCGCGCAGACGCAGCAGCACCGGCAGCTTGGGGCCGCCACGGCCGGTCTTGGCCCGCACGAGCATGTGCGCGTCACACCCGACGACCAGCTTCAGCAGATGCGCGGCGGCGAAGTTACGGTCGGCCAGCACCAGCACTGCGGCGGGCAGCCGGGCGAGCAGGTCCTTGGCATAGGTGGTCTCGCCGGTGGTGATCGGCCCGAACACCGCGTCCATCACCGACCGGGTGCCACAGGCCATGATCGTGACCAGACGCAGTATCGGATAGCTCGACCCGCCGGTACGGCCTCCACGCTGTTTGGAGTATCGGGCCAGGTTCGCCGCGCTGTCGGCCGCCGACAAGGTGGTGCCGTCGATCGCGCAGACCAGCAGCCCCCGCCAGCGCACCGGCCCAGCCATACTGGCCGCCGGCCCGCGAAGCAGGTCGAACAACGCCCGTAACGGCTGCGGACCGACCCGCCGGCGGGCCTTGGTCAACGCGGCCTCGCTCGGATCCGCGACCGGTAACCCCTCCAGGCCAGCGCCCAGACGCTGCCACACCTGCCGATACCCCAACTCGGCGAACAGGCAGCCCGCAAGCAGCAGATACACCACCACCCGCGAGGGCAGCACCCGCACCCGCCGCTGCAGACAACGAGTCTCGGCGAGGATCGCATCGATCATCTCGAACGGCACCTGCTGGGTCAGCTCACCCAAATGACCCGGCGCGAACGGCCCCGCAGCGACCCGCACCACACGCGTGATGACAGACTGAACCAACAGCGGGACTCCCAGCGGTGAGGCATGTCTTGGCGGACGTACCTCTCTACCGGAGTCCCGCTGCCTGCATCCGCACCGACACGCCGCCCTTGACCAGCCACTGCCGCGCTTAACTACCCGGCATTGCGCCTAGCGGGCAGCCGGCGACCCGCCCGCACTCAACAGCGAGCTGACGGCGGCTACCACGGTCGTCGGGTCGAGACTGTCAAGTACCAGGTCAGGTTCGTAGGATGCAAGCTCTTGGCGCCCAATCCGGTGAGCGACGACAGCGACGCGAAAGTCGGCGTGACGTGCGCAAGCGATATCGTTGGGCGCATCCCCGATGACGATCACTCGAGCGGAATCGAGCGGATCACCATAGATCGCGGAGTAGCGCTGAGCTACAACTGCCGGAAGCTGAAAGCGATCTCGAGCGTCCGACCCGAACCCGCCGATGCGAAGATCAAGAAACTCATCCAAGCCCGCCACGTCCAGCTTCACCTCGGCAGCCGATCGCAGATTGCCGGTCAGCACGGTCTGGATGAAACCACGGCTGTGTAACCCCGCGATGCTCGCCGCAGCACCTGGATACGGCGGCTGAACCTCAGCCAACTCCTGCCGACCCTCATGCATGACTGCGGCAATGGCCTGACGGAAGGCGGGTATGCCCGCCTCCGCAGCTGACGGGTCCACGCCCGAGTCGATCGCCGTGTCCACGGCGATCGACTCGTCCGTATACCCATGCACCTTCTTGTCAGGGAAAACAACCTCGGACTCCGCGATGCCGTACGCACGAGCGATCGCGCGTGTCAGCCAACGCAAGTCCGCAGGGATGAGCGTCCCGTCAACGTCCCAGATGACCAAGCCGGCGCTGCTGTGGTTCATAGAGGCATCGTCGCACGCGTACGGGCAGCTAACCCTGTCGAGCATCGCCGGGTTCGCGGCCGGACCGAGACGGCCACACACCGGACGCTGTCACGGCGGTCATCGACCTAACGACGGCCCCACCTGAAGCCCAGCCCCGCACGTTTAGGTACAGACAATCGAGCGGCACCACGTCCGCGAGTAAGGCTGAGGCCGGTCAGTGAACCCTCAGGCCAGAGCACCCGTGGCTGCTGCCAGATGCCCGCACATCAGAATCCCGTCCCGGCGCATAGCCTGCTCAATGTCCCGAGCCGGGTAGCTGGCGACGCCAGCGTCGTTGAGGATCTGCATCACCGTTGGGTGCGGCTGCACCTCATCCACCGACGCCTGCAACACCCCGTCCACGTGATGCCCGCCGCCGGTCACCCGCGTCGCGGTGCCGGCGCGGAACGCGAACATCACAAAGTGGTAGGAGCCGTCCTCGGCGCGGATCTCGTACACCCCGGTCGGCGTCAACTCGTCCACGTCGAAGCCGGCCTCCTCCGCCGTCTCCCGGCGGGCCGCGTCGTGTGCCGACTCCCCGAACTCCACCTTGCCGCCCGGCAACAGCAGCCACCCCGCGTATGGGCCGCGCTGCTGACGCACAAACACCACCTGCCCTGGCGCGGTGGGCACGATTGCCAGCGCGGCGATGGTCGGCTTCGTAGTCACAATCATCCTTCCCGCTACCAGTGCTCGGTGAGGACGGCCAGGTCCTGGTAGGCGGTCCACCGCTGCCGCAAGCTGGCCAATTCCCGGCTGCTCATGTCGGCGATCGTAGGCCCGGTGGTGGCGTACTGCCGGGATGCGTCAATTCCGTGGACATGTCCGCGACATCCTGTAGTCGCGGGTGACGGCCGAAGGGGTGGGCGGCGGCGAGGAACTGGCGCGTGCGTTGGTAGACCGATTCGAAGCGGTACTCGGCGGTGAGGCTGAGTGCTTCCAGCGCCAGCCCGGCGGCGTGGTCGAGGTCGCCCGCCCGCGCGTGGGCCGTGGCCAGATCGAGGCGGCTGAGCGCCTGCGGACCGCGTAGCTCCGCCGCGTCGAACGCCGCGACAGCGGCGGTGAGCTGGTCGACGACGCCGGTGGTGTCGCCGAGGACCAGGTAGGCCGTCGCCGCGTTGGCGGCGGCCCGGGTCGGGCAGTACGGGCCGAGGGTGAGGCTGGTGCTGAGCTGCCCGTCCGTCGGGTGTTCGGGCAGCAGGGCGAACGCATGGTCCACGGCCTGGTGGACACCCCGGCGGTCGCCGAGGTGGGCGAGCGCCCGGGCCTGCCCGTTGATCGTGAGGCGGATGCGGTGCGGGCCAGCGCCAGCGTGGCGTAGGCCGTCTTCGGCGAATGCGAGCGCGTCGCGGTGCTTGCCGGTGTAGTAGGCGACCAGGCTTTGGGTGGCGCGGGCCCAGGCCTGCGTGTCGGGTTGCCCAGCGGCGTGGGCGAGGTCGAAGGCTTCGGCGGCGTAGGCGTGCGCGACCGGGAAGGCTCGCAGGTCCAGGGCGAGGGCGGCGAGGAGCCCGGACAGGTGGGCGGCGGCGGTGTAGAGCCGGGCGCGTTGCGGTGGGTGCTGCCGGGCGGCCATCAGCTGGTCGACGCTGACCCGCAGCGGACGCAGCCGGGCCACGAGCGTGGCCGGCGGGAGTCGTTCATTGTCACCGATCGCCTGCCGCACTTCGTGCTCCAGGTGCGCCAGCCGTGCGTCGTCATCGGCCGTCACGGTCAGCGCGGACCGGCGGGCGGTGATGCGCTCCTTGTGCTCCCACCACACGGCTGCCGCGTCGGTAGCAGGGCCGGGGCCAGCGGGTGGGGGCGCCGGGCGATGGCGGTGTTGATGGTCCAGGTCGGCGATGCGGTCGTACTCGGCGGTCAGCACGCCACCGGTGCGCAACACGGCGTCGCAGCGGGACCAGAAGGACCGCTCGGGATGTTGGCGGCCGGTCTCGGTGTTCGCCACCGAACTGCGCCCGTACTGCACGAGCCGGGCCAACCCGTGCTGGGTCTGGCCGGCGTCCTTACGCAGGTGGGCGAGGTGGCGACCGAGCGCGCGGCGAGCGGCGGCGATCTTGTCGTGGTCGACCATCGCTGCCACCCCCGGTGCCACAGTCACGATGAGCCGACACCGTAGCTGCTCCCGGTGACACTTCTGCACCCTCGGGACTCCCTTCCGCAGTTGCCTGCGGGTGATGAATGCCCAGCTCACGGCGCTGGCTCCAACGGCGCGGGGCCAAAACGCGGACGGGGTGGATGTGGTGTCGGAGTTGTGTCGGCATCTGCCGACAATGTCGGCGCACGGCGCTGCGGGCGTGTCGACCGACCGGCGTCCTACGGTCCCTGCATGCCCTCCGAGCGCCGTGACGTCACCGCTGGCCTGCCCCGTAAGCGGATGGCCGCCGGACTGCTGATCACCGACGCGAACGATCGGGTTCTGCTGGTCGAGCCGGTCTACAAGGCCGGCTGGGAGATTCCCGGCGGTTGTGTCGAGGCTGACGAGTCGCCGTACCAAGCCGTGATCCGGGAGGGCCGGGAGGAACTCGGCCTGGATCTGGCACCGGGTCGGTTGCTCGTTGTGGACTGGGTGCCGGCCCGCGCCGGGCGCACCGAGGGCGTCATGGTCATCTACGACGGCGGCACCCTCGACCCCCGCGTACACGAACGGATCGTGGTGCCGCCCGGCGAGTTGAAGGGCTGGGCCTTCTCCGACCCGCCAGAGGCCGCCCAGCGGCTACCGCCGTTGCTGAACCGCCGGATCACCGAGGCGCTGAACGCCCGTGCGCACGGGCGCAGCTACTACCTCGAAGACGGCGTCCAAGTCACCTGACCGTAGGCCCACCGACCGGGGCGCCTCCCGGAAGGGCGAAGCGTCGGCTGCGCCAGCCGGGAACGCCAACGGGACACCTCCGCTCCCGCCGTTCGCATCGAGACACCACCACCGCCCACCGCGCTCACCTTCGGGAGGTACCGCCATGCCCAAAACCGACCACCCCGACCGCACGCCCGCCCGTCCCGCACCACCGCAGCGGGAGTCGGTGCTGCCGGAGTTGCGGGAGGTGTGGTGGGAGACCGGTGTGCGAGCGCGAGCGCAAGCCGGTCTGTTCGCTGTCTTCTCCGAGTTGCCCCGCCTGGTCTGGGCCGCGCTCGTGGTGAGTTGGCGCGCCGACCGGGTACGGACGTCGCTGGTGGCGGCGACGACGGTGGTCGCGGGGGTGATGTCCGCGTTCGGGCTCCTCGCGGCGCAGCGGGTGCTGGTGGAGTTGTTCGCCGGCGGGCCGACTGCCGACAAGGTGGTGGCCGCGCTGCCCGCCCTGGTCGCGCTCGCGGCGGCGACCGCGCTGCGCGCGGGCATGGCCACCGCTATGGGTTTCGCGCAGAACGGCCTCACCCCGAAGGTCGACCGGGAGGTCGAACGGGGGCTGTTCGAGGTGACCACCGCCGTACGCCTGGAGGCCTTCGACGCCGACGCGTTCGCCGACGACATGGAACGCGCCTCCCGTGGGGCGAACTCCACCACCGCCCTGGTCCAGGCGTCGATGAACCTGCTCGCAGGCCTCGCCGGCGTCATCGCCGTCGCGGTCGCCGTGGTGGTGGTCCACCCGCTGCTGCTGCTCGCCCTGCTGGTGGCGACCGTACCGAACGGGTGGGCGGCACTGCGCGCCGGGCACCTGCGCTACCAGACCTACGCCGCAGGATCGGTACGACGCCGCCGGTTGTGGCTGCTGCACCGGCTGATGGCCGAACGCGACTCCGCCCCCGAACTGCGCACCTACGGACTGCGCGACTTCCTTCTCGACCAGTACGACCGGGTCATGAACGTCGAGACCCGGATCCAACTCGCCCTGGCCCGCCGGGTCACCACGACCACCACCATCGGCGCGATGATCGGCGGGATCGCCACCGCCGTGGTCTACGTCCTGCTCGGCCTACTGCTCATCGACGGCCAGATCCCCCTTGCCGCCGCCGCCACCTGCGTCATCGCCGTCCAGTCCGCCCAACGCTCCCTGGCCGTGGTGACGTTCCAGGTCGACCGCGTCTACACCGAGGGGCAACACTTCCGCGACTACACAGGCTTCATGACCCGCGCCGCCGAATACCTGCCACCGCCCACCGACCGGGCCGCCGGGGCGCCGGCCGGGGAGCGGCTGCGGGAGATCGCCGTCGACGCGGTGAGCCTGCGCTACCCCGACCGCGACACCCCGGCCGTCGACCAGGTCACCCTCACCATCTCCGCCGGGCAGACCGTGGCGTTCGTCGGGGAGAACGGCTCCGGCAAGTCCACCCTCGCCACCATGATCGCCACCCTTCGCGCCCCCACCAGCGGCGCCATCCGCTACAACGGACGGCCCAGCGACGACTGGGGCACCGATGCGCTGCGGGCCCGGATCGGCGTCGTCACGCAGGAGTACCACAAGTGGCCGTTCACCGCCGCCACCAACATCGCCATCGGCGACATCACCACCACGACGCACCAGGACCGGATCGAGGCCGCCGCCGCCCGCGCGGTCGCCCACGACATGATCACCGACCTGCCCCACGGGTACGAGACACTGCTCGACCGGACCTTCGCCGGCGGCCAGGACCTCTCCGGCGGCCAGTGGCAACGCATCACCGCCGCCCGCGGCTTCTTGCGTGACGCCGACGTGCTCATCATGGACGAGCCATCCTCCGCCCTCGATCCCCGCGCCGAGGACGCCCTGTTCCAGGCCATCCGCGACCGGCAAGGACGCGGCATCACCATCCTGATCACCCACCGGCTCGCCAACGTCCGGCACGCCGACCGCATCTACGTCCTGCACCACGGCCGTCTCGTCGAAACCGGCACCCACGACCAGCTCATGGCCACCGCCGGCCGGTACGCCGGACTGTTCACCCTCCAAGCCGCCGGCTACGACACCACCACCGCGCACGCTCCGACGCTGCCCCGCCAACCCGCCTCCGCCTGAAGGACCACCAGATGAACAGTCCGCACGCTAACGGCCTCGCGCCAACGCTGGTGATCATTCGCGGCAACTCCGGCAGCGGGAAGACCACGGCCGCCCGCGAGGTTCGGCGCCGCTACGGACGCGGGGCCGCGCTGCTGGAGCAGGACTACCTGCGCAGAACCCTGCTCCGCGAACACGACAGCGCCCATATCAACCCGGTAGCCCCGGCGTTCATCACCGCGACCGCCCGCACCGCCCTCGAGCTGGGCTACCACGTCATCCTGGAAGGCATCCTGCACACCGAGCGCTACGCCACCGTGCTGCACCAGCTCATCGACAACCATCCCGGTCCGGCCTCCGCGTTCTACCTGGACGTCTCCATCGACGAGACCATCCGCCGCCACCTCAACCGAGACGAACCCATCCCCGTCACCCCGGACGAGATGCGCCGCTGGTACACGCACCGAGACCTACTCAACGTCCCCGGCGAAACCATCATCCCCGAACCCCAAACCCTCGAGCAGACGGTTACCACGATCCTGCAGGCCAGCGGCCTCATCAGCGCCACACCACAAACGCCCTGCCCACGACGCTGCCGACACTGCGCCCGCAAGGCCGACACCCCACCCGCCGCTGCGACGACCAGCTGACCAAGCGCGCCCGCACACGTCGCCCCGAATCCCTGACGCGAAAGAGCCACCCGACGTCGCGCAAAGGCGGATTCCACCAGAGAGGATCGCGACCACCATGAGCGAAACGACCGTGCCTCGACGCGCGGCCGGCGTCACCAGCCAGTTCCTGATCGACGGTGTCCCCGGACACCTGATGACAGCCGCAGCAGCCAGCGGCGCCCTCACCCACGTCGACCTGAGAGTGGGCAAGCACGGCTCCACCCTGGCCGGACTAACCGACGCCCTGTCCACGGCGATCACTACCGGTCTGCGCGGCGGGACCCCCGCGGTCGTGTTCGTCGACGAGCTGCGCCACACCCGCTACGTACCCGCCGGCGCCACCAACGATCCAGACCTTCCGCACGCGACATCGTTGGGCGACTACCTCGCCCAACACTTGCACCTCCACCACCCTCAGCGGACAGAGCGACCGTGACCGCCTGGCGTACCGACCGCGCGACCGCCGAAGGCTTCAGACGCAGCGATGGCCTGCGATGTCTGGCGCGGATCGGCACACAGCTGGTGCCCGCGCTGACCGTCAGCCGCAGCGCGGGATGCAGGACGGAGGGTTCGACCCAGGAGTTGTCCACAATTCCATCGGCCGGCAGGGCAACGGCTCCGACCTTAGCCTGGCTCACGGCCTGGACGGCGGGTGCTTCGACCAGACCGATCTAAGCCCTCCTACTGGACCCGTCGCGGCGCAAGGCCCCTCACAGGCAGGACATCGTGATCAGCACTGCACAGACAACGACCGAGACCACTGGCGCTGAGACCTTGACGATCGCCGCCGCGCAGCCGCCGGTAACCTGCGAGCCGGCCGTGAACGGCGCCGTGATCCGTGACCTGATGCGCCGCGCCCACGATCACGGGGCCCGGCTGGTGCACTTCCCCGAAGGCGCCCTGTCCGGCTACGCCGGGCAGGACAAGCAGCACTTCACAGGCTGGCACATCGACTGGGTACCCGTGCGGCGGGAGTTGGCCGCCATCAGGGCCCTCGCCGCCCAGCTCGGCCTATGGGTCGTCCTCGGCAGCAACCACCATCTCACCGGCGGGAACCGCCCCCACAACAGCCTCTACGTGATCTCCGACCGAGGCGACATCGTCAACCGCTACGACAAGCGCTACCTGTCACACACGGAGATCACTGGCTTCTACAGCCCCGGTTTCGCCCCCGTCACCATCGACGTCGACGGCTACCGCTTCGGTCTCGCGCTCTGCATCGAGATCAACTTCCCGGAGGTGTTCCTCGGCTACCTCTACCGAGGCGTCGACTGCGTCCTGTTCTCCACCTTCTCCGACGACCCGATCTTCGACGTGATCGCCCGCGGGCACGCCGCCACCACGAACCAGTGGATCAGCGTCTCCGTCCCTGCCCAGTGCAGCACCGCCATGCCCGCCGGGGTCATCGGCCCTGACGGCGCCTGGCTCACCCGATGTGCCACCGACGGCAGCACCGACCTCGCGTGCGTCACCCTCAACCGCAACGCACCGGAGCTACGTATCGCCCTGCACGCCGCCCGGCCGTGGCGGGCCACTGCGCGCAACGGAAGCCTCTACCAGCAACGGCGGGTAGACGACCTACGCAGCCACGACCGCACGGTAGGGTAACGATCTACATCGAAGATCGCCTCTGGCCGGCGCTCGGTCATCTCACTCAGCCGTCCGAGGCGCGATGGCCCCGGGGAGGCGACGGTGGCAGATCCGAACGAGGTGAGCGAAGCGTGGCGCGCGCTTGGCCAGCAGTTGGCTGCGTACCGCAAGGCGGCCGGCCACACCCAGCACTCACTGGCGCCCAGGATCCTCACCGGCCGCAGCACGATCGCGAACACCGAAGTTGGACGCCAGCATCCAGACCGGGCCTTTTGGAAACGCTGCGACGAGGCCCTCGACACCGACGGCGCTCTCACCGCCGGGTATGACCAGGTCGTTGCTGTTGAACAGAAGTACCGCCGGGCCAGGGGAACAGCAGCATTCACTACCGCCCTGACCACAGCCGGCACCGCCCTGGTAGTCGGCGCAAACGGCCAGCCCGCAGGAGAGACGGATATCGTGACGACTGTGGCAGACGGGCGAGGCCGGCAGGTTCAGGTCAGCCGCCGGGCGCTTCTACAGGCGGTCCCCGGCGGTGTGGTGGCATCTCTGGCGAGTGCGGAACCGCTGGTCGTGGCGACACGGGCGGCGCAGGTTGATCCCGCCGTCGTGGAGCACTTCGCGGTACTGCGGTCGGTGCTCGTGGAATCCGACAACCGGGTCGGCGCCGCGGCGATCCTCCCCACGGCCCGACAGCAGCTCGGTCACATCGCCGACTACCGCCGAGCCGCACGAGGCAGCCTGCGCGACGCGCTGTTGAGTACCGAGGCTCGGTGGGCGGAATTCGCCGGCTGGCTCAGCGACGATATGGGCGACCGGGACGCTGGCGAATGGTGGCTCGCCCAAGCGTTGACCATGGCCCAAGAAGCTGGCGACATGGAGTTCACCGCCTACGTTTTTGCTCGTATGGCGCAGCGGGCCAGCGACGCCGCCGACCAGGACCGCGTACTCGGGCTCGCCCGTGCCGCCGAGCGCGCTGGTAGCACACGGGAGCAGGTGCGGGCGTTCGCGGCGGTGCAGCGCGCGCACGGGCACACGGTCGAAGGTGACGCCGGCTCGTTCCGAGCCGCCATCGACGAGGCCCACCACCTCGCTGCCGCCACCGGAACAGACGGCGGTGGGCTCGGTGCGTTCTGCACCACGGCATACATCAGCGCGCAGGAGGGCGAGGGCTGGCTTCGGCTGGGCCGCCCCGGCGCCGCCGCCCGGTGCTTCGGCGAGGCTCTCGACGTGTGGCCGGAAACGTACCGACGCGAACGGGGTCGCTATCTGGCGCGCACCGCCGTGGCCCACGCCGCCGCCGATGAACCCGAGCTGGCCGCTGCCGCCGCCCTCGCCGCGCTCAACCTGGCCAACCTCACCCGCTCGGCACGAATCCAACGCGAGGTCGCCACCGCTGGCCGCCAGCTCGCGGCGTTTCCCACCGAGCCCGGAGTGCAGCAGTTGCATGCCGCCCTGGCCGCTTCCGCAGCGACCTCGTGACCGACAGCAGCGGTGCCGGCAACACAGTCGATGTCGTCTTCGTCGGCCGGGCCAACATCGACCTGACCGTCCATGTACCCCACCGTGCCCGACCCGGCCGCACCGCCATCGGCTCGCCTTTGACCGCCAACGCTGGAGGCAAAAGCCTCAACCAGGCCATCGCCGCCGCCCGCCATGGCGGGCGCGCCGCCCTGATCGCCAACGTCGGCGCAGACACCTGGGGCTACCAGATCACCACAGCACTGACCGATGCCGGCGTCGACACCCGCCACATCCGGCTCGTTCCCGACGCAACCACCGGCGCGGCCATCATCGAGGTCACCCCAGACGGCGAAAGCTACATCACCCTCGCCCTCTCACCCGCCACCGAACTCACCACCGACGACATCCACCGCGCCACCGCCAGCCTCGGCATGGAAGCCGTCATCGTGCAGCTCGACCTACCACCCGAACCCGTGACCACACTGCTGAGCCACCGCCGCGCGCCGATCGTCGTCGGCAATCTCGTCCCCCACCCCGACCTCGCCCCCCGGCTGTTGGCGGAACTCGACGTCCTCGTGGTCAACCAGCATGAAGCTGCCGCCATCCTGTGCACCACCGCCGGCACCCCGCTCGACGCCGCCGCCGCGCTGCAACGCCTCGGCCCCCGTACCGTCGTCGTCACCGCAGGCCCGAGCGGCGCCGCCTTTACTGACCCCCGCGGGTCCGGCACCGTGCCCGCACCTGCCGTCCCGGTCGTCGACACCACCGGAGCCGGCGACGCCTTCCTCGGCTGTCTCGCCCTCGACCTCGCTCACCACACCCCGCTTTCCGACGCCATCACCACCGCCGTCCACGCCGGCTCCCACACCGTCGGGCACAGTGGTGCCCACACCCCCACACCCCCACACACCAGATCCCCGGGTAGAAACGACGGCTCGACCCTCGGCAGTCGAGAATGGAAGTAGAGGACGGCCGCAGATGGATCCGGTACCCGCTGCTGACGGGAGAGTCGACCGTGAACGGCTCGACGAGTTGCTCGCGCTGCAGACCGAGTTCGACGGACTCGACTTTAAGCAGGAGCGATCGCTGGCGAAGGGAACGAAGGCTCGACTGGAGTTCGTCAAGGACTGCGCCGCGATGCTGTCCCGCCCACATGGTGGATACCTGGTCATCGGTGTCGACGGCGTCGGCGCACCCAGTGGGGCCGTCATCGAGACCGCCGACTACGACGCCTCCCGTCTACACGACATGCTGACCAAACACCTCGAAGGTCAGGTGTCGGTTTCATCAGGTGTGCACACCGTCGACGGCAGCACGGTGGTGCTCGTCTGCCTGCGGCGGCGCGACGACGGTTTGTTCCCGGTGGTCAAGGCGGACTTCGTGGCCAACGACGGCGGCACGCCGACGATAGTTCTGCGCGGTGGAGATGTGTACGTGCGCGAAGGTACAAAGACTCGCAAGTGGCGCTCCGCGGATCTGGTCGGGCTCATCGCGCCCCACGTGGCCATGGTGCGGCAGGAGGAACGTGCCAGGCTCGCAGATCTGATGGACGTCCTGCGGCGCGAGTACCAAGGGCTGGCTCTGGCGTCCGGGCCGGTGGCGGCGCTGACATGGCAGGTCGGGCAGGAGCAGTTCGATGCCGCGGTCACCGAGGCCATCCGGCGCAACGACACCTCCGCACTGCGACTGCTCGTGCTTGGTCTGCAGCGCGACGGCCTCGGCCTGCTGACCCAAGACGCCACCGCAGCTGGCGAGGACCTGCTGCAGCTGCTCGACCGGGCCACCGCCGTCGCCGCTATCGCGGTCACGCTCAGCAACCAACAGCTCGTCGACGATGTCGTCACGATGCTGGCTCGTCTCTACCACCGGCTGTATGTCAACGGTGAAGCACTGACGAACACTGCTGCGGAGCGCGGACTCGCCATCGCCGCCCGGATCCTCGCGGTCATAGCGCTCGCCGTGCGGCTAGACCAATGGTGGGTCATCCGCAAGCTTGCGCTACGCCCCGCGGGAGACACCATCGTCTACGTGTCCTGGCTGCGTCACGCCCAAGTCCAAGCGGCCAGGCGCCACGTCGTTCTCACCAACACAGCCACAGAGCCTGTCGGGGGCGGACTGGTAGCAGCCGCCCGACAGTTGATCTCGACGTTGCCGACGCTGCGCCCCGACCTCCCAGGCGACCTCGTTGACGACCTGCCCCTCGGAACGCCGCCTGCTCCCGGCGATCCGGTGATCGATTCGGTGTGTCAGGCGGACCTGCTGTGGTGCGTCGCCGCAGCGCTCGATACGCCGCAGGAGCGGGCCAGATACGAGTTCTACCCCAGCTTCGCCTGGCTCTACGAGCACCGGATCGCACCCATGGTGAACCGGCTACGCACCGACGAGAACCTGACGAGAGACGTATACCCCGGCCGCGCTGTCGATGAGGTGCGCGATGCGCTTGACGAGGTTCTGCAGCTATCCGCTCGGGAAGGAGGCCGGCTCGGCCACTTTCGATAATGCCCCAAGCTCAACCTCAGCCGATCTCGCCGATGAAGGTACGCCAGCGCGCGTTCTCAGGGCCGACAAGGTCACTCGGCTTGCCTCGGTCCTTCGTGAGTGATTCATCTTGGTGTTGTGGGTGCGGCTGGCAGGGGTTTTGCCGGTAGGCATGGTGTGGGCCCGCGCGCGACGGCCCGAATGTGGTCAGCGTGCTGACGGGCGCATGAGCGAGCGTTCCGATCTGGCATGCTCCCGGCATAGCGTTGCGTCTCGTGCACGCCCCGAACCCCTGCAAGGAGTTGGTCTGATGGCGAAGCGAGGCACCGACCACTGGAGTGAAACCTACTGTGACCGACGCTTCCACCCGCCCCACCTGACGGGCCTGCCCTACTGGTTCTTCTGCCGACTCGAACCGGGCCACGACGGAGACTGCGACTGTGAAGCAGCCCGCGAAGCGACGAACACGACGGATTAAGACTGGACCAGCGGGTGCCCGATCGCTGACGCGCCCGGGCTGGCTGCCCCGGCCCAGGCCGTGTCGACGGCACCGGAAGCGGGGCAGGGCCGCACCGAGCTCGGCAGGCGGCTTCGCTCTCGCGTGTCAGCACGGGTGCAGCCCGCTGCCGCCAGACCATAGCTGTCGGCAAATACAGGTGAGGCGTGGGTCGTTCGTCGCGGGCGCACCGTCCGTCTGCGCGATGTCGCCAGGGTGATCCCCTCAGTACGATCCGCCTATGCTGCACGTCGCCCGCTTCGGCGGCCCTTCATGATCGTCCAGTGGGGCGTCAAAGGGCTATGGCTTCCAGACGACGATCACGCGAAAGTTATCATCGACTTGCAACTGGGCATTGTCTGCAATTGGTGGCGGGACGTGGGTAGGATCACGCTGCCTGAACAGTTCCAGAAGCTCACCCCAACAAACCTTGACCACCATGTCAATCACTTCAATTCCCCGGACCCCGCCACCGGTCGCCCCTTCAACGAGGTCACGCCGTTCATCTCGATCGCCTGCGGCACAGTCGAGCGGGACACGGCCGCCGCGACCAACCACGTGCACTCGGCGCTGTCAACCGCACTTCTTTACGGCACCCGCTTCGCCGCGGCGAACGTCGGCTACCTGTATCGCTGCTGGATGCTCGTCGGACCCCGCCCGGCGGTGGAGGTGCAGGGTGTCGCGGAGCAGGTGCGTGACCTCAATACCTACCGCCGGTACTCCGCATATCAGACGGAGGGCGAAATGACGGCCAAGGTGGTGATTCCGGTCAACCACATCCAACAGTGCGAGAAGTGGGTCTGGAATCGAACCGCAAAGGACTTCATGCTCGAGTGGGTTCACCCGAACCCTGCATTCACCGAGCCCGAGCGCCTAAGCAATGTCCGTGAGCTGATCTGAATTGTCCGAGACACACCTCGACGCGCTTGAGCTGTCCGCAGAGCGCGTCGCCGCCGTGACCGACTTCTACGAGTCGTACGCCACGCTCGCGCTCCGGCAGGGCCAGAACTCGGACCCAGAGATCGCCGGGCTCGACGCCGCGTCGGCACTGCGCTCCGCCGGCCAGTGGACGATGATCCTGGACCCGCAGCGCGCCGCGGATCTGCTGGTCGGTTCAGCCCGGCTCTGGCACCAGCACGGTCACGGCTTCGGCACCTACCTACTCGCCGCCCTGCGGCCCGCAGCTTTGCCGGGCACGGACCGGCGCATGCGGCAGCGGCAGCTTCAAGTGTTGCTCACCGGCCGCCCGGTGAAGGATGTAGACGTGCCAGCGCCGTTGCTCCATCCGCAGCAGCAGGCGTACCTGCTGCTGGCCGGGGCCGGCGGTCCGGCCGCGTGGGCGGGCATGGGGGATGCTGCAGCGCGTTCGGTGCACCGGCTCGGGGTTGTTCCGATCGGGGCGCTCGGGACGCCGCTGCGCGTCTATTGGGACATAGCAATGCACCTCTTGTCCGACGACGGTGCGCGCGCCGCGCCGGTAAAGGACATGACGCCCGGGCTCGAGGCTATCGCCGGCCATCTTGAGGCGATGGCGGCCTCATACGCGACAGCGATTAACTCCGCCATGGCCAACGAGTATCTGTGGTTCAGCGCGGCCTCGCCGGTGGACGTCGGCGACGTCGACATCGCTGCGATCGCCGCGCTGGCCGCTCGCCGCTTTGGCATCGAACCGGTCGTCGCCGCGCTGTCGCGGCGCGCGGAGCAGCACGATCCGCTGACCCGGGTGCCGCTGGAACTAGCCGTCGAGCTAGCCGTGCACGTCATGCGCCAGACCGAACCCCCGCGCCTGGAAGAGTTCTGAGATCGGGATCAGGAAAATGACTCGGGAATCAGCGCGTCGAGCTGGTCTTCCACGTCCAGCCCGTACCGGATTGCCAGGAGGCCAATGTTAAAGCCGGTGGCGTCGCGCAATCGCCGTAGCGCAAAGTACGCCTCCGTCCGGAGGACGCGCACCCTGTCCGAGCCGGTCGGGTCGATAAGCAGCCGGGCATCCGTGTCGTTGATGGCAGCCGCAGTGAGGAAGTCGCGGCAGGCGGCTCGAATCGGCCGCAGCAGCTCGGCGATAGCATCCGGCAGCCCGCCGTCGGCGAGCAGCTCGGTCAGGCGCTCGCGGATCCGCAGCACCGACCCGATCAAGTGGTCGGTGATCTCGCGGTCCGGATGCTCATAGAGGGCCCGCCGGTCCTCCAGGAAGGCGATCACGCCACGAGCCGTCCTCCGATCGTCATCGGAGGGTTGCAGCGTGCGGCCGAACACGGGCGTGTCGAAGCCATCGAGCCGCTCCACGATCTGTGCGAACTGCACGCGTCCCCCTCGGGCCTATTGGATCAGGCGAACAGCGCGGCCAGCGCCAGCGCGGTGCCCGTGGCACTGAGCGCCAGCACACCGCAGGCCAGCAGGCGCGCCCCGTTTACCCGAGGTGCGGCTCCTTGCAGCACCCGCTGTGGCGCGGCGCGGTCGGTCCGGCGCCACAACAGCCCCGCCGCGTCGGTGAATGCGACTTCGATCGACAGATCCCGGTAAGTCGTCGCGGCGGGGACCCGCACCGGCGGCTCGATCCGAAGCTCTCGATCGTGTCGGTTGGTCAGCACCTCGAGTTCATTTGGGTCCTGCACGGCATGCCCGGATGTCGAGTGGAAAATGTTGGCCGTCACCTGAAACACCGGGCTGGCGCTGTGGTTCACGACCTCCCACCGCACGGCGGCGAGCATGTCGCCGTGCGCGCGGAGTTCCACCACGCGCCCGAAGACGAGGCGGGCCTGTGCAACGTCGGCGTCGGCACGCTCCTTGCGGCGGATCCCGACCTCATGGCGGTACAGCAACGCCGTGAACACCAACGCGGGGATCGACATCGCCAGTGCGGCGAGGCTGCCCAGGCCTTGCATCCAGTCGGTGATCTTTGGCGCCTCGTCAGCGAGCACCCCGACAGATTACGGTCTGGTCGCGCCTTCACACAGTCCCCGATCTGGCCAGCGTGAAGAGCAGGCGTGATATTCAAGCGGCACGCTGCCGGCTCATCCCTGGTCGGCGACAGGCCATGGTCGAGGGTTGCTCAGTACGCCACAATCGCCGTACCGGATGGCTGCATCCCGATCTACAGAGAAAGGGCGCAACGCACTATCTCCGGTTCCTTATCTCCTGATGGTGCAACCGCAGCCCGGCCAGGCTTAGTCGAGGTGCCCGCTGGAGTCGCTCCCTCATCGGCTGTGACAGGGCACCGTCGGCCGTGCCGGAGGCCAGCCCTCTCACCGGCGAATGCCGGCCGAGAGTCACTCACGCACCAACGGCGGGCGGGACCCAGCCGAACGCGCCGCGATGGCACGTCGGCGCGCTGCCCCGCTCCGGCGTGCCGGTCGCAAGAGCGGGGATCAGATGCGTGCGTCCTGCCGACGGTCACCGCCGGTGCCTATCCCGGCTGACGTTCCCACCCCCCGCTCACCACCGCGCACGAGCCCAGGTCAACGGCGGCCAACATCGGCCACGCGCTCAGGTACCGGCATCCCGACCATGACGCAGGCCAGGCGATACACAAACGCACTGGTCACCACCGACCGGCGCGGACCCCCGCCCAAACAGCACACCGACAACGGAGCACCATCGGAGCACCAGATTCCAAATCCTGGGAAGATTGGTCCCATTTTGCAGAAGCAATCAAGGCCGCGACCCGCGTTTCCGCTGGTCACGGCCTTGATCGTTTGTGCGCCCGAAGGGACTCGAACCCCTAACCTTCTGATCCGTAGTCAGATGCTCTATCCGTTGAGCTACGGGCGCTTGGTGCTCGGCCAGTCTACACAACCGGCTTTCGCGCGGAGACTCCGGGATTCGAACCCGGGAGGGGCTTTAAGACCCCAACCGCATTAGCAGTGCGGCGCCATAGACCAGACTAGGCGAAGTCTCCCTGGTGACCCCGAGGTCACCGCGCCCGAGGATACAGGCCCGCACCCGCCCGGGGCAAAGCGGATACCGGGAGCCACCGCCCCGACCGCGTTTTCGTCGTGTGCCGGATCACGCCCACGGCTACGCTCCATCGATATGCAGGAGCAGCCGCCGAGCGATCCGCCCCGTCGCGAGCCCGCACCCGAGGCCCGGCGGAGCCGCTCCCCCCGTCCCACCTTCAGCCCACCGGCACCTGAGCCCGTCTCGGAGAAAGCGACGAGCGACACACCGCGGCCTCGGCGTCCGCGCCGGTCGGCGCCGACGGTCGTCTTCCAGCCGCCGACGCCGGACGCCGACGCACCGCCGGCGCCGCGCCCGCGTCCGGCCGCGGATTCCTCGGCAGCCGATTCCGGTACGCCGTCCGCAGAGCAAGCCACCCCGAGTTCCGCCACGACCGGTCCGGGTACGTCGGCCCCAGAGCGGAGCGCCGCTGCACGTGCCAGGCCCGGCACGCGGTCGGTCGGCCCGGGGACGGCTGAGCCGCTGCCGGCACCCGGAGCCGCACCGGAAGCCGGGGAGCCGCCGGTCACCGAGCGCTCGGCCGAGCCACAGGCACCACCGGCCGGCGAGGAGACCCCGAAGCGGACCCGCCGCGCGCCCGCGGCGAAGAAGGCCGCTCCGGCCGTGAAGAACGCCGCTCCGGCCGTGAAGAGGACTGCTCGGAAGGCATCGGCCCCGAAGCCGGAGGCGCCAGCCGATTCCGAGCCCGTCGCGGCGGAGGAACGGGCCACCGCACCTCGAACCGGTCGGACCCGCCGGGCCGTGAAGGCCGCGCCTTCGGCGGGCGGGGCGAGTCCGGCGAAGCGCGCGGAACCGGCCGCCCCGCCGTCCTCCGAGACCACGACCGTGCCGGCGATCGGGCCGGCCGCGTCGAAGCGTGCCGCTTCCGGGTCCGAGCCCACCGCCGCCGGCCCGGCACCTCGGGAAGAGCCGGCCGTCGTCGAGCGGGCGCCCGCACGACCCGGCTTCGCGCGTACCCCCGCCGAGGGCTGGCGGGCGGTGGGGCCGCAGCTGCGCGACCACCCCGGGTTCGCGCCGGAGCTGCTGGCCCTGGCGGCGGTCGACGCGCTCGGGCCGCGGGCCGCGGCCTGGGTGGAGCAGGTGCGGCGGGCCTACCCGGAGGCGGACGCCGACGGGGTGGCCCGGCTGGCGACCCGGCGGTTCGTCCGGATGGCCGGTACGGGTGGGGCGCTCGCGGCGGGCGCCGGGCTGTTCGCGCCGGTCGCGGAGCTGGCCGCGGTGCTGTGGACGCAGGCGAACCTGGTGCTGCATCTGGCGGCGGTGTACGGGCGGGACCCGGCGCATCCGGATCGGGCGGCCGAGCTGCTGGTGCTCACCCTGGTGCACCCGGACGACGGCACCGCGCGGGCGGCGCTCGCGGCGGCTCGGGCGGCTGACGCTCCGGCGGACGGGCCGTGGGGGCGGGCGGCGGAGGCTGCCTGGCGGCTGGCCACGCCGGTGGCCGCGCAGGCGGGCGGCTGGCTCGGGCTGCGGTTGGCCGCCCGGTTGCTGCCGGGGGCGGCGGTGGTGGCGGCCGCGACCGGCGGTACGGCGACGGCCGAGCGGCTGGCCGCGCGGGCGGTCGCCCGGTACCGGCCCGGCCGCACCTGATCGACACGTGTTCGGCGAGGTGGCGGGATCCCTCGGGCCGCGATGCCGCCACCTCGCCGAACCGGGGCAAGCCGACGACCGTGCCGGGCCCACGGACCCACCAGGCCGGCAAAGCCGGCATCCGCCGTCAGAGCCAGTCGAACCAGGACTTCGGCAGCATCGCGTAGCCGACGAACGCGACGATGTCGAGCAGTGTGTGGGCGACGATCAGCGGGGCCACCCGGCGGGTGCGCAGGTAGAACAGCCCGAAGATCACGCCCATCACGGCGTTGCCGACGAACGCGCCGAAGCCCTGGTAGAGGTGGTACGAGCCGCGCAGCAGCGCGCTCGTGGCGAGCACCGCGCCGATCCGCCAGTTGAGCTGCCGCAGCCGGGTGATCAGGTAGCCGACCACGATCACCTCCTCCAGGACAGCGTTCTGCACGGCGGCGAGGATCAGCACCGGCACCGTCCACCACAGGTCCGGCAGCGCGGCCGGGACCAGCGTGGCGTTGATGCCGAGCTGTGCCGCCGCCCAGAACAGCGCCAGCCCGGGCAGGCCGATGAGCGCGGTCAGGCCCGCACCGCGGGCCAGGTCGGAGGCGGGCCGGCGGAAGTCGACGCCGAGCGTCCGCGCCGGGTCGCCGGGGTCACGCGCCAGCAGGTGTACGGCGAGCAGCACCGGCAGCAGCGCGAAGACGATCCCGAGCAGCTGGTACGTGAGGTCGAGGTACGGCCGGGCCGACGCGGAGGTGTTCAGGGCGGCGGTCTGCTTGGACAGGCCACCGGTAGCGGTCAGTTTGGCTGTCAGCGACACGAGCGCGTACACGGCCGACTGGCCGAGGGACAGACCGAGCACGAGCAGCGTCTCGGTGCCCAGCATCCGGCGGGAGACCGGGCGGGCCAGCTCGTCAACCGTCACCGGACCATGAAAGCACTTCGGCGACCGGGCCGGACGATCGCACATTCTGTGCGACCGACGTACACGCTCCGTGGACATTCTATCGGGGCCGATCCGCCCGTCCGGAGAAGGAGCGTGCCCCCTGTGGAGAACTTCGCGCGGCTGCTGAAGGAGAGCTGGACCCTGGTCGAGGAGCACCGGGAGCGGCTCAGCGGTCACTTCTACGCCCGGTTGTTCCTCCTCGACCCGGAGTTGCGCAAGCTCTTCCCGGTGCAGATGAACGGGCAGGGTGACCGCATCCTGGACGCCATCGTCACGGCCACCCAGACGGTCGGCGACCCGGAGAGCTTCGACGAGTACCTGCGCGCGCTGGGCCGGGACCACCGCAAGTACCACGTGGCGGCCGAGCACTACGCGACGATGGGTGTCGCGCTGCTCGACGCGCTGCGCAGCACCGCCGGGGACGGCTGGAACCTGGAGTACGACCAGGCGTGGCGGGAGGCGTACGCCGGCATCAGCGAGCGGATGCTGGCCGGCGCGGACGCGGACGAGAACCCGCCGTACTGGCACGCCGAGGTGCTGACGCACGAGCGGCACGGCCCGGACACGGCGGTGCTGACCGTACGCGCGCTACAGGATCCGCTGCCGTGGCGGGCCGGTCAGTACGTGAGCGTCGAGGTGCCCCGCTACCACCCGCGGGTGTGGCGGACGTACTCGGTGGCGAACGCGCCGAACGAGGAGAACGTGCTGGAGTTCCACGTCCGGACGCCGCCCGGTGCGGCGGGCTGGGTGTCCGGCGCGCTGGTGCGCCGCACCAAGCCGGGTGACCTGCTGCGGGTGGCCGCACCGATGGGGTCGATGACCTTGGACCCGGAGTCCACCCGGGACGTGCTGTGCGTGGCCGGCGGCGTCGGCCTGGCGCCGATCAAGGCGCTGGTGGAGGAGCTGACCCGGGTCAACCGGACCCGCTGGGTGCACGTCTTCTACGGCGCCCGCCGCCCGGACGAGCTGTACGGGCTGCCCGGCCTGGAGGAACTCGTCGCGTCGCATCCGTGGTTGTCGGTGACCCCGGCGTGCAGTGCGGACCCGGACTTCGGCGGCGAACTCGGTGACGTCTCCGAGGTGGTCACCCGGTACGGCCCGTGGACCACGCACGACTGCTACGTCTCCGGCTCGGCCGCGATGGTCCGGGCCACGCTGCGGGCGCTCGCCGCCGACGACGTCCCACCCGATCACATCCGGTACGACACGTTCGGCAACCTCTGAACCTTGCTCCCCCCGAGCCGGGTCGCGTGCCCCCGCCCCCTGGGGCACGCGACCCGGCCCCCCGTCTCTCAGTAGCGCCAGGGAGTGCCGGTCTCGCGGTACTCCTCCACCGGGACCAGTGGCACGCCGGGTGCCATCCGGTCGAGGTAGAGCCGTCCCGCAAGG
This sequence comes from Micromonospora marina, assembly GCF_900091565.1. Taxonomy (GTDB): domain Bacteria; phylum Actinomycetota; class Actinomycetes; order Mycobacteriales; family Micromonosporaceae; genus Micromonospora; species Micromonospora marina. The sequence goes on along the minus strand of NZ_FMCV01000002.1, from coordinate 404,603 downwards.
TGGTCGATCTCGTGCGCGACCAGCCGCGCCATCGCGTACTCGTAGGACGTGATCACCCGGCTGCCGTCCCACAGCGCGTGTTCCACGTCGATCCGCAGCGGCCGGGGCACCAGGCCGCGGTGGTCGAAGAAGGAGAGGCAGCCCTCGTACTGCTCGTCGGTCTCGGTCGCGGCGTCCACCACCCGGGGGTTGAGCAGCACCACCGGGTCCGCCGCCCGGTCGGCCGGACGCACGAGCGCCGCCGACCAGCCGATGCCGAGCTGGGGCGCGGCGAGGCCGACACCCTTGCTGAACGGGTGCAGCTCGTCCAGCCGGACCAGCATCGCGGCGAGCCGGTCGATCACCTGCCGGGCGTGCTGTTCGTCTGCCGGCAGGTCGAACTGGCGGGCCCGCTGCCGCAGCAGGTCCTCGCCGCGCTGCACGATGCCCACGGCCCGCATCCGGTCGCTGGCCCGCAGCCGGGCACCGCCGCTCGGCGCGCTGTCCGGTTCGGTCTCCGGCTCGGGGCTGCGGAACCGCCACTGCATCCGGTAACGGGCGTTCAGCGGCGGGTCGTCGGTCCCCCAGTCGAAGACGACCCGGCCGCCGTCCACCGAACGCTGGATCGGGGTACGCAGGGGCCCCTCCTCCGCCGACAGCGAGGTCTCCGCGCCCCACACCTTCGGGTCGAGGTCAGCGGGCAGGTCGAGCCGCACCGCGAGGTGCCGGGTGGGCAGGCGTACGGCCCGCTGGAACCAGGGGCCCCACTTGTCCCGGCCGACGCGGTACGCGTACTCGATGGTGACCCGGTCGCCGGGGTAGAGCGGGAAGCGTCCCTCGTCGTTCTCGAACAGCAGCCAGATCTCCTTGAACGCGTCCCGGTCGTGCTTGGCCCGCCAGTGCATCGGCTCGTGCCCGTTGCCGTCGTCCCGGTACGCGGTGAGTTGCAGCTCGGCGAAGGTGAGCGGGTGTTCCCGGTGGTGCCGGTTGGAGCGGCCCGGGTCGCTGGGGTAGCGGTCGACGGCGACCCGGACCAGGTAGCGGGTGACCGGTTCGGTGCCCGCGTTGTACAGCTCCCGCCGGATCGCGCAGTGGTAGCCGTCACCGGTGTGGGTGAGCGTGGCCATCTCCCGTTCCACCACCAGTCCGGTGCCGGGGGGCAGCCACTGGCCGGGCACGGGTGGGTCGCGGTGCGCCGTGCCGGTACGGCCGTGCCGCAGCTCGTCGTACTCCCGGAAGCGCTGCCAGATCGCGCCGCTGGCCTCCAGGACGGCCTCGGCCCGGCGGGCGAAGTCCTCGGTGGGCCGGTGCCGGCGCCCTTCGACGTGGCTGACGTAGGACGGGTCGAAGCCCATCAGTGTCGCCAGCTGCTTCTTGGACAGCCCTCGGCCGGTCCGGTGCCGGGCGAGTTCGGCCGCGAACGAGTCCGCGGCACGCTCGATCGGTGAGGTCGTCATCAGCTTCCTCGTACGCGGGAAGACCATTTTCACGTTGGGTGGCCGAACGTGTACGGAAACTGCCTCGTATTCGACACTCACCTTGACTTTTCAGCGGCTTACGTCGATCCTCGCGCCGTCCGCCGTCCGCCGTCCGCCGTCCGCCGTCCGCCGTCCGCCGCCGGCTCGCCGGCGGCGTTTTCCGTCCCTGTCACACCACTTCCCTCCCGCCGGGCAGGTGGTTAGGCTAGCCTTAGCTTGGGTCGACGGCATGCGCCGACCGCACGGCGACAGGACAGGGGACGGCCAGGTGACTACGGTGATGCCGGGGCGCGACGCCGCCACCCCGCTCGCGCCGGTGACCGCGACCCTGCGCGCCATGTTCGGCACCGACGACCTGCCCGGGCTCGCACCCGGCCTGCTGGTCCATGACGAGCTGGACCACTGGTCCCCGGCCACCCGGCTGATCGACGGCACGCTGCTGTCCGAGTTCCTGACCGCCGCCGGGCGCCGGTGGGGCGGCACCCCGCACGCGTGCGCCGCGCTGGCGTGGAAGTCCTACAGCTACTGGACCGCGCTCCCAGCAGTGCTCGGCTGGGCGTCGGCCCGGCGGGTGCCGCTGCTCGACCCGGCCGACGTGCTCGTGCACTTCGAGGACCACCACCAGCTGCTCACGCTGGGGCTGCGCGCCTCGACCCCGGTGGCGGTGCTGCCCGGCGACCCGCTGGCGCTGGCCGGCGCTCCGGGCGTGCGGGTGATCCCGGACGAGGCGGCACTGCTCGGCGCGCTGCGCGCGTCCCTGCTCGACGCCCACTTCGCGCCGCTGATCGGCGCCATCCAGGGCGAGGTCCGGATCGGCACCCGTACGCTGCTCGGCTCGGTCGCCTCCGGCATCGCGCACGGCGTCCTGCGCGCGTCGGACGCGCTGCCCGGCTCGGCCACGGCGGCCGTCGGCACGCTGCTCGACGCGCTCGACCTGAGCGATCTGGTCGAGCTGGTGCCCGGTCCGGCCGGTGAGCCGACCGTGCAGCGGCGCACCTGCTGCCTGGCGTTCACGCTGCCCCGGCCCAAGGTGTGCCAGGGCTGCTGCGTCCGCCAGGGCTGACCGCTCAGTCGGCCAGCGGCCGGACGTCCCACAGCCAGACCCCGCCGGTACGCGTCGGCGTGATCCCGCTCAGCTCGGTCATCGCCCGGCGCAGCGCCTCGGCCTGCGGCAGCCGGGGGTCGAGGATCACCGCGCCGGCCCGCCAGTAGCGCAGGTCGTCGACGGCGGCCACCCGGTCCTGCGAGGTGATCGGCGGGACCGCATCGGTGCGCCGTACCGTCTCGAAGAACGTGCTGGTGGGGCGCGGCGGCGCGGTGAAGAGGGCGATCCGGCCCCCGCCGGGGCGGGTGTCCGGATAGAGGAAGTAGCCGCGGGCCAGCGGCATGTCCAGCCGGGTCTCGGCGGACCAGCGCAGCGGGACCGCGTACGTGGTGTCGGGCAGCGGCAGCGTGACGATGCTCCGCCCGTCGGCGACGTAGGGACGCCAGGCGCCGGAGGTGACGAACGCCGGAGTCGGGTCGAGGCGCTTCGCGGGCAGCGGGGTGGGCAGGATCGGCACCAGCGCCATGGCGAGCACGGTGACCATGGCGAACCGGATCCCGTCGCGCGCGTCCGGGTGCCGTACGGCGAGCCGCCGGGCCCGGTCGGCGCCGAGCGCGAGCAGCACACCGATGATCGGGGTGAGCGCGAGCGACCAGCGGGTGGGTACCACCGAGTGCAGGATCGGCAGGTCCTCCAGCGCGGCCCAGGGGCCGGGGATGCCGGTTTCCTCTCCGTCAAAGCGGATCTGGCGGCCGAGCGAGAAGAGCGCGAACACGAGCCCGACCGCCGCCAGCCCGAGCACCACCGCGTTGCGGCGCAGCCACCAGACGAGCGCGACCACCAGGATCACCAGCGGCCAGCCGAAGAACGCGTTCTCCTCGGTGGCGTTCTTGACGAGCGGTTCGCTGCCCCGGGCATCACCCGCTACCGACTCCCGGGACCAGGCCACGTACGCGGCGAGGTCGGTGGAGTAGCCCCGGATCAGCGTGGAGAGCCCGCTGTAGGCGCCGGGGCCGAAGAACTGCACCCAGAGCGGGTACGCGAGCAGCGCCCCGGCGACCAGCGCGGCGACTGCGAGTCCTGCCGCGAACGGGCGGGCCGCCGACCGCAGCGCGGGCCGCCCGAGCGCCAGCGCGAGCACCACCACGCCGAGCCCCATGGCGGTCATCAGCAGGATCTCCAGGTTGAGGAACGCCTGCCAGACGATCACCAGAGCGAGCAGGACGCCGTTGCGCAGCCACCGGCCGGGTTCGGCCAGCCGTAGCGTCCGCCAGATGATCAGCGGCACGACGTACTGGCTGACGATGTTGGGGTGCGAGTTGGCGTGCGAGATCATCGCGGGCGCGAACGCGCAGAACGCGGCGCCGAGCCAGGCCGGACCGCGGGATCTGATGACGACTCGGGAGAGCAGGAAATACCAGGACACGCCGGTGGCAGCGAGTCCGAGAGTGAGGAAAATCAAAAAGGACCAGCGTGGACCCGCCCAGAGCGTCACCGGGGTCAGCGGCAATGAAACGGATAATACGGACGTATTGGCCATGAGATTGACGACATCCGGCACATTCATCCGGTCCGAGGTGAACGGGTAGGCGAAATCCGTGACGACGCGCGCACCGTGGGCCATCATCCATTCGAATTGCGCCTGATCTGTCCGATTGTCGCGGACGCCATTGCGCGGATCGGCCCAGAGCCGGGCGGTCACCCAGAGCGCGAGCAGCACGAAGCTGAGCACGGCGAGCGCGTCGATCCGCCTACCCCGCCCCGATTTCGTGGTGCTCGCCTCGCTTTCCGGAGTAGTCATGACATTTCAGAGCGTAGTCAAGGCATGACCGGCAGGTGCAATGTTCCGTAGAATCACGTACTATGTGCCGAGTTCGCCGAGCGCTGAACAGGCACCCCTCCGCATCACAATTCGGCCCCTCCGTCCCCCGATTTCCCCCTCAGCCATCCAGATGGTTGACTCTGACGGTCCAGGCGCGGGTCAGTCATATCGTGAGGAATCGACGCATGGCAGAAATCACTGGGGATCAGCGCGTCCAGTCCGAGGTGCTCGAAGGCCTCGCGACGGCTGTCAACCACCGGCAGTGGTTCGTCGAGCTGGCGGTGCCCTACCTCGGTGACAACCCGATCGAGATCGGCAGTGGCCTGGGCGACTACGCCTCCGCCTGGGCCGCCCACGCGCCCCGGATCACCGCCACCGAGGCCGACCCGGACCGGCTGATCCAGCTCAAGGAGCGGCTGTCCGACCACCCGGGCGTCGAGGTCCGGCAGATGCTGCTCCCGCACCACGAGCGCGGCGACTACAGCGCCGCCGTCTCCTACAACGTGCTGGAGCACATCGACGACCACGTGGGCGCGCTGCGCAGCATGCGGGATCTCGTCCGCCCCGGCGGCGCCGTGGTCATCATCGTGCCGGCGTTCCAGTTCGCCATGAGCCCCGCCGACATCGCCACCGGCCACGTCCGCCGCTACACGAAGAAGACGCTCGGCGCGGCGATGACCGAGGCGGGCCTCACCGTCGAGCGGATCCACTACGCCAACGCGCTCGGCCTGATCGGCTACTTCATGGCCACCAAGGTCTTCCGGCTGATGCCGAAGGAGGGCCCGATGGTGAAGGTCTACGACACTCTGGTCCTGCCCGTCACCAAGGCCGCCGAGCAGCGCGTCCGGCCGCCGTTCGGCCAGTCCGTCTTCGCCGTCGCCCGCGTCCCCGCTGAGATGTAAGGAAGGGCCCCTTGTTAACAGACGTCTGTTAACAAGGGGCCCTTCCTTACATTCACTCCTTGATCTGGTACGTGGGGCGGATGACCGCGCGGGCCAGGGTGTGGAACGCCAGGTTGAAGCCGACGAAGGCCGGGCTGGCCCCGGCGGGGATGTCGAGGCGGTCCACGTCCACCGCGTGCACCGCGAACACGTACCGGTGCGGCCGGTCCCCGGGCGGCGGCGCAGCACCGCCGTAGCCGGTGTCGCCGTAGTCGTTGCGGACGCTGAACGCGCCGCCCAGGTCGGCCTCCCGCACGCCGCCCGGCAGCTCGGTGACCGACGCGGGCAGGTTCACCAGCACCCAGTGCCAGAAGCCGCTGCCCGTCGGGGCGTCCGGGTCGAAGCACGTGACCACGAAGCTCTTGGTCTCGGCCGGGAAACCCGACCAGGACAGCTGCGGTGAGACGTTCCCGCCGCCGGTGCTGCCGTGCGCGTACCGCGCGTCCATCGGCTCGCCGTTGTGCACGTCGTCGCTGGTCAGGTCGAACGACGGCACCGTCGGCAGCAACTCGTACGGGTCCGGGGCGATCGGTCGTTCCAGGGTCATCGAAACGGTCCTTCCGGGTACGCGAATGTCCTGCGCCCCTTCATACCCCGTCGGCCGCCCCACCGTGCTGCCTGCGCACGATCTCGTTGATCCAGACCGGCGCGTACGGCGACGTGCAGCCCGGCGGCGTCGGATAGTCCTTGAGCACCCCGAGCCGCTCCCCGATCCCGATCGCGCGGTCCCGGTACGCGGCGTGCTCGATCCCGATCTGCGCCAGGCAGTGGTTCATCGCCCACTGGAGGCGGTCCGGCGCGGTCGCCATCTCCGCCTCGATCACGTCGAGCAGGCCGGCCAGGTCCAGCCCGTCCGGATTCCGCGCCACCCGGTCGACGGTCAGCGCCCAGCCGGCGCTCGCCACCACCGGATCCGGGTCGGCCGACCAGGCCAGGCGCAGCGGCTCGGCGTGCGGGCTCTTCTTCACCACGTAGTTCACGAGCCAGTCGTGCACCTTCGGTGTCCGCGCCTCGCGCAGCATGGCGTCCAGCTCGTCCCGCCCGTACGCCTTCGGCCGGCAGATCAGCAGCGCCAGCAGCCGGGCCGCGCTGTCACCGGTGGCCCACAGCTCGCGGGCCAACTCCTGCTGTGTCTTCAGGCGCTTGGCGATCGCCCGCAGCCTGCCCAGGTTGACCCCGTGGTCGTCGCCGTGGCGCTCGTTGACCGCGCGGATCTTCGGGTCGTCGAGCGCGGCCAGCTCGGCCGTCACGCCGGACACCGTCGTCGTATCCGCCACCAGAGCCTCCCGCCGTCGCCGCCCGCAGCCTACAACCGGCCCGATGCTCCCGCTGTTCCGCCGACCCGCCGTTCCCCGCCCTGCCGTGCCGTCGCCCACATCGCGGCCCTCACGGCCGTCGCGCTGGTCGCTACGTTGGGCTGACGCACGGATCGCGGATGAACACCTGGTAGTCACCGGCTGACCGTTGGCCGGGGTGAGCGGCGATGGGCAGTCCCCCCACGCATGCCACACCAGCGGACCACTCTGGCACTGGCGCATGAGCTGAGCTGCGTCACGGGAGATCAACGACGGGCGGAGGGTGTGGGATTCGAACCCACGAAGACATCGCTGCCTTACCGGTTTTCAAGACCAGCGCCATCGGCCACTAGGCGAACCCTCCCGGCACGCCCCCGAGGGGTGCGCGACCGGGGACCAGTCTGCCACGAACCCCGTGTCGGGCAAGCCGCCGTCCCACCTCCCTTGCCGGAATGTGTGCGTGTGGGAGGGCCCGGCAGTGGTGCTGATCAGCGAATCATGGCGGCCGGTAAGTCCACAGTGGCCGACGGGCCGGCGCGGCGGCTGCCCCGGGCGGTGCATCTGCGCGGCGACGTGTTCGGCCGCATGATCGTCAGCGGCAGGCCGACATGACGGTGGCGGAGATCCTCGCCCGCGCGTGGACCGACGGGCAGATCGGGTAAGACTGAACCATGCGCGCAGTCACGATCACGAAACCCGGCGGACCCGAGGCGCTCGTCTGGACCCACGTGCCGGATCCGGAGCCCGGCCCCGGTGAGGTCGTCGTGGAGGTGCGGGCCAGCGCGGTGAACCGGGCCGACCTGTTGCAGCGGCAGGGGCACTACCCGCCGCCGCCGGGCGCGTCGGCGTACCCCGGTCTGGAGTGTTCGGGGACGGTGCGTGCGCTCGGTCCCGGCGTGACCGGCTGGTGGGTGGGCCAGGAGGTCTGCGCGTTGCTGGCCGGCGGCGGCTACGCCGAGCAGGTCGCGGTGCCGGCCGGGCAGTTGCTGCCGGTGCCGGCCGGGGTCGACCTGGTGGACGCGGCGGCGCTGCCGGAGGTGGCCTGCACGGTCTGGTCGAACGTGGTGGACCTGGCCCGGCTGACCGAGGGAGACACGCTGCTGGTGCACGGCGGCGGCAGCGGGATCGGTACGTTCGCGATCCAGCTCGGCGTGGCGCTCGGCGCGACCGTGGTGGTGACCGCCCGCTCGGCCAAGCACGAGCGGCTGCGCGAGCTGGGCGCCGCGCACACGATCGACTACCGCGAGCAGGATTTCGTCGACGAGGTACGCCGGGTCACCGGCGGCCGGGGCGCGGACGTGATCCTGGACATCATGGGCGCGTCCTACCTGCCCCGGAACGTGGCGGCGCTGGCGACCGGCGGGCGGCTCGTGGTGATCGGCATGCAGGGCGGGCGCAAGGGCGAACTCGATCTGGGGATGTTGCTGGCGAAACGGGCGGCGGTGCATGCGACCGCGTTACGGTCCCGCCCGGTCGAGCAGAAGACGGCGATCGCCAGGGGCGTACGCGAGCAGGTGTGGCCCCTGGTGGAGGCGGGCCGGATCCGGCCGGTGGTGCACGCCCGGGTGGACATGGCCGACGCCGCCGCCGCGCACCGCCTGGTGGAGACCAACGACCACCTGGGCAAGGTGCTGCTGGTCCGGTGAGGGTCAGCCCTGGCCGAGGCGCGGGAGCATGAGGCGCGGGCCGGCACCTTCGGCGGCGAGGGAGTCACCGGGGTTGTAGAGGGTGCAGCGCTGCAACGACAGGCAGCCGCAGCCGATGCAGCCGTCCAGGTCGTCGCGGAGCTTGCCGAGCAGTCGGATCCGCTCGTCCAGCCGGTCCCGCCAGGCGCGGGACAGCGCGGCCCAGTCGTCGGGCGTGGGGGTACGCCCCGACGGCAGCGAATCCAGCGCCGCCCGGATCTCGTCCAGCGAGACACCCACCTGCTGGGAGATCCGGATGAATGCCACCCGGCGCAGCTCGGTGCGGGCGTAGCGGCGCTGGTTACCGCCGGTACGGGCGGCGTGGATCAGGCCGAGCCGCTCGTAGTAGCGCAGCGCCGAGGGGGCGACGCCGCTACGGTCGGCGAGTTGCCCGATGGTCAGTGTTGCTTCGTGCATCACACGGCCTTGAGTTGAAGTTCGCTTCAAGTCCGAGGCTATCGGTATGACGACGACCACCGCCACCGACCTGGGCGCGTTCCTTAACCGGGTGCGCGCCGGCCGCGAGTTCGGCGCCAACGTGTACTCGACGCTCGACGTGCTCCAGGTGCTCTACGACCGGGTGCTCCGGATCACCCCGGCCACCCTGGACGACCCGGACCGCGACCGATTCCTGCTCTCCAAGGGGCACGCGGTCGCCGGGTACTACGCGCTGCTCGCCGCCCGCGGCTTCCTGCCGGCCGAGTGGCTGGACGACCAGGGCGGCCCGGCGAGCCGGCTCGGCGACCATCCGGACCGGACGCTGGTGCCGGGCGTGGAGATCGGTTCCGGTTCACTGGGCCACGGGCTCGGGCTCGGCGTCGGCACCGCGCTCGGGCTGCGGTCCCAGGGCCGCACCGGACCCCGGGTGTACGTGCTGCTCGGCGACGCCGAGCTGGACGAGGGCTCCAACCACGAGGCGATCGCGTACGCGGGCGCGACCGGACTGGGCAACCTCACCGCGATCCTTCTGGACAACCGCTCGGCCACGTACGGCTGGCCGGGCGGCGCGGCGAGCCGGTTCACGGTGAACGGGTGGAGCGCCGCCACCGTCGACGGGCGCGACCACGACGCCCTGCACGCCGCCCTCACCGGGCACGACGGCCACCGGCCCCACGCCGTCGTCGCGGTCGTCACGGACGGGGAGTGACCATGAGCAGCACCATGCGGGACGCGTTCGTGACCAGCACCGAGGAGGTGCTCGCCGATCCGCGTACGACAGTCGTGCTCGCCGACATCTCCGCCGCCGCGTTCGAACCGGCCGCCGCCCGGTACCCGGACCGGGTGATCAACGTGGGGATCCGGGAGCAGCTGATGATCGGGGTGGCCGGTGGGCTGGCGCTGACCGGGCAGCGGCCGATCGTGCACAGCTACGCCCCGTTCCTGGTCGAGCGGGCGTACGAGCAGATCAAACTGGACCTCGACCACCAGGACGTCGGCGCGGTGCTCGTCGGCATCGGCGGCTCGTACGACCGGGCGGCGGCGGGACGCACCCACCTCGGGCCGGCGGACGTGGCGCTGCTGGACACGCTCGACGGCTGGACCGTGCACGTGCCGGGGCACCCGGACGAGGTCCGGCCGCTGCTGCGCGACGCCGTGTGCGGGCAGGACTCGGCGTACCTGCGGTTGTCCGTCCAGGCCAACACGCAGGCTCACCCGCAGGCGGGTGACCTGCACGTGGTCCGGGACGCCGGGCCGGGAGCGCCGCTGCTGGTGGCTGTCGGTCCGGTGCTCGACGCGGCGGTGGAGGCGACGGCCGACCGGCCGGTCACCGTGGCGTACACCCACCGGCCCCGGCCGTTCGACACCGCCGGGTTGCGGGCGCTCGCCGGCACCGAGGTGATCCTGGTCGAGCCGTACCTGGCGGGCACCTCGACCCGGGTGGTGTCGGAGACGCTGGCCGACCGGCCGCACCGGCTGCTCGCGCTCGGGGTGGGCCGCGGGGACCTGCGCCGGTACGGCAGCGCCGAGGACCACGAACGCTGGCACGGACTGGACGCCGCCGGGCTGCGCCGCTCGGTCGACGCGTTCCTCACCTGAGCGGCCCGGACACGGCGGAACCCCGCGACCTCGGCCGGTGCCGGGATCGCGGGGTTCCGTCGTACGGGCTCAGTGCGCGGCGGCGGGACCGGCCGGGCGGCGGCGGGCCCGCTCGCGGGCCAGGATCCAGATCGCCTCGACGCCGTCCTTCCAGGTGATCTTCTTACCCTCCTCGCGGCCCCGCGCACGGTAGCTGATCGGCACCTCGTAGGGCCGGATGCGGCGGCGCAGCAGCTTGCCGGTGACCTCCGCCTCCATGCCGAAGCCGCGGGAGCGGACCTGCAGCGAGCGGTACAGCTCCAGCGGCATCAGCTTGAAGCAGGTCTCCAGGTCGCCGATGTAGGAGTTGTAGAGCACGTTCGCAGCGAGCGTGACGCCCTTGTTGCCCATCACGTACCAGAAGCTGTACGAGCTGTGGCTGCCGAAGGTCCGGTTGCCGTAGACGACTCTCGCCCGGCCGTCGAGCACCGGCTCCAGCAGGCGCGGGATGTCCTGCGGGTCGTACTCCAGGTCGGCGTCGAGGATGACCATGTATTCGCCCTCGGCGCTGTCGACCGCCGTCTTGATGGCCGCGCCCTTACCGGCGTTGCGCTGGTGGGTGATCACCCGCAGGCGGGCGTCGTCCACGCGGCCGAGGATCTCACCGGTGCCGTCCCGGCTGCCGTCGTCCACGACGACGAGCTCGATCTCGCAGGGGTAGTCCACCGCCAACGCCTGCTTGAGGGCATCCGCGATACGTTCTTCCTCGTTGTAGACCGGCATGAGGATCGAGAGCTTCACGGAATCTCCACGGAGGCGATGGCAGGTCGGGGCATAGCGTAGCCTGGCACATTGCTCAGGTCACGACAGCCCGGGCACCCTATTCCTGGCGAAGTGGTACCACGACGAGCCGGGCCACGCTCTTGTCGCCCTCCTTGGCGCCGGCCACCCCGACCGTCGCACCGACCTTGATGTCGGCCGATCGGATCGTGGTCCGTCGCTCGACCACCCGCAGTTCCGCACCGAACGTCCACGTCACGGTGAAGCCGTCGGTGGACTTCACGGTCACCGACCGGTCGTCGATCGCGGTCACCTCGCCGCGCTGGACCGCGACGGTCTTCGTACCGCCGTCCTTGGTCCGCACCACCGCCTCGCCGTGCAGCGTGTTGCGCCGCAGCAGCACCCGGGCCCGGTGCCGCTTGTGCCCGTCCTTCGCCCGCTCGCCCTTGCCGTCCGGCCCGGCCTGCGGCGTACCGGAGGGTGCCGGCGCGGCGACCGGGTCCACGTCCAGTTCGTCGGCGTCGACGCCGAGCGCGGCGAGCGCCTGGCCGTCCACTCCCAGGGCGGCGCTCACCTCGATTGCGTCGTCCGGCGCCGCGCCGGAGCGGCCCACGCCGCACCCGGTGAGCGCGAGCGCCGCGGCGGCGAGCAGTGCGGTGGCGCCGGTGACGATTCGCTGACGTCTCATCTGTGGTCCTCTCCTCGCGGTGACGACCCGAGCGTTCCGCACCGACGCGAGCGGACGGTCAGGCCGATGTTCGAGCCGGGTAAGGATCCGGGGGCACCCGGACGGTGAAGGCGGCTCCACCCTCCGGGGCGTGCCCGGCGGCGATGTCCCCGCCGAGCCGGCGGACCAGCCCGGCGGCGAGCGCCAGGCCCAGTCCGCTGCCCACCTTGCGCACCCCCCGGTACCGCTCGTGCAGCGCGCCCCGCTCGAACGCCACCCGCAGGTCGTCGTCGGTGAAGCCGGGTCCGCCGTCGCGGACCTCCAGCACCCCGCCGCCCGCCGGGCCGTCGGCCCGGACCGCGAGCACCACCGGCGCCCCCGGCGGTACGACCCGCAGCGCGTTCTCCAGCAGCCCGTCCACCACCTGCCGGATCCGGCCCGGATCGGTGTACGCCGGCACCGGCACCCCGGGTGTCTCCAACCGGAACGGCACCCCGAGCGCCGCGCACCGGCCCGACCAGGTGCGCTCCGCGTCGGCGGCGAGCCCGGCCAGGTCGACCGGCACCGGTTCCAGGGGGAAGTCGACCGCCTCCAACCGGGCCAGCGCCAGCAGGTCGCGGACCAGCCGGTCCAGGTGTTCGGCCTCGGCGAGCACGGTCCGGCCGGTCGTCGGCACCGCGTCGGCCTCGATCACACCGTCGGCCAGCGCCTCGGCGTAGCCGCGGATGGCGGTGAGCGGGGTTCGCAGCTCGTGCGAGACGGAGAGCAGGAACTCGCGCTGCCGCCCCTCGCTCGTGGCGAGCGCGGCGGCCAGGCCGTTGAGCGCGTGCGCCAGATCGGCCACCTCGTCGGGCGGCTCGACCGGCACCCGGACCGCCCGGTCTCCGGCGCGCAGCCGGGCGGCGGCGGTGGCGGCGGTACGGATCGGCCGCGCCAGCCGGCGGGCGAGCAGCAGTCCGGCGGCCGCCCCGGCGGCGAGTCCGGCGAGCAGCGGCAGCCAGAGTCCGCGCAACACCTGCCGCCAGGGCGCGGCGCTGCGGGCCCGGGTCAGCACCACCCCGTCGCCACCGGGCAGCGCCCGCGCCTCGACCAGCCGGCTTTCCCCCTCGATCAGCCGCCGGCCGGAGACGTTCTCGCCGCCGGCCACCCGCGTCACCAGCGGTCCGGGCAGGCCCGGCCGGTCGGCCCGCCCGTCCCGGATCACGTACACCTCGATCTGCTGCCGGCCCAGTTGCCGGATGAGCCGGTCGCCGGCGCTGTCGCGCTGGCGTACCGGCCGCACCCGGAGCACGTCGGCGGCGAGCCGGGCCTGGGCGGCGAGGGCCTCCTGGTCCCGGCGTTCCGCGCCGCGTACCGCCAGGGGCACCGCGACCAGCGCGGTGACGAGCACCGACACCAGCGCCACCGCGCAGGTGGCGAGCACGGCGCGGGCGGTGAGTGTCCGTCCGGGCCGGCGGCCGCCACGGGCCGGACCGGTGGGCGGCATCGGCACCGTCTGCGGCTCAGGCATCGGCGGCGTACCCGACGCCCCGATGGGTGCGGATCACGCTGTCCGGGCCGAGTTTGGCCCGGACCTGCGCCACGTGCACGTCGACGGTCCGGGTGCCGGCGTGCGCCGCGTACCCCCACACGCCCGCCAGCAGTTCCTCCCGGGTGAACACCCGGCCGGGACGCGCCATCAGGTGCGCGAGCAGGTCGAACTCGGTGGAGGTGAGCTGCACCGGCGTACCGCCGGCGGTCACCGTCCGGCGGGACGGGTCGAGTGTGACGGTGCCGAGCGTGCGGGTTTGCTCGGCGGGCGTACCGGCGGTGCGGCGCAGCACCGCCCGCAGCCGGGCGAGCAGCTCGCGCGGGCTGAACGGCTTGGTGACGTAGTCGTCGGCACCCAGTTCCAGGCCGACGACGCGGTCCACCTCGTCGTCGCGGGCGGTGAGGAAGATGACGGGAGTCCAGTCGCCGGTCGCGCGCAGCCGGCGGCAGATCTCGGTGCCGGTCAGGCCGGGCAGCGCGATGTCGAGCACGCAGGCCACCGGGCGCAGGCGCCGCGCGGCGGCCAGCCCGGCCTCGCCGTCACGTTCCAGGTGTACGCCGAAACCGTCCCGGGTCAGGTAGAGCCGGACCAGATCGGCGATGGCCGGCTCGTCCTCCACGACGAGGACGAGCCCGGGCGGTGCGGCTGTGGTCACCGGCTCATGATGACCGACCGGCGGCCGACCGGCCGGTCAGGGGTTGTTCGGATCAGGTAAGGAGCACGTCAGCGGGCCGGGGCGGGCCGCAGCTCCGTCTGGCGGGTTCCCGCCGGTGACTCGCCGATGGTCGCGACCACCCGCTCGGCCGGCGTACGCAGGCGGGTGCGGAAGGCGTGGTTGAGCAACGCGTCGAGCTGCCACACCTGCTTCGGGTGGTGGGTACGCAGGACGAAGCGCTCGCGTACCCCGTCGATCGCGGTGGCCGCCAGCTCCACCCGGTGCGCGCGGGGGTCGGGGCTCCACGTCACGTTGCTCAGCTCGCGCAGTTCGGTGTTGAGGTGCAGGCGCAGCCGGTGCAGCACCCGGGTCTGCCGGGTGACCACCAGCCGCCGGTGGGTGAGGAGCATCAGGTAGTCGCCGCCCACCGGGTCGTCCGGGCGGCTGCACCGGGTGACCAGGATGGTCGCGTCGCCGGAGCCGACGCACCGGCGGAACACCGGCATGTGCCGGGTGACGGTCTGGGTCGCCAGGCCGGTGTCGGCGGCGGCCGGGAGGAACGTTCGCGAGAACACGTCCATGCCCGGTCCAACGAGCCGATGACCAGGGGTGATATGGGTCACGCCCGATTTTTGGAACTTCCACACGTGCAAGTCGCACCAGCGGTGCGACACCGGCGGCCGGTCGGATCAGAGCAACTCGACGATCGTGGCGTTGGCCATGCCGCCACCCTCGCACATGGTCTGGAGGCCGTAGCGGATGCCGTTGTCCCGCATGTGCTGGAGCATCGTGGTCATGATCCGTGCGCCGGACCCGCCGAGCGGGTGACCGAGCGCGATCGCCCCGCCCCGCGGGTTCAGCCGCTCCGGGTCCGCCTCGGTCTCGGCCAGCCACGCCAGCGGCACCGGGGCGAACGCCTCGTTCACCTCGTACACCCCGATCTCCTCGATGCCCAGCCCCGCGCGGCGCAGCGCCTTCGCGGTGGCCGGGATCGGCGCGGTGAGCATGGTGACCGGGTCGTCGGCGGCGACCACGGCGGTGTGCACCCGGGCCAGCGGGCGCAGGCCGTGCCGGCTGGCCCACTCGGCGGTGGTGACGGCGAGCGCGGCGGCGCCGTCGGAGATCTGCGACGCGGACCCGGCGGTGACCACACCGTCGGCGCGGAACGGGGTGGCCAGCTCGCCCAGCTTCGCCAGCGAGGTGTCGCGGCGGATGCCCTCGTCGGCGGAGAACTTACCGCCGTCGGCGAGCGCCACCGGCGCCAGCTCGGCCTCGAACGCGCCCGCGTCCTGCGCGGCGGCGGCCTTCTCGTGGCTGGCGAGCGCGAACTCGTCGAGCTGGGTACGCGAGAAGCGCCACCGCTGCGCGATCAGCTCGGCTCCGACGCCCTGGTTGAACGGCAGCGGCGAGTCCTCCGCGACGCCCTCGACACCGCGGTAGCGCTCCAGGACGGCCGCGCTGAACGGCATGCCGCCGGCGACGCTGGAACCCATCGGCACCCGGGTCATCGACTCGACGCCACCGGCCACGACCAGGTCGGCCTGGCCGGAGAGGACCGTCGCGGCGGCGAAGTGCAGCGCCTGCTGGCTCGACCCGCACTGGCGGTCGAGCGTGGTGCCGGGAACCGACTCCGGCCAGCCGGCCGCGAGCACGGCGTTGCGGGCCACGTTCCAGGACTGTTCGCCGACCTGCGACACGCAGCCCCACACGACGTCGTCGACCTGGCCCGGGTCGATGCCGGTGCGCTCGGCGAGCGCGCGCAGCACGTGCGCCGAGAGGTCGACCGGGTGCACGCCGGCGAGGCTGCCCTTGCGCCGCCCCACCGGGGTCCGTACCGCGCCGACGATGACCGCGTCACTCATGTCTACTCCCCGGTAACCTCGCTTGCCCCGATCCTACGTGCTGACCGGAGCGGCCGTCCTCCCCCGGCGTGCGGCAGGTGCGGCTGGCATGCTGGGCGGATGGATCCACAGTCGCCGCCGGTCCGGCAGTGGCGGGTGCCGCGGGAGGTGCCGGTGCTCAAGGCGGTCGGCGCGCTCGCGCTCGTCGCCCTGGGGCTGGTCCTCGCCGGCGGCGACCCGGTCCGTCCGGCGCTCGCCGGGCTGGCCGCCGCAGCTCTGCTCGGCTGGGCGCTGCGCGACGTGGTCGCGCCGGTCCGCCTCGCGGTCGGCCCGGACGGGCTCACCGTGCTGCGGGGCTTCGCCGGGCGGCGCCGGCTGCCGTGGGACGCGGTGGAGGCGATCCGCCTGGAGCGGCGCAGCCGCCGCGGGGTCACCGCCGAGACGCTGGAGATCGACGCGGGGGAGACGCTGCACCTGTTCGGCCGCCGAGACCTGGACGCCCCGCTGGACGAGGTGGCCGCGGCGCTGGACGAGGCCCGCCCGGCGCGCTGAGGCAGCGGGCCTCAGCTCAGCCGAGCAGCGCGGCGGTCCGGACCAGCGTCAGGCCGATCAGCGCGACCAGCACGATCGCGGCGCCGGCCACCTGGAACAGCGTCCGCCGCGAGCGTGGGGCGTACGCCAGGACCAGCGCCACCAGCGCGCCGGCGACCAGCCCGCCGAGGTGCCCGGCCACCGAGATGCTCGGCACGGTGAACGTGAAGATCAGGTTGATCACCAGGATCGGCACGATCGCCGAGGTGTCCCGGCCGAGCCGCCGCATGATCACGAAGATGGCGGCGAACAGTCCGAAGACGGCGGTCGAGGCGCCGGCCGTGAACCGGTTCGGCTCGGTGAAGACGTACGCCGCGACGTTGCCGCCCAGCCCGGCGAGCAGATAGAGCGCCAGGAAGCGCAGCGGCCCGAGCACCGCCTCCAGCGTCCGGCCGAGCACCCAGAGCGCCCACATGTTCAGCAGCAGGTGCAGCACGCCGTAGTGCAGAAACATGGCCGTGACCAGCCGGTACCACTCGCCGTCGGCCACCCCGCCGACCTGCCCGTCGGGGAGGCGCGCCAGGCCGAGCACCGCCCCCCACTCGGTCAGCGGCGTCCCGTTGCCCATCAGACCGCCCAGGCCACCGCCGGCCACCGCGGTCCCGCTGCGGGCCGAGAGGACGGACAGCAGCATCATCACCACGTTCAGCGCGATCAGCGCCTTCGTGACGTTGCCCTGGCGGCCGGCGGCACCGCCACCGAAGGCGGTACGCGCCGGCCGCACGCTGCGGCGGCCCTCGGCAACGCACTCCGGGCACTGGTGGCCCACGGAGGCGTCCCGCATGCACTCGGTGCAGATCGACCGGTCACACCGGGTGCACCGGATGTACGTCTCCCGGCCGGGGTGCCGGTAGCAGACCGGGGTGGTCGGCACCGGACCCCCGGTGGCGTCGCCTGGCTGGCCGGAGCGCTCAGTCATGCGAGCAAAGGTACCCGCGTACCGCTCAGGACTGCTTGTGCTCGATCTCGACCCGCTCGATCACCACGTCCTGGACCGGCCGGTCGCTCGGGCCGGTCGGGGTGTTGGCGATCGAGTCGACCACCTTCGCGGACTGCTCGTCGGCCACCTGGCCGAAGATGGTGTGCCGGTTGTTCAGGTGTGGCGTGGGCGACACCGTGATGAAGAACTGCGAGCCGTTGGTGCCCGGCCCGGCGTTCGCCATCGCCAGCAGGTACGGCCGGTCGAAGCGCAGCTCGGGGTGGAACTCGTCGGCGAACTTGTAGCCCGGACCACCGCGACCGGTGCCGGTCGGATCGCCCATCTGAATCATGAAACCGCTGATCACGCGGTGCGAGACGGTGCCGTCGAAGTACGGCCCGTTGCCCGGCTGACCGGTACGCGGGTCGATGTACTCCCGGGTGCCCTCAGCCAGCTCCACGAAGTTGCGGACGGTCTTCGGCGCGTGGTTCGGGAAGAGCTCCAGCCGGATCGGGCCGGCGTTGGTGTGCAAGGTGGCGTAGACAGCCTCGGCCACGGGTACTCCTCACTCGTAGTTCAGTTCCTTGCGGATCCTCCCATGTGCCCGATCCGGCCATGCGGAGGCATTCGAAGGTGGAGGATGGCGAAGGAACAACTCCCAGGAGGTGGGACCGTGTTTGGAATCGGACGGCGCAAGACCCAGGGCCAGCTCGCGAAGGTCGAGCTGAACCAGGGCATCGGTCACCTGAGGCAGGCCGCCACGCACGCGGCGAAGGGTGCCGGCGCCACTGTCGGCCCGCGGGTCCAGGCAGCCCGGGTCGCCGTCGCGCCGACTGCGGTCCTGGTCCGGGACCGGGCGTCCAGCGGGCTCGCGTCGACCGCCGCGGCGCTCACGCCGGTGCTGCTGGCCGTGCGCAACGCCCGGGACGAGGCCGCCGGCAAGGCGTCGAGCGGCCGCAAGGTGATGGCCGCGAAGCAGTCCGCGATGACGAAGAAGGCGAAGAACATGAAGGCCGGAAAGAAGAAGCAGCGCAGGTCGCGGGGCATGACCGCGGGCCTGCTGGTGGCCGGCACCGTCGCCGGCCTGGCCGGTGCGATGGCCGTGCGCCGTCGCCGCGAGCAGCAGGAGTGGGCCGAGTACGACCCGACCGGCACGCTCGGCGCGACCGGTCACGACAAGCTGGAGCCGATGCGGGAGGACGTGGACACGATCGTGGTGGAGACCCCGGACGCGAGCGCGAAGGTGACGCAGGCCGGCCCGACGGGTGCCGGCTCCTCGACGGTGGCCAAGGGCAGCAGCGCGTCGACCGCCGCCTCCGGCAGCCAGCCGGTGATCCACCCGAACGACCAGGTCCCCTCCGTCGCCGAGGGTGCCCGGGACGTCTCCGGCCGCCCGGCCGACGACATCACCGAGGCCGTGCAGGCCGGCAAGAACGCCGCGAAGGCCGGCGGTCGCCGCTGACCTCGTACCGTCGGATCAGCGCCGGCACGCGGGACTACCCGCGTGGCCGGCGCTTCCGCGTGTACGAGGCGGCTACAGCCAGCCGTTACGGCGGAACAGGCGGTAGAGCGTGAAAGATGCCGCGAGCATCAGCGCCCAGACGCCCGGATAGCCGTACGTCCACTTCAGCTCGGGCATGTTGTCGAAGTTCATGCCGTAGATGCCGGCGATCGCCGTCCACACCGCCCCGATCGCGGCCCAGGCGGCGATCTTGCGCATGTCGTTGTTCTGGTCGACGGTGACCTGGGCCAAGCGCGCCTGGAGGATCGAGTTCAGCAGGTCGTCGTAGGAGTTCACCTGCTCGACCGTCCGGCTGAGGTGGTCCTGCACGTCACGGAAGTAGCGCCGAACCTCCTGCGGCACCGCGCGGTTGACCTGTGCGGTGAGAGTCATCAGCGGGCGCTGCAACGGCACCACCGCCCGCTTGAACTCGACCAGCTCCCGCTTCATCTGGTAGATCCGCTGGATCCGGCCGCTGCTCTGCCGGTCGAAGACGTCGGCCTCCAGCACGTCGAGGTCGTCCTCCAGCCGGTCGGCCACCTCCAGGTAGAGGTCCACCACGCGGTCGGTGATCGCGTAGGCGACCGCCCACGGGCCGTGCCGCAGCAGCTCCCGCTTGGCCTCCAGGTCGGCACGGACCGGCGCCAGCCGGCAGGCGTCACCGTGCCGCACGCTGATCACGAAGTGCGGCCCGATGAAGAGCATCACCTGACCGGTCTCCACCACCTCGGAGTTCTCGGTCAGCTCGGCGTGCTCGCAGTAGCGGGCGGTACGCAGCACCAGGAAGACGATCTCGCCGAAGTGCTCCAGCTTCGGGCGCTGCTGGGCCTTGACCGCGTCCTCCACGGCGAGCTCGTGCAGGCCGAACGTGGCGGCGATCTCGGTCATCTCGGCCAGGTCCGGCTCGTGCAGGCCGAGCCAGACGAAGCCGTCCCGCTCCTGCCGGGCGGCGGCCAGGGCCTCGGCGTACCGGGGGTGGCCGGGGCGGCGCTCGCCGTCGACGTACAACCCGCAGTCGACGATCCCGCTGCGCTCCGGGCCGGCCGGCTGGGCCTCACGCGGGGAGCCGTCGGCGTTGAGGATGCGGGACATCGCGCGTACCGGTGCCGACCAGGCGCGGGGGCGTAGTGCCCGACTGCCGTCGGTGCCGGCGGTTCGGTCGCGTGCCACCCGGTCCGTCATCCCTCGCCCCTTCCCCTAGAGCTGCGGCTTGCAGGTTACGCCGACCGGCGGGAAGCGCAGCGCGAGCGCGGGGGCGTGCGGCTGCGACGGGCGTCACGCGGCGGCGCCGGGCGGGCCGGGCCGCGTCAGGGGGTGAGGGGCGACTCGGCCCACCCGGCACCCCTTGGGGGCGGGAGTGATGCTGGGCGTGCCGCCGGCCCGGCCGGTCTTCCGGCGTGCGGGCCGGTCACCGGGCGAAGGTGAGCGGCACTCGCAGCATTGTGGGCTGCCGGCCGGTCCAGCGGGAGAGCCGAACCGGCCAGCGGGGCATTTTTGTCAGAAACCCGACAGAAAATCAGCCGCGCACGGCGGCCATCGCCTCGGCGAGACGCCGCACACCCTCGTCGATCCGGTCCGCGGTGACCGCCGAGTACGCCAGGCGCAGCGCGTGTCGGCCGCCGTCGACCATGAAGTCGCTGCCCTTCACCACCGCCACGCCACGCTCGGCGGCAGCCGGGGCGAGCCGGTCGACATCGACGTCCTCCGGCAGCTCCACCCAGAGGAAGTAGCCGCCGTCCGGTTCCACGAAGCGGGCCTCCGGGATGTGCCGGCGCAGCGACTCGGCCAGCACCGCCGACCGCTCGCCGAGCGCCGAACGGACCGTCCGGATCGACTCCTCGATCGCGCCGGAGACGCAGAACTGGTGCACGATCGCCTGCGCCACCATGCCGGGCGAGATGTAGAGGTTGGTGGCCCGCTTCGCGATCGCCGCGATCAGCTCGGCCGGGCCGATCAGATAGCCGACCCGTACACCCGGGCAGACCGTCTTGGTGAAGCTGGAGGCGTGCACCACCACGCCACGGGAGTCCATCGACAGCATCGACGGCAGCGGCTCGCCCCGGAACCGGATGTCCGCGTACGGGTCGTCCTCGAAGATCGTGAACTCGTACTCGGCGGCCAGGTCCAGCAGCTCACGGCGCTTCTCCAGAGAGAGGGTCACGCCCGCCGGGTTCTGGTAGTTGGGGATCACGTGGGCCAGCCGCGGCCGGACCCCGGACTCCAGCAGCTTGCGCAGCTCGGCGGTGTCCAGGCCGTCCGGCTGGATCGTCACGCCGTGCACCTCGCCGCCCATCTGCTTGAGGTTGAGCAGCGTGCGGTCGTACGTCGGGCGCTCGACCACCACCGCGTCGCCCCGGCGGACCAGGTGGTCGAAGAGGAACGCGTCGGCCTGCAACGAGCCGTTGGTGACCAGCACCTGGTCGGCCTCGACACCGTGCTTCTCGGCGATCCACTTCCGCAAGGGCGGGTAGCCGACGGAGGTGCCGTACGCGGTGACCCCGGCGGGGTCGGCGTCGAAGGCGCGGACGGCGGCGGCCTTGAGCCCCTCGACATCGACGATGTCCAGCGAAGGCGCGCCACGGGCGAACGAGATCAGCTGCTCGGCGGTCATGCGCAGAGCCTAGGGCCTGGCCCGGCGGGTCCGACCGCGATACACGCGAAGTTCAACATGCGGGCGGCCGGCCGCGTCACCGGTGCGCCCGGGGGATCCGAGACCGCCTCGCGACTGTCTACGATCCGACGGACGCTGGCGCCGGTCCGACCGGACGCCGAAGGATGACGGGTCGCGGCAGACCCGGGAGAACAAGGGATGGGGCTCGTGACCGAGGACGAGGCGGGACGGCTCGACGACCAGCGGTTCGCGCAGTGGCTGGCGACCGAGGCCGGCAGGGCGCTCACCGCGCTGCGGGACCGGCAGGGCTTCGCCGACCCGAAGGCGCTCAAGGACGCCGGCGACCGCGCGTCGCACGAGCTGATGACGGCGGCGCTGGCCCGGCTGCGGCCGGCCGACGCGGTGCTCTCCGAGGAGGAGGCCGACGCGCGACGCGCGTGGGCGGAGGGCGAGCGCGCGCCGCGGCACGAGGCGGACCGGGTCTGGATCATCGACCCGCTGGACGGCACGCGCGAGTTCTCCGAGGAGGGGCGGGACGACTGGGCGGTGCACGTGGCGCTCTGGCAGCGCTCCGCCGCCCCCGACGGCGCCCTGGTCGCCGGTGCGGTGGGCATGCCGGCCCGGACCTCGGTGGACGGTGCGCCGCTCGTGCTCGGCACCACCTGCCCGCAGCCGAAGGCGTCCGACGGGCCGATCCGGATCGCGGTGAGCCGCAGCCGCCCGCCGGCGTTCGTGGGCGAGCTGGTCGAGATGCTCGGCGCCACCGCCGTGCCGATGGGGTCGGCCGGTGTGAAGGTCTGCGCGGTGGTGACCGGCGAGGTCGACGCGTACGTCCACGCGGGCGGTCAGTACGAGTGGGACAGTGCCGCCCCGGTCGCGGTGGCGCTCGGTGCGGGCATGCACGCGTCCCGGATCGACGGTTCGCCGCTGCGCTACAACCGCGCCGATCCGCGACTGCCCGATCTGCTGGTCTGCCGGCCGGAACTGGCCGACCAGTTGCTCGACGCGATCGCCCGGACCGGGGTCGAGATGCCCGCTTCGACCGTCACCGGCAATCAGGGTGGGGCGTTCGGCTGAGTGTCACGGTACGTACGGCCAGGTGGATGAGGGTTATCGTCGGGCAGGTATGCGTGGCGATCTGAGCCCCGACCACGGGCCGCCGACAGCCAGGGAGGGTCATGCCGGCCGACCGAGAGCCGCACAATGCCTTCGGGCAGCCGACCGGCCTGTGGCCGGGTCAGGACATTCCGCGCCAGGCCAGCCCTTCGCTGCCCTGGCCGGAGGTCGAGAGCACGTCACCACCGCCGGCCCGGCCGGGCGGTGACCTGCCCTGGCCCGAGCGCGACCGGCACGACGCCGGTCACCACGACGGGCCGGGGCACGACCCGGCCGGCTGGGACGCCGTACCCGGCACGGCGAACGGCTGGGCGCCGCAGCAGGACGGCGTCCGGCCGCAGCACGGGCCGGCGGGCCACGGCGACGCCGCCCGGCCGCAGGGTGGGCCGTCCGACGACGCCTGGGCCACGCAGTCCGGGCCGGCGGACGGCCACACCGGCTGGACGGCGCACGACGAGCCCGGCGGGCCCGGGCCCGCGGGCGAGGCGGGCTGGGCCGCGGGCACCGCGGCGACAGCCACCCTGACCGGCCCGCCCCCGGTGGATGTTCCACACGGACCGGCCACCGCCGGACCGGGCCGGCCGCCCGCGCCGCCGCTCGCCCCGGCGCCCGCGCCGTCGTCCGGCGGCTCCCGGCGGCGCTGGCGCGTCGCCGTCGCGGCAGCGGTGGTCCTGGCCGTGACCGGCAGCGGAGTCGCGGTGGCCACGCTGCGGCCCGACTCGACGGACCGGCAGGCGGGCGGAACGCCGGGCTCGGTCGGGCCGGCGACCTCGATGGGACCGGGCAAGCCGGCCGGCCCCGACGCGTCCCCGGGCGCCGACCAGGGCCTCGGCAGCAAGCCCTCGGCTCGCCCGTCGGCCTCCGCGGACGCCGCCGGGCCGAGCTTCACCGGTACGCGACTGACGCTGCCCGGCGCCTCGATCGGGGTGCAGAACGGGGAGACGTTCGGCCAGGCGCTGACCCGGTCCGACCGGACCTTCGGCAAGCTGCGGATGGCCCGGATCTTCTTCCCCGGCCTGCCGCCGGCCTGGTCCGGCAGCCGGGCCGACGTGGTGGACCGGACCGTGGTGGTGTCCTTCAAGGCGTCGCCGCAAGAGGTCAACACCGGCAAGTTCGACTCCCACCTGACCTCCTGGTTCGCCTCGATCCCGCGCGAGCACAACGTCTACTGGTCGTACTTCCACGAGCCGGAGGACGACGTCGAGCGCGGCGCGTTCACCACGACGGCGTACCGAACGGCATGGAAGCGGATCGCCGGCCTGGCCGACCGGACCGGCAACCCCAAACTGATCAACACGCTGATCCTGATGTGCTGGACGCTCGACCCGAAGTCCGGGCGCAGCTTCGACGCGTTCTACCCGGGCGGCGACGTGATCGAGGCGCTCGGCTGGGACTGCTACAACTGGGGCGTCAAGTGGAAGCGGTACGCCCCGCCGCAGGAGATCTACGGCGCGATGATCAGCAAGTCCAAGGCACTCGGCAAGCCGTGGGGCGTCGCGGAGACCGGCAGCGACCTGGTCCCGGGTGACTCCGGCTCCGGCCGGGCGGCCTGGATCCGGTCGATGACCGGCTTCCTCAACGGCCAGCGGCCGGAGTTCGTGGCGTACTACAACCAGACGGTCCACCAGGGCGACTTCCGGCTGCTCGACCAGCCGAGCATCCAGGCGTGGAAGTCCTTCTGCACGGCCTGACCGCAGCGCAACGACGACGGGCGGGCGACCGAGGTCGCCCGCCCGTCACGCGTACGGCTCAGATGCCCCGGCCGCGCTTGTGCAGCGTGCGCAGCACCCGGTCGGCCTGCACCGCCCGGCTCGCCACCGCCAGCGCCAGGTAGGCGCGCGGCTCCTTCGGGTTGCGGGCCAGCGTGCGCCGGGCCCAGCGGACCGCGTCGCGCCGGTTGCCCATGGCCGCCTGCGCGAAGGCGATCTGCCCGGCGACCCGCGCCTCGCCGTGCGGCACCGTGGCGAACTCCGGGTAGCGGCGCAGCAGCCACTGCAACGCGGTCGAGATGGTCTCCCAGCGCTGCGCGAAGTAGGACCGCTTGTGCCAGCGGACCAGCACGTACGGGCTCTCCACATTGACCAGCGGGGCGTAGCGGGCGGCCCGGAGCAGGAACTCGTAGTCCTCCGCGTAGCTGCCCGGGATCTGCTCGTCCACCAGCCCGATCGCGTCCAGCAGCGCGGCCCGGCGGATCAGGAACGTGGACGGGTGCAGCTCGGTGAGCCGGTCCCGCAGCAGCGCCTCCAGCGAGATCCGGGCCCGGTCCAGCGAGCGGTCCACCGTACGGTCGTCGTAGCTGACCCGGATGCCGCAGCTCACCAGCGCGCCGTCCGGATGCGCGTCGAGCGCCCCGAACTGGGCGGCCAGCTTGCCCGGCAGCCACTCGTCGTCGTCGTCGCAGAACGCCACCCAGTCGCCGGTGGCGGCCTCGATGCCGGTGTTGCGCGCGCCGGCCAGCCCGGCGGTACGGGTGTTGGTGACCACCCGGATCCGGCGGTCACCCCGGTCGGTCTCCAGCGACCGGTCCGGCTCGGACTGGTCGTAGACCACGATCGCCTCGATCAGGCCCGGGTGCGCCTGGCTGAGGATCGCGTCGAGCGCCGCACGCAGCAGCTCCGGACGGTCCCGCGTCGGTACGACGACGGAGATGCTCGGACCACTCATGCTCTCTCCACGGACTCGTCGGATCCCCGCTGGCCCAGATAGCCGTAGCGGACCCGCAGGGGAAGCGTGGCCAGGCTGACCACGGCACGGCTACGGCGCGGCAGGCGGTCCCGCCACGCCTCGTCCCGGCGTACCGTCAACGGCCCGCCGCTGAACCGCAGCGGGTTGCCGGCGACGCTGTGCGCGCGGAACGGCGCGGCCGGTGCGGGCGCCGCGCCGGTGTCGTCAGCTCCGGACAGGATGCGCAGCGCCGCCGGGTCGTCCGGCAGGCCGGCGAAGTCCCGCACCCGGCCGACGGTGCCGGCCGGGTCCGCGGTGAAGTCCTCGTACCGCAGCCGCAGCACCTTCGCCCGGGAGGCGAGCAGGTGGAACGCCGCGTTCTGCGCGGTCCACAGCTTGCTCACCTCGAACGGCGAGAAGGTGGGCATGAAGTCCTCGCCGTCGACCACCTCGGGGCGGCGCACCTGCTTGCCCCACGAGTACGCCACCGCCCGGCTGTCCCGGACCAGGTGCAGCACCCGCAGGTCCAGCCCTTCGGCCCAGCGCAACGCGAAGGCGAGCGAGGCGTGCTTGCTGGAGTCCACCACCACCCGGGCGCCGGTCACCGACAGCGCGGCCCGGTAGATCCGGGTGTACAGGTCGGCGTAGCGGCGGACGTCGGCCAGCTGCTCCGGCGGGAGCGCCTCCTTGGCGAGCCGGGGGATGTGCCGGGTCCGGTCGACGCGGTCCTTGAGCGCCAGCACGTCGTCCCGGTCGACCGCGGCCCAGCCGCCGAACGCCTGGTCGCCGACCTGCCGCCAGAACGGGCAGGCGGTGAACCGCTCACCGCAGCCGCACCGCTCGTCGGCGCCGAGCGCCCGCTCCCACAGGTGCACCACCTCACCCACGGCGCACACGTCGGCGCTCTGCGCCAACAGCAGTTCCAGCAGCGTGGAACCGCTGCGGCCGAGGCCGCCGACGAAGAGGACCCGCGGCGATGCCGGATCCGCGGCGCTCATCCGCGACGCCCGACGGCTCGCTGCCGTACCCGTCGGGCCACCAGATCGTCGATCACCGCGCCGACGCGGGCGACCGCCTCGGCGCGCGGGTCCGGGCGGCCCGGGTCGGCGGCCAGGACGAACCGGCTCGGGTCGGCCAGCCCTTCGTCCAGCGCGGCGAGCAGCTCGGCCTCGGACTCGCACAGCCGGACCATGCCGGCCGCGCCGAGACGGCGGGAGAACAGCTGCTGGTGGTTGTCGACGTGCTCGTCGTGCGACGGGTCGCGGGGCACCACGATCGGCAGGTGGCCGTTGCGCCGGGCCTCGGTGATGGTGGCCGGGCCGCCGTGGCTGACCACGAGCGTCGCCTCCGCCATCGCCCGCTGGAGTTCCTCGTGGCCGAGGAAGGGGGTGGCCTCGGGCAGGGCCGGGGTGCGGCTGTGGCCGTACTGGAGGACCAGCCGCACCTCGGGCCGGGCCGCGTGCCAGCGCTCCAGCCAGCCGACCAGCCGGTCGAAGCGGTGCACGTCGGTGCCGACCACGACCAGCACGTACGGCGCCGCGGAACGCCGGTCCCGCTGCCGGGGGATCACAGGAGGTTCCCCACGACGGTGGCCTCCGGGTACATCCGGCGCTGCTCGTCCCACTGCACGAGCATCGCGGAGAGGAAGGGACGGCAGAGCCGGGCGGTGAGCGTCGCGCTGTCGATCCGGTCGTACACCTCGATGTAGACCGTCGGGATCTTGCGCATGCGGGCCGCCACCACGAACGGCAGGGCGACTCCGGCGCCGGTCGTGACCACCGCGTCGACCTGACGCCGGCGGATCACCTTCAGCGCGAGGAACGCGTTGCGTACCAGGTTCTTGATGTTGCGCGTGGTGGGATGGTGCGCCCAGACCACGTCCTCACCGGCGAGCAGCGAGCGCGCGTCGGGGGTGTCGAACGTTACCCATGCGCGGCGCCGATCCCGGTACCACGGTTCCAGGGCCAGGAGCTGGGCCAGGTGCCCGCCACTGGAACCCACCAGCAGGACCTGCCCCGAGTCCTCGGTTGACCCGCTCACCACAAACTTCCTCCCGTACGCGGATGACGCGTCCGGATTTTTGTGAAAGCCCCTCGGACGCGCCCTGACAACCTACTGGCGCGCCCCTGGGCAACTGAAGGGGCCATTGGACGGATCCTGACGCGCCGGTCGGCTCGCCTCCTGATTCCCGTCACTGGGATGTGCATCGACCGGCCGCCGTCCAGGTCAGCCCGGTGTGCGCCGGGCCCGCCGGGGCGGGCCACCAGAAGAAAGTGAGATGTGTCAGGATTCCGTCACCGCTCCGCACGAGAGCCGTCGGCGACGCCGGCTTGTCCGGGGGCAGGTCGGGCCCGACGCCGGGAAACCCGCCGAATGGTCAGCGCCGATCGGCCATTTCCACGCGGGCTGCCCACACCCGGGCAGGCTTACCGGAACGTGAGCAGACTTTCCCTCGTCGTTCGGATCGGGGACACTCAAGGCCACGGTCAGGTCCAGCTGTGCCGTGGACTGCCCGGCTCGGTCGAAAGGGAGCGACAGACTCTGATGCCCTCACCCCATTTGGCCGAGAGCGATGCCGACGGTCTTGCCCTGATGGCCTACCTGGGCTGGCTGCGCCGCCGCTGGTGGATCCTGCTGCTCGCCGCGGCCCTCGGCCTGGGCGGCGGACTGGCGCTGAGCCAGATCCAGGAGGCCCGCTACACCTCGACCACGTCGCTGCTGGTGCGCCCGCTCGGCTCGGGCGCGGAGAGCAACCCCAACGCCAAGGTCAACCTCGACACCGAGGCCCAGGTGGTCCGCTCCCTGGTGGTGGCCGAGCGTGCCAAGGCGCTGATGAAGGTCGACACCGGGGCCGACCAGCTCGTCAAGTCGGTGACCGTCAAGGTTCCGCCGAACAGCCAGATCCTCCAGGTGGCGTACGAGGCGAACAGCCCCGAGGGTGCCCAGTCGGGCTCGCACGCGTTCGCCCAGGCGTACCTGGACCTGCGCAAGGCCACCGCGCAG
The DNA here is from genome assembly GCF_900091565.1 of Micromonospora marina. Classification (GTDB taxonomy): domain Bacteria; phylum Actinomycetota; class Actinomycetes; order Mycobacteriales; family Micromonosporaceae; genus Micromonospora; species Micromonospora marina. The sequence continues at coordinate 376,463 of NZ_FMCV01000002.1, read as the reverse complement.
AAGACGCTGGAGAACGAGACCAACGCGCTCAAGCAGCAGATCGCCGACCTGAACAAGGCGCTCAGCGCGGTCGCCGGCCGGATCGCGGCGGCGCCGTCGAACTCGCCCGAGCGGGAGCGGGCCGAGGCCGAGCGGAACGTCCTGACCAGCCAGATCACCAGCCTGAACAACCGGCTCAGCCCGCTGGTGTCGGCCGGCTCCGACCCCGGCGAGATCATCTCCGACGCCCGGCTGCCCGACTCGCCCAGCTCGCCGAACCGCACGCTCAACCTCGCCAGCGGCATGGGCGCGGGCCTGTTGCTCGGCATCGTGCTCGCGCTGGTGCTGGACCGGCTCGACACCCGGATCCGGCGCGGCCGTGACATCGCCGACCGGGTCGGCCTGCCGCTGCTGCTGGAGCTGCCGGTCCGCACGCCATCGCTCGCCGTCCTGCCGGCCACGCACCGGGTCTCCCGCGAGCTGGGCCGGCTGCGCAACGTGCTGCTGTCCGCCGTGCCCGAACCGGCACAGGGCGGACGCGGCCGCCAGCTGCTGATCTGCGACGCCTCGGCCGGCACCGCCGCCGGGTTCGTCGCCGCCAACCTCGCCGCCGCGTACGCCCGCACCGGCCAGCAGGTCGCGCTGATCACCACCAAGCCCGACTCGACGGTGGGCACCATCACCGGCGTGGCCGAGGGGCGGCACAACCTGGCCTCGGTGCTGCGCCGCGACGTGCCGCCGCTCAAGGCGCTCGCGCCGGTGCCGGGGCTGGGCCAGCTCCGGGTGCTGGTGCCCGGCGACCTGGACGCGGAGGTCGAGCTGCCGGTCGCCGGGCTGCTGGAGATCCTGCACGAGCTGTCCGCGCGCTTCGACCACGTGATCATCGAGACCGCGCAGCCCACGTTCGCCGTGGAGGCCCAGGCCCTGGGCCGGTACGTCGACGCCGTGATCATGGTGGCCGAGGCGGGCAAGACCCGTAGCGGCGAGATCACCGCCGCGTTGCAGCAGTTCGAGCAGGTCAATGCCCCGGTGATCGGTGCCGTGCTGGCCCCGCGCCTGCCCGCACCGGCGGCCGGCGCCGCGCGCCCGGCGTCCTCAGGCAGCTCGGGTGCCGCGGGCACAGCGGGCGCGGCGAGCGCCCCGGCGGCACCGGCCAACCGGCCCAAGCCCCGGCCGAGCCCCGGCCCGTCCGCCGAGTCGACGATGGTGCTGCCGCGTATGCAGTCGTCCCGTCCCGGCCCGGCCAAGCCGGCCCCGGGCAAGGCCACCCCACCGGCCAACCCCGGCACCCCGGGCACGCCGGGCAACCAGGGCAACCAGGGCACGCCGGGCAAGCCCGTGCCGCTCAACGGCACCGGCGGCACCTACCGCTCCCGGGGTGACGGCGACGGCCGTAGCTACGCCCTCGACTCCGGCGAGGATCTGGGGTGAACCGCCGGCAGATGCTCCGCGCCGCCATCGCCCCCGCCGTCGTCCTCGGCGTCGGGACCGGGTGCAGCGAGCCCGAGCCCGAGCCGGGCAACATCAAGGTGGTGGACCCGGGCGACGCCACCGCCTCGCCGTCCGCGGCCAGTGCCTCGCCGACCCTGCCCACCGGCCCGCTCACCGGTGCGCCGGTGAGCACCCCGGCCGCTGCCACCCGCCAGGCGGTCGCGGTGCCGCTGCGGGTGAGCCTCGCGACCACCCCGGCCGGCCTGGACGCGGCCGACCTGGTCTACGCCGAGTTCGCCGAGTCCGACACGCTGCACCTGACCGCTGTGTTCCACTCCAGGGACGCCACCAAGATCGGCCCGGTCACCGAGATCCGGCCGGTCGACATCCGGTCGCTCGCGGTGCTGCGTCCGTTCGTCGGCTACGACGGCGGCCCCACCGGCTTCCTCACCCAGTTCGAGAACTCCGATCTCGGCGGCGTCACGCCCGACGACGACAGCAAGGTCTTCTCCGGCGACTACACGTCGACCGCCGCGCTGCTCAAGGCCGCCCCGAAGGGCGGCCAGCCGCCCACCCCGCCGCTCGACCACGCCGACGAGGGCGACGCGCTCGCCGTCCGTGACCTCGTGCCGGCCGCCGAACTCACCGTCACCGTCTCCGGCGGCCCGCCGATGGTCTGGCGGTACGACCAGACGAAGTCCGTCTGGGTCGGCAAGGTCGGCAAGGTCACCGTGACCGCCACCTCCGTCATCGTGCTGACGATGGAATACCGCACGCTGGACGTCCGCAATCCGTCCCCGCGCTCGCTGCCCTCGGCGAACGTCTTCGGTGAGGGCGCGGCGCTTGCGGTGTCCGGGCCGAACAGCGCGAAGGGCCGGTGGCGCAAGCCCGGCCTGGGCATGATCTGCACGATCGCCGACAACGGCGGTGACCTCCTGCGCCCCCAGCCCGGCAACGCGTGGGTGATCTACGCGCCGACCACCGCCAAGGTCTCCGTGAAATGAGCACCGCCACCCCGCCCCGCACCGCGCGCGGGACGGTCCCGGTCGGGGCGGTCTCGCCGCCGAACGGGAACCGCCTGCGGCCGGTGCCGGTACGGCCGGAGAGCTGGTCGTGGCGGCTGCCGACCGCATGGCCGCTGATCTCGGTCTTCCTGCTGTACCCGTTGTGGTGGGTGCTCGGCGTGTCGAGCTTCGTCTTCGTCATCTTCGCGGTCCCGATGGTGGCGCAGATGCGCAAGCGGGGCCCGGTCCGGGTGCCGCCCGGCTTCGGGATCTGGATGATCCTGCTGCTGTGGGTGTTCCTGTCCGTGCTCACCCTCGACCTGACCGCGCCGAACACGCTGCCACCCGGCGGCAGCGGCAAGTACATCGGCTGGGGCATCCGGCTCGCCAACTACGTCGCCATGACCGTGACCATGCTCTACGTCTACAACCTGCGGGAGCGGGAGCTGTCCCAGCGCCGGATGGTCCGGCTGTTCGGGTTCATGGGCGTGGTGGTGGTGCTCGGCGGCTGGATCGGCTCGCTGTTCCCGAACCTCACGTTCGTCGCGCCGCTGCGTGCCGTCCTGCCCCAGTCGATCGCCGGTCACCCGTACGTCACCTCGCTCATGGAGATCAAGTTCGCCCAGGTGCAGCAGGTGATCGAGGGGGAGGCCAGCTCGCCCCGCCCGTCCGCGCCGTTCACCTACACGAACTCCTGGGGCCAGAACACAGCGATCCTGCTGGTCTGGCTGATCGTCGGCTGGGTCGTACTGGGCAAGCCGCTGCGCCGCACCGCGGGCGTGGCGATCGCCCTGGCCGCGATCTTCCCGATCGTCTACTCGCTGAACCGCGGCCTGTGGATCGGCCTCGGCATCGCCGCCGCGTACGTCGCGCTGCGGCTCGCGCTGCGCGGCCGGATGGTGGTGCTCGGCGGGCTCGCCCTGGCGGTCGGGCTGATCGGGGTGCTGATCGTCGCCACACCGCTCGGCCGCACCTTCGACGAACGCCTCGCGAACGGGCACAGCGACGACATCCGGACCACGCTTTCCCAGGGCGCGGTGACCGCGGCCAACCACTCGCCGGTCCTCGGGTACGGCGGCAACCGGGCGCTGATCGGCAGCAACCGGTCCATCGCCATCGGCAAGTCCGAGGACTGCAAGCAGTGCGGCAACCGGGAACTGGGCAGCAACGGCCAGGTCTGGGCGCTGCTCGTCGGGCAGGGCTGGGTCGGCGCCATCTGCTACAACGCCTTCTTCCTCTACTGCATCTGGCGCTACCGACGCGACCACAGCGCGATCGGGATCGCCGGCACCCTCGTGCTCATCCTCATGCTGTTCTTCCAGTTCACCTACGGTGCGATGGAAGCGACACTCGCCTACGCCCTGATCACGGTCGCCCTGCTGGCCCGCAACGACCGGATACGCCGGTCGATCGCGCCGGAGGCACCCCGGGGCACGATCGCCGGGCTACGGGCCCGCCTGGAAAAGAGCGGTGACCACTGATGGTGTTCCGCGTTCCCCCGGACGGCGACGGCCGTGCCGCGTACCTCGGTGAACTGGCCGGGCTGATCTGGCCCGCGCCGGCCGAGCCCAGCCTGCGCCGCGGCGGCGCCGGCTGGGTGGTGGTGCCGTCGGCGTCCCGCCCCCGGCTGCTCGTGCCGACCGGCTCGGGCCGGGCGGCGGCGAGCGCGGTCCGGCACTCCACCGAGGCGGTCGGCCGCAAGGCCAAGCTGGTCCGGCAGGGGCTGGCCACCGCGTTCCGGCTCGGGCTGGGCCCGCTGGTGTTCCGCGACCGGCTCGTGGTCGACGACGGCGGACTGGACGCGTACCTGGCCGAGGTGCTGGGTGAGCCGGCGCTCGTGAGCCTGCACATCGGGCCGGCCCGGGCGAACCGCAAGCCGGTGCTGCAACTGCTCGCCCCGGACGGCCGGGCCCTCGGGTACGCCAAGCTCGGCGTCGACCCGCTGACCCGCGCGCTGGTGCACGCGGAGGCGGAGGCGTTGCGCCGCCTCGCCGACGTGCCGCTCGGGCCGGTGGTGCCGGCCGGGGTACGCCATCACGGCGACTGGCACGGCCACGCGCTGCTCGTGCAGGAGGCGCTTCCGGTGCGGCTGCCCCGGGCCGCCCCGGCCGCCGCGGCGGCGGCCGAACGCGCGGCCATGGTGGCGGTCGCCGGGTGTCTCGGCGTACGCCGGCAGTCGTGGGCGGGCAGCGGGCACGCGGCCCGGCTCACCGCGGCGGTGGACGCGCTCGGACCCCGGCCGGAGGCCGGGCGGCTGCGCGCGGCGCTGAAGTCCGTCGCGGACGCCGACCCGGTGGTGGCCTTCGGCGCGTGGCACGGGGACTGGAACGGCGGCAACAGCGCGGTCCTGGCCGACGGCCGGGTGCTGGTCTGGGACTGGGAGCGGTTCGAGCCGGACGTGCCGGCCGGGTACGACGCGCTGCACCTGGCGGTGCAGGGCGCGATGAGCCACGACGGGGTGGAGCCGGTCGAGGCGGCCCGGGCGCTGATCGCCGGCGCCGGGGCCACCCTGGCGCCGTTCGACCAGACCGGCGGGGGCGCCGATCTGGTCGCCGTGCTCTATCTGGTGGAGCTGGCGGCGCGCTACCTGCGGGACCGGCAGGCGGAGGCGGGTGCGCGACTGGGGCACGTCGACACCTGGCTGCTGCCCGCCGTCGAGGAACATCTGGCCCGCCGGGCCGGGTGAGAGTGAGGAGTGGGGACGTGACGGTGGCCAAGGAGCAGGCGCTCCGCGCGGTGAAGTCGGTGAGCCGGACGGTCGGCCGGTTGACCGCCGGTTCGCGGTTGGTGCCGGGATTCCTGATCGTGGGGGCGCAGCGCTGCGGCACCACCTCGCTGTTCAAGACGCTCTCGCAGCATCCCGGTGTGCTGCCGCCCGCCTACCACAAGGGCGTGCACTACTTCGACATGGACTACCACCGGGGGATGAGCTGGTACCTCGGGCACTTCCCCACCACCGGCAAGGCCGAGGCGGTGAAGGCCCAGATCGGGGTACGCGGGATCACCGGCGAGTCCAGCCCCTACTACATGTTCCACCCGCTGGCCGGGCAGCGGATCGCCCGGGACCTGCCCTCGGTGAAGCTGCTGGTGCTGCTGCGTGACCCGGTGGAGCGCGCCTACTCCGCGCACTCGCACGAGCTGGCTCGCGGCTACGAGACCGAGACGGACTTCGAGCGGGCGCTGGCGCTGGAGGAGTCCCGTACGGCCGGTGAGCGGGAGCGGATGATCAGCTCCGCGTCGTACGCGAGCGAGCACCTCCAGCACAACGCGTACCTGGCCCGGGGCCGCTACATCGAGCAGCTGGAGCGCCTGGAGGCGCTCGTCGGCCGGGACCGCATGCACGTCATCGACAGCGACGACTTCTTCGCCGACCCGCGTCCCTCCTTCGACGCGGTCTGCGACTTCCTCGGGCTGCCCCGCTGGGCGGACATCGCGTTCGGCAAGCACAACTCGCGCTCCCGTTCGCCCATGTCGGCGGAGCTGCGCACCCGGCTGGAGGACCACTTCGCGCCGTACGACGATCGGCTGGCGGCGTGGTGGGGACGCGTGCCGTCGTGGCGGCGGTGACCCGGGCGGACGCCGGCGGCACTCCGACGCTCACTGCACCGCCCCCCGGGCCGGGCGCGGGGCTGGGCGGCGCGGCCCGGCAGGGCTTCGCCAACCTGGTCGGGGTCGGGCTGGCCGCGGTGGCCGGCTTCGGCCTGAACATCGTCATCGCCCGTGGCTGGTCGGTCCGCGAGGCGGGCATGTTCTTCGCGGCCACCAGCGCGTTCATGATCGCCGCGTCGGCGGCCCGGCTCGGCACCGACGTCGGCACCGTCTACTTCGTCAGCCGCCAGCGCACGCTCGACCGCCGCGACCAGATCCGGGGCACCGTCCTGGTCGGATTGCTGCCGGTGCTCGTGGTCGGCACGCTGCTCGGGGTGGCCGGCTGGCTGGCCGCACCGGCGCTGGCCCGGGCCACCATGCCGGAGGCCGGGCCGGAGGCGGTGACCGCGCTGCGCATCCTGCTGGCGTTCGTGCCGCTGGCCGCGCTGAACGACTACGCGCTCGCCGCCTGCCGCGGCTTCGGCCAGATGCGCCCGCTGCTGACAGTGGAGCGGCTCGGCCGCACCCTCGTGCAGTTCCTGGGTGTGGCGGTCGCCGCCTGGCTCGGCCTGTCCGCCACCGCCGCGCTGCCGCTGGCCTGGGCGGTGCCGTACCTGATCGCCGCGGCGGTCGCGCTGCTCTGGCTGAGTCGGCTGGTCGGCCGCGCCGGGCGGCAGGTGACCCGGCCGGTGCCGGCACGCGAGCTGGCCGGGCCGTTCTGGCGGTTCACCGGGCCCCGCGCGATCAGCAGCCTGGCCGCGATCGTCGTGCAGCGGCTGGACATCGTGCTGCTCAGCGCGTTGCGCGGGCCGGCGGACGCGGCGGTCTACACGGCCGCGACCCGGTTCCTGGCGCTGGGTCAGCTTTCCAGCGTCGCGCTCTCCAGCTCGGTGCAGCACCGGCTGGCCGCCGCGTTCGCCCGCGACGACCGGGCCGAGGCGCGCCAGCTCTACCAGGCCGCCACCGGCTGGCTCGTGCTGCTCTCCTGGCCCGCGTACCTGATCTTCGCGGCGTTCGCCACGCCGATGCTGGCGCTGTTCGGACCCGGGTACGGCGACGGCCGCCGGGTCGTGGTGCTGCTGGCGCTGACCATGCTCCTGGCGACCGGCTGCGGCATGGTCGACATGGTGCTCAACATGGCCGGGCGCACCGCGTGGACGTTCTACAACGCGATGGCCGGCACCGTGCTCAACGTGGTCGGGAACCTGGTGCTCATCCCGCGTCACGGCATCCTCGGCGCGGCCCTGGCCTGGACCGTCTCCATCCTGGTCACCAACCTGGTACCGCTGACCCAGCTCTGGTGGTCGATGCGGCTGCACCCGTTCGGTGCCGGCACCCGGGCCGCGATGGCGCTGGCATTGGTCGCGCTGGCCCTGCCGCTGGGCGTGGCGACGCTGCTCGGGGCCGGTCCGCCGGTGCTCGCGCTGGTGACGGTCGCCGGGCTGGCCGCGTACCTGGCGGGTGCCTGGCGCTGGCGGCGCGCCCTGCACCTCGACGCCCTGCGGGCCCTGCGCCGTGGCCGCAACCGGGCCGGGGCGGACCCGGCAGCCCAGTCCTGACCGATCCTGCGCACCGATGGGACCTTCGATGACAAGCGACTCCCCCCTCGCCCCGCACTCCGGCCTGTCCACCGTGAAGGCCGCGAAGCTCGCCGCGGTCGGACTGCTGGCGGACCGCAAGGAACGCCGCGAGCTGGAACGGCCGGTGGAGGGGGGCGGTCGCCGGCTCACCCTGAAGGTGGAGCGGCCGATCTTCATCCTGGGCGCCCCGCGCTCCGGCACCACGTTCCTCGGCAGTTGCGTCGGCGCGCTGCCGGACGTGTCGTACCACTTCGAACCGCGCCTGACCAAGGCGGTCGCCCGCTGTGTCTACGAGGGAAGCTGGACGCCGCAGCGGGCCGCCCGCTACTTCCGCGGCTACTACGGGGCACTGCTCGCCGCGTCCGGGCACGGCGGGCTGCGCTTCGCCGAGAAGGATCCGGAGAACTGCTTCATCGTGCCGTTCCTGACCGAGGTCTTCCCGGACGCGGTCTTCCTGCACGTCTACCGGGACGGCCGGGACGTGGCGGTGTCGCACGCCGAGCAGCCCTGGCTGAACGCCGCGTCCACCGGTACCGGGCGCAGCGGCCGGGGCGGTACGCCGTGGGGCGCCGCGCCCCGGTTCTGGGTGGAGCCGGAGCGGCGCGACGAGTTCACGCAGGTCTCCGACCTGGGCCGGTCGGCCTGGATGTGGCGGCGGTTCACCGGCAGTGCGCTCACGCAGCTCGCCGAGCTGCCCGCGGAGCGGGTGCGGCACCTGCGGTACGAGGACGTCGTCACCCGTCCGGCCGAGGCGGCCGAGGTCGTGGCCGACTTCCTGGAGGTCCGTGACCCGGCCGGACGGGAGGCGCTGCACGCCCGCTTCGCCAAGGCACGGCCGGGCTCGGTGGGCCGCTGGCGGCAGCGACTGACCGAAAAGGATCTGGCCGATGTGATGGCTCAGGCCGAGCCGCTGCTGACGCGACTCGGCTACCCCGCCTGAACGCCGCGTCACGGGTAGAGTGCCAGGAGTCGCCCGCCCGGCCCGGCGAGCCTCTCCGCCCCCGCGGATCCGTCAGGGCCCTCATACCGTGGCCGGCGACCATCCTGGGGAGAGGTTGCGGTGGTACGACGGTTACGACTGACGATGGCTGCCGTGCTGGGCCTGGCTTTCCTGGCGCCGGCGGTGGCGGCCTGTGACATCGGCTCGGAGCGATCCGACGAGACGACCGCTGCGGCTCTGCCGCCGCCGACTGTGACACCGCGGACCGCCCCGGTCCGCACCACCGGGCGCGGGCCGGAGCCACCCGAGAAGGGTGCCTGGCTCGGCACCTGGGTCAAGCCGCAGTACCACAACGCCAGCGGGCGGGTCGCGGCGTTCGACGACTTCAACCGGGCGGCTGGCGGCAAGCTCGCCATCGCGCACATGTTCCACGAGTGGAACGAGCCGTTCCCGAGCGCCACCGAGAAGTTGTTCCAGGGCCGGGGCAAGCTTCAGATGATCTCGTGGCAGGGCACCGACACCCGGTCCACCGTCAGCGGCGTCTACGACGCGCTGATCCGGGAACGGGCGAAGGACGTCAAGGAGTTCGGCGTTCCGGTGCTGCTGCGCTACCGGTGGGAGATGGACCGGCCGAACCTGGCCGCGAGCATGCACTCGCCGGAGGACTACGTCGCCGCCTGGAAGCACGTCCGCGGCATCTTCACCGAGATGGGCGTCACAAACGCCGGGTGGGTGTGGTGCCCGCACGCGGACGGCTTCGCCGAGCCGCAGCGCCGGGCCGCCGCCTACTACCCCGGCGACGACCAGGTCGACTGGCTCTGCGCGGACGTCTACCCCAGTCCGGAGTGGAACAGCTTCTCCAATCGCATGGACCACTTCATGGCCTTCGCCAAGAAGCACCCGCGGCCGGTCATCATCGGCGAGTACGGCCTGACCCAGGACGGGCGGCCGGGCCAGCGGGCCGACTGGATGCGCGAAGTCGGTCCGTACCTGAAGAAGCACCCGCAGATCAAGGCTGCGGTCTACTTCGCGGCCCGGCAGACGGAGAAGCCCATCTACGACAGCACGTTCGGCGACGACCCGGAGAGCGAGCAGGTCTTCCGGGAGATGGCGACCGATCCGTACTTCCAGCCACCGCTGCCCGACCTGAGCGTTTCCTCAGGAACACCCTCCGTGTCCGAGGGCTGACCGTCGCTCGTCTTTTCGTGTAACCCGGTGCGTTTCCTCGGTCAAAAAGGGTCGACCCGGGTGGACGGGCGACGGCCGAATGCGAGAAGGTATTGCTCTCACGTCTGCGGTCGGTCGAGTGACGCCCCGCCTCATGTCGGCACCGACCACGATCGCAGCGCCTCCGACGTTTCCCCCCGGAGTAGCCTGTGGCTTCCTCGATCCTGAGACACCGCTCGGTGTCCGCCTTCGGCGCTGCCGTGCTCGGCATCGCCACCTTGTTCACACCGGTGCCGGCGCTCGCCGCGCCGGCCACGGTGCCCGCGCCCGACCACAACACGATGGTCGGCGAGGTGCCCTCGGACAAGACGCCGAACATCAACGACGGCAACGTCGTGGCCATCCACGACGCCGGCAGCAAGGTGATCGTCGGCGGTTCGTTCACCAAGGCACAGAACCGGGGTTCCTCACCCACCCCGGTCGAGCGCCGCGGACTCCTCGCCTTCGACAAGGCGACCGGCAAGATCGACAACGCGTTCGCGCCGGTGCTCGACGGTGACGTCACCGCCGTCGTCGCCGGCCCGACCCCGGGCACGGTCTACGTCGCCGGCAAGTTCAACAAGGTCGGTGACAAGAACTTCCGCAAGCTGGCCCTGCTGAACGTCGCGGACGGCACCCCCGTCGACGGGTTCAAGGGTCCGGCGTTCAACGGCACCGTCAACGACATCGCGCTCGTCGACGGCCACCTGCTGGTCGGCGGCATCTTCACCACGGTGACCGCGACGACCACCCGCAACGGGCTGGCCTCGCTCAACCCGACCACCGGTGCGGTGGACGACTACCTCACCGTGTCGCTGACCGAGAACCACAACTGGACCCCGACCAACAACGGCGCCTCGGCCGGTGTCGGCGTGGAGAAGTTCACCGTCTCCCCCGACGGCAAGCACCTCGTGGCGATCGGCAACTTCAAGAAGGCCGACGGCGTCGTGCACGACCAGATCGTGCGGATCAACCTGGGCGGAAGCTCGGCGACCGTCGCCGACTGGAACACCGACGGCTACTCCGCGGCCTGCAAGTACTCCGCGTTCGACTCCTGGGTGCGCGACATCCAGTTCTCCCCGGACAGCAAGTACTTCGTCGTGGTCACCACCGGCGCGTCGTACCCGGGCACGCTCTGCGACTCCGCGGCCCGCTGGGAGACCGCCGCCACCGGCGACGGCCAGAAGCCGACCTGGACGAACTTCAGCGGCGGCGACACCTTCCTCTCCGTCGGCATCAGCGAGAAGGCCGTCTACGTCGGCGGTCACTTCCGCTGGTCGAACAACCCGCTCGCCCGCGACAAGGCCGGACCGGGCGCGGTGCCGCGGGCCAGCATCGCGGCGCTCGACCCGGTGAGCGGCCTTCCGCTGTCCTGGAACCCGGGCCGCCATCCGCGCGGTTACGGCGTCACCGAGATGCTGGTGACCCAGGAGGGTCTCTGGCTCGGCAGCGACCAGGAGTACATCGGCGACTTCGAGTACCAGCGCAAGCGGCTCGCCTTCTTCCCGCTGGACGGCGGCAACACCCCGCACTCGACCAGCACCAAGGGGCTGCCGGGCGACGTCTACCAGGCCGGTCGCGCGGCGCAGACCGAGGTGCTCTACCGGGTCAACGCCGGCGGGCCGGCCATCCCGGCCACCGACGGCGGGCCGGACTGGGCCGCCGACAGCACCACCGAGCCCAGCCCGTACCACAACACGGGCAACCAGGTCACCAGCTACCCCACCAACGCGACGTTCGACCCGACCGTGCCGGCGAGCACGCCGGCCACGCTGTTCAACACGGAGCGGTGGGACGAGTCGACCGCACCGGACATGCAGTGGGACATCCCGGTCGCGGCCGGCACCCGGGTCGACGTCCGGATCTACATGGCCAACCGCTGGTCCGGCACCAGCAAGCCGGGTGCCCGCAAGTTCGACGTCAGCGTCGACGGCGTGCTCAAGCTGAACGACTTCGACCCGGTCGTCGCCGCCGGCGGGACCGACCGCGGCACCATGCAGTCCGTCTCGGTGGTCAGCGACGGCGTGGTCGACATCGACTTCGGCCGGGTGCTCCAGAACCCGCTGCTGCACGGCATCGAGATCGTCAAGACCGCGCCCACACCGGACGCCTCGGACGTGCTCTACCGGGTCAACGCGGGCGGCGACCAGCTGGCCGCGCCGAGCGGCCCGGCCTGGGCCGCGGACACCGCCGCCGCACCGAGCACCCACCACAACGCCGGCAACCAGGTGACCAGCTACCCGACGAACGCCTCGCTCGACGGCACGGTGCCGTCGGGCACGCCGGTCGAGCTGTTCAACGCGGAGCGGTGGGACGAGTCGCCCGCGCCGGACATGCAGTGGGACTTCCCGGTCCCGGCCGGCACGCCGGTGCAGGTGCGTCTCTACCTGGCGAACCGCTGGGCCGGCACCGCCACCGCCGGCAAGCGCAAGTTCAACGTGACGATCGACGGCGTGGTGAGGCTCAGCAACTTCGACCCGATCGCCGCGACCGGCGCCACCGACCGGGGCACCATGCGCGCGTTCCCGATCACCAGCGACGGCAACATCGACATCGACTTCGGCCGCGTCCTGGAGAACCCGCTGGTGCAGGGCATCGAGATCGTCAAGCTGCCCCCGGTGCCGCCGGCCACCACTGTCGACAGCATCATCAAGCGCTCGTACGACGGTGCGACCTCGGTCGGCAGCGCGATGTCGGTGCCGAACGCGGACAACACCCGCTGGTCGGGCGTCAAGGGCGCGTTCTGGGTCGGCGGTGACCTGTTCTACGGCGTCGGCGGCGACCTCTACAAGCGCTCGTTCGACGGCACCGAGTTCGGCACCCCGAAGAAGCTGGATCCGTACCACGACGCCAAGTGGGACCTGGTCGTCACCGGCTCCGCGCCGGAGGGCTCCACCTACGCCGGCATGACCAGCAACTTTACCGCGGAACTGCCGAACGTGACCGCGATGTTCTACAAGGCCGGACGGATCTACTACTCGCTGGCCGGTCAGAGCACGCTGTTCTGGCGCGGGTTCACGCCGGACACGGGCACCGTCGGCGCCGAGCGCAACACGGTCACCGGCACCACCGCCTTCGCCGACGCGGGCGGCCTGTTCCTGGACGGCGACACGCTCTACGTCGTCTCCCGGAGCACCGGCAACCTGTCCTCGATGGCGTGGTCCGACGGTGTGCCGACCGGCTCCGCCACGGTGCGCAGCGGTCCGGGCGTCGACGACGTGGACTGGCGCGGCACCTCGGTCTTCGTCGGCCCCTGACGGGCGGGCACGACCGGAACGGAACAGATACGACGATGGCCCGGCCGATATCGGCCGGGCCATCGCCCTTTCTCCGGCGCCGCTCGCGCCGGGAAGGATCAGGTACGGGTCGGCGCGTGCTCACCCGCCCAGACCCGCATCAGGTCCCGTACCGAGATCACTCCCGCCACCTCCCGGCCGTCGAGCACGACCAGGTGACGGAACCCGCCCCGGGCCATCGCCGCGGCTGCCTCCTCGACCGTCCAGTCCGGGCCGGCGTAGACGACGTCCCAGGTCAGATGGGCGCCGGTGCGTTCGACATCCGGATCGAGCCCGGCGCCGATCGCCTTCAGCACATCGCGTTCGGTCATGATCCCGATCCCTTCGGAGTCCGGGTCGATCACGACCGCCGACCCGACACCGCGGGCCGACATCATCCGGGCCGCCTGCCGGAGCGTGTGCTCCGGCCCGACCACGAGTACCTCGCTGGACATCGCTTCCCGTACCTGCATCACACATCACCCCTGTGGGACGGCGACTGAGTACGGACATGGTGGGCCATCGATGCGTACCGGGACAAGAACGGGCATCGCTCCGGACGGCCCGGATGGCTACTGTCGGAGGGTGCCCACCGAGCCCCTCCGCTGCACCGGCGCGCTGATCGTCGACGACGACGGCCGCATCTTCATCCAACGCCGATCCCCCGACCGACGCCTCTTCCCGAACTGCTGGGACATCGTCGGCGGCCACCTCGAACCGGGCGAGGAGATCGACGACGCGCTGCGCCGGGAGGTCAGCGAGGAGACCGGCTGGGCCGTGTCGCACGTGCTCGGCCTGGTCGGCGAGTACCGGTACACCGCCGACGACGGCCTGACCCGGGTGGAGACCGACTTCCTGGTCCGGGTCGACGGCGACCTGAGCCGGCCCCGGCTGGAGACCGGCAAGCACACCGAGTTCCGCTGGCTGGCGGAGTCGGAGATCGCGCTGCTCGATGAGCACCGGAACGTCAACGACGGGCTGATCCGGCGGATCGCCGAGGACGGCTTCGCCGCGCTGCGCTCGATCGGGCTGACGGGCTGAACCACTGCGGGTCCGTGCCCGGCGATATCCTCGCCGGGTGGAAACGGGTCGAGTAAAGGAGCGTGTCGGCATGATCGGGATGGTGCTCGCCGCAGGTGCGGGGCGCCGGCTGCGGCCGTACACCGACACCCTGCCCAAGGCCCTGGTGCCGGTCGACGGGGAAACCACCATCCTCGACATCGCGCTGCGCAACCTCGCCGAGGTGGGGCTGAACGAGGTCGTGATCGTGGTCGGCTACGCGGCTGACGCGGTCCGGCAACGCCAGGCCGCACTGGAGGAGAAGTACGGCGTCACGATCACCCTGGTCCACAACGACAAGGCCGAGGAGTGGAACAACGCGTACTCGCTCTGGCTGGCGCGGGAGCACTTCTCCCGTGGCGTGCTGCTCGTCAACGGCGACACCGTGCACCCGGTGAGCGTGGAGAAGACGCTGCTGGCCGAGCGGGGCCCGGGCATCCTGCTTGCCGTGGACACGCTCAAGCCGCTGGCCGAGGAGGAGATGAAGACCACCTTCGACGCCGCCGGCCAGCTCACCCGCATCACCAAGCTGATGGACCCGGGCGAGGCGTACGGCGAGTACATCGGTGCGACGCTCATCGAGCCGCAGGTGGCCGCGCCGCTCGCCGACGCGCTGGAGGCGACCTGGCGGCGTGACCCGAACCTCTACTACGAGGACGGCTACCAGGAGTTCGCCGAGCGCGGGGGCGAGGTGCGGGCGGCCCCGATCGGTGACGTCTCCTGGGTCGAGGTCGACAACCACGCCGATCTGGCCCGGGCGCGGGAGATCGCGTGCCGCTACTAGCCCGCAGCGTCCTCACCCCGCTGCACATCGACGTGCGGCGGGGTGCGGTGGCCGACCTGGCGGCGATCCTCTCCGACGGGCGGATCTCCGCCGGTGGCGACGTCGCAGTGGTGGTCGGGCCGGGGCAGGGCGAACGGATCGCCGAGCTGATCCGGCCGTCGCTGCGCTCGGCGGACGTGTTCACGGTGGCCGGGGGGACGCTCGACGCCGCCGACGACCTGGGGGCGAAGCTGCGCTCCCGGTCGTACGACGCGGTGGTCGGCATCGGCGGCGGCAAGACGATCGACGTGGCCAAGTACGCGGCGACCCGGCGCGGTCTGCCGATGGTGTCGGTGGCGACCGCGCTGGCGAACGACGGCATCGCCTCGCCGGTGGCGAGTTTGATCACCGAGGGCCTGAAGGGCTCCTACGGCGTGCACATCCCGATCGCGGTGATCGTGGACCTGGACTTCGTGGAGGCCGGGCCGGAACGGCACAACCGGGCCGGCATCGGCGACGTGATCAGCAACATCAGCGCGCTGGCGGACTGGGAACTGGCCCGGCGGGTCCGCGGTGAGCGGGTCGACGGGCTGGCCGCCTCGCTGTCGCGGGCCGGCGCCGAGGCGGTGCTCAACCACCCAGGCGACATGAGCGACGACGGCTTCGTCACGGTGCTCGCCGACGCGCTGATCTCCAGTGGCCTGGCGATGGCGATCGAGGGCACCAGCCGGCCGTGCAGCGGCGGCTGCCACGAGGTCATGCACGCGGTCGACGCGCTGTTCCCCGGCACCGCCTCGCACGGCGAACTGGCCGGGCTCGGCGCGTTGTTCTGCACGTTCCTGCGCGGCGACGAGCGCCGCTTCGCCGAGATGGCGGCCTGCCTGACCCGGCACGGGCTGCCCCGCCTGCCCGCCGAGGTCGAGCTGACCGACGACCAGTTCGTGGAGGCGGTGCAGTTCGCGCCGGCCACCCGTCCGGACCGCTACACCATCCTCGAACACCTCGCGATGTCGGCTACCGAGACGCGGGAGCGGCTGGCAGACTACGCCGGTGCCCTCCGCGACCACGTTGGCTGAGCCCCGTCCCACCGTCGCCGACTTCCACCGGGTCAACCGGGGAGGCGGCCTGTTCAGCGAGTCGATCAGCCAGTGGATCGGGGCGGCCTTCGCGCTGGCTGCCCAGCGCCTGGGGCTGCGCCCGACCGCGCTGACGCTGGCCAACCTGGTGCTGGGGCTGGCCGCCTCGATCACCGTGGTGGCGCTCGCCGACGACGTCGCAGCCGGCACCGTACCGGCCTGGGTGGTCGGGCTGGTCGCGCTTGTGGCCTGGCAGATCGCGTACGCGCTGGACTGCGCCGACGGGCAGCTCGCCCGGGTGACCGGTCAGGGCAGCGCGGCCGGCGCCCGGATCGACGTGCTCTGCGACGTGGCCGCCCAGATCGCACTGGTGGCCGCCATCGGTGCGACAGCGGTGGCGCAGCGCCCGTCCACGCCGGTATGGCTGGTGGCGGTGTTCGCCGGCACCTGGATGGTCAACCTGGTGACGTCGGTGATGCAGTCCGGGCCGAACGCGGCGAGCATGGTCACCTCGACCTCGCTCCCGGTGCGCCTGGTCAAGCTGGTCCGCGACTACGGCGCGGTGATCTTCGTGGCCGGCCTGGTGCTGGCCTTCGCGCCCGCGCTGGCGTTCTGGCTGATGGCCGCGTTCACCGTGGTCAACGGCGGTTTCCTGCTGGCCAGCATCGCCTTCTCCGCCCGCGCCTCCCTGCGGTAAGGAAGGGCCCCCTATTAACGCCTCGTGCATTGAAAGGGGCCCTTCCTAACACCTGGGTCAGCGCGCAGGCCGCCCCCTGGCCAGGCCCGCGTAGACGTCGATCAGGCGCTTGGTGATCACGTCGGGGTGGAAGGTGCGCTCGTAGCGGGACCGGGCTGCACCGGCGAGCATCCCCGCCTCGGCCGCGGCCAGCGGCAGCGCGGCGGCCAGCGCGTCCACCTCGGGTGCCACCACCCAGCCGGCCTCGCCGCGCTGCACCCCGGTCGGCAACGCGACCCGCCCGTCGCCCGGTACGGCGGTGGCCACCTCGGCCGGGCCGGTGCCGGCGGGCTCACGCGGGCCGTCCGCGCCCACCAGGTACGGGATGCCGCCGAGCGCGGTCCCGAGCACCGGCCGCCCGGCCGCCAGTGCCTCGATGATCACGGTGGGCAGCACGTCGTGCCAGGTGGAGGTGGCCAGCACCACGGAGCTGTCGGCGAGCGCCGCGCGTACCCCGGAGCGGTCGAGCTGGCCCAGGTAGAACACGTCGGGCCGCTCGGCGGCGGCCGCCTCGGCGATCGGACGCAGCTCGCCGTCACCGGCGACGCGCAGCGGGCCGAGCGCACCCACCGGGTGCCGCCGCCACGCCGCGAGCAGCAGGTCCAGGCCCTTCTCCGGGCTGAGGCGCCCCATGAAGAGGAAGCCGTTCCCGGCCGGCGCCGGGGTGCCGGGGTCGGGCACCGCGTTCGGCTTGACCACGATCCGCTCGTCCGGGATGCCGTAGTCGCGCAGATGATCAGCGACGGCCGTGGTCAGCGCGACGTACCGGTCCACCGACTTCCACGTGGGGCGGTGCACGGCGAGGGTCGTCGCCATCAGCGCGCTCTGCGCCCGGGAGTCGCGGTAGCAGCGGTGCACGATCGCCGGCACTCCGAACGCCCGGCCCCGGCAGTCCTGGCAGATCACACCGTCGCGGAAGTAGAGGCCCGAGGAGCAGACCTGCCGGTAGTTGTGCACCGTCTGCACCACCGGCACGCCGCGCCTGTGCGCGGTCCGCACCACCCAGGGCGAGAGCAGAGGGTACGGGTTGTGCAGGTGCAACACGTCCGGCCGGTGCTCGGTGAGCAGGCGGTCGAGGTCGTGCTGGGCCTTCGGCGCCCAGATCGGCGAGATCGGCAGCAGCGCCTTGGCCGGCTTGGACATCGACGGGATCTCGTCCGAGCTGCGCAGGAACGGCAGCACCTCCACACCGGCGGCGGTGAGCTGGGCGATCTCCGCGTCGACGATGGTGTTCTCGCCGGAGGGCTGGGCTTCCCGGTACCGGTTGTGCGCCACCACGATTCTCACGGGAAAGAAGGCTACCGTTGGACGATGCCCGAACTTCCGGAGGTGGAAGCGCTCGCCGGTTACCTGCGCGAGCGTGCGGTGGGCCGCCGCGTCGAGCGGTTCGAGGTCGCCGCGATCAGCGCGCTGAAGACGTACGACCCGCCGCCGAGCGTGGTCGCCGGCCGTACGGTCACCGGCGCCGGCCGGTACGGCAAGTTCCTGGACGTCCGGTTCGACGAGGGACTGCACCTGGTGGTCCACCTGGCCCGGGCGGGCTGGCTGCACTACCGGGAGGCGTTCCCGACGGCGACCCCGCTGCGGCCCGGCAAGGGCCCGATCGCGGTGCGGGTACGCCTCGATGACGGCTCCGGCTTCGACCTGACCGAGGCCGGCACCCAGAAGAAACTGGCCGCCTACCTGGTCACCGATCCGGCGCAGGTGCCGGGCGTGGCGAAACTCGGGCCGGACGCGCTGGAGGCGGACCTGCCGACCTTCGCCGAGCGGCTGCGCAGCCGCCGGGGTCAGGTGAAGGGTGTGCTGACCGACCAGTCGGTGCTGGCCGGGGTGGGGAACGCGTACTCGGACGAGATCCTGCACGCGGCGCGGCTGTCGCCGTTCGCGATCACCGACCGGCTGACCGACGACCAGCTCGCCGGTCTGCACGCGGCGACGCGCGCGGTCCTCGGCGACGCGGTGAGCCGGTCGATGGGGCAGCGGGCCGCGGAGCTGAAGGGCGAGAAGCGTTCGGGCCTCAAGGTACACGCCCGGAAAGGCATGCCCTGTCCGGTCTGCGGCGACACCGTGCGGGAGGTCTCGTTCGCCGATTCGAGCCTCCAGTACTGCCCCACCTGTCAGACCGGCGGCAAGCCGCTGGCTGACCGAAGGTTGTCCCGCCTCGTACGGTGAGTAACCGGATTCGCCGGTTACCGAGTGGAATCGACCCGCGATCACCGAAGGTCCGGTCCGCCCCTCTACCCGAGCCGTCATCCATCGGTATAGTGGCTCGGTCCCCGGCTTCACAACTGATTCGGAGCCGGCCAGATCTCACCGAGTACCAACGGAACGGCTTCCTCGCGGGGGCCGGTCCGGACCGGGCCCGCGTGGGAGACTGGGACGGTGAGCGACCCGGGTCCTCACGGCGAGTGAGGGCGCGGGTCATGCGGGAGGACATGGGTTGAGGTGACGACAAGCCTCCAGCGCCCGGTAACCGACAGAGGCCGGAGCAAGAGCGTGCGGCACGTCGACAGCTTTGAGATCCAGCCGCCGACTCCGCCGTCGCACAACGGCGTACCCCGGTTGGCGTGGGCCCGCGCGCGGCGCCGGGTGTCCCGCTGGCACCGGCCCTACATTGCGATCCTGCTGCTGCTCGACTTCGGCGCGGCCGCCCTGGCCAGCTTCCTGGCCGTGCAGATCTTCGAGCAGGCCGACTCCGGCTTCAAGAACGCCCCCCAGGCGTGGTTCTACACAGTGGCGTTCCTGCTCCTGCCGCTCGGCTGGGTGCTCTTCCTGTGGGGCAACCGGACGTACGACCGGCGCTACCTGGGCCTCGGGCCGGACGAGTACAAGCGGGTCATTCGCTCCGGCGTGGCGGTGGCCGCCACCGTCTCGTTCCTGGCCTTCGCCACGGTGACGTCGCTGTCCCGGTGGACGGTCGGGTTCGCGTTGCTCGGTGCCATGCTGCTGATCCTGCTCGGTCGGATGATCGCCCGGGCCGGCCTGCACACGCTGCGTCGCCGCGCCGGTCACGCCGGACACCGGATGGTGCTCGTCGGCACGCTTCCGGAGTGCCTGGAGGTCTTCACCACTGTCACCCGGAACCCGTCCGTCGGCCTCGTGCCGGTGGCCATCCACCTCACCGACGGGTACGCCGCCGCGCGCGGCCTGGAGACCCCGGTGCCGGTGTACGCGGGCCGGGACGTGCTGGCCCTGGTCCGCGAGGTCGGCGGCGACACGATCGCGGTCTGCGGCTCGGCCAGCGCCGAGCCGGGCGAGCTGCGCCGGCTGGCCTGGCAGCTGGAGGGCTCCGGCGTCGACCTGGTGGTCGCGCCCCAGCTCACCGACATCGCCGGCCCCCGGGTGCACATCCGCCCGATCGAGGGCCTTCCGCTGCTGCACGTCGAGGAGCCGACCCTGTCCGGGCCGGCGCTGCTGGCCAAGAACCTGATGGACCGGGTCGCCGCCGGGTTGGGCCTGCTGCTGCTGGTCCCGCTCTTCCTCGCCGTCGCCGTCGCCATCCGGATCTCCGACCGCGGGCCGGTCTTCTTCCGCCAGCCCCGAGTTGGCCACGAGGGGCGGACGTTCCGGGTCTGGAAGTTCCGGACCATGTACGTCGACGCCGAGGAGCGGCTGGCCGGCCTGGTCGACCGGAACGAGACCGACGGCATGCTGTTCAAGATGAAGCAGGACCCCCGGGTCTTCCCGGTGGGCCGCTTCCTGCGTGCCACGTCGCTGGACGAGCTGCCCCAGCTGATCAACGTGCTCTGGGGTGAGATGTCGCTCGTCGGTCCGCGCCCGCTGCCCGCCGACGACGGCGACTTCCTCGGCGACGTGCGGCGCCGGCTGCTCGTCCGTCCGGGCATGACCGGTCTGTGGCAGGTCTCCGGCCGCTCCGACCTGTCCTGGGACGAGGCGGTCCGGCTCGATCTCTACTACGTCGACAACTGGTCGCTGGCGTACGACCTGAGCATCCTGTGGCGGACCGTGGGCGTGGTACTGGCCCGCAAGGGCGCGTACTAGCGCTACCGGCCGGCACCCGGCAGGATCGCTGCGTGGGTGGCAACCTCTCCGCCGTCTTCGCCGTCGTCTCGCTGGTCACCGCACTGGCCGCGGCGCTCTGGGCGGTGCTGCGGCTGCGCGGCCGGCGGGGCATCGCCACCGCCACGCAGCGGGCCACGTACGAGGTGCTGCACACCGCGGGACTCGCCGCCGAGCCGCTGCGCGCCGGCCTGACCGCGGCGGACGCGGCGAAGGCCGTACGCCATCTGCGGGCCCTGGTGGGCGCGGCCGGGCTGGCGCTGACGGACCGGAACGCGTTGCTCGCGGTCGACGGGCAGGGCGCGCACCACGGCGACCAGCTGGTCGCGGCGGCCCGGCGGGCGGCCGAGGCCGGGCGCTCCACGGTGCTGGGCGAGTCGGACCTGCGCTGCGATCTGGTCGACTGCCCGGTCCGCGGCGCGGTGGTGGCGCCGCTACGCGCGGACGGGCGGGTGGTCGGGGCGCTGGTGGCGGTGGCCGACGAACGCCCGGCTCCGGGTCTGGTGCAGGCGACCCTGGAGACCGCGCACTGGGCGGGTGACCAGCTCGCGCTGGCCGAGCTGGAGTCGTCGCGGGAGCGGCTGGCGCGGGCCGAGGTACGCGCGTTGCGCGCCCAGATCAGCCCGCACTTCATCTACAACGCGCTCACCGCCATCGGTTCGTTCGTGCGCACCGACCCGGAGCGGGCGCGAGAGCTGATCCTGGAGTTCGCCGAATTCACCCGGTACTCGTTCCGGGCGCACGGCGAGTTCACCACGCTCGCCGAGGAGCTGCGCTCGATCGACCGCTACCTGACCATCGAGCGGGCGCGCTTCGGTGAGCGGCTCCAGGTGCGACTTCAGATCGCGCCGGAGGTGCTGCCGGTGACGCTGCCGTTCCTCTGCCTCCAGCCGCTCGTGGAGAACGCGGTACGCCACGGGTTGTCCCGCAAGCCGGGCACCGGCATGGTGAGCATCGAAGCCCGGGACGCGGGCGCGGAGTGCCACATCACGGTGGAGGACGACGGGGTGGGAATGGATCCGACGACGCTCACCGCCGGCATCGCCGAGGTGTCCGGCGCGGCCGGCGACCCGGCCGACGACCCGGGGCAGCACGTCGGCCTCTCGAACGTGGACGAACGGCTCCGGTCGGTCTTCGGGGACGGTTTCGGCCTGGTCGTGGAGACCGGCCTGGGTTCGGGTACGAAGGTCAGCATGCGCGTGCCGAAGTTCCATCCGGGCGTCCGGGCGTCGTCGTGACCGTCACCGGCACCGGTTTCCTCCGGGTGCTGGCGGTGGACGACGAGCCGCCCGCGCTCGACGAGCTGGCGTACCACCTGCGCGCCGATCCCCGGGTGGCCCGGCTGCACACGGCCGGGGACGCGACCGAGGCGCTGCGCGTGCTGCGCGACGACGACGTCGACGTGGTGTTCCTCGACATCCGGATGCCCGGGCTGGACGGCATGGAGCTGGCCCGGGTGCTGCGCCGGTTCGCCCGGCCGCCGGCGATCGTGTTCGTCACCGCGTACGACGACGGCGCGGTGGACGCGTTCGACCTGGGCGCCACCGACTACGTGCGCAAGCCGGTACGCGCCGAGCGGCTGGCCGAGTCGCTGCGCCGGGTGATCGGCTCCCGGGTGGTGCCGTCGCATCCGGCCGCGCTGGCCCGGTCGGAGGAGGATCCGACCATCCCGATCGAGCTGGCCGGCACCACCCGGATGCTGCCCCGCTCGGCGGTGCGGTGGGTGGAGGCGCAGGGCGACTACGCGCGGCTGCACACGGCGGAGGGGTCGCACCTGGTCCGGGTCTCGCTGGCGACGCTGGCCGAGCGCTGGGCGGACGCCGGGTTCGTCCGGATCCACCGCTCCTATCTGGTTCAGCTGCGGCTCATCGCCGAGCTGCGGCTGGTCAACTCCGGCTACGTGGTGGTGATCGACGGATCCGAGCTGCCGGTGAGTCGCCGGCACACCCGGGAGCTGAAGGACAAGCTGGTCCGCGCCGCGAAACAGGACTGGAGCCGCTGAGGAACGGGGGTGTCGGGAGCACTGACGTACAATGTACGGCAGACCGTACGTCAGGGTGGAGGACCGCATGTCCGACGACCGCTTCGACGCCGCTACCGAGTTCGACCGCCAGCTCGACCGCCTCGTGCAGCTCGGGTACCCGGCACCGGCCGGGCAGACCGAGAATGAGTTCCGGGCGCTGCTCACCCCGCTGCGCGACGCGGCGGTGACCGGCTCCGCCGGGTCGGCCGGTCCCACCGACGCCCGGGTGCCGTTCCTGCTGGTGACCACGCGGGAACTGGTGCCGGTGCCGGAACGGATCGCGCTCACCACGCTCGCCGGCAAGCGCAAGACCGGCGTCCTCGACCGGAACTTCCCCGCCGACGACCTGCCCACCTTCCACCCGATCAAGGAGCTGGAGGTGCCGCCCGGGCCCGCGTACCTGCTCTTCGACGTGGACCGGGGCGAGGAGTACCGCAACGTGCCGCCGTCGGCCGCGCTCGAGGACATGACCACGAAGGACCGCCTGCCGATCACCATCGACGAAGGGCTGGCGTTCGTCACGCTGCACCCACAGGCGCTCGCGAGCAACAGGTGCTTCTCGCTCGTGGGGTCGCGCTGCGGCGACCGGCGGGTGCCCGCGCTGTGGATCAGCCAGGGTGCGCCGAAGCTCGGGTGGTGCTGGTTCGGCAACCCGCACACCTGGCTCGGCTCGGCGACCGCGAATCCGGTACGGGTGGGGCTGAGCTGACGCTGTCCACAACGACTCCACGTCATCCACCGGGTTATCCACAACCGTGAAGCGTTATCCACAGGTTGTGCACAGGGCTCGGAACCGTGCTCTTGACAATCCCGCTCAGCGGGCGAGACTGCCGGGGGTGACCGGAGCCGAGGAACAGCAACCGTCGGGGCGGCCCGCCGAGGCCGCCCCGGTTCCCGGCCCGCGCGCCTCCACACCGGCCGGCGAGCCGGAAAGCGGACCGGCCACCGCGCCGAAGCGGACCCGGATCGTGCTGGCCGAGGTCTCCCGGACGGGCGACCCGGCCGACCGCACCCGGTCCGAGCTGACCCAGCAGACCCCGGTCGGCGAGACGCTCGTACAGGGTCTGATGCGCGCCCAGCTCTCCCTCGCCCTGCGGCTCAGCCTGCTGGTGCTGATCGGGCTCGGCGGCCTGCCCTGGCTGTTCGCCATCGCGCCCGCCGTCGGCCGGGTCACGGTGCTCGGGGTCAACCTGCCGTGGCTGCTGCTCGGTGTCGTGTCCTTCCCGTTCCTGATCGTGGTCGGCTGGGCGTACGTGCGGCTGGCCGAACGCAACGAGCAGGACTTCGTCGACCTGATCCGACGGCCGGAACGCTGATGTCCAACGGCTACGTGGTCCCGGCGATCGTCGCCGTCACCCTGGTCACCGTCGGCATCGGCTTCTACGGGCTGCGGCTGGCGCGGACCACCTCGGACTTCCTGGTCGCGTCCCGCGCCGTCAGCCCGACCTGGAACGCCGCCGCGATCGGCGGGGAGTACCTGTCGGCGGCGAGCTTCCTCGGCGTCGCCGGGCTGATCCTCAAGTACGGCGTGGACGTGCTCTGGTACCCGGTCGGCTTCGCCGCCGGATACCTCGCACTGCTGCTGTTCGTGGCCGCGCCGCTGCGCCGCTCCGGCGCGTTCACACTGCCCGACTTCTGCGAGGTACGGCTCGGCTCCCGCCGGCTGCGCACGCTCGCCACCGTCTTCGTGATCTTCATCGGCTGGCTCTATCTGGTGCCGCAGTTGCAGGGCGCCGGGCTGACGCTGGCCACGCTCACCGGCTCGCCGTACCCGCTCGGGGCGCTGCTCGTCGCCGTGGTGGTCACCGCGAACGTGGCGCTGGGCGGCATGCGGGCGATCACCTTCGTGCAGGCGTTCCAGTACTGGCTGAAGCTCACCGCACTCGCCGTACCCGCGATCTTCCTGGCGTTGCAGTGGCAGGCCGACGCCCGCCCGGCGGTGACTCCGCCCGACGGGCCGACGTTCCGGACCGCGACCACAGTGGTGGTCGAGCACCGCGCGACGCTCACCCTGCCCGACGGCGACATCCGGGAGGTACGCCCCGGCGACCGCCTGGAGTTCGCCGCCGGTGACCCGGTGCCGGAGGTGTCCGGCGCGGCTACCGGCGCCACCGAATGGCTGCTGCCGGACACCGCGGGCGAGGACGACCGGGGACTGTTCGCCACGTACTCGCTGATCCTGGCCACGTTCCTCGGCACGATGGGCCTGCCGCACGTGCTGGTCCGCTTCTACACCAACCCCGACGGCGCCGCCGCCCGCCGCACCACGCTGGTGGTGCTGGCGCTCGTCGGCGTCTTCTACCTGCTGCCCACCGTCTACGGCGTGCTGGGCCGCATCTACACCCCGCAACTGCTGGTGAGCGGCCAGACCGACGCGGTGGTGGTGCTGCTGCCCGGGGCGGCGCTCGGTGACGGCACGACCGGCCGGCTGCTGGCCGCGCTCGTCGCGGCCGGGGCGTTCGCGGCGTTCCTGTCCACCTCGTCCGGCCTGCTCACGAGCGTCGCCGGGGTGATCTCCACGGACGTGCTGGGACGCGGCTCGGTGCGCGGCTTCCGGATCGCCACGGTGATCGCCGGCGCGGTGCCGGCGGTACTCGCCCTGAACGTCTCCGGGCTGGACGTGTCGCAGGTGGTGGGGCTCGCGTTCGCGGTGGCCGCGTCCAGCTTCTGCCCGCTGCTGGTGCTCGGCATCTGGTGGCGCGGCCTGACCGACCTGGGCGCCGCCGCCGGGGTGCTGGTCGGCGGCGGCGCGGCGGTCGGTGCGGTGCTGCTCACCGTGCTCGGCCCGCCGCTGAGCGGGTGGCCGGCGACGCTCACCACCCAGCCGGCCGCGTGGACGGTGCCGCTGGCGTTCACCGTCATGGTGGTGGTGTCGATGGCGAGCCGGCGGCGGCTGCCCCGCGACGTCGGCGCGACAATGCTCCGCCTGCACACCCCGGAGTCGCTCCGCTTGTAAGGAAGGGCCCCCTCTTAACGCCTGCGGTAGAGCAGGGGCCCCCGCTTAACACTTCGGCGTGGTCCGCCTCGCCGGCGGACGGGAACACCGTCCTCCGGCGGGAGCGGGCGCTGGCCGGAGCCCGATACGGTCGGACCATGACCGACCAGCACCCGGCGCTCTCCCTCCGTGGCTTGGCCAAGCGCTTCGACACCAAGGTCGCGGTGGCGGGCGTCGACCTCGCCGTGCCGACCGGCTCGTTCTACGGCCTGCTCGGCCCGAACGGGGCCGGCAAGACCACCACCCTCTCCATGGCCGTCGGCCTGCTGCGGCCCGACGCCGGTGAGGCTCGGGTGCTCGGGTACGACGTCTGGGCGGACCCGGTCCGCGCCAAGAGCCTGCTCGGCGTGATGCCGGACGGCGTACGCCTCTTCGACCGGCTGAGCGGGGCGGAGCTGCTGGCGTACCACGGTCTGCTGCGCGGCATGGACCCGGCGGTGGTCGACCAGCGCGCGGCGGAGCTGCTCGACGTGCTGGCGCTCGCCGACGCCGGCCGCACGCTCGTGGTCGACTACTCGGCGGGCATGAAGAAGAAGATCGGGCTGGCCTGCGCGCTGCTGCACGGCCCGCGCCTGCTGGTGCTGGACGAGCCGTTCGAGGCGGTCGACCCGGTCTCGGCGGCGCTGATCCGCGACATCCTGCACCGGTACGTCGGCGGCGGCGGCACGGTGATCTTCTCCAGCCACGTGATGGAGGTGGTCGAGCGGCTCTGCTCCCACGTGGCGATCCTGGCCGAGGGCCGGATCAAGCGGGTCGGCACGCTGGCTGAGGTGCGCGGCGACCGGTCGCTGGAGGACGTCTTCGTCGAGGTGGTCGGCGGCCGTACCGCGACCGGCGAGGAGTTGTCGTGGCTGTCCCGGTGACCGTCCCCGAGCGTCCGGCCCGGCGCGTGTCGGCCTGGCACTTCGTCCGGCTGAAGCTGCGGGTGCTCGGCAACAACTTCCGGGGCCAGACCTGGCGGGTCGCGCTGTTCGTCCTCGGTGTGCTGTTCGGGCTCTGGTTCGCCGCCGTCGGGTTCTTCCTGCTCGCCGTGCCGGGGCTGGCCGGGGAGTCGCGGTACGCGCTGATGATCGCCGCCTTCGGCGGGGGCCTGCTGACGCTCGGCTGGCTGCTCCTGCCGCTCGTCTTCTTCGGCGTGGACGAGACGCTCGACCCGGCCCGGTTCGCGTTGCTGCCGTTGTCCCGCCGCACCCTGGTCACCGGTCTGCTCGCTGCCGCCCTGGTCAGCGTGCCGGCCCTGGCGACGGCGATCACGGCGGCCGGGCTGGTGGTCACCGCGGGCGTACTCGGTGGATGGGCGGCCGCCCTGGTCGGCGCACTCGGCGTGGTCCTCGGGCTGCTCGTCTGCCTGGCCGGCGCCCGCGCGCTCACCAGCGCGTTCGCGGCGATGCTGCGGTCCCGCCGGGTACGCGACCTGGCCGCCGTGCTGCTCGCGGTGCTGGCCGCGCTGCTCGGCCCGCTGCAGTTGCTGGTGCTCGCCGCGGTACGGCAGACCGACTGGGATCGGCTGGACGGCGTGGCCCGGGTGGTCGGCTGGACGCCGTTCGGCGCACCGTGGACCGCCGGTGTCGACGTGGCCGAGGGCCGGGCCGGCGCCGCGGTGGTGAAGCTGCTGATCGCGGTCGCGACGCTCGGCGTACTCCTGTTCTGGTGGTCGCGGTCGCTGGAGTCGGCGATGGTGGGCACCGCGAGCAGCGGCCCCGCGCGGACGCCGCGCGGGGTGGCCGGCGGCGCGGTCGCGCAGCTCTTCCCCCGCGCGGTGGGCTGGGCCCGGCGGGACCGGTTCGGCGCGCTCGTCGCCCGCGAGTGCCGCTACTGGTGGCGGGACGCCCGGCGACGGGCCAACCTGATCACCGTCGCCGTGGTCGGTGTGTTCGTACCGGTGATGGTGAACCTCGGCGGCTTCTCGTTCAGCACCGAGGGCGGGGCAGCGTTCGGCGGCGCCGACTCGTCGCCGGCCCTGGTGAGCCTCAGCATGATCTTCGTCGGCGCGCTCGCGGCGGTGACGCTCGCCAACCAGTTCGGCTTCGACGGCAGCTCGTACGCCGCGAACCTGATCGCCGGCGTGCCCGGGCGGGTGGAGCTACGGGCCCGGATGGCCGCGTTCTCGATCTACGTCGTGCCGATGCTCCTCGTGATCGCGGTCGCGCTGGCCGTCGTCCTCGGCCGGCCCGAATGGCTCGGCGTCATGGGTGGCGCGTTGTTCGCCGCGTACGGCTGCGGGCTGGCGATCAACGCGCTCGTGTCGGTGCTCGGCGCCTACTCGCTGCCCGAGTCGAGCAACCCGTTCGCCCTGAACAGCGGCGCGGGATTCACCAAGGGCCTGCTCACCCTGGTCTCCATGGTCGGCTCGGCGGTGGTGGCGGTGCCGTTCGTGGTGGGCGCCGCACTGCTCGGCGACGTGTGGCTCTGGCTGGCGCTGCCGGTCGGCCTGGCGTACGGCGGGGGCGCGGCGCTGCTGGGCGCGTACATGGCGGGGGACACGCTCGACCACCGGCAGCCGGAGCTGCTGGCTGATGTCACGCCGAGGCGCTGATGCCTGTCGGCCGGGGCGTGCGCACGTACACCCGCTCTGCCGCGTCACCGCGTGGCAGTGGTGGAACCGCCGGCGCCGTGGGCGTTCCGCCGAGCCTCGCCCGGTCGCGGGCGGCACAATGTTTCACGTGAATCCAGAGCCGGGCGCGCAGATCCACTCCACCGATCCGTTCGCGGCGCCGGCCGCGCAACGCTCGCCGGTACGCCGGCTGCGCGGACGGCTGGCCGCGCCGGTGACGCTCTGGACCGCGCCCGGTCCGGCCGGGCTGACCGTCTCCTCCACGCTCGTGGCCGAGGGCGAGCCGGACCGGCTGCTCGGCCTGGTCGATCCGGAGTCGGACCTGTGGGCGGCGGTCGAGGAGGCGGGACGGTTCGCGGTGGCCCCGCTGGGCCCGCAGCACCGGCAGCTCGCCGACCGCTTCGCGGGCCTGTTCCCGTCGCCCGGCGGCCTGTTCGCGCTCGACGCCTGGACCGAGACGCCGTACGGCCCGGTGCCCGCCGACGCCGGCGGGTGGGCGGGCTGCCGCCTGGACACCGCCCGTGAGTACGGCTGGGGTCTGCTGGTCGAGGCCACCATCGAGTCGGTGGACCTCCCCCGGGACACGTCCCCGTTGCTGCACTACCGGGGCCGCTACCACGACCTCCCCGCCTGACCCCTCGCTCCGGCGGCGACCGGTTAGCGGAGTGACGTGGGTCACTGGGCGCAGTGGGGGTGCCGTTCGGCGCAGCCGTTCGCCGCCCGGCGGCGGAGCCTTCCCGGGCCGGGAGCGCGCTCTCTACCGTGCGCGAAACTCCCCACGCCTGCGAAGGTGGTGATCCACAGATGTCCACGGACACTCCCGCGTCCGCACCCGCCGAGTCGGCGGCGGAACGGTACCTCGCCGTCCAGCGGTCGGACGAGTTCGCCGGGTTGCGTCGCGCGCTACGCGGCTTCGTCTTCCCGATGACCGTCGCGTTCTTCCTGTGGTACGCGCTCTACGTCATCCTCTCCGCGTACGCGCGGGGATTCATGGGCACGAAGCTGATCGGCAACATCAACGTCGCCCTGGTCTTCGGCCTGCTCCAGTTCGTCTCCACATTCGTCATCGCCTGGCTCTACTCGCGGTTCGCCAACCGACGGATCGACCCGGTCGCCGACCGGATCCGCGACGAGATCGGGGAGGTGACCCATGAACACGGTCCTCGCGGCTGAGGCGGGCAGCACCACCGCCCGGAACCTCACCATCACGCTGTTCCTGGTCTTCGTGGCGATCACGCTGGCGATCACCGTCTGGGCCAGCCGGCAGACCAAGACCGCCACCGACTTCTACGCCGGCGGCCGGTCGTTCTCCGGTTTCCAGAACGGCATGGCGATCGGCGGCGACTACATGTCGGCGGCGTCCTTCCTGGGCATCGCCGGCATCATCGCGCTCTACGGCTACGACGGCTTCCTCTACTCGATCGGCTTCCTGGTCGCCTGGCTGGTGGCGCTGCTGCTCGTGGCCGAGTTGCTGCGTAACTCCGGCCGGTACACGATGGCGGACGTCCTGGCGTTCCGGATGCGGCAGCGGCCGGTGCGGACCGCGGCGGCGGTCTCCACCATCACGGTGTCGATCTTCTACCTGCTGGCCCAGATGGTCGGTGCCGGCGCGCTCGTCGCCCTGCTGCTGGGCATCAAGCCGGGAACCACTTTCCTCGGCATGGACGCCGACACCGCCAAGGTCGCCACAATCATCCTGGTCGGCGCTCTGATGGTCATCTACGTGACGGTCGGCGGCATGAAGGGCACCACCTACGTCCAGATCGTCAAGGCGTTCCTGCTGATGGGCGGCGCGCTGGCGATGACGCTGCTGGTGCTCGCCAAGTACAAGTTCAACCTCTCCTCGCTGCTCGGTGACGCGGCCAGCGCCTCGGGCAAGGGGGCGGCGTTCCTGGAACCCGGGCTGCGCTACGGCGTGGAGACACCCGGCGACGCGCTGAAGACGTTCTACAGCAAGATGGACCTGCTCTCGCTGGGCATCGCGCTGGTCCTCGGTACGGCCGGCCTGCCGCACATCCTGATCCGCTTCTACACCGTGCCGACCGCGCGGGCGGCCCGTAAGAGCGTGCTCTGGGCGATCGGCATCATCGGCACGTTCTACCTGCTCACCCTGGCGCTCGGCTTCGGCGCGGCGGCGATCGTCGGCGGCCAGGCGATCACCGAGCAGGACAAGGCGGGCAACACGGCGGCACCACAGCTCGCCGAGGCGCTGGGGGTGGACTTCCTCGGCGGGGACCTGGGCGGCGCGACACTGCTGGCGATCATCGCGGCGGTCGCCTTCGCCACGATCCTCGCGGTGGTCGCCGGGCTCACCCTGGCGTCGTCGTCCAGCCTGGCGCACGACTTCTACGCCAACGTGATGAAGAACGGGCAGGCGTCGGAGCGGCAGGAGGTGAACGTCGCCCGGATCTCCGCGCTGGTGATCGGCGCGGTCTCCATCGTCCTGTCGATCTACGCGCAGAACCTGAACGTGGCGTTTCTGGTCGCGCTGGCGTTCGCGGTCGCCGCCTCGGGCAACCTGCCGGCGATCCTCTACAGCCTGTTCTGGAAGCGGTTCAACACCTCGGGCGCGGTCTGGGCGATCTACGGCGGCCTGCTCGCCGCCGTGGTGCTCGTCTTCTTCTCCCCGGTGGTCTCCGGCGCACCGACGGCGATGTTCCCCGACCACGACTGGCAGTGGTTCCCGCTGTCCAACCCGGGCATCATCTCGATCCCGTTCGGTTTCCTGTGCGGCTGGCTCGGCACGATCCTGTCCAAGGAGAGCGACGAGGAGAAGTACGCGGAGCTGGAGGTGCGCTCGCTCACCGGAGCCGGCGCGCACTGATCACCACGGTCGAGCGGGGCCCCTGCCTTACGCGGGGGCCCCGCCTCGCGTGTATAGGCTGACCGCCATGAAGGTCGCTCCCCGCTTCGGTACCGGACACCGCATCCTCGTCACCGGCGGAGCCGGTTTCGTTCCGTCCCACCTGGTCGACCGGCTCGTCGAGCGCGGCTGCGACGTCGTGGTGCTGGACAACTTCGTCACCGGGTCCAAGGACAACGTGGCCCACCTGCTGGACAGGCCGACCTTCACGCTCGTCGAGGCGGACATCTCCGACGGCCTGCCGCAGCACCCGGCGATGGCCGAGCGGTTCGACGCGATCCTGCACATGGCGTCCCCGGCCAGCCCCACCGACTTCGAGAAGCTGCCGGTGGAGATCCTCCGGGTCGGCTCGGTGGCCACTCTGGCGCTGTTGGAGCGGGCCACCGACGACGGTGCCCGGTTCCTGATGGCCTCCACCTCCGAGGCGTACGGCGACCCGAAGGAGCACCCGCAGCGCGAGACGTACTGGGGCAACGTCAACCCGATCGGCATCCGGAGCGTCTACGACGAGGCGAAGCGCTTCTCCGAGGCGGCCACCATGGCCTACCACCGGAGCCGGGGCACCGACACCGCGATCGTGCGGATCTTCAACACGTACGGTCCGCGGATGCGCCCGGACGACGGCCGGGCCATCCCGACGTTCATCTCCCAGGCGCTGCGCGGCGAGCCGATCACGGTGCACGGCACCGGCAACCAGACCCGCTCGATCTGTTACGTCGACGACCTGGTCCGCGGCATCCTGCTGCTGCTCGACTCGACGGAGACCGGGCCGATCAACTGCGGCACCGAGCACGAGATGTCGATGCGGCAACTGGCCGAGACGATCGTGTCACTCACCGGAAGCGCGTCCGAGGTGAGCTACATCACTCGCGCCTCGGACGACCCGGAGATGCGCCGCCCGGACCTGACCCTCGCCCGCGAACTGCTCGGATACGTGCCGAGCGTCACGCCCGAAGACGGCCTCCGGCGCACGATCGAGTATTTCCGCGGGCGGCTCGGGTACTGAACCGGACGGGGACGCGGCTGACATCGGCGCGCGTACGAGGGCGTCGGTGGCCCGGCCGACCTACCCTCGGTTACATGTCAGCGACCTCGTCTGCCGGCGCGCCGATCCCCCGACACCTGAACCGGGGCGCGGGCCGCGCCCCGGTTCCCGGCTCCGGCCGGGCCGCCACCGGGCGCGCCCGGCCCTCGGACACCAGGTGGTACCCCGCACACGACGAGGCGCCCCGCTCGGGCGGTCCCGGCGGCCCGGTGGGACCGCCCGGTCCCGGTGGTCCGGGTGGCGGCGGTCCGGGCCGGCCCGGGCGGCGTGGCCCCCGGCCGCACTGGGGGCGCATCGGCCTGGTGGCCGGCGTCGCGGTGCTGGTGCTGGCGCTGCTCGGCGGCCTCGGCGCCTGGTTCTACGCCCGCAACCTGGACGACGACCTGGCGCGCACCGACCCGTTCGCCGGGATCACCGGTGGGCGGCCGGCCAAGCAGGTCGAGGGCGCGTTCAACATCCTGCTCGTGGGCAGCGACTCGCGGGATCCGGACGCCCCGGTCGACGGAAGCGGCAAGTGGCGCGCGGACACCGTGATCGTCATGCACATCCCGGCCGACCACAAGCGCGCCTACCTGGTCTCGGTACCCCGTGACCTGTACGTGCCGATCCCGGAGAGCGCCGGGGCGTCCTGCGACTCCGGCTCGCGCAACAAGATCAACGCAGCGTTCGCGTTCGGCGGCCTGCCGTTGGCGGTGAAGACCGTCGAGTGCTTCACCGACGTACGGATCGACCACGTCATGGCGATCGACTTCGGCGGCTTCAAGGAGGTCACCGACGCCCTGGGCGGGGTGGATCTCAAGGTGGAGCGGACCATCACCTCGATCCACAAGCCGTACCGGACGTTCACCAAGGGCGTGAACCACATGAACGGCGCCGAGGCGCTGGACTGGGTCCGGCAGCGCAAGCAGTTCCCGGACGGCGACTTCGCCCGGATGCGGCACCAACAGGAGTTCCTGAAGGCACTGATGGACAAGGCGGCGAGCACCGGGACGCTCACCAACCCGAAGAAGCTGAACGACTTCCTCCGGGCGGTGACCGCCGCCGTCACGGTCGACCAGGGATTCTCGTTGACCGACATGGCAGTGCAGTTCCGTAGCCTGCGGGGCGACAACCTGACGTTCGTCACCAGCCCGCACCTGGGCGGCCAGACCATCGACGGCCAGTCGGTGGTGGTCTCCGACCGGGAGAAGGCGCTGGCGATGTACAAGGCCATCGCCGCGGACCGGATGGCCGAGTGGATGCAGGCCAACCAGAAGGGTTCGGGCGACAACGCGGGCGGCTGACGCCGCCACGACATGACCGGTGTCGTGCCTCAGGACCTCACCACCACCGAGGCCAACCGCCGACCGGCCCCTTACCCCTGCCCATTCGGCCACAACCCGAAGCTGTCGGAGGGTATTGACGGGAATTGCGCCCCTACGAGGTCGCGAAAACGGGAACAGATACGTAAAGTGGTCCCGCCCCCGATCACCGAGCTGGAGCACGAATGTCGGTCCAGACCAGCCGTCGCCCGCAGTCACCGGCACCCGGATCATCCGGCCGGGTCCCTCCGGTCATCCCCACACAGCCCGGTTCCGGCGGTCGCGGCCCCGGCGGTCCGAAGAAGGAGCGCACCAAGCGCAAGGACCCGCTCTGGGCGAAGCTCACGCTGGTGCTCGGCGCGGTGCTCATGGTGACCAGCGGCGTCGCGATCGTCGGCAGCAAGGCGGTCATCGGCCAGGCCACGAACAACATCGCCCAGCGCAACTTGCTCGGCGAGGCCGGCAAGACCGACGCCGAGGGCGGCAGCAGCCTCGAAGGCCCGATCGACATGCTGCTGCTCGGCGTGGACGCGCGGGCCCGGTGGGCCGCCGACGACGTCCGGTCGGACACGATCATCATCCTGCACATCCCGGCCAGCCACGACCAGGCCTACCTGATCTCGATCCCCCGGGACACCGAGGCCCGCATCCCGGCCTTCGAGAAGAGCGGCTACCCGGGCGGCGTCGACAAGATCAACGCCGCGTTCTTCCACGGCGCGCAGAAGGGCGGCGGCTGGGAGGGCGGTGCCCAGCTCATGGCCAAGACGATCAAGGGCATGACCGGCATCAGTTTCGACGGCGCCGCGATCATCAACTTCGGCGGCTTCAAGAACGTCATCGACGCGATCGGCACGATCAACATCTGCGTGACCCAGGACGTCTCGTCGCTGCACATGTCGTACGTCGACGGCAAGCCGATGTGGAACGCGGACGCCAAGAAGACCGGCAAGAGGATGAAGCCGGTGAGCTACGAGAAGGGTTGCCAGGAGATGGAGGGGTGGCAGGCGCTGGATTACTCCCGGCAGCGCAAGACACTCCGCAACGGCGACTACGACCGGCAGCAGAATCAGCAGCAACTGATCAAGGCGATGGCGAAGAAGGCGACCCAGAGCGGGACGTTGACCAACCCGATCAAGCTGAACGCGCTGATCAAGGCGGCCGGCGAGGCGTTCGTCCTGGACACCGGCGCGATCTCGATCGAGGACTTCATCTTCACCATGAAGGGCGTGACCGGCAACGACCTGGTCATGCTCCGTACCAACGGCGGCACGTTCAACGGCAACGGCGAACGGGAGCTCCTGAACGAGGTCAGCATGGAGATGTTCCGGGCGGTGAAGAACGACAAGCTGGCCGAGTTCGTGGTGAACAATCCGGACGTCCTCTCCACCCGAAAATGACCTGCTGACCTGCGCGAAAGCGCCATCGGCCGGCCGATCCCCCAGTAGCCTGACGTGAGCGGGTCTCATGTCGCGGCTACGGGGGGATCGTCACGTCCAGGCCAGCACGGAACCGACGCGGGCGGGGTGAACCCGCCCGCTGGGCGCGGTACCTGCTCGGCGCCGGGCTCGTCCTGGTCCTGCTCGCCACGCTCGGCGTCGCCGGGCTGCACTGGCTCACCTCGCGCTACGACCGCACGGTGGCCAAGGAGCAACTGCTCGACCCGGCCGCCCGGAAGAAGCGGACAGACCTGGACGGCGCGCTCAACTACCTGCTGATCGGCTCGGACCACCGGCCCGGCGCGAACCCGGAGGACCAGCGCTCCGACACCATCCTGATCGTGCACGTGCCGGCCGGGATGCGGCAGGCGTACCTGATCTCCGTGCCGCGCGACCTGCTGGTCGCGCTCCCCGCGGCACCCGGTTTCCCCGGCGGCCCGGACAAGGTCAACGCCGCGTACGAGCACGGCGGCGGCGGTGAGGGCGGCGCACGGCTGCTCAGCACCACCCTGAGCCGGCTCACCGGCATCCGCTTCGACGGCGCGGCCCTCGTCGACTTCGCCGGCTTCAAGCAGGTGATCGACCAGCTCGGCGGCATCCGGATGTGCGTGGACACGCCGGTACGTTCGATCCACACCCGGCACCAGTTCGACACCGGCTGCCAGCAGATGGACGGCGCGCGGACGCTCGACTACGTGCGGCAGCGCTACGACCTGCCCGGCGGCGACTACGACCGGCAGCGGCACCAGCAGCAGATGCTGCGGGCGGTGCTCGACCGCGCGGGTGAGACGCGGCTGCGCAGCGACCCGGTCAAGCTGGACCGGGTGCTGCGCGCGGCCGGCGGGGCGCTGACCGTGGACACCAACGGCGTACCCCTGGACGAGCTGTTGTTCGCGCTGCGCGGCCTGCCCGCGGACGCTCTGCGCGGGGTGCAGGTGCCCTCCTACCCGCAGACCATCGACGGCGTCTCGTACGTGGTGCTGGACAACGGCGGCGGCGGGCTGTTCACCGCGCTGCGCGACACGCGCGTGCCGGAATGGGCCGGTGCCAACCCGCGCTGGGTCACCCGGCTCTGAGCCGCGTGGGCGACTAGGCTTGGGGACCGTGTTCGGAGCCTCACTACCCAGCGTGCCCGCGTCGGCCGTGCCCGACGACGTCTACCTGCTCGACGTCCGCGAGGACGACGAGTGGGCCGCCGGCCACGCGCCGGCCGCCCATCACCTGCCGATGACCGAGCTGCCCGCCCGGCTCGCCGAGATCCCGCAGGACCGAGACGTCGCGGTGATCTGCCGCTCGGGCGGACGTTCCGCCCAGGTGGTCGGTTACCTCATGCGCAACGGCTGGGACCAGGTGCGCAACGTCGACGGCGGGATGGGCGACTGGGCCGCCGCCGGCCGTCCGGTGGTCACCGACGACGGGCAGCCGGGCCGGGTCGCCTGAGCCGGTGACGCGGCCATGACCGTCCCTCTGGTCTTCGCCCATCGCGGCGCCTCGTACGACCTGCCGGAGCACACGCTCGCCGCCTACCTGCGCGCTCTCGACGAGGGCGCGGACGGGCTGGAGTGCGACGTCCGGCTGACCCGCGACGGGCACCTGGTCTGCGTGCACGACCGCCGGCTGGACCGGACCAGCAACGGCCGTGGACTGGTCAGCGCGCGGACGCTCGCCGAACTGGAGGCGCTCGACTTCGGCTCCTGGCACCGGGCCACGACGCTCGCCGAGGACGACGTGCCGCTCGACGAGTCGCACACCCGGCTCCTCACGCTGGAGCGGCTGCTCGACGCGGTGCTGGCCGCCGGGCGGCCGGTCCGGCTGCTGATCGAGACCAAGCACCCGTCGCGCTACCGGGGCGACGTCGAGCGCCGCCTGGTCGAGATGCTGCGCCGGTACGAGCTGGCCGAGCCTCGCCCCGACCATCCCGTCCAGGTGACCGTGATGTCGTTCTCGCCGCTCGCCGTACGCCGGATCCGGGAACTCGCCCCGGCGCTGCCCACCGTGCTGCTGCTGGAGATGCTGCCGCGTCTGCTGCCGCTGGGCCGGCTGCCGTTCGGCACCCGGATCGCCGGTCCCGGCGTGGAGCTCGTCCGGGCCCGCCCACGGCTGGTGCCCGCGCTGCGCGCCGCCGGCAACTCGGTGTACGTCTGGACCGTCAACGAGCCGGAGGACCTGGAACTCGTGCTCGCAGCCGGCGTGGACGGGGTGATCACGGACCGGCCGGCCCACGCGCTGGCCCGGTTGGGCCGGTGAGTCCCGTCGATCGGTACCGGGGACGGCCGACCGGCCGGGGGTGTCCCCGACGCGGACGGCGCGGCACACTCGGGACATGCCGGAGCGAACCGACTACCCCGCCTTCATCGCCGGCCACACCGCAGTGATCAATATGATCAACTCGGGCGAGTCCGGTCTCGCCGTGCTCAGCCAGCTGCTCCGCGAGGTCGAACCGGCGGTCGGCGCGGCCGGGCTGGTCTTCGTGGAGTTCACATCGGCCGGAGGGCGGGTGATCGCGGCGACCGGCCGCGCCGAGTTCGTCCTCGGCCGCCCGCTGCCCGCCACCGACCCGGCCACCGTCTGCCTGCTCGCCGGCCCGCCGGTGCGGGAGGTCCGGGTCGACGCGATCCCTGGTGCGCTCGCCGACGAGGTCGCCGGCCGGGGCCTCTGCCGGATGATCGTGGCGCGCGCCGAGATCGGCGGGCTCACAGTCGGCAGCCTGCACGCGCTCTACCCGCTGGGCGAGCCGCTGCAACCCGCGCAACGCGCCGTCATCGGCTACGTCGCCGCGTGCGTCGCCCACATGTACGGCGACCAGACCGGCCTGCCCGTGCACGGGGACGGCCCGGTCGTGGCGGCCCTCGCCGACGGACTGGCGGTGGTGGACCGGGACGGGCGGGTCCGGCTGTGGAACCCGGCCGCCGTCGAGGTGACCGGCCGCCCCGCGGACGAGGCGCTGAGCCGTCCGCTGCCGTTCCCGCTGCCGCCGCCCGGCCAGGTGCTCGACCACCGGCTGCCCGACGGCCGCTGGCTGCGGATCACCTCCGGCGAGCTGCCCGGCCCGAACGCGCTGCGGGTGGTCAGCTTCCGCGACACCACCGACCAGCAGCGGCGCGACCACGACCGGGATCTGTTCGTCGCGGTGACCAGCCACGAGCTGCGCACCCCGGTCACTGTGATCAAGGGGTACGCGGACACGCTCACCGATCACTGGGACTCGCTCAGCGACGGCGACCGCAGGCAGGCCGCCCGGATCATCGGCCAGCGCGCCAACGAACTGGCCCGCCTGGTCGACCGCCTGCTGACCGCCGCCACCGAGAACCGTCCCGGCGGTGAACCCGCGGCACCGTTCGACCTGGTCGAGGCGCTACGCGCGGCGGTGGCGGACCTACCGGCGGACGTCCGGCACCGGGTCGTGCTCGCCCTGCCCGCCGACCTGCCCAAGGCGCTCGGCGACCGACGCAGCCTCGCCACGGTGCTCACCGAGCTGGGCACCAACGCCGGGAAGTACTCGCTGCCGGGCACCCCGATCGAGATCACCGCCGAGGCGAACGAGGGGACCGTCTCGTTCCGGGTGGCCGACCGGGGCATCGGCATCCGGCCGGAACACGTGGAGCGGGCCTTCGACCGGTTCTGGCAGGGGGAGTCCGGCGACCGCCGCCGGTATCCCGGCGCCGGGCTCGGTCTCTATCTCGTCCGCCAGATCGTTGAACAGCAGAATGGATGGGTATCCCTCCGGCCCAGAGCCGGTGGCGGTACGGTCGCAGAGGTGCGGCTGCCCCGGGGTTGACCGGGCGCTCCCAGGCGGGGAAGGAACGACGTGTCGACTGGTCCGGCCGAACGGTCGTGGTGCGTGGTGGTGCCCCACGACGCCACCGGCGCGCGCCTGGCCCGGCACCGGCTCGCCGACGAGCTGACCGGTGTCGTACCCCCGGTCCTGGTGGCCGACCTGGTCGCGGTCCTGGCGGAACTGGTCGGCAACGCGGTCCGGCACGCCGACGCGCTGCCCGGCGGCGTGGTGCGGGTCGCCTGGCGCCTGCGCCCGACCGAGCAGGGGCCGAGTGTCGAACTCCGGGTCACCGACGGCGGATCGGGCGCCGGCCCGTGCATGCGTACCGCCGCGCCGGACGCGGCGGACGGGCGTGGACTGCACATCGTCGCCGGGCTCGCCAGTGGCTGGGGCGTGGAACGCGACGGTCTGGGCCAGAGCGTGTGGGCACGGTTCGACCCGGTCCCGGTGCAGCGGGCGGACCTCGTCGCCGCCGGCTGACACACGGCGGGCGGGTCCGGCCCCCACCGCCGAGACCCGGCATCTAGGCTGTCTCGCCATGGGCGAGCGGAGCGGAGCGGGCGCATGAGCAAGCGTCGGAAGAACCAGCGGGCCGTCGAGGCCACCCCGAAGCGGGAGAAGGTGCGCGACGTCTTCGTGCCCCGGCCGTTCGAGGGCCTCACCGACGAGCCGGAGTGGATCGCCCTGCGCGAGCTGGTCCCGGCCGCGTCCGCGCCGCTGCGGCTCACCCCGGAACTGATCGAGGAGTACGGCGACCGGCCGGTCACGCTGGCCACGGTGCTGCCGATGGCCACGCCGGCGATGACCAAGCCGGACGGGCGGGTCTTCATCGGCCTGCAACGGCACCAGCAGTCCGGCGACGTCTCCCGGGACCTGGCCGACGCGCTGATCTCCGCGCTGCGCACCGAGCCGGGCGGCCAGGTGAGCGTGCCACCGTTGCCCGGGCCGGGCCCCCGCCTCCAGGACATCCTGGTGGACGGCCCGCTGGAGATCAGCATGCACGACGGGTTCGACTTCTGGCTCGACCCGGGCGCCGCCGACGACCCGAACGTCCAGGCGTCCCTGGAACGGGCCAACTCGGCGATCTACCCGACCGTGAAGCTGGCCGCCGCGCCGGCCGCGTACTGGTGCCAGGTGTCGGAGAAGGCCCACGTGCGCCTGGTCCTGCCGGAGGACGAGGACGCCGCGCTGGACGCGCTGTCCCG
Source organism: Micromonospora marina (assembly GCF_900091565.1). Classification (GTDB taxonomy): domain Bacteria; phylum Actinomycetota; class Actinomycetes; order Mycobacteriales; family Micromonosporaceae; genus Micromonospora; species Micromonospora marina. Next base: position 336,606 of record NZ_FMCV01000002.1, on the reverse strand, counting down.
GCTCGCCGCGGCGGGCGCGCTGACGCTCGGCGACGACACGAAGTTCGCGGGCATGTTCCGGGCGCACGGTCGCCTCGCGCCGGTCTGGGACCTGCCGGAGGACACCCCGGCAGGCGAGTGGGAGGCGCCGGTGGCGGAGTTCGCCAAGCGCTACGCCGAGGCGGTCGCGGGGCGGGAGCCGCTCGACGCGGCCGGCCGCCGGGCCCGCCAGGGCCTGCTCGGCCGCCAGCTGACGCTGCGCTGACGTCTCCGGGTCAGGCGGCCCCGCCCTTCTGGCGCACCAGCGGGCAGGACATGCAGCGCGGGCCGCCCCGCCCGGAGCCCAGCTCCGACCCGGCGATGGCGATCACCTCGATGCCGGCTCGTTCCAGTTGCGCGTTGGTCTCCACGTTGCGCTCGTACCCGACGCACAGCCGGGGCGCGAGCGCGAGCGTGTTGTTGCCGTCGTCCCACTGCTCGCGTTCGGCGGTGACCGGGTCGAGGCCGGTGTCGATCACCCGGAGCTGGTCGAGGTCCATCGCGTCGGCGGCGGCCCGCAGGAACGGCGCCGGGCCGTCGACCCGCAGATCGTCGCCGTCCGCGCCGGCGATGACCGTGTACGCCGACAGCTCGTCGGCGACGTTCGCGTACATCAGCACGGCGTCGACGTCGACCATCGTGCAGATCGTGTCCAGGTGCATGGTGGCGCGCTCCTGCGCGATCGGCACCACCAGGATGGTGTGCGCCAGCCCGGCCGCGAACACCTGCCGGGCCAGCCGTTCCGCGCCGGCCGGTGTGGTGCGTTCGCCGACGCCGACGGCGAGCACCCCGGGCGCGAGCAGCAGCACGTCGCCGCCCTCCAGGTGCTCCAGCCGGGGGTGGTAGACGAACTCGGTGCCGGCGAAGCGCGGGTGGTAGCGGTAGATCGCGTCGGTGAGCGTCGTCTCCCGCCGCCGGGCCGGCATGGCGAGGCTCGTCACACCGACCCGGTCGCCGATCCAGACCGACGAGTCGCGGGTGAAGAGCAGGTTCGGCAGCGGATCGATGACGAAGTCGTGCCGGTCCATGAGCGTCCAGACCAGACCGCCGGGACGGTCGGCGCCGATCCGCAGTTCCTCGTGGGCGAGCCCGGCGGTGAGCACGTCGGCCAGCCCGGCCGGGTCGAGGTACGCCAGGTGGTCGGCGACCCGCCGCCGCAGGGTGTGGCCGAGCCGGCGGGACCGCAGCACCTGGTCGGTCAGCTCGGCCCGGGCGTCCGTCACGGCGAGCGTCTCGACCAGCAGGTCGGCCAGATAGAGCACCTCGACTCCGCGGGACCGCAACGCCGCCGCGAACGCGTCGTGCTCCTCCTGCGCGCGTCCCACCCATGGGATGGCGTCGAACAGGAGGCTGTCGTTGTTGCGTGGGGTGAGGCGGGCCAGTTCCGGTCCCGGACGGTGCAGCAGCACCGTCCCGAGCCGGGCGACTTCGCTGTCCACATAGTGGGTCACCCTCGCAGCCTAGGGCAGGCTTGCGCACCATCTGGAAGAGAAGTGAGGATGAATATGGCATTCATCCGCACTCACTCCGGCGGTCCAACTTGCCGAGCCCCCGGGGGCGCAACGTAGGGTAGTGGAGACATAACTTCGAGAGACCTTTTGCCGGAGGTCGCGATGACTGTCTTTCCCGCTCGTCGAGCCGTACCGGGCAGGGCACTGCCGCCCCGCACGGTGCCGCACTCCCGGGTCGAGCCCACCTCGGTGCTCGAGCCGGCCCGATCGACTCCATTGGAGTGGGCCCGGCGTCGCCGGGCGGAGCGGGGGGCCCGCCGGTTGGAAGCGGCAGGGGCCCGCGCCCTGGGTCAGCTCGACCATCTCGGTCCCGCCTGGCACGTCATCGAGTGGCCCCGGACGGACCCGGCGGACATGCTGCTCGACCGCGGCCGCGACGACCGGGCCGGATTCCTGGCCATCGGCCCGAGCGGTCTGTTCGCGGTCACCATCGCCGACCACGGCCGGGCCCGGGTGCTCGTGGCCGGAGACGTGGTCCAGATCAACGGCAAGCGCCCGCCGTACGTGGCGGAGGCGCGCCGGGACGCCAAGCGGGCCAGCAAGGCCCTCTCCGACGCGGTCGGCCTGCCGATCCCGGTCACCCCGGTGCTGACGTTCGTCGGCTCCGGGGTGATCAGCGTCTACGGCCTGCCGAAGGACTGCCTCATGGCCACCCATCGCGAGCTGGACCGCCTGCTCGTGGCCGGTGGAAACCGGATCAGTCCGGCCACCGCCGAGAAGCTCTCCCGCGTCGCGCAGGCGCCCGCGACGTGGTTCAACGGCACGTACCGTCCAACCGCCGACTACCGGTGGTATGACGAGGGCCGAACGGCCGCTGACAAGCGGGCCGCCCGCCGGTAACGTCTCCGGCGACGCCACGCGGCCCACGGCACCGCCCCCGACTGGTTCCGCCGGTCCGCGCCGTCGCCGGCCGCCCGGCAGCCGATGCTTCCGCCGCACCGACCGGCTAGCGTGGACAGACCGTCGGTGTACATAGGAGGCGCGGTGGCCCACGTCGAACTCTCACTCTCGGAAGTGTTCGCGCCCGCGGCATCCACCGAGCAGGAGTCCGACAACTTCGGGCAGTGGTCCGGCATGGTCTCCCGGGCCGCCGAGCCGTGCCTGCTGATCGACGCCGACACCACTGTCGTGGCGATCTCCTCGTCCGGCTGTGACCTGCTCAGCCTGGGCGCCCCGGAGGACGTGATCGGTCTGCCGCTGCTGGAGGGCGGCCTGCGCCTGGTCGACTTCACGGCGAGCCCGAGCGAGCTGACCGAGCAGGAGACCGACAAGATCCCGCCACTGCTCGCGCTGCACTCGGAACGGCTCGCCCGCGGCCTGCTGCGCGTGCAGGGGCCCGGCTCCGACGCCGGCCGGACGGTCGACGCCATCTCCACACCGGTGCTCACCGACGGCGCGGTGGCCGGCTCGCTCACCTTCCTCTCCGCGGTCTGACCCGCGCCGGACCCGCAACCCTTCACCCGGGCCGGTCGTCCGCCTACGATGGCCTCGGCCCCACCCCAGGACGACATCCCTCGATGCCCGAGGACGCCTCCGTGCCCCGCACCCGACACCCCGGACGCCGCCACCGCCCGCTGGCGCTGCTCACGCTGCTCGCGCTCGCCGCCTGCGGCACCCCGCCCGAGCTGAACACGCCGCCCGTCGCCATCACAACCGTCCCGGACCCGTCGGCGTCCACCACGCCCACCCCGGCCGCCGCACCGGTCACGCCGCCCGCGCCGACGCTCTCCCCGTCCGCGCCGGCCTCGGCGGCACCCTGCCGGGGACGGCCGTCCGGCGACCGGATCGTCGCGCTGCTGCGCGGATCCGCAGGCGTACTGCCCCGCGACGTCCGGGTCACCGTGGCTACCGGTCCGCTCTGCGCCGAGGGCTGGCAGTACACAGTGCTGGCGGTCACCGGGCACGAGGAGTTGCAGGTGGTCACGCGCGACGAGAGCGGCACGCCGAGGCTGGTCACCGCCGGCACGGACGTGTGCGGCGTCGAGGTGCGGACCGTGGCGCCGGTCGGCATCCGCACCCTGGCCTGCGACGGCACGCCGGGTGCGTAGGCTGGTCGGCATGCCGGGAACACCGCCGACCCGCTTCGTCTACCTGGGCCCCGAGGGCACCTTCGCCGAACAGGCCCTGCGAACAGTGCCCGCCGCCGAGCGCGGGGACCGTACACCCGCCCGCAGCGTCGGCGAGGCGCTCGACGCGGTACGCGCCGGGGAGGCGGACGCGGCGCTGGTGCCGCTGGAGAACTCCATCGGCGGCGCGGTCGGGGTGACGCTCGACGAACTGGTCGAGGGCGACCCGCTGGTGATCACCCGAGAGGTGGTCCTGCCGGTGGAGTTCGTGCTGGCCGCCCGCACCGGCACCACACTGACCGACGTGGGCTCCGTCGCGGCCCACCCGCAGGCGTCCACCCAGTGCCGGGGCTGGTTGCGGGAGCACCTGCCCGACGCCACAGTGGTCGACGTGCTCTCCAACGGCGCCGCCGCGGCCGGTGCGGCGAGCGGCGAGTACGACGCCGCCATCTGCGCCCCGATCGGCGCGACCCGGCACCGGCTGGCAGTGCTCGCCGACAAGATCGCCGACCACCCGGACGCGGTGACCCGGTTCGCGCTGGTGTCCCGCCCCGGCCCGCCCCCGCCGCCCACCGGCGACGACCTCACCTCGCTCGCGGTGTGCCTCGCCCACGACCGGGTGGGCGCGCTGCTGGCGGTCCTGATGGAGCTGGCGGTGCGCGGCGTCAACATGACCCGGATCGAGTCCCGCCCGACCGGCGAGGCGCTCGGCCGCTACGTGTTCTTCCTGGACTGCGCCGGGCACGTCGCCGACGTACGCCTCGGCGAGGCGTTGCAGGGGCTGCGCCGGGTCTGCGCGGACGTGCGGTTCCTGGGGTCGTACCCCCGGCACCGCTGGAGCACGGCGGCGGGTGACCAGCAGGCACCGGCGCCGCCCGGCCTGACCGACGCCGACTACGCCGACGCGGCGGCCTGGGTGGCGCGGCTGCGATCCGGCGAGCTGAACTGACCGGCCCGGGACGACCTCGGCGTACGCCCCGGGCACCGGAGGTCTACTGCAGCAGGCCGCCGAGCATGCCGCCCTGCTGCTGGGAGCCGCTGCCGGCCACCGGAGGCTCCTCCGACGGCTGGACCACGACGAAGCCCTGACCGGCGAAGCTCATCGTGAACGCCTCACCGGTGCTACGGCCGAGCAGCGTGCCCAGGCCGAGCTGCTCGGCGCGGTGGTAGCCGGTCTGGAGGTTCGCCGACCAGCAGACCGCCGCCTGCGGGTCCACGTACGTCGGCGCGTCCACGTTGAGCACCACAGGGGTGCCCTTGGTGGTGACGGCGATCCGACCGTGGCCGGTGAAGACGCAGTTGAACAGGCCGGACGAGGACGCGAACCCGGCGCCGCCGACCATCTTGATGTCGTACTGGAGCGTCGAGTCGAACGCCAGCACGCTGGAGCCGTTGATGGACAACGCGTCGCCCGGCTCCAGGTCGATGACGTGCACGTCCTTGGCGAAGTCGGCGAGGAAGACGTCGCCGTGCCCGGAGACCTTCATCAGCGGCACGCCCTCACCGGTGAGCCGCTGCTTGATGAACTTGCCGATGCCGCCGGAGCCGAGGGCCTGGAACTGGACCTGCCCCTGGTAGGCGACCATCGACCCGACCCGGGCCATCGCCTCGCCGTTCAGTTCGATCTTCAGCATCTTGGAGTTCTGCAACCGCATGCCCGGCTGCTGGGACTCCTTCTCAAGGTTCTCCGCGGAGAACAGCGCGCTGCGCATGGGTTTTCCTCCTGCATCAGGTTCTGCCTGATCCGCAGGTTAGGGGACCGGCGCAACCACCGGGATCAGCCGGGTGGGGAGGCGCCGGAGGCCGATCAGCCCCAGCCCAGGGCGTGCAGGCGCTCGTCGTCGATGCCGAAGTGGTGAGCGATCTCGTGCACCACTGTCACCGCCACCTCGTCGACGACGTCGTCGTCGGTGTCGCAGATCGCCAGGATCGGGTTGCGGTAGATCAGGATGCGGTCGGGCAGCACGCCGGAGTAGTCCCAGCCGCGAGAGGTGAGCGCGTGCCCCTCGTACAGGCCGAGCAGGTCCTCACCCGGCGGCGGGTCGTCCTCCACCAGGATGACCACGTTGCTCATCAACCCGAGCAGTTCCTCGGGCACCTCGTCGAGCGCCTCGCCGACCAGTTCCTCGAACCGGTCCCGGCTCATCTCCACGGCCACGCGGCCCGGTCACTTCCTCCCGGTCGGGCACACCGCACGGCGGGGGCGTCCCGCAGGACACCCCCGCCGTGCCGTACGCGATGTCAGGCGAGACGGGCGTCCAGCGTGATCTGGGCGCCCGGCGACAGCAGCCGGGAGATCGGGCAGTTCTCCTTGGCCGCCTCGGCGAGCTTGGTGAACTCGGCCTGGTCGATGCCCGGGACCTGGCCCACGGTCTCCAGGTCGATGCGGGTCACGGTCATGCCGGCGTCGGTCTTGTCGAAGTGCACCTTGGCGGTGGTCTCCACCGCCGTCTCCTGCGCGCCGGCGTCGGCGAGCTGCTTGGAGAGAGCCATCGAGAAGCAGCCGGCGTGCGCGGCGCCGATCAGCTCCTCGGGGTTGGTGCCCTCGCCCTCCTCGAAGCGCGACTTGAAGGAGTAGTTGCCGGACAGGCCGCCCTTGCCGGTGCGGACGGTGCCGGACCCCTCGGTGAGGTTGCCCTGCCAGCGAGCGGATGCGGTACGGATAGGCATGGCACCGACGCTAACCGAAAGCGGGCCGCCCCGCACCGGACCTCGGGTCGCGATCCCGGCCGGCGGAGCGGGCTGTGCCATGATTCGACGCAGGCCCGCGCACGGGAAGGGTGGCCATGTCGCAGGATCTCCCCGTTCCCCGACAGGACAAGCGAATCCCCATGCAGGACAACAGGTCCGACGACACCACGATCGTCGAGTGGGGGGACGCCGAGCCGGAGTCGTCCGGCCGGGCCGCGCGCTCGCTCGCCGCGCTGGGCCGGGACCGTCGCCTGCCGCCGGTGCTCGCCGGGCTGGGCGCGGTGGCCGCGATCGCCTCGCTGATCGGCGAGTGGCTGGCGATCACGGTGCCGGCCGAGAACCGGGGCGACGACGGCCCCACGCAGCTGACCAGCGGGATCTCCGAGATCGGCGGGTTCGGCACGGCGTACCTGGTGGGCCTGCTCGGATTGTCGGTCGTGGTGGGGCTGGCGCTGCGCGGCGCCCCGGCGGTACGGCAGCACGCCCGGCTGGCCGGGCTGGGTCTCGCGGCGGGCGTGCTCGGGGTGCTCGTCGCGACCGCCACCTCCCTCGAACAGCTGGCCCGGCGCATCCTGTTCTTCGTCGGCGAGCAGCGCCTGGAGGTCGCGCACGGACGCGGCCTGGTCAGCGCGTTCGGAGCGGTCGCCCTGCTGGCGGCCGCACTGCACCTGGCCGGACGTTCGGCCGGCGAGTCGCCTGCCGACGGGGAGCCGGACGACGACCGGCCCGAGCGCCGCCGGGCGGACACCGACGACGTGCCGCCGGCCCCGGCGGACCTGACGGTGCGGCCCACGGCGCCGTTCGCCGGCCCCGAACGGTCCTACTGAGCCAGGTCCGGCAGCGCGTCCGGCGGCCACCGGAGCTTCGCCCGCGATTCGCCGGAAAGCCGTGGTTGCCGCCCGTTCCGCGAGATACGGTTGCTGCCCGCCGTCCCATGGTCGCGGCACCGAGGACCTGGTCGGCCGGCGTGACGGCGGCGGGCGAAGGAGGAACCATGACCCGCCCGGGACTGCCCAAGCTGATCGCCACCGACCTCGACGGCACGCTCGTCCGCAGCGACGAGACCGTCTCCGCGTACACCCACCGGGTGCTGGACCGGGTGCGGTCCGCCGGGATTCCGGTGGTCGGCGCGACCGGCCGCGGACCGCGCCTGACCGAACTCACCCGCAACGACATCCGGGCGGCCGACTTCCTGGTGATGGCCGGTGGCGGCCGGGTGGTGGACCAGAGCGACCCGGAGGGGCCCCTGGTGCTGCGGGACGAGCGGCTGCCCGGCGAGGTGCTGGCCCGCATCCTCACCGACCTGGAGGCGGCGGTCGGCCCGCTCACCGTGATGGTGGAGGCATCGGACGAGCACGAGGCGCCGCTCTGGGGCGACTACCACCCCAGCTGGCCCTACCCGGACCGGTTCGAGGCGCGCAGCCGGGTCGAATGCTTGTCCTGCGACGTGATCAAGGCGTTCGCGCGTACCGCCGACCACCACGTGGACGAACTGCTGGCCGCCGCGCGGGCGATCGTGCCGCCGGACGTGGCCACGCTCACCCAGGCCGGGCTCAGCTTCGTCGAGATCTGCCCGCCCCGGACCGACAAGGCCAGCGGGCTGAGCGTCGTCGCCGAGCGGCTCGGCGTCGACCCGGCCGACGTCCTGGTCTTCGGTGACCAGCCGAACGACCTGCCGATGTTCGACTGGGCGGGATGGGCCCGGGTGGCGGTGGCGAACGCCCACCCGGAGGTTCGCGCCGCGGCGGACGAGATCACCTTGCGCAACGACGAGGACGGGGTCGCGGTCTACCTGGACCGGCTACTCTCCCGGTGATGGAAGATCCACCTCGGCTCGTCGCCTCCGACATCGACGGCACGCTGCTGCGCGACGACCGGACGCTCAGCCCGCGTACCGCCGCGGTGCTGGCCCGCATCAACGCCGCCGGCACCCCGGTGGTCCTGGTCACCGGCCGTCCGATCCGCTGGCTCCAGATGGTGTACGAGCAGCTCACCGAGCCGCTGCCGGCGATCTGCGCCAACGGTGCGGTGGTGTACGACCCGGTCACCGACCAGGTGCTGCGCGCCGACCCGCTCGCCCCGGAACTGCTGGCGGAGGTGGCCCGGCGGCTACGCGCCGAGGTGCCCGGGGTGAGCCTCGCGGTGGAGATCGTGGACAGCCGGCAGATGCGGCACGAAGTGCAGTACCCGCTGCGCTGGGACGCCGACCGCGATGCGATCCGGGCGGTCGAGTCGCCCGAGGAACTGCTGGCCGCGCCCGCGGTGAAGCTGCTGGCGCGGGCCGGTGAGCAGGATCCGGACGTCTTCGTGCGAGTGGTGGCGGGCGCGCTGAAGGGGCTGGCCGAGGCGACCCACTCGTCGTACAGCGGGCTGATCGAGATCTCGGCGGCCGGCGTGACCAAGGCGGCCGGCCTCGCCTGGTACGCGGAGCGGCTGGGCGTGCACGAGCGGGACGTGCTGGCCTTCGGTGACATGCCCAACGACGTGCCGATGCTGGCCTGGGCCGGACGTGCGGTGGCAGTCGCCAACGCCCACCCGGCCGTACGGGAGATCGCACACGAGGTCACCGGGCCGAACACCGAGGACGGCGTCGCGGCGTACCTGGAGAAGGTCTTCGAGCTGGACTGACTGTGCGGCCGGGGCGCGTGACGCGCCCCGGCCGGCGGGGTTACAGGTACTGGCCGGGGGCGTGGCCCTCGTTGTTGCCGGGCATCCCCGGCATGCCCGGCATCATCCCGGCCGGGCCGCTCGGCAGCGCTTGGCGGCCGGACCGCATCTGCTCCAGCTGGACCCGGGCGGCCATCTGCTGGGCCACCAGCGCGGCCTGGATGCCGTGGAACAGCCCTTCCAGCCAGCCCACCAGCTGGGCGTGGGCGATGCGCAGCTCGCCCTCGCTCGGCGCCTGCTGCTCGGTGAACGGCAGCGAGATCCGCTCCAGTTCCTCGCGCAGCTCGGGCGCGAGTCCCTCCTTCAGCTCGACGATCGAGCGCTCGTGGATCTCCCGCATCCGGTGCCGGCTCGCGTCGTCGAGCGGCGCCGCCTTCACCTCCTCCAGCAGCTGCTTGATCATGCTGCCGATCCGCATCACCTTGGCCGGCTGCTCGACCAGACGGGTCGGGTCCTCGCCCTTGCCCTCGTCGGTCTGCACCGTGCCGACCGGGCGGCCGTCCGGCCCGACCACCACCACGGTGCCGGGGATGCCATCGTTGGCCTGTTCGTCGTCGTGTGCGGCGGAGTGCGCTTCGGTCATGGCACCCATCTTTACCCACGCCGGCCGCGTGCACGCGGCCGGACCGGGTGACGCTACCGTCGCCGCATGCTCTCCGACCCGCGCGAGGTGCTTACCCGCCCGTCCCCGCCCCCGGACGCCACGGTCTCCTACGGCGACCACCCGGACCAGTGCGCCGACCTGCGCCTTCCGGCCGGCGACGGGCCGCCCCGGCCGCTCGTGGTGGTGGTGCACGGCGGGTTCTGGCGGGTGGAGTACGACCGGACCCACACCGGCCCGATGGCGGCGGCGCTCGCCGCGCTCGGCCACCCGGTCGCGCAGATCGAGTACCGCCGGACCGGCGGGCCGGGCGGAGGCCGGCCGCACACGCTCACCGACGTCCGCGCCGGGATCGCCGCGCTGCCGGGACTCGCCGCCGCCGCGCTGCCCGGCCGGGTGGCACAGGTGCCGCCGATCCTGGTCGGTCACTCCGCGGGCGGGCACCTGGCCCTGTACGTGGCCGCGCACGCCCCGGAGACGGTCGGCGGGGTGCTCGCGCTGGCACCGGTGGCCGACCTCGCGCAGGCGTACCGGCTGGACCTGGACGGTGGGGCGGTGGCCGCGCTCCTCGGCGGCGGCCCGGACGACGTGCCGGACCGGTACGCGGCGACGGATCCATCGGCATTGGTACCCATCCGATCACGCACGGTAGTAATCCACGGAAATCGGGATGCCCAGGTTCCGATCGCGATCAGCCGGTCCTGGGTGGCGGCGGATCGGGCCGCCGGAGGCACCGCCACGCTCGTTGAGCTGCCTGAATGCGAGCATTTCGGGCTGATCGCGCCGGGCTCGGCCGCGTGGCCCCGGGTCGTCGAGGCGTTACTGTCGCTTCACGATGATCTTCCGGGCATTGACGCAGCGTCGCCGAGCAGGTAGAACGCCGAAGGGGTGTGCACCATGGCCACCCTGTCGGGGAGGAAATCGGTGGCACAGATGAACCGCAGGCGGGCGCTGCAACTGCTGGCCGCGCTGGGTACCACCGGACTGGCGGCGGGTTGCGGATCCGGGGACGACTCCGAAGAGCAGACCGGATCCGGCAGCCCGATCAAAGTCGGGCTGATCGTGCCCGGCAGCGGAGCGAACAAGGCCGTCGGCGACGAGATCACCAACGGCTTCCAGCTCTTCCTCGGCATGCGAGGTCAGCAGATCGCCGGCCACCCGGTCACGCTCGTGACCGCCGAAGAGGGCGAGACCGCCGCCACCGGCAAGGCCGCCGTCGACCGGCTGCTCAAGGAGGGCGTGCTCGCGCTCACCGGCGTGGTCAGCCCGACCGTGATGACCGGCATCAAGAACGCGGTCGAGGAGGCCCGGGTGCCCCTGCTGGGCTCCAACGCCTCCCCGTCGACGCTCCAGGGCGTCGTCTACATCTGGCGCACGTCGTACGTGCTGACCGAGCCCGGCGAGGCGCTCGGCGAATACCTGCGCCAGAAGCTGGACGCCTCCAGCCGGATCGCCATGTTCGGCACCCGCGGCCCGGGCAGCCAGGACGTCATCGAAGGGCTGCGGCGCGCGTACGAGCGGGGCCGCCGGCTCACCGAGGACCCGATCTTCACCGAAGACGACCCCAACCCGTCCCGGACGCTCTACTCCGGGCCGATCCGCAAGGCGCTCGAGCGCGAGCCGGACGCGGTGTTCTGCCACTACTCCGGGGCGCAGGCCGTGCAGTTCGTCAAGCAGCTCTACGCCCAGGGCTACCGGGGACCGATCTACGCCCCCGGGTTCCTCACCGAGGGCACCGCGCTCGACCAGCTCGACGACGGGGAGAAGGGCCGCGAGCGCAAGCTGATCCAGTCGTACGGGATCGAGACCGCGCTGAACTACTCGGCCGACCTCAACAACACCGCGAACCGGATCTTCGCCTCGGCGTACCGGAAGACGTTCAACTCGGCGCCCACCACGTACGCGATGGCCTCCTACGACGCCGCGCTGGTGCTGGACAAGGCGATCCGGCTGGCCGGGGCGAACCCCTCACCGCAGCAGGTCAACCTGGCGCTGGGCAAGATCGGTCAGGTGGACAGCCCACGCGGCACCTGGCAGTTCAACCAGACCCGTACCCCGCAGCAGAAGTGGTACCTGCGCCGGGTGCAGACCGACGGCCGGCTGCTCTCCAACGTGGTGATCAACGAGCTGGCGACGCTGGGCTGACCGGCACCGACACACGCGCGAAGGGCGGTCCCCCACCGGGGAGGCCGCCCTTCGCGTCGAGGCGTGGCTCAGTGCCGCAGCTCGGCGATGCAGCACTTCACGCTGCCACCGCCCTTCTTCAGCTCGGCCAGCTCCACCGGGACCGGGTGGTAGCCGGCCGCCTTCAACTTGCCGGCGAGCCGGGTCGCCTCGTTGTTCAGCACCACGTTGAGCCCGTCGCTGACCAGGTTGAGGCCGAACGCCAGCGCGTCCTCGTCGTCGGCGACGATCGCGTCCGGGAACAGCTGGGCCAGCACCTTCTGGCTGGCGGCGGAGAAGGCACCCGGGTAGTAGACGACGTTCTCGTCGTCGATCGAGGCCAACGCGACGTCCAGGTGGTAGAAGCGCGGGTCGACCAGGTGCAGCGAGACCACCGGCCGTCCGAGCGCCTCCTGCGCCTCGGCGTGCGCGGCCGGCTCGGTCCGGAAGCCGTACCCGGCGAGGATCAGACCGCCGTGCGCCTCCGGCAGGTACGCGAAGTCGCCCTCGCCCTCGTTGGTCTCGCTCGGCGCGATGAACCGCCAGCCGTGCTCCTCGTAGAACGCCCGATGCGCGGCGGCCTCGGCCGCCCGCTGCTCGTGCTTGAACCGGGCGCCGTAGACGGTGCCGTCGACCACGAAGGCGCCGTTCGCCGCGTAGACCATGTCCGGCAGGCCCGCCTCGGGGGTGAGCAGGTGCACCTCGTGGCCCAGCGCGACGAGCGTCTCCCGCAGCCGGTCCCACTGCTTGACGGCCAGGCCGGCGTCGACCGGCGTGGTCACGTCCATCCACGGGTTGATCGCGTACTCGACCGTGAAGTGCTCGGGCGAGCACATGAGATATGTCCGCTTTCGCGAGACTCGCTGCTGGTTCACGGTCACCAAGAGTAGGTACGGTACAACTTTGGTAACAGCCACAAGCATTGCTTCCCGGGAGCAGAACGTTGCAGATAGACGCGGTCGACCAGCGAATCATTGCGTTGCTCGTCGCGGATGCTCGCGCCTCGTACGCGGACATCGGCAGCCGGGTGTCACTCTCCGCCCCCGCAGTCAAGCGACGGGTCGACCGCCTCCGATCCGCCGGGGTGATCCGGGGATTCACCGCCGTCGTCGACCCGGCCGCGGTCGGCTGGACCACCGAGGCGTTCGTCGAGCTGTTCTGCGCCGGCCGGACCACCCCGGCGCAGATCGGCGCCGCCGCCCGCCGGCACCCCGAGGTCGTCGGCGCGTACACCGTCTCCGGCGAGGCGGACGCACTCGTGCACCTGCGCGCCGCGGACATCGCCCACCTGGAGGAAGCCCTCGAACGGCTGCGCGCCGAATCGTTCGTCACCTCGTCGCGCAGCACCATCGTGCTCTCCCGGCTGGTCGAGTCCCCCGGCGTCGGCCCGTCAACGCCTTGACCTCAACCCCGCTTCATGTCGTGCACTGACACCGTGACCGGCGAGAGGCGAGGGGGCGGCATGCGTGCGGTGTGGCTGCGGGAGTTCGGCGAACCGGAGATGCTCGTGCCCGGGACGGCGCCCGACCCGGCACCCGGACCGGGCCAGGTGCTCGTCGACGCGGCACACGCGAACATCACGTTCGTCGAGACGATGTTCCGGGCCAGCGGCTTCGGGCCGTTCGGCGCCGAACCGCCGGTGATCGGGCAGCGCTTCCCGCTGGAACGCGCCGCCGACGCGCACGCCGCGATCGAGGCCCGGGAGACAGTCGGCAAGACGCTGCTCGACGTGCGCTGATCCGGCTCAGAGGTACATGCCGGTGCGGTGCTCCTGCGCCCGGGCCGGCTTGTCGCCCTCGCCGAAGAAGCGCTTGCCGCCGAACTCGCCGTGCAGTCGGTCGTCCAGTTCGTCGGCGAGCCCGGTCATCACCTGCACCGCGAGCATCAGGTGGGTGGCCTGAAAGTTGCGGCCGAACACCGGGATCGACGCCCACACCGTGTCGTCGGCGCAGTAGAGCCGGCCGATCGGCATCCGGTTGGTCAGCTCGGAGAGCTTCACGTAGAGGCGCTCGGTCGGCTCGACCTCGGTCAGCACCGGCGAGAAGACGTCCACCAGCGGCGGATTGTCGCGTACCCGGACGAAGACCATGGCCGAACCGGCCCGGATGTTGATGTCACCGTCGGAGTCGACCTGGAGCTGGTCGGACGCGGACTTCAGCATGGTCGACACGACCGTGCGGACCCGCTCCTCCAGGGCCAGCACGTCGTTCTCGCCGGACTGCGCGGCCGCCGCCGCGGCCAGCGCCTCGTCCAGGTCGGCCTCGACGTCCCGGTCCGGGCCGAACTCGCCGCGCGCGGTACCGAGCGGCTCCACCGGCAACGCCTCGCCCTCGGCGTCGTGCACCAGGTAGACGAGGAAGGCCGGGTGCGGGGCGCCGTAGACGTCACGCAGCGTCCGGGACAGCACAGCGGCCAGCCGGGTGGCCTCGTCGGTGCCGCAGTCCAGCCCGAACTGCTCACCCGAGCCCGGCACCACACCCGGCGGCGACCAGCCGAGCGCCACCATGTCGGCCACCGCGGCCCGGTCCAGCCGGTAGCCCTGCGGCAGGGTGGCGTTGCCCACCGCGCGGGCCGAGAGGCGCCCCTCCGCGCCCGCGTCCACGCTCACCGAGTAGACGGCGTCGCCGGTGCCCGAGGCGGTCGGGTCGAGCGTGACCTCCAGGTGCCCGCCGGAGGGCAGCCCGCGCAGCCGGTCGGCGAGCGCCCGGGCGAACTCCCGCCAGGCCTCGGTGACCTTGGCCCGCAGATCAGCAGTGGTCGGCTCGTCGAGCAGGATCGACTCGTGGTGCTCCGGCGCGCTGCCGGTGGCGTGGTGCTCCGGCTTGCCGCCGGCAGGCTTGTCGACCGGCGCCGAGGGGTGGTCTGCCGTCATGATCGCCTCCGTCCGTTCCCGCCACCCTACCCACGCGCGAAGGGGACCGAATCCCGTGCGAGGCGCTAATCCCCAGGTGTGGAACCGCCCAGGTCGACGGGCCAGCAACCGGCCAGGGCGCTGAGCCGCTCGGCCGCCGCGGCCGGGTCCGCGCCGCGCCCCACCGCCAGCCCGAGCAGGTACGCCGTGACCGGCGCACCCGGCCGGACCACCTGGTGGGCCACGTCCCGGGCCACGTCGAGCACCATCGGCACGGGCACCCCCGCCGGGTCCAGGTCCAGTTCGGCGCAGACCGCAGTGACCCAGTCGTCCAGCACCGTCATCTCGTCCACTCCTCCGCCCGGCGTACGTCCTCGTCAGTGTCGCAGTCGAACCACGGTGGCGGCCCCGAGCCGGACCAGGACACCTCCCGTACGACGAGGCCGGCCAGCAGCCCGCGTACCGGCGCGCCGTCGAGCGAGCCGCCCCGCGTCACGGCGAGCCGGTCGAGGGCGGCGCGTAGGTCCGCGAACCGCCAGATCGCGCAGAGGTGCTGGCGGCGCCCGTCCCCGTCCACGTAACAGGCGAGCGCTGCGGTCTCACCCGCCAGCGCCTCCTGCCGGGCGGCGGCCGGAGCGTGTTCCGGCCCGGCCGTCGCGGCCTCCTCCTCCGGTTCGGCGGCGGACGCGTCAGTCGAGCCGTCGTCCGGTCCGGCGGCGGAGGCGTTAGTCGAGCCGTCGTCCGGTCCGGCAGTCGGGGCGGCGAGGGCGCGTCGCAGCCCGGCCACCGCTGCGGTGGTGAGCAGCGGCAGGTCGGCGGCGAGCACTGCGACTGTCGTCGTACCGGGGTCGAGCAACGCCAACCCGGCTGCTGTGGCGGCCACCGGACCGCCGCCGGGCGGCTCCTCCCGGGTCGTCCGGACTCCCTCGGGCACCGGGCCGGACGAGCCGACCACGATCCGCTGGTCCGCGTCGGCCACCGCGCCCAGCACCCGGTGCAGCATCGACCGGCCGCCGACCGCGCGGGCCGGCTTGTCCACGCCGCCCATCCGCCGGGCCGCGCCACCGGCGAGCAGGATCGCCGCGTACCCCGTCACCGCCTCACCCTAGCCACAGCCGCGACCGCCGCGTCCCGGCTCGGACCTCCGCCCGGGGTGGATGGCGGCTTTCCGACGTTGATCCACTGCTCTCCGCCGACGTGGTGGCATCCAGGGCCCTCCGATGCCGCACCTCGCCGAACTGGTGTCGATCATCGGACCTGGGCCGGACGGACCGGGCCGGGGCGGCGAGAGCGGGAAGGTGCGGGGCGAGGTGCGGGCGGCGGAGCGCCCGGGAAGGATGGCGGCATGGGACGGGCGACGGATCGGCGTGGTGTGCTGCGGATCGACCTCGACGCGGCCGCTGACGGACGGGAGCGGATCCGCCGGCAGGACACCCTGGCCGTGGAGGAGCCACTGGAGATCCGCGTCGGCACGGCCGGGCCGGGCCGACGCCGTCCGCTGGCGGTGACCATGCGTACGCCCGGCGACGACCTGGACCTGGCGATCGGATTCCTGCTCACCGAAGGGTTGATCCGGTCGGCGGAGGACGTGCACACGGCGCAGCTCTGCGCCGGGGCGGAGACCCCTAACACCTACAACGTGGTCGACGTGGTGCTCTCGCCCGGTGTGCCGGAGCCCGTGACCGACCCGGCGCGCAACTTCTACACCACCAGTTCGTGCGGCGTATGCGGCAAGGCGAGCATCGAGTCGGTGCGGACCCGCTCGCGGTTCGCGGTGCGGGACGACCCGCTGGTGGTCACCGCCGACCTGCTGGCCGGGCTACCGGACCGGCTGCGC
Organism: Micromonospora marina; assembly: GCF_900091565.1. Lineage (GTDB taxonomy): Bacteria > Actinomycetota > Actinomycetes > Mycobacteriales > Micromonosporaceae > Micromonospora > Micromonospora marina. The sequence goes on along the minus strand of NZ_FMCV01000002.1, from coordinate 320,201 downwards.
ACCGCGCAGCGCGCCTTCGACCGCACGGGCGGCCTGCACGCCGCGGGACTCTTCACCCCCGCCGGGGAGCTGGTCGTGCTCCGCGAGGACGTCGGGCGGCACAACGCGGTGGACAAGGTGCTCGGCTGGGCCACCCGGGAAGGGCGGCTGCCGCTGGCCGGACACGTGCTGCTGGTCTCCGGACGGGCCAGCTTCGAACTCACCCAGAAGGCGTGGATGGCGGGCGTGCCACTGCTCGCGGCGGTGTCCGCACCCAGCACGCTCGCTGTCGAACTGGCCGAGGAGGCCGGGATGACGCTGGTCGGCTTCCTGCGCGGACCGACCATGAACGTCTACACCGGTGCGGCGCGCGTCGGCGGCTGACCGCAGTCCTGGACGGGGCGGATCCGGCAGGCGGGTGAGCGGTCACCGGCGGGACCGGTCCGGCGGACGGGTGAGAGCGGTCACCGGCGGGGCCGACGTCGGCGGCGCCGCAGCACACCCCGCCGTCGCCGGAACCGGGCCGCCCGTCCAGCGCGGACGGCGCGACGCCCCGCCGGAGCGCCTCGTCGAGCAGCACCGCGAGCGAGTAGCCGGGGTGAGCGGACAGCACCCGTTCCAGCGCGACAGCGGCCAGTGCCCCGTGCCCCGAGCGCCACGCGGCAAACGCGAGCAGGCAGCCCGGCGCGGCGATCAGGTCCGGCTCGGCACGTCGCAGCACGTCGGTCCAGAGGCTGATGTCGGCGTCCCGGCCGTCGGTGCGGGACCAGGCGTGATCACGTACCGCCACGTGGGTGAGAAGCACTGTCAGCCAGGCCGCCTCGTCGTCGTCCAGCCGCTCGCCGCGCCGCTGGCGGCGGAAGGCGGCACGCACAGCCGCAGTGCCAGCCGTGCGCACGGCCCGCGGCTCCCCACCCGGCACGAGACCGCCGGCCAGTGCCTGCGCGTCACCGCCCGGCCCGGGATCGACGGCCGGAACCGGAAACTGCCCACCCGGCCCGGAATCGACGGCCGGAACCGGCGACTGCCCACCCGGCCCGGGGCCGTCGGCCGGCGCGCCACCGGCCGGGCTCGCGTCCGACGGAGCGGGCGGCCGTCCGGTGAGCGCGGCCAGGCGGATGCGCGCCCGACCGGTGGCGCGGCGCATGGCGAGCCGGACCGGCCCGTCGAGCGGGGACACCTGCGCCGCGAGTGCGGCCCGATCGGGCAGGGCGACCTGACCGGCGAACACGGCCGCCGCGCTGACCTGGCTGGCGGCCGGGTCGTACGGGGTGCCCTCGGGCGGGCAGCAGGACGGCTCGGTGCACAGGTACGAGAACCAGCGGCCCTCGGTGACCCGCAACGCGTCGAGCACGACCAGGCCGGTGGCGGTCAGCGCGTCGCCGATCGCGTCCACCACACCCGTCACCCGGGCGGCCGGACCGTAGCCGACGACGGTGGCGGCGTCGGCGTCCTGCCGGGCCGCCACCTGAGCCAGGTGCCGGGCCGCCGGGCCGGGGTCGGCACCCGGTGCGGGCAGGTCACCACGGGCGGCGAAGACGACGCGCCGGCCGCGTACCGCGACCACCACGACGCTGTCGGCGGGATGGAAGCCGAGCAGATAGGGCACGGCCGCGACCATGTCGGCCGGCGAACGGACGGAGAGACGCGCTGACTCGGTGGAGTTCATGCCGGGAGCGTCCGCGGTCGCGCCCCGCCGCGTCCGCCCCTGTGTACAACACGCGGTCCATCCACAGATACGGAGCGTATCCGCCCAGTTCAGCGGCGATCGGGGGCGCCGCTCGACAACCGGATGTCCGGGGTAACCGCTACCTTGCGCACATGGACCTGGCGTACCTGCGGGCACACCCGGAGCACCTGCCGACCTTCCTGACCCACCAGCGGATCCGGGAGACCCCGGTCTCCGGCGGTGACATCTGCGCCGCCTCCCGGCTCACCCTCGACGACGGGCACTCGGTGTTCGCCAAGACCTGGCCGGAACGGGCGGCGCGTCCGCTGCCGGAGGGCTTCTTCGCCGCCGAGGCGGCCGGGCTGCGCTGGCTGCGGGAGGCCGGCGCGGCGCCCGTACCGGATGTCCTCGTCGCGTTGCCCGACCTGCTGGCGCTCGACTGGGTGGAGCCCGGCGAGCCGACGCCGGAGGCCGCGGAGGCGTTCGGCCGCGACCTGGCCGGGCTGCACCAGGCCGGGGCACCCGCCTTCGGCGCGGACTGGCAGGGGTTCATCGGCGCGCTGCCGCAGGACAACACGCCCGACCCCGGCCCCTGGCCGGACTGGTTCGCCCGCCGCCGCCTGCTGCCCTACCTGCGCTTGTCGGTCGACGGCGGTGGGCTCGACGCCGCCGGGGCGGCGCTCGTCGAACAGGTCGCCGAGCGGATCGGCGAGTTCGGCGGCGACGAGCCGCCGGCCCGGCTGCACGGTGATCTCTGGCCGGGCAACCTGCTCTGGGGCGCCGACGGCCGGGTCTGGCTGGTCGATCCGGCCGCCCACGGTGGCCACCGCGAGACCGACCTGGCGCAGCTCGCGCTGTTCGGCGGTCCGCCGCACCTGGACCGGATCATGACCGCCTACCGGGAGGCGTGGCCGCTGGCGGACGGGTGGCGGGAACGGGTGCCGCTCCATCAGCTGCATCTGCTGCTCGTGCACACCGCGATCTTCGGCGCGGCGTACGCGGACGCGGTCCGCTCCACCGCCCGTGCCGCCCTCCGGTGGCCCGACCGCGCTACGGTCGACAGATGAGCGCCCCCCGGACGGCCGACGGCGGCCTCGCCGACCGGTACGGCCGTGTCGCCCGGGACCTGCGGGTCTCGCTCACCGACAAGTGCAACCTGCGCTGCACCTACTGCATGCCGGCGGAGGGCCTGCCCTGGCTGGCCGGTCCGAAACTGCTCACCGACGACGAGATCATCCGGCTGGTGGGTCTCGCGGTGGCCCGGCTCGGCATCACCGAGGTGCGCTTCACCGGCGGTGAGCCGCTGATCAGGCCGGGCCTACCGGGCATCGTGGCGGCGGTCGCCGCGCTCACGCCCCGGCCGCGCATCTCGCTGACCACGAACGGCATCGGCCTGGCCCGCATGGCGCCGGCGCTGCGTGCCGTCGGGCTGGACCGCGTCAACGTCTCGCTCGACACGCTGGACCGGGACCGGTTCACCGCGCTGACCCGCCGCGACCGGCTCGCCGAGGTGCTCGCCGGGCTGGCCGGGGCCGCGGAAGCCGGGCTGACCCCGGTGAAGATCAACTCGGTGCTCATGCGCGGCACGAACGACGACGAGGCGCCCGCGCTGCTCCGGTTCGCGCTCGTGCACGGCTACGAGCTGCGGTTCATCGAGCAGATGCCGCTCGACGCCCAGCACGGCTGGGACCGTTCGACAATGGTCACCGCCGACGAGATCCTGGCCTCCCTGCACACCGCGTTCGCGTTGACGCCGGACCCGTCCGAGCGCGGCGCGGCGCCGGCCGAAACGTGGCTGGTGGACGGCGGGCCGGCCCGGGTCGGGGTGATCGCCAGCGTGACCCGGCCGTTCTGCGGCGACTGTGACCGCACCCGGCTCACCGCCGACGGCCAGGTGCGCAACTGCCTGTTCGCCACCGAGGAGTCGGACCTGCGCGGCGCGATGCGCGACGGCGCGGACGACGAGGAGCTGGCCCGCCGCTGGCGCGCCGCGATGTGGGCCAAGCGGGCCGGGCACGGCATCGACGACCCGACGTTCCTCCAGCCCGCACGCTCGATGTCGGCGATCGGAGGCTGAGGGTGGAACTGACGGTTCGCTACTTCGCCGGTGCCCGCGCGGCCGCGGGACGCGCCGAGGAGACCGCATCCGCCGGCCGGTCCCTGGACGAACTCCTCGACGACCTGGCCGCCCGGCACGGCGAGCGCCTCGCGGTGGTGCTGAAGGCGGCGAGTTTCCTGGTCGACGGTGTGGCCTGTCATGATCGACGGGCACTGTTGCCGGCCGGGGCGACGGTGGACGTGCTGCCGCCCTTCGCGGGCGGCTGAGGGGGGCACCCGTGCTGGCCATGGCGACATTCCTGGGCTTCGTCGTGCTCGTGATCGGCCTGATCCACCTCTACCTGTGGAAGCGGCTGGTCCGGGACACCACGCGCCCCGGGCGGTGGCGCCGGGCCGGTGGGGTGGCGATCGTGGCGCTGGCGGTGCTCGTACCGGTGACCATGGCGGGCACGCGCAACGGCTGGTACTGGCTGGCCTGGCCCGGTTACCTCTGGATCGCGCTCATGTTCTACCTGCTGGTGCTGCTGCTGGTGCTGGAGGTACCGACCGCAGTGGCCCGGCTCGTGCTGCGCCGCCGGGCCCGCTCGGCGATCGCCGCCGGCCCGGAGCCCGAGCCCGTGCTCGTCGGCGCGGCTTCGGCGGAGGGTGCGGCGCCGCCGCCGGTCGACCCGGCCGACGCGCCCCCGGCCGGCACCAGCGCGCCGGACCACGACCCCTCCCGGCGGCTGCTGCTCGCCCGCGGGGCGGCGATCTTCGCCGGGCTCACCGCCGTCGGCGTCACCGGGTACGGCGTCCGCACCGCGATGGGTCCGCCGCAGCTCGACCGGGTGCAGATCCCGCTGGCGAAGCTGCCCCGCAGCATGGACGGGCTGCGCATCGCCACCGTCTCCGACATCCACCTCGGGCCGCTGCGCGGCCGGGCGCACACCGAGCGGATCGTCGCGATGATCAACCGGATGGACGCCGACCTGGTCGCCGTGGTCGGTGACCTGGTCGACGGCACGGTGGCCGAGCTGGGCGAGGCCGCCGAGCCGCTGCGCGACCTGCAGTCCCGGTACGGCAGCTTCTTCGTCACCGGCAACCACGAGTACTACTCGGGCGTCGAGGAGTGGATCCGCGAGGTGGACCGGCTCGGCCTGCGGGTGCTCCAGAACGAGCGGCAGGAGATCCAGGCCCGGGGCGGCGTACTGGACCTGGCCGGGGTGAACGACGTGAGCGCCGCCGGCACGGGGTTGGCCGCGCCCGCCGACTACGCCGCCGCCCTCGGTGACCGCGACCCGAGCCGGCCGGTGGTGCTGCTGGCGCACCAGCCGGTGGCCGCGCAGGAGGCGGCGAAGTTCGGCGTCGACCTCCAGCTCTCCGGGCACACCCACGGCGGCCAGATGGTGCCGTTCAACCTGGCGGTGAAGCTCGAACAGCCGGTGGTCTCCGGTCTCGGCGAGGTCGACGGCACGAAGGTCTACGTCACGAACGGCGCCGGTTTCTGGGGCCCGCCGGTGCGGGTGGGCGCGCCTCCCCAGGTGACGCTCGTCGAGCTGCGCACGCAATAGCGTGCATGGGCCGCCGAGTCCAGCACCGCATTGCTCAGGTCACCCGTACGCGTGGCGACGGGCGGGCGGGGGACCGGACGTGACAGGATGCGGCGTGCCTCCGTTCAGCGCCGCACCCCCCGGTGGCCTCCCGCCGTACGTCGCGGATCTGCACATCCACTCGAAGTACTCCCGCGCGTGCAGCCGCGACCTGACCCTGCCGAACCTGGCCTGGTGGGCCCGGCGCAAGGGCATCGGCGTGCTCGGCACCGGCGACTTCACCCATCCCGCCTGGTACGACCACCTGCGCGAGACGCTGCACCCGGCCGAGCCGGGCCTGTACCGGCTGTCGCCCGACGCGGAGCGGGACGTGGCCCGGCGGCTGCCGCCCCGGCTGGCCGGTGCGGCGGAGGCGGACCCGGTCCGGTTCATGCTGAGCGTGGAGATCTCCACGATCTACAAGCGCGACGACCGCACGCGTAAGGTGCACCACCTGATCTACCTGCCGGACCTGGACGCGGTGGCCCGGTTCAACACCGCGCTGGGCCGGATCGGCAACCTCGGCTCGGACGGCCGGCCGATCCTCGGGCTGGACTCCCGCGACCTGCTGGAGATCACGCTGGAGGCGAGCCCGGACGGCTATCTGGTGCCCGCGCACATCTGGACGCCCTGGTTCTCCGCGCTCGGCTCGAAGTCCGGCTTCGACGCGATCGCCGACTGCTACGCGGACCTGGCCGAGCACATCTTCGCCGTGGAGACCGGTCTGTCGTCCGACCCGGAGATGAACTGGCGGGTCGGCAGCCTGGACCGCTACCAGCTGGTGTCGAACTCGGACGCCCACTCGCCGCCCGCGCTGGCCCGGGAGGCCACGGTTCTCACCGCCGCCCGCGACTACTTCGCCATCCGTGAGGCGTTGCGTACCGGCGACGGGCTGGCGGGCACCGTCGAGTTCTTCCCGGAGGAGGGCAAGTACCACGCCGACGGGCACCGGCTGTGCGGCGTGAACTGGTCGCCGGAGCGGACCCGCGAGGCGGGCGGACGCTGCCCGGAGTGCGGCAAGCCGCTGACGGTGGGTGTGCTCAGCCGGGTCGAGGAGCTGGCGGACCGCCCGGCGGGGCACCGGCCGGCGCACGCGCGCGAGGTGACCCACCTGGTGCCGCTGGCCGAGATCCTGGGCGAGCTGAACCGGGTCGGCGCGCGGTCGAAGAAGGTCGAGGGCAAGCTCAACGAGCTGATCGCCGCGCTCGGCCCGGAGTTGGAGATCCTCACGCGTACCCCGATCTCCGAGATCAGCCGGGTCGGCGGTGAACTGCTCGCGGAGGGCATCGGCCGGCTGCGCCGCGGCGACGTGCGTCGGGTGCCGGGCTTCGACGGGGAGTACGGCGTGATCACGCTGTTCGATCCGGCGGAACTGGGCGCCGCGGGTGCCCGGGCCGGGCAGGAGACCCTGTTCGACGTACCGGTGCCCGCGCCGCGGCGACCGGCGGAGTCGGCGCCGAAGCCGAAGGCCAAGCGCCCGGCGGCGGCCCGGCCGGAGCCGAAGCGCACGCCGCCGTCCGCGCCCCCGATCGCGCCGCCGCCGTCTCCGCACGAGCCGTTCGAGCCGATGCTCGCCGGGATGGAGGAGGTCGGTACCGGTCTGCTCGACCGGCTGGACGCGATGCAGCGGGTGGCCGCGTCGGCGCCCGGTGGTCCGCTGCTGATCGTGGCCGGTCCGGGTACCGGCAAGACGCGGACGCTCACGCACCGGATCGCGTACCTCTGCGCGGAGCTGAACGTCTTCCCCGATCAGTGCCTGGCGATCACGTTCACCCGGCGGGCGGCCGAGGAGCTGCGGCACCGGCTGGACGGGCTGCTCGGCCCGGTCGCCGAGGACGTCACTGTGGGCACGTTCCACGCGCTCGGCCTGACCGTGCTGCGGGAGAACGCGGCGGCGGTCGGGCTGCCGGCGGACTTCCGGATCGCCGACGACGCCGACCGTGCGGCCGCGCGCGCCGAGGCGGGCGAGGACGACGAGCGGTACGCGGCGTTGCTGCGCAAGCGGGACCTGGTCGACCTGGACGAGCTGCTGACGCTTCCGGTGGCGCTGCTCAGGGGTGACCGGAAGCTGGTGCGCGAGTACCGCGAGCGATGGAAGTGGATCTTCGTCGACGAGTACCAGGACGTCGACGCGGTGCAGTACGAGCTGCTGCGGCTGCTCAGCCCGCCGGACGGGAACCTGTGCGCGATCGGCGACCCGGACCAGGCGATCTACTCGTTCCGGGGCGCCGACGTGGGCTACTTCCTGCGGTTCTCGCAGGACTTCGCCGACGCGCGGCTGGTCCGGCTGAACCGCAACTACCGCTCCTCGGCGCCGATCCTGGCCGCCGCCGTGCAGGCAATCGCGCCGTCGTCGCTGGTGCGCGGTCGGCGCCTCGACCCGGCCCGGCTCGACCCGGAGGCGCCGCTGGTCGGCCGGTACGCGGCGAGTTCGGTGGCCGACGAGGCCGACTTCGTGGTCCGTACCGTGGACGAGCTGGTCGGCGGGCTGTCCCACCGCTCGCTCGACTCGGGCCGGATCGACGGGCGGGCCACCTCGCTGTCCTTCTCCGACATCGCGGTGCTGTACCGCACCGACGCGCAGGCCGCGCCGATCGTGGACGCGCTGGCGCGGGCGAACATCCCGGTGCAGAAGCGCTCGCACGACCGGCTGCGCGACCGGCCCGGCGTGCCGGCCATTGCACGCGAGCTGCGCCACGCCGGTCTCGACGATTCGCTCACCGCCCGGGTACGCCAGGCCGGCCAGATCCTGGCCGAGCGCTTCGCCGTGCCCACGCTCGACGGCACCGGCGCGGTACGCCCCGAGGACGTCCGCACGGCGGTGGACCTGCTCACGCCGCTGGCCCGGCGCTGCGGCGACGACCTCGCCCTGTTCCTCAACCAGCTCGCCACCGGCGCGGAGGTGGACGCGCTCGACCCGCGCGCCGAGGCGGTCACGCTGCTCACGCTGCACGCCGCGAAGGGGCTGGAGTTCCCGGTGGTGTTCCTGGTGGGCGCCGAGGACGGCCTGTTGCCGCTGCGGTGGCCCGGCTCCGAGCCGGACGACGACGCGGTGGCCGAGGAGCGGCGGCTGTTCTTCGTCGGGCTGACCCGGGCGCAGGACCGGCTGTACGTCAGCCACGCGGGCCGCCGCGCCCGGCACGGGGCGGAACGCGACACCCGCCCGACACCGTTCCTCGACGTGATCGACCCGGCGCTGTTCGAGCGCCTGGACGCGACCGAACCCCGCCGTCCGAAGGACCACCAGCTCCGGTTGATCTGACGGCACTTCTCAGGTGAGGACGGCGGCGAGCCACGCGCCGCCGAGCAGCGCCGGGCCGAACGGCACCGGTGTGTCCCGGCGTACCCGGCCGGCGGCGAGCAGGACGAGCACCGCCACCCCGGCGAGCACGTGCGGCAGGAGCAGCCCGAGCCGCAACGCCGGCCAGCCGAGCCAGCCCAGCGGCAGCCCGAGCGCGGCGGCGAGCTTCACGTCGCCGAAGCCGAGCCGGGCGCGGGGCAGCAGCGCCAGCAGCGCGTACCCGGTGAAGGAGAGCGCGGCACCGGCCGCCGCGACGGCCAGGCGGCGCGGCTCGCCGGTCGCCGCCGTGGCAGCGGCCGGGCCGAGGCCGCCGCCGAGCGCGACCAGGCCGACGAGCGGGTCGGGCAGCCGCAGCGCTGTCACGTCGGTGACCACGAGGACCAGCCCGGCGGCGGCGACCAGCAGCAGTGCGGGCAGCGCCGGATCGGCGGGCCGGGCGGCGGCGAGCCCGCCGAACACCACGACGCCGACCAGGGCGAACGTGTATCGGCAGGGGGCGCCGCCGGCGGGACCGGTGACAACGGACCGGCCGACCGGGACCGCGGCCCACCCGACCGCCGCACCGAGCAGCGCGATTCCCGTCACCAGCAGCGCCGACACGGGCGGGACGCTACCGCCGGGCCGGTTCCCCCGCCGTCCCGCCGACGGCTGGTGGCGGGGACCGCCGGGGTCGCTCGGTGCTCACCACCAACGCCACGCCGACCACGATGACCGCGCCGCCCATCAGCACCTGCGCGGTGATCGGTTCCGCGACGAACAACGCGCCGAGCGCCACCCCGAGGAACGTCGACGGTCGGGGCCGGTCCCCGCCCGCCGTCCGCAGCAGGACCACGAGCAGCGGCACTGTGGCGACGAGCAGCGCCGCCACGCCGGAGGGTACGGCGGTCCCGGCCGGGCCGGACTCGGCGAGCACCACCAGACCGTTGCCGCCGGCCGGCAGCAGCACGCCGACGAGCGCGACGGAGCCGACACGGCGCGCGGGCACCCGCAACGCGCCGGGTCCGCGCCGCAGGCGCAGCACCACGGCGAGCACGACCGCGGCGGCGGCGAATCGCATCGCCGCGGAGACGAGTGGCGGCAGCGACTCGACAGCGACCCGGATGCCGAGGTAGGTCGAGCCCCACAGCAGGTAGACCAGCACGAGGGCGGTCCAGATCAGCGCGGTGCGGGTCGGCGGCGTCGCGGAATCGACAACGTTCGTCGCACTCTCGGGGCGTGAGCTCATCGTGGGACCGCGCTACGGTGACCACGGCGTCGGCGTCCTTAGGTGGTGGCCGGCCTCTCAGCACTGGCGTACGCAGGAGGCGTTCATGTCGAACTTCGGTCCACCGGGCGGCGGCTCTCCCGAGCCCTGGGGACGGCCCGACGACGGCTACGCCCCGCAGCCCGATCCTCGCTTCACCTCGCAGGGCGACCCGCGTTACGCCCCGCACTCCGACCCGCAGTACGGCCCGCCGACCCAGCAGTACGGCCCCGACGACCGGTACGGCCCGCCCGGCCAGCAGTACGGGCCCGCCGACCGCTACGGCCCGCCGGCCGATCAGTACGGGCCGCCGACGCAGCGCTTCGAGCCGGGACCGGCCTGGTCCCCCGGGCCGCCGCAGCAGGGCCACCCGGGTGCCCCCTACGCCGGACCGCCGCAGCAGGGCCACTTCGACGGCCCGTACGCCGGGTCGCCGTACGGCGCTGGTCAGCAGCCGTACGCCGAACCGGCGCCGCCGAAGCGCGGGAAGGGCCCGCTGCTGGTGGTCGTGATCGTGCTGGCGGTGCTGCTGCTGGGCGGCGCCGGGGCGTACTGGATGCTGGGCCGGGACGAGCAGACGCCGACCGGCGGGACGACCGCTGTCACCCCGCCGGCCGCGGATCCGAGCGAGGCGCCGCCGAGCGAGCCGGCCGACACGACGCCCACGACGGCGGCTCCGGCGTCCTCCACCGATCCGCGCTTCGTCAAGGCGGGTCAGTGCGTCGCCAACGAGGGTGGCGGCGGCCAGCCGAAGCTGGTGATCGCCGACTGCGCCCCGAAGACGTACGAGGTGCTGAGCCGCATCGACGGCGCGACGAGCGGCAAGAAGGACGCGGAGGCGAAGTGCGGGAAGGTGGCCGGTTACACCGACTGGTACTTCTTCGACAGCGAGCTGGACACGCTCGACTTCGTGCTGTGCCTGAAGCGCCGCTGACGCTCCGGAGACGCCGGTAGCCAAGACTAGGGCTGTCTAGCATTCACGCTAGACAGCCCTAGTCTTTGGTCGAGGCCGACACGCAGTAGCCGCCTCTACGCGCATCTAGCCTGGCCGCTAGAGAACCCGATACTGTGCGATTCGTGGATCCGGTCCGCAACCCGTACGCACCGGGCGCCGGCCAGCGCCCGCCCGAACTCGCCGGGCGGGGGCGGGAACTGGACGTCTTCGACGTGGTGCTGGAACGGATCGCCCGCGGCCGCCCCGAACGCAGCCTGATGCTCACCGGCCTGCGCGGAGTGGGCAAGACGGTCCTGCTCAACACGCTGCGCTCCGAGGCGATCAACCACCTCTGGGGCACCGGCAAGATCGAGGCCCGGCCGGACCAGTCACTGCGCCGGCCGATCGCGGCCGCGCTGCACATGGCGGTCCGCGAACTGGCGCCCCGGCACCGCGCCCCGGACCGGATCGACGCGTTCCTCGGCGTCCTCAAGGCGTTCGCGCAACGGTCCGTACCGACCGGGCGCGGCGGCGCGGCACCCAAGCTGCGCGACCGCTGGCAACCCGGCATCGACGTACCGGCGAGCAGCGGCCGCGCCGACTCCGGTGACATCGAGATCGACCTGGTCGAGCTGCTCAGCGACGCGGCGGGGGTCGCCACCGACGTCGGCACCGGCATCGCGATCTTCATCGACGAGATGCAGGACGTCGGCGCCGAGGACGTCTCCGCACTCTGCGCCGCCTGCCACGAGCTGTCCCAGCTCGGCGCGCCGCTCATCGTCGTGGGCGCGGGCCTGCCGCACCTGCCGGCCGTGCTCAGCGCGGCCAAGTCCTACTCCGAGCGGCTCTACCGCTACCAGCGCATCGACCGGCTCGACCGGATCGCCGCCGACCAGGCGCTCTGCGCGCCGGCCGAGCGGGAGGAGGTCGAGTACGAGCAGAAGGCCCTCGACCTGCTCTACGAGTCCTCCGGCGGCTATCCCTACTTCGTCCAGGCGTACGGGAAGGCCACCTGGGACCACGCACCCCGCTCGCCGATCACCGCGGCGGACGTCCGGGTCGCCGCGCCCGAGGCGGAGGCCGAACTGGCTGTGGGTTTCTTCGGCTCCCGGTTCGAGCGGGCCACACCCGCCGAACGCGAATACATGCGCGCGATGGCCACGCTGGCGCTGGTGGACGGCGAGGAGGGCGGCCGGGACGACATGGACGCGGCGGTGCCGACCGCCGAGATCGCCCGCGCGCTCGGCCGCAAGCCGGCCAGCCTCTCCCCGGCCCGGGACACGCTGATCAAGAAAGGGCTGATCTACTCCGGCGAGCGGGGCACCGTGGCGTTCACAGTGCCGCACTTCGGCCGCTACCTGCGCACCCAGCCCGCCTGACGGCTCCGGCAGCGTCGGCCGTGGTCGCAGGCTCAGACCCGCGACCACGGCGGCGGGAAGACCACCTCGCCGGCCGGCGGTGGCGGCTCTCCGCTCGCCGACGCCGGCAGCACCAGCGCCTGCCACGGCTCCCCCAGCCCCGACCATGGACTGGTCAGGCCCAGCCGGTCCGCCGGGCCGAACCCGAACCGGCGGTAGTAGGCCGGATCGCCCAGCACCACCACCAGGCGTTCGCCCAGCTCGGTCGCGGCCTCCAGCGCCGCCTGCACCGCCGCCGTACCGTGCCCCAGCCGCTGCCGGTGCCGCGCCACCGCAACCGGACCCAGCGCCAACGCCGGCCAGGTGCCGCGTTCGGAGCGGACGCCGACGCGCGTGAGCAGCGCGTACGCCACCACCTCGCCGCCGTACTCGGCGACCATGGCCAGCTCCGGGATCCACGCCGGGCTGTGCCGCAGCTCCTCGACCAGGCCGACCTCGGGCGGGGTCGCCACGTCGGGCCGGGCGAAGGCGGCGGCCAGCACCCGGGCCACCGGCGCCTCGTCGGCCGGGCCCTCCGGGCGCAGTCGCAGCGTCGTCACCCGCGCGACCTTACCGAACGCGACCGGTCCATCCGCGACGGTCGCTGAAATCGATACCGTTCGGACGTCCACGTCGGCCGATACCTTTCGTGTGTTGCGGGGATGACGAGGCCCCCGACGGGGTAAGACTGAGCCATGAAGCCCGTGCGCTCCCTCGCCCGAGTCATGTTGAGCGGCATCTTCGTGGTCAGCGGCGCCCGCAACCTGCGCAACCCGGAACGCCTGGTGCAGGCCGCGGAACCGGTCACCGGGAAGCTCGCCCCGATGATCCAGAACGTGCACCCCCGGATCCCCACCGACACGGTCTCACTCATCCGGGCCAACGCCGCCACCCAGCTGGTCGGCGGCCTGATGCTCGCCACCGGCCGGTTCACCCGTCCGGCCGCGCTGGTGCTCGCGGGGACGCTGGTCCCGACCACCGCCGCCGGCCACGCCTTCTGGACCAACGACGACCCGGCCGCCCGCAACAACAACCAGATCCACTTCCTGAAGAACCTCGGCCTGCTCGGTGGCCTCCTCCTCGCCGCCGCCGACACCGAGGGCAAGCCGGGCCTGCGCTGGCGCGCCGGCCACCGGATCGACCACTCGCGCCGGTCGGTCAAGCGCGCGGTCCGCACCGCCCGCCGCGAGGCGAAGATCGCCGTACGCTCGGCGGCGACAGCCCGACGCATGCCCGGCTGACCAGGCATTTCGTACGGCCACCACCCCCCGCAAGGCCACCAATCACCTGAACCGTCCGAGACCCGTTGACGCGGCGGAAATGTCGCAAACACGTGTGGGATCGGACACGGTCGCGTAACGCGGGAGGCAACAACGTGAGGCACCGTTCTAGGCTCCGTTCTGGACCTGGACGGGTACGACGATCTTGGTACGGGGGTGGCCACGCCATGCCGACGACAGTCGGTAGACGGACCAACCGCCTCGCCCCGACCTCCCGCGTCGACCGCCGGATCGTGGTACGTCTCGGCGTCGTCGCCGCCGTGTCGTACGCCGCGTGGCTCGCCATCGGCGCCTTCGGACGGCCGTACAACTTCTTCGACATGAAGATCTACCACGGCGCGGTGCTGTGGTGGGCGGGCGGCAACGAGCTGTACGACTTCGTCGCGCCGTCGACCACGCTGGGCTTCACCTACCCGCCGTTCGCCGCCCTGGTCATGCTGCCGATGTCCTGGCTACCGCTGGGCGGCGCCGGTTCCGTGAACGCGCTCGCCAGCATCGGCGCGCTCGCTGTCGTCCTCGCCGCGCTGCTACGCCCCATCGTGGACCGGCTCGGCTGGCCGCTCTGGTTCACCGTCGGCATCGCCACCCCGCTCGCCGTGGCCGTCGAGCCGTCCCGGGAGACGGTCGGCTACGGGCAGGTCAACCTGCTGCTCTTCGCGCTGGTCATGGCGGACATGGTGGGGCTGCGCTGGCGAGCCAGGCGGGGCACCCACTACGAGACGGCGGATTCGCCGCTGGCCCGGTTCCTCTACAGCGGCGCCTGGGCCGGCGTGGGCATCGGGCTCGCCACAGCGGTCAAGCTCACCCCGGCGCTGTTCGTCGCCTACCTGATGCTCACCCGGCAGTGGCGGGCCGCGCTCACCGCTGTGGGCACCACGATCGGCGTGACCATCGCGACGTTCGGCGTGCTCGGTGAGGAGTCCCGCGCGTACTTCGCCGGTGTGCTCTGGCAGACCGAGCGGGTCGGCGCGGCGGACATGACCGCCAACCAGTCCCTCGCCGGTCTGCTGGCGCGGCTGTACGACTCGATCGAGACGCCCGGCCTGCTCTGGCTGGCGTTCTCGGTGCTGATCCTGGCGCTGGGCCTGTCCCGGGCGATGAGCGCCCGCGCCGACGGCGACGAGCTGACCGCGTTCACGCTGGTCGGGCTCACCGCCAACGTGATCAGCCCGATCTCCTGGTCGCACCACCTGATCTGGGTCATCCCGGCGATCATCGTGCTGGCCGACGCCGCGGTACGCCGACGCGAAGCCAGCCGCGGCCTGCCGCCGCGCGCCACCGGCGGCCCCTCGGCCAACGGGGTGCCGGCACTGCGCCCGCCGATCTGGTATCCGACGCTGACCGGCCTCCGCCACGGCGTCGGTGCGCTCGGGCTCTACCTGCTGTTCGTGATCTCACCGATCTGGCCGTACGAGCACCAGCTTCCCGAGGTGTCCCACTACCAGGACGGCCTGTTCGGCGCCCTGATGGAGAACTCCCTGGCCATCGCGCTGATCGTGCTCGTCGCGGCGCTTCCGTGGCGTCCCGGTGCCGAACCGGCGTTCTACCACGACCGGCTGATCCGCACCGCCGCGCCCACCGCCCGGCGCTGAGCGCTCAGGGGCAGTTCACCCACTCCTCGGTGCCGTCGTCGAAGACCTGGCGCTTCCAGATCGGCAGCCGCGCCTTCACCTCGTCGACCAGCCGTGCGCAGGCGGCGAACGCGGCCGCCCGGTGCGCCGTGCTGACGGCCGCCACCAGGGCCACGTCCCCGATCTCCAGCGGGCCGATCCGGTGCGACACCGCCACCGCGTACACCTGCGGGTCGGCCGCGACCTCGGCCGCCACCTCGCGCAGCACCGCCTCGGCGGTGGGGTGGCCCTCGTACTCCAGCCGGGTGACCCCCCGCCCGTGGTCGTGGTCGCGGACCACGCCCTGGAAGGACACCACCGCGCCGGCCCGGCGATCGGCGACCGCCGCCTCGTGCGCGGCCAGGTCGAGCGCCCGGTCGGACACCGCGCCGAGCATCACACCTGATCCCAGTTTCACGACGTCTCCCGTCGGCTCGTTCGTCGCGCTCACCCCGAGCGCTCCCCGGCGGTCAGTGGCAACGGCACGAGCGGCACCCGGTCACCGGCCGCGCCGCTCGTGCCGGGCCGGATCACCGCGAACCCGTCCGCGCCGGCCAGCCCGCGCAGCATCGCCGAGCCGACGTGCCGCACCGGGTACGCGGTGCCGGCCACCCGGTCCCAGCGGGCCAGCGCCAGATGGGTGTAGTCGCCGCGCCCGGGAATCGGCTCGGCCAGTGTCACGTGCGGCAGCACCGGCATCTGCCGGCCGGTGAGACCGGCGAGCAGGGGCGCGACGAGCGACACGAGCGCCACCACCGCTGACTGCGGATTGCCGGGCAGACCGGCCACGAACCGCACCCGCCCGTCGCCGTCCACCAGCCGGGCGAGCAGCATCGGGAAACCCGGGCGCACCGCCACGGTGTTCACCACGTAGTCGGCGCCGAGCGCCTCCAGCGTCGGGTGCAGGTGGTCGACCGGGCCGTGCATGGTGCCGCCGGTCGTGCAGACCAGATCGGCGTTGGCGAGCGCACCCCGCAACGCCGCCACGTGCGCGGGCAGCGTGTCGGCGACCGGGCCGACCACGTCGGCGGCGCGCACCTGGCAGCCGTAGCGGCGCAGCCAGGCCGGCACCGACGGACCGAGCGCGTCACGGACCCGCCCGGCGCCGGGCGGACCGGAGGTGAGTAGTTCGTCGCCGAAGACCAGCAGCGCGGCCCGGGGTGGACGGCGGACCCGCAGCGTGTCGTGCCCGCAGGAGGCCGCCAGGCCGATCACCGCCGGGTCCACCGGCGTGCCCGCGGGCAGCAGTTCCTCCCCGAGGGACGCCTCCTCACCCGGCTCCCGCCACTCCGGCGCCGGGCGGGGCGAGCCGGACACCCGGCCGTCCGCCGTACGCGCCGACTCCTCGATCCGCAGGATCGCCGTCGTCCCCTCGGGAACCATCGCGCCGGTAGCGATCTCCACGGTGCTGCCGTCGGCTTCCAGCGCAGGCGCGGTCTGCCCGGCGAGCACCCGCCCGGCCACCCGCCACGGCCCCGGGCCCCGCACCGCCCAGCCGTCCACGCTGGAGGTGGGGAACGCCGGCAGGTCGGTACGCGTGGTCAGCGGCTCGGCGAGGGTGTGCCCGTCGGCCTCGGCCAGCGGACGGGCGACCGCGGGGAGCGCGGCGGACAGACCCACCGCGTACACCCGGGAGCGGGCCTCCTCCCACCCGGCCGGGGGTGGCGTGGCCGCCTCGGCAGCGGCGGTTCCGGTTTCCGTGCTCATCCGGCGAGCCTAACGCCGGGGAGCGTGCCTCGCGGGTTCAGTGGTCGCCACCGCGAAGCTGGTCGACGGCGTGCCGCAGGATCGGCCCGAGCACCGCCAGACCGTCCCGGGCACCGCCGCGCGAGCCGGGCAGGTTGACCACGAGCGTCCGGCCGGTCACCCCGGCCAGCCCACGGGACAACGCCGCCGTCGGCACGGCGTCGCGGCTGTGCGCGCGGATCGCCTCGGCGATGCCGGGGATCTCGTAGTCGAGCAGCGCGCGCGTCACGTCGGGCGTGCGATCGGTCGGTGTGATGCCGGTGCCACCGCTGGTCAGCACCACGTCGACGCCGTCGGCACGGGCCGCACGCAGGGCGTCGCCGACCGGCTCGCCGTCGGGCACCACCACCGGAGCGTCGACCTCACACCCCAGCTCGCGCAGCCCGGTCACGAGCAGCGGGCCGCTGGTGTCCTCGTACACCCCGGCGGCCGCCCGGTTGGACGCCACGATCACCCGGGCCCGGATCACGGCCGACCCTCCGGCCGGACCCACTCGCCGGTCTTGCCGCCCTCCTTGCGGAGCACCCGTACGGCGTCCACCGACGCGGCCGGGTCGACCGCCTTCACCATGTCGACCAGGGCGAGGCCGGCCACCGCCACCGCGGTCAGAGCCTCCATCTCCACGCCCGTGCGGTCGGCGGTCCTCGCGGTGGCGGTGATCTCCACCGTGTCGGCGGTGAGGTCGAGATCGACTGTGACGCCGTGCAGTGCGATCGGGTGGCAGAGCGGGATCAGGTCGGGCGTGCGCTTCGCGCCCATGATGCCGGCGATCCGGGCGACGGCGAGCGCGTCGCCCTTGGGCAGGCCGTCGCGGCGTAGCAACTCCACCACCTCGGCGGTGGTGCGGAGACGGCCGGCGGCGACCGCGAGCCGGCCCGAGACCGGCTTGGCGGAGACGTCGACCATCCGGGCCGCACCGGCCGGGTCGACGTGGGTGAGCTGCGCGGGTTCGGTCACGGCCCGACCCTATCCGCCGGGTACGACGCCGCGGGTGCCCCGGCCGGCGGCGGGGAGGAGCGTCGTGTCGGGTGCGTGTACACGACGCCCCTCCCTCACCTACCCACCGCCGATTCGCTGGGGGGAACTGACGGTGGGGGCCTCGTTCGGCCGGGTCCGCTCCGGCGGTGAACCCTCCCCGTGGCCGATGTCTGGGACGCTAACGAACGCCGCGATAAGAAATCGATAAGCCGGTTCAGGCAGGCGTCTCGGCGAGCTGTCGGCGCAGGTCGTGGCGCTCGGGCGCACCCATCCGCTCGAAGATCGCCAAAGCGCGCTGCCGGTAGCGGTCCGCTTCGGCGGCGTCCGTTCCGGCCAGATGGTCGGCCAGGGCACTCAGGGCGCGTCCCTGCTCATAGGGATGCGCAATGCGGCTGGCGAGGGCGAGGGCTTCACGGTGTGCCCGCACCGCCGCTTCGACGTCACCGGCTGCCGTAAGAGTCAGACCGAGGTCGTTCAACGCCGCCGCCTGGACATGCCGCTCGCTTGAGTCTCTCGCCAGATCGAGAGCCAGCTCGTGCTGAACCCGTGCCTCGTCGTACCGGCGCAGGTGCCGGTACGCGATACCGAGATCGTTGCGTGCTTCCGCCTCACCGAACCGATGCCCGGTCTGGCCACGCAACCGAATCGATGCAAGTAAAAGACGGATCGCCTTGCGATGGTCGCCAAGGAGGTTCTCCACCGAAGCGATATGGCCGAGCGCGTTGGCGATGTGGTACCAACTGCCCTGGCACCGGGCCAGGAAGAGGTGTTGCCGGTGCGCTTGGAGCGCTTCGGCGTAACGTCCGACGGCGGTCAGCGCGTAACCGAGGTTGGGCAGGGACAGGATCGGGTCGACGGCACCGCGCGAGTCCTCGCGAAGCAGTTGACGCCCGAGCCTCACCGATCGCTCCGGACTGCCGCTGAGCCAGTGAACGACCACGAGGTTTGCGCGGTAGCGGTGTTCGTTACGCCGATCGCCCAAGTCCCGGGAAATCGACACCGCCATTTCGAGGTGTCGCAGCGAGTCCAGATAGCTACCGGTCCGGGTGTACGCGGAGGCAAGATAGTTGTGCATGAGCGCCTGCGCCACGCGGTCACCGCTTCGCTCGGCCGCGGTCAGGCCGGCCAGATGAGTGGTGACGATGTCGGTGAAGTACCCACGCATGTAGCAGAACCGCCACATGGCCCGAGCCAGCCGCCACGCGTACCTGAAGTGCTCCTCCTGTTGAGCGAATCTGATCAGCGCGATGAGGCTGGACCGCTCCTGCTCCAGCCACTCGATGTCTGAGCGGTCCGCGTCGTTGATCAAGTCGATCCGATTGGGCGCCGCCAGGCGCAGGTGGGCATTCAGCACCTGTTGGTCTGGGGAAGTGGCTCGGACCGCTACCCGGTGAAGAGCATGATCGAGAAGACGGGCACCCGCCTCGCGACGCAGTGCGAAATCCACCGACTCACGAAGAAGCTCCACAGAATACTGACGCATCAGATCGTGCATCCGGTAGCGCCCTGGGCCGACCTCCTCGATCAGGTGCTGATCAAGAAGGTCGTCCAACACCCGTTCCGTCCGGTCTAGTGGCAGATCGGCGAGAGCGGCGGCCATACGCGCGTCGAAAGAATCGCCGGGATGGAGGCCAACCAGGCGAAACAGCCACCTTGCAGGCTCGGTCAGGTGCTCGTACGAGGCCGAGAAGGCGCCGGCAACGGTCTGCTGCTCCACCGCCAGCTGCCGCAGCACGTTGCCTCCGGACTCCAGCCGTCGAGCCAGGTCGGCGACTCGCCAGGCCGGCCGGTGGGCCAACCATCCGCCGGCCAGCCGGACGGCCAGCGGCAGATGGCCGCAACGGCGAGCCACTTCAGTCGCGGCATCCGGTTCCCTGCTGATCCGCTCCGTACCGGCGGTCTGTGCCAGGAGTTGCACTGCCTCGTCAGAGGTCATCACGGGAAGCGAGACGGGCGGACCGATGTCGCTCACCGAGAGCCGCCGGCGACTGGTCACCAGGACCGCCGATCCGGAGCCGACTGGCAGGAGCGGGCGTACCTGCTGCCCGTCGGCCGCGTTGTCGAGCACGAGGACGACGCGGCGACCTCGCAGCTCGCGTTGCCACAACTCGGCCCGTTCCTCATGATCACTGGGAATCCGGCCGGCCGGTACCTCCAGCTGGCGAAGCAACACCGTAAGGGCATCGCCCGGCTCGACCGGAGCACCCTCGGTGTGCCCCCGCAGATCGATGAAGAGTTGCCCGTCCGGGTACCGGCCGCTGAGCAGGTGCGCCAGGTGGAGCGCGAAGAGGGTCTTGCCGCTGCCCGCCATACCGTCGATCACACGTACGGTCGGCGCGTCGCCAGCCGACGCAGCGATCTCCGCCAGCATCCGCTCGACAAGCTCTCGCCGTCCGATGAACCCAGCGGTACCCCGCGGAAGGTGGTTAGGATGTGCCCGTGCGCTCGGGGTGACCGCGCCTCCCCGATCGGGACTGTCCTTCCGGACGGCGGACGGCGAGTGCCCCGCGGTCCGCCCCAGTAGCGACCTCCGCAGGCTGAGCAGTTCGGTTCCCGGCTCCACGCCGAGTTGCCGGATGAGAATCGACTCGGCCCGTTGGATGACAGCGAGCGCGCCGCCCGCGTCCCCGTCCGCCTTCAGCGCACTGGCCAGTAGCAAATGCGCCTGTTCCCGGTAGGGATGGCTGTTCACGTGGTCGGTGAGGAGCGCGATGGCTGCTCTGGTACGGCCGAGCGCGACATCGAGCCGGGCACGAAGCTCGGTCGCCGCCAGCCGCTGCTCCTCCAGTGCCGCCCGGCGCGCCGTCAGGACCGGCCCCACCCGCAGACCGGCGACCAGGGGACCGCGCCACAGACGTTCGCCATGGCTGAGCAACTCGTCAACGCGTTTGTGTTGCCCGTCCGACCAGGCCGACGCCGCCTCACCGGTCAGGTGCTCGAAACGACGAACGTCCACCCGCTCGTCGGCCACATCCAGGCGATAGCCGCCGGAGAGCCGAACCAGGATCGGGCCCTGATGTCGATCGAACGTCCGCCGAAGGTTGCCCACGTACGTCCGCACGTTCGCCAGGGCGGAGCGTGGCGGGTCGTCCGGCCACAGCTCGTCGACGAGGGTGTCGACGGTGACGAGCTGGCCGCCATGCAGCACCAGCACCGCCAGCGCTGTCTGCTGCTTGGGCGTGCCGAGTGGTAGTGAGGCAAGCCCAAGCCACACCTCCGGCGCACCCAGCAGCCGGATATCCACCACCTGTTCCCCCCGCGCCCGTGCGCCAATCGAATTCCCCGCGCCCGTGTGGACTATGCGAAATGCAGACTTACGGAAGATAGCACTCTATTCGCCACAGGAGTTCTGACGCCGGAGAGCAACGACGCTTTTTCTGTGAGTTGTCGTGGCGGATGTTACGGACGGACGAAACCGAACGACTAGAGACACCCGGTGGTGAGGGCTCGATAATCCCACTTGAAAGCGCGCGCTGAATATGCGTTCAGTCTCCAGCCAAAGACCGAGCGTAACAAGAAGCAGGCGCATTGGCGCAATATGCGCATATGGACATCTAATAGCTGTATCCCGGCCTAAAAGCCATAACATGTTCACCGTCGGATGGGCCGGTGATCGCCGGCTCTGGGGGTCGAACGAAGGGCGAAGGCCATGCGCGGCAACGACTGGCTGTGAAGCGAACTTCCCGGGGCGTCTGAGCGGGCCGTACAGTACGAGCACACGCACCGCTACGAACGAGCGCGGTGGAGGCAGACCACGTGACTCGCACCCACGAACGCGACAATGGGACCGATCGGCGGCTCTTGCTGCTTGTCGGTCTCGTCGTGGTTGCGGCCGCGCTCGTAACACTGGTGAGCATCCGCCTGATCGCCGTAGGCGACCTGGCCACCCAGAAGAACATCACACGTGCGGCCACGATCACCTTTCTCGTAGCCGTGGCCGCGACGGTGAATGTACGAATTCGCATTCGCGCCACCACCCACGGCGTTTCGTGGACCGATGCGGCAACCGTGATCGGGCTGGCAGTCGCACCGGTGCCGTGGGTCGTCATCGCCACCGGCCTGGGTGTCGCGGTCACCCGCCTGATCGGTCGCCTCACCCCGATCAAGCTGGCCTTCGGCGTCGCCAAGGAGATGACGCTGGCCGCGGCCGGAGGACTGGTACTGATCGCCGCAGGCTGGTCCTGGCCCTGGTCAGGACCCATCAGCCGGTCACTGCCTGCCCTGGTGCTGGCCTACGTGACCGTCGTCGTCCTCGATGAGCTGCTCACTTTTCCGGTCCTCGCCTTCGCGACCGGGACACCGATCCGCAAGCGCTTCCGGGAGCAGTGGGATCTCCGGCTGGCGAGCGTGCTCGCCCGCTTCTCGGTGATCCTGTGCACGCTGCTCATCCTCCGGATCGACCCGACCTTCCTGATCGTCGTACCGCCGCTCGTGCTGAGCCTGCATCTCGCGTACTCCAGCCGACTTCGTAACCGCGCCGAGCGGGAGGCCTGGCAACGGTTGGCCCGAACGACAGACGCATTGAACGTAGTCGATCTAAATCACGTACTCACCACAGCTGTCACACAGGCTACCGAGCTGTTCTCCGCCGACGAGGTGGAAATCGAACTACGTGAGGAAGCACTGATGGTGCGCGGCGTCGGAGGAGCCATCACCTACCGCGGCCCTGCCGGCGAACCGAGCTCGATCGACGGTTCGGTACTCACCAACCGCCTTGAGGGCCACGACAAGACGGTCAACGTCGGCGTGCTGCGGCTGCGGTTCGCCGGCCCGGTCGAACTCTCCGAGCGCGAGCAGTACACCCTCCGTACCTTCGCCTCGGCCCTCTGCACCGCGGTCCGCAACGCCCAGGCGTACGCCGAACTCGCCCGCATCGCCGAGGACCACGCCTACGCCGCCACCCACGACGCCCTCACCGGCCTGTCCAACCGGCGGCACCTGCTCGACGAGGGCAGCGCCCAGCTCACCACCCGGCACGCCGACGGCGTCACCGCCCTGGTGCTGATCGACCTCAACCACTTCAAGGAAGTGAACGACACCCTCGGGCACGGCGCCGGCGACCAGGTGCTGATCCAGGTCGCCGAACGGCTGCGCGGCGCGGCCCGCCCCGACGACCTGGTCGCCCGCCTCGGCGGCGACGAGTTCGCCGTACTCCTGCGCGGCCTGCCCGCACCGGCCGTCGCCGCCCACCGCGCCGAGGCCCTGCTCGCGGCGCTGCACGACCCGCTCGACCTCGACGGCATGCGGATCAGCGTGGAGGCCAGCGGCGGCATCGCCGTCGCCCCCGCCACCGGCGGCATGGCGGAACTGCTGCGCCGTGCCGACGTGGCCATGTACCAGGCCAAACGCGCCGGCCAGCGGGTCGCCACCTACGCGCCGGCCCGCGACACCGCCGACCTGAGCCGGCTCACCCTCGGCGGCGAACTGCCCCGCGCCGTCGCCGACCACGAGTTCACAGTCAACTTCCAGCCCATCGTCGACCTGGCCAGCGGCGGGGTGATCGGCGCCGAGGCCCTGGCCCGCTGGCACCACCCCACCCACGGGCTCATCGACCCGCTGCGCTTCCTCGAAGCGGTGGAACGCTCCGGGCTGCTCCCCGCGTTCGCCGAGGCGATCCTCGACCAGGCGCTCATCGCCGCCGGCGCCTGGCGTGACGCCGGCTTCGACCTGCCGGTCTCGGTGAACGTGTCCCCGCGCAGCCTGCTCGACGCCCGCTTCCCCGGCGCGGTGCTGGCCCGGCTGCGCGCCCACGACCTCCCGCCGGACCGGCTCGTGCTGGAACTGACCGAGACACTCACGCTCAGTCAACTCGACGTGGTCGACCGCGTCCTCAGCCGCCTGCGGGACTCCGGCGTCCGGCTGGCACTCGACGACTTCGGCACCGGATACTCGTCGCTCTCCCTGCTCTCCCGAATCCCCGTACACGAGTTGAAGATCGACCGCAGCTTCGTCGGCGCGATGGAGACCGCGCCCGAAGCCGCCGCCGTGATCCGCTCCACCCTCGACCTCGGCCGCAGCCTCGACCTCACAGTGGTCGCCGAAGGCGTGGAGAGCGAACCGCAACGCCGCGCGCTCTGGGAACTCGGCTGCGCCGCCGGGCAGGGTCACCTGTTCGCCCGGCCGCTGCCCGCCGCCGCGCTCCTCGCCGCCCTCCAGCGCGGCCACGGCGGCCGGACCGGCGCGCTCGCACCCGCGCTGCACGACGCCGGCGCCGTCATCCGCCTCCCCGGCCGCCGCGCCGGCCGCACCCGCCCGTCGCCGCCCGCCGCCACCGACGCCCGGCAACCCTGACCCGGCCGGGGCACACCGCCGGTCTGCCACACTGGCCCGCGTGACCGCCCACGCCGACCCGGCAACCCCCGTATCCCGCCGCTGGTCGGCACTCGACGCCGCCGCCGGCGGACTCGCCCTCGACCTGGGCCTCTACGCCGCCGCCTCCGTCTTCGCCGCGGTCACCGCCGCCACCTCCACGCTCCCGCCGCACCGCGCCTGGGGCGCCGTCGCCACCATCGGGTACGCGCTCGCCACACTCGCCGCGACCACTCAACTGCTCGCCCGCCGCCGCGCCCCCGGCACACCACTGGCCGGCCTGCCCGCACGCTGGACCGTCGCCGGTCTCACCTGGGCCGCCACCGCGCTGCTGCCGATCATCACGCAGAGCATCGAACGCGCCGGCGGACGCACCGACCGCGCCCAGGAGGAGGTGCTCGTGGTCGAACACGCCGGCGCCCGCCTCGCCGAACACGGCACCCCCTACCTCGGACCCGACGCCATCGCCGCCCTGCCCCCCGGCGAGCAACTCCTCGGCTACACCCCCTACCAGCCCGGCATGGCGCTGTTCGGGCTGCCCCGAGCCGCCGTCGACACCTGGTGGACCGACTCCCGCGTCTGGTTCGCCGTGGTCACCGCCCTCACCCTCGTCGCCCTCGTCGCTACGCTGCGTGCAAGCGGCGGCCCCGCCGCACCCCGCCGCGACGCCGCCGTCCTGCGCGCCGTCCAGGCCGCTACCGTCCTGCCCGTCTGCGCGCTCACCCTGGCCACCGGCGGCGACGACCTCCCCGTACTCGCGCTCTGCCTCCTCGCCCTCGCGCTCGCCGCCGCCGGACGACCCGGCCGGGCCGGCCTCGCGGTCGGCGCCGCCGGCGCCCTGAAACTCTTCGCCTGGCCGGTCGCCATCGTGCTGATCTGCTGGGCCGCCACCCGCCGGTCCGCGGCCCGCACCGCCCTCGGCGCCGTCGGCCTCCCCGTCCTCGCGCTGGTCCCGGTACTCCTCGTCGACTGCGACGCCCTCGTCGAGAACGTGCTGCGCTTCCCGCTCGGCCACGGCCTCGTCAGCAGCCCCGCCCAGTCACCGTTCCCCGGGCACCTCGTCGCCGAAACACTGCCGGCCGGCCGCACCGTCGCCGCCGCGCTGCTCGTCGCCGCCGGAGGAGCCATCGCCGTCCGGCTGCTGCGCCGCCCGCCCCGCACCGCCGCCGCCACGGCCCTCATCTGCGGGTACGGGCTGCTCGCCGCGATCCTGCTGATGCCCTCCACCCGCTTCGGGTACCTGCTCTACCCGGCCGCCCTGCTCGTGCTCGCCCCCGCGCTGACGCTCACCCGATCGGACGACCCGGCGGCATTCCCGGCAACCACCCCGCGCGATCCGGCCGGAAGGCGTACACCTGAGGGATGACCACCTACCGCGACCGGGCCGAGGCGGGACGCGAACTCGCCGAACGACTGACCGACCTCGCCGGCCGGCCCGACGTCATCGTGCTCGGCCTGGTCCGCGGCGGCGTACCCGTCGCCCGGGTGGTCGCCGACCGGCTCGGCGCGGCACTGGACGTCCTCGTCGTCCGCAAGCTCGGCGTGCCCTGGGCACCCGAGGTCGCGTACGGCGCACTCGGCCCCGGCGGCGTCCAGGTCCTCAACGAGATGGTCGCCGGCCGGATCAGCGAGAACGACCGCGCCCAGGTCCGCCGCCGCGAACAGGCCGAACTGGAACGCCGCGAACAGCGCTACCGCGGCGGCCGGCCACCACTGGACCTCACCGGCCGCACCGCCGTCATCGTCGACGACGGACTCGCCACCGGCGCCACCGCCCGCGCCGCCGTCCAGGTCGCCCGCCACCTCGGCGCCGCCCGCGTCCTGGTCGCCGTCCCGATCGGCTCCGAGCAGGCGTACGACATGCTCGCCGCCGACGCCGACACGGTCGTGAGCTGCCAACTCCCGCACGACTTCGCCGCCGTCGGCGCGTACTACGAGGACTTCCACGAGGTTTCCGACGACGAGGTCACGCAGGCGCTGACCGCCACCGCGTGAGAACACCCGGTACCTTCGTTGTCATGCAGATGACCTGTCCCAAGTGCCGCGGAGAGATGCGCCAGTACGAGCGCAGCGGAGTAGTCATCGACCAGTGTGGCGAGTGCCGGGGCATCTTCCTCGACCGCGGTGAGCTCGAGAAGCTGTTCGATGCCGAAGCCAACTGGAACCGGCAGCACGGCGGCGCACCGCAGCAGGCCGCGCCGGCCGGTGCCGGCTACCCGCCACCCCCGCCGCCGCCCGCCGCCGCGCCGCACCAGCCCGGCTACGGCGCCGTCCCCCCGCCCCCTCCGCCGCCGCCCGGCCACGGCTACGCGCAGCCCGCGTACGGCCACAGCCAGCAGCAGCACTACGGCTACCACGGCCACTACCGGCGCAAGAAGAAGCACGGCTTCCTCGGCGAACTGTTCGACTGACCGCCGACGACGCGCCCGCCGGGCCGGTGCACCGCATCGACCCGGCGCGCTCGTCCCCCCGGCCAGCCCCGCACCCGGACCGGCCGACGTGGACGACGTCAGCTACTGGCGCGCGTCCGCCCCCGGCGACGGGTGCCGCTCACCGACCGGGACCGGCTGGAACTGGGCGAGGCAGCCGGATGGTTCCCGCTGCTCGGTTGAGGCCGCTCAGACGATCGCCATGTCCACGAAGCGCGACAGGTGCAGCTGGGCCGCGACCGTCACCGTGTCGGTCGGCCCGTTCCTGTGCTTGGCGATGATGAAATCCGCCTCGCCCGCCCGCGGCGACTCCTTGTCGTAGTAGTCGTCGCGGTGCAGAAGGATGACTACGTCCGCATCTTGCTCGATCGAGTTGTGCGCGGCAATGCCGTTGGCGATGAAGTTGTGTGTACCGAGCACCGTGGCGTCGTAGACGTCCTTTTCACCCATTGACTCGATCGAAATTATCTCGTCCCAGAAGACGTCGTTCGTCGCGTGCAGGTCAAGATCTGCGGAGTCCAGCACCGCGGCCACCTTTGCGAGACGGGACCGGCTGGGTGCACGCTTCCACATCGCGCTGCCGGAGAACTGGGTGCCGACCGCAGCCGCGAACTCTCGGTGGCTCGTCTTGCGCTCCGCCAGCACCTCCCGAACCCGTGACCACACCTCCTTGGGCACCGTGTCCACGTTCGGGTTGCTGACGACGGATTCGAGGGTCACAAGCAGCGTCGCGCAGCCGTTGGCCCGTGCGCCGTGCACACCGATCTCCCGGAGGAAGCGGAGCTGGTCGTCGCGACCGGAAATGTCCAGGGTGTACTGCGGCCGGTGTCTGGCGACCGGCACCTGTCGCAACCGAGCGGAGATTCCGTAGCGAAGCAGCAGGCGAGAAATGTCCTCCAGCATCCGCCGTGATGTCGAGGAGAAGTGAATCCGTCCGCCCCGACCGGACTTGTCGACGGTTACGGACCCGTCCGTCGCCCAGATGTGTCGCAGGAAGAGCGTGATCTGCTCCTTGGGCAGGCCGAACACCGCCGGTGGTACGAACTTCTCGTGGGACCGCAGCCCGAACAGCCCCAACCCGTCCAACCACTCGGCGATCGGGTTCCGCTGTCCGCGAGCGAGCCGGAAGGGTGCGGGCAGGCGGAGCGTCGTCACTCGGGCGGCCGGGTAGTCGTCTCGCACAGCGTTGATCCCGAAGTGCGTGGCCGCGTCCGTCACGGCCGCCAGGTTCGCCTCGTCGCAGCTGGCGTAGCGGATCGGCTGTCGGCGGACGAACGAACCGCCTCCAAGGAGGTGAGCCAGCATCACCACCTTCGGCTCGGCCCACGGCTGGATGTTCAGCGGCGGCGGAATGTGACGCGGCGCGGCGAGCCGGTTTCCCACCGCGAGTTCCCCCAGCGGCACCCAGCCACGGAACGTAAGGAACGGGTGGTTGGCAGTCGCCTCCACCTGCTTCCCGGAGGCGAGAGTCATCCGGAAGACCTCGCGCGTCCCACTGGGAAAGGCATGCGTGAGCGTTCGAGGGGTGTAGCGGAGGCCCTCGTCAAGCGCCCAGACCGGGATGTCGGTGACCTTCCCGGCCAGGAGTGCTCCGAGAGTGATCTCCGAGTTGTCATCGGCCCGAACGAGTCTGGTGTCAGCCGTCAAGCAGCCCGATTCCCGCAAGTCGGACAGTTGCGGCCGCTTGTCGGTGCGCTGCTCGGGACCACGGTTCAGCTGACTCACCGCGATCACCGGGCATTCGACCTCCTTGGCCAGCAGCTTCAGGCCACGGGACAGGTCCGCGACCTCCTGCTGCCGGCTCTCGGTGCGCTTCGGCGAGGTCATCAGCTGGAGATAGTCGACGACGATCAGCTTCAGGTCGTGCTTCTGCTTGAGCCGCCGCGCCTTCGCCCGGATCTCCATGAGGTTCATGCTCGGCGTGTCGTCGACGAAGAGCGGCGCCTCGCTGATCTCGCCCATGCAGCGGGCCAGCTTGGTCCAGTCGTCGTCGGAGAGCTGCCCGCTGCGGAGGACGTGCAGCGGTACGCGCGCCTCGGCCGAGAGGAGTCGCATGACGATCTCGACCTTGCTCATTTCCAGCGAGAAGATCGCCGACGCCTGGTTGGCGCGGATCGCCGCATTACGGGCGAAGTCCATACTCGCCGTGCTGTTGTGCGTCGGGATCATCGAGCGGCCCGCCAGATACAGGTGGTCGGGATTGTCGACAGTCACGCAACGCACCGCAACGCTCGGCACCCGGCGGACGTCCACGACGAACCGCGAGTGGGAGCGGACGTCCGGGGACGACCGGCGCCGGGCCGCATGGGCGGTCCGCTTCCGCTCCAGCCGGAAGACCGTGTCCGGGGTGGAGAAGTTCAGCGTGTACGCGATCGACGTTTCCTCGGTACTGCCGCGCACCCTGCGCTCGGTCATGGTGCACCGGTAGCCCAGGCTGACGACGAGTTCCCGCACGCCGTCGATCAAGCGCCGCGAGGTGGACGTGTACTGAAGGTTCCCGGTCGGCGCCACCGTGCCGTCGGTGTCCATGAGACCGGCAAGCAACGCCCGGCGCTGGACTTCGGAAGCGCGTAGATAGTCCTGCGGGATGTGCTTGTCGTAGGCCACCCCGACCCGGCGGAGCAGGGCCAGGAAGGAGCCGTTCCGCTCGTGTGTGGGCAGATGCACGCTGTAGACCATGGGCCCGCTCGGGCGTACCAGGAAGCCGTCCCGGGCCACCAGGTCGAGCATCTCCGCGTCCGCGGTGGTGAAGCGGCCGGCCCCGGTGTGCCCGTCGCCGAGCCACACCCCGAGGGTGTACGGCGGGACGGTCAGGTCACGTTCCGGAAGCCGGAGCGGTGCGCAGTTCCGCACGGCGTGGTTGAGACGGCGGTCGGCAGTATCGGTGCGCAGTGTGGCCGCGATCTGCGCCGTCGTGACGATGCCGTCGTGCTCGGCGCGGCTGCCGGCGTTTACCTGCCGTTCCGCTCGGGCGCGGAGGCCGGAGATCGACGCGCTCACCGGGTAGCCCGGCACCGTCCAGTTGTGCGTCTTGCCTTTCCGGGTCACCGGGCGGGCCACCCGGTCGTTCACACCAACCGTCTGCGCCACCGTGTGGGGCACGTTCCGGAATTCCGGGCCGACCTGTTCCAGGGTTTCGGTGAGAGTGACCGGGCGGTGCGGTCCGGCGGATGCGGTCGCCTCGGCCGCCCGTACCTTCGCCGGTGCCGGCTCGGTCCAGTGGTACCGCCGGCGTGCCTCCGCTTGACGGCGGCTGGCCCGGGTCGTGGTCTTCCACAGGTGCTCGCCGTCCGCCACGATGACCGAGCCGTCGGAGAACTCGACCTCGTAGCAGGGGCGGTCGTACATCACGTCGAAGACGTCGGTGATCGTCGTCGGGGTGCCGTCCGCGGCGAGGAGTTGCTCGCCGACGCGCACCTCACCCATTGTGGTCCAGCCCTGCGGGGTGGGCAGCGGGGTGTCGAGTGCGAGCGCCTTACCGAGACCGGGCCGGCCGGCGACGATGATGAGCTGGCCGGCGTGCAGGCCGTTGAGCAGGCGGTCGAGGTCGGTGAAGCCGGTCGGCACACCGGTCATCACCCCGCCCTGGGCGCCGACCGCCTCGATCTCGTCGAGCGTCGGCTGGAGCATGTCGGCCAGGACGGCGAAGTCCTCGCTGACGCGCTTCTCGGTGATCTCGTAGACGGCCTGCTGGGCGAGGTCGACGATGTCGTCGACGTCGCGGCTGCCGCTCGGGCCGGTCCCGTAGCCGAGCTGCACGATCCGGGTGCCGGCCTCGACCAGCCGGCGGAGCACTGCTCGTTCGCCGACGATACGGGCGTAGTAGGCGGCGTTCGCGGCGGTGGGCACGCTGGCGATCAGCGTGTGCAGGTAGGGGGCACCGCCGATCCGGGCGAGGTCGCCGGAGTCGGCTAGCGCGGCCGCCACGGTGATCGGGTCGGCGGGCTCGCCGCGCCCGTAGATGTCCAGGATCGCGTCG
The DNA here is from genome assembly GCF_900091565.1 of Micromonospora marina. Lineage (GTDB taxonomy): Bacteria > Actinomycetota > Actinomycetes > Mycobacteriales > Micromonosporaceae > Micromonospora > Micromonospora marina. Next base: position 289,721 of record NZ_FMCV01000002.1, on the reverse strand, counting down.
AAGATGGTGGCGTGGACCGGGCGGTAGAAGTCGTTGGTCTTCAGGATCTCCACGACGTCCGCGATGGCGTCCTTGGAGAGCAGCATGCCGCCGAGCACGCACTGCTCGGCGGCGACGTCCTGGGGTGGTGTCTTTTCGAACGGCGCATCGCGCGGCGGCGGCTCGGGCGATCCCCCGGTCCGTTCCGCGCGCGTCTCGTCGGTGACCGACACGGGTTCCCCCCTCGCTGCGTCGGATCGAGTCCAGCTGTATCGCCGGGGTACGACAACTCTCCGCCGACCCTCCGGTCGATCGGGGGTCATCGCCCGGCGGTCGGGGGCCAACGATACGGAACCCGAGGTCAGCCGCTCAACAAGGCCGGTGGACGAGCCTCGGGACAACCTGTGGACGCCGGGCGCAGGCATGTGCGCAGGGTGTGCACAGGGGTGTGGAAAAGTGATGGGTAATTGTGGGCTTATCGCCTCCGACCTGGGCTTTTACTATCCCCACCCTGTGGACGGAAGATTCCCGGCCGAGCTTTGTCGTCGGTCGTCCCGTACTATCGCTGCGAAACGGCGACACCTGGGACAGCGGGTTTACTTTCGGGTTGAGAGAGGTCACGCTCCGGCCGTGAGACACCGGGACTGGGGAAGCGGGGAGGACAGCCCGCGCGAGCGACGGCCGAGCGGTTCCTGGGACGAGCCCGTCGGGCCGCGCCGGGTCGACTCGTACGCGCCGGAGGGCTACCGCACGGCGAGCCGACGGCGGGCGATCGAGCGTGGCCAGGACGAACCGGTGGAGACGTACCTTCCCCGCTGGGCCCTGGAGTCCGGGGTGAGTCGCGCGGACGGCGGCGGGCGGCATGCCGCGCCCGACGACGACGAGGTGTACCCGCCGTCCTCAGGCGGTGGCCGACGGGATCTGCGCGCGATCGGTGCGGGTCCGTTGTCGGACCGCACCGCCGAGTGGACGATGGACGCCCCGCAGGAGCGGGGGTACGTGGGCAACCGGCGGGCGGACGAGGACGACGAACCGGTGTCGGGGGCGGCGCCCCGGAGCCGTCCGCGCCGGGCGGCGACGCGCCGCCCGCAGGTGACCTGGTCCGGGCTGCCGGAGTCGGCGGGTACCAGCGAAGGGCCGACTGGTTCGGCCGGTGATCGCCCGGCGGGCCGGCGGCGCCGGTCGGCGTCGGGTTCGTCCTGGCCGCCGCCCGCGGAGTCGGACTCGACCTGGTCCCGGTCGGCGGTGCCGGACAGCGCGTGGACCCGTTCGGGGACGGATGCCGAGTGGCCGGCGTCGTCTTCGGACGCGGGCCGGTCGGCGTCGACGGCCGGGTCGGAGCCGGCCTGGGGACGGGCGACGCCGACCAGGGCGGAGCCGACCTGGGGACGGACGACGCCAACCGAGGCGGAGCCGACCTGGGGACGGACGACGCCAACCGAGGCAGAGCCGACCTGGGGACGGACGACGCCAACCGAGGCAGAGCCGACCTGGGGACGGACGACGCCAACCGAGGCAGAGCCGACCTGGGGACGGACGACGCCAACCGAGGCAGAGCCGACCTGGGGACGGACGACGCCGTCGGACTCGGCGCGGTCGCGGGCGGCGGCGGATCCGTGGCAGCGCCGCCGGGGCGCCGAGCGTGAGCCGGTGGAGCCACCCGCTGTCGATCCGTGGGAGGCGTCGGGCGTGCACGCCTGGGAGCGGCCGGTGCCCGCGAGCCGCTGGGACCGTACGGAGCACACGGGTGAGTGGGACCGGTTCACCGACACCGGTTTCCTGGAGCCGGTGCGGCACGCCGACGGCCGGTACGCGGAGCCAGATCCGTGGGGCCGTTCGGCGCCGCCGGTGCGGGAGGGCTGGGCGTCACCGGCGCGGGCCGAGGCGTTCTGGTCGGGTACCCGGCTGTCCGGTGACGACCCCCGGTGGATGGAGTCGCCGTCGACGGCTCCGCGTTCGCCTGCGGTGGCTTACTCGGCGCCGCGTGCGCGTACGGTGCCGCACCGTCGCCCGGTGGAGCCGGCGGCGTCGACGTTACGGCGGCGGGTGGAGACGATCGGCGGCGGCTCGTGGGGCCGGCGGCTGGAGGACGACCTGCTCGACCCGGATCCGGGTGGTCCATTGCGGCCGCTGTTCTACACGGCGGCCTGCTATCTGGTTCCGGCGGTGCTGCTCGTGGTCGGTCTGCTGTTCCTGAGCGGTCAGCCTCCGGCGGGGTGTGTCACCGACATCACCGGTGGTGGGTGTGACCCGCCGCGTGCGCATGCGCTGGATTCGTTGGTGTCGGCGGCGCCGCGGTTCGGGTTGGCGATGGTGAGCAGTCTGGTGGTGGCGGTGTTGCTGCGGCAGGTCGGGACGACGTGGCGGTCGGCGACCGTGGCGCTGGCGGCGGCGGTGGTGGGTGGTGGCCTGTCCACCGTGGTGATCAGCGCGGTGACGGGTAATCCGCTCGGTTGAGCGGCGAGGATGCGGAAAGGCCCGCACCGGCGACCGGTGCGGGCCTTTCGCGTCGTGCTTCGGGTGTCAGCCCTTGACCACGTTCAGGTCGAACTTGGCGGTCACCTCGGGGTGCAGCCGGATGCTCACCGGGTAGGAGCCGAGCGCCTTGATGTGGCCGGGCAGCTCCAGCCGGCGGCGGTCCAGGGTCGGGCCGCCGGCGGCCTTGACGGCGTCGACGATCTCGGCCGGGGTGACCGAGCCGAAGAGCCGCCCGCCGTCGCCGGCGCGGGCCTTCAGGTTGACCTTCAGACCCTCGACCTGGGTCTTGACCTCGGTGGCGTGGCCGAGGTCGCGGATCTCGCGGGCCGAGCGGGCCCGCTTGATGACCGTGACCTGCTTCTCCGCGCCCTTGGTCCAGGCGATCGCGAAGCCCTGCGGCAGCAGGTAGTTACGGCCGAAGCCGTCCTTGACCTCGACGATGTCGCCCGGAGAGCCGAGGCCGGACACCTCCTGAGTCAGGATGATCTTCATGTCCGTGCCTCCTCTCAGCGGGTCGTGGCCGTGTACGGCAGGAGCGCCATCTCGCGGGCGTTCTTGACCGCACGGGCGATCTGCCGCTGCTGCTGCGACGTGACGCCGGTCACCCGCCGAGCGCGGATCTTGCCGCGGTCGGAGATGAACTTGCGCAGCAGCGCGGTGTCCTTGTAATCGATGTAGGTGATCCCGTCCTTGTCGAGCGGGTTCACCTTCTTCTTCGGCTTGCGCAGTGCCGCAGCCTTAGCCATTGCTCGTGCTCCTGGTTTGCGATCGCGGGCGCTCGGCGCCATCAGAACGGAGGCTCCTCGTCGAAGTTTCCGCCCGAACCACCGCGGGAGGGGGCCGGGGCAGCAGAGGCCCAGGGGTCGTCGAAGTTGCCTCCGCCGCCGCCCTGGCCGCCACCACCACCGAAGCCGCCGCCACCGCCACCGGAGCGGGACATCTTCTGCACCTTCGCCGTGGCGTAGCGCAGCGACGGGCCGATCTCGTCGACCTCCAGCTCGATGACGGTGCGCTTCTCACCCTCGCGGGTCTCGTACGACCGCTGGCGCAGTCGGCCGGACACGATCACGCGAGCGCCGCGCTGCAGCGACTCGGCGACGTTCTCGGCGGCCTGGCGCCAGACCGTGCACGAGAGGAACAGCGGCTCGCCGTCCTTCCACTCGCCGGAGGCCTTGTCCATGAAGCGGGGCGTCGAAGCGACCCGGAACTTGGCGACCGCCGCACCGGAGGGGGTGAATCGCAACTCGGGGTCATCGGTCAGGTTGCCGATGACCGTGATGGTGGTGTCTCCTGCCATGACCATCTCCTCGCGCACTCATCTTTGTGCCGTTGAGGCTCTCAGAGCCGTACGACAGCGTGGATGAGGCTTGTGATCCGGACGTGCCGGGTCTAGATGCTCAGCGCATCTCCGGGCGGATGACCTTGGTGCGCAGCACCGACTCGTTGAGTCGGAGCTGACGGTCCAGCTCGCCAACGGCCTCCGGCGTCGCCTGGAGGTCGATGACGGCGTAGATGCCCTCGGCCTTCTTGTTGATCTCGTACGCGAGGCGCCGGCGGCCCCACACGTCGGTCTTCTCCACCGAGCCACCCGCGGTCCGGATCACGTTCAGGTACGTGTCGAGCGACGGGGCGACGGTGCGCTCCTCGAGGCTGGGGTCGAGGATCACCATGACTTCGTAATGACGCAAGACGTGCTCACCTCCTGTGGGCTAAGCGGCCACGGTCCTTCCGTGGCAGGAGGTCGTGCGTCGTTGCCCGCGCCGCTGCCGGGGGAACCCGGCCGGACACGCGGACAACCGGACCAGGATAGCCGGTCCGGACGATCATGGCCGGGCGGGCGGCCCCGGTGTGCCGGGTGCGGCGACAGGGGCCCACCTCCGGCGAGCCGGCAGGTGGACCCCTGTCCACGGGACCGCGGGGCGTCCCGTCCGCATTCCTTGGGTGGGACCTGGGGAGGAACGACCACACCGATGAGGTTGGATCGAAGACGCCCCGCGGAGCTTTATCGTGTTGTCACCTGGTCTGACCATACAATGGCTCTCGTCACCACTTGGGGTAAATGGAGGAATTGGTCCTACTGCCGGTCTCCCGTACCGGGTGACGAGTGGATCCCGCCCCGCAGTGCCGGGCCGCACGGCGGGGCGTCCCGTTTCCGGGGGTCCACCCTCGCCCGTCCGTGCTGTGGACCACGTGCGGGCGGAGCGTCGACCATCGATCCCACCTCGGACAACGACCGCCGGGCCGGGTGGTGACGCGTCCGACCCGCCGGGCGCCTCCCGCGAGCGCGCCGACCGTCGCAGGCGCGACGTAGGCTGCCCTGCATGCGAATCGGAGCCCACGTCGATCCGACCGACCCGCTGGCCGAGGCGACCGCCCGGCAGGCCGAGGCGGTCCAGTTCTTCCTGGCCGACCCGCAGGGCTGGAAGGCCCCGAAGCCGCGCGAGGACGCCGAGCGCCTTCGTTCCGCCGACGTCGACCTCTACGTGCACGCGCCGTACGTGATCAACGTGGCCACGCTGAACAACCGGATCCGCATCCCCAGCCGCAAGCTGCTGCTCGCCCACGCCACCGCCGCGGCCGACGTCGGGGCCAGGGGGCTGATCGTGCACGGCGGCCACGTCAACGCCGGCCACGACGTCGCCGTCGGCTTCGACAACTGGCGCAAGACCTTCGCGTACGCGGCTGACTCCGGCGGCTTCCCGCTGCCGGTGCTGATCGAGAACACCGCCGGTGGCGACAACGCCTGCGCCCGGCACCTCGACTCCCTGGCCCGGCTCTGGGACGCGCTCGGCGACCACGAGGTCGGCTTCTGCCTGGACACCTGCCACGCGTACGCGGGCGGCGAGGAACTGCTGGGCCTGGTCGACCGGGTGAAGGCGATCACCGGCCGGATCGACCTGGTCCACGCGAACAACTCCAAGGGCGCGTTCAACTCCGGTCAGGACCGGCACGACAACCTGACCGGCGGCACCATCGACCCGGAGCTGCTGGTGGCGGTGATCCGCGCGGCCGGCGCGCCGGTGATCGTGGAGACCCCCGGCGGCGTCGAGGGCCAGGCGGCCGACATCGCGTTCCTGCGCGGGCAGTTGGGCGCGACGGCGTGACGACCGACCAGTCCGGCAAGGCAGGCGACGGCAAGGCAGGCCACGGCAAGGCCGAGTCGACCGGCACGGCGGACACCGGCAAGGCGGACGCCGGTCCCGAGGCCGGCACCGCGGACGAGTCCGCCGACAAGGGTGACGCCCCGACGAAGGGCGGCGACGGCGCAGACGCCGCCGCCGAGAAGGCCGCGAGCGCAGACGAGAACACCACGGGTACGGCCGGCGACGAGCCCGCCGATCCCTGGTCCGCGTTCGGGCCCGCGCCGGAGCCGGTGCTCGGCCGGGCCCGCCGCTGCGTCCGCGCGGTCGGCCGGTTCCTGGTGCACGAGTGGACGCTCGCCGCCCTCGCCGCGCTGGCGCTGGCTGCGGCGATGACCTGGCCCACGCTGCGCTATCCGCGGCACACGCTGCCGCAGGACTACTGGGATCCGAGCCTGCAGGCGTGGCAGATGGCGTGGTCCGGGCACATCCTGCGGACCGACCCGGCGATGCTGTGGCACGCGAACTCGTTCTATCCGGAGAACTGGAGCTTCGCCTTCTCCGACACGCTCCTCGGGTACGCCCCGGCCGGCCTGATCGGGGTCGGCCCGGAGCACGCCGTGCTGCGCTACAACATCATGTTCGTGTTGGCGCACGCGCTGGCCGCGTTCGGCGCGTACGTGCTGGCCCGGCAGCTCGGCGCGGGCCGCATCGGCGGCGCGGTGGCGGGGGCGAGCTTCGCCTACGCGCCGTGGCTGCTGGCCCAGGCCGGGCACCTGCACATCCTCTCAAACGGCGGCATCCCGCTGGCGCTGGCCATGCTGGCCCGAGGTCACGGCTGGTCGTTGCGGTACGGCTACCGGCCGCGCCGCCGGCACGCGGGCTGGGCGTTCGCCGGGTGGCTGGTGGCCGCGTGGCAGCTCAGCCTGGGGTTCGGCATCGGGCTGCCGTTCGCGTACATGCTGGCCGGGACCGGCCTGGTCGCGGTGGTGCTGTGGTTCGTGCGGCGGCGCCGGGTGAAGCGACCGTTCGGCCGGCGGCTGTTCCTGGCCGACCTGTTCGGTGGGCTCGTCTTCGCCGCGGTGGGCGCGGCGCTGGCCGTGCCGTACTTCACGGTTGCCGAGCTGCACCCGAACGCGGAGCGGACGCTCGGGGACATCGGTCTCTACTCGCCGCCGGCGAGCGGGTTCTTCACCGCGCCCGCCGAGTCGCGGGTCTGGGGCGGGCTGCACGAGGGCGCCCGCGCCGTGTTGCCCTGGCACCCGGAGATGACGCTGCTGCCGGGTTTCGTGCTCTACGCGCTCGCCGCCGGTGGCCTGTTCTTCTCGGTCTGGCGGATCCGGCACCGGATCTTCCTGCTCGCCGGCGTGCTCGTGACGATGGCGCTGGCGATGGGGACGCGGTTCTTCGGCGGCCGGTTCACCTACGCGCCGCTCTTCGACTACCTGCCGGGGTGGAGCGGGCTGCGCACGCCGGGCCGGATGATGCTGTGGACCACGCTGCTGCTGGGTCTGCTCGCGGCCGGCGCGGTCACCGCGTTCTGCATGCGGGTACGCGAGCTGGCCGCCGAGCGGGTGCCGCCGTGGCCGGGCCCGTGGCTGCGCCTGGCCACCCTGCTGCCGCTGGCGCTGGTCCTCGTGGAAGGGCTGAATGCCACACCGCAGCCGGTGGTGCCGCGGCAGCCGGCGGCGATGCGGACCGTGGACGGCCCGATGCTGGTGCTGCCGAGCAGCCAGAACCTCGACCAGCCGGTGATGCTCTGGTCCACCGACCGGTTCCAGCCGATGGTAAACGGCGGCAGCGGTTTCACGCCGCGTTCGCAGGCCCAAATCCGCGAGGCGACAGTCAGCTTTCCGGACTACGCGAGCGTCGACTACCTGCGGCAGATCGGCGTGAAGAACGTGGTGGTGTTGCGCGACGAGCTGGCGGGCACCCCGTGGGAGGGGATGCTCGACCGGCCGGTCGACACGCCGGGCGTGACCCGGGAGCAGGTCGGCGAGGCGGTCGTGTTCCGGCTGTAGACCGGGGAGACGACCGCCCCGGTCACACCGAGACGGGTTCGGCGGGCCGTTCGGCGGCGCGCGCCCGCCAGCGCTGGTGCCAGGGCGCGTCGGGCGCGCCGTCGAGCACGCCGCCGTCCGGGTCGTCGGCGTAGGTGTGCCGGACCGCGTCCAGTTCGGGCCGCATGATGTCCCGGATCACGAACCCGCAGAGCACCGCCACGGTGATCAGGCGCAGGCTCGACGCCAGCACGAAGACGCCCTCGGGGAAGACCGGCCGGGACATGGCCGTGCCGAGCAGTTCGCCGTAGAACGCGGCGAAGTAGCCGGCTTCGGCGACCTGCCAGGCCAGGAACGCGCCCCAGCGCGGCCGGGCGAGCACCGCGAGCGGCAGCAGCCAGAGCACGAACTGCTGGGACCACACCTTGCTGAAGATGAGGAACGCGGCGACCACCAGGAAGGCGAGCTGGGCCAGCCGGGGGCGGCGCGGCGCGAGCAGCGCCAGCCCGGCCACGCCGAGGCAGGCCAGGCCGAACAGCAGGTACGACAGCCAGTTGAGGGTGGGAATGTTCGCGTTGAGCCACTCGAAGGGCCCGAGTTCACCGGGTGCGGACGGGCTGATCCGGCCGTCCAGGTAGCGGCCGATGTACCAGAGCGTGCCCCAGTCGATCGGGCGTGTGGTGTTCAGGTCGAAGAAGCGTTCCCAGTTCTCCCGGTACGGGATCGCCACCGGCAGGTTCACCGCCACGAGCGTCACCAGCGCGGTCGCCGTGGCGACGAGCCCGGCCGCGATCTTGCCGGTGCGCAACGCGAGGACCAGGATCGGGCCGAGGAGGAACAGCGGCCACATCTTGGCCGCGCCGCCCAGGCCGATGAGGACGCCTGCCACGCCGGGCAGTAGCAGCGCGTACCGGTCGGGCCGGGCGCGCGCCCAGGCCAGCAGGCCGAACGCGGCCAGGCCGATGGCGAGCAGGTCCCAGTTGACGGTGGCGGTGAGCACGAGCGCCGGGGACAACGCGAACAACGCGGCGTCCCAGGGTCGTCGTCGGCGCAGGCTGAGGATCACCGCGACGGTGGCGACCGCGAGCGCGCCGAGCACCAGCGCGTTGAGGTTGTAGAACCACTGGCCCTGGTTGATGCCGGGGTTGTCGGCGCCGAGGGCGTGCACGGGCAGGCCGAGCGCGCCCATGAAGTAGCCGGTCAGCACCGGGTACTCCACCGGGTGGTCGGCGTAGGGGACCTTGCCCTCGTTGAGCCCTTCGGCGTAGTAGAGCGCCAGCACGTCGGTGTAGCACATCCGGGTGTACTGGATGTTGTTCTGCCAGGCGCCGTCCTGGCAGGGCGACTTCTGCACCCAGTGCAGGGCCAGCGTCAGGCACACCAGGGCCAGCACGATCCGGCTCGCGGTCCAGAACCGGCTCTCCCGGCCGGCGGGCCGATCCAGGGCGACGGCGTGGTCGCCGAGCGGCCCGCCGATCAGACCGGAGGTGCCCCGGACGAACCAGTCCGAGCGGGACGGGTGGTCCGCCGTCTCCCCGGATCGTGGCGCCGCCTCGGACGCGCCGGGCTCATCGATGCCTGCGGGCGACTGGGTGCTCATGGAGAGGCATCCTGCCGTACAGCGGGGGTCGCCGTCCCGTCGCGCGCGGAGAAATTCCGGTACGCGAAACGCGGCGGCGGCCGGACCGCTCGGGTCCGGCCGCCGCCGTCGGGTGGTGTGCGTCAGTTCTGTCGTGTCGGTGGTGTGCTCGGTAGCAGCCCGCCGCCACCGCCTCCACCGGGACGTCCGCCGCCGCCGGGGTTGTCGCCCCTCTGGTCGCCGCCGCCGGGCGTGCCACCGGGGCAGAACAGGCCCAGCGGGTCGCAGTTCGGGCCGCCCGGCTGACCGGGCTCGGTCGGCGGCGGCGCGGGCGCCTCGCCGTTGCCGGTGTCGTCCTCGCCGACGTTCGCGGCCGGCGGGAACTCCTCCTTGTCCTCGCCCTTGAGCGCGTCGTTCATGAAGCGCTGGAAGATGTCACCCGGCATCCGGGCGCCGCTGATGTCCCGGCCGTCCTTGTACTTGATCGCCTTGCGGTCCTTGACGTTGCCGACCCAGACCGCGGTGGCGAGCTGAGGTGTGTAGCCGATCATCCAGGCGTCACCGTTGGCTGTCGTCTTGTCGCCGAGTTCCCAGGTGCCGGTCTTCTCGGCGACCTGCCGGCCGTCCTCGAGCTTCTTGTTGATCTGGCCCGGATACTGCTTCAGCACGGAGGTGACGTCGGCGACGATGTCCGGGTCAATCCGTTCCTGCCCATTGAGCTGCTCCCCGCCGAGCGTGTCCCACTTGCCGGTGTCCGGGTTCTGCTTCTCCACCTTCCGGACGAAGTGCGCCTTGTGGTAGACGCCCTGGTTGGCGAAGGTGGCAACGCCGTTGGCGTGGTCGAGCACGGTGATCGGGTACTGCCCGTAGCCGAGGACGTGGAAGAACGGCGACGGCGCGAGGTCCTTCGGGTCGGCCTTGGTCAGGTCGTGCGCCTTGGCCGGGTTGGTGTCGGTCTGCCACATGGTGGTGACGCCGGCCTGCTTGGCCATGTCGAGCACCTTGTCCGGGCCGATCTGCTCGGTGATGTAGTAGAACGGCACGTTCAGCGACTTCAGCGTCGAGAGCTCCAGTGTGCAGGAGTTTCGGCAGGAGACCTTGTCCGCGCCGGCGTTGCTGACCTTGAACTCGGTGCCCTTCGGCGTGAACCCCTCGCCCTTCCACCGGGACTTGAGCGAGATGCCTTCCTTGAGCGCCGCGGCGAGGGTGTAGATCTTGAAGCTCGAACCCGGCGAGTGCCCGCCGCTGACCACGCCGTTGTCGACGTTCTTCCCGGCGTAGTCGGTGCCGGTGCCGTTGTCACCGCCGTAGTAGGCGAGCACCCGGCCGTTCTGCGGATCGATGGCCACCACGGCGGCCATCAGGTTCGACGGCTGGCCGGCAAGCTCGGAGCCCTTCTTGGCCCGCTGGGCCGCGGCGAGCGCCGCCTCCTGCATCTTCCGGTTGATCGTCGTGGTGATCTTGTAGCCGCCGCGGCTCAGTGCCTTGGCGCACAGCGGCTTCTTCTCGGTCGCCTCGGCCTCGTTGTCGGTGCAGAGCTTCATCTCGCGCAGTTCCTGCGAGACGTAGTTGACGATGTTGCCGTACGGGGTGTCGATGCCGAAGCCGCCGCCGCTGTTCTTCGTCGGCTTCGCGATGTTCTTCGGGTACTCGGTGGGGTGCGCCGGCGTGTTCGGCGCATCAAGCCACTTCTCCGTGATCATGCCGTTGATCACGTAGTTCCACCGGTCCAGCGCGGCGGTCGGGTTGATCGCCGGGTCGTAGCCCTGATGGGTGGCGCTCGGCTCCGGCTGCTTGATCAGTGCCGCCAGCACCGCGGCCTCCGCCACGGTCAGCTTGTCGACGTTCTTCTTGAAGTACGTCTGCGACGCCGCCTGGATGCCGTACGCGCCGCGGCCGAAGTAGATGACGTTCAGGTAGTGCTGCATGATCACGCGCTTGTCGTACTTGTCGTTCAGCTTGGAGGCGAGGATCGCCTCCTTCACCTTGCGGCCGTACGTGTCCTGGTTCAGGTTCTCGAACGCGTTGCGCGCGTACTGCTGGGTGATGGTCGAGGCGCCCTGCTTGTCGCCGCCGGTGAGGTTGTTCCACGCGGCGCGGGCGATGCCCTTGTAGTCCACACCGGAGTGCTTGTAGAAGTTCCGGTCCTCCGCCGCGGCGACCGCGTGCTGGACGTGCTCCGGGATCTGGTCGATGGTGACGAGCTGGCGGTTCTGGTCGCCGATCCGGGCGATGGCGGTCTTGCCGGTCGAGTCGTAGATGGTGGTCGACAGCGGCGGGATGGTGTCCTGCGGGAGCACCACCTTGGTGGAGTACCAGGTGAAACTCACCACACCGATGCCGGCGAGCATGATGAACACGGCGAAGCCGGCGATCAGCATGTTGATCCGGCGGCGCTTCTTCGCCCGCGCCGGGTCCTCGCCGCGGCCACGCCGGCCGGGACCGGCCGGACCGCCGGGACCACCGGGGCCGCCACCGGCGGCGCCGGGCACCCGGGCGCGGCCACCGACAGCTGCCGCGCCCACGCTCGCGCGTCCACCCACGCTCGCCCGCCCGCCTACCGCCGCCGCGCCCACGCTCGCCGCGCCCACCGAGGCGCGTCCCGCCGGAGCCGCCGGGGACACGGGCACCGACGCCCGGCCGGCGCCCGCGCGTCCGGAGGCGCCGGGTGCCGGGGAGACCGGCACCGACGCCCGGCCGGCGCCGGCGCGTCCGGAGGCGCCGGGTGCCGGAGAGACGGGCACCGAGGCGCGGCCGCCTGTGCCGGCCCGGCCCACCGGGGCCGAGCCGGCCGCTGCGCGCGGTACCGGAGCGGCGCCGCCGACCGAAGCCCGGCCACCCGCGCCGTACGGTGACACGGAGGCGCGCGCCGAGGCGCCGCCCTCCGCCGCGCCGGACCAACCGTTCCCACCCCAGTTCCCTTCGGAACCGGGGTCGCCGTTCGGGCCCGGGATCTGGGCCCGCCCACGCGAAGAACTGGGATCGCCGTAGTTCATTCCTCACACCCTGCCGGTCGCGGTGGGACGCGGGGGCGCCGCCACCGGGTTGCCGTGAGCTGGAACACGGGACGTTACCCGCCGGCGGTACCGGCGCGCGCCCGTCAAATCCGATCTATTCGGACTATTTACGCTTGAAAGCTGTCGATCCTGCCGCCCGGGGAATGGGCCGGCAGCGATCGGGACAGCCGCGTTCACCGTTGCGCCTCTCGCCTTCGCCGAGGGGTGGAGCCGTTGGCCGCGACCGACTCGCCCGCGCCCTCCGCCTCGCCCGCGAGACCGTCCCGGCCGAGCAGGAACTGCTCGACGAGATGGTTCCAGTCGCAGCCGGGGCAGACCTCCACCACGAACACCTGGAACTCACGCAGCGTCATGGCCAGGACGGGCAACTCGGCCCGGGTACGCGCCTGGCCGGCCGACTGCTTGAGTTCGTCACCGTAAATGTAGTGGACGTGGATCAGGTTCTCGCTGCGGCAGATCGGGCAGCGGTGGTCGGTCGGCTCGCCGTGGAAACGAGCAGCGTTCTTCAGGTACGGCGAGGCGTCGCAGACGTCGTACGTGCCGATCCGCCCGGCGAGGAGTTCGCGCAGCACAGCCCGCTTCTGAAGCGAGTAGTCGACGACCTGGCGAGACGTACGCATGCGGCAAAGGGTACGCGCTCCCGCGGACCCAGGCGACCATGGTCACGATGCGTGATGGACGCGTCGCACAAGCAGGGGTTTGCCCCACCCTCACCTCTCCGCTAACGTGCGATGTATCGGTCCGATACATCGCGGTGGTTAGTGCTCCGCGCAGGGGGAAAGTAGGGATGGCCCGTGCTCGAACTCGCCGTCCTCGGCCTCCTGCAGGAGGCGCCGATGCACGGCTACGAGCTGCGCAAGGAGCTGACCGCCAAGCTCGGCGCCATCCGGGCGGCGATCAGCTACGGCTCGCTCTACCCGACCCTGCGCCGGCTGCAGGCGGCGGGATGGATCACCGAAGCCGCCGAGACACCCGCGACCGCCGAGGAGGTTCCCGCGCTGACCAGCCGACGCGGTCGGGTGGTCTACACCATCACCGCGGAGGGCAAGGAACGCTTCGCCCAGCTCATAGCGCAGGCTGGACCCGAGACGTACGACGACACGGGCTTCGGCGTGCACTTCGCGTTCTTCGCCCGGACCGACCAGGCCACCCGGCTCCGGATCCTGGAAGGTCGTCGTCGCAAGATCGAGGAACGTCGCGAAGGTCTTCGTGACGTGCTCGGCCGGGCAGCCGAGCGACTCGACGCGTACACCCTGGAACTGCAACGCCACGGGCTCGACGCCTGTGAGCGCGAGGTCCGCTGGCTGGAGGAGCTCATCGCCAACGAGCGCTCCGGCCGGGCCCCGGCCGACCCGCGACCCGGGACGGCCGGTGGCCGAGGAGACAACGACAGCCCGCCCACGCCTGGAACGTCCAGGACAGAGCGGCCGTGATGAAGAAGAAGGAGGCAGACGCTATGGGCTCCGTCCGCGTCGCCATCGTCGGTGTGGGTAACTGCGCCTCGTCGCTCGTACAGGGCGTGGAGTACTACCGGAACGCCGACCCGAACGACCGCGTCCCGGGTCTCATGCACGTCACCTTCGGCGACTACCACGTCTCGGACGTGAAGTTCGTCGCGGCGTTCGACGTGGACGCCAAGAAGGTGGGCATGGACCTCGCGGAGGCGATCGTCGCCAGCGAGAACAACACGATCAAGCTCTGCGACGTGCCGCCGACCGGCGTCACCGTGCAGCGCGGCCCGACCTACGACGGTCTCGGTCAGTACTACCGCGAGATCGTCGAGGAGTCGGACGCCAAGCCGGTCGACGTGGCGCAGGCGCTGCGCGACGCGCAGGTCGACGTGGTCGTCTCCTACCTCCCGGTGGGCTCCGAGGAGGCCGACAAGTTCTACGCCCAGGCCGCGATCGACGCCGGCTGCGCGTTCGTGAACGCCCTGCCGGTCTTCATCGCCTCCGACCCGGAGTGGGCGAAGAAGTTCACCGACGCCGGTCTGCCGATCGTCGGCGACGACATCAAGAGCCAGGTCGGCGCCACCATCGTGCACCGCGCCCTGGCGAAGCTCTTCGAGGACCGCGGGGTCGAGCTGCTGCGCACGTACCAGCTCAACTTCGGCGGCAACATGGACTTCATGAACATGCTGGAGCGCAACCGCCTGGTCTCGAAGAAGATCTCGAAGACCCAGTCGGTGACGTCCCAGATCCCGCACGAGATGAGCAAGAGCGACGTGCACATCGGCCCGTCCGACCACGTGCCGTGGCTGGACGACCGCAAGTGGGCGTACATCCGCCTGGAGGGCCGCTCCTTCGGTGACACCCCGCTGAACGCGGAGCTGAAGCTCGAGGTGTGGGACTCGCCGAACTCGGCCGGTGTCATCATCGACGCCGTCCGCGCCGCGAAGATCGCGCTGGACCGGAAGATCGGCGGCCCGATCCTCTCCGCCTCCTCGTACTTCATGAAGTCCCCGCCGGAGCAGTACGCCGACCACGATGCGCACGCCGCCGTCGAGGCGTTCATCGCCGGCGAGATCGAGCGCTGACGCGCCGTACCAGCACAAGGAGGAAGGCCGGGTCCGCGCGGACCCGGCCTTCCTCCTTCGCGTACGTCAGGACCAGGCTCGCCGCAGCGCCACCGACGCCTCCATCTCCAGCAGCGTCACCTTGCGCGGCAGCCCGCCACCGAAGCCGACCAGCTTGCCGCCCGCGCCGACGATCCGGTGACAGGGCACGATCACCGGCACCGGATTGCGGTTGCAGGCCACCCCGACCGCCCGCGCGCCTCCCGGGTCACCGACCGCCTTCGCCACCTCGCCGTACGTGCTCGTCTCCCCGTACGGGATGCGGGTCATCTCCCGCCACACCGCGCGCTCGAACTCCGAGCCGCGGGGCGCCGACACCGGCACCGTGAACTCGGTCAGCTCGCCGGCGAAGTACGCCCGCAGCTCCGCCACCGCCAACCGGGCCACCGCGTCGCCGGGCTCGCCGGACGCCCCGTCCACCCGGCCGAAGTGCGCGCCGCGCACCGCGTCGTCGTCGGTGCCGACGGAGAACTCCCCGATCGGTGAGTCGAGCACGGTCCAGCGCATGTCACCCATTGTGGCGCGGCGGGCAAAGATTTCCCCGCCCCGAGCGTCTGGAGATGCGGAGGTGCACGGTGGCAGAGGTCGACGGGGAGTTCACCGCGTTCGTCAACGAGCGGGGAGCGGCCCTGCTGCGGGTCGCGTACGCGCTGGCCGGCAGCCAGCACGCGGCGGAGGATCTGCTGCAGAACGCGCTGGCCAAGGCGTACGTCCGGTGGCCACGGATCCACGGCGACGCGGAGCCCTACGTGAAGCGGATCCTCTACCACGACCAGGTCTCCGGCTGGCGGCGGCGGGCGCGGCGGGCGGAGGTGCCGGTGGCCGAGCTGCCGGAGCGACCGGCCGCCGGCGACGACAGCGACCTGCGGCTGCTGGTACGCGACGCGCTACGGGCACTGCCGCCCCGCCAGCGCGCCGTGCTCACCCTGCGCTATCTGGAGGACCTGAGCGTCGAGCAGACGGCCGCGCTGCTCGGCTGCCGCCCCGGCACCGTGGCCAGCCAGAGCACCAAGGCGCTGGCCCGGCTCCGGAAGCTGGTACCGGGACTCGACGGGCTGACGAACCGGACGGAGGTGACCCGATGAGCACGTCACTGGACGAGACGCTCCGGACGGCCGTACACGATCTCGCCGACGGCGCCGCGCCCGCGCCGGACCTGGCGTCGCGCGCACTCGGCCGGGGCCGCCGGCTGCGCCGTCGCAGGCGTGCGGGCGCGGCGGCTGCCGCGCTCGTCGCAGTGGTCGCCGTGACCCTGCCGTTCGTCCTGCTCCGTCCGCGTCCCACCCCGCCGCCGACCGCGCCGGTCACCGTCGCCCCGTCGCCGGTCGTCCGGTCGGCGCCCGGACCGGACTGGGCGGACGGGCCGCTGGTGCTGCCCGGCGACTGGGTGGTCACCGGCACGCGGGCGCGGACCGGCGCCGCCGGACCGTCGTACCTGCTCGACCGGGGACGCGGCCGGTACGTCGGCAACGCCCGCTACGACGCCGTCCTGCCCGCGCCCGCCGGTTCGCTGGTGGCGGTTTGGGACGACGACCGGCCCCGGCAGGTCGGCCTGGTCGACCTGGCCCGGGGAACCACCAGCTGGCACGAGCCGGGCCGCGCGCTCGGCTCGCCGAACTGGTCGCCGGACGGCCGCCGCCTGCTATTCACCAGTCAGCGGGTCGGTCAATCCGGTTTCGTCGTGCTGAGCGCCGACGGCACCACGCGATCCCACGCCGTCGACACCACCCGCTACCCCTGCACCGACTACTGCTTCTTCCTCTGGACCCGGGACGGGCGGGAGGTGCTGCTCCAGCAGACCGACCTGAGCCGTCCCCGGTCCGAGTCGGCCCGGCACCTGCGGCGGGGCGTCCAGTTCTTCGCCGCCGACAGCGGCCGGCCCACCCGGTTCGAGCCGCTGCCGGGCGACCCGGCCGGGCCGTGGGCCTGGTCACCCGACGGGAAACTGGTGGCGGTGCAGGGGCAGACGGAGCCGCTGCTCGTGGAGGCGGCGACCGGCCGGGTGGTGAACCCGCTGCCGGTGGCCGACGTCGTCTGGGTCGGTGACGAGCGCCTGCTCTACCGGCGGCCGTACGGGTCGCGAGACTTCGTGCTCGCCGACACCACCGGCCGCGAACTCGTGCGTCAGCCGCTGCCGGAGGACTTCTCCCTCGCCGAGGTGACGATCGCGCCGCGCTGACCCGCCGCTGAACGTCCGCTGAACGAAGTCGATGTTGCACGGCGTCGATACCGTGCAGGTCATGGCCACCGGGACGCTCATCTTCCTGATCATCGGCGGGGTCGGTGTCGGCGTGCTGACTCTCGCCCTGCTCGGCTCGGGAGTGCTCCACCTCGGCCAGCCGGACGTCGACGGGCCGGTGTCGCTGGAGGCGGCCGCCGGGTTCACCGGGGCGTTCGGTTTCGGCGGCGCCATCGTCAACGAGCTGCTCGGGGGTCGTACCCCGGGCATGATCGCGGCGGCGGTGGCCGGCGGCGCGCTCGCCGCCGTGCCCACCGGCTGGCTGGCGGCGCGGCTCAGCCGCGCGGCCCGCACCATGCGTACCGACGCCACACCCACCCGCGACCATCTGGCCGGTGCGATCGGCCTGGTGGTGACGCCGATCCCCAGCGGCGGCTACGGCGAGGTGCGGGTCCGCCTCGCCGGTCAGCCGGTGAAGCTCAACGCCCGCGCCGACGGGCCGATCCCGGTCGGCACCCGGATCTTCGTGGTCGAAGCGCTGAGCGAGACCAGCGTGTACGTCGAGACCTACTGACACACCACCACACAGACGGGAACGCCCATGCCCCTGCTCGTCGCCATCGGCGGCGCGGTCCTCCTCGCCGTCGTCCTCGTCCTCTTCGTGTTGTCCCGGATCAAGGTGGCCGGGCCGAACCAGGCGTTCATCGTCACCGGCCGCAAGGGCCGCACCACCCAGACCGCCGACGGCGGCCGGGCCACCGACATGTCCGGGCAGAAGGTCGTGCTCGGTGCCTCGGTGTTCGTCCTTCCGGTGGTGCAGAAGCTCCAGTCGCTCGACCTGTCCAGCCGCCGGATCGACGTCAGCATCCGCGGCGCGGTGAGCAAGCAGGGCATCCGCACCGAGCTGCACGGCGTCGCGATCGTCAAGGTCGGCGGCACCGAGGACGCGATCCGCGCCGCCGCCCAGCGCTTCCTGAACCAGCAGGAGGAGATCGACAACTTCACCCGGGAGGTACTCGCGGGCGCGCTGCGCTCGATCGTCGGCCGGCTCACCGTCGAGGAGATCATCCGGGATCGGGCGGCGTTCGCCAGCGCGGTCGCGGAGGAGGCCGAGCACTCGATGACCAACCAGGGCCTGGTGCTTGACACGTTCCAGCTCCAGGACATCCTCGCCGAGGGCTCCTACCTGCAGGATCTGGGCCGGCCGGAGGCGGCCCGGGTGCTCAAGGACGCGGCGATCGCGGAGGCGCGGGCCCGGCAGCAGGCCGAGCAGGAGCGGCTGCTCGCCGAGGAGGCGATCGCCGAGGCGAACCGGAACCTGGCGCTCAAGCAGGCAGGCATCCAGGCCGAGATCGACGCGGCGAAGGCCAAGTCGGCAGCGGCCGGTCCGCTCGCGCAGGCCGAGCGGGACCAGGCGATCCTCTCCGAGCAGCAGAAGGTGGCCGAGCGCAACGCCGAGCTGAAGCAGCGCCAGCTCGACACCGAGGTCCGTAAGCCGGCCGACGCGGCCCGGTACAAGGTCGAGCAGGAGGCCGAGGCGGCCCGCAACGCGGCGGTGCTCACCGCCGACGCGCAGCGGCAGGCCACCATCGCCGCCGCGCAGGCCTCCGCCGAACAGGCCCGCCTCACCGGCGAGGGCGAGCGGGCCCGCCGGGCCGCGCTGGCCGAGGCGAACGCGATCGAGGGCGCCAAGGAGGGTGAGGCCGAGCAGCGCCGCCGTTCCGCGATCGCCGAGGCGGTCGAGCGGGAGGGCCAGGCCGAGGCGGCGGCCATCCTCGCCAGGGGCCAGGCCGAGGCCGACGCGATGGCCCGCAAGGCCGAGGCGTTCGCCGCGTACGGCGAGGCGGCCGTGCTGGACCTGCTGGTCAAGGTGCTGCCCGAGGTGGTCGGCGCGGCGAGCGCCCCGATCGGCGCGATCGACAAGATGACAGTGATCTCCACCGACGGCGCGTCGTCGCTCACCAAGTCCGTCGCCGGCAACGTCGCCCAGGGTCTCCAGCTCGGCAGCGACCTGACCGGTATCGACCTGGCCGGACTGCTGGCGCGGCTGGGCAGCAGCGCGCAGGACAACGGCAAGACCACGGTGGACGGCAGCGCCGTCACCCGATGACGACGCCGCCCGCCGGTTCCCCTCGGGGAGCCGGCGGGCGTCGCGCTGCGGTACGGGTCAGAGCACGGCGACGACGAACTTCTCGCCGGCACCCAGGCCGAGGGTCGGGCTGTTCCAGTCGATGGTCCGGCCGGCGACGAGCTGGCTGGTGCCGGCGCTGCCGGCGCCTGTCTCAGCCGGTGATGCCTTCCTCGCGCGCCCAGCGCAGCAGCTCCGCCTCGGCCTCGTCGCGGTCCAGCGGCCCGCGCTCCAGACGCAGCTCCTTGAGGTGCTGCCAGGCGCGACCGACCACCGGTCCCGGCGGTACGCCGAGCAGCTCCATGATCGCGTTGCCGTCCAGGTCGGGCCGGACCCGGGCCAGGTCCTCCTCGGCGGCGATCCGGGCGATCCGCTCCTCCAACGCGTCGTAGTCGGCCGCGAGCTGGGCCGCCTTGCGCCGGTTGCGGGTGGTGCAGTCGGAGCGGGTCAGCTTGTGCAGCCGGGACAGCAGGTCACCCGCGTCGGTGACGTACCGGCGCACCGCCGAGTCGGTCCACTCGCCCCGGCCGTACCCGTAGAAGCGCAGGTGCAGCCCGACCAGCTTGACCACCTGGGAGGTGATCTCCTTGGAGTAGCGCATGGCCTTCATCCGGTTCTTGGTCAGCCGGGCACCGACCACCTCGTGGTGGTGGAAGCTGACCCGGCCGTCCGCGCCGACCGCCTTGGTGGCGGGCTTGCCGACGTCGTGCATCAGCGCGGCCATCCGCAGCACGAAGTCGCAGCCGTCGGACTCCATCGACATGGCGTTGGCGACCACCGTGAGCGTGTGCTCGTAGACGTCCTTGTGCTGGGCGTGCTCGTCGATGGTGAGCTTCAGGCCGGTCAGCTCGGGCAGGAAGCGCTCGGCCAGCCCGGTGTCGACGAGCAGGCGCAGCCCGGTGATCGGGTCGGCGCCGCAGAGGAGCTTGGTGAACTCGTCCCGGATCCGCTCGGCGGTGATCCGGTCCAGGTCGCCCGCCATGCCGGTCATCGCCGCGCGGACGTCCGGGTGGACGGCGAAGCGGAGCTGGGCGGCGAACCGGGCCGCGCGCAGCATCCGCAGCGGGTCGTCGCGGAACGACTCCTGCGGCGTCCCGGGCGTACGAATGATCTTGGCGGCCAGGTCGGCCAGCCCGCCGTACGGGTCGGTGAACCGGTGGTCGGGAAGACTGACCGCCATCGCGTTGACTGTGAAGTCGCGGCGCTTGAGGTCTTCGGTCAGGCTGGTGCCGTACTGCACCACCGGGTTGCGGCTGACCTGGTCGTAGACCTCCGCGCGGAACGTGGTGATCTCCAGGTTGAGGCCGTCGCGCTGGCAGGCGATGGTGCCGAACTCGCGTCCGGTCTCCCAGATCGACTCCGCCCAGCCGCGGATGACCTTGAGGGTCTCGTCCGGGTGGGCGTCGGTGCAGAAGTCGAGGTCGTTGCCCAGCCGCCCGAGCAGCGCGTCGCGGACGGATCCGCCCACCAGGTGCAGTTCGTGACCGGCCTGCGCGAAGCGCCGGCCCAGCTCGTCGGCGACCGGTGAGACTCGGAGGAGTTCGGCGACGGCGGTGCGCTGCGCGGCGGTCAGTTCACGGCGGTCGGCGGCGTGGGAGGCGGAGGCTTCGAACATGGGATCGCCAGCCTATCGGGCCGGAGATGGATCGACCGCGCCGGGCGCGGGTAACGGGTCCGGGTTGACTAAGGTTCCGGTTGGGCGGGGCCGGCCGGGCCCGGTCGCCACGTACCCTGGAGGCTGGCAGATGAGCGGCGGGCTCTACCGCAGCGCGAACGCGCACGGCGACGGCCTGCCGCCGGACGACGGCGCCACATTCATCTCCGCCGAGCCGCTGAACCAGCCCGGCGTCGAGGCCGTCGCGCCCCCGCAGGAGGTGGTCGCCGAGACCAGCGCCGCGGCGAACAGCGCGGTGATGGCCATCGGCAGCCTGGTCAGCCGGGGTACGGGCTTCATCCGCAACCTGATGATCGGCGCCGCGCTCGGTGGCGCGCTGGTCGGTGACGCGTTCACCACCGCGATCTTCCTGCCGAACCAGGTCTACGAGTTCCTGCTCGGCGGTGTGCTCACCAGCGTGCTGATTCCGGTGCTGGTCCGGCGGCGCAAGTCGGATCCGGACCGGGGCGAGGCGTACTCCCAGCGGCTGCTGACGCTGGCCGTGCTGGCCCTCGCCGCCGTCGCGCTGATCGCGATGATCGGCGCGCCGGTGCTGACCGCCATCTACGCCGGCGGCAAGGACCAGGACTACCGGGGCCTGGTGACCGGCCTGTCGTACCTGATGTTGCCGATGCTGTTCTTCACCGGTGTGAGCGCGCTGATCGCCGCGGTGCTGAACACGCGCGGACACTTCGCCGCGCCCATGTGGGCGCCGATCCTGAACAACGTCGTGGTGATCGGCGTCTGCGGGCTCTACATCGCGGTCTTCGGCGCCAAGATCGTCGAGCCCGGACAGATGGGCTGGGACCGCATCCTGCTCATCGGCGGCGGCACGCTGCTCGGCGTCGCGGTCCAGACCGCCGGCCTGCTGCCGGCGCTGCGCAAGGTCGGCTTCCGGTGGAAGTTGCGATTCGACTTCGGTGCGCTCGGCCTGGGCGAGCTGGCCCGGCTCGGCGGCTGGATGTTCTGCTACGTCGGCGTCAACCAGCTCGGCCTCTTCGTGGTGGTCAACCTGCTCACCCGCGCCGCCGACGGCGACAACGCCGGCCTGCTGATCTACAACAACGTGTTCCTGCTGCTGATGATGGCGCACGGCATCATCGCCGTCTCGATCATCACGGCGCTGATGCCCCGGATGAGCGCCGCCGCCGCCGAGCACCGGTTCAGCGACGTCACCGCCGACCTGTCCCGGGGCACCCGGATGGTCAGCGCCGTGCTCGCGCCCATCGCGGTCTGCTACGCGGTGCTGGCCGCCCCCATCTCGGTCGTGGTGTTCCGGTACGGCGCGTTCACCGGCGACAACGCGGTGGCCACCTCCACCGTGCTGCTGGTCGCGGCGCTGGGCCTGGTGCCGTTCGCGGTGAGCCAGCTCTTCACGTTCGCGTTCTACGCGCTGCCGGACACCCGGACCCCGGCTCTGGTCAACATTCCGGTGGTGGCGCTGCGCGTCCTGCTCCAGGTGGGCCTGTTCCTGATCTTCTCGAACACGTTCGCGGCGGCCGGGATGATGCTCGGCAACGCGGTGTCGTACCTGGCGGCGGCGATCATCTCGGCGATGCTGCTGCGGCCCCGGGTGGGCCGGATCGGGCTGGGCGGGATCATGCGGACGCTCGGCCGGGTGGTCGTTGCGGCGCTCGGTGCCGCGCTCGTCGGCGTGCTCGTGGTGGCGGTGCTCCCCGGCGATCCGGCGAGCCTGAGCTGGCTCGCCGCGGCGGTGCAGCTGGTGATCGGCGGCGCGGCGATCGGCGCGACCTACCTCGGGCTCGCCATGGTGCTGCGGATCGGCGAGATCACCGAGGTGGTCGGGATGGTCCGGCGGCGCCTCGGCCGTTGACCCCCTCGGTGACCGACTGTGAACGAGGATCACCAGGCTGGGGATACGGCTGTGGATAACTTGGAATTCCGCCGTCCACCGGGCCTCCCGGCCTGTGGACAACCAACCGTACGGACGAGGGAGCGCAGGCCGGGACGGGGAAACCTCTCCGTCGCCACACCGGTACGCCCCTGTGCCGCCACGTTGCCGCCAACCTCTAGATTGACGGTGTGTGTCCGGCTTGCCCGTCGGGTGGGCGGGCGAGCCGGCCGGAGCGGCTGTGCCCGGCCTTCCGGCCGGTCACAGCGGGAAGATGACATGTCGGAGAACCGGGCATCCCGGGTAAGGTCGCTCTCGACGGGTACGACCGGGATCGACGCGGGTGTCGACACCGCGGCCGTTCCACCGAAGGTAGAGCGGGAAGCCACATGCCCAGCAGCACGGGTCCATCGATCGACGCGATCACCGAGGGAGGACGGGTGACCCAGGTCGGCGAGGGTCAGGAAGCGGAGGAGACCTCTCCTACGGTCGTGACCTTCGGTGCTCCCACGGTCGGTGAGCTGCTCGCCGAGCGGTACGAGCTGGTCGAGCACATCAACAACGACAGCGCGGGCCGGCTGGTCTGGCGCGGTGTCGACGTGGTGCTCCGCCGTCCCGTCGCCGTGGTCCTCCGCTACCCGGGTGGCGACTCCGCCACCGAGATGCTTCAGGCCGCGGTCGCCGCGAGCCGCGTCATCCACCCCAACCTGGTCGGCGTCTACGACGCGATCGACGAGGACGACCGGGCCTACGTGGTCCGCGAATGGGTCGACGGGCAGTCGCTGCGCGAACTGGTCGCCGCCGACGGCCCGCTGGACCCGGCCCGGGCCACCGCGATCGGCAACGCCGTCGCCAGCGCCCTCGCCGCCGTGCACGCCACCGGCATGGTGCACGGCAATCTCCACCCCGGCACCGTCATGATCAGCGACGACGGCCGGGTGGTGCTCGCCGACGCGCGTACCGACGGCGCGGACAGCCAGGAGAACGACCTGCGCGCGGTCGGCGGGGTGCTCTACTTCGCCCTGACCGGGCACTGGCCGCACGGTGAGGCCCCGCTGCACGGCGCCACCGCCGGGCACGGCCGTGCCGCCCTGCCGGACGCCGTCCGGGACGCCGGCGGCGCCATCGCCGCGCCCCGGCAGATGCGCGCCGGGGTGCCGGCCTACCTCGACGATCTCACCATGGACCTGCTCGACCCGGAGATCCCCCCGCCTTCGTCGGATGTGCTGGCCGCCGAGTTGAGCCGGCTCGACATCCCGGCCGACGAGCAGTTCCTGGAGCAGGCCGGTCCGCTGCGTTTCACCGCCGACCCCGGCGAGGAGCCCTCCCCGCTGGCCGCGGCCGGTGGTCGCAAGGTCGCCATCGGCATCGCCGGTCTGCTGGCGGTCGCCCTGGTCGGGCTGCTCATCGGCATCAACGCACTCGGTGGTGGCGACGACGGCGACAAGGAGCCGGTCGCCCAGCCGACGAACAGCGCGCCGGCCACCGACGGCGGTGCCGAACCCGCCGCGCAGGTCCGCAAGCTCACCATCGAGGACGTACGGATCATCGACCCGGAGGGCGACCGCGCCGAGGTGCGCAACGCCGAGAAGGTCATCGACGGCGACGAGGACGACGGCTGGGAGACAAACAGCTACCGCACCAACGCCAAGTTCGGCGGCCTCAAGAAGGGCATGGGCGTCTGGATCGACCTGGGCGCCCCGCACACGGTCAAGCAGCTGGAGGCCACACTCTCGGCCACCGGCGCCACCGTCGAGCTTCGCACCGGCACCCGCGGCGACTTCCCGTCCACCTCCTCCGGCGACAAGCAGCTCCTGAACGCCTACTCGACGGTGGTCGGACCGCCGAACGAGGACGGCGGCACCAAGATGATCTTCAACGCGTTCGAACCCGATCAGAAGTACCAGTACCTGCTGTTCTGGATCACCAAGCTGCCGGCGAAGGACAGCGGCAACAGCTGGAAGCTCGGCGTCCAGGAGATCACGGTCCAGGGCTCGTGACCCGGCCGCCGTCCCCGCCGAGCCACCTCCACCGGATGTGGTGATGGTCGAACGCGACGGCGCGCAGCCCGGCCGCTCCGACCTGGAGCTGCTCCGGGCACACGCGGCAGGCGACCGGGACGCCTTCGCCGAGCTGTTCCAACGGCACCGGGACCGCCTCTGGGCGGTCGCGCTGCGCACGATCGGCGACCGCGAGGAGGCCGCCGATGCCCTCCAGGACGCCATGCTGTCGGCGCACCGCGCGGCGGCCCGGTTCCGGGGCGACTCGGCGGTCACCACCTGGCTGCACCGCATCGTGGTGAACGCCTGCCTGGACCGGATCCGGCGGCGGCAGACCCACGCCACCGTCCCGCTGCCCGACGGCGTGCACACCGACGGCGAACCGGGCCGGCACACCGGCGGCGCGGAACCGGCAGCGCCCGCCCACGACCACGACACCGCCCTCGTGGTCCGGCAGGCGCTCGCCGCGCTGCCCGCGGAGCAGCGGGCCGCGCTGGTCCTGGTCGACGTCCAGGGCTACCCGGTGGCCGAGGTCGCCGGCATGCTCGACGTCGCCGAGGGCACCGTGAAGAGCCGGTGCGCCCGGGGCCGCGCCCGCCTCGCCGTACTGCTCGGACACCTGCGGACCGGCACCGACGCACCGGCCGGTGACGTGCCGCGGCTCACCCCCGGGAACCGCAGGCGTCCCGAGGGCGTCGGATCCTCGTCGGGAGCGTCCCGGCAGGCCGTCAGCCAGGAGGAGCCGTGACTTCCCGGGAGTTCAGCAAGGTCGACCACGACCTGCTCGCCGACTACCTCGGCGGGGCGCTGGACGGCACTCCCGAGCAGGCGACCGTGGCCCGGCTGGTCGAGCAGGACCCCGCGTGGCGTGCCGCGTACGAGAATCTCGCCGACGCGGTCGACCTGGTCGGAGCCGACCTCGCCGGCTGGGCCGCAGCCCCCGCGCCGGAGATGCCGCAGGCGGTGGCCGACCGGATCACCGCCGCGCTCGCCGGGGCCGGCCCCGCGCTGCGCGACGGTACGCCGGTCGTGCCGGCGCAGTCCGGCGGCGTGAGTCGGCCACCCGGCACGCCCCCCCGCCTCGACCGGCTCAGCGGCCCCGGCCGTCGGCCCCGGCGCTGGGCCCGCATCGCCGGGCCGGTGGCCCTGGCCGCGGCCTCGGTCGCCGCGGTGGGGCTCGGTGTCGGCCGGATGGCCGATCCGGGTGACGGCAGCGTCGGTACGGCCGACCGGACGGGCGGGGAGGCGGCACCCATGGCCGCCGCGCCGTACCGGACCACCGGACCGGCCGTGCGCAGCGGCACCGACTGGACACCGGAACGCCTCGCCGCCGACCGGGTGCCCGTCGGAGCGAAGTCGATCCCGGGAGACATGGCCGGGCCGTCCGGCGCGGCGAAGGACGGCGCGGAGACGCGCCCGTACAAGAGTGAGCGCCTCGGCGCCCTCAGCAACCTGGATCGGCTGAACCGGCCGGAAACCCTCGCCGCGTGCCTCACCGCGATCGGGGTCGAGCACGGCGCCGGGCCGCTCACCGTGACCATGGTCGACTACGCCCGGTTCCAGGGCGCACCGGCGCTCGTGGTGACGTTCGCGGACGCGGGCGGCGCCCGCTGGGGATGGGTGAGCGGGCCGGAGTGCGGGGTACCCGGGTCCGGCGCGGACACGCGGTTCCGGACGCGGGTAGGGTGAAAACGCGGACCCGACGCTCGTCCCGTCACGTGACCTGACCCACCGGATGACCGGCTCGGGAATCCCCGCTTCGTACGATGACGTTCTGCAAGTCAGGCGCCGGCGCCCCTGAGCCGCCGGCACTCGGGATCGACATCGGTGCGGCCGGTGACGAACACACACATCTGGAGACGGCAGTGGACGAGGTCCGCAACCTGATCATCATCGGCTCCGGTCCGGCCGGCTACACGGCGGCGGTCTACGCCGCCCGCGCCAACCTGAAGCCCCTGGTGATCGAGGGCGTGCAGTCGGGTGGCGCGCTGATGACCACCACCGAGGTGGAGAACTTCCCCGGCTTCGCCGACGGCATCCTCGGCCCCGAGCTGATGGACAACATGCGCAAGCAGGCCGAGCGCTTCGGCGCCGAGTTCCTCACCGACGACGTGACGCGGGTCGAGCTGAAGGACACCGGCGAGATCGGCTCCGACGCCGTGAGCACCGTGTGGGTGGGCGAGACCGCCTACCGCGCCCGCGCCGTCATCCTCTCCACCGGCTCGGCCTGGCGTCCGCTGGGTGTGCCGGGCGAGCAGGAATACCTCGGCCACGGCGTGTCGTCCTGCGCCACCTGTGACGGCTTCTTCTTCCG
The DNA here is from genome assembly GCF_900091565.1 of Micromonospora marina. Taxonomy (GTDB): domain Bacteria; phylum Actinomycetota; class Actinomycetes; order Mycobacteriales; family Micromonosporaceae; genus Micromonospora; species Micromonospora marina. The sequence goes on along the minus strand of NZ_FMCV01000002.1, from coordinate 262,886 downwards.
CAACCAGCACATCGTGGTGGTCGGCGGCGGCGACTCGGCGATGGAGGAGGCCAGCTTCCTCACCCGTTTCGCCGAGTCGGTGACCATCCTCCACCGCCGCGACTCGTTCCGCGCCAGCAAGATCATGGCCGACCGGGCACTGAGCAACGAGAAGATCAAGGTCGAGTGGAACACCGTGGTCGAGGAGATCCTCGGCGACGACGGCAAGGTCAACGGCGTACGGGTGCGCAACGTGCACACCGGCGAGAGCAAGGTGCTCGACGTCACGGGCGTGTTCGTGGCGATCGGTCACGACCCGCGCAGCGAGCTGTTCCGCGGTCAGGTGGAGATGGACGACGAGGGGTACGTGCGGGTTCAGGCCCCCAGCACCCGGACCAGCGTGCCCGGTGTGTTCGCGGCGGGTGACGTCGTCGACCACACCTACCGGCAGGCCATCACGGCGGCCGGCACCGGCTGCGCCGCCGCGCTGGACGCCGAGCGCTTCATCGCCACCATTCAGGGCTGAGAGTTCCACGAGCAAGGTTCGGAGGAGGAGAGTTCATAGTGGGAGCAACCAAGGCGGTCACGGACGCCAGCTTCGTCAGCGACGTGCTGCAGTCCGACAAGCCGGTGCTGGTCGACTTCTGGGCGGAGTGGTGCGGCCCCTGCCGCAAAGTCTCGCCGCTGCTGGAGGAGATCGCGGGCGAGATGAAGGACCAGGTCACCATCGTCAAGCTCAACATCGACGAGAACCCGGAGACGGCCCGCGCCTACCGGGTGATGTCGGTGCCGACGCTGACCATCTTCAAGAACGGCCAGCCGGTGCAGTCGATCGCCGGCGCCAAGCCGAAGGGCGAGCTGGTCAAGCTCATCGAGTCGGCGCTCTGAGCCGTACCGAAACTGCCGCAACCCCGTCACCACGCCCGGTGGCGGGGTTGCGGCTTTCCTGACCTGCATGAACGGGAACCCGGTGGGTATCGGCCACGGTACGCTCCGTAAGCGTCCGTCGGAGTTCCGGTCCGCCAACGTCCGTGCAGAGGGGGTCGTCGTGCGTCCGATCCGACCCGGTGACCAGGGACCGGCAGTGGCCGAGATCCGTACCGTCCTCGCCGCCCTGGAGCTTCTTCCCGCCGAGGCCGGAGGCGACGACTACGACGCCCAGACCGAACGCGCGGTACGGGCCTTCCAGCAGTCCCGCGGCCTCAGCGTCGACGGGCGGGTCGGCGCCGAGACCTGGCGGGCGCTCGACGCGGCCCGCTGGCGGTTCGGCGCCCGCGCGCTCTACCACGCCGTACCCGAGCCGCTGACCGGCGAGGACGTCCGCTCGCTCCAGGAACGCCTGCTGGAGATGGGGTACGACGTGGGCCGCGCGGACGCCATCTACGGCATCCGCACCTCCCGCGCGGTGGCGCAGTTCCAGCGGGAGATGGGCCTGAAACCGGACGGCTCGTGCGGGCCGCACACCGTCAACGCGCTGCGCCGCCTCGGCCGCAAGGTGGTCGGCGGGCGCCCGCAGTGGCTGCGCGAGTCCGACGCCATCCGGCAGGCCGGGCCGACGCTCGTCGGGCGGACCGTGGTGATCGACCCGGGGCACGGGGGCACCGACCCGGGTGTGGTGGTGCCCGACGGCCCGCTGCGCTGGAGCGAGGCGGACCTCGTGCACGACCTCGCCAGCCGGCTGGAGGGGCGGCTCGCCGCGGCGGGCGTACGCGTGCAGCTCACCCGGGGCCCGTCGCCCGGCGACTGTCTGCCGGACGCGGACCGGGCCCAGCTCGCCAACTCCCTCGGCGCCGACGTGTTCATCTCGCTGCACACCGACGGGCACGCCAACCCGGAGGCCGAGGGGGTGGCCACCTACCACTACGGCACCGACAACGGCGTCACGTCGGCGACCGGCGAACGCCTGGCCGGTCTCGTGCAACGGGAGATCGTGGCCCGCACCGGGCTGCGCGACTGCCGTACCCACGCCAAGGCATGGGAACTGCTCCGGCTCACCCGGATGCCCGCGGTACGCGTCGAGGTCGGATACCTCACCTCACCGGACGACCGGGCGCGGCTCGTCGATCCGCGCTTCCGGGACCGGGTGGTCGAGGCCATCGTGGCCGGCGTGCAGCGGATGTACCTGCCGATCGAGCGGGACGTGCCGACCGGCTCGATCGACGTGAGCGAACTACGGGCGATCGTCGCCGCCGGCACCGTCGTCGACTGAGTCGCAGCTCAGCTCGTCGAGCGGGTGGCGGGCGCCGGGCGGACCGGCCGCAGCAGCGTCTCCGGGCTCATCGAGCCGAGCAGCTTCTCCAGCGCGTACTCGACGTCCGACTTCCAGCTCAGCGCCGTCCGCAACTCCAGCCGCAGCCGGGGGTAGCGCGGGTGCGGTCGGACCGTCTTGAAGCCCACCGACAGGAAGAAGTCGGCGGGCGCCACGCACGCACGCGCCGGATCGTCCGCGTCGTCGCCGAACTTGGCGTCGCCGAACGCCTCGATCGCCTTGATGCCGCGCTTGGTCAGGTCGCGGGCCACGCCCTGCACCAGCATCCGGCCCAGGCCGCCGTCGGCGAAGGCGGCCACCACGTGCGCCGTCATCAGCAGCGCCGCGTCCGCCGAGACCGGCGAGGTGGGAAACGCCATCGAGCGCGGGACGTACGCCGGCGGGGCGTACATGACGAAGCCGGCCGGCATGCCGTCGACGTAGACGAGCTTGCCGCAGGAGCCCCACTCCAGCAGCGTCTGGGAGACCCACGCCTCCTTCTCCAGGCCCGGGTCGCCTGCCGCGCAGGCCCGTTCGGCGGAGACCGGATCCAGCTCCCAGTAGACGCAGCTGCGGCAGGATCGAGGCAGGTCCTCCAGCGTGTCCAGGGTCAGGCTGACCAGACGTCGCGACATGAGCGCACCCCACCACTAGGCTCGGAGCGCCGGTGAGTCCCGCGCCCTCCTGCTCCCGACGAGCGATCGTACGCCCCTGCCCGGCAGTACGGGAGGGAACGCGCCAACCCCCGCCCGGACGGCCGACGGCGGGTCCGGGATGTGGACGTGTCCACACGGCCGGTGCCACGACCGTCACCGGGGACTACGATCGACCAACCGGCCCCGCCGCCAATGGATGCCGGCATCGCGGGTACCACACCGGGCGGCAGCCCCGCCGACACCCGATCGAGGTGATGTCCATGACCGGCACGACGCTCGACGACTACACCGACCGGTACGCCCGGCGCGTCCGCGGGATGACCGCCTCGGAGATCCGGGCGCTCTTCGCGGTGGCCAGCCGGCCGGAGGTCGTCTCGCTCGCCGGTGGGGCACCCTACATCGCGGCGCTGCCGCTGGACGCGGTCGGCGAGATGCTCGGCCGGCTCGGCTCCGAGCACGGCGCCACCACCCTCCAGTACGGCATCGGCCAGGGCACCCCGGAGCTGCGCGAGCGGATCTGCGAGGTGATGTCCCTGTCCGGGATCGACGCCTCCTGCGGCGCTTCCCCGGAGGACGTGGTGGTCACGGTCGGCGGCCAGCAGGCCCTCGACCTGGTGGCCCGACTCTTCCTGGACCCGGGTGACGTGGTGCTCGCCGAGGGCCCGACGTACGTCGGCGCGCTCGGGGTGTTCCAGGCCGCCCAGGCCCAGGTCGCCCATGTGCCGATGGACGACGAAGGGCTCATTCCGGAGGCGCTGGAGATGGCCATCGCGGACCTCGCCCGCGCCGGCCGGCGGGTGAAGTTCCTCTACACCATCCCCACCTACCAGAACCCCGCCGGTGTGACGCTGAGCGAGGAGCGGCGTGAGCGGGTGCTCGACATCTGCGAGCGCGCCGGGCTGCTCGTGGTGGAGGACGACCCGTACGGTCAGCTCGGTTTCTCCGGCGAGGCGCCCCGGCCGCTGCGGGCCCGGCGGCGCGACGGCGTCTTCTACCTGAGCACGTTCTCCAAGACCTTCGCGCCGGGCCTTCGGGTCGGCTGGATCCTGGCCCCGCACGCGGTCCGCGACAAGCTGGTCATCGCCAGCGAGGCGCAGATCCTCTGCCCGAGCGCCTACGCGCAGTCGGCCGTCTCGACGTACCTCGGCACCATGCCCTGGCGGCAGCAGCTCAAGGTCTACCGCGAGGTCTACCGCGAGCGCCGGGACGCGCTGCTCGACGCGATGACCGACCTGATGCCCGAGGGCACCACCTGGACCAAGCCGCAAGGCGGCCTGTTCGTCTGGGCGACGCTGCCCGACGGGCTCGACTCCAAGGCGATGATGCCGCGGGCCGTGGCCGCCCGCGTCGCGTACGTGCCGGGGACCGGCTTCTACGCCGACGGCACGGGCGCCGGCAACATGCGGCTCAACTTCTCCTTCCCGACGCCGGAGCGGATCCGCGAGGGCGTCCGCCGGCTCGCCGGGGTGATGGAGCAGGAGATCGCCATGCGCAAGGTCTTCGGCGCGGTCGGCGGCGCCGGTCCCCGCCGTCGCCAGGGCGGCTCGGACGCGCCCGGTCCCGACTTGGCATGATGCCCGCATGTCCGACAGCCCCGCCACACCGACTCCCGTGACCGGATCCGCCGCCGACGAGTTGCACGTACTGGTGCTCGCGGGCGGCCTCTCCTACGAGCGGGACGTCTCGCTGCGATCGGGTCGCCGGGTCCTCGACGCGCTGCGCGCCGTCGGCGTCGAGGCGGAACTGCGCGACGCCGACGTGGCGTTGCTGCCCGCCCTGACCGCCGACCCGCCGGACGCCGTGGTGATCGCCCTGCACGGCGCCACCGGCGAGGACGGGTCGCTGCGCGGCGTCCTGGACCTCTGCGACGTGCCCTACGTCGGCTGCGACGCCCGGTCGTCCCGCCTCGCGTGGGACAAGCCGTCGGCCAAGGCGGTGCTGCGCGAGTCGGGCATCCCGACGCCCGACTGGGTGGCGCTGCCGCACGACCGGTTCTCCGAGTTGGGCGCCGTGGCCGTCCTGGACCGGATCGTCGACCGCCTCGGGCTGCCGCTGATGGTCAAGCCCGCGCAGGGCGGTTCCGGACTGGGCGCCGCCGTGGTCCGGGAGGCGGCGTCGCTGCCGGCCGCGATGGTGGGTTGTTTCGCGTACGACCAGACCGCGCTCGTGGAACGCTACGTCCCCGGGATGGACGTGGCGGTCTCCGTGCTCGACCTCGGCAGGGGGCCGCAGGCCATGCCCCCGGTCGAGATCGTGCCGCGCAACGGCGTCTACGACTACGCGGCCCGCTACACCGCCGGGCGCACCACCTGGCACGCGCCCGCCCGGCTCGACGCCGCGACGACCGCCCGGGTGACCGAGGTGGCGCTCGCCGCGCACACCGCGCTCGGACTGCGCGACGTGTCCCGGGTCGACCTGATCGTCGGCGCCGACGGCGACCCGCACGTGCTGGAGGTCAACGTCTCCCCGGGCATGACCGAGACGTCGCTCCTGCCGCTGGCGATCCAGGCGGCCGGGCTGGACTTCGGCCGGGTTCTCGGCACGCTCGTGACCCGGGCCGCCGCCCGCCGTCGCTGACTCAGACCTCCCGGGTACGCGCCCCGCCCGGCCGGTCGTCCGGCGCGTCCTCCCGCTCGTCCTCGTCTTCGTCGTCCGAGGCGTTGCCCGGCCCGCCGCCCGATGCGCTGCGTGATTCGCTCGCGGGCGTCTCACCGGTCTGCGCTGCCGGGTCGGGCTCCGACGGGTCCGCCGAGGGGTCTGAGAGGTCCGCTGCCGCGTCGGACTCCGGAATCTCATCCGCAGCCTCGATCACCGACAGGGACTCATCCTCGGGCTCCTCAGCGGCGTTCGCGGGGGAGGTCGAGGAGAGACTCGACGGTGCCTGCCACTGGATGCGCGGCGGCTCGGCCAGCGGGCGGCCACCGAACTCGGCGAGCCACGCTGCCACCAGCGCCAGGTTCTCCCGCCACTGGTCCTCGGAGATCGGCGGCAGGATCGAGTCCCACAGCGACAGGAACGTGCCCCGCAGTTGCAGCCGCCCGTACGGCCGGGCCAGGAACCACAGGTGCAGATGCGCCGAACCGTCGCCCCACCGGTTCACATGGACGCGAGCCACCCCGTCGAGCGAGCGGACGGCCCGCTCCAGGCGGACGGTCATCACGCCCAGCTCGGCGGCGAGCAGATTCGGCAGGTCGCCCAGATCCAGGTGCGATCGGGACTCCAGGATCAGGACCATTGGCAGACCGGTGGGCCGGTCCATGGCGCGGACACGCCACCGCTCACCGACCCAGATGTACGCCTCGTCGGGCGCGTTGCAGGCGGTGCACTCACGGTCCGCCTCGCCGCGGCGGGGAGGTTCGAACGGTACGGGCTCGTCGAGCTGCTTGACGCGGAGATCGCCCTCGAAGGGGAAGGACGGCCACTGGGTGAAGTCGGGAACTGAGGGAGGGGTGTCCGGCACGACGCTGACCCTAACCGAGTTGGCGACGCCTGTCCCTACCCGTTCCACTGGGCACACACCGGTTGTCCACCGGGTTGTCCACAGGCTGCCGAGATCACCAGCACAGCGCGTCATGCACTGCTCAGCAAGGGTTTCCTCGCTTCGTTTCACGTGAAACAGAGGGTGCCTGTGGAAAACTGCTGTGGATAACCAGGGGGGCTTCCGGGTCCGTTCGTCAAACGATCCGGCGACGGATCCGCACCGGGTGTGGCCGGTTCTTCTCGTACGTGTTTCACGTGAAACAGCGGCGCGGCGCTCCGTCCCGCTCTGCGGCGCGGGCGCTTGATGTGGCTGCTTGGCGCGGCACGTCGTAGGCCGCACCCGAGGATTGCTTCTTGGGCGGTCGGCAGCCGGACCTTCGCCTTGGTGCTCCCGGCGTCGGTTGAGCACGCTCGCGGTGGCGGCCAGGGTCGGGGCAATGGGAGTGGCACCGCTGGAGAGGTGGCCGTTGCCCCGGCGGCGACGGCGTCCTTCGGGAACTGATCGCGGGTCGAGCGGACCGGCCCCCTCAGCCCTGCTGCTCATCATCACGTGCACGTGGCCGCGGCTCTGAGAGCCGGAAGCGGGATGCCGTTTCACGTGAAACGGATGGCCGTCTCCAGGCTCGGTCAGCTCCGACAGAGGGGTGCGCAAGTGCGATCCCCGCCAGGCGGAGCCCACGGTGCACAGGAGCCCGAGAGGCGCGGGTAGGCCGGACCCGCGGCTTGATGGATGCTGGCAGCGCTGACCGCGCCCCGCCCGGACGCCGGGATTCTTCTCCCCGGCTCGATGGTTCGAAGTCGTAGTGCGCGGCTCGGCGTCAGGATCGGCCGGGTCAATCAGGAGCGGGGGCGCCGAGCGAGGATCGAGGTTCACCGTCCGAGTGCTCCTGCCGCTCCCGACTCGGTTTCCCGGCAGAGCGCAGATCGGTAGAACACCGGAACGCCTCGTCGCTGGCGATCGAGCGGTCGGCCGGAACGAGCCGGCCATCAAGGGACGGATTCCGGCAACCGTCGAAGCCGACCCGGCTGCATCGCTGAAACCAGCCGGTTCCACCGCTACCACCGCTACCGCACGATCGGCACCGACCCGCACCGCTGCCGCCCCGTCACCGACTCCCATCGGTCGCGGCTGGCCGTAACCGGCTCGTCCGGCGCGTGCCCCCGCGATCGGCGGCCTGGCGATCGTTGCCGGTGGTTTCACGTGAAACGGGGAGCTGCGGCTGAGGCTGGTGGCGCTCGCCGCGCGGGTCGCCGCGACCGCGGCTTCGGCGGCAACCGTTCGGCCGAGCGTCCGTCCCACGCGATCGGCGCCGACCCGGCCGCCTCCAGTCGGAGGGAGGTAGGGCACCGAAGTCAGGCCCAGACGCAGATCCGGCCGCACTCCCTCGTCGGGCGGTGCGGCCGGATCAACAGACCGGAGAAGGGACTACGCCTCGGGCTGCGCGTCCTCACCCATGCCGATGATGCCGACGATCCGCTCCAGGTCGTCGACGGTGGCGAACTCGATCGTGATCTTGCCCTTGCTGCGGCCGATGTCGACCTTCACCCGGGTGTCGAACCGGTCCGAAAGTCGGTCCGCGAGATCAGTGAGCGCCGGGGCGTGCGGCTTCGGCCGGCGCTTGGCGGCGGCTGTCTTCGTCGGCTCATCGGCGAGCGCCAGGTGCACCAGCTCCTCGGCACCGCGGACCGTGATGCCCTCGCGGACGATCCGCTCCGCGAGGGCCTCCTGCGCCTCGGCGTTGTCCAGGCTGAGCAGTGCCCGGGCGTGGCCGGCGGAGAGGACGCCGGCAGCAACCCGGCGCTGCACGGCGGGCGGCAGGTTCATCAGTCGGATGGTGTTGGAGATCTGCGGGCGGCTGCGGCCGATCCGCCGGGCCAGCTCCTCGTGCGTGGCGCCGAACTCCTCCAGCAGTTGCTGGTACGCCGCCGCCTCTTCGAGCGGGTTGAGGTTGGCGCGATGGATGTTCTCCAGGAGCGCGTCCCGGAGCATCGCGTCGTCTTTCGTGTCCCGGACGATCGCCGGGATGGTCTCCCGGCCGACCGCCTGGGCGGCACGCCAGCGCCGCTCGCCCATCACGAGTTCGAACTTCTCGGGGTCGAGCTGGCGGACCACGATCGGCTGGAGGAAGCCGACCTCCTGGATCGAGGTCTTCAGTTCCTCCAGTGCCTCCTCGTCGAAGACGTGCCGGGGCTGCTTCGGGTTGGGCACGATCGCGTCGACCGGGATCTCCGCGAAGCGGGCACCGGGCACCGGGCTCAGCTGAAGCTCAGGCTCGACGGCCGGAGGCGAGATGCTTCCGAGGCCGCCGGTGATGGCAGCGGTCGCACCAGCGGCCGGGCCCGGCGAGGGCGCGGCCGCGGCCGGCGTCTCCGGCTCGACGGCGGCCGGTTCGGCGCCCGGTACCGGTCCGGTGGGGATGAGGGCGCCGAGCCCTCGACCCAGTCCGCCGCGGGGACGGTTCTTCATGCGACGCCTCCCAGCGACATCTCCGCATTACGCATTCCGGCTCACCGGCTCCTTGACGCCTCGTTCCGCGATCTCCTGGGCGGCCTCGAAGTAACTCGTGGCTCCCCGTGAACCGGGATCGTAGGTCATCACCGACTGGCCGTAGCTCGGTGCCTCGGAGACACGCACGTTGCGGGGGATGACGGCTTGGAGCACCTTGTCGCCGAAGTGGTTCCGGACGTCCTGCTCCACCGCGTCGGCCAGCCGGGTACGCCTGTCGTACATGGTGAGCAGGATGGTGGAGACCTCGAGCTTCGGGTTGAGGTGCTGACGAACCAGGTTGATGTTGTTTATCAACTGGTTCAGGCCCTCCAGCGCGTAGTACTCGCACTGGATCGGGATCAGCACCTCCTGCGCGGCCACGAGCGCGTTGACGGTGAGCAGGCCGAGCGACGGCGGACAGTCGATGAAGACGTAGTCGAAGTGCCCCGGGTACGCGGCGATGGCCCGCGCCAGGCGCGACTCCCGGGCCACCACCGAGACCAGCTCGATCTCGGCGCCGGCCAGGTCGATCGTGGCCGGTACGCACCACAGGTTGGGGATGCCCTCGACCGCCTGGGCCACCTCCTCCAACGGCACGCTGTCGATCAGGCAGTCGTACACGTCGGGCACGCCCGTGTGGTGCGGCACGTTCAGACCGGTGGAGGCGTTCCCCTGGGGGTCAAGGTCGACCACGAGCACCCGGTTGCCGTGGAGCGCGAGCGCCACTGCGAGGTTCACGGTGGTGGTCGTCTTACCCACGCCGCCCTTCTGGTTGGCGACGCACATCACCCGGGTCCGGTCGGGGCGCGGCATGGTGACCTCGCCACTGGGATTCAGGATCTGCACGGCGCGCATCGCCTCCATAGCCAACGGTGGATCATCCTCTTCGCGCGTCGGGGTTTCACGTGAAACGTACGTGCTGGCGTCTACCTCGTCCCCGTACCCGTCTGCCTGTGGCGTGTCGGACGCCGACACGGCTTCGGGGGCGGCCTGAAACGGCACGGTCGAGACGGGCGGCTGGGGTTCGTAGCGGGTGGGCACTGCGGCGTTCGCCCGCACCGCTGACGGGCGCGGGGTCGGCGCGTTCACCGGACCGTCGGCCGGGTCGAGCGGGTCGCGGGCCGGCGGTACGTTCGCCGGCACGGACGAGACGGGGCGCACGGGCCCGCCGGCCGGCGGCTCCCGCCGCTTGGACGACTGAGCCGGGTACGAGGAGGACGGTTCGCCGGACTCGTTCACCGTCCACTCCTGGTAGTTGGTTTCACGTGAAACGGGGTCGGTGGAGGGCTGGCCTCCGGGTCCGGTCAACCGTGGATCGTCGTACCTGCCGTCGTCATGCACCTGTCATCCCTACCCGCTCCGGATGGTCGGTCCGCACCCGTCGAAATCGCGTCCGCGCCTCGCACGGCGCAGTCGGCTCGGCGGGAACCGTCGGGTTCGGGTGCCGCCCCGGCACCGCCGTTCCACACTATCGACGCGCGGTCAGCCTACGGCCGACGGGCGCGGTGGGTCCATGTCGGGTTGCGATCGATCGCGTCACGCCCACCGGTCCAACGACCGGACGGGGCGTGCGGAATGGCGTACCCGCTCAGCGGTCTCCGCGACGGCGACCGCCACGCGACCGCTTCGGCTTCTTCGGACGGCGCGGGTTGACCACGCGCTCCCGGACCACCTCGACCACCGTCGCCGGGGCTTCGATCACCCCTTCGCCGCATCTATGCAGTTCCGGTGTACCACCGCCGAGGCGGATCACGGCCTCGGCGTGCTCGGTGATCTCATCGGCGGCCGATGCGCCCTTGAGCGCGACGAGCCGGCCGCCGGCAGCCACGAGCGGCAGGCACCAGGAGGCGAGCCGGTCCAGCGGCGCCACCGCGCGTGCCGTCACGATGTCGGCGCTCAGCGGCTCCCGGTCACGCGAGCCGGCCGCCGCCTCCTCGGCCCGCCCACGGAACACACGGACGTCCCGGGTCAGGCCGAGACGCTGCACCGCCTCGATCAGGAAAGCGGTACGCCGGGCCAGCGGCTCCACGAGCGTCACGGTGAGGTCGGGACGCGCGATCGCCAGCACCAGACCGGGGAGCCCGGCACCGGAGCCGACGTCGATGACGCGGGCGCCCTCCGGAATCCGTTCCGCCACCACCGCGCAGTTGAGCAGGTGCCGCTCCCAGAGGCGCGGGGTCTCCCGGGGGCCGATCAGGCCACGGACCACACCGTCGGTGGCGAGCAGTTCGGCGTACGCGGCGGCGAGGTCGAGCCGGTCCCCGAACAACGAGCGGGCGGCCTCCGCCAGTTCGGGCGGCAGCGTCGCCGACGCCGGATCAGGCTCGGCGCCACTGTCCACGAGGGACGGTGTGTCCGCCGACGGCTCCGCGAAGACCGGGTCGGCCACCGCGGCGGGGTCGGCCGGCGTCACGTCCGCCGCCTGCTCACCGGAGAAGGCAGGCGTCACGTCCACCGCCGGGTCGGCGGGCTCCACCCCGGTCACCACCGCCGGTCCGCCGGAGAAGGCGGGCTCGCCCGGGTCGGTACCGGCCCTTCCCGGGTACGCCGGGTCGGCCGGCCCGTCGTCGTCGGAGAAGACCGGGTCGACAGTGTTGTCGGGGCGCACAGCCGACGGCCCGGGCGGCGTGCCACCCGGGCCGGTCACGGCTCCTGCCGTCGTCTCGTCGGAGATCACGGACCTCAGTCCGCCGCCGGCCGGACGACGATGCGGCGGTTGGGCTCGACGCCCTCGGACTCGCTCTCCACCCCGCTCATCGCGTTCACCACGTCGTGCACGCACTTGCGCTCGAACGCGGACATCGGCTCCAGGCGCACCGGCTCGCCGTGCTCCTTGACCTTCTCGACCGCGTTCTTCGCCACGGCGGCCAGCTCCTTGCGACGGGCCGCCCGGTAGCCGCTGACGTCGAGCAGCAGCCGGCTCGGGGTGCCGGTCTGACGGAACACGGCCAGCCGGGTCAGTTCCTGGAGCGCCTCGAGGGTCGCGCCGCGCTGGCCGACCAGGTTCTGGAGCCGGGCGCCGACCACCTCGACCACGGGACGGCCGCCGGAGACCAACTCGTCGATGTCGCCGTCGTAGTCGAGGATGTCCAGCAGACCCTCGACGTAGTCGGCGGCGATCTCACTCTGCCGGAACAGGTCGCTGTCGGCCGGTGCCTTCTTCTCCCGGGCCTCGCCCGCGGCGTCCTCGGTCTCGGTGGCGGCGGTGACAGGGGTCTCCTCGTCCAGGGACTGGTCGGCGCTGGGGATGCTGGTCTCGGTCACGGGTCTCATCTCCGTACTCGCTCGGCCGGACCGTCGGGGTCCGCTGGTCTCCCGGGGCCGGCGGGAGGTTCGCCGGGTGCCCTCGGGCACGTCTGTACGGGCCAGTTTCGCCCGTGTCCGCGCTCCGCGCGGCGATTCCGGCGCGGCACCGACTCCTCGGAGGCAGCACGCGGCCGGAACGGGCCACCGCCGGGATCGCAACGGTGGCCCGGCGGGCTCAGCCCTGTCGCTTGGCGGGCCTGTTGCCGCCCTTCTTCGGGTTGACCGGCTTGGCGCCCGGCTTCGGGCCGGCCACCTTCGGCGCGGCTGCCGGAGCCTTCGCGGGCGGCTGGGCCGCCTTGCGGCCGAACAGGCCACCGGCCTTGGCCGGCTGTACCGGGCCCTTACTGGGGGCGGCGCTGGTGCTCTTGGCCGTGGGCGGCGGCGGGAACTTCCGCAGCACCCACTGCTGCTGGCCGAGCGTGAAGAGGTTGTTGGTGACCCAGTAGATGATCACACCGATGGGGAAGATCGCGCCCGAGACCAGCAGGGACAGCGGGATGCCGTAGAGCATCAGCCGCTGCACCATCCGCTGCTGCGGGTCCTCGGCCCAGCCGGTCTTGAGGATCATCTGGCGGCTGGTCAGGTAGGTGGTGGCGATCATGATGATCACCAGGATGCCAGCGACCACCTTGACCGTGCCGGTGCTCGCGCCCAGCCGGCTCAGCTCCTCGGCGGTGGAGCCGAACTTGCCGGAGATCGGCGCGGTGAAGAGCGTCGCGTTGGAGGCGCTGTCGAACTGGTCGACGGTCCAGCCGTACAGGGTCTTGCCCTGGTTGTCCGGGCTGAGCCGGCGCAGCGTGTGGAACAGGCCCAGGAAGACCGGGATCTGGAGGAACATCGGAAGGCAGCCCATGAGCGGGTTGGCCTTTTCCTTCCGGTAGAGCTCCATCATCTCCTTCTGGAGCGTCTCCCGGTCACCCTTGTGCTTCTCCTGGAGCTCCTTGACCTTCGGCTGGAGCGCCTGCATGGCACGCTGCGACTTGATCTGCTTGACGAAGACCGGGAACAGGATCACCCGGACCGTCACCACCAGGAAGATGATGGCGAGGATCCAGGCCCAGTTCGTACCGATCACGGCCCCGACCGGCACTCCGATGGCGTCCCAGGCCGAGTGCCAGGCCAGCAGGATCCACGAGATCGCGTAGTAGATCCAGTCGAGACTAAACACTCAGGCTCCAGTCACGTCGGAACGGCGGCGGTCGCCCGGCTCCGGAACCGGGTCGTGTCCACCAGGGTGGAAGGGATGGCAGCGCGACAGCCGACGGACCGTCAGCCAGGCTCCCCGCAGCGCACCATGCCGGGACACCGCCTCGACGGCGTAGGCACTGCACGACGGGTAGAACCGGCAGCGGGCCGGCAGAGCCGGACTTATCCACCGACGGTACGCGATGATGGGCGCCAGCAGCAGGCGGGCACCGGTTGTGCGCGGCCGAGCCGCCGTCGTCGGACCGGTCACCGCGACCGCCGTCCCCGAGGGGCCCGCGCGGCCGCGAGGGCCGCGTCCAGGTCGGCCCCGAGCCGGGCGTACGTCGTGTCGGCGGCGGCGGGCAGTGCGCGTACCACGAGGGTGGTGCCGGCGGGCAGTTCGGCCAGCCGCTCGCGGACCAGGTGCCGGAGCCGGCGGCGGACCTTGTTGCGGACCACCGCGCCGCCGACGGCCTTGGACACGACGAAGCCGGCGCGGCTCGGTGCGGATGTCTCCGCACCGCTGCTTCGCGCCGGCTTCGGCGAGGGTGTCGCGGTCGTGCCGATCGATCCGGGGAGGGTCAGGTGGACCACGACGGCACCGCGGCCGACGCGTCGGCCACCGCGGACCGCTGCGGCGAAGTCGCTACTGCGCCGCAGTCGTTGCGCGGCGGCCAGCACGACTGCCCACGTCCCCGGACCGGACCTGTCGGCGTCAGGCCGACAGGCGGGCGCGGCCCTTGGAGCGACGGGTCGCGATGATGGCGCGGCCGGCACGGGTGCGCATGCGCAGCCGGAAGCCGTGGGTCTTCGCGCGCCGGCGGTTGTTCGGCTGGTAGGTGCGCTTGCTCACGTCAGGCTCTCCGTTGTCGTACGCCCCGCGCGGCGGATCGCCCGGGGTCGTGTGCTGGTTCAGATCACCTGTCGGTGACCTCCGATCGGCGCTGCCGTGACACGCTCCCCGGTGATGCGGGGTGACAGCCACGGACAGCAAGCATCAATCACCCTAGCAGAGGGCGAGAGAGCAGCCGCTCCAGCCTACGCAGGGGCGCAATGACCGTCAAACGTCACACTCGGGCGCCCGACCTGCGGGCAAGCGCGACCGAAGGGGCGGTTTTCACTGATGTTGCCAAGGTCGTCAGGGTGTCGCCGGTTGATGCTGTGGGGTCCGCGCTGTTAGCGTGCGCGATTGCGGTCGGCGTCGGGGGTTCGGGGTTTGTCGCCGATCGGCAAGACCGGACACGCTGTTGAATCGTTCGGCACGGTGAACCCGCTTCAACGCCTCCATGGATCGAGGGGGGCAGGTCCGACCCGCGTCCGGTGGGCGGCCACAATCGGTCGGTACACAGGCTGTGGATAACTTGTGGATGACGACCGGTCAGCCGTCCGGGCGGGCGTGAGAAGGAGCAGGCGAGGGGGTGGCACGACGGTGACCGGAGCGATCGACCTTGCCGCGGTGTGGACGGCGACCACCGACGAGCTCGCCGACGAGATCATCTCCGCGCAGCAACGGGCGTACCTCCGGCTCACCCGGCTGCGCGCGATCGTCGAGGACACCGCGCTGCTCTCGGTGCCGGACGCCTTCACCCGGGACGTGATCGAGTCCCGGCTCCGCCCGGCCATCACCGAGGCGTTGAGCCGCCGGCTCGGCCGGCCGATCCAGGTGGCGGTCACCGTACGGGTCGCCGACGGCCCGGGCGCCCGCCCGGCCGGCACCGTCTACCGCAGCGGCCCGGAGCCGCTGCCCGAGCACGACGGCACCGCCGCGCTGCCCGGTTTCGACGAGCCCGGCCCGCAGGCGTCCGCCCCGCCCTTCCCGTCGCCGCGCCCGGAATCCGGGTACGCCGATTCCCGCTCCGAGCCCGGGTACGCCGATCCGCGCCCGGAGCAGCCGCTCGACGAGCCGGCGCCGCGCCAGCGGACCGCCGACGGCGGTCGCCCGCACCTGATCCCGGCCGGCCGGGACGCGCAGGACACATTGTTCAGTGCCGCGTTCGCCGAGCCGGTGCGCACCGCGCCCGAGCGCCACGCGTTCGACGAGCGCACCCGGATCGAACCTCCGGTGCCCGACGCCGGCGGATACGAGCCCCGCTACCGGGAGCGCCCGGCTGCCGACCCCGCGCCGATGCGCGGCCTGCCCCGCGACGGCGCCACCGACAACGGCCCCGGCCGCGGTGGCGCCGACCACCACCGCCCCGGCGGCGGCCAGGCCGACCGCAGACTCCCCGGCGGTACGGAGAGCGGCGGCAACCGGCTCAACCCGAAGTACATGTTCGAGACGTTCGTCATCGGCTCGTCGAACCGGTTCGCGCATGCCGCGAGCGTGGCGGTGGCCGAGTCACCGGCGAAGGCGTACAACCCGCTGTTCATCTACGGCAGCTCCGGGCTGGGCAAGACCCACCTGCTGCACGCCATCGGGCACTACGCCACGACGCTCGGCAACGCGCGCTCGGTCCGGTACGTCTCGACCGAGGAGTTCACGAACGACTTCATCAACTCGCTGCGCGACGACAAGACGAGCGCGTTCCAGCGCCGCTACCGGGACGTGGACATCCTCCTGATCGACGACATCCAGTTCCTGGAGAACCGGGAGCGGACGCAGGAGGAGTTCTTCCACACCTTCAACACGCTGCACAACGCCAACAAGCAGATCGTGATCACGTCCGACCGCTCACCGAAGCAACTGGCGACGCTCGAAGATCGGCTGCGTACGCGCTTCGAGTGGGGCCTGCTCGCCGACATCCAGCCGCCGGACCTGGAGACGCGGATCGCGATCCTGCAGAAGAAGGCGGCGCAGGAGCGGCTGTTCGCGCCTCCGGACGTGCTGGAGTTCATCGCGTCCCGGGTCTCGAACTCGATCCGCGAACTGGAGGGGGCGCTGATCCGGGTCACCGCCTTCGCCAGCCTCACCCGGTCCTCGGTGGAGCTGTCGCTGGCCGAGGAGGTGCTGCGGGACTTCATCCCCGACGGCGCCGGCCCGGAGATCACCGCGGACCAGATCATGGTGTCCACCGCCGACTACTTCGGCGTGAGCCTGGAGGACCTGCGCGGCCACTCCCGCTCCCGGGTGCTGGTCAACGCGCGTCAGGTGGCCATGTATCTGTGCCGCGAGCTGACCGATCTGTCGCTGCCCCGGATCGGGCAGGCGTTCGGCGGCCGGGACCACACCACTGTGATGCACGCGGACCGCAAGATCCGCCAGCAGATGGCGGAGCGGCGCTCGCTCTACAACCAGATCGCCGAGCTGACCAACCGCATCAAGCAGAACACCTGACGCTCCCCCCGCGCAGTCTCCCCGCCCGCTGCCCCATGGGGCCCTCCGGCGTTGATCAAGGAGTTTGTGTCGGGAAAGCCTGTCGTTCCTGCCCCAAACTCCTTGGTCAACACGACGGGGTGAACGCTCGGACGCCGCCGGAGCGGGATCGGCCGTCGGGTGCCGCCAACTTCATGATCAACGCGAGCGGGGGCGGGCGACGCGTGGGTGGCGGGCTGCCGACAGCGGGGAACTGTTGACCCTCGAGCCGGTGGAGGGCCCAGGATCGGTCGTGTGCTCGTCCACAGCTCGTACCCGTTGTCCACAGCCCCTGTGTCACAGGCGGTGGACAGCCACGCTTCGCGCCCAGCCGGTTACCCACAGACTGTGGACAACTCCTGGGGACGACGCTGTGGATGCCTGGGGACGACGAGCACGTTGTCCCCAGGCGGCGGTCCGCCTGTGGGCAGGCTGTTGAAGGTTCTGGGGATGACGGCTGTGGACCCGGCCGACGTTGTCCACAGCGCTGGGGAGAAAACCGGTGGATTACCGGTGGACAACCGGTGGACAGCCGTGGAAAACCCGGCGGACGACGAGGGCTGTGGACCGGGACACGGGTTTTACCCCTGGTTCTCCACAGCCAAACCACCGGTGGATAACGTGTGTGACCTGCGCGGACGCTAGTTCTCCACAGTTTGCACAGGTGCGATGAAGACGATGAGTTATCTCTTCTAAACAACAAAAACCAATCATCACCGTTGGACTTTCTGTGGATCGGGCCGCAGCACTGCCGTCGGCAGTCGCCCGGGCACCTGGAACCAACGGGGTCGGGCGCACAGCCGATGCCCCAGCGCCTTAAGGTGCGATGGGTACCCGCACGGTCGGGCGGGGCGGGTGGCAGCGGTCGGCATGAGAGAGTTGTCGCTGACGTCGACGCGGAGGCATTGATGAAGTTCCGAGTGGAGCGCGACGCGCTCGCCGAGGCGGTCGCGTGGACCGCCAAGAGCCTGCCCAACCGGCCCTCCGTACCGGTGCTGGCCGGAGTGATGCTCCGGGTCACCGACGGCAACCTCCAGGTCTCCGGCTTCGACTACGAGGTCTCCAGCCAGGTGACCGTCGAGGTGCAGGGCGACGCGGACGGCGCCGCCCTGGTCTCCGGCCGCCTGCTCGCCGAGATCACCAAGGCTCTGCCGGCCAAGCCGGTGGACATCGCCGCCGTCGGCGCCCACCTCGAACTGGTCTGCGGCAGTGCCCGGTTCACGCTGCCGACCATGCCGGTGGAGGACTACCCGACGCTGCCGGAGATGCCGGAGAGCGCCGGTACCGTCGACGCCGCCGCGTTCGCCTCCGCCGTGGCCCAGGTGGCGGTGGCCGCCGGCCGCGACGAGACGCTGCCGATGATGACCGGCGTCCGGATCGAGCTGAGCGGCAACACGATGGCCATGCTGGCGACCGACCGCTACCGCCTCGCGCTGCGCGAGATGGAGTGGAACCCGGACGACCCGGAGATCAGCCTCAACGCGCTGGTGCCGGCCCGTACGTTGCACGACACCGCGAAGGCGCTCGGTCCGCTCGGCGGCCACGTCACCATGGCGCTGTCCTCCGGCGGTGCCGGTGAGGGCATGATCGGTTTCTCCGGCGGCACCCGCCGGACCACCAGCAGGCTGCTCGACGGCGCCAACTACCCACCGGTGCGTTCGCTGTTCCCGGCCGACCACAACGCCGAGGCGCGGGTCGCCGTCGCCGCGCTCATCGAGGTGGTCAAGCGCGTCGCGCTGGTCGCCGAGCGCACCACCCCGGTTCTGCTCAGCTTCGGCGCCGACGGTCTGGTGGTCGAGGCGGGTGGCACCGAGGAGGCCCGGGCCAGCGAGGCCATGGAGGCCACGTTCAGCGGCGAGCCGCTGACCATCGGGTTCAACCCGCAGTACCTCATCGACGGTCTGGCCAACCTGGGCGCCCAGCACGCCCTGCTCCGGTTCGTCGACGCGTTCAAGCCCGCGGTCATCTCCCCGGCCGGCGAGGATGGCGAGGTCATCCCGGGGTACCGCTACCTCATCATGCCGATCCGCGTGTCCCGCTGATCGCAGGCAGCACGACCCTGACGTACGGAGGTAGGAGCAGATGCAGCTCGGCCTGGTAGGACTCGGCCGCATGGGCGGCAACATGCGGGAGCGGCTGCGCGCCGCCGGGCACGAGGTGGTCGGTTACGACCACAACCCGGAGATCAGCGACGCCGCGAGCCTGGCCGAGCTTGCCGAGAAGCTCCAGTCGCCCCGTGCGGTCTGGGTCATGGTTCCCGCCGGTGTCACCGACGCCACCATCGACGAACTGGCCGGTGTGCTCGGCGAGGGCGACATCATCATCGACGGCGGCAACTCCCGGTTCAGCGACGACGCCCCGCGCGCCGAGCGGCTGAACGAGCAGGGCATCGGCTACCTCGACGTCGGCGTCTCCGGCGGCGTCTGGGGCCGGCAGAACGGGTACGCGCTGATGGTCGGCGGCGCGCAGGAGCACGTCGAGCGCCTCATGCCGATCTTCGAGGCGCTCAAGCCCGAGGGCGAGTTCGGTTTCGTGCACGCCGGCCCGGTCGGCGCGGGCCACTACGCCAAGATGGTGCACAACGGCATCGAGTACGGCCTGATGCACGCGTACGCCGAGGGCTACGAGCTGCTGGCCGCCTCGGAGCTGGTGACGAACGTCCCCGGCGTGTTCAAGTCGTGGCGTGAGGGCACCGTGGTCCGGTCGTGGCTGCTCGACCTGCTGGACCGGGCGCTCGACGAGGATCCGGAGCTGGCCGACCTGAGCGGCTACACCGAGGACACCGGCGAGGGCCGGTGGACCGTGGACGAGGCGGTCCGGCTCGCCGTTCCGCTCAACGTCATCACCGCGTCGCTCTTCGCCCGGTTCGCCTCCCGGCAGGACGACTCGCCCGCGATGAAGGCCGTCGCCGCGCTGCGCCAGCAGTTCGGTGGCCACGCCGTCCACAAGCGCTGACCGGTATCCACAGGCTGTGTACGTACGCCGGCTCGAACTGGTCGACTTCCGCTCCTACGAGCGCATCGGTGTCGACCTGGAGCCGGGTCCGAACGTGCTCGTCGGCGCCAACGGCGTCGGCAAGACCAACCTGGTCGAGGCGCTCGGCTACGTGGCGACCCTGGACTCGCACCGGGTCGCCACGGACGCCCCGCTGGTCCGGATGGGCGCCGCCTCGGCGGTGATCCGCTGCGCGGTGGTGCACGAGGGCCGGGAACTGCTGGTCGAGCTGGAGATCGTCCCGGGCAAGGCCAACCGGGCCCGGCTCGGCCGGTCCCCGGCCCGACGCGCCCGGGACGTGCTCGGCGCGTTGCGCCTGGTGCTGTTCGCGCCGGAGGACCTCGAACTGGTCCGTGGCGACCCGGCCGAACGTCGCCGCTACCTGGACGATCTGCTGGTCACCCGCCAGCCCCGCTACGCCGGGGTACGCGCCGACTACGAGCGCGTGGTCAAGCAACGCAACGCGCTGCTGCGTACCTCGTACCTCGCGCGGAAGACCGGTGGCACCCGCGGCGGCGACCTGTCGACGCTGGCCGTGTGGGACGCGCATCTGGCGCAGCACGGAGCGGACCTGCTCGCCGGCCGCCTGGAGCTGGTTGCCGCGCTCACCCCGCACGTGGCCAAGGCGTACGACGCGGTGGCCGCCGGCCGTGGCGCGGCGGGCATCGCCTACCGGCCCTCGGTGGAGCTGCCCGAGCCCGGTGCCGACCGCGCGGCGCTGGCCGAGGCGCTCGCCGCCGCGCTGACCGGGAACCGCGCCGCCGAGATCGAGCGCGGCACCACGCTCGTCGGCCCGCACCGCGACGACCTGGCGCTCACCCTGGGACCGCTGCCCGCCAAGGGGTACGCGAGCCACGGCGAGTCCTGGTCGTACGCGCTCGCGTTGCGGCTGGCCGGGTACGACCTGCTGCGGGCCGACGGGATCGAGCCGGTGCTGGTGCTCGACGACGTCTTCGCCGAGCTGGACTCCGGTCGGCGGGAACGGCTGGCGGAGCTGGTCGGCGGCGCGAGTCAGCTTCTGGTCACCTGCGCCGTGGACGACGACGTGCCGGCGACGCTGCGCGGCACCCGGTACGCGGTGGGCGAGGGGACGGTGCGACGTGCCGGATGACGAGGTGCAGCTCCCGCCCGCACGGCTCGGGCCGGGACGCGACGCGCGTACCCCGGGGAAACCCGCGGGCGGCGAGCCGGCCGCGAACCCGCCGGAGGGCACGACCGGGCCGGAACTGGCGCGGGCGGTGCTCGACGCGGCGAAGGCCCGGCGTCAGACGGCGGCCCCGCGCCGTCGCGGGGCGGTCCGCGGGGACGGCGAGAAGCGGCTGCGCGGCTACTCCGGCCCGGGGCCGGACCCGCGCGACCCGCAGCCGCTCGGTGCGGTGCTGGACAAGCTGATGAAGGCGCGCGGCTGGCAGCAGCCGGCGGCTGAGGCGACCGTGTTCGGCGCCTGGGAGAAGGTGGTCGGCCCGGAGGTCGCCCAGCACAGCCGCCCGGTCAAGCTGGAGGACGGCGAGCTGACGGTGGAGGCGCGTTCGACGGCCTGGGCGACGCAGTTACGTCTGCTGGCGGGTTCGCTGCTCAAGCAGATCGCCAGCGAGGTCGGCCACAACGTGGTGCGCAAGCTGCACATCCACGGCCCGGCGGCGCCGTCGTGGTCGCGCGGTCCCCGGCGGGTACGCGGGCGCGGCCCCCGTGACACCTACGGCTGACGACACCCGGCCGTGTTCGCCCAGGCGTCGGCGCCCGGTCAGGCGTCGGCGTAGACCGCGAAACCCCGCTCCGCGCAGCGCCGGTAGAAGGCCGCCAGCACGCTCAGCTCGGCGCAGGTGAAGTTCCACTGCGGCGGATCGCCGTTCTCGTCGCGCAGCCGGTCGAGCCGGCTGTCCAGCCAGCGGAGCTGCTGCTCGGCCAGCCGCCCGTCGCCGAGCAGCGCGCGCAGCACCTCGCTCACCGACTCGAACGTGACCGCCTCGCCGGACGGCCGGTGCCGGGCGATGAACTTCTCCACGCCCTCGGCGATCCAGGAACAGCCGTCCGGATCGATCACCGGATCCTCGTCCTCGACCGCGTTCTCCGTGGCGTAGAGCACATTCTCCAGCCCCAGGATCAGGTCGACCAACTCGGTGTACGCGGTCGCGCGTACCGTGCCGGTCTTCGCGATCAGCTCGGCGAGCGCCGCGGTCGGCGCGGAGATCCGGGGCATGTCCACGATCTCGCCGAAGTCCACGAACTCAGCCGGCGCGACCGGGTCGTAGAAGCGGCCGGTCCGCGGCCAATGCACCGCGACGTTGTCCAGCCCCATCTGGCGTCACCTCTCACCAAGCGTTTTCGGACCATCTCCGACGATCGTCCCGGTTCCGGGCGCAAAAGATCAAGACCGCAACGGCGGCGCCGCAAAAGCTACGGCACGCCGGGCCCGGCCGCGACCCCCGGTCGGGGCAGCCGTCGATCACCGGTCGGACGACCGTCGCGGCTCACGGTGGCCGGTGGCGCGGCACCGCCCTGTTGGCGTGTAGGGGGAGTCGCGGGAGGCGCGGTTCGTCCGGCTACGGCATTCTCAGCCGCCTCGGAGAGGGTGCCGAGTGGCGGTTTGGTCGGCTCCGCACAGTAAGATTGGGAGCGAGACGAAAGACCCGAGACGGAGCGACGGACAGGGGGCCTCCGAGCCCTCGATCATAGTCCCGCATCGGGTCCGAGCCGATCGCGATCCGCGGGCAACCGCGGCGCCCGGCGCACATGATCCGACCTGGCGAACCCAGGGGCGGCCATGCGCGCCGACGTCGCGTCCTGTCCGCCGAACCCGCGCCCCGCGCCCACGCGCGGCCGGTGCGAGAAAGTGGCCGAGCGTGGCAGCGGAGGACAACAAGAAGTACGGTGCCGAGTCCATCACCGTGCTCGAAGGCCTGGAAGCGGTCCGGAAGCGGCCCGGTATGTACATCGGGTCCACCGGCGAGCGCGGCCTGCACCACCTGGTGTGGGAGGTCGTCGACAACGCGGTGGACGAGGCGCTGGCCGGGCACTGCGACACCATCGACGTGGTGCTGCTGGCCGACGGCGGTGTCCGGGTGACCGACAACGGCCGAGGCTTCCCGGTCGACCTGCACCCCAAGCTGAAGAAGCCGGGTGTCGAGGTCGCCCTGACCGTGCTGCACGCGGGCGGCAAGTTCGACGGCAAGGCGTACGCCGTCTCCGGCGGCCTGCACGGCGTCGGCGTCTCCGTGGTGAACGCGCTGTCCACCCGGATGGCAGTGGAGATCCACAAGGACGGCTTCGTCTGGCGTCAGCGGTACGACCACTCCAAGCCGACGCCGCTGGAGAAGGGCGAGGAGACCGACCGCACCGGTTCGGCGGTCTCCTTCTGGCCCGACCCGGACGTCTTCGAGACCGTCGACTTCGACTTCCACACCATCTACCGGCGCCTCCAGGAGATGGCCTTCCTCACCCGGGGCCTCACCATCCACCTGCTCGACGAGCGGGTGCCGGAGGACGAGGACGGCAAGATCCGCGAGGTCACCTTCCACTACGAGGGCGGCATCGCCGACTTCGTCCGGCACCTCAACGCCTCCAAGAGCCCGATCCACAAGACGGTGGTCGAGTTCGGCGCCGAGGAGACGGGCATGTCGGTCGAGATCGCCATGCAGTGGAACGAGTCGTACGGCGAATCGGTCTACACCTTCGCCAACAACATCAACACCCACGAGGGCGGCACCCACGAGGAGGGCTTCCGGGCCGCGCTGACGAGCGTCGTCAACCGCTACGGCGCGGAGCGCAAGCTGCTCAAGGGCGACGAGCGCCTCTCGGGTGAGGACATCCGCGAGGGCCTCGCCGCGATCATCTCGGTCAAGCTCACCGACCCGCAGTTCGAGGGCCAGACCAAGACCAAGCTGGGCAACACCCCGGTCAAGGGCTTCGTGCAGCGGGTCTGCAACGAGTCGCTCGTCGACTGGTTCGACCGCAACCCGGCCGAGGCGAAGATCATCATCCAGAAGGCGTCCCAGGCGGCCCGCGCCCGGATCGCCGCCCAGCAGGCGCGCAAGCTCGCCCGGCGCAAGTCGCTGCTGGAGTCCGGCTCGATGCCCGGCAAGCTGGCCGACTGCCAGTCCACCGACCCGCGCGAGTCCGAGGTCTTCATCGTCGAGGGCGACTCGGCCGGCGGCTCGGCCAAGCAGGGCCGCGACCCGCGCGTCCAGGCGATCCTGCCGATCCGCGGGAAGATCCTCAACGTCGAGAAGGCCCGGATCGACCGGGTGCTCAAGAACGCCGAGGTGCAGGCGCTGATCACCGCGCTCGGCACCGGCATTCACGACGACTTCGACATCGAGAAGCTGCGCTACCACAAGATCGTGCTGATGGCCGACGCGGACGTCGACGGCCAGCACATCCAGACGCTGCTGCTCACCCTGCTGTTCCGCTTCATGCGGCCGTTGGTCGAACTGGGCCACGTCTACCTGGCCGCCCCGCCGCTCTACAAGATCAAGTGGAACAAGAAGGGTGACGACGCCCAGTACGCGTACTCGGACCGCGAGCGCGACGGGCTGATCGCCCTGCGCCAGCAGAAGAAGCCCAACGCCCGCCCGGACGACATCCAGCGGTTCAAGGGTCTCGGCGAGATGAACTACCCCGAGCTGTGGGAAACCACGATGAACCCGGCCACGCGTACGCTGCGTCAGGTCACGCTCGACGACGCCGCCACCGCGGACGAGCTGTTCAGCGTCCTGATGGGCGAGGACGTCGAGGCCCGCCGGTCGTTCATCCAACGCAACGCCAAGGACGTGCGGTTCCTGGACATCTGACGGACGCGACCGGGCCGGCCGGCATCCACCGGCCGGCCCGGCAGTCCACAGAGTTATCCACAGCCTGAACGCTTTCCACAGCCGTTATCCACAGCGAGACCACGACTGAAGAGTCTGATAAGGGTTAACAGTGACCGATACACCCGAGTCCACCCCGAACGAGCCGGAGACCCCTGAGGCACTGGCCGCGGTCGTCCAGCACGACCGGATCGAGC
Source organism: Micromonospora marina (assembly GCF_900091565.1). Taxonomy (GTDB): domain Bacteria; phylum Actinomycetota; class Actinomycetes; order Mycobacteriales; family Micromonosporaceae; genus Micromonospora; species Micromonospora marina. Next base: position 238,253 of record NZ_FMCV01000002.1, on the reverse strand, counting down.
CGGTCGGCCTCGAGGTCGAGATGCAGCGCTCGTACCTCGACTACGCGATGAGCGTCATCGTCGGGCGGGCCCTGCCGGACGTCCGGGACGGGCTCAAGCCGGTCCACCGCAAGATCCTCTACGCCATGTTCGACTCCGGCTACCGGCCGGACCGCGGGTACGTGAAGTGCTCCCGCGTCGTCGGCGACGTGATGGGCCAGTTCCACCCGCACGGCGACTCGGCCATCTACGACGCGCTGGTCCGGATGGCGCAGCCGTGGTCGCTGCGCTACCCGCTTGTCGACGGCAACGGCAACTTCGGCTCGCCGGGAAATGATCCGGCTGCCGCCATGAGATATTGTCTTGTCGCAGATGTCCGGGTTCGTGCCGTCGACGGCACCGTGCGGATCGGCGACATCGTGCCGGACGCCGCGCCGAGCAGCGAGACCGATGTCGAGCTGAAGGTCCGCGACCGCAACGGCGATGTGGTCCGCGCCTCCAAGTTCTTCCACTCCGGCGAGCACCCGACGCTGCGGTTGCGCACCCGCGAGGGGTACGAGCTGACCGGCACGCACAATCACCCGGTGCTCTGCCTGGTGAACGTGGCCGGTGTGCCGACCCTGCTGTGGAAGCTGCTCGCCGAGATCTCCCCCGGCGACCGGGTGGTCCTCCAGCGCACCGTGCCGGACGAGATCGGCTACCCGATGCCGGAGCACGTCGAGGCAGCCGTGCTCGCGGGCGCACTCGTTAGCGAAGGCTGGATCTCCGGCGAGTGGGTCGAGTTCGCTGACGCGGACCGGGAGTTCTTCACCCGAGTTGTCGCGGCTTTCGACCTTTCCGTTGGTGGCAAGCGCTGGTTCGGCGAAGAGTTCATGCCTTCGGGTAAAACCCTGCACCGGATGCGGGCGAGCGTCCGGCAGCTCGCCACCACGGCGCTCGGCGAGCTGGTTGGCGCGCGGAGTGCCGACAAGTTCGTGCCGGAGTTCGTCTGGCGCGGACCGGCCGCGGTCAAGCGGGCCTTCCTCCAGGCGCTGTTCGAGGGCGACGGCTCGTCGTCGCTTCTGCCCCGCCACACGATCCAGGTCTCGTACTCGACCCGTAGTGAGCGGCTGGCCCGCGAGGTGCAGCAGCTGCTTCTGGAGTTCGGCGTGGTCAGCCGGCAGTGCCGGTACGACGACGGCGAGATCAAGGTCGTCGTGACCAACCGGCGGGACGCCCGGATCTTTGCCGCCCACGTCGGCTTCCTCGGCCGCAAGCAGGCCAAGCTGGAGTCCGAGCTGGCCCAGGTTCCGGCGAGCAGCACCGCGCTCTCGGGCGACCACGTGCCGTTCGTCGGTGACTTCGTCCGCGAGCACGGCGCGAGCCGTTGGACCGAGCGTGACTGGCTGCGCCGGCACAACGTGGACCGGATCGAGCGCTGGGAGCGGGACCGCGACGAGATCGCCTCCCGGATCACCGAGCCGGGGATCCTCGACGTGGTCGAACCGCTTGTCGACGGGCGCTTCTACTACGCCGAGGTGACCGACGTCACCGACGCGGGAGTGCAGCCCGTCTACAGCATCCGGGTGGACACAGAGGACCACTCCTTCGTCTCCGACGGGTTCGTCAGCCACAACACCGAGTGCAAGCTCGACCCGCTGGCGATGGAGATGCTGCGGGACATCGACGAGGACACCGTCGACCTGCAGGACAACTACGACGGCCGGGCCAAGGAGCCCACCATCCTGCCGTCGCGCATCCCGAACCTGCTGATCAACGGTTCCGAGGGCATCGCGGTCGGCATGGCCACCAAGATCCCGCCGCACAACCTGCGCGAGATCGGCGCGGCCGTGCAGTGGTGCCTGGAGAACCCGGAGGCCGACGAGGCCACCACGCTGGAAGCCCTGCTGGAGATCGTCAAGGGCCCGGACTTCCCGACCCACGGCCTGATCGTCGGCCAGGCGGCCATCCAGGACGCGTACCGGACCGGGCGCGGCTCGATCCGGATGCGCGCCGTGGTCGAGGTCGAGGAGGACAAGCGGGGCCGGCCGGCGCTCGTGGTCAGCGAGCTGCCGTACCAGGTCAACCCGGACAACCTCGCCGAGCGCATCGCCGAGCTGATCAAGGAGGGCAAGCTCGGCGGCATCGCCGACATCCGGGACGAGTCCTCCGGGCGTACCGGCATGCGGATCGTGCTCGTGCTCAAGCGAGACGCGGTCGCCAAGGTGGTGCTGAACAACCTCTACAAACACACCCAGCTCCAGGAGACGTTCGGCGCCAACATGCTGGCGCTGGTCGACGGCGTGCCGCGCACGCTCAACCTGGCCCAGTTCATCCGCTACTACGTCGAGCACCAGATCGAGGTGATCCGGCGGCGGACCGCGTTCCGTCTGCGCAAGGCCGAGGAGCGGGCGCACATCCTGCGCGGTCTGTCCAAGGCGCTGGACGCGCTCGACGAGGTGATCGCCCTGATCCGGCGTTCGCCCACGGTGGAGGACGCCCGGCAGGGCCTGATCCGGCTGCTGGACATCGACGAGGTCCAGGCGACCGCGATCCTGGACATGCAGCTGCGCCGGCTGGCCGCCCTGGAGCGGCAGCGGATCCTGGACGACCTGGCGAAGCTCGAGGTGGAGATCGCCGACCTCAAGGACATCCTGGCCAAGCCGGAGCGGCAGCGGCGGATCGTCTCAGAGGAACTGGGCGAGATCGTCGCGAAGTGGGGCGACGACCGGCGTACGAAGATCGTCCCGTTCGACGGCGAGGTCTCGATGGAGGACCTCATCGCCCGCGAGGACGTAGTGGTGACGATCACCCGCACCGGGTACGCGAAGCGCACCAAGGTCGATCTCTACCGGTCACAGCGGCGCGGCGGGAAGGGCGTCAGCGGGGCGACGCTCCGTCAGGACGACATCGTCAGCCACTTCTTCGTATGCTCTACCCACGACTGGATCCTGTTCTTCACGAACAAGGGTCGGGTCTACCGGGCGAAGGCGTACGAGCTTCCCGAGGCCAGTAGGGTGGCCAAGGGCCAGCACGTGGCCAACCTGCTCGCGTTCCAGCCCGACGAGCAGATCGCGCAGATCATTGAAATCCCGAACTACCAGGTGGCGCCCTACCTGGTACTGGCCACGAAGAACGGCCTGGTGAAGAAGACGCGGCTCGAGGAGTTCGACTCCAACCGTTCCGGCGGCATCATCGCGATCAACCTGCGCGATGAGGACGAGCTGGTCGGTGCGGTCCTGGCCGCTCCGGAGGACGACCTGTTGCTGGTGTCGAAGAACGCCCAGGCGATCCGCTTCAACGCCACCGACGAGGCACTGCGGCCGATGGGCCGGGCCACTTCCGGGGTGATCGGCATGCGCTTCAGCGGCGAGGACGAGTTGCTCGCCGTCGAGGTCGTCCGGGAGGGGCTCGACGTTCTGGTGGCGACGAACGGGGGTTACGCGAAACGTACCCCGATCGAGGAATACCCGGTCCAGGGCCGGGGAGGTAAGGGCGTGCTGACCGCGAAGATCACCGAGCGACGCGGTGGCCTGGTCGGTGCGGTCGTGATCGACCCGGAGGACGAGCTGTTCGCCATCACGAGCAACGGCGGCGTCATCCGGACTCCGGTGAAGCCTGTACGCCGTACGCGTGACCGGAACACAATGGGGGTCAAGCTGATGGACCTCCCGGACGGCGTGACTATCGTGGCGATTGCTCGCAATGCCGACGAGCCTGACGAACAGGACTAGTTGATGACGGAGACACAGGCGAAGTCGGGGAACAAGGGGACCTCGGCCACTCCGGTCGACGAGGAGGCCGCACAGGGCGGCACACCAGCGACCGGCCGCGCGGCTGTGGGCCGGGCCACGGTTCCCGCCGACGCGCCTGCCCCGAAGTTCACCCGGGCTCCCGGCATGGCCCCGCCTCCGGACAAGCCGGCCGAGGACTCCGGTTCCCGGGACTCGGCCGAAACCAAGGTCGACGCGCCGACGTCGGCCGACGGGCTGGCCGCTCCGGCCGCCAAGCCCGCGAACGCCACGAGCACCCAGCCGATCAAGACCCCGTCGGCCGCCGGCCGGGCCTCCACCGGGACGACCGGCATGCAGCCGCGGATCGGCGCCGGCCTGGGCACCGCCCCGAAGGCGTCGCCCGACGGCTCGCGCCCGAGCGGCGCCGCGAGCGCCCAGTCCCGGCCCGCCAACGGCGGCGGCCTGCCGCCGGGCATCGGCGGCGCGGCGGCCGTCGGCGCCGCGCGCGTGGGTGAGGCGGTACGCGCCGCGCGTACCTCGGTCAGCTCGGCCGCCTCGCGCGGACCGCGACGGGCCCGGCTGAACCTGAAGCGGATCGACCCGTGGTCGGTGATGAAGTTCGCGTTCGCGGTGTCCGTGGTGCTTTTCATCGTGGTCGTCGTGGCGACGTCGGTGCTGTACCTGGCACTTGACGCCATGGGTGTGTTCACGAGCGTGAACGACAGCCTGACCGACCTGGTGAACGCCGGCGGCGCCCAGGGCAGCGGCGGCTTCCGGATCACCGCCAAGGGCGTGATCCTGACGTCGGCGCTGGTCGGCCTGGTGAATGTCGTGCTGTTCACCGCGCTGGCCACGCTCAGCGCGTTCGTCTACAACGTCTGCGCCGACCTGGTCGGCGGGATCGAGCTGACGCTCGCCGAGCGGGACTGATCGACCGGCGCCGGGGCACCGCGTAAAGCGGTCGCCCCGGCGCCGTGCGTCCGGGTAGGTTCGAAATGGCGCGGGTGCTTCCACCACACACCCCGATTTGGGCCCGGTGGAGGCGATGGGTTAACCTAGCTCGTCGCTACGCGGGGCTATAGCTCAGTCGGTTAGAGCGCAGAGCTGATAACTCTGAGGTCGCTGGTTCGATTCCAGCTAGCCCCACCGCACATCGTCCGACGACAGTCGAGCGCGAGGGGTCAAAGCACATGTTCAAGAAGCTCCTGATCCTTGCCGGCATCGTCGGTGTGGCCGCCGTCGTGGCCAAGAAGGTAAAGGCATCGAACGACGAGCGTGCCCTGTGGCACGAGGCGACCACGGCGCCCGACCTGCGCTGAACGCCGTCACGGGGCCCTAGCTCAACTGGCAGAGCACTGCCTTTGCAAGGCAGGGGTTAGGGGTTCGAGTCCCCTGGGCTCCACACACTTCTCTGACCTGGGACTCTTGGCTGTACCGCAGTCGTCATGCGAACCAGTTGATCGAGGGTGCGAGTCTTTCCTGACGAGCGAGCGATGGTGCATGCATAATGAATGCATGGTTGCTCTCCAGATTCGGGACGTGCCGGAAGAAGTGCGAGACGCCCTGGCGGCCCAGGCCAGGGCGCGCGGGCAGTCCCTCCAGGCATACCTGCTGGAACTGGTGGAGACGCAGGCTCGACGGCTGCGCAACACGGCGGCCCTTGATCGCTTCGCCGGCCGATCCGACGGTGCTCGCTCTCTGCCGGGGGAGAGCGCCGCAGAGTTGAACGACCAGCGGGAGCAGCGCGGATCGTGGGGAAGCGCCGCGTGATCGTCGTGGATGCGTCGGTTCTGGCCGACGCTCTGGTCGATGATGGGCCGGTCGGGGACGCGGCGCGGGCGGAACTGACCGGAGATCCGCACTGGGCCGCGCCGAGTCATCTTCTGGTCGAGGTCATGTCTGTGATCAGAGGCAAGGTCCTCGGCGGGAAGCTCGGCCTTGCCCGGGCTCAGGAGGCGATCGATACCCTGCCTTCGTTGGTCATCGACGAGGTTCGCGTCGCGATGCTGGTTGACCGGATGTGGCAGATGCGGGGCAATGTCACGGCGTACGACGCGGCTTACGTCGCGGCGGCGGAGTTGATGGCCTGCCCACTCGTGACCGGTGATGGTCGGCTCGCCAAGGCCAGCGGTATCCGCTGCGAGATCCGACTGCTCGCCGCGTCCTGACGGCGGCCGCCCGAGGATCATCGGCCTGACGCCCTTGGACCGGCCATCCTGAGTTGAAGCGGCTCACCGGCGATCGTGGCGGTGTGGTTCGCATGGTGGTACCTCCGGCCCACCAGGCCATTCCCCTGGTCGATAGTGCTGTCGGGGAGACCCGGACGTGCCGCGTCGACGTCCGGACCGACGCCTCTCCGCGGCGTGGCAGGGTGCGAGACCACCTCCTTAAGCTGTCCTGATCGATGCCTGTCAACCCGCAGGAAGGCTGTTGTCGGCGGTAGAAGGGCTGGCGTGGGCCCGGCCGGGCAGCCTGCGCGTCGCCGGAGGTGGTCGCGGCCGCCGTCGCGGCGGTCGCGACGCGCATCCGGGTGGGCAGCGGCGGTGTCCTGCTGCCCTACTACAGCGCGCAGACGCTCTGCGAAATCGCGCACGCATCGTCGATGTCGCACGTCTCGCCTTCGCCGCCGATGGAGCCGCGACGATGCAGTCCGTCGCGCGCGGCTGGTGTAGGGCAGGGGACCCTCTACCGGCACTTCCCCACGCGGGAGGCGCTGCTCGCTGAGGTGTACCGCGAGGACTTCGAGGAGTTGACGAGCGCTGCGAGTGAACTAGCTAGCTTGCCGGGGTTGCTCGTCAGATGGCCCAAACGCCTGGCCTTGAACCGCCGATCAGGCTCAGGAGCGGCGCGGGCGTAGCGGCAGCGGATCACCGGCGACCGTGGCGAAGTGGTTCGATGGTGATACCTCCGGCCCACCATCGAACGCGATCATGCTGCGACGAGGTTCCCCCCCCCAGCCGGGTAGGGTCGCTCCGAGCCGCGCCGCCTGCCGCAGTCGCGGAGGCCGAGCAACTGGCCGGCCGATCACTGCCGTCGCTGCTGCGCCGGCTCTATCTGGAGGTCGGCAACGCCGCCGCTCCGGTGCCGCAACACCACCAGGGCGATCGATAGCACGAGCAGAGCCCCGGACCCACACAGCGCAACGAAGTACAACACCGGGCCACCGAACCGATGGCCCGGGCCGCTGAACAGCAGCGCAGCGAAGGTGCACGTGGTCGACACCAGCATCATCCAAGGCCACCAACTGGGCTGCCGTTGCAGCTCCTCCAGCACTCGCTCTCGGATCACTTCCACCCCCGCTCATCGAAAGCTGTCACGGCGCATCCGCCCTCGATTGTGCAGTCAACGTGAGCCGCCGGGACTGAGTTGTTGACCCGTAGCCCAAACGGATACCCAGCTGAGGGGCGCACGGTGGCTGAAACGCTGGCGGCCGATGCCGTAGGCGCACTGCCGGGCAGCGGCCGGAACTTGCACCTCGGTGGTGGATCCGTGGGTCAGCGTCATGGCCGCCGAGGCGTGCTGATCGTGACACTCCGAGCGCGGCGCCCGACGAGAGTGGGTGACGTTCCGACGACATATCAGCGAGTCCTTGGCGGAGGTGGCCGCTGCCGTTGAGTTGGCGGCGTCCGCCAGTGATCAGCGCAGGAGTAGGGCGATACCGGCCAGCAGGGCCACGGCGACGACCACGGTGAGCACGGCGACACGGCGGCCCGCAGACTCGGGTCGAAGATGGCGCAGGGCCAGGGCCAGCGGACCGATGGGGGCGGGCTTGCGCGCGTTCATGGTTTCTCCCTCTACGGCGTGACTGGTGATCCAGGCTTGGCTGAGCATTGATGTGTGCTTTCTTACGGTTTGTGGTCTTCTAGTTCGCGCTTGCGGGCGAGCAGTGTCGCCCGGTAGGCGCGGGCGCGGATCAGCATCGTGCTCGAGACGACGATCAGGATCAGACCCAGGCCCCCAGCGGCCAGGACGCCGACGGTGCTCGTGCGGTTGACTGCGACCGCGACCGTGCCGCCGGTCGTTAGGAAGCTGAAGGTGGCCGCGAGCCAGCCTGTGATCACCCGGTCCACTGCGAACAGTGGCCGGCGGATCAGCGCCCAGCCAGCGAAGCATGCCCAGGTCACGCCAACGAGGATCATCGCAGCGAAAACGAGCTTGGTCCCAGCCGGCAACGCCCCGGGCTCGGTGGCCCACAACAGGCCGATGGTCGTGGACCCGGCCAGACCGCCCAGTCCGGCTACGAGAACACCGACGCGGCGCGGCAGTGACATCGCCCGTACGATGTGGTCCGGGGTGTATCCAGGTCGTTCGGTCATGACGAATAACCCTTCTCGACCAGCGAGTCCCGCAACAGTCGCCGGGCCCGGAACAACCGGGACTTAACCGTTCCCGACGGGATCTGCAGCACCTGCGCGCACTCTTCCAGTGCCAGGTCATGGAGATAGAACAAGATCAGCACTTCGCGTTCGCGGACCGGCAGCCCAACCAGACCCTCGGCCACCTGCGCCCGGTCCAGAACGGCCGAGATATCGTCGTCGCCGGTCCCGTCGCCGTCGACTGGGTCCGCCTGGGTGTACTTCTCCCGCAGGTGGTTCGTCACCGAACGTCGGGCGATGGTGAACAGCCACGGGGCAAACCGCTCCGGCTGCTGCAGACGTGGCAGCGCCTTCAGCGCACTCGCCCACACGTCCTGGCTCACGTCGTCCGCCCGACCCGGCCCGTCGAGCATCCGTCGCACATACCGCCACAGCGGGTCGTGCCAATGCCCGACCAGTTCGGCCAGCGCCTTCCGGTCTCCGAGCTGCGCGCGCACGACCAGCAGCGCATCACGTCCGACCCGATCCACGTCGCCTCCCGTCCGTTCGGCCTGCCACACGATGACAGTCGCCCGAGAGAGCGATCTGGTTCACGGCCCGCCCGCGGCACGATCGGATGCCACCACGGCCACGCTGCAGCCCAGTCACCAGAGGCGTCAGATCAACGTCGACCGGCCGGAGAGTAGGAGGCGGCCGGGCAACGGCCGCCTGTCGCAACGGCTCACCCGACCCGCGACGTCGCAGCCGATCAACTCCGGCGGCAGCACGAAGGTGCGTTCTCTCCGGCGGATCCGCACTCGCCGACAACGGCTGGGCCCAGTATCACCCGTTGCAATACGTTACTGACCATGATCGCCGCGTCGTCGTGTTGAGAGGGCAGGCGCTGAACACGGGCCGCGCTCGCAGCCCTACCTGCCGGGCGCTCCGACTGGTGGCAGGGGTAGCGGGTCGCCGACGATCGTGGCGGTTTGGTTCGCATGGTGGTACCTCCGGCCCGCCGAAACGGATATCCAAACGGAGAGGTTCGCGAGCCGCGAAGCCGCAGTTCAAGGCCGATATTCTGGTCGTGCTACCACGCCCTGGACCCGATCCCCCTCACACCGGGGCGGGTCCGGCGACCGGATTCCGTACCGCCGCCATGTGCGGCCAGATCGTAGACGTCGTGTGCTTGGTCCCGAAGGAGTTCGAGGGCTTGGGCGAGGCGGGTTTCGACCTCGTCCCCCGGCGGGAACCACGCGCTGGATTATCACGTGGATGTCAGCGCCGTGAAGGTACCGGAGCCCAATGAGCGGGTAGGGGCTGAGCCGCGATACGAACTTCACTTGGTCATAATTATGACCGGTCGCTATTGTGGTCGTCATGGAGACCATCCCCATCACCGAAGCCAAGGCTCGGATCGCCGAACTCGCCGACCGGGTCGCCCGGGAGCACGACCACTTCACGATCACCCGCAACGGCCGCGCCGACGTGATGCTGATCTCGGTGGCCGAGTATGAGTCGATGCGAGAGACGCTCGACCTGCTGTCCGACGACGAAGCCCTCGTAGACCTGCGCCAGTCACGGGAGGACTTCGCAGCTGGCGACACGTTCTCGATGGACGAGGTGCGTGCCGAGTTGGAGCGGCGTCGAAGCAGGGCGGCCTGATGCCTCCAGGCGGCAAGCGGGTGGACGATCACACCAACGAGCCGCTCAGCCCGTACACGGTGATGTTCTCCCGGCAGGCTCGCCGCAACCTGCACGAGGACCTGCCGTTGGAGGTGGCGATCGCGGCAACGGAAACCATCCAGCGGGCGATCGCGATCAACCCGTATCGGGTAGGCAAGCCTCTCGACGAACCTTTCGACGGTTTCCACTCCGCTCGGCGTGGCACCTACCGGATCATCTACCGGATCAACGAGGCAAAACGAGTCGTGGAGATCCACTCGGTCCGCCATCGGCGCAACGCCTACCGTTTGTAGCGCCCCCTGGTCAAGTCCGGCGACCCGCCGCTGTTGTGGCGAAGCCGCAGGCTGAGGGGCTCTGACCCTTGACCCTCGCGCGGGCTCGCCGACCGGACCGATGAACCGCTCAACCCGTACACGGTGATGGGATGGGTGCAAGGTCGCGGAGACGCAGGCAGGCCGGCCGATGTAGTGGCCTCGCTGCCGCACGAGTGGCCGAACTCTGTATCAGTGCCGTGCCGGACTCACCGGTCAGCACGTGGGCGATGGCCAGGTCGATGGCGTCGAGGCTGCGGAGCGTCGGCTCGGCGAACGCTCCCGCAGTCGCACGGATCGTGGTGTCGGCCTGATGCCCTTGGGGCGGCCATCCTGAGTGGAAGCGGGTCACCGGCGATCGTCGCGGGGCGGTTCGCATTGTGGTACCTCCGGCCCACCCATAGCTCCTGAGCTGGGCAAACAGGTACGTCCTCGGTAGGCCCTGCTCGGGTAGGCGGTGCCGGAGGTGGCGCTCCGTCGCGCTGCCTGGCGGTCCGCCGACGCTGGTGGACGGGCTGCGGCGATGGCTACGGCTTCGAAGACCTCCAGGCCTACCGGGAGCCGATCAACGAGGGGTTTCCAGCCGACAGGCCGGAAACCCCTCGCGGTGATCTACTTCAGGAGGCTGACGTCACGCGATAGGTGACATGCGGCGTCGGCGCAGAATCACCAAGGCGGTGCCGCCGAGGGTCACCATCGCGGCGCCGATGCCGAACAGCCACCACAACCCGGTCGCGTCCGTGCCGGTCACGGGAAGGATCGGGCTGGGGCTGGCCGTCGGTGGTTGGGTCGGGCCGTCCGTGGGCGGCGCGGTGGGTTGGGTCGGCGAAGGCGTGGGCTGCGTCGGCGTCGGGGTCGGCGACGGGCCGAGCGGACGCTCGCAGCGCGCCTCGGCGAGGATGACGGTGCCGACAGGGATGTCCAGCAACGGCCCGCCGACGATAGTGCCTGTCAACCTGAGGGTCGCCTGTACGGCGATGGCCACAGCACCGTCTTCGGTCACAGTTTCGACGTTGGTGAGCCTGGCGTTCAGTGCGGCGCCGACAAGGCCCGGGACCGTGACCGCTGCGCTGGCGGTGACACCAGGAGTGTTCGGCAACAGGACTACCGGATCGCCGAACAGTTCGAGCCCGGTGAAGGAGGTGTCCGCTGTCTGCGTGCCGGTCTGTGGGCAGTTGACCGCCGCGGTGATCACTTCGGCGTCGATTACGGGTGTGCCGAGGATGGCCAGGGCCAGGTCGGCGATCTCGGCGTTGGCCGATGATGCCGTCTCACCCCGGGTTGCACTTACCTCGACCACCGTGCCCGAGGCCGTCACGCCCAGGGCACCCGGGATGGTGATCGCCAGGGCGGTGTCGGTGTCCGTGCCGCCGCCGGCCGGCGCGGTCGCGCTGCCGATCACCGCGTCGGCCGTGATCACCGGAACGCCGGCCACGGCTGCGGACAGGTCGACCACGACGCCGCGCGCGCTGGCATCGCCGGGCGCGGCGAGCGCTGGGGTTGTACTCGACAGCGCTACGGCTCCGACGGCGATCGCCATCGCTCCGGTGGCGGAAATTCGCCGGGTTAGTCTCACGTTCTCGCCTCTGCTCATTCAGTCCCTTCCCGACTATCGAGAAGGCAACACGACCCTACAGAGCAAATGCCTATTAAGTGGACAATTGGGGCAGTGTGTGAACCGCTCACGTCACCCGGGTCGCCAGCGGTCCGGCCGGCACTTCGGCCAACTCGAATCCGGCCTCCCGGTAGGTCGATTTCCAGGTGGCGCAGGAGCGCAGTCTTACCGGAGCTGGGAGCGCCGGTGAGGATGTATCCGGGCATGACGTCCTCCGATACCTGAGAAGACGGCTTGATAGGCAAGCCGTGACTTGCATATGCTGGATGACGTGGGCGATCTGTACCAGGCGCTGGCCGATCCCACCCGCCGCCTGATCCTCGACGAGCTGACCGGGCGCGACGGTCAGACCCTGTTCGAGATCTGCGGTCGGCTGGCCACCAAGCACCAGGTCGGCTCGTCCCGGCAGGCGATCTCCCAGCATCTCGACGTCCTGGAGGCCGCCGGCCTGATCGTCACGCGGCGGCAGGGTCGCTACAAGTTCCACCACCTCGACACCCGGCCGCTGCGGTCCATCACTGAGCGATGGCTCAGGTCCACCGAACCGACCCGGGAGAATCCGTGAGAATCAACCTCACCAACGTGTACGTCGACGACCAGGCCAAGGCCCTGCGCTTCTACACCGAGGTGCTCGGCTTCGTGAAGAAGACCGACGTGCCCACCGGGGAGTACCGCTGGCTCACAGTGGTCTCGCCCGACGCCCCGGACGGCGTGGAGCTGCTGCTGGAGCCCGACGCCCATCCGGCCGCCAAGGCGTTCAAGGAGGCGCTCGCGGCCGACGGCATCCCGCTGGCGCAGTTCGCGGTGGACGACGTGGCCGCCGAGCACGACCGGCTGCGCGGCCTCGGCGTGCTGTTCACCCAGGAACCCGTCGCCATGGGTCCGGTGACCACCGCGGTGTTCGACGACACCTGCGGCAACCTGATCCAGATCGCACAGTACGGGTAGGCGTCAGCCGAGCCGGTCGAGCAGCTCGTGGCTGCGGCTCACCACCAGCGCTGTCGTCTGCGCGTCGTACGAGGGCAGCGAGCTGTCGGTGAAAAGGTGCCGGTCGCCGGGGTAGACGTACAGCTCGGCGCGCTCGGGACCGACGATCGACACGAGCTCGCGAGCGGCGTCCACGTCCCCTTCCAGCCCGAAGAACGGATCCCGCTCCATGCCGTGCACCTGCACCGCCACCCCGTCGGGCCAGGGACCGATGGCCCACTCGCCGGTCACCGGCAGGCACGCCTCGTAGAGCAGGGCGGCCCGGGCGCCGGCCCGGGTCTGGGCGAGTCGCTGGGCGATGGCGGCACCCCAGGAGACGCCCGCGTAGACGAGGTCGGCGGGCAGGTCGGCGACGAGCGTGTCGGCGCGCCGGCCGAGGACGTCGCCGCCGATCCGCTTGATCAGCGCGGCGCCGTCCTCGATGGTGGCCGGCCGTTCGCCGTCGAAGAGGTCGGGGGCGTGCACGGTGTGCCCGCCGGAACGCAGGGAGTCGGCGAGCGCGCGGACACCATCCGTGAGCCCTTGGATGTGGTGGAGGAGCACGATCTCGGCCATCACCACACTCCTGAGTTGGCGAACGAACCAGAATCTTAGAACGGTCGAGAAATGTCGGTCAATCAGCGGATCCCGGACTACGACCTCGACGACCTGCTCGTGGTCACCGCTCCGGAGCAGTTGCGCGCGCTCGCCGACCCGCTGCGGGGCACGCTGCTCGAACTGCTCCTGGAGCGCGCCGCCACCGTCAACGAGATGGCCCGAGCCGTCGACCGGCCCAAGAGCAGCGTGGCGTACCACGTGAACCAACTGGTCGACGCCGGTCTGCTGCGCGTGGTGCGGACCCGGCGGGTACGCGCCATCGAGGAGCGGTTCTACGGGCGGGTGGCACGCACCTACTACGTCGGGGCGCTCAGCCGGGCCGAGGACGAGCAGGTGGTGTCCCGGGTCAACGGGCTCGCCGGGGCAGCCGCCGAATCGGCCGCCGCACACGCCGCCGACGAGCTGCGGTGCACACTCGTGCACGCGCGCATCCCGATCGAGGACGCCCGTGAGTTCTGGGCGGAGGTGCAGGCGCTGGCCCGGCGGTTCGCGCAGATCCCCCGAGCCGGGGACCAGGTGTACGGCTTCGCCGCCGGCCTCTATCCCACTGACGCGCCCACGCTTCCCGACACGGACCCCGCCACCGACCCACGCGACTGAACGCCCCGCCACCCCGGGACGGCAAGCCGGCAGGGTCTTGCCGGGGCGGCCGACCGGGCAGGCTAGCGTCGGAAGCGTGAGCACCGGATCCCCGCGCGTCCTGCCGGCCGAGCGCGGCGTCGACGAGGCAGCCGCCGTCCTGCGCGCCGGCGGGCTGGTCGCCTTCCCCACCGAGACGGTCTACGGGCTGGGCGCCAACGCGCTCGACGCCCGGGCCGCGGCGCGTATCTTCGAGGCGAAGGCCCGGCCCAGCTTCGACCCGCTGATCAGCCACCTGGCCGACGCCGCCGACCTGGCCGTACTGGTGGGCGAGGTGCCCGCGGCGGTGGCCGCGCTGGCGAAACGCTTCTGGCCCGGCCCGCTCACCCTGATCGTGGACCGGCCGCAGGCCATCCCGCCGATCGTCACCTCCGGCCTGGGCACCATGGCGGTACGCGTACCGGACGAGCCGTCGGCGCGGTCGCTGATCGCGGTCGCCGGTGTACCGGTGGCCGCGCCGAGCGCCAACCGGTTCGGCCAGCTCAGCCCGACCCGGGCCGAACACGTGGTGGCCGGGCTGGGCGGCGCGGTGGACGTGGTGCTCGACGGCGGGCCCACCCGGTGCGGGATCGAGTCGACGATCGTGGACGCGCGAGGTGACCGGCCGGTGGTGCTGCGGCTGGGTGCGCTGCCGGTCGAGGCGATCGTCGAGGCGGTCGGCCCGGTCGAGGTGCGCCAGGGCAGCTCCGGCCAACCGGTCGCGCCCGGGACGCTGGCCGCGCACTACGCCCCGCGTACCCCGTTGCGGTTGGGCGCGGCGGCCGAGCCCGGCGGCGGCCGGCGGGGCTTCCTGGCCTTCCGGGAGCCACCGGCGGACGGCGACTGGGCGGCGGTGCAGGTGCTGTCGCCCGACGGCGACGTGACGACGGCGGCGGCGCGGCTGTTCGACGCACTGCACCGGCTCGACGCGGCCGGGGTGACCGAGATCGTCGCGGAGCCGGTCCCGGAGACCGGTGTGGGCCGGGCGATCAACGACCGGCTGCGCCGGGCCGCCGCCACCTGGCACTAGAACCGGGCCGTGTCACCTCAGGCGTCATGTCCTTCGCCGGACCCCTGATCGGGACGCCCGTGCGAACCGGGCTGCGGCAGGCGGTCCACCAGCCTGGTCAGCGCGCCGTTGGCGAACGTCGCACCGAGCGCCGAGCCGGTGGCGATGGTCCAGCCCACCGGGCCGAGCGGGGTGCAGCCGAAGAAGTGGCTGACACCAGGCGTCTGCACCACCGCCACGAGCACACCTACCGACGCGGCGGTGGCGGCGAGCACGCTGGGGCTGGTGCCGCCGGCCAGTACGGTCTGGCCGAGCTGCGTGCCGATCAGCGAGGCCAGCGCGACGGTGCCGGCACGCCGCTGGGTGCCGGTCCACCGGGCGATCGTCCAGCCGGCGGTCGCGCCCAGCGTGGTCGACGCCGCGCGCAGCCCGATCTCCCGGGTCATGGTGACGCCGAGCGACGAGTCCGGCCCCTCCCGCAGCAGGTGGTCGGCGCGGTCGTCGGCGGGCGGGCGGACCGCGATGGCGAGCGCGGGCGCCAGGTCGGTCAGCAGGTTGACCAGCAGCAGTTGCCGGCCGTTCAGGGCGGACCGGCCGGTCGCGGCGGCGGTCAGCACGCTGAACGCGATCTCACCGAGGTTCCCGCCGACCAGGATGCTCAGCGCGTGCCGTACCGACGACCACATGGCCCGCCCCTCGACGAGCGTGGCGATGATCGTCTCCAGCCGGTCGTCGGTGACCACCAGGTCGGCGGCGGCGCGGGCGGCGGGTGTGCCTCGCTGGCCGAGCGCGATGCCCACGTCGGCGAGCCGGATCGCGGGCGCGTCGTTGGCGCCGTCGCCGGTCATCGCGACAGTGCGGTCCTGGCGCTGCAACGCCTGGATGATCCGTACCTTGTGCGCGGGCGTGCAGCGTGCCACCACGTCGGTGGCCATCAGACGCTCGGCGAGCGCCGCGTCGTCCAGCCGGTCCAGGTCGGTGGCGGTGACCACGCGCTGGCCGCCGTCGTCCGGGCTGATCGCGGCGGCGATCGCCTCGGCGGTGGCCGGGTGGTCGCCAGTGATCATGACGGTGTGCACGCCCGCCGCCCGGATCCGGGCCACCGCCGGCCGCGCGCTCTCCCGCACCCCGTCGGCGAGCGTCAGGAAACCCACGAAGACCAGCCCGTCGACCTGCTCGTCGGTGACCTGCTCGGTGGAGACCGGGCACTCGGCCACAGCGAGGATGCGATGTCCGGCACCGGCCCGACCGGCCAGCATGGCTTGCACCTCCTCGCGTCCGGCCGCGTCCAACGGACGGTCACCCTGGGCGGTGCGCCGGGTCGCGCAGCGCGGCAGCACCGACTCGGGGGCGCCCTTCACGCTCAGCAGCAGCCCGTCGGCGGCCCGCCCGACGAAGGCGCTGTAGCCCCGGGACGGCTCGAACGGCAGTCCGGCCGTGGCGGTCCAGCCCGCCGCACCGGTCCGCTCGTCCACCCCGGCGGCGTCCGCGCCGTGGCGTACCGTGCGGTCGGTCTGCTGCGGCAGCTCGTCCGGGTCGTCAGCGGCCGGGGTGGCCCGCACCGCGGCGGCCAGCGTCGACCGGAGCGGCTCGTCGAGTTCGTCCGGCGCGGCGTACCGGCCGTCGCCCGTACCCACTCCCGCCAGCAGCAACTTCCCCTCGGTGAGCGTGCCGGTCTTGTCGAAGCAGAGCACGTCGACCCGGCCCAGCGCCTCGATGGTCCGGGGGTTGCGGACCAGGGCGCCGTGCTCGGCCAGCCGCCGCGCCGCCGCCAGCTGCGCGGCGCTGACCAGGAACGGCAAACCCTCCGGCACCGACGCCACGGCCAGGTTCGCGGCGGTCGCCGCCGTTTCGGCGAGGGGTACGCCCCGCAGCAGCCCCGCGCCGGCGACAGCGATCGCCGAGGCGGCCGCAAGCGGTACGGCGCTGCTGGTCATCTTGCCGAGCCGTGCCTCCACGCCACTGGCCGGCGGGGCCTGCCGGGCCATGGCGAGGCTCCGCCCGGCCTCGGTCTCCGCTCCGGTGGCCACCACCACGGCGGTGCCGAGCCCGGCGGCCACCGTGGTGCCCTCGAACAGCATCGAGTGCCGCTCGGCGATGGCCGCCGCCACCACCGGTTCCGGGCTTTTCGCCACCGGCAGCGACTCGCCGGTCAGTGACGACTCGTCCGCCTCCAGCCCGTCGCTCGTCAGCACCCGGCAGTCGGCCGGTACGGCGTCCCCCGAACTGACGGTGATCACGTCGCCGCGTACCAGCTCCTCGGCGGGCACCACCCGCTCCGCGCCGTCGCGCAGCACCCGGGCGGTGACCGCCGAGCGGGACAGCAGCTCGGCCAGGGACCGTTCGGTGTTGCGCTGGTGCACGGCGCCGACCAGCGCGGATCCGCCCACCACGCCGCCGACCAGCGCGGCGTCGACGAGCGAGCCGAACGCGGCGGAGAGCGCCGCCCCGGCGGCCAGCACCGGGGTCAGCGGGTTTGACAGTTCGTCGACGAACGAGCGGAGCAGCCCGGCCGGCCCGTGCTCGTCGCCGCCCTCCACGCGCCGGCGTCGGCCCGCCTCCTCCTCGGTCAGCCCGGCCGGACCGGTGTCGAGCTGGTCCAGGACGGTCTGCGCCGGCATGAGGTGCCAGGCGGTGAGCGCGGGCATCGGGGCGCCGGTACGGTCCGGCAGCCGGTGTGCCCGGAACACGCCGTGCGCGAACGCGAGCGCCGCGGCACCGTTCACGGCGGCGAGCGTCCGGCCGGGCAGGCGCCGGCGGTCGGCGGTGAACGCGCCGAGCGCGCCGAGCCCGCTGCCGGCCATGGCGATCCGGATGTTCTGCTCGGTCATCCGGCGGGCCACCCCGGCGGCGTCGACGAGCAGGGTGGGTACCCGCAGGTCGTCGCCGACGAGCAGGTGCGCGCCCCACGGCGGCAGGTCGTCCGGGCCGTGCACGCCGAGCCCGCAGTCGGACGCGGCGAGCGCCGATCGCTCACCGGAGACCACCATCACCATCGCGCCCTCGCGTTGCAGGTCGCGCACCGCGTCGGCGAGCCGGGCCCCACCGGGCACGAGCAGGTCCGCGAAGTCGTACCGGCCGTCGTCCGCGCCGCCGACCACGAGCCGCAGGCCCGCCTGCCGGGCGGCCGACGTCAGCGCGTCCACGCCGGGCGCGGGCTCCGGTTCGACCCGCAGGACGGCGGCGAGCCGGCCGTTCTCGGCCAGCCCGAGCAGCTGTCCGCCTTCGGCGCGCAGCCGGGCGCTGTCCGGGGTGTCCCCGGGATCGTCGGCACCGAGGCGGTCCAGCGGGCCGATCCGCCAGTCGTCGGCGGCGCGTACCGCGTCCGGTTCGGCCGGGTCGAACAACGCGAACGCCCGGGCGGCGACGTGCCCGGTGTCGGCGTCGGCCAGCGGCGCGAGATCGGCCAGGACGCCCCGGTCCGAGCCGAGCACCGCCGCGTCGAGCACCACCGTGTCGATCCGGTCCAGATTCCGCAGCACGGTGCGGTCCATCGCGATCACACCGCGTCGGGCGAGCATCAGGCCGAGCTGTGCGCCGTACCCCTCGCGCCCGGAACCGGGCGCCTTGGGCAGCGAGGACAGCGCCAGCGCGGCGGCGCGCTTCGGCCCCAGCACCGGCAGCGCCGCCGCCCCGGCGACCGCGCCGGCCGGTAGCACCCGGTTGGCGTAGCGCTCGGGCTGCCCGTCCGGCACCGGACAGGGCCGCTCGCCGTCCGGCACCCGGGCGATCGCGTGCTCGGGAGCACCGGTCAGGCGCGGCTCGGCCCGCCGCCATGCGGTCAGTTGAGCGGTGCCCTCGCCCCACTGCACGATCCGATGCGCGCCGTCGAGCACGATCCCGGCCCAGCCGCCGGTGAGGCCCTGCACCACCGCCTCGGCCAGCGGGAACAACACCTCGGCGCGCGGGTCGGCGCGGATGCCCAGTCCGGCCAGCGCGTGCAGCTTCGGGTGCAGGTCGACAGCGCTCAGCAGTCCGGCCACCTCGGCGGGAATCGGGGTCAGCGGCAGCACCCGGGTGGCCGCGGAGATGCCCAGCCCGAGCACGTCGGACAGCAGCGCGCCCAACGTCCGCGCCGTGCGCGGACCGTCCTCGGGCGGCTGCGGGGGATCGACGTCGGGGTCCGGCTCGTACGGGCAGGTCCGCTCGACGCGCGCCACGGTGGCGATCAGGTCGCGCAGCTTCGGCGCCGGCTCCCCGGTCGCGACCACCACCCGGCCGGACGGCGCGTTCACCCGCGCCCAGTCCACCCCCGGCATCGACTCCAGCGCCGCCTCGACCTGGTGGGCGAGCCGGTCCCCGCCGTCCTGGCAGACGCCGTGCACCTCGATGTGGTGGCGGCCGTCCTGGGACGACCACACCCGGCGGCTGGTCAGCCCGGTGAGCCGGGCCAGCCGGGCCGCGGCCGCACCGACGCTGCCCGCCACCTCGCCGACCCGGGCCGGCACGGCGTCAGTGGGCAGGGCCGACCCGACGGTACGCGCGACGCGCGCGGCGGTCTCCGGCACGACAGTAGGTGACAGCAGGAGACCGGCGAACCGTCCCAGCGTCATCTCGCCTCCCGGTCTCGTCCCGGCGGCCCGACTTCCCGGGGCGGCGTCCGTTATGCCACCCCGACGGCAGAAGTTTCCGGCGTCGCCCCCGCCGCTCCCGCCGGACGAGACGCGCGACACAGTTGACCTCAACCGGGGGTGAGGTCCGAGGCTGAACGCCATGACCAGCACCACCGCCGTACCGGCTGATCCACCTGTCGACCTGTGGTCGCCGCGCCTGCGGGCGATGACGGTGGGCAGTGTCGCCCTGGTGTCCCTGCTCGCGTTCGAAGCGCTGGCGGTGGGCACCGCCATGCCGACAGTGGCGCGCAGTCTCGACGGGCTCGGCCTGTACGCGCTGGCGTTCGGCGGTTCGTTCGCCTCCGGCGTGGTGGCGATGGTCGCCTCCGGCATCTGGTGCGACGCGCGCGGGCCGCGCCCGGCTATGTGGCACGGTGTGGTCTGGTTCGTCGCCGGGCTGGTGGTGGCGGGCACCGCGACGACCATGGAGGTGCTGGTCGTCGGGCGGGTGGTGCAGGGCTTCGGCTCTGGACTGGTCTCGGTGGCGCTCTACGTGGTCGTGGGTCAGGCGTACCCGGAGCAGTTGCGCCGGCGGATCTTCGCCGCGTTCGCCGCGGCCTGGGTGGTGCCGTCGCTCGTCGGCCCGGCGCTGGCCGGACTGATCGTGGAACACCTGGGCTGGCGGTGGGTGTTCCTCGCGGTGCCGGCGGTGGCGATCGCGGCGGCGCTGCTGGTCCAGCCAGGGCTGCGGGCACTGACCGCCACCGTGGCGACCCGGCCGCCCGCGGGCGCCCTGGCCCGGATCGGCTGGGCCTGCGGGGCGGGGGCGAGCGCCGCACTGCTGCACTACGGGGGGCAGCAGCGCGGCGCGCTCGCCGCCGGTCTGATCGCCGCGGCGCTGGCCGGGTTGCTGGTCTGCGTACCGCACCTGCTGCCGGCCGGGTTCCTGCGCGCGGCACGGGGACTGCCGACGGTCATCGGCCTGCGCGCGCTGGCCTCGGCGGCGTTCGTCGCTGCCGAGGTGGTGATACCGCTGATGCTGTCCCGGGAACGCGGCTTCTCGCCCACCGGTGCCGGTCTGGTGCTGACCGTCGGGGCGCTGTCCTGGTCGGTGGGCTCGTGGATCCAGGGGCGGATCGGCTCACCCCGCTCGGCGGCGACCCTGCCCCGGGCCGGGCTGGCCTGCATCACGATCGGTACGGCGGGCGTGGCGTCGGCGCTGGTGCCCGGACTGCCGGTGCTGCCGGCCGTGCTCTGCTGGGCGGTGGCCGGGCTGGGCATGGGCCTGCTCTATCCGTCGCTGTCGGTGCTCACCCTGGAGCAGTCCGCCCCGGCCGAGCAGGGCCGCAACAGCTCCGCGCTGCAACTGGGCGACTCGCTCGCCGCCGCCACCGTGCTGGCGCTCACCGGCGCGGTCCTGGCCGCCGGTGCGTCCCCCGGCCCGGCCGGCTTCGCGACCACGCTGGCCGTGGCCGCCGCCTGCGGCCTGCTCGGTCTGCTGCTGGCCGGCCGAGTGGTGCCCAGCCCGGCCACCTGAACCGGTCGGCTCTGCCGTCCGTCACCCATGGTGTCCTTCTCGTGCCGCAGGATCGGTGGGTGCGTGGAGTGGCGTTGCCCGGCCCGACGGCGCGAAGCCGCCGCGACGCGGGCGCAGCCGGCGGGGAACGAACCGCACGGCGGGTGCGGTGTGAGCGGGAGGAATGGCGATGCGGGTACTGGTGACCGGGGCGACCGGGCGGCTCGGACGGGTGGCGGTGCCGCGGCTGCGGGACGAGGGCTTCACGCTGCGGGCGGTCAGCCGCCGGTCGCGTACCGGGGACGGGGTCGACTGGGTGGCCGCGGACCTGGCCACCGGCGCCGGGCTGGCGGAGGCGGTCGCCGGGGTGGACGCCGTGCTGCACCTGGCCTCGTCGCCGAACCGGCGTACGCACGACATCGACGTCCTCGGCACCCGCCGGCTGGCAGTGGCCGCCGGTCACGCCGGAGTTCGTCACCTGGTCTTCGTCTCGATCGTCGGCGTCGACCGGGTGCCGCTCGGCTACTACCGGCACAAGCTCGCGGCCGAGCAGGTGGTGGCCGCCGGACCGGTGCCGTGGAGCGTGTTGCGGGCGACCCAGTTCCCGCAGTTCCTGGAGGGCCTGCTCGGCGGTGCGAGCCGCCTCGGGCCGGTGATCGGGGACCGGGCGGTGCTCGCCCAGCCGGTCGACCCCGCCGAGGTGGCGGACCGGCTCGCGGTCCTGCTGCTCGCCGGGCCGTCGAACCGGGTTGAGGACTTCGGCGGACCGGAGGTGTTGCGCTTCGACGAGGCGGCCCGTGCCTGGCTGGCGGCGCGCCGGGTGCGCCGTCCGCTGCTGCCGATCCGGATCCCCGGCCGGCTCGGGCGCGAGCTGCGCGCTGGCGGTCTCACCACGACCGCCACGCCGACCGGTGCCCGGACCTGGGCCGACCATCTCGCTGACACGTACGGGGGAACCGGCGGAAGATGAGAACGGGTCGGGTCCGCACCGGCCTACGGTGATCGCATGCTGGTCTTCGTCACCACAGTGATCCTCTACGTCTTCGGTTTCGTCTTCCTGTACGGCGTGATCCGGGTCGGCGTCCGGCACGGCATCGAGGACGCCGAGGCGAACCGCCCCGAGGCGCTGCGCCGCCGGCAGCTCACCACCACCGAGGGCCGGGACTTCGCCCAGGAGAACGCGTTCCTCACCAATCCCAACTGAAGGACGAGGGTGGTGGAGGACCTGGCCAGACCGGCCCAGGTCCTCATCCGCATCGATCTTGTTCCACGTGAAACATCAGGCCGCCGCTTCGTGTCGCGTCACCTCGCGCAGCGCGGCGAGCAGCGTCTCCGGCTCCTGCGCGCCGGTGACCGCGTACTTTCCGGCCAGCACGAACGTCGGCACGCTGGAGACACCGAGCTGGTGGGCGGTGCGCAGGTCAGCGGCCACCTCCCGGCGGCCCAGGTTCGACTCCAGGTACTGCCGCGCCTCGGTCTCGTCCAGCCCGGCCTCGCCGGCCAGCGTGACGAGCGCGTCGATCGAGCCGACGTCGACGCCGTCGTGGAAGTGCGCCCGGTAGAGCCGCTCGACCATCTCGGCGGAGCGCCCGTGCTCGGTGGCGAGACGCACCAGCCGGTGCGCGTCGAACGTGTTCGCGGCCACCGCGCGGTCGAACCGCAGATCCAGGCCCGCGCCCGCGGCGACGCCCGTGACGTGCGCGGCCATGCCCTCGGCCTTGTCCCGCCCACCGAACTTGTCGCCGAGCGCCTCCAGCAGCGGCTTCGGCTCGGTGACCGGCGTCGGGTCGAGCTGGAACGGCCGGAACCGGACCGTCACCTCGCCGTCGTACGACTCCAGTGCCTGTTCCAGCCGGCGCTTGCCGATCCAGCACCAGGGGCAGACCACGTCGGCGTAGATCTCGATGTCCATGACCAGCGACAACCCTCCGGTCAGGAGATCTGTTCCCGGACCTGGCGCTTGAGCCGGGCCAGGATGGCGGTGCCGCCGCGTACCCGCAGTGGACTGATCGCCTGCGCCAGGCCCATCCGCTGGTAGAGGTCGTCGGGTACGGCGAGCACCTCCTCGGCGCTCGCCCCGGCCAGCCCGTCGGCGAGGATGCCGGCGAACGCCCGCGTGGTGGGCGCCTCCGGCGGGCAGTCGAAGACGGTGCTCACGGTCTTGTCCGTGTTCACCTCGGCGCGCAGGAAGAACGCGGTCTGGCACTCGGGGACCTGCTCCAGCTCCTCCCGGTTCACACCCTCGGGCAGGGGCGGGATCACGTCCGCGAACTCCAGCAGCATCTCCAGGACGACGTCGCGGGGCGCGGCGGCGAACTCGTCGACGATCTCGGCCAGCTTGGTCGGCATCTCGGGCATGGGTCGAGGCTATCCGCCGTCGGGTCTCGCCACCCGGCGGTGCCGAGCGGGGCCCCGCCGCGCGTGCGGGGCCCGCGCTCACACGTTCGGCGCGGCCTCGCTGATGTCGCTGAGCGCCGACCGGGGGTCGAGCTGCATGGCGAGGTCACCGAGGGAGACGATGCCGACGAGCTTGCGGTCGCTGTCGCACACGAGCACCCGGCGGATGTTGCGCTCGCGCATCAGCGCTGCCGCCTCGTTCGCCGTGCAGTGCTGCTCGATCATCACCACCTCACGGGTGATGATCGAGCCGATGGTGGTGGTGCCGGGGTCGGCGCGTTCGGCCACCGCCCGGACCACGATGTCGCGGTCGGTCAGCATGCCGGCCAGGGTGGCACCGTCGGTGACCACCACGTCGCCGATGTCCGACTCCTTCATCACCCGGGCCGCCTCGTCCAGCGGGGTCTCCGCCGAGAGATAGATCACCTGCCTGGTCATCACGTCACTGACGCGGTACATGAGAGCCTCCGAAAGCTTCGATCGATCCGTCTGCGGTACCCGGTGGCGCTCCCGCTACACCCCGTTGCGGCGCGTCGCGCCCACCTCGTCGCGCAGGCGCTCCACGACGGCCTCCGCCGGCAGTTCGGTGCGCTCGCCGGTGGCCCGGTCACGCAGTTCCACGTACCCGTCGGCCAGGCGGCGGCCGACCACGACGGCGCGCGGGATGCCGATCAGCTCGGCGTCGGTGAACTTCACCCCGGCGGACACGTGGGTGCGGTCGTCGACCAGCACGCGCAGGCCGGCGGCGGCGAGGCGCCCGCCGAGGTCGAGCGCCGCGTCGAGCTGCGGCCCTTTCCCGGCGGCGATCAGGTGTACGTCGCACGGCGCGACAGTGGCCGGCCAGACCAGCCCGCGGTCGTCGTGGTGCTGCTCGGCCACCGCGGCGACCGCCCGGGACACGCCGATGCCGTAGCACCCCATGGTGGGCCGGACCGGCTTGCCCTCGGGGCCGAGCACGTCGACCGCGAACGCGTCGGTGTACCGGCGTCCGAGCTGGAAGATGTGCCCGACCTCGATGCCCCGCCGGATGGTCAGCTCGCCGTCGGCGCAGGCCGGGCAGGGGTCGCCGGGCCGCACCTCGGCGGCCTCGATCGTGCCGTCTGGGACGAAGTCGCGCCCGCACACCACGTCGGTGGCGTGCCGGCCCGGCTCGTTCGCCCCGGTCAGCCACCCGGTGCCGGGCACGACGCGCGGGTCGACCAGGTAGCGGATGCCGTGCTCGGCCAGGACCTGCGGCCCGATGTAGCCGCGGACCAGTTCGGGGTGCGCGTCCCAGTCCTCGAAGACCGCCACTGTGGCCGGGGCGAGCACCGCCTCGACCCGCTTGAGGTCCACCTCGCGGTCGCCCGGCAGGCCGATCACCAGCGGCTCGCCCTGTTCGGCACCGGGCCGGCGGACGGTGAGGACCACGTTCTTCAACGTGTCGGCGGCGGTCCAGCCGGCGCGCCCGCCCAGCTTGCGGGCCTCGGCCAGCTCGACCAGGGCGGTGATGGTGGGTGTCTCCGGGGTGTCGTGCACCTCGGCGGGCGGGTGCGCGTCGGGGTCACCGGCGGTCGGGGCGCGGGTCACCACCGCCTCGGTGTTCGCCGCGTAGTCGCAGGCGGTGCAGCCGACGAACGTGTCCTCGCCGACCGGCGTGGCGGCCAGGAACTCCTCCGACGCGGACCCACCCATGGCGCCGGACATCGCGCGGACGGTGGTGAAGTCCAGCCCGAGCCGGGTGAAGACGCGTTCGTAGGCGGCCCGGTGCCGGTCGTACGCCGCCCGGAGCCCGGCGTCGTCCAGGTCGAACGAGTAGGCGTCCTTCATCAGGAACTCGCGCCCGCGCAGCAGACCGGCGCGGGGACGCGCCTCGTCGCGGAACTTGGTCTGGATCTGGAACAGCGTCACCGGGAAGTCCCGGTACGAGGTGAACAGGTCCTTCACCAGCAGCGCGGCCAGCTCCTCGTGGGTCGGCGCGAGCAGGTGGTCGGCACCCCTGCGGTCGGCGAGCGTGAAGATGTCGTCCCCGTACTCGGTCCACCGCCCGCTGGTCCGGTAGGGCTCGGCCGGGAGCAGCGCCGGGAAGTGCACCTCCTGGTCGCCGATCGCTGTCATCTCGTCCCGGACGATCGCGGTGATCCGGTCCAGCACGAGCTTGCCCAGCGGCAGCCAGGTGTAGCCGCCCGGCGCGGCCCGGCGGACGTATCCGGCGCGCAGCAGCAGCCGGTGGCTCGGCACCTCCGCGTCGGCCGGGTCCTCGCGCAGGGTCCGGAGCAGCAGGGTCGACGTGCGCAGCAGCATTGCCGCAGCGTACGGCGAGCGCTTGTGCCCGTGCGATCCCTTTCCGCCCTCGTGGCGGGTGAGGTTGTCGCAGGGGCGGGGTAGGAATGCGGCATGGGTGAGCGACCACTGTTGAAGCTGACGAGCTTCGTGCTCGACGCGCCGTCCGCACAGGACCTGGCCGCGTTCTACGAGCGGCTGCTCGGCTGGTCCCGCCGCGAGGACGAATCCGACTGGGTGGTGCTGACCCCGCCGGACGGCGGCCACTGGCTGGCGTTCCAGGACGAGCCGGCCTACGTGCGCCCGGTGTGGCCCGCCGGCCCCGGCGACCCGCCGATGATGACCCACCTGGACATCAAGGTCGACGACCTGGAGGCCGCCTCGGCGTACGCGGTGTCGGTGGGTGCGACACTGGCCGACTTCCAGCCGCAGGACGACGTCCGGGTGCACCTCGACCCGGCCGGTCACCCGTTCTGCCTCTACCTGTGACGGGTGACCGGCTCCCGCGCCCGGCTAGCTGACCTTCCTGCGGTAGATCGCGGTCGCGGCGGCGTAGGCGGCCAGGAGCAGGCCGGCGTACCAGGCGAGCGCGATCCAGACGTCGTGGCCGACGGTTGCTGCGCGAAGATCGCGCGGAGAGTGTTCAGGATCGACGTCACCGGCTGGTTGTCGGCGAACCACGCGACATCGCGGGATCGCGCGTCGGCGCGGTCACGTGGGCTTCTCCCCGCTGTCGCCGGCGGCGTCGATCGCCTTGCGGAGGCGCGCGCGCTCCTTGTTCAACCACTGCCTGCCGGAGTACGCGGACACGAACGTCTCGGCGAACTCGACCGGGTCGTCGCCGACGATGGCGCGGACGGGCGTGTTGTCGGCGGCCGCACGCTCCCAGAGGTCGGCGAAGTCGCCGAGCATCGTGACGAGCGTGTTCCCGTCGACGATGCCGCCCTGGTACGTGAGGTACCGCTGGAGGGCCATGGCTGCGCTCCGGTGGGGCTCCGGCAGGGCCTCCATGCGGGCCATGTGCTGCTTGTACTGCTTCTTCTGGTCGAGCGACCCGACGAGCGTCTCGATCCACTTCGCGGCCATGCTCATGCTCCTTCGTTCTGCGGGTTGTCGTTGTCACGAAGGTGGTCGATGCGCTCCGCGAGGACGTCCCACGTCCCCCAGAACTCGGCGAGTTGCTCCCGCCCCTTCGTGTTGATCGAATACACCTTCCGCGGGGGCCCCTTCTCGGAGGGAACCTTCTCCACGTCCACGAACCCGCGCTGCTCGATGCGGACGAGCAGCGCGTAGACGGTGCCTTCCGCGATGTCCGAGAAACCGCGGTCGCGCAGCCAGGTGGTGATCTCGTAGCCGTACGCGGATCGGCGGGCCAGGATCGCCAGGACGATTCCTTCGAGGGTGCCCTTCAGCATCTCGGTCATCTGATTGCCCATGCCCTCGTCTCCTCGCTACCAAGCGACGTTGAGTACCAGTAGAAAGTAACACTAGGTACCGGTACCTAGCAACACTTGATACCGCGGCTCTCGAAGAACCACGTCCTCTACGTTTGGCGGATGACCACCACTCCGTCGGCTCGCGCCGTGAGCCAGTACGCGACGGCCACAGGGAACCTCGCCGCCCGGATGGCGCTCCACTCGTACGGCACCAACCCGCAGGACTGGTTCGCCTGGCTCGGCGAGCGGCTGCCGCTGTCTGGCGACGTGCTGGAGGTGGGCGCCGGCACCGGCGAGCTGTGGCACCGGGTGAGCCATCGGGCCCGCCCCACGCTCACCGACTTCTCGCCCGCCATGTGCGCGCGGCTACGCGAGGTGCCCGGGGCGCAGGTGATGCGCTGCGACGCCGCGTACCTGCCGTTCGGCGACGGCACGGCCGACGCGGTGATCGCCAACAGCATGCTCTACCACCTGGACGACCCGGCCGCCGCGCTGCGCGAGTTCGCCCGGGTGCTGCGCCCCGGCGGGCGGCTCGCGGTCGCCGTGAACGGCAGCGACCATCTCGCCGAACTGAACGCGCTCGGCCCGGTCATCGGGCGCCCCGACCTGGCCGTCCGGTTCCACGACTCGAACGACGTCACCGCCGAGGCGACACCCGCACGGGTCGCCGCCCACTTCGACGACGTGACGGTCGAGCGCTACCCGGACGAACTGGTGGTGCCCGCCGTCGAGCCGATCCTCGCCTACATCGCCAGCATGATCGGGCCGCTCACCGCCGAGCAGGAGGACGCCGCCCGCGTCGCGATCGAAGCCCGCATCGACGCCGAAGGCGCCTTCCGGGTACGCAAGCACACGGTGCTGATCAGCGCGGCGCGCGGCTCCCGCTGAGCCGGACGAAGGCACGCCAGGCGTCGGGCGTGAAGGTGAGCACCGGCCCGCCCGGGTCCTTGCTGTCCCGCACCCCGACCACCCCGGCCAGATTGTCCGCCACCTCGACACAGTCGCCCTGAGTGCCGCTGCGTGTGGACTTCCGCCAGATCGCTCCGGTCAGCTCCACGAGGTCATCACGTCCTTCATCAGCTCGACCGACTGCCGGCGCGGTAGTGCCTCGCTGCGGACACTCTCCCATCTGGACAGCAGGATAGCCACGTCCTCGTCCTTGTCGACCACGACGCCGCCGAGTTGGTTCTCCAGGTGACCGACCCAGCCGCCGT
Source organism: Micromonospora marina (assembly GCF_900091565.1). Taxonomy (GTDB): domain Bacteria; phylum Actinomycetota; class Actinomycetes; order Mycobacteriales; family Micromonosporaceae; genus Micromonospora; species Micromonospora marina. The sequence continues at coordinate 210,065 of NZ_FMCV01000002.1, read as the reverse complement.
CTGTTCCCCGGGCCAGCGCGAACGGCCCGACCAGGCCGACATGCATGGTGACCGAGGTCGGCACGATGTGGATGTCGACGTGCGGGCGCTCGGCGCACTCGACGAGGTGCGCGATCTGCTCGGCCATGAGCCCGCGATAGCCTTCGTCGGCGCGGCGCAGGACGGACTCCTCGATGACGGCGATGTACTTCGGGCGATCCGGGTCGGAGAGGATCGACTGCCGGTCCAGCCGTACCCCGAGGCGCCGCTCCACCTCGTCATCGGTGATCAGGTCGTCCGTGCGGATCATCGCGCGGGCGTAGTTCTCGGTCTGGAGCAGTCCGGGCACCAGGGTCGGTTGGTAGGTGCGCAACTGCTGCGCCTGGCGTTCGGCTTCGAGCCAGGGGCGGAACCAGCTCGGCTGGCCGTCGCGCTCGGCGAGCTTGAGCAGCGACATCAACAGCCCGCCGGTGCCGAGCACCTCGTCGGCCCGGGCGAGGAAGAACCGGTCGAGCGGCCGGTGGCCCAACTCGACGGCCGACACCTGGGAGCCGGAGAAGTGCACGAGCCTCCCGAACTCCTCCTGGCTCAGCTCGGCCCGTACCCGCAGCCGGCGCAGTTGCGCGCGGATCAGCTCGGCGGTCGGTTCGTTCTCCACACGCCCTCCCCATTCCGCCGCCGCTCTCCCGGCCTCTCCCCGGACCTGCAGCGACGACTTCCGAGCGTAGTGGTGACATCACCAGACTGTCACGCATGAACCTTCCCGTACCGCGGCTCGGGCCGTACCCCGATCGGCCCCGCCCCTACCCGCCGGACCACCCGGCCCACCTGCCGATCCGGCCGCTGTGGCTCTGCCGCGCCTGCGGCGGGCCGTGGCCCTGCGCCCAGGCCCGCCTGCTGCTCAAGGTCGAGTACGCGGACCACCCGGTCGACCTGGCCGTCTACCTGTCCGGGCTCTACCACGAGGCCACCCACGACCTGTTCCGCCTCAACCCGCAGGACGGGCCGACCCCGCGCGAGCTGTTCGAGCGTTTCGTCGGCTGGGGCCCCTACCGGCGGAGCATCACCGATACGATGCCCGCGCCATGACAGCGACCGGGGACTTCGACCTGACGACTGATGAGCTGCGCGAGGTGGCGCGGTACGCGGTCCAGCACGCGGAGGACGTCCTCCCGGTCTACGAGCGGGCGGTTCCCGGTGACCCGCGTCCCCGGGCGGCTGTCGACGCGGCCTGGACATTCGCACGCGGCGCCGCCCGGACGAAGCTCCAGCGGGTCACGTCCCTCGACGCGCACCGCGCCGCCCGGTCCGCTCCCACCGAGGCCGCGCGCCTCGCCGCCCGGGCCGCCGGTGACGCCGCAGCCGCCGCCTACCTGCACCCGATCGCGAAGGCCACCCAGGTCGGCCACATCCTGCGGGCCGCCGCCAACGCCGCCCGCGTCGCCGAACTGGAGGCCGGCGGCGCCGAGACCGTCGGGGACTCGCAGGTGGACCGGTCCCGGCGGCTCGCCACGCCCGTGCTGGTCGACGTGCTCCGCCGCTATCCGCCGCTGACCGGCGGCGGCAGCCGGGTCGCCCGGCTGATGAGCACCCTCGACCACGACCTGCGCCACCGCGAGGGCGCGTCGTGATCCTGCCGAAGATCCGCGACCCCCGGTTCACCACCATCCGCCGGGGCGGCACGCTTACCGACGAGCACCACCGTCTGCTCGCGCTCTGGGCGGCCACCTGCGCCGAGCACGTCCTCGGCCTGTTCGAGGCGGTCCGGCCGGACGATCCGCGTCCGCGCGAGGCGATCGAGCACGCGCGGGCCTGGGTGCGGGGCGAGGTCAGGATGATGCAGGCGCGTGCGGCCGGTGGCCATGCCATGGGGGCGGCCCGGGACCTGCGCGGGGCGGCACGCAACGCCGCGTACGCCGCCGGTCAGGCCGCCGTCGTGGCCCACGTCGCCGCCCACGAACTCGGCGCCGCCGCGTACGCGATCAAGGCGGTACGCGCGGCGGCGCCCGCCGGTCTCGGCGAGGCGGCCGGGCGCGACGAGTGCCGGTGGCAGCGCGACCAGCTCCCGGCGGAGATCCGCGAGCTGGTCCTGGACGACCAGCGCCTGCGCAACGACATCTGCTGGTCGGTCTTCGACTGCTGACAACCGCCCGGTCCGTCGAGAACAGTCACCGGCGGCGGCAACCATGGCGTGGACGGCTGGCGTCTCGGAAGGCGTCACGCTGATGCACCACCTGACCCCAAGGATCGGCTCGTGTGGACCCTCTGCTGACTGAGTTCGACCTGTTCGTCCGGACTCGCACCCCCGCGTTACTGCGCTCCGCCTACCTGCTGACCGGCGACCAGCACCTGGCCGAAGATCTCGTCCAGTCCGCGCTCGCCCGTACCCACCGTGCCTGGAACCGGTTGCACGAGACCGGCAACGCGGAGGCGTACACCCGGAAGATCATGTACCACCTGCAGGTCTCCTGGTGGCGGCGCCGCCGGGTGGCCGAGTCGATGCCGGGCGACGTGCCCGAGCCGCGCGGAGGCGACTCGGGCCCCGACCACGCCCAGCAGACCACCCTCCGGCTGACCCTCCGGGCCGCGCTGGCCCGGCTGTCCGCCAAGCAACGGGCCGTCCTGGTCCTGCGGTTCTTCGAGGACCGCACCGAATGCGAGGCCGCCGAGCTGCTCGGCGTGACCGTTGGCACAGACGTCGAGACATCCGCCACGTCCGGCGTCCAGGGCCAGCGGGACCGGTCCGCGCGGTGACAGACTGTGCGACGCACTTCTACCGGGACGTCTGAGGGGGGCGCCGTGCGCTGGCGCAGCTACGTGGCGGTGGGTGACAGCTTCACCGAGGGCATGGACGACGCATATCCGGACGGCAGCTATCGAGGCTGGGCCGACCTGGTCGCCACCCGCCTCGCCGCCGAGGCCGGGCCCGGCTTCGGGTACGCCAACCTGGCCATCCGGGGCCGGCTGTTCCCGAACGTGGTGGCCGAGCAGGTGCCCGCCGCGCTGGCCATGAAGCCCGACCTGATCAGCTTCGCGGCCGGTGGCAACGACGTGCTGCGCCGCAGCTTCGACCCGGACTCGTTCGTCCCTCGCTTCGACTCGGTCGTGCAGCGGCTGCGGTCCGGCGGCAGCGACCTGGTGTTGTTCCGGTTCGCCGACGTGATGGCCCGGCTGCCCGGCCAGCGGCTCGTGGCCCCCCGCGTCGCGCTGCTCAACCGGGCGGTCGGCGAGGTGGCCGACCGGCACGGGGCGATCCTGGTCGACCTGTACGCCGACGACACCTACCTCAACCCGCTGCTCTGGAGCACCGACCGGCTGCACCTGTCGGCCGCCGGGCACCGCCGGGTCGCCGCCCAGGTGCTCACCGCGCTCGGCGTCGGCTGCGACGAGGATTGGCTGATGGTGCCGGCACACCCGGCGCCCAGCCCGTGGCTCGCCGCGCGCGCCGCCGACCTGCGCTGGGCCGGCCGGCACCTCGCACCGTGGATCAAGCGCCGGCTGACCGGGCGCTCCTCCGGCGACTTCGTCACCGCCAAGCGGCCGGTGCTCGGGCCGGTCGAGCGCGACTGAGCGTGCGTACCGTCCACGCCGCCGACCTGCTGCGGCTGACGCTCGACGACCCACCCCGCGCGGGGCTCGCCGTCGTGGTCGCCGGTGACCGGGTCGAGGCGGTCGTGCCGACGGCCGAGCTGCCCGGCGCGCACCCCGGGGTGCGGGTGCGGCGGTGGGCCGGCACGCTCGGGCCGGCGCTCGTGCACGACGGCCCGCTGCCCCCGGCGCCCACACCCCGCGAACGGGTGCACGCGCTGTTCCGGCTCGGCGTCGCCGCAGTGCTCGACGAGCACGTCACCGACCCCGCGTTGCGGTCCGCCGCGAACCGCAACGAGGTGGCGGTGCTGGCCGCCACCCGGCCGCCCGCGTTGGTGCCCGGCGGGCGCGCCGACCTCGCCGTGTTCGATCCGGACGGCTCGTGCCGGGCCACGGTGGTCGCCGGCCGCCTGGTGCACCGCCGCGCCTGACCGGCACCATGCCCCACTGATCCGGCGTACCTTGGGGATCATGCCTGTGCCGAGCGATCCGCATCCCCACCTCCAGTCGTACGCCGACCCGCAGCGCCTGGTCACCACCGAGTGGCTGGCCGAGCACCTGGGCGACAAAGGGCTCGTGGTGGTCGAGTCCGACGAGGACGTGCTCCTCTACGACACCGGCCACATCCCCGGCGCCGTCAAGGTCGACTGGCACACCGAACTCAACGACCAGATCACCCGCGACTACCTGGACGCCGCGAGCTTCGCCGAGCTGTGCGCGGCCAAGGGCATCGGGCGGGACGACACGGTCGTCTTCTACGGCGACAACTTCAACTGGTGGGCCGCGTACGCCCTCTGGGTCTTCTCCCTCTTCGGTCACGCCGACGTGCGGCTGCTCGACGGCGGCCGGCAGAAGTGGGTCGCCGAGGGGCGGGAGCTGACCCGGGACAGGGTGAACCGGCCCCGCGCCTCGTACCCGGTGCCGGAGCGCAACGACGCGCCGATCCGTGCGTACCGGGAGCAGGTCATGGCGCACGTGGCCGCAGGCCGGCCGCTGGTGGACGTGCGTTCGCCCGGCGAGTACACCGGCGAGATGCTGCACATGCCGGACTACCCGCAGGAGGGCGCGCTGCGCGGCGGGCACATCCCGGGCGCGGTGAGCAAACCGTGGAAGTCCGCCGCGAACGACGACGGCACGTTCAAGTCCGCCGACGAGCTGCGTGCCATCTACGCCGACCAGCTCGGGCTGAGCCCGTCCGACGACGTGGTCGCGTACTGCCGGATCGGCGAGCGGTCCAGCCACACCTGGTTCGTGCTGCACCACCTGCTCGGGTACCCGCAGGTGCGCAACTACGACGGCTCGTGGACCGAGTGGGGCAACCTGGTCCGGGCCCCCGTCGTGAAGGGCGACCAGCCCGGCGGTCTGACCCGCTGAGCGTCCCGGCCGGTCCCGCCGTCACCGCGGCGGGACCGGCCGGTTCCGCTCGTCTCCGCCGGTCCGGCGGCACGGTCAGCGGGCGGCTATCGACAGCCGGCCGGGGACGTCGCTCGCCACCCAGTCGACAGCGCCGGTCTCCGGTCGCCACCGGGCCAGCCCGGCGTCGTAGCGGAGCAGCAGGTCGCCGTCGGCGGTCCAGCCGTACACCTCGCAGCACCCCTTCGCCCGGTCCTCGCGGCCCAGGTCGAGCAGGCGGGTCACCGCCCCGGTACGGGCGTCCAGCACCGCCACGCCCTCGGCGCCGATCGTCGTGCCGGCGGCACCCGCGGTGGTGGTCCACCCCGCCTGGCCGATCCGGTCGCCGCGCTGCCAGCCCCGCCCGTAGACCTCGTTCACCTGGTGACCGGGGGGAAGCTTCCCGGCGGTCACCGGCCGCCGTTCCGGCGCGCCACCGGAGGCGGGGAACCGGCGCACGGCCAGACCGCCGTCCCCGGACCAGCCGCCGACCGTGAACAGGTCGCCGGCAGCCCGGGCCGGGTCCGGCACGACGAGCGTCCACGGGTCGACCGGGAGCTTCCTTGCCGATCCGGTGCGCCGGTCCAGCTCGTACGCGGTGTCGTCGTCCCCGACCAGCAGCCGGTCCCCGGCCCAGACGACGTGTTCCAGGTAACCGGCGAGCGGATAGCGGCGGACCCCGCCGTCGGTCAGGCCGACCACGACGACCTCACCGGTCTGGGCGAACGCGGCCGTGCGGCCGTCCGGGGACAGGCTGCCCGGCTTGAGCGCTGCGGCCTCGTTTCCCTCGGCGTCGCGGGTGGGCGCGAGCGTCACCACGTCGAGTTCCCGGACCATGCCGTCGGCACCCAGCACCCGGACCGGGCCGGCGTCGCCGGTGTCCGGGTCGACGGGCTGGTACAGCGCCAGCGCCCGGCTCACCGGACGGTCGGAGAGGCGGTAGGCGACCCGGTCGCCGAGCCGGCCCAGCGGGTCGCCCGCCTGTCCGAGCCGGTCCGGGGGCCGCTGCACCACAGGCGCGCTCGGTGCCGACGTCACACTCGGTCGGGGTGCGGCCGGGGGCGGGCCGGACCGGTGCAGCAGTGCCGTCGTACCGCCGCCGAGCAGGAACACGGCGACGGCCGCGGCACCGGCGGCCCGGCGGGCGCGGCGGACCCGCCCGGCCCGCTCCCATCCCGTCTCGGCCGGCCGGGTCGGCCGGATCTCCGCGGCGGTTCGGGTCAGCAGCCGGGTCAGCTCGGGCTCGTTCACGGGCTCGCCTCCATCCCGGTCACCAGGTCGTCTCCGGACGCGCCGGGGGCGGGTACGACGTCGCGCAGCCGGCGCAGCGCGTCGTGGCACTGGCTCTTGACGGTGCCGACTGTGACACCGAGCGCCTCGGCGGTGGCGACCTCGGTCAGGTCCTCGAAGTAGCGCAGCACCACGACGGCCCGCTGGCGTGGGGGCAGCCGGTCCAGCGCCGCGCGCACGGTGAGCCGCAGCGCGGCGTCGGTGTCGGTGCCGGGCCGGTCCGGCGGGTACGCGCTGAGCCACTCCCGCCGCCGGCGCCGCCACCAGGAGACCGCGTCGCGGTAGAGGATGGCGCGCACGTACGCGGCCGGGTCGCCGTCGCGCACCGAGGACCAGCGCAGTGCCAGCTTGAGCAGCGCGTCCTGGAGCAGGTCCTCGGCCTGGTGGCGGTTCCCGCAGATCAGGTACGCGGCGCGCAGCAGCCGGTGCTGGTGCGCCTCGACGAAGGCGAGGTAGTCCGCCCGCCCGTCGTCCGCGTTCCGCCCCATCCGGCACCTCCCTCCGTCACCCGCCAGACGCGCGGGACGGGGGCAAAGGTTGGGTCAGGTAGCGCTGAATCGTCGGGCCGGGTGCGCGGCCGGGCTGACCCGGCTCGCCGCCGCACCGCCGGCCGTGCGACCGCTGCGGAATCTGCTGCTCCAGGCGAGGGTCGCGGGTGAGCGTGGCGGCCAGCAGGGCCAGAGCCGGCGTACGCAGGGAGTCCCCCACCTGCGAGCAGACGGCGGCGGACCAGAGCTACCGGTAGTCGCGGCCCGGACGGCGGTGGTAGTCATGCCGGGAGACGGTGCGCCCTGCACCCGGTCGAGGGTCAAGCCGCCGGGGGACAACGGGACGGACACTGTCGGCGCTGACCGGTACGGTGAGCGCCGAAAATCCGAACCGGGAGCGCGATTGGACCGCACCTTCCAGGTGGACCTCCGTGGCGTGGTCGACCTGCTCAGTCATCACCTCTACGGCAGTCCGCGGGTCTACGTGCGCGAGCTGCTCCAGAACGCCGTCGACGCGATCACCGCTCGGCGGTCCGCCGAGCCGGAAGCCCCGGCGCGGGTCCGCGTCGAGCCGCCGGAGCTGACCGGCGACGGGACGCTGCGCGTGCACGACACCGGCATCGGCCTGACCGAGGCGCAGGTGCACGAGCTGCTCGCCACCATCGGCCGCAGCTCCAAGCGCGACGAGCTGGGCTTCTCCCGGCACGAGTTCCTCGGGCAGTTCGGCATCGGCCTGCTCTCCTGCTTCCTGGTCGCGGACGAGATCCGGGTGGTCACCCGGCACGGCGACGAGCCCACAGTGCTCTGGACGGGCTGGTCCGACGGGCGGTACGCGGTGCGGATCGCCGAGCCGGAACAGGCCCGGAACGAGCCCGGCACCACAGTGACGCTGGTGCCCCGGCGCGACGCCGACCAGTGGCTCGGTGTGCCCACCGTCACCGAGCTGGCCCGCCTCTACGGCGGCCTGCTGCCGGTAGACGTCCGGGTCGGTGACACGCCGACCACCTCCGGTCCGCCGCCGTGGCCGACCACGCCCGGTGCGCCCGCCGACCGGGCCGCCCTCCAGCGGTACGCCCAGGAGCTGCTCGGGTTCGTCCCCTTCGACGTGGTGCCGCTGTCGGTGCCCGAGGCGGGCCTGACCGGCGTGGCCTTCATCCTGCCCGCCGCGGTGAACCCGGCCGCCCGGGCCGGGCACCGGGTCTACCTCAAGCGGATGCTGCTCAGCGAGCACGCCGACGGGCTGCTGCCCGAGTGGGCCTTCTTCGCACACTGCGTGGTCGACGCCAGCGAGCTGCGCCCCACCGCCAGCCGGGAGGCGCTCTACGAGGACGCGCTGCTCACCTCCGTCCGGGAGGCGCTCGGCGACCAGATCCGCGGCTGGCTGGTCCGGCTCGCCAAGCACGATCCGCGCCGGCTCGGCGAGTTCCTCCAGGTGCACCACCTCGGGGTCAAGGCGCTCGCCATGCACGACGACGAGATGCTGCGGCTGGTCGACCAGTGGTGGCCGATGGACACCAACGTCGGCACGCTCACGCTCGCCGAGTTCCGGCAGCGGCACGGCGTGCTCCGGTACGCCGCCAGCCTGGACGAGTTCCGCCAGCTCGCCGCCGTGGCCGCCGCACAGGACCTGGCGGTGGTCAACGGCGGCTACACGTACGACACCGAGCTGATCGAGCGACTGCCCGCCGTGGACCGGTCGGTGCTGATCGAACGGCTGGAGCCGAGCGACCTCACCACCCGGTTCGAGATCCTCGACCCGGCGACCGAGCTGGCCCTGCGGCCGTTCCGCACCGCCGCGCAGCGGGCCCTGGAACGGCTCGGCTGCGAGGTCGTGATCCGGGCGTACGACCCGGTCTCGCTGCCGGCGCTCTACCTGGTGTCCCGCTCGGCCGCGTTCCACGACCAGCTCGCCGCCAGCCGGGACAGGGCCGACGAGCTGTGGGGCGGGGTGCTCGACGCGCTCGCCGCCTCCGCCCCGCCGGACCGCCCGCAACTGGTGCTCAACCACCGCAACCCGCTGGTCCGCCGGGTCACCACGCTCGCCGACCCGGAGCTGGTCGGGCTGGCCGTCGAGGCGCTCTACGGGCAGGCCCTGCTGCTCGGGCACCACCCGATCCGGGCGGCCGACGCCGCACTGCTGAACAGTTCCTTCCTCGGCCTGCTCGGCCGGGCCGTACCAGGAGAGACCCGTGACTGACGACGACCTCTGGCGGATGCACCACGAGATCGAATCCATGCCGTACGGCCCGGGGCAGATCGCCGCGCTGGAACAGCTGCTGCGCCGCGCCGACGCGGGCGACGACCGGCACCTCGCCTTCGCCGCCCGGGTCACCGGCACCACCGCGTACGTCTACGGCGGCGAGCCGGCGAAGTCCTTCGTCACGTTCTCCTGGTGCCTGGCCGAGTACGACAAGGATCCGCAGCCCTACCACCAGCGCTACACGCACCAGCTGCTCTGGTTCTTCAAGTACATGGTCAACGCCATGGTGAAGTTCCCGGAGCTGCCGCTGGACCGGACGTACGCGGTGCTCGACGACATGGAACGGCGCTACCGGGAGTCCGGTCACTCGCTCCAGGCCGTCCACAAGCACCGCTACCTGGTGGCCGCGCACGTGGGCGACGAGGAGGCGGCGGAGCAGTGGTACCGCAAGTGGATGACCACCCCCCGCGACGCGTTGTCCGACTGCGCCGGCTGCGACCCGACCACCCAGGTCGCGCACCTGGTGCGGCACGGCCGGCACGAGGAGGCGGTGGCGCTGGCCGAGCCGGTGCTCGCCGGCCGGCTGACCTGCAACGAGCAGCCACAGGGGATCCTCACCGCGCTGCTCACGCCCTACCGTGAGACCGGCCGCACCGACGCGGCGCGGGACGCGCACCGGGAGGCGTACCGGCGGATGCGCGGCAACCTCGCCGACCTGTGGGACATCGGCGAGCACATCGAGTTCTGCACCGTGACCGGCAACGAGGCCCGCGCGCTGGAACTGGTCGAGCGGCACCTGGACTGGCTGGACCGGGCACCCACCCCGGCCGCCGCGATGCACTTCGCGGCCGCCGCCTCGGCGGCGCTGCGCCAGGTGCCGGCCGAGCTGACGGTGCACCGCCGCGCCTCCGGCGAGCGGCCGGCCGCCGACGCGCCGGCCGGTGCGCTCGCCGACGAACTGGCCGGTACGGCGACCGCGCTGGCCGAGCGCTTCGACGCGCGCAACGGCACCACGCACCAGTCCGGGCTGATCGCCCGCAAGCTGTCGGCCGGGCCGGTCGGCGAGCACCTGCCGCTCTCCGCGAGTCTGCGCCGTCCGCCGGTCCCGGCGCCACGGACCGGCGCGGACGCTCCGGTGGCTTCCACGCAGCCGGTCACCGTGCCGGCCGACGCCGGTGCCGACGAACTGCTCGCGCTGGCCGAGGAGTGCTGGCGTACCAACCGCCGGGACGGCCTGGTCGCCGCGTTGCGCGCGTACGACGAGCGGTTCGGCGACGCCGACCTGCCCGCGACCACCCGGGCCTGGCGGCTGGAACTGCGGGCCGGTGAACTGTCCCAGGACGACGACGGCGTGCCGGTGGCGATCGCTGTCAACCGGGAGGCGCTGGCCGCGTGGCGGGAGGTGCCGGACCCGCTGCGCGCCCAGGTGGTGGCCGGGCGGCTCGGTGTGCTGCTCAGCATGGTCGAGGAGAGCGCGGACGAAGGGCTGGCCCTGGCGCGGGAGTCGGCCGGTTACCTGACCGAGCACGGTGGGCCGCGTGACCGGGCGGCAGGCTGGGACCGGCTCGCCCTGGCCCACGTGCACCGCGAGCAGTGGGCGGAGGCGCTCGACGCGCTCGACCGGGCCGAGGCGGAGGCGGGCGCCGATCCGTGGCTGGCGGGCCGGGTCGCGCTGCACCGCACGCACGTGCTGGAGCAGTTGGAGCGGGCCGAGGAGTTCCGGGACGCGGCGGCGCGGTCCCGCCGGCTGGCGGGCGAGCTGGGCGACGCCGAGATGCTCACCGGCGCCTGCCTCGCGTACGCCCGCGCCACAGACGATCCGGCCGACGCGGTGGCCGCGTGCGGGGAGGCGCTGTCGGTCGCTCCGGCCGGCGCCCACCTGCCGCTGCGGGTGACCCGGGGCCGGGCGCTGATGGCCGCCGACCGGTCCGGCGAGGCGGTGGAGGATCTGGCCGAGGCGGTCACCCTCTGCGTCGAGCAGGGGCTGGAGGGCGATGCGCTGCTGCGGTGGGAGCTGGCCGAGGCGTACCGGGCGGCCGGGCGGCTCGCGGAGGCCGCCGAGGTGGCCGAGGAGGCGGTGCTCGGGCTCGACCGGGCGGGCGCGCAGGCCGAGGCGGACCGGTGCCGGCACATGCTGTCCGGCATCTACGCGGGTCTCGGCGAGACGGATCTGGCGCTGACGGTGCTCGACACGTTGGCCGACAACCTGGACGGGCCGGACAATCTCCCCCACCGGGCGCAGGTGCTGGAGGAGTCCGGTGGCCTGCTCTACGACGCCGACCGGGACGCCCTGGCGGCGCAGCGGTTCGCGGCGGCGGCGACCGCCTGGCGGCTGGCCGGCTACCAGGTGGACGAACTGCGGGCCCGGCGGCGGGAGCTGCTCGCCCTGCACTGGTCCGGTGACCTGCCGGCCGCGGTGGCGGCGATCGAGCGGGTGGACGAGGCGGCGGCCGCGCTCCCGGCCGGGGCCGAGGAGCCGCCGGTGGTGACGTACGAGCGGGCGATGGCCGCCGACGCGGTGGCCCGGGTGCTGATCGGGGAGGACCGTCTCACCGCCGCGTTGGACCGGGTGGACGGCGTGCCGGAGCGCCTGCGGTCGATCGAGGCGTTCGGCGAGGCGGCGCAGGTCGAGGTGCTGACCGGCGAGCTGCTGCTGCGCGACGGGCGGCCCGAGCAGGCCGAGGCGCTGTTGCGCCCGGTCCTCGGCGGGCTGCCCTCCGGTTCCCGCCCGGCCACGCAGGCCGCCTGGCTGCTGGCCCGCGCGCTCGACGAGCAGGGCCGGGACGCCGAGGCGGCGAAGGTCCGCGCCGACCACGGCATCGAGGAGAACTGACACGGCGGGCCGGGGCAACCGTTGGGTAACCGCGGCTGCCCCGGCTCGAACACGAGGTCTAGGCTGGTCCGGTGGCGGTGGAACAGCAGGCACGGGGGGCGGCGGGTGCGGCCCGGCGCCGGTCCCGGCGGGACGAGATCCTGGAGATCGCGGTCGGCCTCTTCGCGGCGCGCGGCTACCACGGTGTGTCGATGGACGACATCGGCGCGGCGGCCGGTGTCACCGGTCCGGCGCTCTACCACCACTTCGCGGGTAAGGAGGCGATGCTCGTCGCCGCCCTGATCCCGGTGAGCGAGGGGTTGCTCGCGGGCGGGCGGGAACGGGCCGCGGGTCACCCGGGCGATCCGCGCGGGGCACTGGAGTCGTTGATCGACTTCCACGTCGACTTCGCGCTGGCGAACCCGGCGGTGATCGCGTTGCACCTGCACGAGCTGGACCGCCTCCCGGACGAGCCGCGCCGCCGGATCCGCCGGCTCCAGCGGATGTACGTCGAGGAGTGGGTGACCGTGCTGACCGCGCTGCACGCCGGCCTGCCCGACGGCGCGGCCCGGGTGCTCGCCCACGCGGCGTTCGGCCTGATGAACTCGACGCCGTTCCTGGGCGGCGAGGTGGATCGCCGGCGCCGGGCCGAACTGCTGCGCGGCGCGACCCTCGCGGCCCTGCTCGCGCCCACCGACCCGACCTGACACGCCGCGCGCACCTTAACGCATGTTAAGAAGAGACCCCGGCTTTGCGTCGAGAAGGGGTCACGTCCGTGCAGAAGATGATCGAATCGTTGTTGGTCGCGAATCGGGGGGAGATCGCGCGGCGGATCATCCGTACCGGCAGGCGGCTCGGGATCCGGACGATCGCGGTGCACTCGGAGGCCGACGGCGCGTTACCGTTCGTGACCGAGGCCGACGAGGCGGTCTGCGTCGGCCCGGCGAACCCGGCGCAGAGCTACCGGAACGCCGAAGCGATCCTCGACGCCGCCCGTAGCACCGGTGCGCAGGCGATCCACCCCGGCTACGGCTTCCTGTCCGAGAACGCGGACTTCGCCCGTACCGTCGAAGGGGCCGGCCTGATCTGGGTCGGGCCCGGCGCCGACGCGATCACCGCGATGGGCGACAAGATCAACGCCCGGAACCTGATGGCGGCGGCCGGCGTGCCGGTCGCGCCCGGCACCACCGAACCGGCGAGCGACCTGGACGCGGCGGTCGCGGCCGCCGCGGAGATCGGCTACCCGGTGATGGTCAAGGCCGCCGCGGGCGGCGGCGGCATGGGCATGGGTGTGGCCGCGGACGAAGTTGCGCTGCGCACCGAGTACGACAAGGTCCGCGCGTTCGCCGAGCGGATGTTCGGCGACGGGTCGGTGCTGATCGAGCGGTACTTCCCCCGGGTGCGCCACGTCGAGGTGCAGATCCTCGGCCTGGCCGACGGCCGGGTGGTGGCGCTCGGCGAGCGGGAGTGCTCGGTGCAGCGACGCAACCAGAAGCTGGTCGAGGAGTCGCCGTCCCCGGCGGTCTCGCCCGAGCTGCGCGAGCGTTTCCTGGCCGCAGCGGTGCGCGCGGGCGAGGCGGTGAACTACCGCAACGCCGGCACTGTCGAGTGCCTGCTGGTCCCGCGTCAGCGGGATCTCAAGGGCGACAGCTCCGGCGTCGATGAGTTCTTCTTCCTGGAGATGAACACCCGGCTGCAGGTCGAGCACCCGGTCACCGAGTACGTCTACGGCGTCGACCTGGTCGAGGAGCAGCTGCGGGTGGCAGTCGGTCTGGCACCGACGTTCGACCCGGACGCGCTCACCCCGCGTGGTCACGCCATCGAGCTGCGGATCAACGCCGAGGACCCGAAGCGCTTCCTGCCCGGCCCGGGCGCGATCACCGCCTGGAACGAGCCGTCCGGCGCGGGCGTCCGCGTCGACTCCGGCTACGTCGCCGGCAACACCGTCACGCCGTTCTACGACAGCCTGATGGCCAAGCTGATCCTCACCGGGGACACCCGAGAGGAGGCGGTCCAGCGGGCGCGGGCGGCGGTCGCCCAGTTCGAGATCGCCGGCCCGAAGTGCAACCTGCCGTTCTTCGCCGAGCTGCTGGAGAACCAGGAGTTTCTCTCCGGCGACTACGACACCGGCATCGTCTCCCGGATGCATTGACCTTCGACCCAGTGAGGTGAATGTGATGGCGGAATTTCCGGACTCCGTGAGTATCCGTGAGGTCGGTCCCCGCGACGGCCTCCAGAACGAGGCGCCCATCCCCACCGACGCCAAGGTGCGGCTGCTCGACGCGCTGTCCCGGACCGGGGTGCGGCGCATCGAGGCCGTCTCCTTCGTCCACCCGAAGGCGATCCCGCAGATGGCCGACGCCGACGAGGTGTGGCAGCGGGCGGAGAAGGTCGGCGGGGTGCGCTACTCCGCCCTGGTGCCGAACACGCGTGGCGCGCAGCGGGCGCTGGCGGCCGGCTTCACCGAGATCGAGGTGGTGGTCTCGGCCAGCGACACGCACAACCGCCGCAACGTCAACCGGTCCACCGACGAGTCGCTCGACGACATCGCCGAGCTGATCGACCTGCTGCACGGCGCGGGCGCCACCGCCGAGGTGATCGTGGCGACCAGCTTCGGCTGCCCCTACGAGGGCGACGTGGACCCCCGCCGGGTCGCCGCGATCGTCGACCGCGTCGCCCGTGACGGCGCGGACCGCGTCGCCTTCGGCGACACCACGGGCATGGGTACGCCCCGGCGCGTCCGCGAGCTGGTGACCGTGGTGCGGGACCGGAACGCCCACCTGCCGATGTTGCTGCACTTCCACAACACCAGGGGCACCGCGCTGGCGAACATGCTCACCGCGATGGAGTTGGGCGTCACCGAGTTCGATGCCAGCGTCGGTGGCCTCGGCGGCTGCCCGTACGCCCCGGGTGCCAGCGGCAACCTGGCCACCGAGGAGGCGGTGCACATGCTGCACGACATGGGCATCGACACCGGCATCGACCTGGACGCCCTGATCGGGGCCGCGGAGCTGGCCGAGTCCCTGGTGGGCAAGAAGCTCCCGTCGGGAGTCCTCCGGGCCGGCCCCCGGACCCGCCTGACCCCTCTTCCGTCCTGACCCACGCGGTCTCCCGTTGATCACGGGAGTGGGCGGGTGGGGGTGCGAGTAGCGGGTCGCCGGACGGGCCGGCGGTGGGGTAGCCTAACGATCGTTCAGGTCGGTGTGGTGCAAGGGAGTCGGCGTGACGCTCGACGGTGAGGCTCTGGAGCAGCTACGCAAGCGCGCCCGCGCCGGCGGAGCGGACAAGTACCACGCGGCCAACGCCGCGAAGGGGAAGCTGTTCGCCCGCGAGCGCGTGGCGTACCTGGTCGACGAGGGCTCCTTCGTCGAGGACGGGCTCTACGCCAACGCCATGGCCGACGGGCTGCCCGCCGACGGCGTGGTCACCGGCACCGCGACCATCGACGGCCGCCAGGTCTGCCTGATGGCGAACGACTCCACGGTCAAGGCCGGCAGCTGGGGCGCGCGCACCGTCGAGAAGATCATCCGGATCATCGAGCGGGCGTACGCGAACGGCGTGCCGATGGTCTACCTGGTCGACTCGGCCGGTGCCCGGATCACCGACCAGGTCGACCTGTTCCCGGGCCGCCGCGGCGCCGGCAAGATCTTCTGGAACCAGGTCCGCGCCTCCGGGTCGATCCCGCAGGTCTGCGCGCTGTTCGGGCCGAGCGCGGCGGGCGGGGCGTACATCCCGGCGTTCTGCGACGTGGTCGCCATGGTGGACGGCAACGCCAGCATGTACCTCGGCTCCGACCGGATGGTCGAGATGGTCACCGGCGAGAAGACCACGCTGGAGGCGATGGGCGGCGCGAAGGTGCACTGCGCCGAGTCCGGCGTGGGGCACTTCCTCTGCAAGACCGAGAACGACGCGCTCGACGTGGTGCGGACGTACCTGTCCTACCTGCCGTCGAACTGGAAGCAGGACCCGCCGGCCGCCGAGGCGGTCGCCGCGCCGGCGAAGGCCGACCTGGCCGCGCTGGTGCCGGCCAGCGAGCGGCAGGCGTTCGACATGCGCCGGTACGTCAAGGGCCTGCTCGACGAGGGCAGTTTCTTCGAGATCCAGGCGCTGTGGGCGAAGGAGCTGACCATCGGGTTCGGCCGGCTGGGCGGCGAGGTCGTCGGCGTGGTCGGCAACAACTCGATGTTCAAGGGCGGCGTGCTCTTCGTCGACTCGGCCGACAAGGCGACCCGGTTCGTGCAGCTCTGCGACGCGTTCAACGTGCCGCTGCTGTTCCTCAGCGACGTGCCCGGCTTCATGGTCGGCAGCGCGGTGGAAAGGCAGGGGATCATCAGGCACGGTGCGAAAATGATCACGGCGATCTCCGAGGCGACCGTCCCCAAGATCTGTGTGGTGGTCCGAAAGGCGTACGGCGCGGGTCTGTACGCGATGGCCGGTCCCGGCTTCGAGCCGGACGCCACGATCGCGCTGCCCACCGCGAAGATCGCGGTGATGGGCGCGGAGGCCGCCGTCAACGCGGTCTACGCCAACAAGATCGCCGCCATCTCCGACGAGGCCGAGCGGGCCGCGTTCGTGGCCGCGAAGCGCGATGAGTACGAGCGCGACATCGACGTGGTCCGCCTCGCCAGCGAGCTGGTGGTGGACGCGATCGTCGAGCCGCACGAGCTGCGGGCCGAGCTGGTCCGCCGGTTCGCCGCCGCACGCGGGAAGAACCGGCACTTCTCCCACCGCCGACACGGCGTCACCCCCGTCTGACCCCGGTAAGGAAGGGCCCCCTCTTAACGCCTGGTGCATGTAAAGGGGCCCCTCCTAACGCTTCAGCCGCTCCCGGCGTCACGAGCGCCCGGCGGCCCGCCCTTTCCAGGAGGATCGACATGGACTTCCGGCTCGACGAGGAGCAGCAGGCGCTGCGGGAGAGCGTGCGGGAATTCGCCCGCGAGGTGGTCGCGCCCACCATCGCCGAGCACTACGAGCAGCACACCTTCCCGTACGAGATGGTCCGCCAGATGGGCAAGATGGGCCTGTTCGGCCTGCCCTTCGCGGAGGAGCACGGCGGCATGGGCGGCGACTACTTCGCGCTCTGCCTGGCGCTGGAGGAACTGGCCCGGGTCGACTCCAGCGTGGCGATCACGCTGGAGGCGGCGGTGTCGCTCGGCGCGATGCCGATCTACCGCTTCGGCACCGAGGAGCAGAAGGCGCAGTGGCTGCCGAAGCTGCTCAGCGGTGAGGCGCTGGCCGCTTTCGGGCTCACCGAGCCGGGCACCGGGTCGGACGCGGGCGGCACCCGGACGCGGGCGGTCCTGGACGGCGACGAGTGGGTGATCAACGGCTCGAAGGCGTTCATCACCAACTCCGGCACCGACATCACCGCTCTGGTCACCGTCACCGCCGTCACCGGCACGCGCCCGGACGGCGGCAAGGAGCTGTCCACGATCATCGTGCCGTCGGGTACGCCCGGCTTCACCGTCGCGCCCGGCTACTCGAAGGTCGGCTGGACCGCGTCGGACACCCACGAGCTGACGTTCGACGACTGCCGGGTGCCGGCGGCCAACCTGCTCGGCGAGCGCGGCCGGGGCTTCGCCCAGTTCCTGCGCATCCTGGACGAGGGCCGGATCGCCATCGCGGCGCTCGCCGTCGGCCTGGCCCAGGGCTGCGTGGACGAGTCGATCAAGTACGCCAAGGAGCGCCAGGCGTTCGGCCAGCCGATCGGCAACTACCAGGCCATCCAGTTCAAGATCGCGGACATGGAGATGAAGGCGCACACGGCCCGGCTGGCCTACTACGACGCGGCCGCCCGGATGCTCGCCGGTGAGCCGTTCAAGCGCCAGGCGGCCATCGCCAAGCTGCACGCCTCCACCGTCGCCGTGGACAACGCCCGCGAGGCGACGCAGATCCACGGCGGGTACGGCTTCATGAACGAGTACCCGGTGGCCCGCTTCTGGCGCGACTCGAAGATCCTGGAGATCGGCGAGGGCACCAGCGAGGTGCAGCGCATGATCATCGCGCGCGACCTCGGCATGTGAGGACACCCCGAACCACGCCCCTGTCGGATTTCGGCGGTGGACGGTCGGGTGGTTGACGATGAGCTGCGGAGCGTCGGAGTCCATCCGTAATCTTCGTGCCCATGACTCCGGATCATGACCGTGCGCGGGGCCCCGGCGGTCGTACCGGTCTGTCCGACCTGCTACGCGGGCACCGGCTCGCCGTCGGCCTGACCCAGGCGGAGCTGGCGGGCCGGGCCGGCGTGGGCGTACGGACGGTCCGCGATCTGGAACGGGGACGGGCCACCCGGCCCCAACGCACCACGGTCGACCTGCTGGCCGACGCGCTCGGCCTGAGCGGTGACGAGCGGCGGGAGTTCGTCGACACCGCCCGGCCCGCGGCACCCCGCCTTCCCGCCGCCCATGACGATCCGCCGGTGGCGCTGCCGCAGCCCGTACCGCTGGTCGGCCGCGAACGGGATGTGGCGGAGGTGTCCGGCCTGCTCGACGCGTACCCGGTGGTGAGCCTGGTGGGGCTCGCCGGGGTGGGCAAGACCGCGCTGGCGGTGACCGTCGCGCACGCGGTGACGGCCCACCACCCGGCGGGCGTCGCCGGGGTGCTCGTGGGCGAGGGCTCCGACCCCGCGGACGTGCTCGCCGCGTCGGCGTCGATGTTCGGCGTGCACCGGCTGGCCGACCTGACCTGCCGGATCGGCGACCGGCGGGCGCTGCTGCTCGTCGACGCCGTCGACCGGGCACCGGACGCGGTGGCCGAGGCGCTCCGCGTCCTGACCGTCGCCGTACCGACGCTGCGGGTGCTGGTGACCGGCCGCCGCCCGGTCGGCCTGGCCGGCGAGCTGGTCCGGCCGGTCGCGCCGCTGGACGTACCGCCGGCCGGCGCCGAGCCCGCCGACCGGACCGACCTGGACCGCTGGCCGGCGGCGGCGCTGTTCGCCGCCCGGTTCGCCCAGGCCCGCCGGGAACCACCGGCCCCGGCCCAGTTGCCGGCGCTCGCCGCGCTCGTGCGCCGGCTCGGCGGACTGCCGCTCGCCATCGAGCTGATGGCCGCACGGGGGCGCATCCTCGACGTCACCGAGCTGCTCGACCGCTACGGCGACCGCGTCCTGGACCTGACCGGCGTGCGCCCCGGTTGGGAGCCCGCCGACCCGTCCACCGGCACGGTGACGCTACGCGACGCGGTGGCGACCAGCTATCACCTGCTCGCCACCGCCGACCGGGCGGCGCTGCGGCGGCTGTCCGCGTTCCGTAACCGCTGGTCGGTCGAGTTGGCCGAGGAACTGCTCGCCGACGGCGGCCGGCGGTGGGACGCCGCGCCGATGCTGGACCGGCTGCGCGAACTGGGCCTGCTCAGCGTCCGGGGAACCGGCCCGTTCCGGTTCCGTCTGCTGGACGCGGTCCGTGACTTCGCCGCCGAGCAGGCCGACGCCGACGGCGAGGCCGACCGGATCCGGATGCGGCACGCCACGGTGATCGCCGGTCTGGTCCGTCGCACCGCGCCGGGGCTGGTGGGCGCACAGATGTCCGGCGCGGTGCACGTGCTCGACGAGGCGACGAGCGACATCACCGCTGCGCTGGCGTACGCCGCCGAGCACGCACCGGAGACCGCGCTGCTGCTCGCCGCCTCGCTGCCCCGATGGTGGCGGCTGCGCGGGCGGGACGTGTCCGGCCGGCGCCGGCTGCGGCGGCTGCTCGCCGATCCGCGTACCGCGGGTGCCCGGCCCACGCTGCGGGCCTGGGCCATGCTGGGCGCGGCCCGGCTGGCCGCCGAGCACGGGGCGGGCGCGGAGGAGCTGCCGGCGGTCCGGGCCGCCCTGGCCGTCTTCGCCGGGGCGGGCGACGTGACCGGCGAACTGTCCGCCCGGTCCGTGCTCTGCGCGCTGCTGCCCGGGCTCGGCGCGCACGACGAGGCCCGCGAGCAGGCCGAGGCCGCGCTGGCGTCGGCCACCCGGCACCACCGGGTACGCGAGATGGCCGTCGCCCAGGCGCACCTGACCTGGCACGACGTACGCGATGGGCGGCTGGCCGGCGCCCGGCGGCGGCTGGCCACCGTCGACCGCCTGGCGGCGCAGTGCGGTGACCAGCACCTGCGTGTGCTGGCGCGGGCCGATCAGGCCGAGCTGACCCGCCTGGAGGGCCGGTACGCCGAGGCGGTCGAGCAGGGACGCCGGGTGGCGGCCGCGCTCGCGGAGCTGGGTGATCCCGGGCGTCGGCGCCGGACGGTCGGCGCGGTCGGGTTGGCGCTCGCCCATGCCGGGCGCGCCGACGAGGCGCTGGCCACGGTCGCCGAGCTGTGGCCGTCGGGCGTGGTGCCGGGCCGGCGCCGGCCGCCGGCCGTGGAGATGCTCGACCCGCCCGGCCCGGGTGGGAACGCCCGCACCGAGGACGCGCTGCGTGGGTTGATCGAGGGGCACGTGGCGCTGCACCGGGGAGACCGGGAGCTGGCGGCGGAGTGGTTCGCCGCGGCTGCCGACGCGGCCGAGGGTGTCGCCGACCGGCGGGATCTGGTCGAGGCGCTCGTGGGGCTGGCGGTCAGTACCGCTGATCCGGCAGTGCTGGACCGGCTGGACGCGGCGCGGCAGGTCACCGGCGTCGGCCTGCTGCCGCAGGAGGAGGAGTTGCTGTTCTCCCTGTCGGCGCGACGGCGGCGGTGAGCGGCGCGGGGAGGTGGGGGCGCGGGGGTGGCGCGAGCGAAGTAGCCCCCTGGTGCTGCCCCTCGCTCCACGCTCGCGCCAGCACCCCCCGGTGCCCCCCGCTGCTGGAAGACTACCGAGGTCGGACGACCGATTCGGATGTGTGTGGACCGCTTTGCCCGGCCGTTCGGGCGATTCTGCCGGTCGTTCTGCCGGTGACCGGCGGGTAGTGCCGGACAGGTTGCGGACCGTCAGGCGGCGTCCTGGGCCGGCTCGGTGCTGCCGGCCGTGGCACCCGGATGGACCGCGTCGCGTACCCGGCGCAGCCCGTCCAGCAGCCCGTCGAGCTGTGCCGGGTCGAGCTGGCTGGTGAACCACTGCTCGATGATGCGCAGGTGGCCGGGAAGGACGTCGTCCAGCCGCCTGAGCCCGGCGGTGGTGACCACCGCGAAGGAACTGCGCCGGTCGGACGGGCAGGCGCGCCGGCAGACCAGCCGGTCGCGCTCCATCCGGTCCACCACGCGGGTCACGCCGCTGGTGGAGAGCGAGGTCTGCGCGGCCAGATCGGTCATCCGCAGCTGGTTGTTGGGGGAGCGGGCGAGCCGGGTCAGCACCTCGAACTCGACCGGGGAGAGGCCGTGCTCCTCGAACTGGGCGGCGAACCGGGCGGCGAGCCCGGCGTGCGCCTCGACGAGCAGGCCCACGGCAGTGATCCGGGGGTCGTCGAACACGTTCTGGTCCACGCCACCATCCTAGCAATACTTGACACGGGGAATATTGCCTCAACTATAGTTGCTCAGGCAGTCGTTGGGTTCCTAAACATTCTTCTCCGGAGGAGAGCATCATGACCAGCAGCACCGAGGCGACTACCCGCGACTGGGAGGGTCTCACCATCCCCACCCCCGGCACCTACGTGCTGGACGCCGCGCACAAGCGGGTCGGCTTCGTCGCGCGGCACATGATGGTCAGCAAGGTACGCGGTGAGTTCGCGGACGCCACCGCGAGCATCACCGTCACCGGCGACCCGATGCAGTCCTCGGTCACCGCCAGCATCCAGGCGGCCAGCATCAACACCGCCCAGGCCGACCGCGACGCGCACCTGCGCAGCCCGGAGTTCCTCGACGCGGAGCAGTACCCGACGCTGGAGTTCCGCAGCACCGCCGTGAAGTCCCGCGAGGGCAACGAGTTCGTGCTCGTCGGCGAGCTGACCATCAAGGGCGTGACCCGTCAGGTCGAACTCGAGGTGGAGTTCGAGGGCGTCGGCCGCAGCCCGTTCGGGCAGGACATCTTCGGCTTCTCCGCCTCCACCGAGATCGACCGGGAGGACTACGGTCTGACCTGGAACGTCGCGCTGGAGACCGGTGGCGTCCTGGTCGGCCGCAAGGTCAAGATCGAGATCGAGGGTGAGGCCATCCGCCAGGGCTGAGCCCGGCACCCGCCGCAGGGCCCGCGCCGTCTCGCCGACGGTGCGGGCCCTTCTCGGGTACGCCCCGGCGGTGCGAATCGTCACGCGAAGTTCTCCGCCCGCACGCGCTGGTGACGGCGGTGACGGGGTACAGGTGCAGACCTGCCGCCCGTCCAGCCGGGTGGCGGGGCGGGCGCACTTACGTCCACCACCTGAATGGTTCACAATGCGTTGCGGAACGGTACGGTTCCGTCGCACCGGCGCCGGGAGGACACATGGGCAGAGACGTCGAGCAGGGCGCCTTCTCCCGCGAGGATCGGGTCCGCTACCGGCAGAAGGTCCGGCGGTGCCTGGACGTCTTCGCGCTGATGCTCGACGACTTCGGCTTCGACGCCGACCGTCCGATGACCGGGCTGGAGATCGAGCTGAACCTGATCGACGCCGCCGCCGAACCGGCCATGCGCAACGATCAGATCCTGGCCGACATCGCCGACCCGCTGTTCCAGACCGAACTGGGGCAGTTCAACCTCGAACTGAACGCCTCACCCCGGCTGATCGAGGGCAGCGGCTTCGCCGACTACGAGCAGGACCTGCGCAGCAGCCTCAGCCGCGCCGACGAGCGGGCCGCCAAGTCCGATGCGACGATCATGATGGTCGGCATCCTGCCCACGCTCACCGAACGCCACCTGGTCGCCGACAACCTCTCCACCAACGAGCGGTACCGCGTCCTCAACGACCAGAT
This sequence comes from Micromonospora marina, assembly GCF_900091565.1. Classification (GTDB taxonomy): domain Bacteria; phylum Actinomycetota; class Actinomycetes; order Mycobacteriales; family Micromonosporaceae; genus Micromonospora; species Micromonospora marina. The sequence goes on along the minus strand of NZ_FMCV01000002.1, from coordinate 187,537 downwards.
CGTCGGCGCCCGCGGCGAGGACATCGAACTGGACATCAACGGTGTCGAACGGCTGCGGACGCACACCGACTCGATCGCGCCGGAGGCCGCCTGCACCAGCCTCCAGTTCCACCTCCAGGTCGCGCCGGACAGCTTCGCCGACTACTGGAACGCGTCCCAGGCGATCGCCGGCGTGCAGGTCGCCATCGGCGCCAACTCGCCGTTCCTCTACGGCCGGCAACTCTGGGCGGAGACCCGGATCGCGCTGTTCCAGCAGGCCACCGACACCCGCCCGGACGAGCTGAAGGCCCAGGGCGTACGCCCCCGGGTGTGGTTCGGTGAACGGTGGATCACCTCGATCTTCGACCTGTTCGAGGAGAACGTCCGCTACTTCCCGCCGCTGCTGCCCATCTGCGAGGAGGAGGACCCGGTCGAGGTGCTGCACGCCGGTGGCGTGCCCCAGCTCGGTGAGCTGCGGCTGCACAACGGCACCGTCTACCGCTGGAACCGGCCGGTCTACGACATCATGAACGACCGCCCGCACCTGCGGGTGGAGAACCGGGTGCTGCCCGCCGGCCCGACAGTGGTGGACATGCTCGCCAACGCCGCGTTCTACTTCGGGCTGGCCCGCGGCCTCGCCGAGTCGGACCGCCCGATCTGGAGCCAGTTGACGTTCAGCTCGGCGGAGGAGAACTTCCACGCCGCGGCCCGGCGCGGCATCGAGGCGGTCCTGCACTGGCCCCGGCTCGGGGACGTGCCGGTGACCACGCTCGTGCTGGACACGCTGCTGCCGGTGGCCGCGGAGGGCCTGGACCGGTTCGGTGTCGCCCCGGCCGAGCGGGACCGCCTGCTCGGCGTCATCGAGGGCCGCTGCCGTACCGGCCGCAACGGTGCGGTCTGGCAGACCGAGACGGTGTGGACGGCCGAGCGGAACCGGGGCCTGGACCGGGAGGCCGCGCTGCACCACATGGTCCAGCGGTACGCCGAGCTGCAGCGCGGCAACGAGCCGGTCCACACCTGGCCCGTCGACTGACCCTGCTCCCCTTCCCCGACTCCAAGATCGCGCATAGGGTCTCGGCGGGTCTGCTCAGCGGCCTCGACGGCGGGTGCTCTCGGTGGTCGGCGGGTCGGTCCGGCCTGACGGCGTGGCCGGGGAGTCCTGAGGTGCCGCCGCCGTTCCCTTCGAGTCCGGCTCCTCGATGTTCGACCCCTCGTCCCCCGGGCCAGCCGGTACGACCTGTGCGGATGCCTCGGGCTGCCGCTGAGGTGGCACGGCCTGGCCGCGGCGGCCGCCGGCGGACCGGGCGGCCCGGCCCCGGCCCGTCTCCGTCGCTCCGGATGCCGCACCCACTCCGTCCTCCACTGCCGCACCTCGGCGGGATCTGGCCGACGAGTCCGGCGCCGTCCCGGTCTTCGCGTCCGAGGGGGTCGATCCCGGCCGGCCCGCCGCCGGTCCGGTCGCCGTGTCCGAGGGGGTCGATCCCGGCCGGCCCGCCGCCGGCGCGCCCGAGGCAGCCGACGGCAACGAGGCCGACCGGCGCGTGTCTGACGTCGAGAGACCAGACGGCGACGGCCCGCCCGGTTCGGCCGGGTCAGCGGGGTTCGGGTCTGCGGGGTTCGGGACGGCCTCCCCGCTGATCGCGTCCGGCTCGCCGGTGCGCTGCCGTGGCAGCGTCACCCGCTCGGCGCTACGGCGCTCGGCACGCTGGGCCAGCGCGGCCATCACCATCGAGCCGCTGACGCCGGCGATCACCGCGTACGGGGCGATCAGGTGGGCCGACAACTGCTCCGCGGCGATTCCGGCGAGGCGCGGCACGGCCAACAGGTACGCCAGTGCGACGAGCAGCGGTCCGGCCGCCCCGGAGGCCGCGGCGCCCACCCGGATTTCCGGCGCGCGTGCGGCTCGCCGGGCCGCCACCAGGCCGATCACCACGGCGGAGAGCACCGACAGCAGCGCACCGGGCCAGTAGAAGTAGTCCCGGATCCAGAACGCGCCACGGTCCGCGCTGATCTGCCAGATGCCGAGCTGGGCGGTGGTCAGCCCACGGCCGGCGACCACCCCGTCGACCACCGAGACCACGGCGAGCAGCCAGAGCCAGCCGGTGGTGGCGATCAGGTTGGTGGCGGCGGCACGGGTGTGCAGTGCCCACACGGCGAGCAGCACGCCGAGCAGCAGCCCCGCGCCCGCGTACGCGGCGGCCACGGCCTGCGGCGCGGAGATGTCCGGCACCCGGGCCGCCCGCGCCGGAACCGCCACCAGCAGGACGGTGACGATCGCGCCGGCACCCGCGGCGAGCGCCAGGCCCAGGCGGGGCAGTGCGCGCCGCGGCTCGTCGTCGCTACCGCGCAGGCGCTGGGCGCAGACCGCACCGACGATGACCGATGTCGCCGCGATCCAGGTCGCCCAGGCGAGGCTCGCCACCCAGGACGCCTCGGCCCGTACCGCGCCGGCCGGGGCCCAGTTGATGATGCCCAGCCCGTACCCGAAACCGAGCTGTGCGGCGCCCGCCCCGGCGGCGACGCCGAGCGCGGCGGCTGTCGATCCTCCCCAGCCTCGTCTGACCATGCCGGGGAGCGTAACGTCCCGAGGTCGGCGCGGCGAGTCGTGACGGCGGGCCGTGACCGTTCCGCAGCAACGGATGCGCCTCACCGACCCCCGGCACCCCGGTGAAGCGTGGCACCACTGTCACCGTGGTTCGCCGAGCCCGCGCCGGCCCGGTGATCAAGGAGTTTGCGGTAACTCCCCGCGTCGGCGAGGACACAAACCCCTTGATCACTGTCGAAGAAGCCTCCCCCGGCAACCCAACAGGGCTCGGGGTCTGGGCGCTGACCTGCGGCGACAAGGCGTCCACGCCACCGACTCCCCGACGAGCGCGGCGCGCTGATCCCAGCCGGTGTCGCCGGGGACCGCTACGGTGGACGATCGAGGGCCGTGCGCCCCGTCCCGGTGGGGAAAGGACGTGCCATGAGCGACGACCGTCAGGAACCACCCGCCGGTGACGCGGACGCCACCCGGGCGCTGCCCCAGGATGCCGACGCCACCCGCGCGATGCCGCGGGACGCGTCCGGGAGGGACGCCGACCCGTCCCGAACGCTACCCCCCGAGCCGGACGCGGACGCCACCCGTGCGATGCCGCGTGGCGCTGCCGGGGAGGACGCGGACGCGACCCGTGCGATGCCGCGGAACGCGGGCGACGCCACCCGCCCGTTGCCCGGCGGACCGGCGGGACAGGGCGGGCAGAGCGGGCAGAGCGGGCAGAGCGGGCAGGGCGGACCGCGTCGTCCGCTCGACGCGACCGCCCCGCAGGAACCGGTGGGCGCCTGGTCCGGCCGGGCCGGGGTGCCGCCACCACGGCCGGCGGGCTATCCCGAGCCCGGCAGCGAGTGGTACGGCGACGAGCAGGCCGGGCGCCGCTGGTGGATGCCGATCCTGCTCGGCGTCCTGGCGCTGCTCCTGCTCGGGCTGATCGGGGTGGGGGTGTGGCTGGCACTGCGTGCCGCCGACCGGAACTCCGATCCGGGGCCGCCGGTTCCGAGCATCTCGGCCCAGACGAGCGCCGCCCCGACGACCGCCGCCCCGACCAGTGCCGCGCCGAGCGGTTCACCGCCGAGTACGCCGCCGGCCACGACCGCGCCGGTCGAGGTGCCGATGCCGCCGCTGGTGGGATTGCCGGAGGCGGCAGCCCGGGCGTCGCTCGACCGGCTGGACCTGGACTACCGGGTGCAGCGGCGGGCGTCGGACCGGCCGGCCGGTACGGTGATCTCCACCGATCCCGAGGCCGGTTATCCGGTGGGTGAGGACGACCGGGTCACCATCGTGGTGGCGGTACCCGCTCCGCCGACGAGCGGCCCGACCACCCCCGGATCCGCCCCGGCGACGACCACCACGCCCTGACGATCCCCAGCACGCCCTGGACTCACCACTGGCGTCTGCGGGTGCCGACCAGGCCCAGCCCGGCCAGCGAGATGGCGAGCCCGAGCAGCCCGGAGTAGAACAGTGACCGGCTGAGGTCGTCGGTCGTGTCGGTCGGCCGGTCGGCGAGCGCTCCCGCACCGCCCCCGGTGCCCGCGGCCGAGCCCTCCGCCGGGTCGTTGGCGGCCCAGCCGTCCTCCTCGTCCGACCCGTCGAAGCCGGCGGGATCGGACTCGGAGTCGGCGGAGCCGGAGCCGGAGCGGTCGGAGCCGGAGCCCAAGCCTGCGGAATCGGAGTCGGCCGTGCCGGACCCGGCGCCGTCGGACTCCGTCCGGCCGTCCTCGCCGGCCACGGTGATCTCCGGGGCCGGTACCGGTTCGGCGAGCTGGTGGGTGGCGGAGAAGGCGGGATGACGTACCGCGAGCGCGAGCGCGGTCGCGGTGACGAGGAAGAGGAACAGCCCGAGGGCATAGCCGATACGGGACCGGTGGTGCCGCCGCGCGGCGGGCAAGTTGACCATGACCATCCCAGGTTCAGGGTCCATGGCGCGCGGGGTGGAACGTGCCGGGGTGGGCGTACCGATTCTATGGCGACGGCACGCCCTCCCGACCGGGAATCGTGAGTTCAGCCGACCCGGACCGGGGTCCGGACCACCGGGCGGCGGGCCGTCCGCACGGTGTGCTGACGCGGAGCCGGCGCGGCCTGGAGCTGCCGCAACCCCTCCTGGAGTACGAAGATCGACCGCCGGTTGACCGCGTCCCCCGACGCGTTCAACTCGTAGCCGTCGAGCCAGAGCCAACCGTCGTAGGTCGGCCAGTCGAGTACCCGGATCACCCGGAACATGATCGGTCGGAGGAACTGGACACTCGCCGCGCGTGTCACGTGCAGTACGTCACCGGAGCGGGGAAGCACATGGGCTCCTGGGAAGGTCGGCCGGCTCTACCGGCGAGGATGAACGGGGGTCGGGTGCGGTCCGGTGACGGGGGATCTGCCTCGTGGACCGGTGGTCGGTGGGTCGGTGCTGGTCGGGCCGTACCCGCGGTGGCGGACCGCCACCCGACCATCACCCGGCTGCTTCCGGTTACCGCTCCCGCCGCCGCAGCCAAGCTGGCGTGCAGCGACGGGGTCTTCATTCCGGGGCAGGTAACGGGGCGCGGGACGGCTCCCCTCCGGCCGTCCCACGGACCGTGGTGTCGCCACGCCCGGAGATCAAGCGAAGACGGTGAGTAACCCGTGCCATACGGACAGACTGCATCAGGGACGTGCGACATGCAAGTTGCACGTCGAGTTTTGCTGATAGGTGAGTCGGACACGCAAACGGCGAAACTTGAAGCGTCAGGGATCGGAGCGGCACACTGGACGCCGGTTTCGCCCGTCGCGGCCGGTCGACGACCGGCACCACCCCCTGCCGCGAACGACACCCGCCGCCCGCCGGTCGCGCCCGCGGTGGGAGCGGAACCGGGGCGCGACCGACCGGAGGTAGCCGGGTGACTGTGAAGCGTGTTCCCGCAAGCCGATGGACGACGGCACCGTGAGCGCGAGGAGTGAGCCGGTCCGGCGAGCCCCGCAGTCGCGAACCGAGGTGTTGCCGTGAGCGAACGGCGTAGCCCCACCATCCGTCGGCGCCGGTTGGGGGCGGAACTCCGCCGGCAGCGGGAGGCGGCGGGCATCACCATCGAGGTCGTCGCCGAGCAGCTGGAATGCTCGGCGTCGAAGATCTCCCGGATCGAGACCGGCCACACCACGGCGACCCCGCGTGACGTACGCGACATGCTCCGCATCTACGGGGTGGTCGGCGCGGAGAGCGACGAACTGGTGCAGATCGCCCGGGAGGCCCGGCAGAAGGGCTGGTGGCATCCGTACAGCACGGTGCTCGTCGGCGCGTACGTCGGCCTGGAGGCGGCGGCCAGCTCCATCCGCGCGTACGAGCAGCAGGTGGTGCCGGGGCTGCTGGAGACCGAGGAGTACGCGAGCGCGATGATCCGGGCGGCCCGGCCGGACTTCACCGCCGAACAGGTCGACCAACGGGTGCGTGTCCGTCTGGGCCGTCAGTCGTTGTTGACGCAGGACGATCCGGTCGATCTGTGGGTGGTGCTCGATGAGGCGGTGCTGAGCCGGCCGGTTGGCGGCGACGCGGTGATGCGTGGTCAGCTCAAGCGGTTGGTGGAGGTGGCCGAACTGCCGAACGTGACAGTGCAGGTCCTGCCCTTCGAGGTGGGAGCGCACGCCGGCATGGACGGGACCTTCACGATCCTCAGCTTCCCCGAGCCGAGTGATCCCGATGTCGTGTACGCGGAGAACGCCACGGGTGGACTCTTCCTGGAGAAGAGTGACGAACTGCAGAAGTACAGCTTCATCTTCGATCACATTCGAGCAGCGGCCATGCGCCCGGAGGAGTCCGTCGCACACATCGCAAAACTGGCAGAGGAGCCACTGTGGAAATGGCGACCAAGGAGTTCCCCGTGGACCTGACGCAGGCGACGTGGTTCAAGAGCTCGAAGAGCGGGCCGAACTGCGACAACTGCGTCGAGGTCGCGTACGTGACCGGGGCGGTCGGAGTGCGGGACTCGAAGGACAAGACCGGCCCGGCCCTGGTCTTCGCTCCGGGTGACTGGCACGCCTTCGTCGCCCGCGCCCGAAACGGCGTGTTCGGCCGGAGCTGACCGGCACCGAGATGTGGTCCCGCCCGGCAGTGCCGCCGGGCGGGACCATTCGTACCCGCGCCGCGGCGGCCACCCGTCGCCAGTTCCGATCCGCCTCGTTGAACCGCACGGATCGGCAACCGAACAAGGCAGGCGAGACGGATGACGACGATCGGTTCAGAGAACCTCACCAGCGGCCCGGGCAAGCCCGAGCGGTTCGGTGGCAAGTACCGGGGTGCCCGCCGGGACACCGTCCTCACCGAGGTGGTCTCCGGTGACGGCGAGGACGCCCGCGAGGGTGGCGTCCCCGAGCAGGCCGCGGCGCCGCTGTCCCTGCCGTCGCTGGATCCCAACCCGCTGACCGAACCGTCCTTCCCGCCGAGCGGCTGGCCGGTCGAGCAGCAGGAGTCCCTGGTGGACCATCCACTGCTGCGCGGCCTGCTGATGGAACTGCCCCCGAAGGGCAGCGTGCCCCCGCCCGGCTGGCTGGACCGCTGGTTCGAGGCGACCCGCGCGATCCTGGAACTGCTATACGTGCAGGGCGCGAGCCGGTCGCGCTGACACCGCCTCGGCGGCCGGCATCGCCCGCTCGGCGAGCCGGTTGTGCCGCAGCGCGTGGCGTACTCCGATCGCGCACACGCCGAGCACCCCCACGGTGATCACCGGGCCGGCGACGCCCGGCGCGGCGAACAGGTCGACGCCGACGGCCGGCAGCACCGCCACGAGCACCGCGATCGCCGTCGCCTGGAGCGGCAACGCGATCAGCGGGTGCGCCGCCGCCGCGCGCAGCCCGTGCGGGGCGGGCGTGCCCGGCGCCGCCGCGAACGCGCCCGCACCGGACCGCAGCCGCCGGACCCGCCGTACCGTGCAGACCGCCACGACGGCCGCCGGAACCGCGGCGAGGCCGAGCGCGGAGGCGGCCCGGTCCACAGTGGTGTCGCCGGCGCTCTGCAGGCCCGCGGCGAGGACCGCCGCGGTGAGCGCGAGGCCGGTCAGCACCAGGGCGGACAACCATCCGGTACGCCGGCGCAGCGCCCGGGCGCGGTCCAGCCCGGGCAGGCTCTCGGCGACCATTCCGGCGGCGAGCCAGACGGCGGCGACGGGAAGCAGCAGGGCGAGACGGTCATCCATGGCCCCAAGCCTTGCCCGTTCCGGCGTCCGTCGAATCCGGGGCGGCACCCCGGTTCGTCCCGTACCCGGGCCCGTAGGGGTGGGGTGCGGCTCAGACGTCGAACGTGACGGGACGCCCGGTGGCCGGCGCCGGCGGGGTCGCCTTCCACAGGCCGGTCTTCTGGGCCGCGAGCCGGGCCAGGTAGGCCGGGTTGAGGATGACGTACCGGCGCCACAGGCGCTTGGGTTCCAGGCCGAGCCGCCAGAACCACTCCAGGCCGGCGCGCTGCATCCACGGCGGCGGGTTGCGCAGCAGGCCGGCGTGGTAGTCGAAGGCCGCGCCGACAGCCATCAGCGGCATGTCCAGCAGCGGGCGCATGGCGTACGCGAAGACCTCCTGGCGCGGGCAGCCCAGCCCGACCAGGACGAGGCGGGCGCCGCTGGCCCGGATCCGGTCGGCGATCTCGGCGTCCTCGCCCGGCGCGACGGCGCGGAACTTGGACGGCTCGACCCCGGCGATCTTCAGCGCTGGGAACTTGCGCTCCAGCGCCGGGACCAGCCGGGACAGCGTCTCCTCGGTGGAGCCGTAGAGGTAGACCGGCAGCCCTTCCTCGGCGAACCGGGCGAGCACGCGCAGGGTCAGCTCCGGCCCGTAGACACGGTCGGTGAGCCCGGCGCCGTGCAGCAGGTTGAGCGCCCAGCGCACCGGCTGCCCGTCCGGGGTGACCACGTCGAACGAGTTGAGCCGGGCGTTGTGCGCCGGGTCGAGCACGCCTGTCATCACGCCGTGCACGGCGAGCGCGGTGAGCGCCAGCGGGCGGCGGTCGTGCGCGGCCGCCACCACGGCCTCGGTGGCCCGGGCGTAGTCGGTCGCGTCGACCCCGACGCCGAGCACGTTGCGCTTGGTCCCGGTGGTCATGCCTTCGGTACCCACTTGTCGACGTTCGCCTCGTAGATCTCGCGGAGGATCATCGGCACGTCGTACGTGATCTTCCAGGACGGGTAGTGCTCCTCGAAGCGGGCCATGCTGCTGACGTACCACTGGTGGTCGCCGGTGCGGGCCTGCTCGACGTAGTTGATCCGGGCCTCCCGGCCGGTGATCTCCTGGGCGATCCGGAACGCCTCGATGTGCGAGGTGTTGGAGTGCCGGCCGCCGCCGAGGTTGTAGACCTGGGCCGAGCGCGGCTCGCGGAAGAACGCCTCGAACGCGGTCAGCACGTCGTGCGAGTGGATCGCGTCCCGGACCATCTTCCCCTTGTAGCCGAAGAGGTTGTACGTCCGGCCCTCCATCACGCACCGCATCAGGTACGCCAGGAAGCCGTGCAGCTCGGCGGCGGAGTGCGCCGGGCCGGTCAGCGTGCCGCCCCGGAAGCAGGCGGTCCGCATGTCGAAGTAGCGGCCGTACTCCTGGACCATCACGTCGGAGGCGACCTTCGAGGCGCCGAAGATCGAGTGCAGCGACTCGTCGATCGACATGTCCTCGGTGATGCCGTCGTACCAGCGGTGGTCCTCGGGCAGTTCGTACCGGGTCTCCAACTCGATCAGCGGGAGCGAGTTCGGCCGGTCGCCGTACACCTTGTTCGTGGAACAGTGGATGAACGGTGCGTCGATCGCGTGCCGCCTGGTGTTCTCCAGCACGTTGAGCGTGCCGCCGGCGTTCACGTCGAAGTCGGTGAACGGCTCCTTGGCGGCCCAGTCGTGGCTCGGCTGGGCGGCGCTGTGGACGACCACGGCGATGTCCTTGCCGTACCGCTTGAAGACCTGCTCCAGCCCGTCGCGGTCGCGGATGTCGACGGCGTGGTGGGTGTACGCGGAGCCGAGGTCGGCGGCGAGCCGGTCCAGGCTCCAGGCGGTCGAGCCGTCCTCGCCGAAGAAGTACCGCCGCATGTCGTTGTCGATGCCGACCACGTCGAGACCGAGTCCGGCGAAGTGCCGGGCCGCCTCGGAGCCGATCAGACCGCCGGAACCGGTCACCAACGCGACAGTCACACGCCACTCCTGGTCCGTGGGAGGCAGGGAAACCATCGGAGCATAGCGTGACGTCCGAAACGCCCCGATACGAAGCAAGGGCCCCGCTGTGTGCGGAGCCCTTGTTCTGGTGGGGATGGGGGGAGTTGAACCCCCACGTCCTTTCGGACACACGGACCTGAACCGTGCGCGTCTGCCATTCCGCCACATCCCCGTGGCACGACCCGGAACACCATATCGCATCCCGCGCCCGCCATCTGCGGCGGGTGCCGGGACATATTACGCTGTCCACTGGTCACGCCACGAACGATCACCGCTCGTGGCGGGCGAAACCTTAGCACGCTCGCGGGCCTGGTCACGAACGGGCCGACGGCAGCCGGCCGAGCGGCGTGTGAGCTGCGGAGGCGGTGTCCGGATACCATCATTGCCTCGGGACCCGAGGAGGAGCCGGTGAGCGTGCTGCAACGCTTCGAGAAGCGTCTGGAAGGCCTGGTCGAGGGGGCCTTCGCCAAGGTCTTCAAAGGGGTGGTCCACCCCGTGGAGATCCTCAACGCCATGCAGCGGGAGGCCGAGGCGCACAAGGCGATCCTGGCCGGTGGGCGAACGCTTGTGCCCAACCGCTACGTGATCGATCTCTCGCCCTACGACCACAGTCGGCTGGCGCCGTACGCCGCCGCGCTGGCCCAGGAGCTGGCCCAGTCGCAGGCCGAGTTCATCGGCGAGCAGGCGTGGACGGTCTACGGCGACGTGATCGTCGAGGTCGAACGCGGTGAGGGTCTGGACACCGGCATGTTCCGGGTCACCGCCGAGGTCTACACCGGCGGTGACGTCGCCCCGGTCTCCGCGCCCGGCGGTTACGACGCCGGCCCGGCGTACCCGGCGTACGACCAGGGCGGCGGCTACGGCCCCCCGCCCGGTCACGGCGGCGGCCGCAACGTGCGCCTGGTCTCCGGCGACGGCCGCACCTACCCGCTCCAGATGGGCTCGACCGTGATCGGCCGCGGCGACCAGGCCAACCTGCGCCTGCCCGACGTCGGCATCTCCCGGCGCCACGCCCGGCTGGACTTCGACGGCGGCCAGGTGGTGCTGACCGACCTGGGCTCCACCAACGGCACGATGGTCAACGGCCAGCGTGTCTCGGCGGTCGCCCTCAACCCCGGCGACATGATCCAGCTCGGCACCACGACGCTGACCTTCCGCGTGGACGGCTGATCCGCGTTGCCGGAACTCGTCATCACCGTCGCCCGGTTCGGGTTCCTGATCCTGCTGTGGATCTTCGTGTTCACGGTGGTCGGCGTGATCCGCCGGGACCTCTTCGCCGGCGCCCGGTCGGGCCGGCTCGTGGCCGCGCCGCGGGGGATCGGCGCGTCGACCGGGCAGTCTGGGAAGCCGGCGAAGGCCAAGCGCGGCCGGGCCGCCCACCAGCTCGTGGTCACCGCCGGTCAGCTCGCCGGCACCCGGATCACGCTCGGCGAGGCCCAGATCACCATCGGCCGGGCGGAGGACTCGACCCTGGTGATCACCGACGACTACGCGTCGGCGCGACACGCCCGGCTGGTGCCCCGCGACGGGCAGTGGTACGTCGAGGACCTCGGATCGACTAACGGCACCTATCTCGATCGCGCTAAGGTCACCGGACCAACCCCCGTCCCCCTCGGCGTGCCGATCCGGATCGGCCGCACTTCCCTCGAATTACGGCCATGACTCTGACCCTGCGCTACGCGGCCCACAGCGACCGCGGTCTGATCCGAGACGGCAATCAGGATTCCGTCTACGCCGGACCGCGGCTGCTCGCCGTGGCCGACGGCATGGGCGGCATGGCCGCCGGTGACGTCGCCAGCAACATCGTCATCGGTGCCATGGCGCCCCTCGACGAGGACGTCCCCGGTGACGCCCTGGTCGACGCGCTCCGCTCCGCCGTGGGCACCGCCAACCAGCAGCTCCGCGACACCGTGGACGCCAACCCGCAGCTGGAGGGGATGGGCACGACGCTCACCGCGACCCTCTTCTCCGGCAGCAAGCTCGGCATGGTCCACATCGGTGACTCGCGGGCCTATCTCCTGCGCAACGGCGAGTTCGCGCAGATCACCAAGGACGACACGTACGTCCAGATGCTCGTCGACGAGGGCCGGATCAGCGCGGAGGAGGCAAGCAGCCACCCCCAGCGCTCGCTGCTCACCCGGGCGCTCGACGGCCGCGACATCGACCCGGAGTACAGCGTCCGCCAGGTGCTGCCCGGCGACCGTTACCTGATCTGCTCCGACGGGCTGTCCGGCGTGGTCAGCGCGGAGACGATCGCGGACACCATGCGGGAGTACCCCGACCCGCAGCGGTGCGTGGAACGCCTGGTGCAGCTCGCGCTGCGCGGCGGCGGTCCGGACAACATCACCGTGATCATCGCCGACGCCACCGACCAGGACATCGTCGAGGCGTCCCCGATCGTCGGCGGCGCGGCCGCCCGCGACCGGGGCATGGCGACCTCGGCCGACGACTCCACCCCGGCGGCCCGCGCCTCGGCGCTGTCCGCCCCCCGGCCGCCCGCGCCGGAGGAGCCGGCGGACACCCGTGACGACGAGCCCGAGCGGCGTCGCCGCCGGCCGCTGCGTACCGTCGCGATGGTGCTGGCGCTCGCGGTGATCGTCGGTGGTGGCGTGTTCGGCGGCTGGACGTACACCCAGCGGCAGTACTACGTCGGCGCCACCGACGACGGCCAGCTCGCGGTCTTCCGTGGGGTGCCCGGCCAGGTCGCCGGGCTGGACCTGTCGAACGTGCACGCGCGCAGCGACGCCCGGCTCGACGACCTCACCCTCGCCGCCCAGGAGCGGGTGAAGCAGGGCATCCAGGCCCGCAACGAGCCGGACGCGGAGCGCCGGTTGGCGGAGTTGACCAGCGAGGACCCGGCGAACCCGAACCTCAAGCCGCGCTGCCCGCCCGATCCGTCGCCCGGTGTGACCAGCCCGAGCCCGGTGACGACGACGGGCGCGCTGAACCCCCAGGTCAGCGGCAGCCCGGTACCGTCCGCGCCGCCCGCCGGCTCACCGACCCCCGGCGCGCCGACGCCGACGTCGACCATCACGCCCGACGCCGTACCCTCCGACACCGTTCCGCCGGCCGACCCGGCGGGTTGCCGGTCGCCGGAGTGAGTGCCGGCTCGATCCCGAGGACGTATCCGTGACCGCAGCCGCCGTACCGGCCGCCTCGCCCGCTTCGACGGGCGAGCAGTCCGGCGTGCGCCTGGCCCGGTCCCGGCGTAACGCCGAGCTGTCCCTGCTCCTGCTCGCCATGGTGCTCGTGGCCGCGTACGCGGCGATGGTCGAGGCGAAGGCGCTGGACACGATCACGTCCGACTTCTGGATCCCGGCTGCCGCGCTGGGACTGGTCTTCCTCGGCCTGCACCTGGTGATCCGCTGGCTGGCGCCGTACGCCGATCCGGCGCTGCTGCCGGCGGTGGCGCTGCTCAACGGCATCGGCGTCGGCTTCCTGCGGCGGTACGACCTGGCCAAGGCCGCGCCCGCCGAACGGGAGGACCTGGCCATTTTCGCCGGCACCGGCGGCCGGCAGCTCGCCTGGACGCTGGCCGCCGTGGTGCTCGCCGCCGGGCTGCTGGCGGTCATGCGGGACCACCGTTCGCTGTCCCGGTACGCGTACACCCTGGGCCTGGCCGGCATCGTCCTGGTGATGATCCCGGCGATGCTGCCGTCGCGGTTCTCCGAGATCAACGGCGCCAAGCTCTGGATCATCGTGCCCGGGTTGGGGCAGATCCAGCCGGGTGAGTTCGCGAAGCTGGCCCTGCTCACGTTCTTCGCCTACTACCTGGTGCGTAAACGCGAGGTGCTCTCGCTCGCCAGCCGGCGGGTGCTCGGCATCGACTTCCCGCGCGGGCGCGACCTCGGCCCGGTGCTCGTGGTGTGGATCGTCAGCCTCCTGGTCCTGATCTTCGAGAAGGACCTGGGCACGTCGCTGCTCTACTTCGGCATGTTCGTGGTGACGCTCTACATCGCCACCGAGCGGGTCAGCTGGCTGCTGATCGGCCTGATCCTGTTCTTCGGCGGCGCCTACCTGGCGTACGTTCTGGGTAGCACCGTGGGTGGCCCGTTCGCCAACTTCTACGACCGGGCGCAGATCTGGCTGGACCCGTTCGCCGAGCCGTACGACAGGGGTTACCAGCTGGTGCAGGGCCTGCTCACGCTCGGCACCGGCGGCCTGTTCGGGGCCGGGCCGGGCGGAGGTCAGCCGACGCTGCTGCCCGAGGTGCAGACCGACTTCATCTTCGCCGGCATCGGTGAGGAGATCGGGCTGTTCGGTCTCTCCGCGCTGCTGGTGATCTACCTGCTGATCGTGGAGCGGGGCCTGCGCGCCGCGCTGGCGGTGCGGGACTCGTTCGGCAAGCTGCTCGCCGGCGGTCTGGCGTTCACGCTGGGCCTCCAGGTCTTCGTCATCGTCGGCGGCATCAGCAAGCTCATCCCGCTGACCGGTCAGACCACCCCGTTCCTGTCCGCCGGTGGCTCCTCGCTGATGGCGAACTGGCTGCTGATCGCCGTGCTGCTGCGGGTCTCCGACGGCGCCCGCCGTCCGGTGACCGGCGGTGGTGGCCCGGCGGCCCGGCCCGCCGGCGGCCCGCCCGAGCAGTTGCACGGCGCCCAGACGGAGGTGATCCGGCCGTGAACGCCCCCCTGCGCCGCGTCGGCGTTGTCGTGATCGTCCTGTTCGGACTGCTGTTCGCGAACCTGAACTGGATTCAGGCCTACAAGGCCGACGAGTACCGCAACAGCGACTACAACGGCCGCGTCCAGGTTGCCGAGTACGACCGCAAGCGCGGCAACATCGAGGTCGGCGGCACCGCGTACGCGCTCAGCAAGGAGACCGGCGGTGAGCTGAAGTACCAGCGCACCTACCCGGGTGGGGCGATGTACGCGCACGTGCTCGGCTGGAAGCCGGTCAACGGCAGCGCGAGCGGCATCGAGCGGCTGGAGAACGACTTCCTGGCCGGCACCAGCGACGCGCTCATCGCCAGCCGGATCAAGGACATGTTCACCGGTGACGAGACCGGTGGCGGCAACGTGCTGCTGACGCTCTCCAAGCGGGCCCAGGAGACGGCGTTCAAGCAGCTCAACGACAACGAGGTCGGCGCGACCAAGGGCGCGGCCATCGCGATCGATCCGCGTACCGGCGCGGTGCAGGCGCTGGTCTCGATGCCGAGCTTCGACCCGAACCCGCTGGCGAGTCACAACAGCACCGAGGCGGACCGGGCGTACAACACGCTGGAGAAGGACAAGGAGCGGCCGCTGGCGAACCGGGCGTTGTCCGAGACGCTGCCGCCGGGCTCCACCTTCAAGATCATCATGGCGGCGGCGGCGCTGGAGAACGGCGTCGGGCAGCAGACCCGCATCCCGGCCGGCTCCAGCTACACCGCGCCCGGCGCCGGTCAGCCGATTCGCAACGCCGCGCCGTCGATCTGCCCCGAGTCGCAGGTGACGCTGCGGGAGGCGGTCACCGAGTCCTGCAACACCGGCTTCGCCCAGCTCGGCGTGCGGCTCGGCGCCGACAAGGTCAAGGAGAAGGCGAAGCAGTTCGGCTTCGAGCAGGACGACCTCACCGTCGGCCAACTCGGCGAGGGTGGCCTCCCGGTGGCGGCCAGCCGCACCGGCGACATGCAGAACCCGGACGGCAGCACCGACCAGGCCGCGCTGGCGCAGTCGTCGATCGGCCAGAACAACGTGCGGATGACGCCGCTGCAGGGCGCGCTGATCGCCGCCGCGGTGGCCAACAACGACGGCAAGCAGATGCGTCCCTACCTCGTCAAGCAACTGCTCGGGCCGGACCGCACCACCGTCTACGACGCCGCCCAGCCGCGCGAGCTGCGCCGCCCGATCAGCGGTCAGGTCGCCGCCGACCTGCGCGACATGATGCAGAACGTGGTGAAGGAGGGCACCGGTCGCCGGGCCGCCATCGACGGCTTCGTCGTCGGCGGCAAGACCGGTACCGCCGAGTCCGGCCCGAACACCCCGGACCACGGCTGGTTCATCGGCTTCGCGCTGGACAAGGACGGCACGCCGCTCTCCGCGGTCTGCGTCGAGCTGGAGCAGGCGGGCAGCGGCGGCAGCGCCGAGGCGGCCCGCATCGCCGGCCGGATCATGGCGGCGGCGATCGCCGACTCCGGGAGGCGCTGACGTGCTCGGCCCGGGAGTGAAGCTCGGCAACCGCTACCGCCTCGACGAGCGGATCGCCAGCGGTGGCATGGGCGACGTGTGGCGCGGCACCGACCAGGTGCTGGGTCGTACCGTCGCGGTCAAGAGCCTGCTCCCGGCGCTGCTCGACGAACCCGGCTTCGCCGAGCGGTTCCGCGGCGAGGCCCGGACCATGGCCACCATCAACCACCCGGGCGTGGTCGACGTCTACGACTTCGGCAGCGACCAGCACATCGCGTTCCTGGTGATGGAGTACGTCGAGGGCGACGCGCTCTCGGCCACGCTCAGCCGGGTCGGGCGGCTGACCCCGGCCCGCACGATGGCGCTGCTGGCGCAGGCCGCCGACGCGTTGCACGCGGCGCACGAGAAGGGCATCGTGCACCGCGACGTGAAGCCCGGCAACCTGCTGGTCCGGCCGAACGGCACGCTCGTGCTCACCGACTTCGGCATCGCCCGCTCGGAGTTGGTCGGCCAGCTCACCGCCGCCGGCTCGGTGCTCGGCACCGCCTCGTACATTTCGCCGGAGCAGGCCACCGGCGCTGTCGCCACCCCCGCCTCGGACGTCTACGCGCTGGGCGTGGTCGCGTACCAGTGCCTGGCCGGCCGCCGTCCGTTCGAAGGGGACAACCCCCTCGAAATCGCCATGAAGCACGTACGGGACGCGCCCCGGCCGCTTCCGGCCGACATCCCGCCGCAGGTCCGGGCGATCGTCGATCGGGCCATGGCGAAGGATCCGGCCGCCCGCTGGCCGAGCGCCGCCGCGCTGGCGAGCATCGCCCGGCAGGCCAAACTCGCGCTCTCGCAGGCGGCCCGCTCCGGACGCCCGATCTCCGGCGTACCCGCCTCGCCGGCCGCACCGGTCGCGCGGGCGCAGGTGCCGACGGCCGCTCCGCGCCCGCAGCCGCCGGCCGCGGCCCCGCGCCCGCAGCCCCGGCCACCCGTGTCGCCGGCCCGCCCGCCGGTCGCGGCACCGCGCCCGGCCGTGATCGCGCATCCCGCCCCGCAGCCCCGCCCACCGGTGGCACCGCGCGGCGCGGCCCCCGTACCGCAGCCACGCCCCGTGCCCCCGCACACCCCCCTGGGGTACGCGCGACCACCCGCCGCCGCTGCGCCCCGGCGCTCCCGGTCCGGGCTGTGGACGACGGCGATCGTGGTGGCCGTACTGGTCATCCTCTGCTCGGGCGTGATTTCGTTCCTGTACCGGAAATACGGTGGTACCGCAGCCGCTCCGGCGAGTGTGAGCGTTACCTCCGGCGCGGTGCAGGCGTACGGAGGCGACTATCCGGTCCGCACGTCGTACCGTCGTGAGGTACGCCTCCTGTCGGCCGGCGGCGGTACGACGACGAGCGAAGGACGAGAGACGCGATGACAGCGCAGGCCCGCCTGCTCGGTGGCAGGTATCAGGTCGGCGAGCTGCTGGGCTACGGCGGCATGGCCGAGGTGCACCGCGGCCGTGACCTCCGGCTCGGGCGGGATGTCGCGATCAAGATGCTCCGTGCCGATCTGGCCCGGGATGCCACCTTCCAGATGCGGTTCCGCCGGGAGGCGCAGAACGCCGCCTCGCTCAACCACCCGGCCATCGTCGCCGTCTACGACACCGGCGAGGAGACCGGCCCCACGGGCGAGACCCTGCCGTTCATCGTCATGGAGTTCGTCAACGGCCGGACCCTCAAGGAGGTCCTCGGCGTCGAGGGGCGACTCCAGCCGCGGCGGGCGCTAGAGATCTGCGCCGACATGTGCGCGGCGCTGGAGTTCAGCCACCGGCACGGGATCATCCACCGGGACATCAAGCCCGGGAACGTGATGCTCACCCAGACCGGCCAGGTCAAGGTGATGGACTTCGGCATCGCCCGGGCGCTGGCCAGCGGCGCCACCACGATGACGCAGACCAGCGCGGTCATCGGCACCGCGCAATACCTCTCGCCCGAGCAGGCGCGCGGCGAGGCGGTCGACGCCCGCTCCGACGTCTACGCGGCCGGCTGCGTGCTGTTCGAGCTGCTCTGCGGCCACCCGCCGTTCGTCGGGGACAGCCCGGTCAGCGTCGCGTACCAGCACGTACGGGAACAGCCGCCGACGCCGAGCACGATCAACCCGGATGTCAACCCCGCCGTCGACGCCATCGTGCTCAAGGCGTTGTCGAAGAACCCGCTCAACCGCTACCAGAGCGCCGGTGAGATGCGGGCGGACCTGCTCCGTGCCGCCGCCGGGCGGCCGGTGCTCGCCACCCCGGTGATGCCGGCTGAGGAGACCATGCCGATGGGCGCCGCCGCGGGCGGCTACCACCAGGCGCAGCAGACCCAGATGATGGGCCCGCAGACCCGCCAGCAGCCGGTGGCGCGGGTCGGTGACCCGGGCAAGCGCAAGAGTTCGTCCTGGGTCATCGCTTCGTTCGCCGCACTCGGCGTGCTCGCGGTGATCGCGCTCGGCACCGCGCTCTGGCTCAACCAGGCGGGCAACGAGAAGGTGTCGGTGCCGCAGTTGGTGGGCCGTACGCAGGCCGAGGCGCAGGCGGCGCTCACCCAGGCCGGGCTGCGGTTCACAGACGGTGACCCGGTGCAGAACACCACGTGCGAGAAGGGCTCGGTGGTCGACCAGAGCCCGTCCTTCGGCCAGCGGGTGGAGAAGAACACCGAGGTCACCGTCAACGTCTGCACCGGCCCGGGCCAGGTGAACATCCCCACCGGCCTGAAGGGCAGCACCGTGGGTGCCGCGCAGACGCGCCTGCAGGAGCAGAATCTCGTTCCCGTGGTGGAGGAAGTGAACGACAGCGCGCCGAAGGACCAGGTCGTCGACGTCTCGCCGAAGGAGGGCAGCGCGGTCGCCGAGGGCAGCAAGGTGACGCTCAAGGTCTCCAGGGGCAACGTCAGCGAGGTGCCGAACGTCCGCGGCTACACCGAGGACCAGGCGACGCAGCGGCTCGAGGAGGCCGGCTACGAGGTCCGGGTCGAGGAGGGGAACGAGGTCGACCCGTCCGACGCGGGCAAGGTCAGCAGCCAGTCGCCCCGCGCCGGAACCAGCTTGGCCAAGGGCGAGCGGGTGACCATCGAGGTCGACGTGCCGCGCGAGGAGGAGGAGCCGACCAGCCCGACACCGAGCGCCACCCCCAGCCCGTCCCCGAGCACACCGGGCGACGATGGCGGCGGCAACGGCGGCGGCAGTGGCTTCCCGTTCCCGCCGGTGGCCCCGACCCGTACCGACCGCTGACGCCGCTGGCCGCCGCGCCCATTTCTCCGTCGATCATGAAGTTGGCGGCAGTGGACGCCCGATTTGTCCCCGCAAACTTCATGATCAGTCGGCGCAAGGGCGGGGCGGGGGTGCGGGGCGGGGGGTCAGGCCGGGGTGAAGGCGGCTCGGCGGCGGGCGTCCACCTCGGCGGTCAGCTCCGGGGCGCGCTCCAGCGCCGCCGGGAAGCCGCAGGCGGCCAGCCAGTTCGCCAGCATCAGGTGACCGCCCTCGGTCAGCACCGACTCGGGGTGGAACTGCACGCCCTCGATCGGCAGCGTGCGGTGCCGCATCGCCATCACCACGCCGGAGGCGGTCCGGCCGGTGACCTCCAGCTCGTCGGGAAGCGTCTCGGGCAGGACGGCCAGCGAGTGGTAGCGGGTGGCGGTGAACGGATCGGGCAGCCCGGCGAGCACGCCCACACCGTCGTGGCGTACCTCCGAGGTCTTGCCGTGCAGCAGTTCCGGCGCGCGGGCGACAGTCGCGCCGAACGCCTCGCCGATCGCCTGGTGACCGAGGCAGACACCGAAGATCGGAAGCTTGCCGGCGTACTCGCGGATCACGTCCAGGCAGATGCCGGCCCGGTCCGGGCTGCCGGGGCCGGGCGACAGCAGGACACCGGCGGCACCGGCCCGGCCCACGTCGGCGACGTCGATCTCGTCGTTGCGCCGCACCTCGCAGTCCGCGCCGAGCTGGCCCAGGTACTGCACGAGGTTGAAGACGAACGAGTCGTAGTTGTCGATCACCAGTACGCGCATCGGTGTCACCTGTTCGGGGTGGAGGGTGGGGCGTTGTTCGTCTCGGTGCTGTACGGCAGCTCCTCCTCGCCGGGCAGCCCGGTCGGTTCGGTGATCCCACCGTCACCCGGCACGCCGGAGTCCTGGGTGACCTGCACGTCGTCGAAGGGCAGGAGCGGTTCGGCCCACGGGAAGACCACGAGCCAGAGCAGCGCGACGGTGGCGGTGGCCAGCATCAGCGAGCCGATCAGCTTGCCGGGCAGCCCGAACGGCAGTTTCCGCCAGATCCACGAGTACACGGTTCACGTCTCCAGTTCGGCCGGGCGGCCCGCCGACTTGGCCTGGACGTCGTCCAGCCGGGCATGGATGATCAGCCGCTCGTAGTTGTCGAACTTCGGGTTGCAGGTGGTGAGCGTGAGCAGCTTCTCGGTGGGCTTCCGGCCTGGCTTGCCCGGCACCGGCGCGACCACCTCGACCTGGGACGGCTTGACGATCCGCTGCTGGTAGACCCGGTAGACGAGCCACTCGGTTTTGGTCTCGACCACTATGGCGTCGCCGGACTTCATCTCGTCCAGCCGCCAGAACGTGGAGCGGATCCGGTGGCCGGCGACGGAGAAGTTGCCCACCTCGCCGGGCATGGCGCTGTCCGGATAGCGGCCGGGGGCGTACCGGATGTCCTCCGGGCTGACCCCCTCGACCACGACCCAGTGCTTGTCGAACTTGGGGATGTAGAGGCCGGCGACCGGCCTCCCCTTGGCCGGTGGCTTCGGCTTCACCGTCGGAGCGGTGGTCGGGCCGACAGTCGGGTCCGCGGCCGCGCTCCACTCCTGGGCGAGCTGGCTGTTCAGGTCGCTCTGGTGGGCCTCGACGATGACCGCCTTGCCCCAGATCTCGTACCCGGCGAAGAGGAGCACCACCAGGCCGAAGGTGATCAGCAGCTCGCCGGTGCCCCGCACGACGGTGCGCAGCCGGGAGCCGACGGTCGGGCGGGTCAGCTCGGAGTAGACGCTGCGGTATCCCTCGCCGGTCTGCTCGGGTCGCAACTGCACCACCCGCTCGCCGCGCCGGGGGCGGGGCGGCTCGGCGGGCGGCTCCGCGCCGCCGTCGCCGGTGTCCGGCGCCGGGGGCACCGCGCCCATCAGCCCGGTGGCGTCCATCCGGGGGTCCGCAGGCGGGCGGTTGACGGCGGGCAGCACCGCCGTGGCTCCGGGATCGACGGGAGGCGTCCGGTCCGCGCCGGCCGGCCCGCCGAGAGGGGGTACGCCGGGCGGCCGTCCCTCACCCCCTGCCGGGCGGCTACCGTCCTCCGGCGGGCGTCCGCCGGTCTCCCACGGGCGGGCGCCGGTCTGCGGCGGCTGTCCACCGCGACCACCGCGCTCGGGCGGGATCGCTCCTCCGGTGGGATGGCGGACGGGGTGCTGCTGCGCCGCCGGCCCGTACGGTCCCGGTCGCGGGGGACGCTCACCCGGCGGGGGTGGTACGTCGGCGGGCGCCGCGGGGCGCATCCCGGGGGTGGCGGAACCACCCCGGTACGCCGGTCCGTGGTCCGCCGGGCCGTGGTGTGCGGGGCCGTGGTGCGCCGGGCCGGCCGGGTGGGGCGTACCCCCGGGGGGAAGCTCGCTCGCCGGGGGGCGGAACCGGAGGCCGTCCTCGGCGCGGGGGGTGCCCGTCTGCTGGTGCCCCTGACCGCCCGGCCACGTCGGCGGCGGAGCGACGGGCGGCTGGGCGGTCCGGGGCGGCGCGGCCTGTGGCGGGGCGGCGGGCGGCGGGACGGGCGGCCGGGTGTCCGGGCCGCGTCGGGCCGGGGAGGTGTGGGCCGGACCGGCGTCGGGCCACGGCAGGTCGAGCGGGGGCGGCGACGCCGGGGCCGGACGCTCGACCCGGGGGAGGAACGCGGTCGGCTCTTCCTGGCGGTCGTGGCCGGTGCGTTCCCGGGGGTCGCCGCCGGTCACCGGGGCACCGTCGCCGACTGCAACGCGGTGGAGTCCTCGAACGCCGGCACGCTGACCGTGGAGACGCGTTCGACGTACCCGAGTTGGTAGTGGTCGGCCACTTCCTTGAACACCCGCACTCCCTCAGAGGCGGCGAGCGCCCGCTGGAGCTCCGCGGGATCGCCGATTGCCACGATCTTGAAAGGAGGGGAGTACACCCGGCCGTGCAGCAGCAGGGTGTTACCGACGCAGCGTACCGCGCTGGTGCTCAGCACGCGGACGTTCATGATTGACATGGCCTCCGCGCCGCCGGCCCAGAGCGCGTTGACGACCGCCTGGACGTCGCCCTGGTGCACCACCAGGTCGTCGTTGCTGGCGCCCTTCGGCAGGGGCTGGTCGGGCCGCCGGTCGGCGTCGTTCAGCTCGACGGTCACGCCGCTGCCGGTGAGCGCGGTGAATCCGGCGCCCTGCCGGCTGGCGGCGGCCCGGTCCCGCTGGGTCTTGATCGGCCCGTCTGCGCCCGCGAGCGCTTCGGTCTGCTCCTCCACCTCGGCGCGGAGCCGGGCGGCCTTCGCCTCGCTGGCGGCGACCTCCTCGCGGCGGTCCTCGATCAGCTGGGTGAGCTGGGGCCGGCGGTCCTCGCGCAGGGAGGTGCCGCCAGCGGTGGTGGCGGTGGTGGTGAAGAGCAGGCCGGCCGCGGCGGCGATCAGGGGTACGCCGACGGACCAGCCGGGGCGGCGCTGGCGGGCGCGCCGGGGCAGCAGGGCGGCTGCCGCGCGGCGGAGGGCCTTCTGCCAGGAGGCGGCGCCGGACGTGTACTCCACCGGGCGTTCCCTTTCCCGTCGTCTCGTTCCGGTCCGCACCGGTGCGAGGCGACCTGCTCGACCCGGAAAGTCCGCTCTTTCCGGTTACTGAGTGCACCGGCCTGGCCCCATTCGTGGCCTGGACGGTCCGTCGGGACTACGCTAGCTGTCGAACATTATTGGCCATGGACCGTCGCCCTCGCGCCCGGTTGTCAGGCCGGACGAGGTCGTACCCCCCTCTGGAGAGCGTCGTGCCCAAGTCTCAGGTCCGCAAGAAGAAGGTGTACACCCCGCCGACGGACGTGCGTCCGACGGCGACGGCGTCGACGCGCAAGCCTAGCCCGATCTGGCTGCCCGTCACCGCGGTCACGCTGATCGTGGTGGGCATCGGCTGGCTGGTGCTCTACTACCTGTCCGAGCAGGCGTACCCGGTCGCCAGCTGGGGTTACTGGAACCTCGCCGTGGGCTTCGGCGCGATGGTCTCGTCGCTGATCCTGCTCTCCCGCTGGCGCTGATCCGGCGCTGCCCCACCCCGGCGTAGGTCACGCCACGCCGCCCCTGCCCGGCGCTTCGACGCCGCTGCACCTAAGGTGTGCGCAGGGCGGCGTGGCCTGGTGCGAGAAGACTCACGTTACTGCTGGGTAACCTTGCGCGTAGGCTGCTACGGACAAGCAGCAGACCGGGAGGCCAACTCGATGGGCAGCGTCCAGATCGTCACCACGATCCTCGCGGCCGCCATCACCGCCGTGGCGGTGTGGCTTGCGGTGCGCGCGGTCATGAAGATGACAGCCGTCATCCGGCTCGGCCAGCCCGCGCCGGAGCGCTTCGGCGACAAGGGCGCGCGTACCAAGACCATGCTGGTGGAGACCGCCGGTCACACCCGCATGCTGAAGTGGAGCGTGGTCGGCGCCGCCCACTGGTTCGTGATGGTCGGCTTCGTCGTGCTGTCGCTGCTGGTGCTGGAGGCCTACTTCGAGGTGGTCTCGACCGGCGGCGGGCTGCCGATTATCGGGCACTGGACGATCTTCGGTCTGGTCACCGAGTGGATCGGCATCCTCGGCCTGGTCGGCATCGGAGTGCTGATGGTGATCCGCCTGCGCAACCGGCCCGGCCGCGCGGAGAACCGCTCCCGGTTCACCGGCTCGACCATGTGGCAGGGCTACTTCGTCGAGTGGGTCGTCCTGCTGGTCCTGATCTTCGGGTTCGTGATCCGCGGCTTCAAGGTCGCCACCGACCACTTCGAGTACCCGGTCTGGGCCGCCCCGCTCAGCCACGCGGTCGGCTCGGTTCTGCCGAACTGGGAGGCGGGCGTCAGCGTCGCCGCGCTCATCAAGATCGCCATCTCGATGACCTGGCTCATCGTGATCTCGCTGAACGTCACCATGGGCGTGGCCTGGCACCGCTTCCTGGCCTTCCCGAACATCTTCTTCAAGCGCGACCCGGAGAAGCCCGCCGGCTCCGGCCTGGGCCCGCTGCGCCCGATGACCAGCGAGGGCAAGCCGCTGGACTTCGAGGAGGCCGACCCGGAGAAGGACCAGTTCGGTGTCGCCCAGGTCGAGCAGTTCAGCTGGAAGGGCCTGCTCGACTTCAGCACCTGCACCGAGTGCGGTCGCTGCCAGTCGCAGTGCCCGGCCTGGAACACCGGCAAGCCGCTGTCGCCGAAGCTGCTGGTGCTGAGCCTGCGCGACCACGCGTACGCCAAGGCGCCGTACCTGCTGGCCGGCGGCGGCAAGGACCTGACCGGCGAGGAGAAGGCCACCGAGGCGCAGCTCGCCCACATGGACGTGCTGGCCCTGGCCGAGGCGGACCGGCCGCTGATCGGCACCGCCGAGTCCGGCGGTGTCATCGACCCGGACGTGCTCTGGTCCTGCACCACCTGCGGTGCCTGCGTCGAGCAGTGCCCGGTGGACATCGAGCACGTGGACCACATCGTCGACATGCGCCGCTACCAGGTGCTGATCGAGTCGAGCTTCCCGTCCGAGGCCGGCGTCATGCTCCGCAACCTGGAGAACAAGGGCAACCCGTGGGGCGCCCCGCAGAACACCCGCGAGGACTGGACCAAGGGCCTCGGGTTCGAGGTGCCGCGCGTCGGCGAGGTCGACGACTTCGAGTACCTGTTCTGGGTCGGCTGCGCCGGCGCGTTCGAGGACCGGGCCAAGAAGACCACCCGGGCGGTCGCCACGCTGCTCAACGAGGCGGGCGTCAAGTTCGCCATCCTCGGTGAGGGCGAGACCTGCTCCGGCGACCCGGCGCGCCGGATCGGCAACGAGTTCGTCTTCCAGATGCTGGCCCAGCAGAACGTCGAGACGCTCAACGAGGCGTTCGAGGGCCGGGAGAAGAGCAAGCGCAAGATCGTCGCCACCTGCCCGCACTGCTTCAACACGCTGGGCAACGAGTACGGCCAGCTCGGCGGTGAGTTCGAGGTCGTGCACCACACCCAGCTGCTGGCCCACCTGGTCAGCGCCGGCAAGCTCACCCCGGTGCAGCCGGTCGACGGCGGCGTGACCTATCACGACCCGTGCTACCTGGGCCGCCACAACCGGATCTTCGCCGCGCCGCGTGAGGTGCTCGGCGACTCGATCCAGGGCGAGCTGACCGAGATGCCGCGCAACAGCGAGCGCTCCTTCTGCTGCGGCGCCGGCGGTGCCCGGATGTGGATGGAGGAGAAGATCGGCAAGCGGATCAACGTGGACCGGGTCGAGGAGGCCATGTCCACCGGGGCGAAGACCATCGCGGTCGGCTGCCCGTTCTGCTCGACGATGCTGAGCGACGGCGTGAACGGCAAGGGCGCTGGCGAGGACGTCGAGGTGGTCGACGTGGCGAGCGTGCTGCTGCGCTCGGTCAAGCCCGAGGCCCCGGCCGGTGAGCCGGAGGTCGCGCCGGCCGCGAGCTGAGGCGTACACCGCGAACTGTCGTTCCAGCTCTCCGGCGCGCAGCTCGGCATCACGCTCACCGCGTTGCTCACCGGCTACCTGGCCGAGCCCGCCCTGACCCGGCTCTTCTCGCCGCTGCTGCTGGGATGAAGTGGGCGTCCCGGCAGGTGCTGCGGTGGTGGCGGGTGGAGGCGACCGACGCGGTGAAGACCGTGTTGCCGGACGCCGAGGAGCACGACCGGACCACCGGCGCGCTGGCCCTGCCGTGTTCGGGTACGCCGGGGCGAGCCGCCGGGCGCCGGCTGACGGGCGTGGTGACGCTCGACGACGTATTGGCATCCATCGTCGGTAGGTGAGCTGAATACCCTTGGTGCGCAACCGATTGCGGATACGTGATTGAACAAACGGTCGCCTTGATTCCATCGGACGCCTTCCCTAATGTGAGGCACCGACCGCTGTGGGTCGTCTGCCTCGACCTTCCCTCTCGCGAGGCGCCCGGCGGTCGGTTGCAAAGGAGTCCGTGCCGGTGGCAACCACGCCCCCTCAACGTCATGCCCCGAGCGCTCCACCCGGCCGGCCGGCCGGGTTCCGACGGGTGGTACGCCGTCTGGTCACCCTGGTCGCGGCCGCCGCGGTCGGCGCCGGAATGCTGACGGCCCCGGCGCACGCGGCGCCGTCGGTGGACGAGATCGACGCGCAGATCGACAAGCAGTGGGAGCAGCTCGAACCCACCATCGAGCAGTTCAACAAGGTCCGCTCGCAGCTCCGCACCAACCAGAAGAAGTCCAAGGCGCTGAAGGACAAGATGGTGCCGCTGGAGCTGGCCTCCACGCTCGCCATGAACAAGGTCGGCGACATCGCGGCCCGGTACTACATCCAGGGCCCGTCGCAGGAGCTGGGCGCGCTGCTGGTGAACACCAAGCCGGGCACGCTGGCCGAGCAGCTGGTCATGCTGGACCGGATCGCCGACGACCAGCGCCGCCAGATCGCCAGTGTGCTCAAGGTGCGCGACGAGTACAACAGGCAGAAGGAGAAGCTCGACGCGCTGATCGCGCTGGAGACCAAGCAGCAGAACGATCTCGCGGCGAAGAAGAAGCAGATCGACTCGGAGATCAAGCGGCTGACCGCCATGCTCCCGGTGACCTCGATCCGCCCGGCGGGCTGCCCCAAGATCGACGGTGTGGTGAGCAGCGCCGCGCGGACCGCCATCAAGACGGCGTGCGCCCAGGTCGGTGACCCGTACGTGTGGGGCGCCACCGGCCCGAACTCGTTCGACTGCTCCGGCCTCACCCAGTACGCGTACAAGTCGGCGGGCATCTCGCTCACCCACTTCACCGGCGCCCAGTGGAACGAGGGTCGCCGGGTCTCCCGCTCCGAGGCGCGCCCAGGTGACCTGGTGTTCTTCGGATCCGACCTGCATCACGTCGGGCTCTATCTCGGCAACGGGGTGATGGTGCACGCGCCCCGTACCGGCAAACCGGTCCAGGTGTCGAGCATCAACACCCAGCCGCTCGCCGGCTTCGTCCGGGTCAGCTGACACAGGCTCTGCCAGCGCCGAAGGCCCCCGGTCCGTCACGGACCGGGGGCCTTCGGCGTGTGCGGTGGCGGGTCGGTACGGCGTGCCACTTCTCCATCGGCGCGGCGGCCGGGTTGCGGAACCACGCCTTCTGGCCGAGGTGCCAGATCGCCGTCCAGTCACCCTGGCGGCTCTCCAGTGGGCGATCAGCCTTGAAAGACTTCGCCTCCGCCCCGGGGCGTGGCCCCGGATCGCGTACGGAGTGTCACGCCGCTGGAAGTTGCGGATCGATAACGGTGGTCCCTACTCTGGGGAATCGTCGGCCGCTCGTCTCACCGTCCAACCCGGTCGGTGACGGTCCGACACCGCCGAGTCGCCTGCGGGCGAGCCGGGGAACCAGGTACCTGGGGTGAATCCGCAGCGATGCGGTAGGGCGGCTCCCTTCCCGCCCGAATCCGTCAGCTAACCCGGTAGGCGGTACGGAAGAAGGAGTACGGACGCCCGGTGGCACTCCATGCCCCGCGGCCGTCGTCGAACCGGTCGGTCGACCGGTCCACGGCTGTGCCGCGTACCCGCTGGTCCCGCTTCACCACCGCTCTCGCCGCCCTCGTGGGCACCGCCGTCGTCCTGACCGGCGGCGCCACGGCGGCACACGCCGAACCCTCGGTCGCCGAGATCGAGGCTCAGATCGACCGCGACTGGAACAAGCTCGAACCGGTCATCGAACAGGTGAACACCGTACGCGGGCAGCTCGCCGCGCGGCGCAAGCAGGCCGACGCGTTCGGCCGGCAGATCGCACCCCTCGAAGCCCGGGTGGACGCCGCGCTCGGCCAGGTCGGCGGGCTCGCCGCCGACGCGTACAAGGGCGACAACCTCTCCACCGTGAACGCGCTGCTGGGCAGCCGCTCACCCGGCGACCTGGTCAACGGCCTGGAACTGCTCGACCGCTTCGCGCACCGCCAGCACGAGCAGGTGCGCTCCGTCGCCGCGCTGCGCGACGAGCTGGCGGCGAAGAAGAAGCCGCTGGACGAGATGATCGCCGGTCTGGCGCGTACCGAGGCCCAGCTCGCGGCGAAGAAGAAGCAGATCGACGCCGATATCGCCAAGCTGGAGAAACTGCGGCTCAAGGTGTACGGCAAGGGTGGCGGCGGCCCGCTGCGCCCGGCGCCGTGCCCGGCCGGCTATCCCGGCGGCCCGGCCGGGGCGGCGGTCAAGTTCGCGTGCGCGCAGATCGGCAAGATCTACGTCTGGGGCGCGTCCGGGCCGGACCACTTCGACTGCTCGGGCCTCACCATGGCGGCCTGGGCCAAGGGCGGCGTCTCACTGCCGCACAGCGCGCGCCAGCAGCACGGCGTGACGAAGCGGGTCAGCCGGGCCGAACTACGCGCCGGTGACCTCGTCTTCTACTACGGCGACCTGCACCACGTGGCGATGTACGTGGGCGACGGCTGGGTGGTGCACGCCTCGCAGTCCGGCAAGCCCATCACGATGAAGCGGGTCGACGACGGCGACATCAACAGCTACGGCCGCGTGTAAGGAAGGGCCCCCTCTTAACGCCTCCGGTATAGGAGGGGGCCCCTATTAACAACGGTGGGTGCCGTCAGCGCGTCGGCCAGGTGCGCCAGCTCTGCCAGGACCGGCTCGGCGTCGGTCCGCGCTGCCCCTGGTACCGCGAGCCGTAGACGGCCGAACCGTACGGATGCTCGGCCGGCGAGGAGAGCCGGAAGATGCAGAGCTGGCCGATCTTCATGCCCGGCCAGAGCGTGATCGGCAGATTCGCCACGTTCGACAGCTCCAGCGTGACGTGACCGGAGAAGCCCGGGTCGATGAAGCCGGCGGTCGAGTGGGTCAGCAGGCCCAGCCGTCCGAGGCTCGAGTTGTGTGTGGGAATGAACGATCGCCCGGCGAGGAACATGCCGCGCGGATCGTTCACCTCGATGCAGCGAACAGGTACGGATTCCATCGGCTGCACGGCGACGATCGATCGAGATCGGTGGAAGCGATCGAGCTTCTGCCTGGCCAGTTTCCGAGGAAGCCGGAAAACTGGAACATGTGGCGTGAACGTCACCTGGTACGCCGGGCCCTCGTCGACGCCGTCGAGGATCGCCCGCTTCTTTCGTTTGACCGGTCGAAGGCCGAGGCTGGCGGCCAGTTCGACCACTGCGTCCGTCAGGTGTTCCCTGGTGCTGACGAACTCACACCGACCACGGTCATCGACGTAACCATCGACGTCCATCATTCCCTGTAGCAGGGCTACGCGCTGACTTGTGTCCGCGGTCAGGTACAGCTGCGGCACATGCTGGTTCCCCAGCACTCCAAGGCGTCTGAGGCGGCTGGAGAGAGAGTCGTCGGGCATGAACCTGCCGGTGCTGTCGTCGCGGGTATGGCCCGTTCCACCGATCCGGTAGCCGGATGGGGCGCCGGTCTTCCGCACTGGGTAGCCAGCCCGTCGGATCTCCTCGAGGATCGGCTCGTCGGCGCAGGCGAACTCGGCGTTGGCGGATGTCCCGTCGCCGAGCCACGCGCCCAGCACGTACGGATCGATGGGCAACTCGCGGGTGGGATATTGAACTGGCTCGGCAAGTGCGACTTGGTGTTCGACCTCGCCGTCGCCGTAGTGAAGGTCCGAGGCGATCTCCGCGGTCGTCCGGATCGTCCCGCCGGTCATCGTTCCGTGGTCGATTCGCTTACGCTCCACCCGCGTGGTCGTCATCCAGCGGTGATCGGCGTCGGCGACGATCGACTCTCCGTCGGAGAATGTGACGCGAAAGCATGGGCGACCAGACAGGACCTCAGTGGCAGAACGAACCAGTACCGGGCGGCCGCGATCATCGAAGACGTGGTCACCGACCTTGAGGTCGCCCATGCT
The DNA here is from genome assembly GCF_900091565.1 of Micromonospora marina. Classification (GTDB taxonomy): domain Bacteria; phylum Actinomycetota; class Actinomycetes; order Mycobacteriales; family Micromonosporaceae; genus Micromonospora; species Micromonospora marina. The sequence continues at coordinate 157,786 of NZ_FMCV01000002.1, read as the reverse complement.
GGTCCAGCCGGATGGTGTCGGCACCGGCGTGTCGAGCGCGAGCGCCTTTCCCTCCAAGCGTCCAGCAAGTTGGTTGCCCAACGTGATGACTTCTAGTGTGGAGGCGAGGACAAACTCGCCCGGATGCAGCACGAACGGGTGCCCGTCGGCCACGTCGATCGCCGACGTCAGGTCGTCCTGCTGGATCGACGGGTCGATGTGCGTGTAGAGGTGGTTGTTGAAGACCCGGAACAGCCGGTCCAGGCGTACGTCGATGCTCGACGGCTGCACCAGCGTGGGCTCGAAGGGCTCCAGCGCGAGCGTGCCGGCCTTGATCTCGGAGACCAGGTCGCGGTCGGAGAGCAGCATCGGAACACCATAGCGACCGGTACGGGTGACCAGCGTGTCGCACTGCATCTTCGTACACGTGTTCGATAGAGTGTCCACATGGCTTCCTGGTCCGAATTCGCCGCCGACGAGCCCCGCCTCGCCGACGAGATCCGCCTCCTGATGCAGCAGTACGGGCCGGGCTTCGGCTACCTCGCCACGGTCCGCGCCGACGGCGGCCCCCGGGTCCACCCGGTCTCCCCGGTGTTCACCGCCGACGGGCTCTGGTGCTTCGTCATCGACTCGCCGAAGCGCCGTGACCTCGAACGCGACGGCCGCTACGCCCTGCACTCGTTCCCGCCGGAGGAGAGCGACGACGAGGCGTACGTCGCGGGCCGCGCCCGGGCGGTGACCGACCCCGCCACGGTGGCCCGGCTGGCCCGGATCGGCCGCGCGTCGCCGCAGGGCGACTGGCGGCTGTTCGAGTTCACCGTCGAGGTGGCGATGCTGACCCGGCGCGATCCGGTCGCCCAGCCCGGCGCCGCCCCGCCGCAGGTGCGGGTGTGGCTCGACCCGCACGGGGGCGCGTCGGCCCGGCCTGACCCGCTCGTCGCCGAGGGCTGCCGCGGCCGGCACGGCTTCGACACGCGCCGCCCGGCCGCCTGACCCGACCCGGAACGAGCGGTGCCGGCCCCGTCCGAAGACAGGGCCGGCACGCGGTACGCGGTACGCGGTACGCGGTACGCGGTACGACGGTCAGGCTGCGCGGTAGGCGTTCCATGCGGTGAGCATGCGGCTCGCCTGGCCGGCGGTGAACTGGTGCATGCAGGAGTCGTACGTGTAGTCCATGAAGTTGGTGATCGGGTCCATGCCCGCCGTCGAGCAGGTGTCCCGCCCGGTCGGGCACTGGTACGCCGGGGACGCCTCGGCCGGGGTGTCGGAGACGCTGTCGCCCGAGCCGGAGCAACCGCCCTGGAAGGTGTGGTAGAGGTTCAGCCAGTGGCCGACCTCGTGGGTGCCGGTGTCACCCTGGTTGTAGTTGGTCGCCGTGCCGCCGGGCAGCGACTCGTTGAGCACCACCACGCCGTCCATCTTGTCCAGCGAACGCTTCGGGAACGTCGCCCAGCCGAGCAGGCCGTTGCTCAGCTCGCCCAGGTAGATGTTGAGCGTGTTCTTGCCGCCCACGCGCAGCGAGGTCTTCATCGAGCGCTCCGCCGAGGAGCCCTGCACGATCGGGTACCACGACGGGTTGGTCACCCGGTTGATCTTCGTGAGCTGGAACCCGAAGGCGGTGGCGGCGCCGCCGGTCGAGCCCGCGTACGACTGGTTCAGCACGGTGATCTGCTGATTGATCATCGAGTCGGTGATGTTGCCGCCGGCCCGGGTGCTGTTCTCCTGGATGACGTGCACGACGACCGGGATCGTCACGGCGGCCAGCGGGGCGACGACACCGGTCCGGAAGCCGGCCCGCTCGCGCTGCGCGGCGGCGAGGTCGGCCTCACGCTCACGGACCTGCTCGGCGGTCAGGTGGTTCGGGTCCAGCTTGGCGTTGCCGCCCTTCGCCACGCGAGCGTTCGAGTGCTCGTGCTCGTGCTCGTGCTCGTCGGCGTGGGCGTCGGCCGGCTCGGCGCAGACGCCGGCCGGGGTGGCCGAGAGGGCCGAAGCGGCGGGGACGACGCCGACGGCGGCGGTGCTGAGCAGCAGTGCGAGGGTCGACGTCGCGACACCGGCGGTACGCCGGGTCAGCAGGTTGGGACGGAGTCCCATGGGCCCACCTCTTTCTGACGGCGTGGCAGGGGGTGTGTCACGCCGGTGCGGAAACGTGGTGCAGACGTTACATCCCATCGACATATTTGAGAACGGCCATATGTTGCCGACGTGCAACATGTGCCCGCCCGCGTCGGCCGGGCGCTTGATCCACTCCAGCTCGGGGAGGTGGCGGGATCAACCGCGCGTCGATGCCACCACCTCGCCGAAGTGGCGCGCGAGCACCTGAGTGCGCGGGGGTGTGACCTTCGGGTAGAGTGGTGCCGCCTGCGGGTGTAGTTCAATGGCAGAACATCAGCTTCCCAAGCTGACAGTGCGGGTTCGATTCCCGTCACCCGCTCCACCACGAAGGCCCTGATCAGGACGTCAGTCCCGGTCAGGGCCTTCGATGTTGCAGGGCTGGCGCTCGTGCGGCGTGCCATTGGCGTGCCAGCGCCGGTCGGAGGAGGGCACCCTGCCTGCGAAGTTGACCCGCGAAGAAGCCATCCCTTGAGCGGGACTTGGTCTGCCCAGGCGGCTGTGTCTCCGACCTGATCTACCGGAGCGACGCTGCGTTGACGGCTGCTGAGGTGGTCGACCGAGCCCTGGCCTACCAGCCGATCCAGATGCGGTCCACGCTGTGGGCGTAGCCTCCGCCGCGCATCCGGCCTGACCCCTGCGGCCGGCGGCCCTCCGAGAAAATCGAAAGTGAACGACCGAGGCGGCCAGCCCCGGACGCCTCGGGACGATGACTGACCGACCCGCTTGAGGGTGACGCCTACCATCGTGACGTGCGACCTACCGACCCGGTGCGCGTCGGTTCGCCCGCCTGGGACATCGCGGTCCCCGCACGACCGGGCCGGCTGGCGGGAGTCACCATGGCGGGTTTCAGCGACCGGGCTGACACCCCGGTCGAGGTCGAGGTCGTGCCGCACCCCGCAATCATGATGCTCTTCGACCTCGGCGATCAGCCGCTCGTCGTCGACGACGGCGCTGGACGGCAACAGCGAGGCTGTGTCACCGCGGGACTCGCGCCGCCCCCTGGTGCGCGCGGACGGGGTCAGGCCGGAAGCTTCGCCTGCCTCCAGGTGCGGCTGTCGCCCGTGATCGCGCACGCGGTCCTGGGCGCCACGGGGGAGCTGAGCGGAGCCGTGACAACCCTCGACGACCTCTGGGGGCGGGACGCCGCGCGAATCCAGGAGCGGCTGCGCGCCGCCCGCTCCTGGGACGCCCGGTTCGTGATAGCCGAGGCGGCGCTGGCCCGACGTCACGACGCGGGGCGCGCGGTCGATGCGGAGGTCGCCTTCTGCTGGAGGCGGATGGTGGCCGGCGGGGGACAGGTGCGGGTCGAGCGGTTGGCGACCGAGGTCGGATGGAGTCGTAAGCGGCTGTGGGCCCGGTTCCGGTCCCAGATCGGTCTCACCCCCAAGCGGGCCGCCCAGCTCATCCGGTTCGATCGGGCGGCCCATCGTCTCGCCGCGGGTCACAGCGCCGCCACGGTGGCGGCGGACAGCGGTTACGCCGACCAGTCCCACCTTCACCGAGACGTCATGGCCTTCACCGGAGCGACGCCCGCGACAGTGGCGAGCGCACCGTTCCTCGCCGTCGACGACGTCGCCTGGCCCGGCCGACCCTGACGCCGGACCGAGGGAGCCCTTGACATTCGTTCAATCCACCGGCACGCACCGGCTGTGACAGTGAGTCCACAGCGTCTGCATGCCGGAGGACACCATGAGAGGCAAAGCTCCACTGGGCACCCGGATCCTGAAGGATTCGCTGGACTGGGAGGCTCTGACCGACGATCAGGTAATCGCCGCGCGCGAGAAGGCCAACCGCGTTGTGTCGTCTCGTGCCGCATGGATCATCACCGGTTTCCCGGACCGCGGCGTACGCATCGAGGAAACCTTCATCGATCTTCCGGGTCGCCGTCTGACGCTGCGGGTGCACCGCCCCAAGGACACCGGCCGGAGGCTGCCGCTGGTCGTCTCGTTCCACGGCGGAGGTTTCTTCGCAGGGACCGCTGCGCAGAACGACTGGCTCAACAGCCACCTCGCGGCCCGGTGCCCGGCGGTGGTCGTCTCGGTGGAGTACCGCCTCGCCCCGGAGCACCCGCTGCCCCGGCCGGTCGACGACGGCTACGACACGGTCGTCCGGCTCGTCGACGACGCCGCGCAGTGGAACATCGATCCGGCAGCCGTCGCGGTCGTGGGCGAGAGCGCCGGTGGCACGATCGCCGGACTCATCGCCTTGCGTGCCCGCAAGGACGGCCCGCCGCTGCGTGCACAGGCTCTGATCTACCCGGGCACGGACTGGACGGAGAGCATGACCGAGTACCCCTCGATCACGGAGAACGCCGACAACCCCACCCTGCCGGTGTCCCGGCTACGCGCGACCCGCAAGTTGGCCGTGCCGCCCACCCTCGACCCGCGCAGTGTGTCACCGGTCAAGTTCGACAACCTCGCCGGACTGCCACCGACACTGGTCGTCATCGCCGCACTGGATCCGCTGGCCGATCAGGGAAGCCGCTATGTCGAACGGCTTCGCGAGGACGGCACCGACGTTCGCCTGACCTGCTACCCGAGGGCCACTCACACGTTCCTGAGCACTCCTGGTCTGGTGCCTGCCGCCCGGCCGGCGCGCCGCGAGACAGTCGCCTTCCTCCGCAGCCACCTTCATCCGGCGCCGTGAAGCCGGGCGGCCCTCGGGCAGGGCCGCACCGGCGGATCAGGGGTTCCGGCTCGCCCACTGCGCCTGAGTGGGCAGGTTCGCGTGTCGAGGCGGTCAGCTATCGCCTGCTTGGCCGCCGGGTCCAACGTCTCGGGCAGCCGGCCGAAGGACGCGGGCTCGGTACCGGCAAGCGTCTGTTCGGCGAGGGGACGGTGCCGAGCGCGCTGCGGCTCACCGAGTCGGTCACCCACGCCCACGGCACGCTGCAACTGACGTACGAGCCGGCCGGCGCGCCCGCCTACGGGGACGCGGCCGCGTAGGGCGCGCGGAGGTCGAGCACGTGCCGCAGGCCGGGCTCCCCGTCCAGATCAACCAAGCCGCCGGGCACCGCGCCGTCGAGCACGAAACCGGTACGCCGGAGCACGGCCAGTGAGGCCGGGTTCGCCAGCGCCGCCGAGGCGACCAGCCGGCGCAGCCCGTACTCGGTGCGGGCCAGTTCGCAGACGCGCCGTACGCCTTCTTGAGCGAGCCCGCGCCCGGCGGCGCGTTCGGCCACCCGGTAGCCCAGCTCGGCGCTACCGTTCGCCACGTCGACCAGGTTGAACCGCCCGAGCACGGCGCCGTGGTCGCCGACCAGCAGGTGGAAGTGGCAGGTGCCGCGTTCCTGCTCGTCCAGCAGGGCGGCGTGCCGGGCGGCGTACCCGGTGAAGAAGTCGTCGCCCCGGTCGGGGACGTACCGGGCGAAGTACGCCCGGTTCTCCCGCTCGAACCGCAACAGGGCGGGTGCGTGGTGGGCGGCGAGGCGTTGCAGCTCCGGCATCGGGCCAGGTTAGGCGTCGGCCGGGTAGCAGCGCAGTTCGATTGTGTTGCCGTCCGGATCGCTGACGTAGATCGAGGTGCCGGTGCCCCGTGCGCCGAAGCGCGGGACCGGGCCGGTCAGCACGGTGAACACCCCGGAGTCGACCACCCGCTGCCAGTCGACCGGCTCCACCACCAGGCAGAAGTGGTCCACGTTGGAGCCGCCCGCCTCGCCCCGTACCAGGTCGATGATGGTGCCGGCGTCGACGCGTACGGACGGGAACGGCACCTCTTCGGCCTGCCACCTGTCGACCCGCACCGGGGCCAACCCGAGCGTGCCGCAGTAGAAGTCGAGGGAGCGCTCGACGTCGCTCACCGAGAGGACGAGGTGGTCGAGACCGGTCACCGTCACGAGATCGTTCTGCATGCCGCCAACCCTGGTCCGGCACGCCGTCCGGACCAAGCCCGGACCGGACTACGATCGTTGACCCGCAGGCAACGACGGAGGTGCCCGGTGCTGGAGCGGTACGAGATCGAGACGTTCCTGACCCTGGCCGAGGAGCTGCACTTCGGGCGGACCGCCGAGCGGCTGCGGGTGAGCACCGGCCGGGTCAGCCACGTGGTTCGCAAGCTGGAACGTCGCATCGGTGCGCCGCTGTTCGAGCGCACCAGCAGGGTCGTCCGGCTCACCCCGATCGATGCCCGCCTGGCCGAGGAGATGCGCCCGCTGGTGGCCGGCATCGAGGCGGCGGTCCAGCGGGCCGTGGACGCCGGGCGCGGGCTCACCGGCGAGCTGCGGGTGGCGTACGTCGGTGAGTCGACAGCGCCGTTGCTGCTGCGGGCGGTCTCCCTGTTCACCGAGCGCCACCCGGACTGCGAGGTGCACGTGCACGAGGCGCCGCTGGCCGGCACCCGGTCGAGCCTGCGGGACGGCACGATCGACGTGCTGATCGCCTCGTACCCCTTCGACGGCATGGCGAACGGCCCGGTGCTGATGCGCGAGCGCCGGGTGCTCGCGGTGGCCGCGGGCCATCCGCTCGCGGCGGAGGAGTCGGTGTCGCTGGAGGTGCTCGGCGACCATCCGGTGGTGCAGTACCCGGCGATGACCTCGACCGCGTTCAAGCAGGACCGCACGCCTGACCGCACCCCGTCCGGCCGCCCGGTGCCGCTGGGCCCGGTGGGCGGCAGTTTCTCCGAGATGCTGGCACTGGTCGCGCTGGGGCGTGGGGTGCTGCCGGTGGGCGAGCAGACCCGCCGGTTCTACGCCCGTCCGGACGTGGCCTACGTGCCGATCCACGACGCGCCGCCGATCTGTCGCGGTCCGGTGTGGCCGGCCGGGAACACCACGTCCCGGGTACGCGAGTTCGTCCGCGCGGCGGCCGACGCCAACCCGCTGCCGCCGGACTGACGCCGTCGTACCCGGCTGGCAGCATCGGTGGGATGCGGGCCGTCGCCGCATCTGGTTGCGTACTTCCTGCTCCGCGATCCGGCCGACGGCGCGGTGCTGCTCGTCGACCACCGCCTCGCGGGTATGTGGCTGCCCAGCGGCGGTCACGTCGAGCCGGGTGAGCACCCGGCCGACACGGTGCGGCGCGAGCTGCGGGAGGAGTTGGGCGTGACGGCGGTCTTCGCGCCGCCGTTCGGCGAGCGTCCGGCGTTCCTCACCGTCACCGGGACGGTCGGCCCGCCGGAGCAGCGGCACACCGACGTGAGTCTCTGGTACGTGCTGTCCGGCCGCCGTGACCAGCGGTTCACGCCCGATCCGGTGGAGTTCGCCGGCATCCGCTGGTGGACGCCGGGTGAGGTGGACGACGCCCCGGCCGGCACGGTAGAGCCGCATCTGGGGCGGATGCTTACCAAACTGGCGGCGACGACGCCTTGACCCGTCCCCTGCGGCAAAGCCCAGCGTGGTCGGTGCCGGTCGCGGTGACCGGCACGAGGAGCGCGGGGGAGGACACGGTGCGACTGCTGACCATCGGCGCGTTCGCCCGCGCGACCGGCCTGAGCGCCAAGGCGTTGCGCATCTACGACGACTGCGGGCTGCTGCCCCCGGCCGCGGTGGACCCGCACTCGGGTTACCGCTACTACGCGCCGGAGCAGCGGGACCGGGCGCGGTTGATCGCCGGGCTGCGCCGGGCCGGGATGCCGCTGGCCGAGATCCGTACCGTCTGCGGCCTGCCGCCCGTTGCCGCCGCCGAGGCGCTCGACGCCTGGTGGCGGCAGGTCAGCGCGGACACCGCGGCGCGCGGCCGGGCCGTCGCGCTCCTCGTCGACAGGCTCAGCGAGAGGGGCACCACCATGTCCGAGACCACCTTCCGGTACGCGACGCGCTGCGAGACCGGGACGATCCGTGCTTCCAACGAGGACACCGCGTACGCGAGCGCGGCGCTGCTCGCGGTCGCCGACGGCGTACGCGGTCCGGCCGGGTCCACTGCGAGCGCTGCGGCGGTGGAGGCGCTGCGGCCGCTGGAGCAGGGGGACGGGTCGCGGGGCGACCTGCTCGCCGCGCTGGCCGACGCGGTGGCCCGGGCCGACCGGGCGGTACGCGCGCACGCCACCGACGCGGACCAGCCGGCCACCACGCTCACCGCGCTGGTGCGGCGCGGCAGCCGGCTCGCCCTGGTGCACGTCGGGGACAGCCGGGCGTACCTGCTGCGCGGCGGCGAGCTGTCCCGGCTCACCCGGGACCACACGTACGTGCAGACGCTCGTCGACCAGGGGAGGCTCACACCGGCCGAGGCCGGGGCGCATCCGCAGCGGGCACTGCTGGCCCGGGCGCTCGGCGCGGGCGCGGAGGTGGAGGCGGATCTGGCGCTGCGGACCGCGCTGCCCGGCGACCGCTACCTGCTCTGCTCCGACGGTCTCTCGGCAGTGGTGGAGCCGGGCGCGCTGCACGCCGCGCTGGCGGAGGCGGACGATCCGGAGAACGCCGTCGGGCGCCTGGTCGAGCTGGCGTACGCGGCCGGCGCGCCGGACAACATCGCGTGCGTGGTCGCCGACGTGGCGGCGTGATCCTCGCGACCCGGGCCGGCATGTCCGGCCCGGGTCGTACCCTGGCGATCATGCGAATCGGCATCGTGATCCTGCCCGACCAGCGCTGGTCGGAAGCACGTCGGCGGTGGGCCCAGGTGGACGAGTGGGGCTTCGACCACGCCTGGACCTACGACCACCTGGGCTGGCGTGACCTGGTCGACGGGCCGTGGTTCGACTCGTGGACGACGCTCACCGCGGCGGCCGGCGTGACGTCCCGGGTGCAGCTCGGGACGCTCGTGGCCTCGCCGAACTTCCGGCATCCGGCGGCGTTCGCCCGGCAGGTGACCGCGCTGGACGACGTGTCGGAGGGCCGGGTGCTGCTCGGTCTCGGCGCGGGCGGTATCGGCTTCGACTCGGCGGTGCTCGGCGGCGAGACGCTGCCGCCCCGGCGGCGCGTGGACCGGTTCGCCGAGTTCACCGAGCTGCTCGACGCGATCCTGCGGGAGGACGGCACGACCTGGCGCGGGGAGTGGTTCACCGCCGTGGACGCGCGCAACAACCCGGGGTGCGTCCAGCAGCCGCGGGTGCCGTTCGTGATGGCCGCGAACGGTCCGCGCTCGATGCGGCTGGTCGCCCGGTTCGGGCAGGGCTGGGTCACCACCGGGCTCGGTGGCGACGACGTCGAGGCGTGGTGGGGCACGGTGGCGGAGCTGTCGGGCCGGATGACGCGGACGCTGGAGGAGGCCGGCCGTGACCCGGTGACGCTCGACCGCTACCTGTCGCTGGACTCGGCGCCGGTGTTCTCGTTGACCAGCGCCGATTTCCTCGCCGAGCAGGTGGCCCGGGCGGCCCGGCTGGGCTTCACCGACGTGGTGACGCACTGGCCCCGGGCCAGCAGCTGGTACGCGGGCGACGAGGCGGTGCTGGTGGAGGCGGCGGCGCTGCTGCCGGAGCTGCGCCGGGCGGGTTAGGTGCCGACGCTGCCCTCTGTGGAGACCAGCCGGAACCGGAGGCAGACGATCCGGGTGTCGTCGGTGACCGGCGTGCCCTGCCGGGCCCAGTAGGCGTCGTGGCCCTCGCGCCACTCCTCGATCGAGCGGTCGCCCTCGCCCTCGGCGCGGGCGAAGTCCCACGGCACGTCGGCGAAGCGCACCACCTCGACGTCTGTCACCTCGACGACGCCGACGAACCCGTCGTTGTCGTCGACCAGCACCAGCCGCTCGCCGACGTACTCCAGTTCCTCGCCCTCCTGGTCGTACTCCTGCACGAGACCGGCGGTGGCGGTCTTCAGACCGGAGAGGACGAGGGTGTTGAGCCGGGTACGCAGCTCGCCGGGCGTGCCGAGGGCGAGTGCGCGTAATCCACCGATGCGGGGCCACATGCCGCCGACGCTACGGCACGCTCCCGCCCCCGCCGGCGGCCTCACGGCAGGTCGGCACCGGTGACCAGGGCGCGCAGCCTCAGCCGCTCGGCGACCTCGGGCGGGCAGGTCGCGACGAGCGCGGCGGCGCCGATCAGGTCGGCCCCGGCGTCCCGGACGACCAGGCACAGCGCGTCGAGCTGCGCGCCGGTGTCGACCCAGTCGTCGACCAGCAGCACCCGGTCGCCGGGGCGCAGCCGCCGACCGTCCACGCCGATCCGCAGCCGCTGTCCCCGGTGGTCGGGGGGTGTCTGCGCCCAGCGCGTCGGCCCGACCCGGCGTCGTTCGCCACCGTCCTTGTACGCGGGCAGGAAGCCGGCCCCGGCGGCGACCGCGACCAGCGGGCCGAGCAGCAGCCCGGTCACCTCGGGAGCGATCACGACACTCGGGCGGTCCTCGGGGAACAGCCCGGCCACCGCCGGTCCGACCTGGGCCAGCACCTGGGGGTCACGCCACCAGCCGGAGATGTCGCTGACCAGGTGGGTGCTGCCCGGGCCGGGGTCGATCCACCCGAACAGCTCGACCAGGCGACGACTCAGCACGGTTTCCATCCTGGCGGATCGGTGGGCCGTTCGGCCGATCGAGTGTGGCGTGATCGGCTACACGTACCAGGGTAAATGCGGGCATAGCACCATGATCACGTTGACTTCGGAAGTGCTTCTCTCGTTACGGTCCGGGCCGGTTTGTTCAGTTGACGAAAGGACCGGGCCGGTGGCTGCTAGGCACCTTCGTACCCGCAGGTTCTCCTCGCCCGCCGCCATCGCCGCGACCGCGGCGGTCGGTGTGGCGCTCGCGGTCGGCGGTACCGTCGGCGCCGTGCGGCTCACCTCCGCCGAGCCGCCCGCCGGGCCGGTCGCGGTCCAGACGCCGCCCAGCACGCCCGCCGCCACGTCGGCCGCCCCCTCGCCGACCGCGTCGGCCTCGCCGAGCGCGAGTCTCAGCCCGTCGCCGAAGGCCACTGCGAGCCCGAAGGCGAGCCGCACCCAGGCGGCCTCGCGGAGCAAGGCGCGGACCGCCTCCCCCTCCCCGACGGCGAAGAAGACGAGCAGCCCGAAGGTCGTGGACAGCGGCTCCTGCGGCGCCTCCTTCTACGCCGAGGGCCAGATGACGGCGAACGGCGAGACGTTCGACCCGAACGCGCTCACCGCGGCGCACAAGACGCTGCCGTTCAACACCAAGGTCCGGGTCACCAACCCGGACAACGGCAAGTCGGTGGTGGTGCGGATCAACGACCGTGGCCCGTTCATCGAGGGCCGGTGCCTGGACCTGTCCCGCGCCGCGTTCGCGACCATCGCCGCGACCGGCCTCGGCCACGTGAACGTCCGGTACGAGGTGCTCGGCTGACCGGCCACTCGGGCAGAACTTCCACGACCGACGGGCCAGGTTCATTCTCCCGTTCCCGTCCATCAGGCATGCTGTCCGATGTACGCACGCAACCCTTCCAGCCGGGCCGAGGCCCGCTGAGTCCCGGATCCCGCGCCGGTCTCGGCGCGGCCCTCGCGCTGCTCGCGATCGTGGTCGCGGTGGAGCTGGCGGACGGCCGCCCGGCGCACTACATCGCGCTGATGGTGGTCGCGCCGTTCCTCGCGGCGGCGCTGGCGTCCTGGCGGGTGGTGCTCGCGGTCGGCGGCCTGGCCACCGCCATCGGTGTCGGCTTCGCCGTCGCCGAGCGGGGCAGTCCGCTGGTGACTGTGGTCAACGTGACAGCCGTCGGGGCGGCGACCGCGATCGCGGGTGCCACGGCGGCGATCCGCCAGCGTCAGGCGGACCGGATCGCGGAACTGTCCCGGCTCGCCTCGGTCGCTCAGCAGGCGGTGTTGCGACCGCTCGGCCCGCAGGTCGGCACGCTCGCGGTGGCCGCGCGGTACATCTCCTCCACCGCCACGGCCGAGATCGGCGGCGACCTGTACGAGGTGATGGACACCCCGTACGGCGTGCGGATGATCATCGGTGACGTGCGGGGCAAGGGGCTGGAGGCGGTCCGCCTGGCCAGCATCGTGCTCGGCTCCTACCGGCACGTCGCGTACGAGCGGGCCGACCTGCGCGCGGTGGTGACCGACCTGGACCGCGCGGTGGCCCGCAACGTCGGCGACGAGGACTTCGTCACTGCGGCGTTGGTCGAGGAGCGCGGCGGCACGCTCACCATCGTCAACTGCGGGCACCCGCCGCCGTTGCTGCTACGCCGGGGCGCGGTGATCCCGCTGGAGCCGCCCGCGCCCGCGCCGCCGCTCGGTTTCATGCCCGTCGTCCGGCCCCGGGTGGAACGGCTGGAACCGGGCGACCGGCTGCTGCTGTTCACCGACGGGCTGGGCGAGGCGCGCCGGGACGGCGAGTTCTTCCCCACCGCGGACCGGGCCTGGCGGCTGCTCGGCCACGGCACCGTCGCGGACGGGCTGGCCTCGTTGGAGACGGCCCTTGTCGAGTGGGTGCACGGCCGGCTCGACGACGACATCGCGCTGGTCCTGATGGAGTACGTCGGCCCGCGCAGCACCACCGCCTCCCCGGTTCCGAGCTGGGAGGTCGGCGCCGCCGACTGATGAACGGGAAGTGTGTAATCGCTGTCACTTCCGAGATCGGCTTGTCGTTGCCTACCGGTGAGTAATACAGTCTGGAGTTACTGATCGGTAACACCTGTCCGGGAAGCGGGGCCAGCGAGCATGACCCACTACAAGAGCAACGTGCGGGACCTCGAGTTCAACCTGTTCGAGGTCTTCGGGGCGGACCGGACGTTCGGCCAGGCGCCGTACACCGACCTGGACGTCGACACCGCCCGCAGTTTCCTCTCCGAGGTCGACCGCCTCGCTCGCGAGGACCTGGCTGCCAGCTACTCGGACAGCGACCGCAACCCGCCGGTCTTCGACCCGGCGACGCACACCGCACCGCTGCCGGAGTCGTTCAAGAAGTCGTACAAGGCGTTCATGGACTCCGAGTTCTGGCGCCTGGACCTGCCGGAGGCCCTGGGCGGCACCAACGCCCCGCGCGCCCTCTGGTGGTCGCTCGCCGAGCTGGTGCTCGGCGCCAACGCCCCGGTCTGGATGTACGCCTCCGGCCCGTCCTTCGCACACGTGCTGCACGTCGAGGGCACCGAGGAGCAGAAGAAGTGGGCCCGGCTGTTCATCGAGAAGCAGTGGGGCTCGACCATGGTCCTCACCGAGCCGGACGCCGGCTCCGACGTGGGCGCCGGCCGTACCCGGGCGATCCAGCAGCCGGACGGCTCGTGGCACATCGAGGGCGTGAAGCGCTTCATCACCTCCGGTGAGCACGATCTGAGCGACAACATCGTGCACTACGTGCTGGCCCGCCCGGTCGGCGTCGAGGGTGTGGGCGGCCCGGGCACCAAGGGCCTGTCGCTGTTCGTCGTGCCGAAGTACCACTTCGACGCCGAAACCGGCGAGCTGGGCGAGCGCAACGGCGTCTACGCCACGAACGTCGAGCACAAGATGGGCCTGAAGGTCTCGAACACCTGCGAGGTGACCTTCGGCGAGCACGGCGTACCGGCCAAGGGCTGGCTGCTGGGCGAGAAGCACGACGGCATCCGCCAGATGTTCATGATCATCGAGTACGCCCGGATGATGGTCGGCACGAAGGCGATCGCCACGCTCTCCACCGGCTACCTGAACGCGCTGGAGTACGCCAAGAACCGGGTGCAGGGCGCCGACCTGACCCAGATGGCGGACAAGACCGCCCCGCGGGTGACCGTCACCCACCACCCGGACGTGCGTCGCTCGCTGCTGCTGCAGAAGTCGTACGCCGAGGGCCTGCGCGCGCTGGTCTGCTACACCGCGAGCTGGCAGGACAAGGTCGCGGTCGCCGAGGCGGCCGGTGACGAGAAGGCCACCAAGCTGGCCAAGCGCGTCAACGACCTGCTCCTGCCGCTGGTCAAGGGTGTCGGCTCGGAGCGGGCGTACGAGCTGCTCGGCCACGAGTCGCTCCAGACCTACGGCGGCTCCGGCTTCCTCCAGGACTACCCGCTGGAGCAGTACGTCCGGGACGCCAAGATCGACACCCTGTACGAGGGCACCACCGCGATCCAGAGCCTCGACCTGATCTTCCGGAAGATCGTCCGGGACAACGGCAAGGCCCTGATGGCGGTCGCCGCCGAGATCCAGGAGCACATCGCCTCCGAGGCCGGCAACGGCCAGCTCAAGGAGGAGCGTCAGGCGCTCGGCAAGGCGCTCGCCGAGATCCAGAACATCCTCGGCGTGATGACCGGCTGGCTGGGCGAGGCCCAGGGCGGCGACACCCGCGCGCTCTACAAGGTCGGCCTGGGCAGCCGCCGCTTCCTGCTGGCGATCGGCGACCTGGTGGTCGGCTGGCTCCTGCAGAAGCAGGCGGACGTGGCGCTGAAGGCGCTGGCCGGCGAGGTCTCCGCGGCCGACAGGTCCTTCTACACCGGCAAGGTCGCCGCCGCCCGGTTCTTCGCCCGCGAGGTGCTGCCCCGCATCGGCGCCGACCGGCGGATCATCGAGGGCGCCGACCTGGAGATCATGGACCTCCCGGAGGAGGCTTTCTGAGCCCTTCCGGGGGCTTTCACCCCTGAAACGTCACTCTCCCCCTCATGACGACGGCCGGCGGGCACCAGCCCGCCGGCCGTCGTCGTGCGTACGCCCCGGGGTGGATAGGCGGCCCGGTGGCGGGTAACCGTCGCGGACCACGACCGGAGTACGCCCACGGCCATCGCACGGGGGAGTGCAGCGCACATGGGCATTGGTAGCGCCATCTTTCTCATCGCGCTCGGCGCGATCATGACCTTCGCCATCCGGGCCAACGTCTGGTGGATCGACCTGCGCGCGGTCGGCTGGGTGTTCATCCTGGCCGGGCTGGGCGTCCTGCTGACCACGCTGTGGTTCTGGCAGGACCGCCGCAAGCGGGCCCGCACACTCATCGTGGAGGAGAACCGGCTCTCGCATCCGACCGCGATGATGCCGCCGCCGCCCGACCCGCCTCCGCCGACGGCTCCGCCGTCCTGACGCCGAGGCTCAGCGCCCGATCCGGTCCAGCTCGGCGAGGTCGTCGCCGGAGAGGGCCAGCCCCGCTCCGGCGACGTTCTCGTGCAGGTGCGCGACGGACTTCGTGCCGGGGATCAGCAGGATGTTCGGCGAGCGCCGCAGCAGCCAGGCCAGGGCGACGCCCATCGGCGTCGCCCTCAGGCGTTCGGCCACCGCCGACAACGCCGAGGACTGCAACGGCGTGAAGCCGCCGAGCGGGAAGAACGGCACGTAGGCGACACCCTGCCCGGCCAGCTCGTCGATCAGGTCGTCGTCACCGCGGTGGGCCAGGTTGTACCGGTTCTGCACGCAGACGATCGGCGCGATCCTCCGCGCCTCGGCCACCTGCTCCGGCGTCACGTTGCTCAGGCCCAGGTGGCGGATCAGACCCTCCTGCTGGAGCGCGGCGAGCGTTTCCAGCGCCTCGGCGAGCGACCCGGGCTGCGGGCCCGTGGCGTCACCGAGCCGTAGGTTGACCAGGCCGAGCGCGTCCACGCCGAGCGTCTCCAGGTTCTCCCGGACCTGCCGGCGCAGGCTCTGGGCATCCCGGGCCGTGGGCCAGCCGCCCTGCTCGTCCCGGTCCGCGCCGACCTTCGTGACGACGTGCAGCGACTCCGGGTACGGGTGCAGCGCCTCCCGGATCAGCCGGTTGGTGACGTACGGCCCGTACGCCGCGCTGGTGTCGATGTGGGTGATGCCGAGCGCGACCGTCTCGCGTAGCACCGCCAGGGCGCCGTCGTGGTCGGCGGGCGCTCCCATGACCCAGGGGCCCGCTAGTTGCATCGCGCCGTAGCCGAACCGGGTGACGGTCAGGTCGCCAAGCGTCCAGGTGCCGCCGGGAAGGGTGGTGCGGGCCATGTGTGTACCTCTTGGCTCTCGTCGTCGTTCGTGGCACCGCCGGGTCGCGGTGCCGACCTCCACTATCGGGGTGTAGCTTTCTGTCGGGAAGTAGGCACCTTAAAGTGCGTAACTCACCGGGCGACAGGAGCAGGCAATGAGCAAGGCGGAGTACGACGCGTTCCTGGCCCGGTGCCCCAGCCGGCAACTGCTCGACCGGATCGCCGACAAGTGGGTCACACTGGTGCTGGCCGCGCTGCGCACAGACGGCTCGCACCGGTTCGGCGCCGACTGCGCAGGCGTCCCGCGCCCGATGCGATATTCGGAGCTGTCCCGCACGCTCGCGGGCGTCAGCCAGAAGATGCTCACCCAGACGCTGCGCGCCCTGGAACGCGACGGCCTGGTCACCCGCACCGTCGAGCCGACAGTGCCCGTGACCGTCACCTACGAGCTGACCGCACTCGGGCTCTCGCTGCTCAAGACGATCCAGGGCTTGAAGGACTGGGCCGAGACGCACATGGACGAGGTGCTCACCAGCCGGGCGGCCTACGACAGCCGGGTCTGAGTCGTACCGGTCAGGCGCGGGCGGTGTGGCGGGCGGTGAGCGGCGCGCCGCCGGGGGCCAGCTCGGCCCACCGGGTCGTCGGCCGGTGCACCACGAGATCGGTGGTACGTAGCCCGTCCGGGTCGGCCCGCTGCGGGTCGAGCAGCGTCGAGAGCAGCGAGACCCCCGGGTTGTGCGCCACGAGCAGCACGGTGCCGGCGGTCGGCTCGACCGTTCGCACGAGGTCCAGCAACTGGTCCGGGTGTGCGTCGTACACGGCTGCCTCGTAGCGCACGGCCGGGACCGGACCCGCCGGGCCGCCCTCCGGCGGCGAGCCGGTCATGCCCATCGCCACGTCGTGCCAGGTCTGCCGGGTGCGCCGGGCCGGCGAGCAGAGCACCACGTCGGGAAGCAGCCCCCGCCGGGCCAGCCAGGCGCCGGCCGACGCCGCGTCGGCGTGACCCCGCGCGGTGAGCGACCGCTCCGCGTCCCGGCCGCCCGCGGGCTGCTCGGCCTTGGCGTGCCGCAGCAGCACCAGCGTCCGCTGCCCGTTCCTGCCGTCCGTCATGCCGCCCAGCTTGCCTGATTGGCGATCAAAGCGCCTGGGTATGTCGATGGGTGCCGCTACCTCATCCATGGCCGCGGCGGGCAGGAAACGCCAGCAGGACGCCAAGGAGGCGACGTCATGGGCATCGGTGCCAGCATTTTCCTCATCGCGCTCGGCGCGATCTTCGCGTTCGCCGTCGACACCAACCTGGGATGGCTGAACCTCGACGTGGTGGGCTGGGTGCTCATGCTCGCCGGTGTCGCCGGCCTGCTCACCACGCTCTACTTCTGGAACAGCCGTCGCCGGGTCGTGGCCGCCCCGGTGCGCGAGCAGGTGGTTGCCGAGCCGGTGGTGCCGGTGCGCGACGACCGCGTCGTGCGCGAGGAGTACCGCGAGGTGCGCCGCCCGGGCTCGGGCTACCCGGCCTGACCCCCGAGGACCCGAGGGCCCCGCAACGGCGCGGGGCCCTCGCGCATCTCCGGGGTCCGGCGCGACGCGGTCCGAGGTGCGGCGCGGCCGGTGCGGCCGTCGCGGCTCAGGCGAACAACGCGAAGTAGATCGCGATGTGGTGGCAGATCGCGGCGACGAGCGTGCAGGCGTGGAAGAACTCGTGGTGCCCGAAGACGGTGGGCCACGGGTTCGGCCGGCGCAGCGCGTAGAACACCGCGCCCACGCTGTAGATCGCGCCGCCCACACTCAGCAGCACCAGCGCGGTGACGCCACCGGCGTGCAGGATCTGCGGCAGCATGGCCACCGCGACCCAGCCGAGCGCCAGGTAGAGCGGGGCGGAGACCCAGCGTGGCGCGTGCGGCCAGATCAACTTGACCGCCACGCCCGCGATCGCGCCGCCCCAGACCAGGCTCAGCATGATCGTGGCCTGCCGGTCGTCCAGCAGGAGGGCGCAGAACGGTGTGTAGGTACCGGCGATGAACACGAAGATCATCGAGTGGTCCATCCGGCGCATGATCTGATAGCCGCGTTCGGACCAGACCCGCCGGTGGTAGAGCGCGCTGGTGCCGAACAGCCCGCACACGGTGAAGCTGTAGATCAGGCAGCTCACCAGCGGAGCCCAGCCGGGACGACTGGCGGCGATCGAACACAGCACGATGCCGCAGACGAGAGCGGCGAAGAACGCGTACGCGTGTAGCCAGCCGCGCATGCGCGGCTTCCCGATGTCGGCCGGCCGGAGCCGGAACGGTGCGGAGGTCGTCACCTCAATAGGTTACGACGCCGTAGGTTACTTGGAAGTAGTGTGGACCGTCACGTCAGCCGGCGAAAGGATGACCGGATGCGGATCCGGCCGGTCGGGGCACACGCCCTGCTGCTCGACTGCGACGACCCGGAGCAGGCACAGGCGTGGCGGGCCGAACTGTGGCACCGGCGCGAGGCGGGCGAGCTGACCGCCACCGAGATCGTCCCCGGCGCGGTCACCGTGCTGCTCGACGGCGTACCGGACCCCGACGCGGCCGCCGCGCGGCTCGCCCGCTGGCGCCCCCGGACCACCACGTCCGGCACGACCGGCGGCGAGACCCGGGTGCCCGTCGTGTACGACGGTGCCGACCTTCCGCTGGTCGCCGACCACTGGCACGTCGACGTTCCCGCAGTCGTCGACCGGCTGCGGCGCACCGAGTTCCGGGTCGCGTTCTGCGGGTTCGCGCCCGGGTTCGCGTACCTGACCGGGCTGCCGCCCGAGCTGTCGGTGCCCCGGCTCGCCACGCCGCGTACCCGGGTGCCGGCCGGCTCGGTCGCGCTCGCCGGCCCGTACGCGGGCATCTACCCCACCGCGTCACCCGGTGGCTGGCTGCTCGTCGGCCGAACCGACCTGCCACTGTTCGACGTGCACGCCGACCCGCCCGCCCGGCTCACCCCCGGCACCCGCGTCCGGCTGGTCGACGCGCCGTGATCGAGGTCCTGCGGGCCGGGGCGCTCACCACCGTCCAGGACCAGGGCCGGCCCGGGTGGGCGCACCTCGGCGTACCCCGCTCCGGCGCCCTCGACCCGGCCGCCCTGCGCCTGGCCAACCGGCTCGTCGGCAACGACGAGCGCGCCGCCGGGCTGGAGATCACCATGACCGGCTGCGTACTGCGCGTCACCCGGGCGGTGGCTGTCGCCCTCACCGGCGCCCCGGCCGACGTGCTCTGGCGGGCCGGGACCGCGCAGAGCCGCCCGGGGGACGTGGGACGGCCGCTGGCGCTGCCCGCCGGGGCGGTGCTGCGCGTCGGACCGGCCCGCGCCGGGGTGCGGACCTGGCTCGCGGTCAGCGGCGGGATCGCCGTCGAGCCGGTGCTCGGCAGCCGCGCCACCGACACGCTCTCCGGCCTCGGACCGCCGCCACTGCGCGACGGCGACCGGCTGCCCCTCGGCACCCCGGCCGGCCCACCCGCCCCGGTCGACCTCGCCGTCATGCGACCGCTCCCGGACGAACTTCGGCTCACCGTGCGCCCCGGCCCCCGGCAGGACTGGTTCACCCCCGAGGCACCGGACCTGCTGTGCCACGGCGCGTACACGGTGAGCCCGGACAGCAACCGGGTCGGCGCGCGGCTGGCCGGCGCGGCGGTGACCCGCGCGGTGGCCGGCGAACTGCCCAGCGAGGGCCTGGTGCTCGGCGCGGTGCAGGTGCCGCCGGACGGCCGGCCGCTGGTGTTCCTGGCCGACCACCCCACCACCGGCGGGTACCCGGTCATCGGGGTGGTGGACGACGTGACAGCGCTCGCCCAGGCCCGGCCAGGCACTACGGTGACGTTCCATGGACCTCAACGCTGACCTGGGCGAGGGATTCGGAAGCTGGCGGCTGGGCGACGACCACGCCCTGCTCGACCTGATCAGCTCCGCGAACGTCGCCTGCGGCTTCCACGCCGGCGACGCGGCCACCATGCACCGGGTCTGCGCCGGCGCCGCCGAACGCGGCGTGGCCGTGGGCGCGCAGGTCGGCTACCGGGACCTCGCCGGCTTCGGCCGGCGGCACATCGCGTACGACTTCGCCGAGCTGCGCGACGAGACGATCTACCAGCTCGGGGCGCTCGACGCGTTCTGCCGCCTGTACCGCACCCGGGTCCGCTACCTCAAACCGCACGGTGCGCTCTACCACGCGGCGGCCCGCGACGAATCGCAGGCCGCCGCGCTGGTGGCGGCGATCAGCGGATACGACCACGAGCTGCCGGTGCTCTGCCAGCCCGGCACCGTGCTGGCCCAGCTCGCGGCCGGTGCCGGCCTGCGGGTGGTGGCCGAGGGGTTCGCCGACCGCAACTACCTCCCCAACGGCACGCTGGTGCCGCGCAGCTCACCGGACGCGTTGGTGACCGACCCGGAACAGGTGGCCGTCCGGGCGGTACGGATGGCCGTCGAGCGGACGCTGGTCGCCGTGGACGGGACGGTGATCCCCGCCCCGGTCGAGTCGATCTGCCTGCACGGTGACACCCCGGGCGCGGTGCGGTGCGCGGAACTCGTGCGGGCCGCGCTCATCGACGCGGGGGTCACACCCACTCCGTTCGCGTGAAGGAAGGGCCCCCTCTTAACGCCTCCGGTAGAGGAAGGGGCCCTTCTTAACACGCACCGTCAGGCGTCCATCCCGCGCAGGACCAGCGGTACGCGGGTCGCGCCGCCGGTGACCACCCGGACCGGCACGCCCCAGTCCTGCCGGGTCAGGTGGCAGGCCGCGTGCTCCACGTCGGCGTCGCAGGTCGCCGCCTGGGCGGTCACCTGGAGCACCCCCTGCGCCACGTCGCCGTTGACCACCAGCCTGCGGGACAGGTCGGTGGTCGTGCCGGCGCCCTCGACCAGCAGCTCCGGCGGGGACGCCGAGACCACGAGCCGGGTCGACGGCCCGTACGTCTCGTCGAGCTTCTGCCCCGGCGCCGGCGTGAAGATCACTTCGAGCGTCAGCTCCCCGGCCGCCACATCGGTCGGCTTGCGTTCCAACCGGTGCCGCGGGCCGTCCACCGTGTTCGCGCCGGCCGACGTCAGCGCGCCCGGCGCCAGCCGGGTCAGCCGGTGCGCGGCCGACTCCACCACGAGGACATCGCCCTCGCCGGTGAGCACCAGGTCGCTCGGCTCGGCCAGCCCGTCCGCCACGGTGCCGACCTGCCCGGTCTCCGGATCGAAGCGGCGCACCGCCCCGTTGTACGTGTCAGCGATCAGCACCGAGCCGTCGGGCAGCGCGCACACCCCCAGCGGGTGCTGGAGCAACGCCTGGTCGGCCGGGCCGTCGACGTGCCCGAAGTCGAACAGGCCCTGACCGACGGCGGTGTGCATCTCACCGCTCTCGACCCACCGGATCGCGCTGGTCTCGCTGTCGGCCACCCAGAGGCGGGCACCGTCGGCCGAGACCGACAACCCGGACGGCTGGGCCATCCACACGTCCGGCAGCGGGCCGTCGCGCAGCGCCTCGACGGTGGTCCCGGCGTACATGCCGGCGGTCCGCTTGATCGGGTCGAACCACCAGAGCTGGTGGATACCGGCCATCGCCACGACCACCCGGTCGTCGTACCAGGCCACGTCCCACGGGGAGGAGATGTCGACGGCGCGGGCGTCGTGCGCGTGGTCGTCGACGGCCGAGCGCCACTGCCGCCCGGTGCCGGCCACGGTGACCACCTCGCCGGAGGACAGCCGTACGCCGCGCAGCAGGTGGTTGACCGTGTCCGCGACGACCACGTCGTAACCGGCCACCTCCGCCACGTGCGGCGGCAGCAGGCAGAGCCCCTGCGGCTCGGCGAACGTGGCGGCCGAGGCCGGGCCGTCGGTGCGGCCCCGGGAACCGGCGCCGATGCGGCGGACCACCGTCTCGCCGTCGGCGGCCAGCTCGACCAGGGAATGCCGGGCCGAGTCGCTGACCAGCAGGTTCCCGCCGTCGAGCGGGACGGCCTTGCCGGGGAACCGCAGGGCGGTGTCCGGCTCGGACGGCGGCACGTACGGGCCCTCGCCCCGGTGCAGCGTGCCCTTCGCCTCGTGGGTGGCGATCAACTCGTCGATCAGCCGCGACAGCCCTTCGGCGTGCCCCTCGCCGGCCATGGTGGCGACCACGTACCCCTCGGGGTCGACCACGGCGAGCGTCGGCCACGCCTTGGCCGCGTACTGCTGCCACATGTCCATCTCGGCGTCGTCGAGCACCGGGTGGTGCACGCCGTACCGCTCGACGGCAGCGGCCAGCGCCGCCGGGTCCTTCTCGTGCTCGAACTTCGGCGAGTGCACGCCGATCACGACCAGGACGTCGCCGTACTTGTCTTCGAGCGGGCGCAGCTCGTCGAGCACGTGCAGGCAGTTGATACAGCAGAACGTCCAGAAGTCGAGCAGTAGGATCTTGCCTCGCAGGTCGGCCAGCGTGACGGCCCTGCCGCCGGTGTTCAGCCAGGCCCGACCCCGTAGTTCCGGTGCCCGTACACGTGCGCTCATGCCCCCATCGTGCCGCACCGGCCCGGCGGGCTTCCGGCGATCCCCTGGTGAACAGACGCACACCGCAACGGCGCGGAGCGCCCACCCCGCGAGGGATGAGCGCTCCGCGTACGTGCGTCTACTGGCCGGCGGGCTTCAGGCAGAGCACCCGGGTGGTCCCGCCGCCCTCGACCGAGATTGAGGGCTGCGTCAGGTCGGCGCACTTGTCCTTGTTGTCCACCTTCGACACCACGCTGAACGCACCCGGTTCGCCGCAGTCGGCGTCCACGGCGGTCGTGCCGGACTGCTTCACGCAGGAGCCGACCGCCGGGTCGAATCCGGCCGACTTGTCGCCGACCTTGCCGAGCAGCATCAGGAGGCCGAGCGGTACGGCGAGGATCAGCACCGCTGCGATCAGCACGGCGGCGAGCACCCGGCCGTTGCGTACCTTCGGCGGGGGCGCCTCGGTCTGCGACTCGTCGGTGTCCGGCTTGAACGCGTCGAAGCGGCCCTGCTCCGGCTCGGCACCGGGACCGTCCTGCGACCAGGCCGGCGGTGCCTGCTGGGGCGGCGGCGGGAAGGCGTTCGCACCACCGGCCGGGCCCTGGCCGGGTACCGCGACCGAGGCGCGTCCCCCGGCGGGCGGGCCGAACCGTTCCGGCTCGCCGAACGACTCGGCCCGGCCGGCCGGTCCGCCGAACGGTGCCTGCTGCCCGCCCGGCCCGCCGAACGGATCCTGCTGCCCGCCGGGGCCGCCCGGTCCGCCGTACGGTTCCGGCTGGCCGCCGGGGCCACCGAACGGTTCCGGCTGGCTGCCCGGTGCGCCGAACGGTGCCTGCTGGCTGCCCGGTGCGCCGTACGGTGCCTGCTGGCTGCCCGGTGCGCCGTACGGTTCCGGCCGGCCGCCCGGTCCGCTGAACGCGTCCTGGCCGCCGGGAGCGCCGTACGGGCTCTGCGGGCCGCCGAACGGGTCACGGGCGGCGTCGGGCTGCCCGCCGCCCGGGTGCACGCCGTTGGCGGGGCGGGTGTTACCGGGCTGGTCCATGAAGGACGGCACACCGACGGGGAACGACGGCGGCGCGGCCGGCGCGGAGGGGGTGCCGGCGTACCCGTGCGGGCCGTCGGCGTCGTCGGGCCGCGACTGCGGGCCGGGGAAGGGCGGCCCGTCCTGGCCGGGGAACCCGGGCTCGTCCCGTTCGGGGGCGTCCTCGGGCTCCGGGCGGGCGGGCCGGCCGTACACCCGGGGCTGCGGCGTGGGGCCGCCGGTCGGCAGCGGCTGGTCGGACGGCGGGGTGACCCGGCTGGCCACCGGGACCGACGCGCTCGCCGAGACCGGGCCGCCCTCCGGGGAGGTACGCGGTCCGGGAACGGCAGGCGGCTGCGGCTCCTCGGGTCGGGACGCGGCCCAGCCGCCGTCGCCGCGCTCCGGCTCGTACCCCTGGGGTTCGGTCCCCGGGTGGTCGGTGGGCGGCGACGCGGCGAGCGCGGCGCCCGGCACCCGCTGCTGCTGTGCCGGAAGCGGCACGGCGTTGCCGGGGGAGATGCCCGGCGCGGGGGCGGGCTGGTAGGCCGGGGCGGAGTCCTCGGACCGGCCCCACGCCTCGGCCTGCGGCCACGGCTCGGGCGCCGGGCGCTCGTCCTGGTTGCCGCTCCAGCCGGCGGGTGCGTCGGGCGCCGGCACGGACACGCTCGCGCGGGCCTCCGCCGGGGCGGCGGCGCCCCGGGCGGGCTGCGCCGGCTCGTCCGCCGGCCGCCCGGGCTCGTGCTGCTGCGGTACGGAGGCCGCGCCGCTCCAGGCGCCGGCCTGCTCACCGGCGTCACGCTGCTGCGGTACGGCGCCGCCGTCACCCCAGCCGCCGGTCTGCCGGCCCTGGTTCGGCTCCCAGCCGCCCGGCTGCGAAGTCTCGGCGGGGTTCACGGCGCGCCCGGCGGCCCAGCCACCGGCGCGGTCCGGGTCCTCGGTGCGGGCCGGCTCGTCCCAGCCACCGGACCGGTTCTCGGCGGGCCAGCCGCCGGAACGCTGTCCCTCGTCGTGCTGCGATCCAGCGGTTGCCCGCCAGCCGCCACTGTCCTCGGCCGACCGGCCGTCCTGGTCGGACTGCTCCGGAGTGGACCAGGTGTTGTCCGGCCGGGCGGCGCCCGGCACGGAGACCGCGGCGGCGGCACGTGCGGGCGGGTCGGCCGGCGGCCAGGTGGCGCCGGTCTGCTGACCCGGCGCCCAGGCCGGCTGGCTTTCCCGCGGGCTCCAGCCGCCCGAGCGGTTCGGGTCGTCGGACGCGGCGGGCTGCTCGTCGCGCGGGGTCCAGCCGCCGGAGCGGTTCGGGTCGTCCGGCTGCCCGGCGGCGGCCCAGCCACCGGCTCGACCGGCGCCGTCGTCGTGCTGCCCCCCGGTGGGCGCGAAGCCACCGGAGCGGTTCGGGTCGTCCGCGGAGGCGGGCGTCACCCAGGTCTCGTTCGGCACGGTGGCCGGTGCGGGCACGTAACCGGTGCCGCGGGCGGCCGGGTCACCGGACGGCGACCAGCCCGGCTGCTCGCCGGAGCCCCATCCGGGGCGGTTCCGGTCGGCGGCCCAGGGGGCCTGCGACGGCTCGGCCGGGCTGCCCGGCGGCGTGGCGGCCCAGGCGGGCGGCGCCTGCTCGGCGCCGCGGTCCGGGCCGGACTGCTCCTGGCTGCCCCAGGCGGGGTCACCGGAACCGGCCCAGGCGGGGTTGCCCTGGTCGTTGCCGCCCCAGGCGGGCTGCGGAACCTGGGCGGTCGCCCGCCCGGTCACCGGCTGACCCGCGGGCGGGGCCCACGCGGGCGGCTGGTCGTCGTTCGCGGCCCAGGCCGGGGCCGGCTGCGCGGGCCGACCGGCCGGCGGGGGCGGTGCCCAACCGAGGTCGGGTGCGCCGTTGTACCCGTTGTCCTGCTGCGCCGGCTGTTCGCCGTACGGCACCGGTCCGCCGGTGCCCGGCGACACCTCGCCCGGCTCCTGGCCGGGGCGGTGCGGAGCCTCGGACGTCATGGGTGCGCCTCCTCCATCACAGGTCGGCCGCCGATGCCGGTCGGGGAACCGTCGGCACAGCTGCCGGCGTCGCCGGCGGGTACCGGCCGTGCGCGCTCCCCGCACCGTATCCGGTGGTCGCCCGGGACCGCCCCGGGGGAGCATCAGCGGTCACCGAAAGTCACCGGACGACGTCGACGGGTTTCGTTGCCCCGCATCCGTCCGGAGTCAGCCGGTTGGCGACCGTGCCAACCGTACCGGGCGGTGAAGCGAGGTGGAATCCCGGTGCCGACCGATGCCGATACGCCGAAGACCCGCCCGGTGCCGGGCGGGTCTCCGAACTGGAGGAGGTGAGAAAGGTCGGTGGCGTCAGCTCATGTGACGCTGGGCGATGGCGAGAAGCTCCTCGCGGACCGCGGGCGAGTTGGCGGAACGCAGCGCGTGCTCGATGGCGCGGGCGCGGCGGTTGGCGTCGCGGCGGGTGCGGATTCGCTCGATCATGCTCATCTTGGGTCTCTCCTCCTGGCTATTCGGTTGTCAGCCCCTTGATGTCTCTATTCAAGCGCACCGGACCGCCGAGCGCCATCGATTATTAGGTGAGCTGAGCCACGTGCCGAAGGATCGTAGGCACTCGTGCCCCATGATCCGATGATTCCTTTCCCAAAAGGTCACGGCCGGTGTGCCGGGCGTTCACCCGTGGCACACCGGCCGTGACCGGAGCGGTGGTGCGTCAGGTCCAGGCGAGTAGCGCCGCCTCCGGGTCGGCCAGGAAGTCCCCGATGTCGCGGAGGAACTTCGAACCCAGTTCACCGTCGATGATCCGGTGGTCGAAGGACAGACCCAGCGTGGTCACCAGGCGCGGCTTCACCTTGCCCTTGTGCACCCACGGCTGTTCCCGTACCGCGCCGAAGGCGAGGATCGCCGACTCGCCCGGGGGCAGGATCGGCGTACCGGTGTCGACGCCGAAGACGCCGACGTTGGTGATGGTGAGCGTGCCGCCGGACATGTCCGCCGGGGACGTCTTGCCCGACTTCGCGGTCTGCACCAGTTCCGTCATCGCGTCCGCCAGCTCGCGCAGCGAGAGCCGCCCGGCGTCCTTGATGTTCGGCACGATCAGGCCGCGCTCGGTGGCCGCCGCGATGCCGAGGTTGACGTACTCCTTCACCACGATCTCGTCGCCGGCCCAGGTCGAGTTGACCATCGGGTACCGCTTGACCGCCAGCAGCACCGCCTTGGCGACCAGCAGCAGCGGCGACACCCGGACGTCGCGCCACTCGCGCCGGTCGCGGAGCCGGTCCAGCGCCTTCATCGCCCGGGTCACGTCGACGGTCAGGAACTCCGTCACGTGCGGGGCGGTGAACGCCGAGCGGGCCGTGTTCTCCGCGGTGAGCTTGCGTACCCCCTTGACCGGGATGCGCTGCTCGCGGTCCGCGCCGAAGCTCGCGGCCGACGCGGCCGGTGCCGCGACCGGTTGCGGTTCGGCCGCCGTCGCTGTCGCGCTCGCCGCCCGCTGTACGTCCTCACGGGTGATCGAGCCCAGCGGACCCGAGCCGGTGAGCGTGGCCAGGTCGATGCCGAGGTCCTTCGCCAGCTTGCGGACCGGCGGCTTGGCCAGCACCGGACCGGAGACCCGGCCGTTGCCGTTCACCGCCGTCGCGGGAACAGGCGCCACCGGCGCGGGCGCGGCCGGCGCGGGTGCCGCCGGGGCGGCGGCCTGAACCGGTGCCGCCGGCTGAGCCGGTACGTCGCCCTTGCGCGGGCGGCGCTTCGCCGGGGCGTTGCGCGGGCCGTAGCCGACCAGCACGGCGGTACGCCCACCCGGGGCGACACCGCCGATCAGGCCCGGCTCGACCATGCCCTCGGCCGGCGCGACCTCGACCGCGGCGAGCGACGCGGCCGACGGTGCGGGCAGGTCCGACGCCGGGGCGGCGGTGGTCGACTCCTCGATCGGCCCGGCGTTCGGGTCGGTGTCGATCGCGATGATCGGCACGCCGACCTCGACAGTGGACCCCTCCGGGTGGAAGATCGCCTGCACCCGTCCGGCCCACTTCGCCGGGATCTCGACCGCCGCCTTGGCGGTCTCGACCTCGACGATCGGCTGGTTGAGCTCGATGTCGTCGCCGACCTTGACCAGCCAGGCGAGGATCTCGCCCTCGGTCAGGCCCTCGCCCAGGTCGGGAAGGTTGAACTCCTTGATCCGGGACATGCCGCTCACCAGCCGAACGTGCGGTCGACGGCGTCGAGCACCCGGTCCAGGTCGGGCAGGTACTCCTCCTCCACCCGGGCGGCCGGGTAGGGGGTGTCGAAGCCGGTCACCCGCAACACCGGGGACTCCAGGGAGTAGAAGCACTCCTCGGTGATCCGGGCCGCGATCTCCGACCCGAGACCCAGGTTGCCCGGGGCCTCGTGCACCACCACGCAGCGGCCGGTGCGCCGCACCGACTCGTACGCGGCGGTCAGGTCCAGCGGCGAGATCGTGCGCAGGTCGATGACCTCCAGCTCGCGGCCGTCCTCGGCGGCGGCGGTGGCCGCGTCGAGCGCGGTGCGGACCATCGGGCCGTACGCCAGCACCGTCGCGTCCGTGCCGGGCCGCGCGACCCGGGCCGCGTGCAGCGGGTACGCGTCGACGATCGGCGCGTCCAGGTCCACCGGACCCTTCTCCCAGTAGCGCCGCTTCGGCTCCAGGAACACGATCGGGTCGTCCGACGCGATCGCCTGCTGGATCATCACGTACGCGTCCTGCGGGTTCGCGCAGCTCACCACCTTCAGACCGGCGGTGTGCGCGAAGTACGCCTCGGGCGACTCGGAGTGGTGCTCGACAGCGCCGATGCCGCCGCCGAACGGGATGCGGATGACCATCGGGATCCGCACCTTGCCCTGCGAGCGGTAGTGCATCTTCGCCACCTGCGACACGATCTGGTCGTACGCGGGGTAGACGAAGCCGTCGAACTGGATCTCGCAGACCGGCCGGAAGCCGCGGATGGCGAGGCCGACAGCGGTGCCGATGATGCCGGACTCGGCCAGCGGGGTGTCGATCACGCGCTGGTCGCCGAAGTCCTTCTGGAGACCGTCGGTGATCCGGAACACGCCGCCGAGCTTGCCGACGTCCTCGCCCATGATGACGACCTTGGGGTCGTTCTCCAGGGCCCGCCGCAGGCCGGTGTTGAGCGCCTTGCCGAGGGTGAGCGTCTCCGTGGCCATCAGTGCGCGCTCCCCTCGAAGGACTCCATGTACTGCGTGAACCGGGCCCGCTGCTCGTCCAGCTCGGGAGAGCCGTTGGGGTAGACGTGGTCGAACATGGTCACCGGCTGCGGGTCGGGCATGGCGAGCACGCGCTCGCGCAGGTGCACCGACTCGGTGCGGGCCTGCTCGTCGACAGCGGTGAAGAACGACTCGTCGGCGATCTTCTGCTTGGTCAGGAACGCCTTCATCCGGGCGATCGGGTCCTTGGCCTGCCACGCCTCGACCTCGCTGGCGATGCGGTAGCGGGTCGGGTCGTCGGAGGTGGTGTGCGCGCCCATCCGGTAGGTGTACGCCTCGATCAGGCTCGGGCCCTGGCCGTTGCGCGCGTTGTCCAGCGCGTGCCGGGTCACCGCGTACGACGCGAGCACGTCGTTGCCGTCCACCCGGACGCCGGGGAAGCCGAACCCGCCGGCCCGCCGGTACAGCGGCACGCGGGTCTGCCGCTCCAGCGGCTCGGAGATGGCGTACTGGTTGTTCTGGCAGAAGAACACCAGCGGGGCGTTGAAGACGCTGGCCCAGACGAACGACTCGTTGACGTCGCCCTGGCTGGTGGCGCCGTCGCCGAAGTAGGCGATGACCGCCTCGCCGTCCTCGCCGCCGGTCTTGCCGTCCATTGCGACACCCATGGCGTACCCGGTCGCGTGCAGGGTCTGCGCCCCGATGACGATCGTGTACATGTTGAACTTGAACTCGTTCGGGTCCCAGCCGCCCTGGTCGACGCCGCGGAACAGGCCCAGCGGCATGATCGGGTCGATGCCGCGGCAGTAGAGCACGCCGTGCTCGCGGTAGGTCGGGAACGCCATGTCCTGCGTGCGCAGCGCCCGGCCGGAGCCGACCTGCGCGGCCTCCTGGCCCAGCAGGCTGGCCCACAGTCCCAGCTCGCCCTGGCGCTGCAGGGCGGTGGCCTCGGCGTCCAGCTTGCGGACCAGGACGAGGTCGCGGTACAGCCCGCGGTACTCCTCGTCGGTGAAGTCGACGCGGTACTCGGTCCCGTCCGGGCCGAGCGCGCTCTCGATCCGCTCACCCTCGGGGGTGAGCAGCTGTACGAGTTCCGGTTCACCGGTCGCGGCGGCGCGTCTGGTGCGGGGTGCGGCCCGCTTGCTGCGGGTGGCGGCCCCGGGGTCGCCCTTTGCCATCCGTCTCTCCCTGTCTGTCTGCGCCGGCGCCGGGGGTTACCCGAGCCGAGCACCTCGTGCGCCCGCCCGGCTGGTGCCGGGTCGGTCCCTGGCGACCGCGCCTGACCCCGGTAGGGGTTGCCGCGCGGCGTGAGCCGGAGTCGGTCGGGGACAGACCCAGGCCCGGGAGCGCCGGCGCCGTTCCGCACCAGCCGCGGGGTACGCGGAGGTGGCGGCTGCGTTGCCGTCGTGTCTGAATGATTGCAGAGGAGGTGAGCGGGCCCACAGTATGGCCTCCCCCGCCGGTGAGGTTCCATCAGGTTCATGACGGATAACCGCTTTTGTCCGCGTTGACGGGAGTGGTTGACGCACAAATTGTGTGTCGACACGCGGTTGCGGCTGGTGAACTGAGTGTCACTGGGTCAAGCTGGCGATGAGCCTCGCGCGGCATTTGTCCGATTATCCGCGCGTGCTCTCCCCGTCCCGTCCGTACGTGAGGAGTGTGCCGGTGTCCGAACCAGAGGGTCCGCCCGGTACGCCCTTCCTCGGCCGGCACCGGGCGCTGCCCGCCTCCCCGTACCGCCGGGTCGTGGGTGCGCACCGCGCCCCCGGCACCGGCGGTCCCAGCCGTGGCTACCTGCTCACCGTGGCACTGCTCGCCGGCACCGCGTCGATGCCGATCCTCGCCGCGATCAGCACCGGCTCGGCCACCGTCGGCAGCAGTGCCCTCCCCGACACCAGCACGCCGTTCCTGCCGACCCCCTCGGTCGGCCCGGTGGTCATCCCGATGCCCCGGGGCACCCAGGCCCCGGTGCCGTCCACGCCCACGCCCACGCCCACGCCCGCCGTCGACGTGACAGCGGTGCCCCCGGCGCGGCCGGTGCTCCCGGCGGCACCGGCCCTGCCCGACGACAGCGACCTCGGCTCCCGGCACCGGTCCCGCCCGGTCGCCGCGCCCCCGCCGCCGTCCGCGCCGGTCCGGCCCACACCGGTCCGTCCGCCGAGCCCGTCGCCAATGCCCTCGCCGTCGCCGTCGCCCTCGCCGTCGCCCTCGCCGTCATCCTCCCCGTCGGACCCGCCCTCGCCGACGCCCGAGCCGAGCCCGAGCCCGAGCCCCGAGCCGTCGGTCACGACCGCCGAGCCGACGCCCTCGGGAGGCTCGTCCGGCCCGTCCAGCCCATCGGATCCGTCCAGCCCATCGGATCCGTCCAGCCCATCGGATCCGTCCGGTCCCGCCGATCCGTCCGGTCCCGCCGATCCGTCCGCCACGTCTGTCCCGTCCGGCCCGGCGGTCTCCCACACCTCATGATCCACATGATGCCGATCAGGCGAGGCGCGGTCGCCTAGGCCGGGTCGTCGGTCAGGCGGTGACGGTTCGCCTCGATCCAGGCGTCGAGCGCCTCCGGGTCGTCCGGGTCCACCCCGTCCGCCATGAGCTGGGCCACCGCCGCGGTGGCCGGGCTGCGCCGCTCGCCGGTGCTGTAGAGCCGGGCGAACTCCGGCACCATCTCCGTGATCGCCTCGTCCGTCCGGGCGGCGGCCGCCTGCGACAGCCCACGCTGCCGGGCCGCGTACGCCGCCCAGGCGCGCAGCACCCGGGGCAGCATCGCCGCGTCGTCCATGTCCAGCACAGCCCGGCGGTGCACCCAGTCGAGCAGGAACAGCTCGGCGACCATCGGGCTCCACCGCATCGGGTCGGCGTCGGGAAAGCCGGCCGCGTGGTCGAGCAGCAGGCCGAGGCAGAAGTGCAGCGAGGCCAGCTCGCCGTCGGCCACCTCGGGCAGCCCGAACCGGGCCGCCTCGGGCGAGTCGAGGAAGGCACGGACCATGCGGGTGCGCTCCTCGTCGGTGAGCGGCGGCACGACCGCCGGATCGGCCGGCGGGGTCGGCCCCGGGAGTACGGCCAGCCGCGCGCCCACGAGCGCCCGGTCGGTGGCCAGCGAGCCCTGTGCGGGCAGCTCGGTGAGGTCGTCGGTGACCGCCAGGTGACGGCTCACCTCGGCGTGCATCCGGGCCGGGTCCTCGGCGCGGAACCAGGTGAACTCGTCCTCGGTGCAGATCTCCCGGGCCTGCTCGACGATCCGTCCGGCCGGGCCGCCGACGAAGACGTCCTTGGTGATGCCGATGTTGTGGTCGACGAGGGCCACCAGCGCGTGCTCCGGGCCGCCCTCATCCTCGTCGTCGTACGCGAACGTGGCGAGGTAGGAGGTCTGGTCGCCGTACACGTCGCCGTAGGCCCAGGCGCCGGTGACGCGTACCCGGCCGAGCTGGCCGGCCCACGACGGGGCGTGCGCGCCGGGCCGGACCCGGGCGGCGCCCTCGGCGTCGGGCACCAGGGCGGCGAAGACGGCCCGCAGTGTGGTCGCGGAGGCGCTGCGGCGCCGGGACGTGGCGGCGAGGAAGCCGGAGACGAACTCGCGGACGGACTGCTCCCGGTCGTGCTCCGCGACGGCGTAGACGCTGCCCAGCAACGCGGCGCCGAGCATCTCCGCGTCCAGGGCCGAGTCGAGCCTCGTCACGTCGCGCGCGGCGTGCAGCACCGCGTCGTAGGGGGTCTGTGGCGTGGCCATGCATCGACCCTACGCCGCACCGGCCGCCGCCACACCGGTCAGCACGCCGGGTTCAGCGCCGTTCCGCCTCACGTAGCGCGTCCCGGGCCGTGCCGTAGCGCGCCAGCACCGCCCAGACCGGGTCCAGCACGTACTTCTCCCCGATGCTGCCCACCGAGGTGAGCAGGCGCTCCTCGGCCCGCCGCCGGGCCCGCCGGGCGGCCCACCCCACCACCGGCCGGGTGACCGCCGCGACGACCAGCCCGGCCAGCAGGCCACCGAGCAGCAGGACGGTGGGCCAGGGCACCACGCCGAGCGTCGGGTGCTCCAGCTCCGGCAGGCCGAGCAGGCGCAGCGCGTACCCGAGGAGCAGCCACGCCAGGCCGGCCAGCGCGGCCAGGGTGACCACCCACTGGAGCACGCCGACCACCCGCCACCAGGCAGGCCGCCGGTCCATGCCGAGGTCGGTCGCGGCGACCGCGTGGTCGAGCGCACCCGGCAGGTCGGCCTGCCGGGCCCGCGCCGCGGCGGTCACCGCCGTCGGCCACGGCGCCGGCAGACCGGCGCCGGACCGGTCGGCCACCGCGCGGATCGCCAGCGTCAGCGCCGAGCGCTGTGCGGCTGTCGGATCGGGTACGGAGGTGGCCGCGACCAGGCTCTCCGCCGGTGCGTCCGGATCCTGTCCGGGCAGGTGCAACCGGCGCAGCGGATCCGGCCGCAGCTTCCGCCAGCTCCGCAGCAGCGGCCAGCCGGTGTTGCCGACCGCCCGGTGCCGGTACGCGCCCTCGACCGCCTGCGCCACGGTCGGCACCCCGGCCGCCCCGGCCAGGGCCCGGGTCAGCTCCTGCGCCGAGGCGTCACCGGGCCGGGTGCGCGGCGGCTCCGGCCCCACGAGCGGTTCGAGATCGGCCACCACGGCGTCCACGTCGCCGGAGAGCCGGCGCAGGGCGGCCTGCCGTTCGGCGACCGTACGCTCCAGTTCGGCCCGCAGCCCGTCCAGCCCGTTCGGGTCCACCGCGACGGTCGGCAGCAGCGGCACCCCGCCCAGCCCGTCGGCGTCGAGCAGCCGGCGCAGGTCGTCGAGGACCTTCGGCAACTCGGTCGGGTGCAGCCGGTCGGCCTGGTTGAGCACCACGACTGTGACGTCCTTGTGCCTGTGGAACTCACGCAGGTAGCTGGTGTGGATCACGCGGTCGGCGTACTTCTGCGGGTCGACCACCCAGACCACCAGGTCGACCAGGCCGAGCAGGCGGTCGACCTCCAGCCGGTGCCCGTGCTGCACCGAGTCGAAGTCCGGCAGGTCGAGCAGGACCAGGCCGTGCAGGTTCGA
This sequence comes from Micromonospora marina, assembly GCF_900091565.1. Taxonomy (GTDB): domain Bacteria; phylum Actinomycetota; class Actinomycetes; order Mycobacteriales; family Micromonosporaceae; genus Micromonospora; species Micromonospora marina. Next base: position 124,373 of record NZ_FMCV01000002.1, on the reverse strand, counting down.
CTCGTCGTCGCCGTCGAGCGGGCTCTCCCGGACGAACCGGTGCCGGGGCAGCACCCCGACCCAGTCGAGCAGCCGGACCGCACCGTCCAGCGGGCCCCACACGCAGGCGTGCGCGACACCCGTGGTGGGCCGGCGTACGCCCACCGGGGAGAGGTCGAGCCGCGCCAGCGAGTTGAACAGGCTCGACTTGCCGCTGCCGGTCGCACCGGCGAGCGCGACCACCGTGTGCCGGCCGGAGAGGGCCAGCCGGTCACCGGCGCGCTCGACCACTGTGTGCGCGGCGACGAGCTGGGCGTCCGGCACGTGGCCGTCCACCGCGCCCAGGAACCGCTGGATCGCGGTGAGCCGTTCGATCAGGGCGTCCGGGTCGACCCGCTGCTCACCCCGTATCGCCTCGCGCATCCGTCCCACGATGTTGCTCACGGTGCCGTCCTCGCGTTCACGGGCGAATTTCCTGCTCGGTGGCCGGCGGGAACAGGCCGCTGCGGTGCCGGGCCCGCTCGACCTCGACGGCGGCCCAGCGCAGCGCCGCACCGGAGTTGGCGGCCGGGCGCTCGGCCTCGGTGCGGCTCAGGAAGCGGGCGGCCTCCTCGGCCAGCAGCTTGCCGACCCGGTCGAGCAGGTCGGCGCGGGCCTTGCGGGCCAGGTTGCGGACCGCCTGGTCGCCGAAGATCGCCTGGAGCACGGTCTGCCCGGCCACCGCCGTGCCGGTGCCCGCGGCTACCTCCAGCCCGGTCGGGATGAACGCGGTGGAGGCGAACACGCCGATCATGACGGCGAGGCCGGTGGCGTTCACCGCGTACGCGGCCGTGCGGGCCACGAACCGCCTGTCGCCGCCCTCGACCCGGACCAGCTCCAGCACGCCGCGCTGCCAGTCGCGGACCAGCTGCTCGGCCCGCTGCGGCAGGTCGGCCGAGGGATGGGCCAGGTCCGGCTCCAGCAGCGCCGCGCCCGCCGGGTGCGCCTTCCAGCCGGTGTACGCGTTCTCCGCCGCCTCGGCGGCCACCCCGCGCAGCAGCGTGACGAGCTGGGACTCGATCGCGGTACGCAGTTCCGCGGCGGGGGCGGGCCGCCCGGTGACCGCCGCGACCACCCGGTCGCGCAGCCGCCCGATGCGGGCCTCCAGCCCGCGGAAGAAGTCGCCGGTGCCGATGAACTCCTGCCAGCGGGCCAGCACCTCGCCGCGCAGCAGCCGGCCGTCGCGGAGCCCCTGGTCGACGCTGCGCTCCGCGCTCCGGTACGCGGCCTGGACCCGCTCGTCCAGCGCGTCGGCGGCGGTGACCTGCTCGTCGGCGGCCTCGGCCAGCTCCTCCACGACCGGGTGCAGCGCGGCCAGCGCGCCGTCGAGCGTCTGCCGGACCACGGCGGCGCGGGCCTCGGCGTCGGCGGCGAGCCGGGCGAACCAGTCGCTCAGCGGCGCGGTGATCCGGTCCGGCAGCAGCCCCTGCCCGTCCACCCAGGTCTCCGGCAGCACGAACAGCGGCGAGGCGCCCAGCTCCTGCTCGGCGAGCATCTCGGACAGGTGGGCGGCGACCTCGTCGGCCGCTTCCGGGGGTACCCGGTCCAGCACCATCGCCACGGCGGTGCCGCGGGCGCGGGCGCTGCGCAGCAGCTCCCAGGGGACGGCGTCGGCGTAGCGGGCGGCGGTGGTGACGAACAGCCAGAGGTCGGCGGCGGCGAGCAGCTGACCGGCGAGCGCCCGGTTCGCGTCGACCACCGAGTCGATGTCGGGCGCGTCGAGGAAGGCCAGGCCGGGCGGCAGTGCCGGCGCGGTGACCAGGTGCAGGGTGCCCGGCTGCTCGCTGGGCTCGGTGGTCCGGGTCAGGCCGGGCAGCAGCTCGCCCTGCCGGAACCAGGCCGCGTCGGCCGGGCTGCACACCAGCACCGGGGATCGGGTGGTGGGGCGGAGCACGCCCGCCGCGCTGACCCGCGCCTGGACCAGGCTGTTGACGAGCGTCGACTTGCCGGCGCCGGTGGAGCCGCCGACGACCACCAGGAGCGGGGCGTCGAGCCGGGCCAGCCGGGGCAGCAGGTAGTCGTCGAGCTGGTCGGTGAGGCTCGTGGCGGCGTGCCGGGCCGGCTCGGTCGAGGGCAGGGCGAGCGGGAAGCGGGCCGCTTCGATCGCCGCGCGCAGGGCGGTGAGCGCGGCGGGCAGGCCGTCGGCGGCGTGAGCAGGCTGGTCGTCGCCCGTGGTGGCTCCGGTGCGGGCTGCGACGGCGGGCGCGCCGGCACGGGTGGCGGAATCGCCATGCGTCGTCACCGCTAAAGCGTGCCCGACCGACGCAAGGTAAGACAACCGGACGGCAGTAACGGTCGGGTTGCGCCGGGTCGGCTCAACCCCGACTTGCGGATTGGCGATCGCGTGGCACTATTGAGTCAAGTTCACTCAACTTGTGGTGCGGTCGCTTCCGGGCGGCCCGCCGGGCAGGCCGTCTGACCTGCTCACCCGTTACGAAGCGAGGAAGCGAACATGGCACGTGCGGTCGGCATCGACCTCGGCACGACGAACTCCTGCGTCAGCGTTCTCGAGGGCGGTGAGCCCACCGTCATCGCCAACGCCGAGGGCTCGCGTACGACTCCCTCGATCGTCGCGTTCGCCCGCAACGGCGAGGTGCTCGTCGGTGAGGTCGCCAAGCGCCAGGCGGTGACCAACCCCGACCGGACCATCCGGTCGGTCAAGCGTGAGGTCGGCACCAACTGGACCGTCGACATCGACGGCAAGAAGTACACCCCGCAGGAGATCTCGGCGCGCACGCTGATGAAGCTCAAGCGGGACGCCGAGGCGTACCTGGGCGAGCAGATCACCGACGCGGTGATCACCGTCCCGGCCTACTTCAACGACGGGCAGCGCCAGGCCACCAAGGAGGCCGGTGAGATCGCCGGCTTCAACGTGCTGCGGATCGTGAACGAGCCGACCGCGGCGGCCCTGGCGTACGGCCTGGACAAGGGCTCCAAGGAGCAGACCGTCCTGGTCTTCGACCTCGGTGGCGGCACCTTCGACGTGTCGCTGCTTGAGCTGGCCGAGGGCGTGGTGGAGGTCAAGTCCACCAGCGGTGACAACCAGCTCGGTGGTGACGACTGGGACCAGCGCATCATCGACCACCTGGTGAAGACGTTCCGCGGCGAGCACGGCATCGACCTCTCGCAGGACAAGATGGCGATGCAGCGGCTCAAGGAGGCGGCCGAGAAGGCCAAGATCGAGCTGTCCGCCGCCACCACCAGCAACATCAACCTGCCCTACATCACCGCCGGCTCGGCCGGTCCGCTGCACCTGGACGTGACGCTCAGCCGGGCCGAGTTCCAGCGCATGACGCAGGACCTGCTGGACCGCTGCAAGGGCCCGTTCGAGCAGGCCGTCAAGGACGCCGGCATCAAGATCTCCGACGTCGACCACGTCATCCTGGTCGGCGGCTCGACCCGGATGCCGGCCGTGACCGACCTGGTCAAGCAGCTCACCGGCCGCGACCCGAACAAGGGCGTCAACCCGGACGAGGTCGTCGCCGTCGGCGCCGCGCTCCAGGCCGGTGTGCTCAAGGGCGAGGTCAAGGACGTCCTGCTGCTCGACGTGACCCCGCTGAGCCTGGGCATCGAGACCAAGGGCGGCATCTTCACCAAGCTCATCGAGCGCAACACCACCATCCCGACCAAGCGCTCCGAGGTGTTCACCACCGCCGACGACAACCAGCCGTCGGTGCTGATCCAGGTGTTCCAGGGCGAGCGGGACATCGCCGCCTACAACAAGAAGCTCGGCACCTTCGAGCTGACCGGTCTCCCGCCGGCCCCGCGCGGCGTGCCGCAGATCGAGGTCACGTTCGACATCGACGCCAACGGCATCGTGAACGTGCACGCCAAGGACCTGGGCACCGGCAAGGAGCAGAAGATGACGATCACCGGCGGCTCCTCGCTGCCGAAGGACGACATCGAGCGGATGCGCCGGGACGCCGAGGAGCACGCCGACGAGGACAAGCGCCGCCGTGAGGAGGCCGAGACCCGCAACGTGGCCGAGGCGCTCCAGTGGCAGACCGAGAAGTTCCTCGCCGAGAGCGGCGACAAGCTGCCCGGCGAGAACCGCGACCAGCTCAACGAGGCGCTCGGCGAGCTGCGCAGCGCACTCGGCGGGCAGGACATCGAGAAGATCAAGTCCGCGCACGAGAAGCTGGCGCAGGTCTCCCAGCAGGCGGGCTCGCTGCTCTACGCCCAGCAGCAGGAGGGCGAGCAGACCGCACCGGGTGCGGCCGGGCCGGGTGCCGGTGCGGGTGCGGCCGGTGGCCCGAAGGCCGGTGGCGACGACGACGTGGTCGACGCGGAGATCGTGGACGAGGACAAGAAGAAGTGACATCCGGTCCCGGACACGACTCGCACGGCAGAGGGATGAGGTAACCGCATGACGGACAAGCCACGAGCGGCCGACCCGGGTGCCACCGGGTCGGCGCCGGGCGCCGGCAAGGACACCGGCGACGAACCCCGGGTCGTCATCCGCGACAAGCGCAAGCTCGGCAAGGTGACCGAGCAGCCGGCGAGCGACGCCTCGGCGGCCGACGCGGCCGCCGACGCGCCCGCCGAAGGGCTGGTCGAGGAGGCCGAGGTCGTGGTCGACGAGATCGGCGGCGAGGCCGAGGTCAGCGGTCCGGCCGTGGTCGACTCGCCCGCCGAGCCGAACGGTACGGACGCGCCGGCCGGCGCCGAGACGGAGTCGCTCCGCACCGACCTGGAGGAGCGCACCCGCGACCTCCAGCGGGTGACCGCGGAGTACGCCAACTACCGCAAGCGCGTCGACCGGGACCGCAACCTGGTGCAGGAGCAGGCCACCGGGGCGGTGCTCACCGCGCTGCTGCCGATCCTCGACGACCTGGACCGGGCCCGCGAGCACGGCGACCTGGTGGGTCCGTTCGGCAGCGTGGCCGAGCAGCTCACCGGTGCGCTCGCCAAGTTCGGCCTGACCGCGTTCGGCGAGACGGGCGACCCGTTCGACCCGACCCGGCACGAGGCGGTGGCGCACCAGACCTCCGCCGACGTGACGGAACCGACCTGCGTCCAGGTCATGCGCCGCGGTTACCAGCTCGGCGAGCGGCTGCTGCGGCCCGCCATGGTCGCGGTCGCGGACCCGGAGTAGTGCCGACCCGTGACGTCCCGCCCGCCCGCACCGGGCGGGCGGGACGACCGGGGTTCGACCCGTGGAAGGGGGTGGACCGGTGAGTTCCAAGGACTGGATCGAGAAGGACTACTACGCCGCGTTGGGCGTGGACAAGTCCGCCTCCTCGGACGAGATCAAGAAGGCGTACCGCAGGTTGGCCCGGGAGTCGCACCCGGACCACAACCCCGGCGACACCGGCGCCGAGGAGCGGTTCAAGACCGTCTCCGAGGCGTACGCGGTGCTCGGTGACGAGAAGAAGCGCCGCGAGTACGACGAGATGCGCTCGCTGTTCGGCTCCGGCGCCTTCCGGCGCAACGCCCGCGGCGCGGGCCAGCCGGGCGGCATGCCGTTCGACGTCTCCGACCTGTTCGGCGGCGGTGCCGGCGGCGGCGACAGCCGGTTCAGCGGCGGCGGCGGTTTCACCGACCTGTTCAGCTCGATCTTCTCCGGCGGCGGTGGCGGCGGCGGTCCGGCGCGTCCGCGCGGCCCGGCCCGCGGCCGGGACGTCGAGACCGAGGTGGCGCTCGACTTCACCGACGCGGTTCACGGCGTCACGCTGCCGCTGACGCTGCGCGCGCCCGGGGTCTGCGACACCTGCCACGGCAACGGCGCGAAGCCCGGCACCCAGCCGGTGGCCTGCCCGGTCTGCCACGGCGCCGGGGTGACCACCCGTAACCAGGGGTCGTTCAGCTTCTCCGAGCCGTGCCGCAACTGTCAGGGCGTCGGCACGGTCGTCGAGGAGAAGTGCCCGGAGTGCCACGGCACCGGCGGGGTCACCAAGACCCGCACCCTGCACGTCCGCTTCCCGGCCGGGGTGGCCGACGGGCAGCGGATCCGCCTGGCCGGCCGGGGTGAGCCCGGCGAGCGGGGCGGCCCGGCGGGCGACCTGTTCGTGCAGGTGAAGGTCCGCCCGGACGAGCTGTTCGGGCGCACCGGGGACGACCTGACCCTGAGCGTCCCGGTCACGTACGCCGAGGCGGTTCTCGGCACGGACCTGCGTGTACCGACCCTGGACGGGACGGTGACCCTGCGGGTGCCACCGGGTACGCCCAGTGGGCGGGTGCTGCGCGCCCGCGGCAAGGGCGTCGTACGCAAGGACGGCCGCGCCGGTGACCTGCTGGTCACGCTCGACGTGGTGGTCCCGGCGAAGGTCTCGGACGAGGCGCGGGCGGCGCTGGAGACCTTCGCGGCGCAGACTCCGCCCGCCGCGCGGGAACATCTCGACGCGCGGGTACGTCGATTCAGTTGACGGCGGCAGCGGAGGTGAGCGGGCATGTCGGAGGAGTACGTCAGCTCGGGTGACCCGGCTAACGAGGCCAAGGTTTTGATGATCTCGGTGGCCGCGCGGATGGCGGGGATGCACCCGCAGACGCTGCGCCAGTACGACCGGCTGGGCCTGGTGCAGGCCGGCCGGGCGTCCGGCGGAGGTCGCCGCTACAGCGTCCGGGACGTGGTGCTGCTCCGCGAGGTGCAGCGGCTCAGCCAGGACGACGGGATCAACCTGGCCGGGGTGAAGCGGATCATCGGGTTGGAGCGGCTGCTCGAAGAGGCGCAGCAGCGCGTCGCCCGGCTGGAGGCGGAGCTGGATGCCGCGTACCGGCGGATCGCCGAGCTGGAGTCGCTCGGCGGCTTCCCCCGCGGCGACCTCGTGCCCACCAACCGCACGTCCACCGCGCTCGTCGTCTGGCGTCCACGCCGTACGCCCGACCGCTGACCTGGTGCCTGAAGGCCGGCGCGCCCCGCTCCCCCGGGGCCGCGCCGGCCTTCGCCGGTTCGCGGGCCGGGTCAGGGGAAAGCGGCGTACGGCAGAGCGCTGTCAACTAGGCTCTTGTGCAGGGGCAAAAGCCCCCAAAGCGGATTCCGGGCTGGCGGGGGGAGTCATGACGGAACCGGCGAAGAAGGTGGCTGAGCGCGCGGAGGAACGGCTGGAGAAAGTGGCCGAGAACGTGCGCGAGCGGTTCGACCGGGTCACCGAGGGACGCTTCAGCGACAAGGTCAAGGAAGGGCGCTTCGCCGACCAGACGGACCACGGTGTGGACCGGGCACGGGACGACGAACGGCGCCGGAAGCAGGGCGGGTCGACCTGACGATCCGCCGACGTGCGGGCCGGGATCCACGGGGGATCCCGGCCCGTTCGCCATCCGGGGTGGCGAGGCGGTCGAGGCGTCAGAGGCGGCGGTTCTCCCGGACCAGGCCGCCCTCGCACCAGTCCCGGTAGACGAACAGATCCGGCCGGGCGAGCAGTACCCGGCTGTTGTGCGCCCAGTTGCGCATCAGTTCGTCGCCGGACTTCTCGGCCTGTTCGACCAGTTTGCGGAACCGGCGCTTGGGATGGGCGCGGAAGTTCGTCCGGATGCCGTCGGCGGCATAGATGTAGAGGCAGTGCAGCGTGAACCGCCGCGCCGGGCAACCCTGATCCATGGCCAGGTCGAACAACGTCTGCACCAGGTGGTCACCGGCGACCAGCAGATCCCAGTCCGGCGGCATCGAGGTCAGCGGCACGGAATCCGGCTGATAGGCCCACGCCCGAAGCTCGGCGGGCGAGGGGTCGACGGGGTTGGCGAAGCCGTGGAACGTCTCTTCCTGCACGCTCACCGGCCGACCTTCCGCTTGCGCTGGCGGGGGCGCAGGCCACCCGCGGACCCTGGCTGCTGGGCCGAAACGTTAACGCGGTTGGACGGAGCAGTGGTAGACCTTCCCGGGATCAATTTGACAACGCCGGGCCGGATCTGCCCTGCGGCGGATCCGGCCCGGCGCCCGGTCAGTCGGCGGTCGGCGCGGGCAACGGCGAGACCGCACGGGCGGCGGCGGCGCGGGTGCGCAGCCACTGCTTGAACCACGGGGTGTCGGGCAGGCGGGCGAGCAGCGGCCCGGTCACCACCGTGATCAACACGTACGCCGTGGCGAGCGCCGCCAGCTTCGGGTTCACCGGATAGGTGGCTGCCACGGCCAGTCCGGCGATGACGATGGAGAACTCGCCGCGCGGGGTCAGCGCCAGGCCGGCCCGCCAGCGACCAGGCTCGGCGATCCCGGCCCGACGGGCGGCCAGGTAGCCGGTGGCCACCTTCGTCGTCATGGAGAACACGGCGAGCAGGAGCGCGGGCAGCAGCACCGGCGGCATGTCCATCGGATTGGTCACCAGCCCGAAGAACACGAAGAAGACCGCGGCGAAGAGATCCCGCAGCGGGGAGAGCAGTTCGGTGGCGTGGTGCGCCACCGGCCCGGACAGCGCGATGCCGACCAGGAACGCGCCGACCGCGGCGGAGACCTGGAGCTTGGCCGCGATTCCGGCGATCAGCAGGGTCAGGCCGAGCACCCCGAGCAGGAGCGCCTCCGGGTCCTTGGCGGAGAGCGCCGTCGAGATCAGGTGCCCGTACCGGATCGCCACCGCCAGCACGACGACCACGGTGAGCACCGCGGCGGCCAGCGAGATCCCGCCCTTGAGCAGGCCGGCGCCGGCGAGCAGTGCGGTGACCAGCGGCAGGTAGAGGGCCATCGCCAGGTCCTCGATCACCAGGACGGAGAGGATCACCGGGGTCTCCCGGTTACCGACCCGGCCCAGATCGTTGAGCACCTTGGCGATCACACCGGACGACGACACCCAGGTGACACCCGCGAGCACCACGGCCGCCACCCAGCCCCAACCCAGCAGCAGCGCGAAGGCGAAGCCGGGCAGCGCGTTGAACACGGCATCGATCAGGCCGGCCGGCGCGGCCGAACGGAGGTTGCCCACCAACTCGTTCGCGCTGTATTCGAGGCCGAGCATGACCAGCAGCAGGATCACGCCGATCTCGGCACCGACGGCGAAGAACTCCTCGCTGGCGTTGAGCGGCAGCAGGCCGCCGTGCCCGAAGGCGAGGCCGGCGAGCAGGTAGAGCGGGATGGGTGAGATGCCGAACCGCCGGCTGAGTCGGCCGAGCAGCCCCAGCAGGAGCAGCAGTGCTCCGACCTCGACGAGCAGAGTCGTGGTTTCGTGCATGCGCCTCAGCCGTCCGGATCGGTCTCGGCCAGGATGGCGCTCACCCCGTCGAGTCCCTGGCGGGTGCCGACCACGACCACCACGTCACCGGCGGCGAAGCGGAAGCTGGGACCGGGTGAGACATTCACCTCGCCCCGCCGCAGCACGGCCACGATGGAGGCCCCGGTGCGGGTGCGTGCCCCGGTGTCGCCCAGCCGCCTGTTCACGTACTTCGTGCCGGCCGGGATGGCGATCTGCTCGGTCAGCAGCCCGGCGGCCTGCTCACGCAGGCCGGAAAGCTGGCTGAGCATCAGCGACGCGCCGAGGATGTCGGCGAGCGCCTCCGCCTCGTCGTCGGTCAGGGGGATGTCGGCCTGGCAGGAGTCGGGATCGTCCGGGTCGTAGAGAACCAGGTCGCGACGGCCGTTGCGGTGGGAGACCACGCCGAGCCGGCGGCCGGACTCCGTCATCAGATCATGACGTACGCCGATCCCGGGCAGGGCGGTCTGTTCGACACGTACTCGCACGCCGGTGAGGCTACTCCGGGCACGCACCCGCCGCGTTCGGGGCGGATCGATCGCGCGATGGTGCGAGATCAGGGGGCGTCGTCGCGAGTGGTGACATAGGTGCCCTTGCCCTGATGTCCCTCGACCAGACCTTCGGCTTGGAGGATCAACAACGCCGAGCGGACCGGCTCCGCGGACACCTGGTAGAGCGCGATCAGCTCACGCAGGGAGGGGAGTTTGTCGCCAGGGCCGTACTCGCCCGATGCGATCTTGTCTCTGATGTCCTGCGCGATTCTCTGACGGTCCGAAACTCGGGGCATGGCGGCAACTCCTGGTAGGCCCCAAGATCTTCCCACGAGTCAGACCGGTCAGCCAACACTTGGCGTGCTAAGCATGCTCACTCCTTGTCATACAATGCTTTGCATTGTATGTTCTCCGTGCGGATGCCTTCGGCGGATCGCCTGGTAGGCAACCGGCCTCCCGGTTGGCAGCCGTGGACGGCGCGACTGGTCGTATGCGCGGCCAGTCGTGTCGCCTCACCCGTCTCCTTTGGCTCGGAAGAAGGGACAGTGTCGTGCGCAATCTCCTGCGAATGCGTCCGAAGCAGCGGAACGCGGAACCGCCCAACTCCGCGCCGGGCGGCGCCTACCGCGCCACCTCGTACCTCCCGCTCCGGCCCTGGCAGGTGCGGGGCCGCCGTTTCGCGACGCGCCGTCGAGGGTTGGACCCGGCCGAGGTCGCCGCGTTCCTCGATCGCGTCGCCGGGGACCTCGCCGCCGCGTACGCCGAAATCGCTCGAAGCCGGGACGAGACGGCCCGGATCAAGCACGCGTTGCGCGAGTGGCAGTCGCGTCAGGCGCCGTCGATGCGCGACCTGGCCGGTCGGTCGTGACCGTGCGGTACGTGATCCATCTGCCGGTGCGGGCGGCCGACCTGGCCCGGGCGAAGATGCTCGGTCGCACGGCCGGGCGGTCGTTGGCGTTCCTCGCGGTGGTGGAGCTGGGCGGGATCACCGTCTCGGCCGAGGACGACCAGGCCGTACGCCATTGGGTGTTCTGCGACCGCAAGCTGGACGGCGGTCGGCGTTGCGTGCTGCGCGCCGACCACGAGACCCCTTGCCTCGCGCGCCTTCCACGGCGCTGAGATCTTGGTACGAATGGGCCCCTGTGACTCAGGTCACAGGGGTGGAGTTGAGCGGAATAGGCTCAACCCTGGTTGTGTCATGTCCAGTGGACACGCCGATCCGGGGGAGCCCATGAACACGGAACGTCTCACCACCAAGAGCCGCGAAGCCATCACCGGTGCCGTCGCGCTGGCGAACCAGCGCGGTCACGCCACCGTGGAGCCCTGGCACCTGCTGCTGTCACTGCTGGACACCGAGGGCTCGACCGCCGCGGGCCTGCTTCGCGCCGTCGGGGCCGACCCCGCCGAGCTGCGCCGCGTCGCCCAGCGCTCGGTCGACGCCCTGCCCGCCGCCCGTGGGTCGAGCATCGCCGAGCCGACGCTGGCCCGCGAATTCGTCAACGCCATCGGCGCCGCCGAGCAGATCGCGCGGCCGCTGGGCGACGAGTACACCTCGACCGAGCACCTGCTGGCCGGGCTGGCCCGGGTCGGCGGCGCGGTCTCGGTCGCGCTGAAGAACTCCGGCGCCACCGAGGAGAACCTGGTCGCCGCGTTCCCGACCGTCCGGGGCGGGGACCGCCGGGTCACCACGGCCGACCCGGAGCAGACCTACCAGGCCCTCACCAAGTACGGCGTCGACCTCACCGCCAGCGCCCGCGACGGCAAGATCGACCCGGTGATCGGCCGGGACTCGGAGATCCGCCGGGTGATCCAGGTGCTGTCCCGGCGTACGAAGAACAACCCGGTGCTGATCGGCGAGCCGGGCGTCGGCAAGACCGCGATCGTGGAGGGCCTGGCCCAGCGGATCGTGGCCGGCGACGTGCCGGAGTCGCTGCGGGACAAGAAGCTGGTCTCGCTCGACCTCGGCGCGATGGTGGCCGGCGCGTCCTACCGCGGCCAGTTCGAGGAGCGGCTGAAGTCCGTGCTGGAGGAGATCAAGAACTCCGACGGCCAGGTCATCACGTTCCTCGACGAGCTGCACACGGTGGTCGGCGCGGGCAAGGGCGAGGGCTCGATGGACGCCGGCAACATGCTCAAGCCGATGCTGGCGCGCGGCGAGCTGCGAATGGTCGGCGCGACCACGCTCGACGAGTACCGCGAGCACATCGAGAAGGACCCAGCCCTGGAGCGCCGCTTCCAGCCGGTGCTGGTCGGCGAGCCGACGATCGAGGACACCATCGGCATCCTGCGCGGCCTCAAGGAGCGCTACGAGGTGCACCACGGCGTACGGATCACCGACGCCGCACTGGTGGCCGCCGCGGCGCTCTCCGACCGGTACATCACCGACCGGTTCCTGCCGGACAAGGCCATCGACCTGGTCGACGAGTCCGCGTCCCGGCTGCGCATGGAGATCGACTCGCGGCCGGTCGAGGTGGACGAGATCGAGCGGGCGGTACGCCGGCTGGAGATCGAGGAGATGGCGCTCGCCAAGGAGCCGGACGCCGCGTCCGCCGAGCGTCTGGAACGGCTGCGCAAGGAGCTGGCCGACAAGCGTGAGCAGCTCACCGCGCTCTCCGAACGCTGGCAGACCGAGAAGAGCCACATCACCAAGCTCTCCACCGCCAAGGAGGAGCTGGAGCGCCTCGGCGGCGAGGCCGAGCGGGCCGAGCGCGACGGCGAGCTGGAACGAGCCGCCGAGCTGCGGTACGGCCGGATCCCCGCGCTGCGGACCGAGCTGAAGCAGGCCGAGGAGGAACTGGCCCGGCTCCAGGCCGACGGCGCGATGCTCAAGGAGGAGGTCGGCGCGGACGACATCGCCGCCGTGGTCGCCTCCTGGACCGGCATTCCCGCCGGGCGGCTGCTCGAAGGCGAGACCGCCAAGCTGCTCCGGATGGAGGAGACGCTGGGTTCCCGGGTGGTCGGCCAGTCCGAGGCGGTCACCTCGGTCTCCGACGCGGTCCGGCGCGCCCGCGCCGGCATCGCCGATCCGGACCGCCCGACCGGCAGCTTCCTGTTCCTCGGCCCGACCGGCGTCGGCAAGACCGAGCTGGCCAAGGCGCTCGCCGAGTTCCTGTTCGGCAGCGAGGACGCCCTCATCCAGCTCGACATGTCGGAGTTCCACGACCGGTACACGGTGTCCCGGCTCGTCGGTGCCCCTCCGGGCTACGTCGGCTACGACGAGGGCGGGCAGCTGACCGAGAAGGTGCGGCGCCGGCCGTTCTCGGTGGTCCTCTTCGACGAGATCGAGAAGGCCCACCCGGACGTCTTCGACGTGCTGCTCCAGGTGCTCGACGACGGTCGGCTCACCGACGGGCAGGGCCGTACCGTCGACTTCCGCAACGCGATCCTGATCCTCACCTCGAACCTGGGTTCGTCGGTGATCAGCGACCTGACGCTCACCGAGAACGAGCGCCGGGAGGGTGTGCTCGCGGTGGTCCGGTCGCACTTCAAGCCGGAGTTCCTCAACCGACTCGACGACATCGTGGTGTTCGCCGCGCTCCAGGGCGAGGACCTGCGGTCGATCGTGGACATCCAGCTCGACCGGATGCGAACCCGTCTTGCGGACCGCCGGTTGGCACTGGACGTCAGCGACGCCGCACGCACCTGGATCGCCGAGCACGGGTACGACCCGATCTACGGTGCCCGCCCGCTGCGCCGGCTGGTGCAGTCGGCGATCGGCGACCAGCTCGCCAAGGCGCTGCTGGCCGGGGTGATCCGCGACGGCGACACGGTCCGCGTCGACCTGTCCGACTCCAAGGAGTCCCTGGCGGTCACCGCCGCCTGACCCGCCACCCGTGTGAAGGCCCGGCCGTCCTGGTCGGGCCTTCGCCGTCCCCACCGCTGGCCGCGTGCCGCCGGTGCGTGCGCCTCGCGGGTTGTTAACAAGGGGCCCTTCCTCTACCGGAGGCGTTAATAGGGGGCCCTTCCTTACGGGGAGTGCGGGGGTGGTGGGGTGGGCACATAGTGGGGCATGAGCGGGAGCTGGGAACGGGAACTCGACGAGGCGGCGCGGAAACTCGACGGCGCGGACACCCTCGCCTTCGGCGGGGTGGGGCTGGCGGGGCAGATCCTGCCCGCGACCGAGGCGTACCGGACGTTGGAACAGGGGTTGCGGGAGCACCCGGAGGCGGCCCGCAAGCGGATCGACAGGTTGCTCCGCAGGGGTTCACCGGCCGGCCGGGCGTACGCGGCGACGTTGCTGGAGGCCGTCGACCCGGCGGCCGGGCGGGACGCCTGGGCCCGGCTGCGCGGCGACGACGGCGAGTTCACCACATTCTCCGGTTGCCTGATGGGGCGCACCACGCTGGGCGAATACGCCGCCGACCGGCTCGCCAGTGCCCAAAGTAGCTGAGCGCACACTCAGCGAACAGGTCTTCATCAGGGGTGCGTGCGGTTGTTACCGTTCCCGCCGAGCACGTTGGGGGAGGCGGTCGTGAACGGTTCGTTGGCGTACGTGGTGACCACGCTGGGCTGTCTGGTCGGGGTGGCGGGTGTGGTGATCGCCGTCATCGCGGTGCGGAAGTCGCGGACGGCGTCCAGTTCCAAGACGAAGGCGGCACCGGGTGACCCGTTCCGGGACCGGGACACCGACTCGCTGCGCGGCGACCCGCGCGCGCTCAAGCCCGGTGACATCGTCGAGATCCGCACGGTGCCGTACACCGTGCGCGGCTCGGTGCACCTGGTCGAGGGCGGATGGAGCTGGGCGGAGCACCTGCTCGACGACGCGGGCGGGGTGAAGCGCTGGCTCTCCGTCGAGACCGACCCGGACCTGGAGATGGTGCTCTGGACCAGCGAGCCGGGGGCCACCGTGACGCCGGGCGCCCCGACGCTGGAGATGGCCGGCCGCCGCTACAACTGGGACGAGTCGGGCCAGGCCCGCTACACCGCCACCGAGGGCACCGGCCTCGACCCGAACGGCACCATGCGCTACCACGACTACCAGGCGCCCGGCGGCGCACGGCTGTCGTTCGAGGCGTACGGGGAGGCCGGCTGGGAGGTCAACGTCGGCGAGGAGCTACGCCGCGCCGAGGTGATGATCTACCCGCAGGGCGGCCCGGAGACGGTGCGCTGAGGTGCTCGTCTCCCTGCACGCGCCCTACGTCGACACCAGCGCCGCCGACCTGAGCCTGGCCCTGGGCGGCCCGGAGCTGCCGGCACTGGCCGTACGCGACATCGACCTGCCCGGACTGCCGCGCCTGCGGCTGCGCCTGCTCGGCGCCTCCCACCAGGTGGTGCTCGGCAGGCTCACCGAGACGGTCGCCTGCCTGCCCGGCCGCCCGCCGCACCTGCCGGGCACGCTGCACGACGAGAGAGCCGGCTACCGGTTCCTCGCGACTGTGCTCCGGCCCGACGGCGACGGCCTGCGCACCCGGGTCGCGGCGCTGCGCGCCGAACTGGCAGACGACCCGTACGCGCTGATCGGGGTCTTCCCCGGCGACGAGGACGCGGTCACCGCGCTCTCCGTCCGGCCCGGTCCACCGGACGGCGCGCTCGCCTGGCGCACCTGGCACGCCTACCCGCAGACGAACGAGCTGGTCCTGACCGAGACCGTGGTGGAGGAGCTGTGACGTACCGACGGTGGTTCGTGGTGGGCGTGGCGGTCGCTCTCATCGGCGCTCTCATCGCCGCCTTCACGATCTTCTACGGCAACTTCTCGCCCCGGGGCTACGTGGAGGACACCTTCTCCCGCGCCTCCACGCGGGACATCGGCTCGAACGCGGTCGCGTACACCTCGAACAAGGCGCCGAGTGAGGTGTCCAAGCAGATCACCGACGCCTGGAAGCCGGCCGACCAGTACGTCGACGGCAGCGGCGTGTACCTGCGCTACGACGACGACTCGGTGGTGATCCTCCCGCTCGCCGTCGGCTCGGTGATCCTGCTGGAGAAGATGACCACCGCCTACCCCCGGTACCACAGCGTCGTCGGCAACAGCTGGGGCTGGGGCCGAGGCAGCACGGTCCGGGGCGGCGGCCCCGGTTCCGGAAAGTAGCCCCTCCCGTCCCCTCACTCTGGAGTCACCTGTGCAGAATCTCGTCACCGACCTGCTGGTCACCCTCGCGTACGGCGCGGTCGGCGTCGTCCTGATGGCGATCGGCTACGTCCTTGTCGATGTGGCCACCCCGGGCAAACTCCACGAGCTGATCTGGACCGAGCGCAACCGCAACGCGGCGCTGCTGCTCTCGTCCAACCTGCTCGGGGTCGGCACGATCGTGGTCGCCGCGATCGTGGCCAGCGCCGACGACTTCACACTGGGGCTGATCGGGGCGGGCGCGTACGGCATCACCGGTCTGGTGATCATGGCGGCGGCCTTCGTGCTGCTCGACGTGGCCACTCCGGGCAAGCTCGGCGAGCTGCTCGTCGACCCGGAGCCGCACCCGGCGGTGTGGGTCTCCGCCACCGTGCATCTCGCCACCGGTGCGATCATCGCGGCCGCGATCATCTGATGGCGGGAAAGGCCACCGCCCAGCAGAAGAAGCGCCAGCAGGTGTGGGCCTGGACGCTGACCGCCGGGATCCTGGTCGTCGCCGTCGTCATCGGGGTGAACAGCGGAGACTCGGACACCTCCGTCCCCGCCCCGGTGGCCGACGAGCGGTCCGGCACCGTGCCGATCCTCCGGACCGCCGCCGACAGCCAGGGCATCTGCTACGGCTGGGAACTGCTCGACGTGTACGACGAGGTGAGCGTGGGCTCCAACCTCGGCGACGGCACCAGCGTCATCGACGCGCCCGGCTGCACGCGCTGGATCGCGGTGTCCGCGACGGTCAGGTACACCCCGTCCAGCAGCGAGTCGGAGGACTCCGCCACGATCCGGATCAAGGGCTCGGACGACATCGAGTTCACCGACCTCGCCGCGATCGAGACCCGCCTGGGCCGCTTCGGGCTGGACGAGGAGGCGTTCGTCGACGACCCGGGCTGGGCCGTCACCCGGGCCGCCACGATCCTGCCGCTGCTCGCCGCCGAGCGCGGGCTCGCCGAGCCGGCCGCGACGCCCACCGCCGGGCCGTCGGCCGAGGCCGCCCCGCTGCCGGACGCCGGCAACGACTTCTGGCGGGACCGCTGGGTCTACGTCCTCAGCTCGGTCGGCCTGTTCCTGCTCGCCGCGCTGTTCCTCGCCGTGGGCGTGCGCCAGCGCCGCAGGCACCGGGGACGGGTGCCCGCGCAGCGCGCCGGGGCGGGAGCCGCCGGACGTACCCGGAGCAGACGGTGACCGTCGACGTGGCCGCACGGCCGCGGTGGCGCCTGGCCCGCGCGGCGGTCCTGCTCGCGGTCTTCGTCTGTGCGGCCTGCGGCCTGGTGTACGAGCTGGCGCTGGTCGCGCTCGGCAGCTACCTGATCGGCGACACGGTCGGTCAGGCGTCGATCGTGCTCGGCGTGATGGTCTTCGCGATGGGCGTCGGCGCGCTGGTGGCGAAGCCGTTGCAGTCCCGGGCGGTGGTCTCGTTCGCGGTGATCGAGCTGACGCTGGCTCTGCTCGGCGGCCTGTCCGTGCTCGGCCTCTACGCCGCGTTCGCCTGGCTCGACCTGTACGGCCCGGCGCTCGTCGGCACCGCGTTCGTGCTCGGCCTGCTGATCGGCGCGGAGATTCCGCTGCTCATGGTGATGCTGCAACGCATCCGGGAGCAGTCCGCGGGCAGCGCGGTGGCCGACCTGTTCGCCGCCGACTACGTGGGCGCGTTGCTCGGCGGGCTGGCCTTCCCGTTCCTGCTGATCCCGGTCTTCGGCCAGCTCAAGGGCGCGCTCGTGGTGGGCGCGGTGAACGCGGTCGCAGGTGTCGTCCTCGTCTTCACCGTGTTCCGCGCCGACCTGAGCCGCCGGGCGGTGGCCGCGCTGGGCGCGGCCACCGTCGTGGTCGGCCTGCTCCTCGGGTACGCGTGGGTGACCGCCCACGACTTCGAGGTGACCACGCGTCAGCAGCTCTACCGCGACCCGGTGGTGCACGCCGAGCGCAGCCGCTACCAGGAGATCGTGCTGACCCGTTCGGTGCGCGAGCCCGGCCACTCCGCCGCCGATCTGCGGCTGTTCCTCAACGGCGACCTCCAGTTCAGCTCGATCGACGAGTACCGCTACCACGAGGCGCTCGTGCACCCGGCGATGCGCGGGGCACACGGCGACGTGCTGGTGCTCGGCGCGGGGGACGGGCTGGCCGCGCGGGAGATCCTCAAGTACCCGGACGTGCGCTCGGTGACGCTCGTCGACCTCGACCCGGCCGTGGTCGAGCTGGCCCGCCGTGAGCCGCAGCTGCGCGAGCTGAACCGGGAGTCGCTCACCGACCCCCGGGTACGGGTGCTCAACCTGGACGCGTTCGCCTGGCTGCGTACGGCCGCGGACCGCTTCGACGTGGTGGTCGCCGATCTGCCGGACCCGGACGAGACGGCCACCGCGAAGCTCTACACGATCGAGTTCTACACGCTGGTCCGGCCGGTGCTGGCCCCCGGCGGGCGGCTCGTCGTGCAGTCCGGGTCGCCCTACTTCGCGCCCCGGTCGTACTGGTCGATCGAGCGGTCGGTCCGCGAGGCGGGCTTCGCCACCGTGCCGTACCACGTCGACGTGCCGAGCTTCGGCGACTGGGGGTTCGTGCTCGCCGCGCCCGGTGACGTCGCGCCGGAGCTGGCGCTGCCGGCCGATCCGCCGCCGCTGCGTTTCCTCACCCCGCAGGTGCTGGCCGCCGCCGGCACGTTCCCCGCCGACCGGGCCCGGCTGGACGTGCCGGCCTCCACGCTGCTGCGGCCGAGGGTGCTGGACTACGCCCGCGAGGAGTGGCGCGGCTACTAGCAGGTCTTCACCTTCACGGTGAACCAGTTCGGCGCGGTCTCCGCCGTCGCGCTCGATCTCGTGCTGCTCGGCGTGGTGACCGCCGAGCACCGCCGGTTGCGGCGCGCCGCCGGGAGGTGAGCCGTTCCGGCGTGCTGAGCTGGTGGAAGATCGCTACGGTGAGCATCTGATCCAGGAAGGGAGAATCATGGTCGATGCTTCGGGCACCCCGCCCCGCACGCGTCCCGGCACGGTGACGCTCTCCAGTTGGCTGCTCATCCTCGTCGCCGTGATCCAGGTGCTGAACCTGATCGTGGCGCTGACAGTCGTCGGCACGATCCGCGACGTTCTCACCGAGGCGTACGCGGGCACCTCGGCCGAGGGGGCCGCCGACATCGCGTACGCGTTCAGCCTCGTCATGGCGGTCGTGTCGCTGTTGATCGCGGCCGGGCTCGTCGTTCTCGCGCTGCTGAACAACCGGGGCAAGAACGGCGCCCGGATCACCACCTGGGTGCTGGGCGGCATCCTGTTCTGCTGCACCGGCGGTGGGCTGGTGAGTGGTCTCGCCGGCGGCATGACGGGCGGCGGCACCACCGGTGACGTGCCCAGCTCCGATGAGATCCAGCGCCGGATGGAGGACGCGCTGCCGTCCTGGTACACCCCGGTCAGCCTGCTGCTGGGTCTGGTCGCGCTGCTCGCCCTGCTGGCCGCGCTGATCCTGCTGGCGCTGCCGAAGTCGAACGAGTTCTTCCGCAAGCCCAAGGCCGGCTGGGAGCCGCCGGTGCCCGGTGGCGCCTACCCGGCGTACCCGTCGCACCCGGGCCAGCCGGGATATCCGGCGTACCCGTCGTATCCGCCGACGCCCGGCACTCCGCCGTCCGCGCCGGGTGGTCAGCCGCCGTCCGCGCCCGGCGATCAGCCGGGTGAGCGCCGCGATCCGGAGCCGCCATCCGGAAGTTGACGTCCGGATTGCAGCGACGCCGACGATCCCTCCGAGTAGGTTGCAAGCCGACGCCTACCGGAGGGATCAGTCGTGTCGTACCCCGATCGGGCCGCACCCCGCCGGCCGGCCACGGTCCTCGCCGCGGCGGCGATGCTGTCGGTGATGGCGGTCGGCGCCGTGGCGTACGCGGTGGTCAACCTGGCCGTCGGCGGCGGCACGGTGGACCGGTTCCGGGATGCGGCGGCCGAGCGGACCGGCGCGACCGGCGGCGACATCGACCAGGTGGCCGGTCTGCTGCGCGGCTCCACAGTGCTGGCCGCCGTGCTCGGCGTGCTCGCCGCGCTGCTGCTCGTCGGGCTCGCGCTCGGTCTGCTCGCCGGCCGGTCCGGTGCCCGCACGGCGACCTGGGTGGTCGCCGGGACGGGCCTGCTCTGCGGTTGCTGCGGGCTGGCGGTGCTGGTCGGCCAGCGGGCCGCCCCGCTGCGGCTCGGCGCGGACGACCGGATCACCGCCGACCTGCTGGGGCTCGTCGGCGACGCCTACCCGTCGTGGTGGATCCCGGTGAACGCGACGCTGTCGGTGGCGCAGATCCTCGGCTACCTGGTGGTCGCCGTGCTGCTCACGCTGCCGTCGTCCGGCGCGTTCCTGCGCCGCCGATCCGCGCCGCTGCGGCTGTCCGGCTACGGCTCGACCGTGTCCGGCGCGACCGCCGCCGGGCCGACGCCCTGGGGACCGCCACCCGGCCTGAACCCGCCCCCGTCCGTCCCACCCGTGCCGCCGCCGGGTGGGTTCCCGCCGCCGCCGGAGGACCGCCGATGACCGGTGACACCGACCACTCCCGGCGCCGCGCCCTGGTCACCGGTGCCAGCCTGGGCATCGGCGAGGCGTTCGCCCGCCGGCTCGCCGCCGACGGCTGGGATCTCGTCCTGGTGGCCCGGGACGCCGCCCGGCTCGACGCGCTGGCTGCCGAGCTGACCGGCCGGCACGGCGGCGACGCGGAGACGATAGCCGCCGACCTGTCCACCGAGGACGGCTGTGCGGCGGTCGAACAGCGGCTGATCGCCGGTACGCCGATCGAGTTGCTCGTCAACAACGCCGGCATCAGCCTGAACACGTCGTTCGTCCGCTCGCCGGTGGCGGACGAGGCGCGGCTGGTCCGGCTCAACGTGCTCGCGGTGCTGCGTCTGACCCACGCCGCCCTCGACCCGATGATCGACCGAGGCCACGGGGCAGTGATAAATGTCTCTTCCGTTGCGGGCTTCGGCGTCCCCATGCCGGGATCCACGTACTCGGCCAGCAAGGCGTGGGTGACGAATTTCAGTGAATCGATCGGCCAGTCCGTCGCGCCGCTCGGTGTACGCGTGATGGCGCTCTGCCCCGGCTACACCCGGACCGGTAATCACGAACGAGCGGGCATCGACATGTCGCGCCTGCCCGCCTGGGCCTGGCTGCGGGCCGACGATGTGGTCGCCGAAGGGCTCCGTGACCTGCATAAAGGTAAGTTCGTGAGTGTCCCGGACTGGAAGTACAAGGTGGCGGTGGCCGGGCTGCGACACGCGCCGAAGCGCCTGCTGCGCGGCTTCCGGCGGGACACCCGGGGTGCGGTCGGGCGGCAGCGCGGCTGACCGGCGGCGGCCCGTACGCGGGCCGGCCCGGTGGCCGGCCGGGATGGACAGTCGCACAGCGTAGCCGCTCATCGCCACCCGTCGGTCGCCCGCAGGGTTGACCGGGGCACACCCGAGACACGACTCTCAGACTCGCGAAGTACGCTCTTGAGCCATGGGCGACCACGACGACCTGCGCAAATTCATCACTGACCTCGCTGTGGTGCACGGCCGGGTGGTGCTCTCGTCGGGCCGCGAGGCGGACTGGTACGTGGATCTGCGCCGCGTCACGCTCCATCACGAGGCGGCTCCGTTGATCGGCCGGGTCATGCGGGACCTCACCGCCGACTGGGCGTACGACGCGGTCGGTGGGCTGACCCTGGGCGCCGATCCGGTGGCCGCCGCCATGCTGCACGCCTCGGCGGGCACCGGCCGCGCGGTCGACGCCTTCGTGGTCCGCAAGGAGGGCAAAGCCCACGGTCTCCAGCGCCGGATCGAGGGGCCGGACGTCTCCGGGCGACGGGTGCTCGCGGTCGAGGACACCTCCACCACAGGTGGAAGTGTGTTGACGGCGGTCGAGGCATTGCGTGAGGCGGGGGCCGAGGTGGTGGGTGTGGCGGTTATTGTTGATCGAGGTGCCGGCGACGCGGTGCGAGCCGCCGGATTGCCCTATCGGGCGGCCTATACGTTGGCTGACCTCGGCCTTGTGGCGTAAAAGTTTGCCGATTCGGATCTGCTGATATGCAGGCGGATCGATGCTGCTGGTGGAAGGATGGAATACGTGGGAACTGCGTTGGCTGAAATGACCATGCCTCAGATCTCGCCGCTTGCCGGCGAGCCGATCGAACGCGCCGACGCCGAGCGGCTTGCGGGGGTCCTCAAGGCCCTCGCGGACCCCGCCCGGCTGCGGCTGCTCAGCCTGATCCAGTCGGCTCCCGAGGGGGAGGCGTGCGTGTGTGACCTCACCGCGCCGCTCGGCCTCTCGCAGCCGACGGTCAGCCACCACCTGCGAATCCTCACCGAGGCCGGCTTGCTGGAGCGGGAGAAGCGCGGGGTCTGGGCGTACTACCGGCTGGTGCCGTCCGCGATCGCCACGATCGCGGATCTGCTCACCCCGCCGCGGAAGCGGGCCACCAAGAAGGCTCGCTGAAACCTTCGGGCCGACCCGACCGAGGGTCGTCCCGACCGGGTGACCGGTGGCGTGCGAGGGGTGGCGCCATCAGCGCACGGTGACGGCTGTCGTCGTCCGTGTGACCCGGCTGGAGCAGTGCTGTCGAAGGCCGGTCCTCGTCCGAGGGCCGGCCTTCGGCGTCCGTACGTGCTCAGTGCCGGTGCTGACCACCGTCGCCGTGCCCGGGACGATGCCCCTCGATGCCCTCCCGGGCCGCCTCCACGGTGCCGGCCAACGTCGCCGCGGTGATGACGGCGACCGCCTCGCCGCGCTTACGTGCCCGCCGGTCGCGCAGGAACTCGAAGAAGATCGGCATCACCGAGATCACGATGATCAGCGCGACCACCGGCAGGATGTACCTGTCGATCTTGTCGCCGATGGCGTCGTAGATCTGGCGGGCCAGCAGATAGCCGACCAGCAGGATGCCGTCCACCCAGAGGACCGCGCCCACCACGTTCCACAGGAAGAACCGGCGCGCCGGCATGCCGAGCACCCCGGCGACCGGGTTGAGGAACGTCCGCACGATCGGGATGAACCGGGCCAGCACCACTGCCTTCGCCGGGCCGAACTTCTGGAAGTAGTACTCCGCCTTCTCCACGTACTCCCGCTTGAACAGCCGGGAGTTGGGCTTGTCGAACATGCGCCGGCCGTACCGGGCGCCGAGCCAGTGCCCGAACTGGGCGCCGACGATGGCGCAGAGCGGACCGCCGATCATCAGCCCGATCAGGGACACACGGGTGCCGTCGCCGAAGATGGCGTCCGCCACCGGTGAGGCAGCCACCCCGGCCAGGAACAGCAGCGAGTCGCCGGGGAAGAAGAAGCCGACGAGCAGCCCGGTCTCGGCGAAGAGGATCACCCAGACGCCGACCATGCCGAAGGTGTGGATGAGGTCCTTCGGATCGAGCGGGTTCAGCGCCACGCTCTCGGAGAACATCCGGGTCTTCTCTGCTGTGTTCACGGCCACACACGGTACCCCGGCCCGGTCCGGCATTTCGGCCGGACCGGACGTCGTCGTCAGAGGCGGGGGTCGACCGGTTCGGACTCGCAGGCGAGGATCGCGAACACCAGCTCGTGGCGGCGCCAGAGCGGCGCGTCCTCGGCCAGCGCGTCCAGCGCGGCCAGGCCCAGCCCGTGCTCCCGCAGCGCCATCCCGCGCTTGCGGCCCAGCGACCGGCGGCGCAACGCGGCGAGCTGCGCCGGATCGGTGTACCCGGGACCGTAGATAATCCGCAGGTACTCCCGCCCCCGGCACTTGATCCCCGGCTGGAGCAGCGAACCCTTCGGCGACCGGGCGGCCAGGCCCGCGTACGGCTTGACCACCATGCCCTCGCCACCGGCGGCGGTGAGCGCAAGCCACCACCCGGTGGCGTCCGTCACCGCCGACTCGTCGGCCAGGTCCACCACCCGCCGCCGGGTCTGGGTGAAGAACTCCGGATCGGCGGCGCAGAGCCGGTCGGCCAGCGACAGGTGCCAGCCGTGATCGCGGTCGGCGTAGCTCACCCCGGCGCCGGCCAGCACCGCGAACGGCGCCAGGGTCACCCCGCGCAGCCCGTCGGTCGGCCGGACGTACGCCCGGTAGGCCGCCGAGTAGGCGGTGACCTCCGCGGCCCGCCCCGCCATCCGGTCGCGCAGCGCGGCCACCGGCAGCCCGCGCCCGGCGGCGGTGTCCAGCGCGGCGAGCACCGGCGGCAACGCGGCCCGCCCGGCCGCGCCGACCCCGGCGTACTGCTCGCGGATCAGCCCACCCGCCTTCGCCGACCAGGGCAGCAGCTCGGTGTCGAGCAGCAGCCAGTCGGTGTCCAGCTCGGCCCAGAGGCCGGCGGTGGTGACCGCGGTGCGCACCCGGGCCAGCAACCCGTCGTGCAGCGGCGGATCGAAGAACGGCCGCCCGGTACGGGTGTGCACCACCCCGCCGCCGAAGCGGCCCGGCTCCCGCTCCACGAGCACCACCGCCCGCGAGCCCATGTGCTTCTCCTCGCAGACCACCCGGTCGACACCGGCCCCCCGGTAGTCGGCGAACGCCTCGGCCGGATGCTCCAGGAACCCGTCCACCGCCGACGTGGAGCAGGGCGCCATGGTCGGCGGAAGCCACACCAACCGGCCCGGGTCGACCGCGAACCGGCTCATCACCTCCAGTGCGGCGGCGGTGTTCTCGGCCGGCACCGTCAGCGACCCGTACGCGTGGGTGAGGTGCCGCCGCCCGGTCACGTCGGCCAGGTCCAGCACGGTGTCCGGCCGCGCCGGCGCGACCGGGCCCAGCGGGCGGGCCGGGGCGTACCACTCCTGCACCGCCGGGACGGCCACCAGCTCCCTCTCCGGGTAACGCAGCGCGGTGAGCCGCCCGCCGAACACGCAACCGGTGTCCAGGCAGATGGTGTTGTTCACCCACTCCGGCTCGGGCGTCGGCGTGTGCCCGTACACGACCGTCGCCGAACCCCGGTAGTCCCGCGCCCACGGGTAGCGCACCGGCAGGCCGTACTCGTCGGTCTCGCCGGTGGTCTCGCCGTAGAGCGCGAACGACCGCACCCGGCCGGACGCCCGTCCGTGGTACGCCTCCTTCAACCCGGCGTGCGCCACCACGAGCCGGCCGCCGTCGAGCACGAAGTGGCTGACCAGGCCGTCGATGAACGTCTCCACCTCGGCGACGAACTCCGGCGGCTCGGCGGCGAGCTGCTCCATCGTCTCGGCCAGGCCGTGGGTGAGCCGGACGTCCCGGCCGCGCAGCTTGCGCAGCAGCTTCTGCTCGTGGTTACCCGGCACGCAGATCGCGTGGCCGGCCGCCACCATGCCCATCACCAGGCGGAGCACGCCCGGCGAGTCCGGGCCGCGGTCCACCAGGTCACCGACGAACACCGCGGTACGCCCCGACGGGTGCGCCGCGTCCACCGGGCGGCCCGCGTCGTCGTGCCGCAGCACGTAGCCGAGCCGGGACAGCAGCGTCTCCAGCTCGGTACGGCAGCCGTGCACGTCCCCGACCACGTCGAACGGACCGGTCAGCTCCCGCCGGTCGTTGAACAGCTTCTCGAAGCGGATCTCCGCGGCGTCGATCTCCTCCACCCCGCGCAGCACGTGCACCTTGCGGAAACCCTCGCGGGCCAGCCGCCCGTACGACTGCCGCAGGTCGCGGCGCATCCGGCCCAGCACCTGACGGCCGTGCGTCCGGTCGGCGCGCGCCTCCGTACGCTCCCAGGCCACCGCCTCCGGCACGTCCAGCACGATCGCCACCGGCAGCACGTCGTGCTCGCGGGCCACCCGGATCAGCCCGGCGCGGGCATGCGGCTGGAGGTTCGTCGCGTCGACCACCGTCAGCAGTCCCCGCCGCAGCCGGATGGCGGCGACGTGGTGCAGCGCGTCGAACGCGTCGGCGGACGCGGACTGGTCGTTCTCGTCGTCGGCCACCAGGCCGCGGAACGTGTCCGAGGAGAGCACCTGGCTGGGCGCGAAGTGCCGCCGGGCGAACGTCGACTTGCCGGAGCCGGAGACGCCGACGAGCGCCACCAGAGCCAGCTCGGGGATGTCCAGGACGGTCATCGGTTCGTCGCCTCCTTCCGGTCGTCGCCGGTGTTCTCGTTGCGGTCGTCCCGGTCGTTGCGGTCGGGCCGCTCGTTGCGGTCGTCCCGCGTCAGCACCGCGATCTGGGTCGGCGTGCCCACCTCCGGGTCGTCGTCGCCGACGCCGCCGAGCACCGCCGTGTAGCCGTGCGCCGCCGCCACCCGGCCCACCCAGGCGGCGAACTCGGCCCGGGTCCACTCGAACCGGTGGTCCGGGTGCCGGAACCGGCCCGGCCCGAGCCCCTCGTAGCGCACGTTGTACTCCACGTTCGGCGTCGTCACCACCACCGTGCCCGGCCGGGCGTGACCGAACACCGCGTCCTCCAGCGCCGGCAGGCGCGGCGGGTCGACGTGCTCGACGACCTCCATCAGCACCGCCGCGTCGTACCCCCGGAGCCGGTCGTCCCGGTAGGTGAGCGCCGACTGCCGCAGCCGGATCCGGTCCCGCTGCCGCTCCGGAAGGCGGTCCAGGCGCAGCCGCCGGGCCGCCATGCCGAGCGACCGGTCGGACACGTCGACGCCCACCACCTCGGTGAACCGCCGGTCGGCGACGAGCGCGGTGAGCAGCGCGCCGCCACCACAACCGAGGTCCAGCACCCGGCTCGCGCCGCTGTCCCGCAGCGCGGCGAGCACCGCCTCCCGCCGCCGTACCGCCAGCGAGGCCCGGCGGACGTCCTCCGCCGCCCCGGCCTCCGTGGACGGCTCGATGCTGTCGTCGGCGGGCGGCTCGTCGGCCAGCCGCAGCTCGGTCAGGCGGGCCATCGCCTCGCCCGCGAGCGCCCGGCGGTGCGCCAGGTAGCGGCGCGTGATCAGACCCCGCTCCGGGTGACCGGCCAGCCAGCCCGCACCGGCGCGCAGCAGCTTGTCCACCTCGTCCGGCGCCACCCAGTAGTGCTTGGCGTCGTCGAGCACCGGCAGCAGCACGTACAGGTGGTTGAGGGCGTCCGCGAGCCGCAGCGTGCCGGTGAGCGTTAGATCGACGTACCGGCTGTCACCCCACTCCGGGTACGTCTCGTCGAGCGGGACCGGGTCGGCGGTCACGGCCCAGCCCAGCGGGGCGAAGATCCGTACCGCCAGCTCGGCACCGCCCCGGCAGCGCAGCACCGGCACCCGTACGGTCAGCGGGATCGCGCTAGCGGCCAGCTCGGGACGGTCGCGCGACTCGCCGCGCAGGGCGGAGCGGAACACCTTCGCCAGCGCGGACGAGAGCAGACTGGAGGCGGCGTACGGGCGGTCGTTGACGTACTGCCCGAGCGCGAAGCCCTCCGGCGCCCGGTTCCTGCGGCCGCCGCCCAGCTTGAGCGGATCGACCTCGACCAGCAGCGCCGCCGTGCAGCGCGCCTCGTCCGCCTCCGGGTAGAACACATGCGCGGCACCGGCGGGCAGGTCGAAGCTCTGCACGCGGTCCGGATGCTTCACCAGGAGGTGTCCGAGGTCGGTCGCCGGGCGGTGGGTCGTGGTCAGGGTCAGCAGCACTCATCGATGATCTCGTGCTCGCCTGGTTCCTGTCGCGGGGGTTTCCGGGCGCCGGGTCAGCGGTAGTCGTCCTCGTCGGCGGTGACGACGCGGGCCTGCTCCATGGCGTCCCAGTCGTCGACCTCCATGCCGCGGTGCGGCTCGCCGTCGGTGTCGTCGGTCACCGTGGTGGCCTGCTCGACCGCGTCGGCCGGCTCGGCCTCCAGATCCCGCTCCTCCGGGGCGAGGTGGTCACTGGGGGCGAAGTCCTCGTCGGGCTGACCCATCGTCCCTCCCTGTTCTCCGTGCGGGCATCGTCCCCACCACCGTACGGGCTGCTCCCGGCCGCCGCTGGGTGGCGGGCGGAACGGCGGAGTCGGCGATTGTCCCGCTCCGGGCGCACGGCCGGTGCCAGGATGGTTGCCATGGGCTTCCTGATCCGACTCGGGATCACCGCGGTCGCGTTGTGGATCGCGACGCTGATCGTGCCCGGGGTGGAGGTGAGCGGCCGCAACACCGGCAGCACCGTGCTCACCCTGATCGTGGTGGCTCTGGTCTTCGGTGTGGTCAACGCGGTGCTCAAGCCGCTCATCAAGGTGTTCGGCTGCGTGTTCTACCTGCTCACGCTCGGCCTGTTCGCGCTCGTGGTGAACGCGCTGCTGTTCCTGCTGACCGACTGGATCGCCGGGGTGCTGAAGCTTCCGTTCCACGTGGACGGCTTCTGGGCCGCGTTCTGGGGCGCCATCGTGGTCGCGGTGGTGAGCTGGCTGATCAGCGTCGTCGTACCGGACCGGCTGGAGAATCGGTGAGCGGCGTCCGGGCCGGTTGTGCCCCGCTCGCGCTCCTGCGGGATACTGCCCGCGGTGGACAGCGCGGTCCGGCGCACCCGTGGACGTCAGCGGCCGGAACGGTCGGCTCCGGGGAAGATCCGGGGCCGGAACGACCGCCCTCCATGGAAGACAGCGGCCTGCACGGCCGAGAGCGGTAAGTAAGGAGCGTTCGACATGCCCATCGCTTCCCCCGAGGCTTACGCGGAGATGCTGGACCGGGCCAAGGCCGGCCGGTACGCGTACCCCGCGATCAACGTGACCTCCTCGCAGACGCTGAACGCGGCGCTCAAGGGCTTCGCCGACGCGGAGAGCGACGGCATCATCCAGGTCTCCACCGGTGGCGCGGAGTACCTGTCCGGGCCGTCCGTGAAGGACATGGTGACCGGCGCGGTGGCGTTCGCCGCGTACGCCCACGAGGTCGCCAAGAAGTACCCGGTCAACATCGCGCTGCACACCGACCACTGCCCGAAGGACAAGCTGGACAAGTTCGTCCGGCCGCTGATGACCATCTCGCAGGAGCGCGTCAAGGCCGGCCAGGAGCCGCTGTTCCAGTCGCACATGTGGGACGGCTCGGCCGTGCCGGTGGCGGAGAACCTGGAGATCGCCGAGCAGCTGCTGACCGAGGCCGCCAAGGGCAAGATCGTCCTGGAGATCGAGGTCGGCGTCGTCGGCGGCGAGGAGGACGGCGTCGAGAACGCCATCAACGACAAGCTCTACACCACCGTCGACGACGGCCTGGCCATGGTCGACGCGCTCGGCCTGGGTGAGAAGGGCCGCTACATGGCGGCGCTCACCTTCGGCAACGTGCACGGCGTCTACAAGCCGGGCAACGTCAAGCTCCGTCCCGAGGTGCTCAAGCAGATCCAGGACGCGGTCGGCGCCAAGTACGGCAAGGACAAGCCGCTCAGCCTGGTCTTCCACGGCGGCTCCGGCTCGCTGCTCTCGGAGATCCGGGAGGCGCTCGACTACGGCGTGGTGAAGATGAACATCGACACCGACACCCAGTACACCTTCACCCGCCCGGTCGCGGACCACATGTTCCGCAACTACGACGGCGTGCTGAAGGTCGACGGCGAGGTCGGCAACAAGAAGATGTACGACCCGCGCGTCTGGGGCAAGGCCGCCGAGGCCGGCATGGCCGCCCGCGTGGTCGAGGCCTGCGAGCACCTGCGCTCCACCGGCACCACCATGAAGTGACACCCCGCGTGTAAGGAAGGGCCCCTTGTTAACAGCTCGCTGTTAACAAGGGGCCCTTCCTCTACCGCAGGCGTTAATAAGGGGCCCTTCCTTCACCGCACCAGCAGCGTGACGGCCTCGTGGACGTCGTCGGTCAGGTGGATCGTGTGCGACAGGTCGCCGAACGGGGACGCGGCGAACAGCGGGCGCAGCAGCGACTCCACCGGCAGCTCGGTGGTCCAGTACGTGCGGTCCAGGAAGACGTACGCCCCACTCGCCCCGTCGGTGCCGTAGAACGTCTTGGTGGCCGCCTGGAACACCTCCTGCACGGTGCCGGCCCGGCCGGGCGCGAACACGATCCCGCCCCGGGCCAGCCGCAGGATCGTGTCCTCCCGGATGGCGTTGGAGAAGTACTTCGCGATCCGGCCCGCGAACAGGTTCGCCGGCTCGTGGCCGTACAGCCAGGTCGGGATGGCCAGCCCGCCGGACCGGGCCCAGTCGGTGCCGGGCGCCGACGGGCGGGGCGAGGGCAGCGACGGGCCGTCCGCGTACCGCTTGCGCACCGCCAGCGCCGCCGCCGTGTACCGGTCGTGGTCGGTGAAGTCCGGCGCGACGGCGAGCACGTCGATCGCGGCGGACAGCTCCTCGGCCGGCCAGGCCGCGAGGAACGCGCCGAGGTTCGCCGCCTCCATCACGCCCGGACCGCCGCCGGTCACCACCAGGCGGTCGGCCCGTGCCAGCTCCCAGCCCAGCACCGCGGCCATCCGGTACGCGACGCTGCCGCGCGGCACCGCGTGCCCGCCCATCACGCCCACCACCGACTGCGGCCCGTGCGTGGCCAGCCACGCCCGGGTGGCGTCGGCCAGGGCGTTGTCCACGCCGTGGTCGTGCAGTCGCTGCCCGAGCGCCTCGCGTACGTCCGGCAGCGCGCCGCCGTGCGCTCGGAAGTGCGCGTACACCCGGGTGTCGTACATCTCGGTGAACCCGCCCTCGGTGAACCCGGCGGCCAGTTCGTCAGCGGTGTAGAGGTGCGACGGCTGGGTCGGGTAGGGCAGCCCGGAGAACGGCGGGACCACGTTGGCGCCCCGGCGGACCAGGTCCGCGCCCACCTCACGACCGGCGAAGCGGCAGCCCACGAAGAGGGTGCCGGTGACGTCGATGTCGCGCAGGTCGGGAACCGGGTCGAGGTCGAGGCGCAGGCCCTGCACGGTCAGACCGGCCAGGGTTCCCCCGGCCAGCCGCTGCTCGAACGCGGTGCGGGTCTCGATCTCGTTGACGTGGGGGGCGTGCGGCTCGATGACGTCCGCGGGTGGTGGGGTCGGCACCAGGTCATCCTGCCCCCGCACGGCAAGTGCCGAAACCGGGGGCGAGAACGACAGGAGCCCGGCGGGCACGCCGCCGGGCTCCTGCGTAACCGGGTCCTGGGGAGGCTCCGGATCTGTATTTGTAGTGCAAGAACCACGGCGGCGGCATGGGCCGCGGGTACGTGTGCTCCCGCCGCAGGCGTGACGAAACCCTCAGCCGTTCAGCCAACCGTTCGGGCGAGGCCCCTCGCGTACCCGAGGGCGAAGCGGGTTGAATGGGGCGATGCAGAACCTGTTGCCTGAGCCACCGGCCACCCTGCTCCCGGTCCACGAGGAGGCCGACGCCGCGCTGGCGGCGGCGGCCGAGCAGGGCACCGACGAGGCGTACGCCGAGGTCGCGGCCCGATTCCCGACCTACAGTGCGGCCTGGGCCGCGCTGGCCGGCCGCGCGCTCACCGCGGGTCAGGTCGTCACGGCGTACGCGTACGCCCGCACCGGCTACCACCGGGGCCTCGACCAGCTGCGCCGCAGCGGCTGGAAGGGCCACGGCCCGGTGCCCTGGGCGCACACGCCGAACCGGGGCTTCCTCCGCTGCCTCTACGTGCTGTCCCGCGCCGCGGGAGAGATCGGCGAGGCGGACGAGGCGGCCCGGTGCGCCCAGTTCCTCCGCGACTGCGACCCGGCCGCCGGAGACGCGCTCTCCAGCGACTGACCACTGCCGCGACGGCCGGTCCCGACCCGGGTGCCGGCCGTCGCGCCCGTCCTACAGCCCTTCCGCCACCGACGCGGCGATCTTCAGCCAGGCGTCGCGGGTGGCGGAGGAGAGCTGCCCGTACCGCAGCGGCTCGCCGGTGTCGATGAGCCGCTCGTACGGCGCCAGCAGCACCGCCCGGGTCCGCGCCGCGAAGTGGGCCTGGATCGCGGGCAGGTCGATCTCCTTGCGCGACGGCGGCATCGAGACCACTGTGACCGCCTGCCGGACCAGCCGCTGCCGACCGCTCTGCTCCAGGTGGTCGAGCATCCGGGCGGCGGTCTCGGCCGAGTCGTTACGGGCCGACATGGTCACCACGAGCTGGTCGGTGGCGTCCATCGCGGCCTGCCAGTTCTGCGCCCGGACGTTGTTCCCGGTGTCCACGAAGATCAGCTTGTAGAAGCGGCTGACCACTTCACGGATCTCCGCGAACGCGGCGGCGGTGAGCATCTCGCCGCCGGTCGCGGACTCGTCCGAGGCCAGCACGTCGAACATGCCCTCGCCCTGCGAGCGGACGTACTGCGACAGGTCACCCACCCGGCCGTGCGGGCCCTGGAACTGGGTCAGGTCGCGCAGCATGTCCCGCACCGTACGGGCGTGGAAGTCCTGCTGGGCCCGCATGCCGAGGGTGCCCTGGGTCTCGTTGTTGTCCCAGGCCAGCACGTATCCACCGCGCTTCTGGCCGAACGTCATGGCGAGCAGCAGGATCGCCACCGTCTTGCCGGCGCCGCCCTTCGGGTTGACCACCGTCACCTGGCGCAGGCCGCCGAAGTTGCGGCGGACCATCTCGATGTCGCGCTTCATCTCCTGCTCGTGCCGCCCGGGCGCGAGCCGGACCAGCCCGATCCTGTTGACCACCGCGCGTACGCCCATGGTGGCCACCGGGTCGACCGGCCGGGCCTGGCGGCGGCGGGCGAAGTCCTCGGCGGTCGGGGGTACCGCCTGCTGCGGCATCCAGCCCTGTTCCGGGTGGGGCGCTCCGGGCTGCGGCGGCGGGGGCACCACCGGGCCGGACAGCGGTGCCTGCGGGGGCAGCGGGCCGCCGGGCTGCGGCGCCCCGGCCTGGGGCGTCCAGCCGGGCGGCGGGTACCAGCCGGGCTGACCGGGCTGCGGTTGGTACCCGGTCTGGCCGGGTTGCGGCGTCCAGCCGGGCGGCGGGTGGCCGTTGCCGTACGGGGACTGCTGCGTAGGTACGCCCGGCGACGGCGGGAACGGCCCGAGGCGGGGCATCTGCTCGGGCGCGCCCGGCCCGGCCGGTCCCGTGCCGGATACCGGCGAGGGCTGGGCCGGTGTGCCGGCGACAGTGGCCCAGCCGGAGGGGATGCCGTCGGTGGGGAGCGCGTCAGGCGGCGGGGGCGGTGCCACGGTGGCGCGGCCTGCGGCGGTGCCGTCGGTGGGGAGCGCGTCAGGCGGCGGGGGTGGTGCCACGGTGGCGCGGCCGGACGCGGTGCCGTCGTCCCCCGCCGGCTCGGACGGCGGAGCCGTGGCGTCGGCGGGGTCCGACCCGGCCCGCTGCGGCGGCTGGGCCCACGGCGAGGTGGCCCGGCCGTTCACGGCACCCGAGCCGGCCGAACCCGAGCCAGCAGTATCCGGTCCGGTGGTGCCGGTGCCGGTGCCGGTGGCGGTGGCGGGCGTGGTCGGGGCGGGAGCCGCGTGCGACGCGGACGGGGGCGGGCTCACGGGCGCCGTGGCCGACGAGCCGGCCATCGCCGGTGTGCCGGGCAGCACGGGTGTTCCGGGCACCACGGGTGAGCCGGACGCCGCCGGTCGCGCCGGTGACGGGCCGGACGACGCCTGGTCGAGCGTGAACGGCAGATCCAGGTCGACCGCCGGCGCCTGGGACGCCGGAACGTCCGCCGCCGGCGTGGGAGCGTCGGCCTGCGGGAGCGGCCAGGGCACCGACGCCCACGGCGGGATCGTGGCCGCCGTCGCGTCGGTCTCCTCCGGCGGCCAGAGCGGCTCGACGTCGCGCTGCGGCACCTGTGGTCGGCCCGGTACGTGGGCCCGGTCGTCGTTCTCGTGCACCACGGATCCTCCCCATTCCTTCCGCCGAGGATAGGCGGTCCGGCCAGCGTCGCGAGCCGGGCGGGGATCGACCGAGGTCAGCCCGTCCAGACCGCCCATGCACCCGGCTCGGTCCACCAGGAGCGCTTGCGGCTCAGCTCGCCCTCGACGCCGTCGTCGAGGAAGGGCACCTTCTCGTCGCGGGGCACCACCGCCACCGCGCGTCCCCGCGCCCGCCGTACCTCCAGCCGGACCTTCTTCCGGCCCAACGCCGAGCGGGTCACCACTGGTACGGCGACGCCCACCGTCACCCGGCCGTCGGCCGGATCCGGGCCGCCCAGCAGGTCCACCTCGCCCAGGCGCGCGTACCCGCCCGCGTTGCCGATCGCGCATGCGGTGATCGGTTCGGAACCGTCACTGAGCACCGTGCCGTCGACCTCGACCCGGGCCCGCCAGTGCAGCGGGCGGCCGGCGTCGTCGGCGGCGCCGAGCAGCGCACCGTCGAGCGTCACCGAGCCGCCGTCGTTACGCAGCAGGTCCAGCCGCCGGGCGGTGCCGTCCAGCACCGCGGCGGCCACACCCGCCGGATCCCGGGGCAGCCCGAGCTGCGCGGCCAGGTCCCGCGCCGCCCCGGACCGGGCCGGATCGAGCGGGAGTACGCCCACCGGGGGCAGGTCGGGCACCGTACGGTTGCCGGCCAGGTCCGCGGGTCGGCGACTCGGCGGCGGAGCGTACCGGCGCACCAGCCGGCGCAGGACGGCGCGCAACTGACCGTCACTCGCCGCGGCGACGATCAGCCGGGTCTTGCCGTCGGAATCCGGCCAGGTGAGGCCGTCGGCACGCGGCGGGCCGTCGAGGCGGGCCAGCACCTCGTCGATCTCGGCGTCCGACCGGGCGGTCACGGTGGTCACCCGGGCGCCCCGGGCGGTCAGCTCATCCGTGCAGGCCAGCACCGGTACGCGCGGCGTCTCGCAGCGCTCCTCGCCGGTGTCGGCGGCGGTGTCGTCCGCGCCGCCGCAGCAGGCGCCGCCGCTGCCGCAGCCACCACCGGGAGCGTCCCGCTCCGAGCCGAGGGTGAGCAGCACCACGTCGTACACGAAGGAGCCTCCTGCTTTCCGACCAACCCCTGCTGGTCCCACCGTCACTACTTGTTAGCCTGACACCCCGGGCTCGCTGACCGGTCGCCACCTGGCACCCGAGCCTTCTGGAGGCGAGAAGATGCCAGCGATCGTGCTGCTCGGCGCCCAGTGGGGCGACGAGGGCAAGGGCAAGGTTACCGACCTGCTGGGTGAGCGGGTCGACTACGTCGTGCGCTACTCGGGCGGCAACAACGCGGGCCACACGGTGATCACGCCGGACGGCCAGAAGTACGCGCTGCACCTCATGCCGTCCGGAGCGCTGTCACCGAGCGCGATGATCGTGATCGGCAACGGGGTGGTGGTCGACCCGAAGGTGCTGCTCCAGGAGATCGACGGGCTCGCCGAGCGCGGCGTGGACGTGTCCCGCCTGCGCATCTCCGGTGACGCGCACCTGATCATGCCGCATCACCGGGCGCTGGACCGGGTGGTCGAGCGCTACCTGGGTAGCTCCCGCATCGGCACCACCGGCCGGGGCATCGGTCCCGCGTACGGCGACAAGGTCGCCCGGATGGGCATCCGCCTGCAGGACCTGCTCGACCCGGGCATCCTGCGCAAGAAGCTGGAGCTGGCGCTCCGCGAGAAGAACCAGCTGCTGTTCAAGACCTACAACCGCAAGGCGATCGACGTCGAGGAGACCGTCGAGGAGTACCTCCAGTACGCCGAGCGGCTGCGCCCGTACATCGCCGAGACCCGGGTGATGCTCTGGGACGCGCTCGACCGCGGCGAGACCGTGCTGCTGGAGGGCGCCCAGGCCACCATGCTCGACATGGACCACGGCACCTACCCGTTCGTGACCTCGTCGAACCCGACGGCCGGCGGGGCGTGCGTGGGCGCGGGCATCCCGCCGACCGCGATCACCAAGGTCATCGCGGTGAGCAAGGCGTACACGACGCGGGTGGGTTCCGGCCCGTTCCCGACCGAGCTGTTCGACGACAACGGGCAGCACCTGCGCAAGATCGGCCACGAGTACGGCACCACGACCGGCCGGGAGCGCCGCTGCGGCTGGTTCGACGCGGTGGTGGCCCGGTACGCGTGCCGCCTCAACGGCGTCACCGACCTGGTGGTCACCAAGCTCGACGTGCTGACCGGCCTGGCCAAGGTGCCGATCTGCGTCGGGTACGAGATCAACGGCGAGCGTTTCGACGACATGCCGATGACGCAGACCGACTTCCACCACGCCACGCCGATCTACGAGGAACTCGACGGCTGGTGGGAGGACATCACCAAGGCGCGGACCGAGGACGAGCTGCCGGAGAACGCGAGGCGCTACATCACCCGCATCGAGGAGCTGACCGGCACCCGCGTGAGCGTGGTGGGCGTAGGCCCAGGCCGAGAGGAAAACGTCCTCCGCCACCCCCTCCTCCCCTAACCCACCCCACCCCACCCCACCCCCCACCCCCCACCCCCCACCCCCCACCCCCCACCCCCCGCCCCACCCCCGACCACCCCGTTGATCAAGGAGTTTGTGTCCGGATCCGACGCCGAACTGGACACAAACTCCTTGATCAACGGGGTGGTCGGGGGTG
The DNA here is from genome assembly GCF_900091565.1 of Micromonospora marina. GTDB lineage: Bacteria > Actinomycetota > Actinomycetes > Mycobacteriales > Micromonosporaceae > Micromonospora > Micromonospora marina. The sequence continues at coordinate 88,507 of NZ_FMCV01000002.1, read as the reverse complement.
GGGCGGGGGGTGGGGGCGGGGTGGTCGGGGGGTGGTTGCTGGGAGGCGGTGCGGGGGCGGCTTTGGTTATCCACAAGGTTGTCCACAGGGGCGTCGGCTGTGGGGTGGCGCGGGGGAGCCTGCGCGTGTGGGTGAATTCGGCGAACTGACGCGGCTGGCCGCAACACAGGGCGGGTTCGTGACGGCCGGGCAGGCGTTGCGCCTGGGCGTCGGCCGGGAGCAGATCCGGTACCTCGTCCGGTCCGGGCGATGGACGCGCGTCTCGCGTGGTTGCTACCTGCCGTCTCCGGCCGGGCCGGCGCCGGTGTCATTCCGGCGGGCCATGATCCGCGCCGCGATCGCGAGCATCGGGCCGGGTGCGGTCGCCGTACTCGACACCGCCGCCGAGCTGCACGGCATCGCCGGCCTTCCACCGACGGCCGCGATCCACGTCTCGGTGCCGCCGCACCGGCCGCACGTGCAGCGTCGGGCGGAGCCCAGCCTGACGGTGCATCAGTTGACGCTCGGTGACGCGGACGTGTGCCGGGCCGACGGCGTACCGGTCACGACTCCGGTGCGCACCGTTGCGGACGTTTTGCTGCGGGCGAGGCGCTACCCGGCGGTGTGCGTCCTCGACTCCGCACTCAACCAGGGCATCCTGGCCGAGAAAGACATGTCCCTGGTGCTTGCGCACCTCGCCGGTCGCCGCGGGGCGGTCGCCGCTCGGGAATACCTGGCCGAGGCAGACGGCCGGGCACAGTCACCCCTGGAGACCCGCGCCCGACTCCGGTGCGTCGACGGCGGCGTGCCGCCGGAGGTCCTGCAACTGCCGGTACGGGACGACGACGGCTACCTGCTCGGCATCGGGGACCTGGCATGGCGCGGGGCGCGTCTGATCGCGGAGGCGGACGGCCGAGCCCCGCACCTGACGCCCGAGGCCGTCTACGCGGACCGCTTCCGACAGAACCGCCTGGTCAACGCCGGCTGGCGGATCCTCCGCTTCACCTGGTCCGACACCATGCGCCCCGACTACATTCCCCAGACGGTCAAGCACGCCCTGAAGCGCCGGTGATCAAGGAGTTTGCGGACGATCACCCCTCAATCTGAGACGCAAACTCCTTGATCGACGGGGTGGGGTGAGGCGGTCAGTAGGATGCCGGTCGTGCGCGTACTTCTTGTGGGTGGTGGTGGGCGGGAGCACGCTCTCGCGCTCGGACTCGCCGGTGACCCGGCTGTCGAGGCGCTCGTCGCGGCTCCGGGGAATCCGGGGATCGCGGCGGTGGCGCAGCTGCGGGAGGTGACACCCACCGACCCGGCGGCCGTGGCGGCCCTCGCCGTCGAGGTCGCGGCCGACCTGGTGGTCATCGGGCCGGAGGCGCCGCTGGTGGCGGGCGTCGCCGACGCGGTACGCGCCAAGGGCATCGCGGTGTTCGGCCCGAGCGCCGAGGCGGCCCGGCTGGAGGGGTCGAAGACGTTCGCCAAGGACGTGATGACGGCCGCCGGTGTGCCGACCGCGCGCGCGTACACCTGCGAGGACGCGGCGGCCGTGGCGCGGGCGCTCGACGAGTTCGGCGCGCCGTACGTGGTGAAGGACGACGGGCTCGCCGCCGGCAAGGGTGTGGTGGTCACCGACGACCGGGCGGTCGCCGAGCGGCACGCCGCGGAGTGCGGCCGGGTGGTGATCGAGGAGTACCTGTCCGGCCCCGAGGTCTCCCTCTTCGTGGTCACCGACGGCGAGGCGGCGGTGCCGCTGCTGCCGGCGCAGGACTTCAAGCGGGTCGGCGACGGCGACACCGGGCCGAACACGGGCGGCATGGGCGCGTACGCGCCGCTGCCGTGGACCCCGCCGAACCTGGTCGACGACGTGATGCGCGACGTGGTGCACCCGACGCTGGCGGAGCTGCGCCGCCGGGGCACCACGTTCGCCGGCCTGCTCTACGTGGGCCTGGCGATCACCCCGTCCGGTCCGCGCGTGATCGAGTTCAACGCGCGCTTCGGCGACCCGGAGACGCAGGTGGTGCTCGCCCTGCTGGAGACGCCGCTGGGTGGGCTGCTGCACGCCGCCGCCACCGGCACGCTCGGCGGGCACCCGCCGCTGCGGTGGCGCGACGGCGCGGCGGTGACGGTAGTGGTGGCGGTCGACGGCTACCCGGCGGGCCCGCGTACCGGTGATGTGATCATCGGCGCGGACCGCGCCGGGATCATCCACGCCGGCACCCGCCGGGACGCCGACGGCACGTTGCGGTCCGCGGGCGGCCGGGTCCTCTGCGGTACGGCGACCGGGCCGGACCTGGCCGCCGCGCGCGACGCTGCCTACGAGCTGGTACGCGACGTCGAGCTGGCCGGTGCCCACCACCGCACCGACATCGCGGCGGCGGCGGTGGACGGCCGGATCACGATCCCGGGCTGAACGGGCCGGCCATCCGGTTGAGCACGTTCGCCGTGGCCCGCTCGATGCGCGGGTCACGGTGCCCCTGCCGGTCCAGTGCCAGGGTCCAGCCGAGTGTGCCGCTGGCGAACACCACGGCGCCGCGTGCCGTCTCGTGGACGTGGCTGCTCTGCAGCCGCCGCCCGCCCTGCCGTGCCGGGTACGGCGAGGAGCTGAGCGTGGTCCCGGCGGGCCGGGGGAGGGCGGCGTGCAGCCCGTCCGCCTCGCCCGCGACCACGCCCGGGATGCGGTCGCCGTCGGCGACGCCGGTGCCGGCCCACACCCAGTGGTCGGCGGCGCGTACCACGAGCGGCTGCGGGGTCAGCACGATGCCGTTGTACTGCACGCCGAGCAGTGCCTGTTCGGGCCGGTCGAGGTCGCGCCAGGTCACCGTCGGGTCGCCGGTGCCGGCACCCGGGTCGGGGAGCGTCTTGGCGCACTCGACGACCCGTTCGGGGCGGCCGTCGGCGGCGGCGCGTACGCGGGTATGCCAGTAGACGCTGTTCGCGCCGAGGAACGCGAGGCTGGTGCCCCCGTCCAGGCCGACCTCGGTGGCGCGGCGCATCTCGGCCGACCAGTACTCGTCGTGCCCGCAGAACACCAGACCCCGGTACCGGGCCGGGTCTTCTCGCCCGGAGTGCAGGTCGAGGCTGGTGGCGTAGCTGACGTCGTAGAGGTTGCGTTCCAGCCACCGGATCGCGGCCTCGTCGCGGTCGAAGTGGGTGGGCAGGCCCGCACCGGAGTACGGGCGGTCGAAGGACACCGCTCGTGCGCGCAGTGCCGGGTCGCGCCGGCCGTCGGCCCGGTAGCCGTTGTAGAGGCTCTTGCCGACCCGACGGTCGTGCGGCCACTGGTTGTACGCCTGCCAGGTGGTCACCGGCAGTACCACGCAGAGCGCGGCCGGGCGCCGGTCGTCGCGTACCACGAACGGCGTGCAGGCCCGCCAGCCGCCGGCCGAGGTGAAGACCGCCTGGTAGAGGCCGGAGGCCCAGCCGTGCGGGACGGACAGGCGCCACGACACCGGCCACCGGCAGTCGAGCACGCCGGTGTCCGGGTCGGCCGCCGGCACCGGCTGCGGCACGCCGCGCAACTCGGGGCTGGTCAGCATCGTGCGGGCGCCCGCGCCGTCGTACCAGCCGATGCGGTGCACGCTGATCCGGAACCGGCCGCCCGGGTTGACCGCGACGTGGAAGTCGATTTCCTCGCCGGGCGCGACGCTCGTCGTCGAGGCGTACCCCTGGATCTGGCGCCGCCGGTCGTCGGCGGCCCGGCCGCCCTGCTCGGGCCACCACGGCTGGCCGGCGGCGCGGTTCTCCCGCTCGACGGGCGGGACCGGCCACCGGGTGGGTGAGTCGTCGGGCCGGCCGCCGAGGACCGGGTCGAACGGGCCGAGGGCGGCGGCGGACGCGCCACCGACGAGGAGGCCGAGTGCGGTACGCCGCCGAAGCCCGTCCATTGTGGTGCTCCCCGTCTCCCCGTTCGGTCGGGGAGACCGTAGCACCGGACGGCGGCAGCCGGGTGACCGATGTGGATCAGTCGAAGTAGCGGCGCAACTCCCGGCCGAGGACCTTGCCGGTGGCGTTGCGCGGCAGGTACTTCACGAACACCACGTCGCGGGGCACGGAGAAGCGGGCCAGGTAGCGCCGGACGTATTCGCGGACCGCCTCCGGGTCGAGCGTCTCGCCGGTGCGCAGCGCCAGGAACGCGGCCAGCCGCTGGCCGTAGTCGGGGTCGGGTACGCCGATCACGGCGACCTCGCGGACCTGCGGCAACCGGGCGATCAGATCCTCCACCTCGGACGGGAAGACGTTCTCGCCGCCCGAGACGATCATGTCGTCGGCGCGGCCGTCGACGAAGAGCAGTCCGTCGGCGTTCAGCCGGCCCAGGTCGCCGGTGTCCAGCAGGCCGTCGCGGCTCTCCCGGCCGGTGCCCGATGTGTAGCCCTCGAACAGCATCTCGTTGCCCACGAAGATGCGCCCGACCTCGCCGTCGCGGACCGGCCGGCCGGTGCCGTCCAGGATGGCCAACCGGGTGCCGTGCGGGGGGCGACCCGCCGTGGTGGGAGCGGCGCGCAGTTCGGCCGGGCCGGCGATGGAGGCCCAGGAGACCTCGGTCGAGCCGTAGAGGTTGTAGAGCACGTCGCCGTACCGGTCCATGAACGCGGTGGCCAGGTTGCCGGGCAGCGCGGAGCCGCTGACCGCCACCACCTTGAGCGGTGGCCTCGGCTCCGGCGGCGCCACCTCCATCAGTCGTTGCAGCATCACCGGTACGGCGAACATCGCGTCGCACCGCTTGTCGGCGAGCGCGGCGAGCGTGGCGGCCGGGTCGAAGCGGCGGTGCAGCACGACCGTGGCGCGCAGCGCGAACGACACCTGGAGCGCGGCGTACCCCCAGGTGTGGAAGATCGGCGCGGCGATCATCACGGTGTCCTTCGCGTGCAGCGGGATGCGGTCGATGATGGACACCAGCGGGCCGAAGCCGTGCGGGGTGGGCCGGCGAGCGCCCTTGGGCGCGCCGGTGGTGCCGGAGGTGAGCACTATGGTGCGCCCGTCGCGCTCCGGCGGCTGGAGTTTCTCGCCGGGGACCGCTGCGGCGATCAGCTCCTCCTGCCGCCGTTCGTCGACCCGGGGCAGCTCGGGCGGGAGGCCGAGGACACGCTCGGTGAACTCGCCGTCGTGCACCAGGACGCGCAGGCGCTGCTCCTCGGCCACAGTCACCAGCTGGGCGGTGGACAGCCCGGTGTTGACCAGGACGGCGTCCGCGCCGAGCAGTATGGCCGCCACTATCGCCTCGATCAGGCCGTGGTGGTTGCGGCAGAGCACACCGACCCGGTCGCCGCTCTGCACGCCCAGGTGGGACCGCAGCGACCGGGCCAGCCGCTCGGAGCGGTCGAGCAGTTCCTGGTACGTCATGGTGGCACCGTGCTCGTCGGCCACGGCGACGCGTCCGGGGTCGCGGGCGGCGGCCTGGCGCAGTTCCCCGGCGAGGCTCCAGCCCCACCGGCGCAGCGTGTTGAGCTGCGAGGCCACGCGGATCGGTCCGCCCGGGGTGAGCAGTCCACGTCGGGTCAGCGTGGCGGCGATGAACGGCAGGTCCACGGCGCAACTCCTTCGCGTTCGTGGTTCGTCGACCAGGCTGTTCGTGTTCGTCGACCAGGTTCCGGACGGGTCGGCCGTCCGCTTCGGCGTGATCTTGTGCCCGATCGCGGCTCGGGTCGGCCCCGGGGCGGCGGCGACCCGGCTCGCGACGGCACGGGGCGTCGTCGGCGGCCGGGCCGCGGCCCGCCGGCGGTCAGCGGATCTGCATTCCGGAGACGGCCCGGGAGATGACCAGCCGCTGGATCTCGGAGGTGCCCTCGAAGATGGTGTAGATCTTGGCGTCGCGGTACCACCGCTCGACCGGGTGGTCGCGCAGGAAGCCGGCGCCGCCGAGGAGCTGGACCGCCTTGTCGGTCACCGAGACGGCCACCTCACCGGCCTTGAGCTTGGACATCGACCCTTCGCCGGCGGTGAACGGCCGGTTGTTGCGGCCCATCCAGGAGGCGCGCCAGACCAGCAGCCGGGCCGCGTCGATCTCCGTCTTCATGTCGGCGAGCGCGAACGCGACCGCCTGGTTGGAGATGATCGGGCGTCCGAACTGGACCCGCTCCTTGGCGTAGTCAAGGGCGTACTCGTAGGCGGCGCGGGCCACGCCGAGCGCCTGCGCACCGACCGTCGGGCGGGACAGCTCGAACGTCCGCATCGCCGCCTGGCCGGAGGCGCGCTGCCCGGACCGGGCGCGGGCCAGCCGCTCGTCGAGCGCGTCCTTGCCGCCGAGCAGGCAGCGGCCGGGCACCCGGACGTCGTCGAGGAAGACGTCGGCGGTGTGCGAGGCGCGCAGCCCGAGCTTGCGCAGCTTGCGGGTGGCGGTCAGACCGGGAGTGCCAGGCGGTACGACGAACGCGGCCTGGCCGCGCGAGCCCAGCTCCGGCTCGATCGAGGCGGTGACCACGTGCACCCCGGCGATCCCGCCGTTCGTGGCGTACGCCTTCTGCCCGTTGAGCACCCACTCGTCGGTGGCCTCGTCGTAGACGGCGCGGGTCCGCATCGAGCCGACGTCGGATCCGGCCTCCGGCTCGCTCGTGCAGAACGCGGCGACGGCCGGGGAGGCCACGTCGCCGAAGCATTGCGGCACCCATTCGACGAGCTGGTCGGGGGTGCCGGCGCCGTAGATCGCGGCGACCGCGAGGGAGGTGCCGAAGATGCTCAGGCCGATGCCGGCGTCACCCCAGAAGAGTTCCTCGCTGGCGATCGGCAGGGAGAGGCCGGTGGGGTCGGCCCAGCAGGTGGCGAGGAACTCGAACCCGTACAGGCCGAGCTTCGCGGCCTCCTGGATGATCTGCCACGGAGTTTCCTCCCGGGCGTCCCACTCGGCCGCGGCCGGGCGCACGACCTCGGCGGCGAAGCCGTGCACCCAGTCGCGAAGGTCCCGCTGTTCCTCGTTCAGGTCGAGCGAGAACTCGGCCACGTCAGGCCTTGGGGATGTCGAACAGGTTGGCGATGTTGGCGGCCAGGCCCAGGTCGCCCTTGGCCTTCAGCTTGCCGGTCATGAACATCATCACCGGGTTGGCGCCACCGGAGACGATCTTCAGGAACTCGACCGGGCCCATGGTGAGGCTCAGCTTCGGGTCGCGGGTGGCGGTCTCCGAGACGGTGCAGGTGCCGTTCTCGATGACGATCTCGTAGGTGTCGGTGCCACCGTCCGGGCGGCCGGTGATGTTCCAGTGGATGACCGCGTTGGTGGCACCGGCGCGGTCGGCGCGGAACAGCGTGGGCATCCGGTTGAAGACCTCGCTGAGGATCTTGCCGCGCGCCTCGCCGGACATGATCTCGGCGATCTTGGCGTCCGGCGTGGACTTGACCAGCTGCGCGAACTCCTTCGGGCCGACGTTCGCGAAGTTGGCCGGGTCGAAGTCAGTCATGGGGGATTGCACCTCTCGGGCGGGCCGACTTTGGTTACTCTGGCGTAACCTTACGCACGGGTAGGTATGCTCGCAAGGGTGTCCAGCACGCCGACCTTCAAGCGCCTCCCCCGGGCCGTACGCGAGCAGCAGATGCTCGACGCGGCGGTGAAGGTGTTCTCCCGCCAGGGCTTCCACGCCGCCAGCATGGACGAGATCGCCGACGACGCCGGCATCTCCAAGCCCATGGTGTACGCCTACCTCGGCACCAAGGAGGAACTCTTCATCGCCTGCCTGCACCGGGAGAGCACCCGGATGATGGAGGCGATCGCCGGCGCCGCCGCCCCCGACCTGCCCGCCGACGAGCGGCTCTGGCGCGGGCTGCGCGCGTTCTTCGGCTTCGTCGGCGCGCACCGGGACGGCTGGGCGGTGCTCTACCGGCAGGCCCGTGGCTCCCAGCCGTTCGCCGCCGAACTGGCCGCCATGCGCGGCCGGCTGGTCGAGGTGGTCGCCGGGATGCTCGACCACGCGCTGCGCGCCTCCGGTCGCGAGATCGGGGCCACCGACCTGGAGGTGGTCGCGTACGGGCTGGTCGGCGCCAGCGAGTCGCTCGCCGACTGGCTGGCCGACCACCCCGAGGCCGACGCCGGCAAGACCGCGACCCGGATGATGAACGTGGCCTGGCTCGGCGCCGACCAGTTGCTGCGCGGCGTCACCTGGCACCCGCCCACGGCGTAAGGAAGGGCCCCTTCTTAACGCCTGCGGTAGAGGAAGGGCCCCTTCCTAACACCTGCGGGGTGCGGCGGCCCCGCGTCTCGAGGTCGGCACCCAACCCTCCCCGAGCCCGGTGCCGTCGCGGGCTTCGCCGGGTGACCGCCTGGGCGGGCGCCGTCCGGCGTGTCGAACCGTACCTGCCGGTGCTGCTGGCCGGGACGGTGGCCGCCGCCACCTGGGCCTCGGCCACCGGCGGGCTCGGTGTCCGCTCGCCGCTGCCGACCGCGGTGATCCTCCTGCTCGCGCTGGCCACGGCGCCTCGGTGCTCTCGCCGCGCCGCTGGGTGCTGCCCGCCGTGGCCGCCGTGTGCTGGCTGGTCCTGGCCGCCTGGGCGGCCGTCGTGGTCACGCCCTGGCGGGCCGGCACCGCCGGCAACTCGCCGCGTACCTGCTCGGGACGCTCCCGGCCATGCTCACGGGCATGGTGGTCGGCGGCGGGCGGCCCGGGCCCGTGCTCTGCGCCGGCCCCAGCGGACGGCCTCGAACAGGCCGGTGACGGCCAGCGAGATGGCGACGCCGGCGAGCAGCCCGGACAGCGGGTTGTGCTCGAACGCCAGGCCGCCGAAGTAGCCGAGCAGCCCGCAGTAGGTCCCCCAGGTGACACACGCCAGGCCGTCGTACAGCAGGAACGTGCGCGCCGGGTAGCGGACCGCGCCCATGGTCAGCGTGACCGCGGTCCGGCCGCCGGGGACGTACCGGGCGGTGGTCAGGATCATCCCGCCGCGCCTGTCGACCGCCCGGCGGGCCCACTCCGAGCCGGCCCGCCGCCTGCTGTCCGCCGGGAAGCGGGCCAGCCGGTGCGCGCCGCCGCCGCGCCCGATCGCGTACGAGATGTGGTCGCCGACGAGCGCGCCGAGCGCGGCGGTCACGATCACCAGCGCCAGGCTCGGCTCGCCGCCGGCCGCGAAGACCCCCGCGGTGATCACCACAGTCTCGCCCGGTACGGCCGGGAAGAACGCGTCGACCGCGGTGACCGCGATGATCACCAGGTACACCCACGGCGACGTCACCGTGTGGTGCAGCAGGTCGATCATGTCCCCCATGCACCCATGCTCGGGGGTGCGGTGTTAAGCAGGGGCCCTTCCTCTGCAAAAGGCGTTAACAAGGGGCCCTTCCTTCTCCCGCGCCGTGGGCCCGTGCGAGGTGAGCACAACCGGTGCGCCCAGCGCCTCCGAAACCGCAGCCGGCCAGTCGGCGGGCGCCTCGCCCAGCACCGGCCGGGTCCGCAGCAGCCGCTGCGTGAGCGCCGCCTGCCGGTCCAGGTCACCGGCCGGGCCGGGAACCAGCCGGCCCATGTCCTCGTACCGGCGGCAGATCCGCAGCTCCGGACCGGCCAGGTCGACGTGGGTGAGCGCCAGCCCGTCCACGCCACCGGCCACCTCCAGCGCGTACCGGTGGGCGACCGCGTCGAAGTGCCCGAACCGGAACCGGCCCTGCCAGGGGTTCGTCCCGTTGTGCCGGTCGGTGAACGGCAGCGCCGCGTCCTCGGTGACCAGCGGCCCGGGACCGTGCCTGGTGGTGGTGGTCCGCAGGACGCCGAGCCGCTGCGCGGTGCCGGCCATCCCCGCCTCGGCGAGCAGCGTCTCGGCGTTGGCGAACGTCGTGGTGCTCCACGTGGTGTACGGGTGGAAGCCGTGCCACTCGTCCAGCAGCACCCCCTGCGCGCCCTCGAACACGCAGGTGCCCGCGCGCAACGCGGATGCCAGCCAGGTCCGGTCGACGATCGCCACCCGCCGTGCGAAGGCCGCGTACGCGGGCAGGCAGTCGTCCACCGGCGGCGCGTCCAGCGGGCCCAGTTCGGCGGTGAGCCGGTCGCGCAGCGCGGTCAGCCGCCGGCGCAGCACCGCCGGGCGGTGGCAGTCGGCCACCCGGGGCGCCTCGTCGGGGTGGGCGAGGCCGTACGCGACCGCCTCGCCCACCCCGAGCCCGCAGGAGCCGTGCCGGTCGGCTCCCCGGGCGATCTCCCGGGCCCGGTTCGCGGCCCGGTGGTACGGGGTGGCGAGCAGCGCCTCCCCGTCCACTGTCAGACGGTCGAGCGCGTCGGGCACGCCGACCGACGCGAGGTGGTCGGCCTCGGCGGCCAGGGCCAGCGGGTCCACCACCACGTGCCGCGCCAGGTGCGTGCGCACCCCGGGACGGAACGTCCCGGCGCCGAACTGCGCGAACGTGTGGTGCCTCCCGTCGCGCAGGACGATGTTGTGCGCCGCCTGCGCGCCCCCGTTGAACCGGACCACCGTGTGCACCTGCCGGGTGGCGCAGAGCAGGTCCACCACGGTGCCCTTGCCGGCGTCGCCGTAGCCGAGGTCGACCACCGTCACGTGGTTCACAGCCGGGTGACCCCGCCGTCGGCCGGGCTGGACGGCAGCGCCGGGCTGGACGGCAGCGTCGCCACCGTGCGGCGGCCCGAGTCGAGCCGCGCCAGGGCCTTCGAGACCGTACGGGTGGCGGTGGAGCCGGCCCGGTCCAGGTCGCGCAGCCCGGCGTCCAGGTCGATGGCCTGCTCGCCGAGCCCGACGGTGAGCGCGATCGTCTCGCAGACCGCGTCCAGGTCGTCCAGCTCGACCGCGTTCTGCCCGAGCAGGCCGCGCCAGAAGTCCAGCACCTTGCGGTTGCCCGCGTAGTGGCTGCCGGCGGGCAGCAGGTAGTAGGTGTCCCAGCGCGCGGTCACCTCGTCCACCACCTGCCGGACCGGGATGTCCTCGCGCAGATCGTCGCCGATCAGCCGGGCCACCTCGGCGGTCTTCACCGCCGGGTACGCCAGCTCGTCGCCGATGATGAACAGGTAGCCGCGCCGGCCGCGCTTGTCCCAGCTGTCGGTGGCCGTGTGCCGGGCCATGAAGTACAGCGCCAGCTCGTACGACTCCGTCATCTGGCCGCCACCGCCGCCCTCCAGCACGATCCGGCCGAGGTCGTCGTCCATCCGGTTGTCGGACTCGAACTGGCCGACCTGCAACGGCACCCGGTCGCAGGTGGCGTCGCCGATCGCGCCGAACATGACCTGCGGGTCCTTCGCGTACCCCTGGCGCAGCAGCAGGCCGAGCAGCTGCGGCAGCTTGCTCTGCAGCACCCTTGGCACGTGGCCCATCGAGCCGGTGACGTCGAACAGCACGGCGATCGGGGTCGACTGCGGGTGCTCGGCGGAGTCGCGGCTCTCCCGCAGCGCGTCGCGCGGGTCGAGCGCCGGGTGCACCTTCCGGGCGCCGCTGTCGCTGTACGAGAACGCGCTCCTGCCGGTGCGGCGTCGGTACCGGTCGGCGGCGTCGTACACGTCGGTGGACCAGATTCCACTGCCCATGGCAGCCTCCCTACGGGTTGAGGGTGAAGGGTCGGAAGGTGCGCGGCCCGTACAGCCGGTGCAGCACCTCGTCCAGTTCGCGCAGCAGCCGCCAGGCGTCGTCCGGCCGGGTGGCGAGCGCGGTGCCCTGGCAGCCGTCGGCAAAGGCGCGCAACTCGCGCGGTGCGTGGTCGCCCATCAGCCAGGTCATGCAGCGGGCGGCCATCGCGATGTCGGTGCCGGGCCCGCACTGCCGCTTCTCGGCGACCTCCGGCGGATACCAGTCCTCGTGACCGGGCACCAGCGCCGGCACGAGCCCGCCCGGGTCGGCGGAGAAGCACCAGTCGACGAGCACCACGCCGTGCGCGTCCGGCTCGATCAGCACGTGCCGGGGCAGCACCGCGCCGTGCACCACGCCGGCCCGGTGGGCCAGGCCGAGCGCCACGAGCAGCCGCCGCCACATCCAGGCCGCGTCGCGCGGGTCCAGCCCGTCCGGGTACGCGCGGCGCACGTCGTCCAGGCTGTGCAGCCCGGGTACGGTCACCAGCTCGTTCACCTGTCGTTGCACGCCCGTCGACGGGTCGCGCGCCGGGTAGGAGTCGACAAGCTTGGGCACGTACGCGAGGTGCCGGGCGTCGCCGTGCTCGGCGATCCGGCGCAACGCGCGCGCCTCGCGGGCCATCAGGTCGTTGTCGCCGGGGTGCCGGGTCACCTTCGCCAGGTGATAAGAAGGGGCCCCTCCTCTACCGGAGGCGTTAACAAGGGGCCCTTCCTTGCGTTCGTGCAGGGTGGCGACGTCGCCGGTGTACGCGGGGGCGGGCGTGCGCCACCGGGTGGTGACGGTGACGAGCGCGTCGGCCGCGGCGGCGCGTACCAGCGGGTCGGCCGTGACCAGCCGGATCGCCTCCTCGGTCCTCACCGCACCGTCTCCTCCCGGGCGGGGCGCAGCAGCGCCGGGTGCAGCAGCCGGGCGTCTCCGGCGCGGTAGAGCTTGGCCCGGGGGCCGCCGCGCGCGCCGCCGCGTTCGGTGCTGGCGCCGGTGCCCTCCACGAAGCCGGGCACCGAGAGCACCTTGCGGTGGAAGTTGCCGGCGTGCAGCGGGTGGCCCCACACCGTCTCGTAGACCTCCCGCAGCTCGGTGACTGTGAACTCGGGGGCGAGGAACCGGGTGGCCAGCGGCGTGTACTCCAGCTTGGAGCGGGCGCGCTCAAGCCCGTCGTCGATGATCCGGCCGTGGTCGAAGGCGAGCTGCCGGCTGTTCAGCGCGGTCACCGGCAGCCAGGTCGCCTCGTCGGCGTCGGTGTCGGCGACCGGGTCGGGCAGGTCGGGGGCGAACGCCAGGTGGGCGACCGAGACGACCCGCATGCGGGGGTCGCGGTCGGGGGCGCCGTAGCTGCCGAGCTGTTCCAGGTGCACCCGGCGCAGGCGCTCGCCGCCGAGGCCGGTCTCCTCGGCCAGTTCCCGGCGGGCGCCCGCGGCCAGGTCCTCGTCCGGGTGGACGAAGCCGCCGGGCAGCGCCCAGTGCCCCGCGTAGGGCGGTGCGCCGCGGCGGATCAGCAGCAGGTGCAGCGCGCCCTCGCGGATGGTCAGCGCGACCACGTCGACGGTGACCGCGACCGCCGGGTAGTCCCGGGGGTCGTACCCGGCCAGGAAGTCCTGCTCGCTCACGGCCACCTACTCTCTCAGGTTGAGAACAACTCAATCTGAGAACAACTTAGCCGCGAAAAGAGGGGACGGCAAGTCCCCTCTTTCGCTCAGCGCACGGAACCGACCAGATGCGGTTTCCCGTCCCGGGCGCCGTGCAGCGCGAAGTCCCAGCCAGCGCCGGTCGCCGAGGCGCTGAACGCCACGGTCGACGGCAGCGGCACCGGCAGCTTGAACGACACGTCCACCGTGTACGTCTCGGACAGCCGCGGCTCCAGCGCGGCCAGGCAGCGGGCCTTGCTCCACATACCGTGCGCGATCGGGCGCGGGAAGCCGAACAGCCGCGCGCCCAGCTTCGACGTGTGGATCGGGTTGTGGTCGCCGGAGACGCGGGCGTAGTCCGTACCCACCCGGGGCGTCACCCGCCACCGCGCCGAGGCGGCCGGCGGAGCCGGGCGGTCACCCCGGTCGCGCCGCGGACCGCCGCCCGCGGCGCGCTCCTTCCCGAGGTACGTGGACACGCCGCGCCAGACCTCCTCGCCACCGATCGACCCGATGAGCACCACGTCGAGTTGGCGGCCCCGCTCGTGCGGGCGCAGGTTCTCCGCGTACGTGTGGAAGTCGACCGTCTCGCCGGCCTCTACCGGGCGGTGCACGGTGATCCGGTTGGCCACGTGCACCACGCCGGTGAGCGGGATCGGGAAGCCCGGGCTCGTCATCAGCCGCAGCGACAGCGGGAACCCGAGCACGTGCAGGTACGTGGCCGGCAGCCGGTCGGTCAGCCGGAACCCGCACACCCGGTCGTAGCCAGCCAGGTGCCCCGGATCCACGGCGACCCCGGAGACGGCGAGTTCGACCCCCGGCACGTCCCCGCCACGCCGCCCCCCGACCCCCGGCACCACTCCCAGCAACGCCCGCCGGTACAGCGCCCCACTGGCGGGCAGCCGCTCCAACGCGACCCGCCGCCGCGCGCCCGGCCCCGCCCCCTCACTCGCCCCCTCACTCCGTCGATCATGAGGTTGGCTGCCTCGTGGATCTTCAGAAGTGCCGTCAGCTTCATGATCGTCGGAGGTGGATCGGGCCTGGGTGCGGGCGAGGGCGGCGGCACGGGCTGCGGTCAGGTCGCGGGTGGGGCCCTCGATCAGATCGTGCAGGCTCAGGTCGTCGTTCTGGTCCTTCGCCATCACGCCCCCAGCAGGCTCTGGCCGCAGACCCGGACCACGTTGCCGCTCACCGCGCCGGACGCCGGCCAGGAGAGCCAGCCGATCGTCTCGGCCACGTCCACCGGCAGGCCGCCCTGGGCCATGCTGTTCATCCGCCGTCCCACCTCGCGGATGGCCAGCGGGATACGCGCGGTCAGCCGGGTCTCGATGAAGCCCGGCGCCACCGCGTTCAGGCTGATCCCGCGCTCGCGAAGCACCGGGGAGAGCGAGTCGACGAGGCCGATCACGCCGGCCTTGCTCGTCGCATAGTTGGTCTGCCCCCGGTTGCCGGCGATCCCGGCGATCGACGAGACCGACACGATCCGGCCACCGGCCGGGATCAGGTCGCGTTCCAGCAGCACGTCGTTGATGCGCTCCTGGCTGGACAGGTTCACGTCGATCACCGAGTCCCACCGGTCGGCGTCCATCCGGCCCAGCGTCTTGTCCCGGGTGATGCCCGCGTTGTGCACCACCGCGTCGACCCGGCCGTGGCGGGACGCCAGATGCTCCGCCAGCCGTGTCGGCGCGTCCGGCGCGGTCAGGTCGAGCTGCACCGCGCTGCCGCCGATGTCGTTGGCGACGGCGGCCAGCTCGTCCCCGGCCGCCGGGATGTCCAGCGCCACCACCTGGGCGCCGTCGCGTGCCAGCACCTTCGCGAGCGCCGCGCCGATGCCCCGGGCCGCGCCGGTCACCAGCACCACCTGGCCGGAAAGCGGCCGGTCCCAGTCGGCCGGTGCGACGGCGGTGCCGGCGCCGACGCGCACGACCTGGCCCGAGACGTACGCGGAACGGCCGGAGAGCAGGAACCGGAGCGTGGACTCCAGACTCACCGGCGTGCCGGCGTCACCCTCGCGTGTCACGTAGACGAGCTGGGCGGTCACGCCCCGGCCGAACTCCTTGCCGATGCTGCGGGTCAGGCCCTCCAGCGCGCGCTGGGCGGTACCCTCCCGGGGAGAGCCGCACTCGGCCGGCGGGGTGCCCAGCACGATCACCCGGCCGCTGGGCAGCAGCGAGCGGGCCTGCGGGTGGAAGAAGTCGTAGAGCTGACGCAGTCCGGCGGAGTCGGTGATGCCGCTGGCGTCGTACACCAGGGCCGCGAAGCGGCGGTCGGCGTCGTGGGCGGCGACCGGATCGGCCAGCTCGACCCCGGCGGCGGTCAGGATCTTCCCGGCCGGCTCGGCGATCCGGCCGCCGGCCGAGGAGCCGAGCAGGACCGGCCCGGGAACGAGGGGGTCGCCCGGCGTGTGCCGGCGCAGTCGGGGCGGGTCGGGCAGCCCGAGGCGCTTGACCAGCGCGCGACCGGCCCCTGTCTGGACGAAGCTCGCGTACCTGTCGGTCATAGGCGTAGCCTACTGGCGAGTAGGGTTTGGGCAACAGTTTCGAGGGAGGCCGATCGTGCAGAGTGTCCGGCGGGTCGCGGTCATCGGGGGCAACCGCATCCCCTTCGCCCGGTCCAACTCGCGCTACGCGCACGCGTCGAACGCGGACATGCTCGGTGCGGCGCTCGACGGGCTGGTCGCCCGGTTCGGGCTGGCCGGCGAGCGGATCGGCGAGTTCGTGGCCGGTGCGGTGCTCAAGCACTCACGCGACTTCAACCTCACCCGTGAGGTCGTGCTCGGCTCCCGGCTCGACCCGCACACCCCCGCGTACGACATCCAGCAGGCCTGCGGCACCGGACTGGAGGCCGCCATCCTGGTCGCCAACAAGATCGCCCTCGGGCAGATCGAGGTCGGCATCGCCGGTGGCGCCGACACCACCTCGGACGCGCCGCTCGCCGTCAACGAGGACATGCGGCGCACGCTGCTCCAGCTCAACTCCGCCCGTACGCTCGGCGAACGGCTCAAGATCGCGGCGAAGCTGCGCCCGCACCAGCCGTTCAAGCCGGACATCCCGCGCAACGCCGAGCCGCGTACCGGGCTCTCGATGGGTGAGCACGCGGCCCGGACCGCGCTGCGCTGGAACGTGGACCGGACCGCGCAGGACGAACTGGCACTGCGCTCGCACCAGCGGCTCGCCGCCGCGTACGACAAGGGGTTCTTCGACGACCTGATGACCCCCTACCTCGGGCTGACCCGGGACCAGAACCTGCGGCCGGACACCAGCCTGGAGAAGCTCGGCTCGCTCAAGCCGGTCTTCGGCGCCTCCGGCGCGGACGCCGAGCGGGCCACCATGACCGCCGGTAACTCCTCGCCGCTCACCGACGGCGCGTCGACGGTGCTGCTCGCCTCCGAGGAGTGGGCCAAGGCGCACAACCTGCCGGTGCTGGCCTGGTTCTCCTGGTCCGAGACCGCCGCCGTCGACTTCGTGCACGGCGACGAGGGCCTGCTGATGGCGCCCGCGTACGCGGTGCCCCGGATGCTGGCCCGGGCCGGGCTGAGCCTGCAGGACTTCGACTACTACGAGATCCACGAGGCGTTCGCCTCGCAGGTGCTGGCCACCCTTGCCGCCTGGGAGTCGCCGGAGTTCTGCAAGGAGCGCCTCGGCCTGGACGGCCCGCTCGGCTCGATCGACCGGGACAAGCTCAACGTCAACGGCTCGTCGCTGGCGGCCGGGCACCCGTTCGCCGCCACCGGCGGCCGGATCGTCGCCACGCTGGCCAAGCTGCTGGACGCCAAGGGGAGCGGGCGCGGCCTGATCTCCATCTGCGCCGCAGGCGGACAGGGCGTGACAGCGATCCTGGAGCGCTGACACCGACGCCCGCCCGGGGTGGCTTCCCGGGCGGGCGTCGGCGGTGCGAGCATCAGCCCCCGACTGTGAACTTCTCCCACGGGCCGATCGCGGTGCGGTTGGCGATCAACGGCTTGGCGCCCGCACTCTCGGCACTGACGTAGTGGTTGTTGATCGTCGCCTTGAGGCTGACCGTGCCGTCCGCGTTGCGGACCAGGACGAACGTCTCCCAGGCGCCGGCGCTGGTGCGGTTGGCGATCAGTGGCTTGGTGCCGGTGCCGTCCGCGCAGACGACCTTGCCGTTGGCCTGGGCGAGGAGTGCGACCTTGCCGTTGCCCAGGTCGAGGACGTCGAACCGCTCCCACACCCCTGCTGTGGCACGGTTCGCGACCAGCGGCTTCGCGCCGGCGCTCTCCGCGCTGACGAACTGCCCGTTCGCGCCCGCCTTCAGGGTGCGGTTCGCGTCGGCCGGGTTGACGCGGTAAAACTTCTCCCGGGTGCCGATCGCGGTGGCCGTCGCGACGAGTTGAGCGCTCCCGTTGACGCCCACGTACGCCCGGCCGCTCCAGCGCAGGCTGATCGTGCCGTCCGCGTTGGTGACCAGGTCGAAGGTCTGCTCGTCCGTGACCACCGGGCTGTTCGGCAGGATGGCGCCGCTGTTGACCAGGTACCGTCCGACCGAGCGGGACAGCACAGCGACGCGCCCGTTGCCCGCATCGGCCAGGTCGAACTGCCCGTCGCCGGCCAACGTGGCCTTGTCGGCGGTCAGGACCCGCCCTGCCGTGGCGGACGTGTAGCGCAGGTTGACGAGGGCGAGCAGACCGATCGTGCCGGTACGCCGCAGGACGCTGATGCCCTGAGCGGCGGTGCCGGTCCGGTTGTCGGACCCCGAGACCGTCACCGAGACGGTGTAGTCGCCGGTGGTGGCGTAGGCGTGCGAGACGACCGGCTTGTCCGAGGTGACCACCGTGCCGTCACCGAAGTCGAAGACGTATCTGGAGATCGGCCGGTACCCGGGAAGCGAGAGGGAGGCGTCGGCGGTGACGGTGCGGGTGCCCAGATCCAGTTTCGTCTCGACCCAGGCGCGCGGGGCGCCCAGATATTCGGTCACTCCGCGATCTGCCCATGGCATCGGGCCTGCGCCGGTGTTGGGCCGGTTCGGGTTGTCGGCACGGGCGTTGCCGGCGCGGTCGGTGGCCTGGAAGCCCGGTGCTGCGGAGTTCGCCGAGTCCTCCGCCTCGGTGGCGTAGGACGTGTCCAGGTCGTGCGCGGCCTGCCCGGACGCGAGCCGGAACGCCTGCAGGCTCATCCGGGTGCCGTTCCACGAGTAGGCCGTGTCGGACGGTGAGCTGAAATGGTAGGTATTGTTGTAGTCCACCACGGTGCTGCTGGCGGCGGCGTCGAAGAGTCCGATCTCCACGCCGGGCGGGTCCGCCGGGTCGCAGTAACTTCGGGTGGTGATCCCGTTCGAGGTCATGATGTTGTTCTGCACGGAGACGCCGGTGGCGTCGCCGTCTACCCGGATGCCGTCGCCGCAGTGGTCGCGTACGTAGTTGTTGGTGATCGCCGTCCGGGCGGCCCCACGGACGTGAATCCCCAGTCCGGCTCCGCTCTGGACCTGGGTGTTGGCGACGACGGTGTCCGCCGCCGCCGGGCCGATCGCGATTCCGGCGCCGGTGAACGCGCCGACGGTGCTGTTCAGGATCGTGTTTCCTGGTCCGTCGATCCGGATGCCGACGTTTGGTTCGGCGACCTTGTAGGTTCCGCCCACGGTGGCGGAGCTGACGACGACACCGGTGGTCGCCGCGTCCATACTGATGCCACTGGTCGGCACCGCGCCCTTGACGACGATCTGGGTCAGCGTCGTCCGGCTCACGGCTGCGAGCCGGACGATCGGTGCGGTGGCCGTGTCCGCCGGAAGGAAGCTGCCGCCCTGCACTGTCAGCCCGGACGCGTCGGCGAGGTCGAGGGCGGGGCCGTCGGCGGTCTTGGCCACCCGGATGTTCTGGAGCACGATGTCGTGCTGGCCGTGCACGACGACCCCGGCGGTGGGGCCGTTGATCGTGGCGGTACCGCTGGCGACGATGGTGATCGGCTGCTCGGGGGTGCCGGAGCGGCCGACGGTGACCCTTTCCGGGTAGGTGCCCTGGCTGACGTCGACGGTCTGGCCCGGTTCGACACGGGCCACCGCCGGATTGATGGAGCAGAACGGCGTGGCCAGAGTGCCGGGGCCGGTGTCTGAGCACGCCGCCGCCGTCTGGCGGACGTAGATGGTGGTCGTGTCGGCCGCCTGGGAAGGCGCGGCGAGGGCCAGCAGGGAAGCGCCGGTCAGCACGGTGGTGGTGAGCCCGGCGAGAAGAGGTCTGTGCATGTGAACCTCGGTCGAGGAGGGAATGCCCTGAGTGGGACCGGGCAACATGATCCGCGACTTGTCGGGTCCGCGCAGCCCTTGCGGACGTATCGGACGCGGTCGTCGGGCACCGGTCGTGCTGGACCGGGTACCGGCGTCGCCGGGGCCGGCCCGGGCCTCATGAAAGACTGAGGTACGTGACGACGATCCCGAACGTGCTCGCCAACCGGTACGCCTCGCCCGAACTTGTCGCCCTCTGGTCGCCGGAGGAGAAGGTCCGGATGGAGCGCCGGCTCTGGCTGGCGGTACTCAAGGCCCAGCGTGACCTCGGCGTGCCGGTGCCGGACGGGGTGGTCGAGGCGTACGAGCGGGTGGTCGACCAGGTCGACCTGGCCTCGATCGCGGCCCGGGAGCGGGTCACCCGGCACGACGTGAAGGCCCGGATCGAGGAGTTCAGCGCGCTCGCCGGGCACGAGCACGTGCACAAGGGGATGACCTCCCGCGACCTCACCGAGAACGTCGAGCAGCTCCAGATCCGCGCCTCGCTGGAGCTGATCCGGGACCGGGTGGTCGCCACGCTGGCCCGGCTGGGCTGGCACGCCGGGGAGTACTCGGCGCTGGTGATGACCGGCCGGTCGCACAACGTCGCCGCGCAGGCCACCACGCTCGGCAAGCGGTTCGCGTCGGCGGCCGAGGAGCTGCTGATCGCGTACGAGCGGCTGGAGGATCTGATCGGCCGCTACCCGCTGCGGGGGATCAAGGGGCCGGTGGGCACCGCCGCCGACCAGCTCGACCTGTTCGACGGCGACGCCGGCAAGGTGGCCGAGCTGGAGCATCGGGTGGCCGGGCACCTGGGGTTCAGCCGGGTGCTGGACAGCGTCGGCCAGGTCTACCCGCGTTCGCTGGACTTCGACGTGCTCTCGGCGCTGGCCCAGGTGGCCGCCGCGCCGTCGTCGCTGGCCACCACGATCCGGCTCATGGTGGGCCAGGAGTTGGTCACCGAGGGCTTCAAGCCGGGTCAGGTCGGTTCCAGCGCGATGCCGCACAAGATGAACACGCGTTCGTCGGAGCGGGTGAACGGCTTCGCGGTGATCATCAGGGGTTACCTGTCGATGGTCGGCGAGCTGGCCGGCGACCAGTGGAACGAGGGTGACGTCTCCTGCTCGGTGGTGCGCCGGGTAGCGCTGCCTGATGCGTTCTTCGCCGCCGACGGGCTGTTCCAGACGTTCCTCACCGTGCTGGACGAGTTCGGCCCGTACCCGGCGGTGATCAACCGGGAGCTGGAGCGCTTCCTGCCGTTCCTGGCCACCACGAAGATCCTGGTGGCGGCCGTACGCCGGGGTGTGGGCCGGGAGGTCGCGCACGAGGTGATCAAGGAGCACGCGGTCGCCGTGGCGCTGGCGATGCGGGAGAAGGGCGCGGTTGAGAACGACCTGTTCGACCGCCTGGCCGCCGACGGCCGCCTAGGCCTGACCCGGCCCGAGATCGACACCCTGGTCGCCGATCGCAACGCCTTCGTGGGCGCCGCCACCGACCAGGTCGCCCGGGTGACCGCAAGAATCACCAGGGTCGTCGAAGCCCACCCCCACGCGGCGGCCTACTCCCCACCCCCCATCCTCTGACCTTTTCTGGTCGATCACTGAAGTTGGCGGCACTCAGGGAGGTCATTTCTGCCGTCAACTTCATGATCGACGCGGCAGAGCAAGGGGGTCAGGGGCCGGTGGGGGTTTCGGCCGCGGAACTCAGGTTGGGGGCGGACGCGGGTTCGGCGATGCCGCCGGGGGCGGAGGCGATCTCCGGGTCGTGCGCGGTCTCGGCCGCGATCGCGGGCTGGTCCGGCGGCATGACGTCCGGCATCTTCGGCGCGACGATCACCGCCGTGCCGTACGCGCAGATCTCCATCCACATCTCGCCGCAGTCGCGGCTGTCGAAGCGCATGCCGATCACCGCGTTCGCGCCCAGGCGGCGCGCCTCCTCGCCGAGGCGGGCCACCGAGTCGGTACGCCATCGGGTCAGGTTGTCCGGCGCCATCGGGTCGTAGGCGCCACCGCGCAGGTTCTTGACCCCCTCGCGGTACGGGTTGCGGGTCCTCGCCATCGAGGAGACCACTTCGCCGAGGATCTGGCGGATCTCGTAGCCGGGCAGTTGATCCGTCGTCACGACCAGCACCCTTCCGATGCTGTCAGTCCCCGGCCGGGTGGTTCGCGAGCCGTGTTCAGCTGATCGGATGCTGCAAAACGGCGCGGCGCGGACGGTCGGGCCGCACCCGACCGATCCGCGCCGCAACGGCATCAACCGTCAGACACCGGCCGTCGAGGTGATCCAGGCCCGGTTGTACGCGACACTGCCGTAGTTCTGGATGCTCTGGCCGTCGGCGGTGGAGGCGACGCCGACCTGCCGCCCGTTGTAGAACTGCGGACCGCCCGAGTCGCCCCGCCACGCGTTGCCGTTGATCCGGGTGCTCCGGATCGCCTGGCCGCCGTACGCGTCGGTGGCGCTGTTGCTGGTCACCCGGACGCTGGCGGTCTTGAGCTGCGACGACGCGCTGCACCCGCTGTAGCAGGTCATGCCCCAGCCGTAGATGGTGTTCGTGGAGCCGACCGGCGGGTTGCTGGTGGCCAGTGACACGGCGGAGGTGCTGACCGTGCTGGACAGGCGCAGCAGGGCCAGGTCGTAGCGGCTGTACGAGGCGCTCACGGTGCGGGTCACGCCGCCCGAGGCGCGGTAGACGCTGCCGACGCGCACCGACATGGTGCCGCTGACGCAGTGCCGGGCGGTGAGCACCCACTGGGGCGCGATGACGCTGCCGGAGCAGGTGAACGAGCCGTTGCTGAAGACGGCGGCGGCCCACGGCGCGGACGAGACGGTGCCGCCGCCGATGATCGGCTGAGGGCCGGCCGGTGCGGCGGCAGCGCCGGAGGCGGTGACCAGGACGCCGGCCAGCGCGGTGGTCAGCACGGCGAGCAGGGGACGGAGACGCATGTCGGGGCTCCTTCTGCGCGGACGCCCGGGGTTACCGGGCAGGGGGTGACACCCGCCGGATGGGGTGGGCCGGCGAGGGACGTCGATCCCAGTCATCGACATCTGACGATGCATGCTACGGCCGCGACGCCCTCTGTCACAAGGTGCGGATCGAATCAGGCCGATGGCGTGACGTGCGCCGCGTGGCGCGCCGACGCGCTGTCGGATACCGGTCCAAGGTGGGGTGTTTCGCGGCAGAATGCCTGCTGGGAGGCGTTGCCGGAAAGCTCCGGCAAGCACGCAGCGCAACGAATTCGCATCGACGCCGCAACGAACGGGCAACGGTGCCCGTCCGGTGCCGCGGGTGCGGCAGATCAGTGCCGGAACTGCCCCCGGCCGGTGCGGGCCGGGCGGTATCTGCCAGGTACGCTGGCTGCGCTCGCCCGATTGTTGGGCCGGCACCCAACTGCGTACACAGTCAGGAGTGCCCAGTGCCTCGCGTCGTCGTCGACGTCATGCTCAAGCCCGAGATCCTCGATCCGCAGGGCCAGGCCGTCGCAAACGCGCTGCCCCGGCTCGGCGTCAGTGACGTCGCCTCGGTTCGGATCGGCAGGCGGATCGAGATCGAGTTCACCGGCGAACCGGACCTGGACCGGGCCCGGGAGATCGCCGACAAGCTGCTTGCCAACCCGGTCATCGAGGACTTCACCGTCCGGGTGGTCACCGCCGACGAGACCGCGGGCGCGCAGTCGTGACCGCCCGGGTCGGTGTGGTCACCTTCCCCGGCTCGCTCGACGACGGGGACGCGGCCCGGGCCGTACGGATCGCCGGCGCCGAGGCGGTCCGGCTCTGGCACGGCGACCCGGACCTGCACGGGGTGGACGCCGTCGTCCTGCCCGGCGGCTTCTCCTACGGCGACTACCTGCGCTGCGGCGCCATCGCCCGGTTCGCCCCGGTGATGGAGACGATCGTCCAGGCCGCGCGCGGTGGCCTGCCGGTGCTCGGCATCTGCAACGGCTTCCAGATCCTCTGCGAGGCGCACCTGCTGCCCGGCGCGCTCACCCGCAACCAGCACCTGCACTTCCGCAACCGGGACCAGGTCCTGCGGATCGAGAGCACCGGCACCGCCTGGACGAACGCGTTCCAGCCGGGCCAGGAGGTGCTGATCCCGGTCAAGAACGGTGAGGGCTGCTACGTCGCCGACCCGGCGACGCTCGACCGGCTGGAGGGTGAGGGCCGCGTCGTCGCCCGCTACGTCGGCGGCAACCCCAACGGATCGCAGCGCGACATCGCGGCGATCACCAACGAGGCCGGCAACGTCGTGGGCATCATGCCGCACCCCGAGCACGCGGTGGAGGCGCTCACCGGCCCCTCCCTGGACGGCCTCGGCTTCTTCACCTCGGTGCTCAAGCATCTGGTGGGAGCGCCGGCGTGATGGTGGCCGGGAACATCGGTCGGCCCACCCGCCGCACCGGCGGCGAGCGCAGCAAGGAGACGTCATGACCACCCATCCGGACCCGGCCCTGCGCGAGCAGCAGGGCGTGGTGCCGCAGGCCGGCCCGACCGACGACTGGGCGCCGGGCGTGGACACCGTGTCCCGGGCCGCCGACTCGCCGGAGGAGCTTCAGCCGTACGCCGAGCTGGGCCTCCGCGACGACGAGTACGACCGGATCCGGCACATCCTCGGCCGCCGGCCCACCCAGGCCGAGCTGGCCATGTACTCGATCATGTGGAGCGAGCACTGCTCCTACAAGTCGAGCAAGGTGCACCTGCGCCAGTTCGGCGAGAAGGCGCCGCCGAGCGACCGGCTGCTCGCCGGCATCGGGGAGAACGCCGGCGTGGTCCGTGTCTCCGACGAGCTGGCGGTGACGTTCAAGGTCGAGTCGCACAACCACCCGAGCTTCGTCGAGCCGTACCAGGGCGCGGCGACCGGCGTCGGCGGCATCGTCCGCGACATCCTCGCCATGGGCGCCCGCCCGGTCGCCGTGATGGACCCGCTGCGCTTCGGCGCGGCCGACCACCCGGACACCGCCCGGGTACTGCCCGGCGTGGTCGCCGGCGTCGGCGGCTACGGCAACTGCCTGGGCCTGCCCAACATCGGCGGCGAGGTCGTCTTCGACCCCTGCTACCAGGGCAACCCGCTGGTCAACGCGCTCTGCCTGGGCGTGCTGCCGGTCGACCGGCTCCAGAAGAAGGACGCCACCGGCCCCGGCAACGTCGTGGTGCTGATGGGCGCCAAGACCGGCCGCGACGGCATCGGCGGCGTGTCGGTGCTCGCCAGCGCCACCTTCGACGAGGGCAGCGAGCAGCGCCGCCCGTCCGTGCAGGTGGGCGACCCCTTCATGGAGAAGCTGCTCATCGAGGCATGCCTGGAGCTGTACGACGCCGAACTGGTCGTCGGCATCCAGGACCTCGGCGGCGCCGGCCTGACCTGCGCCCTCACCGAGACCGCCGCCTCCGCCGGTACCGGCATGCGGGTCTGGCTGGAGCGCGTGCCGCTGCGCGAGCCCTCGATGGAGCCGCACGAGATCCTGGCCAGCGAGTCCCAGGAGCGGATGCTGCTCGTCGTCTCGCCGGACAAGCTCGACGCGGTGCTCAAGACCGCCGAGAAGTGGGGCGTCTGGGCCACTGCCATCGGCGAGGTCACCGCGCCGTCGGCGGACGGCCAGCCGGGCCGGCTGATCGTCACCTGGCGCGACCAGCTCGTGGTGGACGTGCCGCCGGGCTCGCTCGTCGACGACGGCCCGGTGTACGCCCGGCCGATGCGCGAGCCGGCCGACCTGATCCTGCTCCAGGCCGACCGCGCCGAGACGCTGCCCCGGCCGAGCACCCCGGAGGCGCTCCGGGAGACCGTGCTGCGCATGATCGCGTCGCCGAACCTGGCCGACAAGACCTGGGTCACCGAGCAGTACGACAGGTACGTGCTCGGCAACACCGTGCTCGCCCAGCCGGAGGACTCCGGCGTGATCCGGATCGACGAGCGCAGCGGCCTCGGTGTCGCGCTCTCCGTCGACGGCAACGGCCGGTACGCCCGCCTCGACCCGTACCACGGGACGAAGCTGGCGCTGGCCGAGGCGTACCGGAACGTGGCGGTGACCGGCGCGAAGCCGATCGCGGTCACCAACTGCCTGAACTTCGGCTCGCCGGAGGACCCGGGCGTGATGTGGCAGTTCGCCGAGGCCGTGCGTGGCCTCGCGGACGGCTGCCTGGAGCTGGGCATCCCGGTGACCGGCGGCAACGTCAGCTTCTACAACCAGACCGGCGCCGCGGCCATCCACCCGACCCCGGTGGTCGGCGTGCTCGGTGTGCTCGACGACGTCGCCGACCGGGTGCAGATGGGCTTCGTGCCGCGTCCGGCCGGCGACCACGACCAGCTGTTCCTGCTGGGCGAGACGCACGTCGAGCTGTCCGGCTCGGAGTGGGCCTGGGTGACCCACGAGCACCTGGGGGGCATCCCCCCGCAGGTCGACCTGGCCCGCGAGCGGCAGCTCGCCGAGCTGCTGGCCGAGGCGGCCCGGGTCGGGCACCTCAGCTCCGCGCACGACCTGTCCGACGGCGGCCTGGCGCAGAGCCTGGTCGAGTCGGCCCTGCGCCGCGGCGTGGGCGCCCGGGTCGTGGTGCCGGAGCACTTCGCGGGTGGTTCGATGCCGTTCGTGTTCCTGTTCAGCGAGTCCGCCGGCCGCGTGCTGGTGTCGGTGCCGCGCGGCCACGAGAAGGCGTTCACCGCCCTCTGCGCCGAGCGCGGCGTGCCGTGGGAGTTCATCGGCGTCACCGACCCGGCCTCCGGTGCGCTGGAGGTGCACGGTCAGTTCCGGTTCGGCCTGGACGAGCTGCGCGAGGTACACACCGGGACGCTCCCGCGCCTGTTCGGTGTGGCCGAGGCGGCGCACGTGGAGGTGGAGGCGACCCGTACCGGGACGACCACTGTGCTTCCGGCCACGGCGGAGCAGCCGGTAGGCGTGGACCCGGCCGCTGTCGACGCCGAGCCGATCGCCAAGGCTGGCCGGGACACGCAGCCCGCCGAGGCCGAGGCGTCCGCGCCCGCCCCCACGGCGGAGTCCGACGCGCCCGCTGCGGCGGCGCCGGGCGAGGCCGCGCCGGCCGACGTGACGCCGGCCGTCGACGAAACCCCGGCCCCGGACGAGTCGGCGGCCGCCGACGGATCCGACCGTCCGGCTCCCGGTGAGCCGGCGCCGGGTCAGCGCTGAGGCGCTGGCCCTGGCCGTCTTCGCCCAACCCGGCGCCGGTGCCCGGTTCGACTGGGGACTGACCGGGGCGGCGGAACTCGGCCGGGTCTGTGCCGCCCTGGTGGTGGTGGACGTGTTGTCGTTCACCACCACCGTGGAGGTGGCGGTGAGCCGTGGCATGCGGGTGCACCCGTTCCCGTGGGGTGAGCAGGCCGCCGACTACGCCCGCCGGATGGGGGCCGTGGCCGCTGTGGGCCGCCGGAAGATGACTGCGGAGCACCCGTGGTCGCTGTCTCCGGCGGCACTGCGGGCCGCGCCGGTCGTCCCCGACCTGGTGTTGCCGTCACCGAACGGTTCGGCGATCAGCGCCGCCGCGAGCGCCACCGGGGTGCCGGTGGTCGCGGCGTGCCTGCGTAACGCACCCGCCGTCGGGCGCTGGCTGCGCGCCGAGGGGTACGGCTCGACGGACGCCCCGGTGGGCGTGGTGGCGGCCGGGGAGCGCTGGCCCGACGGGTCGCTCCGGCCGTGCGTGGAGGACCAGCTCGGTGCGGCCTGCGTGCTCGACGCGCTCGCCGACGTGCCGGGTGGGCTCTCGGTGGAGGCCGCGATGGCGCTCGCCGCGCTGGCGAGCACGCCGGACGTGCCGGCGGCGGTCCGGGGATGCGTCTCCGGGCGGGAACTCGCCGAGGGCGGCTTCGCCGAGGACGTCGCGGTCGCGACCGAGGTCGCTGTCTCCGACGTGGTGCCGGTACTCCGCCAGGGCTACTTCGCCCCCGCCTGAGCACCGCTTCCGGTCCCGTCCCGCAGGACGCGCCCCTGATGATCCCGGCGGGCCGTCGTCAGCCACGTCCGGTGCCTGTCAGTCGTCCAGCCAGTCGAGGCGCCGTCCGCCACGGTCCGCCTGCCCGTCCGGGCGGGCACGGCCTGCCTGCGCCGGGTCGTTGGGGTAGGCGTTGTCGTAGCCGCCCCCGCGCTGCTGCGGCGGCTCCTGGCCGTAACCGCCCTGGCCGTAACCACCCTGCGGGGCCTGACCGTAGCCGTCCCCGTACCCGCCGGCCTGCTGGCCGTAGCCGCCGGACTGGTGACCGCCGTCGTAACCGCCACCCGCGTTGCCGTATCCGCCGGTCGGTGCGTCGCCGTATCCGCCCTGCTGACGGCCGCTGTCGTAGCCGCCGGTCGCACTACTGTCGTAACCGCCGGCGCCGCTGTCGTAGCCACCCTGGGACCGGCTGTCGTAGCCGCCGCCACCGGGGTTGTCGTAGCCGCCGGTCGGTGCGTCACCGTATCCGCCCTGCTGACGGCCGCTGTCGTAGCCGCCGGACGGGGTATCGCGGTAGCCACCCGAAGGGGCGTTGTCGTAGCCGCCGGTCGCGTCCTCGCCGTAGCCGCCGCCCGCCGCACGTCGGCCGCCGTATGCCGGTGCGTCGCCGTACCCGCCGGACGGGTTGTCGCCGTAGCCACCACCCGCTGCGTTGCCGTAGGCACCGGTGGGATCGCCGTACCCGCCCTGCTGACGGTCGCCGTCGTAACCGCTCGACGCGGCGCCGTAGCCACCGCCTGCGCCATAGCCGTCGCTCTGCTCCGGGCCACGGCCGTACGAGGACGAGCCGGCCTGGTCGTAGCCGCGGTCCTGCTCGGGCTGGTAGGTGCTGGTCGGGTACGGGTCGGCCGCGGGCGCGTACTGCGTGCTGTCACCGGTGTAGCGGCCGGTGGGCTCGTCGAAGCGCTCGTTGCCGTAGCCGCCGCCCTGGGCCGCGTAGCCGGCCGCTCCGGCCGCGGCACCGGCACCGGCACCGGCGGCGTAGTCCGGGCTGCCGTATCCGGCACCGGAGGAGGGGCCGTTGCCGTAGCCGCCGCCCGAGGACGGCGCGTTGCCGTAGCCGCCGCCCGAGGATGGCGCGTTGCCGTAGCCGCCCGCGCCGCCGTAGCCGCCCTGGCCCGGTGCGTCGTCGCCGTAGCCGTAGCCGCCCTGGCCGCCGCCGACACCATAGGACGGGCCGGGCGGGGCGCCGTACGGGTCCGGCGGGACGTCGTCCACGACCGGCCGCTGGAGCATGGTGGGGGCGTCGCTGATCGACGGGCCGCCGACCATCGTCGCGGCCGGCCCGGCGCCCATGCCGTTCACCACCCGGGTCTGGTCGTCAGCCCCGTGGTACGCGCCCCGGGCCGCCGGGATCGCACCGGCCGCAGCGGGGCCACCCGGACCGGTCGGTCCGTCCGGACCGTCGCCGTCGCCGTCGTCGCCCTCGTTCTTGCGGCGCATGTAGAGCAGCACGATGGTGCCCACGCCGACGGCGACGAAGAGGCCGCCGAGCAGGATGAGCAGCCAGGAGCCGAAGCCGCCGGAGTCCTCGTTCGCGGCCGGCTGCTGCGCGGCGGGCGCCTCGGCCGACGGGGTGTCGGTCGCCTCCTCCTCGAGCGGCTCCTCGGACGGCGGGGCGGACTCACTCGCCGACGGGGAGGCGCTCGGGCTCGCCGACGCCCTCAGCTGGATGCTGAGCCGGACGCCGGTCACCGACTGGCCGGCGTCCGCGTTGATCGACCGGGCGACCGGCGAGGCGCCGTCGGTGGAGGCACCGAGGTCGATCCGGCCGGGCGCGATCGGGTTGGACTCGGAGCCGCTGAAGCTGAAGTTGCCGTTGCCACTGGTGTTGGTGCGGCGTTCCTTGCCCGCGCTGTCGCGGAGCATGACGAGGGCGCCCTCGATGGCTTGGCCGTCGGCGTTGACCACCTTGCCGGACACCGTCTTGACGGTCTGCGGCTGCTGCGGCTCCGGGGCCTCGCCCTTGACCGCCAGCTGGAAGGTGCCGGTGGCCGGGTCGGAGTCGTCGGGCCGGACCTGCACCGTGACCGACGTGTTGGCGTCCTGCGCGTTGTCGTTGGCGCGGATGGTGAGCAGCTGGGTCTTGGGCTGTGGGTTGCCCGGCGAGAAGTTGACCTGGCCGCAGCCCGAGGCGCAGCTGACGCCGGACGGCAGGCCGGTCAGGCTGATGTCGGCGCTCTGGTCGCCGTCCTGCGGAGTGATCCGGACGGTGATCGTGGTGTCGCTGCCGGCGTTGACCGTTGCCGATCCCGGGGAGACGCTGACGTCGGCGGCGAGGGCGGGAGATGCGGGGACGGTGAGCAGGGCGCCGGAGACCAGCGCTACGACCACACCGGCCCGCTGCTTCCAGGCACGTCGGTGTGTTGACACGTCCACCGCCTTCCGGGTCTGATCCCCGCGTCGGCCGCTCGGCCGAGGTTGATCACTCACGGTACGAATTACGCCGTCGGCAACTATGCCTTGTCTGACCGGATCATCTCTACCCAGGGCCGCCGTCGGGGGGCGTTCTGCCGGGTCGTATCGTCCCGTCGTGTCCTCTCCGCACGCTTATTCCGAAGCGGTACTCGCCGCACTGGCGGCGCTGGACGAGGGGCGTTCGCCCGAACGGCCGGTGCTCCGGGAGGCGGTCCGGACCCTCTTGGCTGCCCTCGCGGATCGCGCCCCCGGCCGATCGGTGGAGGTGCGCGTCCCACCCTACGGTGCGGTCCAGTGCGTGAGTGGTCCACGACACACCCGTGGTACGCCGCCGAACGTGGTGGAGATGGATCCGCCGACCTGGCTGGCGGTCGCCACCGGACGTCGGGGATGGGCGGAAGCGGTCACTGAGGGTCGCATCCGGGTCTCCGGAAACCGGGCTGACCTCTCCCCGCACCTCCCGATTTAGGCGTCGAGCAGGGCAAACCCTGTCCACTCTGTGTGGGCGTCTCATGACTGTCGGTGTCGGCTGCTGGTCGCGTACACTGAGAGCCGACGACGGTCCCGGCCCATGCGTGCGGAGCTGCCCCCCGACTCCGCCAGGCCAGTCCAGACCCCCACTGCGAGGGAGCGGCAGGTGCCCCGAGGCGATGGCCGGCTGAGCCACGACCTTGACCCCCAGCGACCCGGCCCACAGGACGCGTGCGGCGTCTTCGGTGTCTGGGCTCCGGGTGAAGAGGTCGCCAACCTCACCTACTTCGGGCTCTACGCCCTCCAGCATCGCGGTCAGGAGGCCGCGGGCATCGCGGTGAGCGACGGCTCCGGTGTCGTGGTCTACAAGGATCTCGGCCTGGTCGCCCAGGTGTTCGACGAGCCGACGCTGGCGAGCCTGCGCGGGCACGTCGCGATCGGGCACGCGCGCTACTCCACCACCGGCGGCTCGACCTGGGAGAACGCCCAGCCGACCATCCGGGCCACGAGCGCCGGCACCACCATCGCGCTGGCGCACAACGGCAACCTGGTCAACACCGCCGAGTTGCAGCGCGAGGCGGCCGTGCGAGGGCTCGACTCCGACGGCTCGACGAACGACACCTCGCTGGTCACCATGCTGCTGGCGAGCCGGCCCGACCTGTCGGTCGAGGCGGCCGCGCTGGAGGTGCTGCCGCAGCTGCGCGGCGCGTTCAGCTTCGTCTTCATGGACGAGTCGACGCTCTACGCGGCGCGCGACGCGCACGGCGTGCGCCCGCTGGTGCTCGGCCGGCTCGAACGCGGGTGGGTGGTGGCGAGCGAGACCGCCGCACTGGACATCGTCGGCGCGAGCGTGGTGCGCGAGGTCGAGCCGGGCGAGCTGATCGCCATCGACGAGAACGGCCTGCGTTCCAGCCGGTTCGCCTCGCCCGAGCCCAAGGGCTGCCTGTTCGAGTACGTGTACATCGCCCGGCCGGACGCCACCATCGCCGGCCGCAACGTGCACGCCGCGCGGGTGCAGATCGGCCGCCAGCTCGCCAAGGAGCACCCGGTCGAGGCCGACCTGGTGATCCCGGTGCCGGAGTCCGGCACGCCGGCCGCCATCGGCTACGCCGAGGAGTCGGGCATCACCTACGGCCAGGGCCTGATGAAGAACCCGTACGTCGGGCGCACGTTCATCCAGCCCTCGCAGACGCTGCGGGCGCTCGGCGTCCGGCTGAAGCTGAACCCGCTGCGGCAGAACGTACGCGGCAAGCGCCTGGTGGTGGTGGACGACTCGATCGTGCGGGGCACCACCCAGCGGGCGATCG
The DNA here is from genome assembly GCF_900091565.1 of Micromonospora marina. GTDB lineage: Bacteria > Actinomycetota > Actinomycetes > Mycobacteriales > Micromonosporaceae > Micromonospora > Micromonospora marina. Next base: position 57,087 of record NZ_FMCV01000002.1, on the reverse strand, counting down.
TCCGGCTGCTGCGCGAGGCGGGCGCCCTGGAGGTCCACGTCCGGATCTCCTCGCCGCCGGTGAGCTGGCCCTGCTTCTACGGCATCGACTTCGCCACCCGCGCCGAGCTGCTCGCGAACGGGCTGGACAACGACGGCGTCCGCCGGTCCATCGGCGCCGACTCGCTCGGTTACGTATCGCTGCCCGGTCTCATCGCGGCGACCGAGCAGCCGAAGAGCCGGCTCTGCCGGGCGTGCTTCGATGGGGAGTACCCGATCGACCTGCCGGCCGGAAACCTGATCGGCAAGCACGTGCTCGAAGGAGTGGGACGCCGGGTCGCCGCCGAGGCGGCCGGGCCGACCGGTCCGCTCGTCGCCACACCGACCCACCACCCGTAGCACCACCGACGCGGGTCCGGCCGCTCCGGGCCCGCGGGAACCACAAAGGGGAGAACCGTGACGCACGTGTCCGAGCGCAGCGGCGCAGGATCCAGCCCGACGGGCGCCGGCGGCGACCGCCAGCCCTGGTCGGCGGGTTCCGGCCGGACGCAGCGCAAACGCTCGGTCTCGTACGCCGACGCCGGGGTGTCGATCGAGGCGGGCGACCGCGCGGTCGAGCTGCTCAAGTCCAAGGTCAAGGAGACCCGGCGCCCCGAGGTCATGGGTGATCTGGGCGGCTTCGCCGGCCTGTTCCGGCTGGACACCACGAAATACAAGAACCCGATCCTGGCCTCCTCGACCGACGGCGTGGGCACCAAGCTGGTGATCGCCCAGCAGCTCGACATCCACGACACGGTCGGCATCGACCTGGTCGCCATGGTCGTCGACGACCTGGTGGCCTGCGGCGCCGAGCCGCTGTTCCTGCTCGACTACATCGCCACCGGCGAGGTCGTGCCGGACAAGGTCGCCGAGATCGGCGCCGGCATCGCGGACGGCTGCCGGTACGCCGGCTGCGCACTGCTGGGTGGCGAGACCGCCGAGCACCCGGGCGTGCTGCGCCCGGACGAGTACGACATCTCGGCCACCGGCGTCGGCGTGGTGGAGGAGAGCGAGATCCTCAGCCCGGAGCGGGTCGAGGTGGGCGACGTGGTGATCGCCATGCGCTCCTCCGGCCTGCACTCCAACGGCTACTCGCTGGTCCGGCACGTGCTGCTCGGCGCCGGCCGGATGCGGCTGGACGTGGTGATCGACGACTTCGGCCGCCAGCGGACGCTCGGCGAGGAGCTGCTCACCCCGACCAAGATCTACGCGCAGGACTGCCTGAAGCTGATCGCCGAGGCCGAGGTGCGGGCGCTGGCCCACGTCACCGGCGGCGGCATCCCCGGCAACCTGGTCCGGGTGCTGCCCGAGCACGTCGACGCCGTGGTGAACCGCTCCACCTGGAAACCGCAGCCGATCTTCGACCTGATCCAGTCCAAGGGCCGGATCGAGGACCCGGAGATGGAGGCGACGTTCAACATGGGCGTCGGCATGTTCGCGATCGTCTCCGCCGAGGACGCCGACCGCGCGCTGGCCACCCTGACCGGCCGGGGCGTGGACGCCTGGCAGGCCGGCGAGATCATCGAGGGGTCCGGCAACGTGCAGATGGTCGGGCAGCACACCCGGGGCTGATCACCCTGCGCCGATCGGCCGGGCACGTGATCGGGGGTTCACCCGAGCGGTCGCCGCGGCCTAGCCTGAAGGTTCGGTTTTCAGGCAGGCGGGGGAGACGCTGATGGCTGCGCGCACGCCCGGAGGGATGCGGGGAATCGCCGCCGTCCCGTCGTACGTGGTGATGCAGCCGACCACGCTGTGCAACCTCGACTGCGCCTACTGCTACCTCCCCTTCCGGTCGGTGGACCGGCGGATGCCGGTGGCCGTCGCCGAGGCGGTGGCGGCGTCGGTGAACCAGTGGGCGGCGGGCGGTCGCTTCTCCGTGGTCTGGCACGGCGGGGAGCCGCTCGCGGCCGGCCGGGAACACCTGGCCGCGCTGCTGGCGCCGTTCGGTCCCGACGTCGAGCACCACGTGCAGACGAACGCCACGCTGATCGACGACGCCTGGTGCGCGTTCTTCGCCGAGCACCGGGTACGGGTCAGCGTCAGCGTGGACGGGCCGCGGGCGCGCAACGGCGAGCGGGTCACCCGGGGCGGGCGGCCCGCGTACGACCGGATCGTGGCGGGCGTGGCGGCGCTGCACCGCCACGGCCTGCCGTTCTCGGCGCTCGCGGTGGTGTCGCGGCCGGAGCCGGGCCTGGCGACCGAGCTGTACGGCTACTTCCTCGACCTTGGCTGCGACGTGCTCGGCGTCAACATCGAGGAGACCGAGGGCGTCAACACCCGGACGAACGCGCGCGACGAGGGCGCGGTCACCCGATTCTGGGCCGAGCTGGTGGCGGCGTGGCGCCGGGATCCCCGGATCCACCTGCGTGAGGTGGAGTGGTCGCTGCGGTACGCGGGAGCGGTCCTGGCCGGCACCGCCGACGATTTGCTGCCCCGGAGTCTCGACCCGATCCCGACGGTCGGGCACGACGGTTCGGTGGTGGTGCTCTCGCCGGAGTTGGCCGGCTTCACCGATCCCCGGTACGGCGACTTCGCCAGCGGGAACGTGCTGACCACCCCGCTACGCGACATTCTCGCCGGTGCGGCCGGTACGCCGTGGGTGGACGAGTTCCTCACCGGCGTGGAGGCGTGCCGGGCGTCCTGCGCGTACTTCGGGTTCTGCGGCGGCGGGCACGCCGCCAACCGTTACTTCGAGCTGGGGCGTTTCGACGGTACGGAGACCGAGCACTGCCGCAACAGCAAGATCCGCCTACTGGAGGGAGTGTTGGAGCATGCCCGAGACCATCAGTGACACCGACCGGGAGGCGGTCGCCGACCGGGTGCGGGACGCCGCTGCGGGGCTTACCGCTCTGCTCCGCGAGGCGGAGGCGGCGCGGCTGCTGCGGGCGGAGGTGTCGGGCGGCGACGGCGCCGGCGCGGTCTGCGCGTGGAACCACTTCGAGAACATCCCGACGTTCTACAACTGGAACAACCGGCCGCGCTGAGGGGACGGTTCCGCGATCAAGGACCTGCCGGCGCGTCGGAGCGTACGCCCCGGCGCGGCAGGCCCTTGATCGTCGGTCGTAAGCCGGCTCAGCAGAGCACATGCGTGAGCACGCGGGGGTTGCCGCGTGCTCGGATGTGACCGGAGGTCAGCGGGTCGGACGAGCCCAGGTGTCCGGGTCGTCGTCCGCGTGGTCCTCGTCATCGTCGTCGACATACTCTTTGTAGTCGTCGTCGAAGTTGTGCTCAGACTTTCCACTACCCGCCAGTTCGCGCTGCAAGGCGGTTAGGTCGGTGTTCGGGGAGTGGTACTTCAACTCCCGGGCCACCTTCGTCTGCTTGGCCTTAGCACGGCCGCGCCCCATGGCTCGACCCCCTCGCACAGAATGCGGGGCAGCCCGAAGGCGGGCCCCGATGACGTCAGGCATCTCTCGTGGCTCTTACGGTACATGGGGATGCCATCGTTCGGCACCTCGGGTCACCGTCGACCGGACCTGCGCGTCGCAGTGGTCCAGCCGTCACAAAGTGTACCGGGTAAGGGGTGAGACCCGGGGCTGGCCGTGACACCGGACAAACCGGCACGAAAAATCCCGAGGCTCAGCTTAACGCGTACCGCCTCCGAGGGAGGAGCGTCGCCCCGCCCCCGGAGGTGAGGTTCACCGCAGGTGGATGGCGCGCAGCCGGCCGACCTCGGCCATCCGCCGCTCGGCGAGCCGGTCCGCGGCGACCGCCGGAGGCACGCCCTCGTCGTCGGCGAGCCGGAGGATCTGCCGGGTGGTGTCGAAGATCCGGGTGGCGCGCAGCTTGGCGCGGTCGAAGTTGAAGCCCTCGATCTCGTCGGCCACCTGGATCACGCCACCGGCGTTCACCACGTAGTCCGGCGTGTAGAGGATGCCCCGGTCGGCGAGCACCTTCTCGATGCCCGGGTGGGCGAGCTGGTTGTTCGCCGCCCCGGTGACCACCTTCGCCCGCAGCAGCGGCACGGTGTCGTCGTTCAGCGCGCCGCCGAGCGCGCACGGGGCGTACACGTCGATGTCGGCGGCCACCAGCGCCTCGGTGTCGTCGACCAGGGTGACCTGCGGGTGGGTGGTGCGCGCCCACTCCCGGGCGCGCGGGTTGACGTCGGTCGCCACGACCTCGGCGCCGTCGTCGAGCAGGTGGGCGGTCAGGTACTTGCCGACCTTGCCCAGCCCTGACACGCCGACCCGGCGGCCGGACAGCGTCGGGCTGCCCCAGACGTGCTCGGCGGCGGCCCGCATCCCCTGGAACACGCCCCAGGCGGTGAGGATCGAGGAGTCGCCCGCGCCCCCGTGCTCCACGCTGCGGCCGGTCACGTAGCGGGTCTCCCGGGCGATCACGTCCATGTCCGCCACGTACGTGCCCACGTCGCAGGCGGTGTAGTAGCGGCCGTTGAGCGACTCGACGAAGCGGCCGTACGCGCGCAGCAGCGCCTCGCTCTTGATCTGCTCGGGGTCACCCCAGATGACCGCCTTGCCGCCACCGAGGTCGAGGTTCGCCAGAGCGTTCTTGTAGGCCATGCCGCGCGAGAGGTCGAGCACGTCGGCGAGGGCGTCGGCCTCGCTGGCGTACGGGTAGAACCGGGTGCCGCCGAGGGCGGGGCCCAGCGCGGTCGAGTAGATCCCGATGATCGCCTTCAGGCCGGACTGCTTGTCCTGGCAGAACACGACCTGCTCATGCCCCGTGGAGACGGGGTCGTCGGTACTGGCGAATACGCCCATGGCTGACTCCTGTGTCGGTGCGCCCTTGTGAGGCGCGGAACCCGGGTGGCACGCCGGCGGGATGCTGCCGGTGTCGTTGAGCCTAATATCGGCCCGAACCGTACTGTCGCGCATGTCACGCCACCGGCCCGAGGGCGGCGACGGGCGGTCCCGTCTCGTGGGAGGATCGCGCAGTGCCGTCGCTCTTCGCTTCATACCTGCGCGTGTACGAGCCGCTCACCGCCTTCGACCGGGACCGGCAGTCGTACTGGCGCCGGTACGTCAGCGAGGGCCGCGCGATCGCCCCGCTGGAAGGGCCGGTGCGGCAGCGGACGGCGGTGATCGAGGCGCTCGGCGCCGGCTGGACCCGGCTGCCCGACCTGCCCGACGAGGCGTACGTCCTGGAGTCCGACGACGCGTTGCTGGTCTGCCCCTGGAACCTGCGTATCCGGGTCGCCGAGGCGGCGCTGAGCGCCCGCGACGGCGTGCCGTCGGTGCTGGCCGACGCGTTCGTGCCGCCGGTGCTCGCCGGGCAGGCGAAGGCCGTGGTGGAGGACTGGCGCAGCGGCGCCCGCGTGCTGGAGCACGGGGTGCCCCGGGTGCACGAGCAGATCGCCACCTGGGGCGTGCCGTTGCGCTGGTTCGTGCTGTTCGAGGCCGGCGAGCGGCACCTGGTCACCGACCCGCAGCGGCGGGCGTTGCGCTACCGCACCGAGATCTCCAAGGCGCGCCGCCGGGCGTCCCGGGCGCTGTCGGTGCTGCGCAAGTCGATCGGCGAGGCGCCGATCACCGAGGCGGTCGAGGAGGCGGCCCGGTGGCTGGAGGAGTTCCACCCGCGTTCGGTGGTCGAGCTGGACTACGGCGGCCTGGTGCAACTGCTGCCGGACGAGACGCTCGAAGCCGACGACTCGACCGAGCTGGTGGCCACCGGACTGGCCGGACTGGGCCGGGGCGAGGCCGAGGAGGCGTCCGCCGCGTACGACAAGCTGGTCGCTCGCTGGCGCGCGGTGCAGCTGCTGGAGCGGTGCAACTGATGCCCGGTTTGACCCGCTAAGTGGTCTTGGACACGAGAGTGTCTCGTAGTTGATGCGTCACGAACCGTGATCATGAGTCCTAATAAGGTACTTTCTGCGGCATAAAAGTCGTAAAAATCGGGCATGGTTCATCCGTCCGTCTAGGGACCTTCAGCCGTTCGGCCCATGTCGGACATCGGGGACTAGCCGGACCATGGGAGACGCGTCGGCCGGCGGGACCCCGGCCGATGTCTATACATGTGGAGGAGTGACCCCGATGGCATCGCGAACGCACGAACCTGAGCCGCTGCTCACACCGGCCGAGGTGGCGTCGATGTTCCGTGTCGACCCGAAGACGGTGACCCGGTGGGCGAAGGCTGGCAAGCTCAGTGCCATCCGGACCCTCGGCGGCCACCGCCGCTACCGCGAGTCGGAGGTTCGGGCCCTGCTGCAGGGGCAGATCCCCCAGCAGCGCCAGGGAGACTGACGAACCGGCGTTCTCCGGCGTTCCGATCAAGGGCGGTGCCGTCGCGGCGCCGCCCTTAATCGCGTCCGGGGCCCGATCCGTCCAGCACGATCCGCAGCCCCACCGTGCCGCCCTCACCCCGGCGCAGCCGGCTGCCCAGCAGGCTCAGCCGCCCGATCAGCCGGTACTTCTGCTTGAGCAGCCCCCGGACCCGGTTCGTGCTCTCCGGGTCGGCGATCGTCGCGTGGCCCGGCACCGCCTCGCCGTGCGGCCGCCCGCGCACGTCGCACGGGGCCACCGTCACCCGGCCGTCGCGCCGGATGCGCTTCACCTTGCCGGAGTCGGCCACCGTCCACACCGCCAGCCCGTCGCCGTCGCGTACCGCCCACACCGGTGTCGCCACTGCCCGGCCGTCCTTACGGAACGTGGTGAGCAGGACGTACTTCTCCGCCGCCAAGCGGTCCAGGTCGGTCACGCCGCCAAGGATACGGCGGCGACGGCACCGCCGACCCCCGGATAGCGTGCTCACATGACCGGGGAACCCGAGATCGGCGACGTGTTCGGCGAGATGATCCGCGACGCGTACGCGGTCGCCACCGGGATCGGTCCGCGCCCGATGGCCGGCGGTCGCCTGCCCCGCCCGGTCATCGAGATCATCGAGCGCGACGACGGGCTGGTCAACGGCGCGCCCGCCGGGCACTACCTGGACCCGCCGCAGCGGTGGCAGCCGCACGACCACCGGGCCGTGGACCGGGTACGCGGGCACGTACTCGACGTCGGCGTGGGCGCGGGCCGGATCGCGCTGGAACTCCAGGAACGCGGTGTGCCGGTGACCGGGCTGGACACCTCCCTCGGCGCGCTGCGGGTCAGCCGCCACCGGGGCGTACGCGACCTCGTGCACGGCACCGTCGACGAGCACGCCGCCGACGGCCGCCGGTACGACACCTTCCTGCTGCTCGGCAACAACCTGGGACTGTTCGAGGGGCGGGAGCGCGCCCCGGCGATGCTCGCGGCGCTCGCCGCGCTGGCCCGCCCCGGCGCCCGGGTGATCGCCCACGGCACCGACCCGTACGGCACCACCGACCCGGTGCACACCGCCTACCACGAGCGCAACCGCCGGCGGGGCCGGTTCGGCGGGCAACTGCGGCTGCGGTTGCGCTACCGGCTGCTCGGGACCGAGTGGTTCGACTACCTGGTCTGCTCGCCCGGCGAACTCGCCGAGCTGGTCCACGGCTCACCGTGGCGACTGGCCGACGTGGACGACACCGACCACCCCTACTACCTCGCCACGCTGGAGCTGCGGCGTTAGGAAGGGCCCCTTTCAAGCGCCTACGCGTTATAAAGGGGCCCTTCCTTACATCTCAGACCTGGACGGTGGGGGTGGTCTGCTCCGGGGGCAGCCCGCCGTCGCCGTCGACCACCTCGTCCGGGGTGCCGTCCTCGTCGATGTCCACCATGGTGATGTCCACCTTGCCGTCACCGTCGGTGTCGAACTGGAACAGGTCGGCCTTGCCGTCGCCGTCGGTGTCCACGACCCAGACGTCGGTCTTGCCGTCGTTGTTGGTGTCCGCACGGAGCAGGTCCACCCGCTCGTCGCCGCGGGTCTCGACCGTCTCGGTGCTATCCGCGCTCTCCGGTGCCTGGCTCATCTCGTTCCTTCCTTCGGCGTCGAGGGCCGTTTTTACCCCGTCCGCTCCGCCCCCACGCATCCCCGCGGCCCGGCCATGCATAGGGTCGCATCCAGGAACGAGCGATGCGGACGGGCCCGGCGGCGGAGACCCCGCGCGCCCCCGCCGCGGCGAGGGGACGTCGATGAGTGGTCGTTTTGTGGTCGTCGGGGCCGGCACCATGGGCCTCGGCATCGCGTACGTGGCGGCCGGCGCCGGGTACGCGGTCGAACTGGTCGAGGTCGACCCCGCCCGGGGCGCCGAGGCCCTGCGCCGGCTCGGCGAGCTGTGGGACCGGGGCGTGCGGCGCGGCAAGCTGACCGAGGAGGCCGCCACCGCCAACCGCGAGCGCGTCACGCTCCGGGCCGGGCTCACCGAGGTGGCCGAGGGCGCCGACGTGATCGTGGAGGCGGTGCCCGAGCGGCTCGACCTCAAGCGCGCCGTCCTGCGCGAGGCGGAGAGCCGCCGGCCAGCGCTGCTGGGCAGCAACACCTCCAGCATCCCGATCGCCGACCTGGCCGCCGGGCTGGACCGGCCCGCCGAGTTCGTCGGGTTGCACTTCTTCAACCCGGTGTGGGCGATGGCGCTGCTCGAAGTCGTGGTCGGCCCGGCCACCGCCCCGCAGACCACCGAGGCGGCCGTCGCGCTCGCCGCCCGGCTGGGCAAGGACCCCGTCGTCGTACGCGACATGCCCGGCTTCGCCACGTCCCGGCTCGGCGTCACGCTCGGCCTGGAGGCGATCCGGATGGTCGCCGACGAGGTGGCGAGCCCGGCCGACATCGACAAGGCGATGGTCCTCGGCTACCGGCACCCGATCGGCCCGCTGGAGCTGACCGACCTGGTCGGGCTGGACGTGCGGCTCGACATCGCGCGCACGCTCCAGGCCGCGTACGGCGACCGGTTCGCGCCGCCGCCGCTGCTCGTCGAGATGGTGGCCGCCGGGAAGCTGGGCAAGAAGTCGGGTCAGGGTTTCTACACCTGGAAGGACGGCGTGAAGCAGTGAGCGCGAGGAGTGAGCTTGCGAGCCCCGCAGTCGCGAACGAAAGGCAGGCACGGTGAGCGCGAGGAGTGAGCTTGCGAGCCCCGCAGTCGCGAACGAAAGGCAGGCACGGTGAGCGCGAGGAGTGAGCTTGCGAGCCCCGCAGTCGCGAACGAAAGGCAGGCACGGTGAGCGCGAGGAGTGAGCTTGCGAGCCCCGCAGTCGCGAACGAAAGGCAGGCACAGTGACCGGGCTGCGGATCGAGGAACTGCCGGACCGGCTCGTGGTCACGCTGGACCGGCCGGAGAAGCGCAACGCCATCGACGCCGACCTGGTGGGCGAGCTGCACGCGGTCTGCGCCGACCTGGAGGCGCGTCCCCGGCTGCTGCTGCTCACCGGCGGGACGGCGGGCATCTTCGCCGGGGGCGCCGACATCGCCCAGCTCCGCGAGCGTGGCCGGCTGGACGCGTTGGCCGCCATCAACCAGGGCGTCTTCGCCCGCATCCGGGCGTTGCCGATGCCCACCGTGGCCGCCGTCGACGGGCCCGCGCTGGGCGGCGGCGCCGAGCTGGCGTACGCCTGCGACCTTCGGGTGTGCACGGACCGCGCGGTGTTCGGCCAGCCCGAGGTGCGGCTGGGCATCCTGGCCGGTGCGGGCGCGACCTACCGGCTGCCGGCGCTGATCGGCGAGGCCCGGGCCAAGGAGCTGCTGTTCACCGGCCGGCGGGTCGACGCCGGGGAGGCGCTGCGGATCGGGCTGGTGAACCGGGTGGTGACCGACCCGGCGGAGCTGCTGCCCACCGCGCACGGCCTGCTCGACGAAATGGCGAAGGGCTCCGCGCTGGCGCTGCGGCTGACCAAGATGGCGGTGGACGCCCCGGCCGCCGCGCACCCGCAGCTCGACCTGCTGAGCCAGGCGGTGCTCTTCGAGGACGAGGAGAAGCATCGACGGATGACCGAGTTCCTGGACCGGCGTCGGGCCCGCTGAGCCCGGGAGAGACGACGAGGGCCGCACCGGTGTTCCGGTGCGGCCCTTCGCGTCGGTACGGCTCAGCGCTTGATGTCGACTCCCGCGTCGTCCAGCGCGGTGATCGCCGGCGCGGACTCGGCGAAGCCGATGAGCAGCAGCGCCTCCGGCCCGAACGCCTTGATCTCCTTGGCGGTACCGCTGAAGTCGACGGGCGTCTTCGGATCGGCCGGCGGCTCATAGGTCAGCAGCTTGATCCGGTCCGCGCCGATCCCGGCCTTCTCCAGCTCCGAGCGGACGTTCTCCTGCAGGCCCTCGCCGTACGAGTCCTTACGGGCCAGGATCGCGATCTTGCGCGGCCCGTCCCGGAGCATCACGTCGGCCAGCGCCCGACCCTGGAGGCTGTCCGGCGGGGCGGTACGGAAGTAGAGGCCCTTGTCCTCCACCGCGCTCAGCCCCGCGTCGGTGTTCGACGGGGAGAACAGGATCCGGCCGGCGGCCACCACGTCCGGCAGCACGGCCCGGGAGATGCCGGAGCCACCCGCGCCGATGATGACCTGGACGCCCCTGCCGACGTGCGAGGCGACGGTGGCCTTGGCGACCTCCGGGTTGGTGCCGTCGTCACCCTCGATCCACTTCACCGGCTCGCCGAGCACACCACCGGCGGCGTTGACCTCACGGATCGCGAGCGCCGCACCGGCCGCCAGCGGCGGGTTCGCCAGCGCCAGGTCACCGGTCTTCGGCAGCAGCCCGCCGAGGACCAGCGGGGCGTCCTTCGCCTTCCCGTCGCGCAGCTTGCGGCCACGCGGTGGGGCCTTCGTGCTCGCCCCCGACTCCTCACCGGCGCCGACGAACTCGGTCTTACTGTCGTCGATCTTCTGGTTGTCGAAGTGCATGGTGCCGTAGCTCGCGGTGGCCGGCTCACCCGCGTCGGTGAACCCGGCGCGGGTCAGCGACACACCCCGGTACTCGATGTCCCGGCCCGCGCGGGCGAGCTGGAGGCAGGCCGTCACCTCGTCGCAGCGTTCACCGCCAGTGGTCACCCCGACGATCTGCTTGGCGATCTCGGCCGGAGCGGTGGTGCCGGCGAGCTGGGCGGCCAGCGCGCTGATCACCACCGCGTCGTACGACTCGGCGGAGTAGAGGAAGTCACCCAGCTTCGGGTCTACGGCGAGCAGTCGCTCCTTGAAGCTCTCGGCCAGCGGAGTGAGGGGCGTGGTGCCCTTCATCCCGTTCACCAGGTCCGCCCGGTCCTTGAGTTCCGCGGCGTACGAGTTGAGCATGTTGCCGTCGGTGCCGTAGAGGCGCACCTGGGTGGCAGGCGTCTCCTCCGGCTCGTCGCTCCCGCAGGCGCTCGTGGCGAGCAGGAGCGCCGCGCAGGCCATGGACAGGGCCGCGCGCGACGTGCGTGTTCTCAGCATGGTCGTCCTTCCTCCGGCGAAGGTCCGCTGCGCACCTTAGCGTGCTCGCGCCGCAGGCGGGACTGTGGAGTCGGCTCCGTCGGCACCCCGACTGCGGATATCACTCTGCGTGGTCGACGGGCTGTTTCCGGGTCACCGCTTGACCCCCGGCGATACTGTTCCGCGGGTGAACGACGAAGCACAGCAGACGCTCGACGACGCGACCGCCGTGCTCCGTTCCGCCCTCGCCGGTGACGGTGCCGGCGTGGTGGGCACGTTCGACGCGGTGGTGGACCGTTCCGGCCTCGCCGGAGCGTACGGAGTGGCGTGGTGCCTCGCCGCCACCATGCTCGGCGACGACACCCCGGGCGGCGGCGCCGCCCTCGACTTCCCCGGCATCGACCAGGCCGACTACGACACCCGCTGGGTGGCCCGCTTCGTCAGCGCGTGCGCCAACGACGACGCGGACACCGGCGAGGCGCTGTTCGGGGCGGCGGCCGCCGACGGGCTGCTGCCCGACTGTCTGCTCACGCTCGCCGGGTCGACCATCGCCACGCTGCGCAGCCGGTCGGACTGAGCCCGGCGCGCGGCCCCGCGCCCCGGCTGTGGTAGCTCTGGGTGCATGTCCGAGGCGATGCTCAGCAAGGTGCGCAAGCTGCTCGCCCAGGCCGAGGACCCGGCCTGCACGTCGGCCGAGTCGGCCGCGTTCATGGCCAAGGCCACCGAGCTGATCGCCCGCTACGGCGTCGACCGGGCGCTGCTCGCCGCCCGCGACCCGGCCGCCGACCCGGTCGGTGACCGGACCGTCGAGGTGGTCGCGCCGTACGCCCGGGACAAGGCCGGCCTGCTCGCGGCGGTCGCCGAACCGCTGCGGTGCCGATGCGTACGCCGCCGGGAGGGCGACGGCTTCGTCATGCACCTGTTCGGCTTCGCCAGCGACCTGGAACGGGTCGAACTGCTGTTCACCTCACTGCTGGTGCAGGCCGCGCACGGGCTCGCCGGTGCTGCCGTACCGGCCGGGGAGCATCCGGCGGCGTTCCGGCGTACCTGGCTGGCCGGGTTCGCGTACGTCGTCGCGGAACGGCTGCGTGCGGCCGAGAGCAAGGCGGTGGCGGAGTCGGGCGGGCCCTCCACCGCTCTGGTGCTCGCCGACCGCTCCGATCGCGTCCAGCGCCGGGTCGCCGAGGCGTACCCCCGGTTGCGCACCGCGCCGCGACGGCGGCTGGCGGGCGGTGGCTTCGGTTCCGGCGCGGACGCCGGCCGCCGGGCCGACCTGGGTGGCACCGGCGTGGCCGGGACCGGCGCGGCGCCCGGCATCACCGGCTGATCCTCGGTGTCCGGGCTGCCGACCGCGGCGCGTCCGCTCGGTGCGGGTCAGGCGGTGGTGCGGCCGACGGTCGCCAGGTAGCGGCAGAGCAGTTCGTGCCAGCCCGCGGTGAGCGCCTCGCGGTAGCCCTCGGCCGCACTGCCGTGCCGGTCGAAGTAGCGGTGCTCGACCTCCACCCGGGTCCGCTCCGGACCGTCGGCGTGGAACAGGACCTCCACCTCGCTGGCCCGTGCCGGATCCGGCACCGGCACCCGGTCCGCGCCGATCTGCCAGGTGAACACCAGGCGCCGGGGCGGATCCCAGGTCAGCACGCGGCCCCAGTCGTTGCGGAAGCCGTACGGCCCGATCTCGTAGAGCATGCCGCCGGCCCGTGGCTCGATGCCGATCGCGGCGAGCGCCTCCGGGCCGGACCAGGTGTATTCACGCACCCACCAGTCGGCGAGCGCGCCGGTGAAGACGGCGTACGCCCGCTCGGCCGACGCCGGGGCGGACAGTGTGCTGCGGAGGGAGAAGCGGTCGGATTCCTGCCGGACCTCATCCGGATCGTCGATCTCCTGTCCCATAGGTCCGGACCATACCGGCTCATGTCTCGGTGCGCAGCTTCCGTAGCGCCCGCTTCCGGACACCGGGAACTGCGCTTCCCGTCAGCGGCAGGCGGTGGGATCGGCGGTCCAGGGGAGACGCCGGCGACGCTCCCGTGACGTGCCGGCGGGTCGGGTGTCATCGATGGCCGGGGACGCGACGGATGCCGTACCGGAAAGCGGGTAACCGCGGGCGACCGATCGATGGGAGAGCGCGGAGCATGACCGACAGTCGAGCCACCGAACCAGTGCCGGACCCCGGCGACGAACCGACCGGCTCGCCGGCGGGTCCCGAGCCGGACGTCCTGCTCGACGTGCCGGAGCTGACCGTCGACGAGATCCGGCTCGCGGTGGACGGGCTCGACGCCGACCTGTCGCTGCGCGCCCGGCTGGCCAACCTGCTCCAGCTCGACGCCGGAGTCCGGGTGCACCTGGAGGGCGTCGAGCTGGACATCACGGGGGTGAGGGCCGAGGCGCTGCTCAAGGTGCGGCTGGAGAAGCTGGTGCAGATCCTGGACCGGGCGCTGACCACGATCGACCGCAACCCGGAGCTGATCGACGCGCTCGCCCGCTCGGCCGGTGCCACCCTGGACGACGTGCACCGGCTGGCCGCACCGGTGGTGGACCCGACCGGTCGTACGGTGGCGGCGCCCGGCGAGGTGGCCGAGCGCGCCACGGCGGTGGTCGACCGGGCGGGGCCGGCGGTGTCCGGTCCGATCGAGGCACCGGAGCCGCCCCGCAGCGCCCCGGAGCCGCCACCGGCTGCCGGTGGCGATCAACCGACGCCGCCACCGGCAGCCGGTGCCCGGCAGCCGAAGCCGTCCCCGGCGTCGGGTGCCGGGCGGGCGGAGCCGCCGCCCAGTTCCGGGCGGGCGGAGCCGTCCCCGGCGCCGGGCACCGGGCGGGAGGGCAAGACGGAGTCCGAGCGTGCCACCGGGTCGGGGCAGGATGCCGGGGCGGGACCGTCGGCGCAACGTCCCACCGGGAAGAAGCGCGGTCCGGAGCGCCCGGGCGAGACCGGCCAGCCGGCGAGCGCCGCCGCCGAGGCGGCGCAACTGGCGGGACAGGCCGGGCAGGCGCTCCGGCAGGCCGGCCGAAGCGTCTGGGAGGCGATCCAGGGCGGCCCCACCCAGAACCGCCGCCCTCCGAAGACCTGACCCACCCGCCGCCCGCCCCCACCCGCCGCCCGCCCCCACCCGCCCGCCCCCACCCGGCCGCCCCGCCCCGCCCCGCTCGGGTGATCAAGGGGTTTGTGTCCGGTTCACCGGCCCTGGAGGACACAAACCCCTTGATCACCGAGGTGAGGGCAGTGGGTGGGCGAAGGGGGGTCAGTCGGGACGGGTCTGCGGGTGATCGGGCGTGGCCTGCTGCTGGTGGTGGCGGCGGAGGAGTTCCTGGAGGGCGGCGATCTCGGCGTGCAGGGCCTGACGGCCCTCCCGGGTGATCCGGATCCACGTGCGCGGACGACGACCGTGGTAACCCTTCTCCACGTCGATCAGGCGTGCTTCCTCCAGCACGGTGAGGTGCCGGGACAGGTTGCCCGCGGTGAGTGCGAGGGCATCCCGGAGATAGGCGACCTCGACCCGTTCGCCTTCGGCGGCGATGGTCAGGATGCCGAGCCGGTGCCGCTGGTGGACGGTGTCGTCGAGGCCGTTCGTCGGGAATGGCCCGCTCGCGCGAGGGTCGTCCACGGTGCTCACGCGTACCCGGCGCGCAGCGGGGCCGGCTCCGCGGATTCGACGTACAGCGGTGCGGCCGCCGCGATGAGCACCCCGAAGAGCAGGAGCGGATGCCAGTACGCCTGACGGGCCGCCCGGGCCCGCCGGCGGAGGGTGGTCATGGAGGCGAGTAGGTCCCGGGCGTCGTCGTCGCGGGGTGACTCGGACGGCACGGTTCCTCCCGGCAGCCGAAGCGCTGTTACCCCAATAGATTTGCAGCACAAACCTATTGCCGCAAGGACTCGCCTGATGACGACTTGTTTCGACACCCGTCTAGGCTGACAGACTTCGAATCAAAGGGCAGAGTGGAGACTGCTTCGACAAACAGCTAAACAGGGAGTTGCCATGTCCCGCGTCCAGCTCGCCCTGCGCGTCTCCGACCTCGAAGGCTCCGTGGCCTTCTACCGCAAGCTGTTCGGCGTCGAGCCGGCCAAGCGCCGCCCCGGCTACGCCAACTTCGCGGTGGAGAACCCGCCGCTGAAGCTCGTACTCCTCGAAGGTGAGCCCGGCCTGCCGACGGTGATGGACCACCTCGGGGTCGAGGTGCCCACCACCGAGGAGGTCAACGCCGCGACCAGCCGCCTCACCGAGTCCGGCCTGATCACGCTGGAGGAGAACGACACCGAGTGCTGCTACGCGCTCCAGGACAAGGTCTGGGTACGCGGCCCGGGTGACGAGCCCTGGGAGGTCTACACGGTCAAGGCCGACTCGCCGGAGCGGGAGAAGGCGACCGAGAGCGCCTGCTGCACCTCGGACCCGGCGGCACAGCCCGCCGCGGTCTGAGCCGGATGCGGCACGGTCCCCACCGGCGAACACGCCGGTGGGGACCCCGTCGTGCACCGGCGACTACCGTGTTCCGGCGAATCTCAGCCGCTTGAAGTGTTCGACGTAGACGAACCGCTTGCCGTCCGGAGAAAAGCTCGGGTCGTACGCGCGGGCGCCGTCGGCGATCCTCGTCTTCTTCCCGGTGCCGACGTCGACCGACCAGACCCCGCCCGCGTGATCCGACGCGACGGCGGCGATCACCGACCGGCCGTCCGGCGACACCGCCAGGCCGGCGAGGCCGGGAAGCTCCGTGACGAACCTGGCCGTGGCCGATCCGACGTCCCATTCGGTCAGGTGCCAGGTGAGGTCGTCCGGGCTCACCTCGGGCGGCAGCGGCAACCTTCCGAGCGAATCGGGCGCGGTGATGAAGAACAGCCGTTCACCCAGCGCCGCGGGCGACCGCGCCAGCACCTTCGACTCGCAGGCCGTGTCACCGCCACTGAGGTTGAAGGTCGCCCCGCCCACCGTCACCGGAGAGCCGAACTCGTACGCCTTCCCGTCGGCGAGCAGCTGGATCCCTCCCGGACCGCACTCCCGGGGCGCCTCCACGAATCCCCCGCCGCCACCGTTTACGAGTACGGCGTCGACGAGGAAGCGGGCCGACGCCAGAGGCTCGAAGGTTTTGTCGGCCGGCGAGTAGCTCAGCAGTTCCGTCTCGTCCCAGCCGCATTCGAGGCCCATCCCGAGGTCGCCATCGGGGCCCGCGAAGAGAAAGCTGAACAAGCCCGCTCCGCAGGCGGACACCTGTGGGGCGCGCGCGAGGACGCGTTCCTCCTTGCTCCCATCGGGCCGTTGCCGCCACACCTCGGCCTGGCCCGAGCCCGAGGTCGAGGTCACCTCCCGCAGGTAGTAGACCCAGCCGTCGGCGGCCCAGACCGGATGGAACAGGGAGACATGGTCCAGGAGTCCCGAGATCCGGCCACACCCGCCGAGCAGGATCACGGCTAGTACGAGGACTGGCGTCAGAGCCGTACGCAGCGCACGCACACGTGGCCTTCCAGTGGGGCATCCTGTCCGCCACTCGGCGGGTCCGCTCACCCTAGACGCGGGACGCGTCGCGCGAGTGCCCGCTCCGCGTCGCGGTGCCGCCGTCGCGAGGCACCCGCAGAGGGAACCCCTGGGGCCGTCCGGACGTCGGTATCGGTGTGAAGCTGCGCGCCGCGACCCTGCTCGCCCTGCGAAGACTGCGGACGGGGCCCAAAGCAGAACGCCGACCCGCGTTTCCGCTGGTCGGCGCTCCTGTAGCCCGGCGAAAGGCTATGTGGCCAGGGGCGGGGTCGAACCGCCGACCTTCCGATTTTCAGTCGGACGCTCGTACCAACTGAGCTACCTGGCCGTGGTGCTCGACACATGCTACCGCACGGGCCGATACGCAGAACGCCGCGCATCGAGCTGCGCGGCGTCAGCGCTTGCGGTCCTGACGGGACTTGAACCCGCGACCTCCGCCTTGACAGGGCGGCGAGCACTCCAACTGCTCCACAGGACCTGGCTGGTGTTGCATCCGGCGCGAGCCGGACCGTGCCCCCAACGGGATTCGAACCCGTGCTACCGCCTTGAAAGGGCGGCGTCCTGGGCCGCTAGACGATGAGGGCGGCCCCGCCATCATTGCACACTCGCAACTTCAAGCGGACTTGCTCCCATCCGGCCCCGCCGGAGGCAGGAGAAGCATATGCCATGCCTGCGCGGACGGCCAAACCGGTATGGGCATGGCCGTGGGGCCGGACGTAACCGCAGGTCAGCGCGGTAGGGCGATGCCGTACCTCCGCTTGATGTCCGGGATCAGGTGCCGGCAGGCGGCCATCGTCTGAGCCCGGTCGCCGCCCGCGTCGTGCAGCAGCACGACCGAGCCGTGCCGGGTGGCGCCCTTCACCCGCTTGATGATCGTCTTTGCCGGTGGGTGGTCCCAGTCCTGCGGGTCCACGCTCCAGTGCAGCGGGCGCAGTCCCATCTGCCTGGCGATCGTGACCTCCTCGGCCGTCCAGCGGCCACCGGGCTGGCGGAACCAGGTGATCGGCGCCTTCGGTGCGGCGGCGTGGATGGCCTCGTTCGTCCGTTGCAGGTCGGATCGGATCTCGGCGGCGGAGCGCCGGCCCAGGTTCATGTCGTGGTGCCAGCTGTGGTTGCAGAGCTGGTGCCCCTCCCGGACGATCCGGGCCACCAGTTCCGGGTACCGCTTGGCCTGCTTGCCGACGACGCAGAAGGTGGCCTGCACGCGGGCCGCCCGGAGCTGGGCCAGGATCTGCGGGGTGAAGCGGGGATCCGGCCCGTCGTCGAAGGTGAGCGCCACCCCGTTGCTTCCGCTGGCCCGGTGCAGGCCCGCCGGCAGCTTCTTCGGCAGCGGGCGCAGCTTCGGCTTCGCGGGGGTAGGGGTCGGTGAGGGCTTCGTCACCGGCGACGGTGCCGGAGCCGCCGAGTCCGACGGCGGCGCGGCGGCCTTCTCGGGTGACTTCCCGGCTTCGCCGCAGCCGGTGACGAGCAGCACCAGGCCCAGGGCGAGCGCCGGCAGGGCGCGTGGACGCATTCGTCGCTCCCGGAGGGGTCGGGTCAGACGGACTTTCCGACCGTAGTGGACGTCGACCCGGAACGGGAGAGGCGCTCAGCTCGTCGTGGACTGGTCCAGCGAGTCCCGTACCGCCACGGCCAGTGACAACGCCTCGGCCAGGTCCACCGGCCGGACCACCCCGGCCGGCAGCGAGTCGGCCCGCCAGCCGGGCCCGGCGGCGAGCACCAGCAGCGGCCGACGCGGCGCCGCGAGCAGGGCGGTGAGCTGGCACGGGTCGGCGGTGGCGCGGATGTGCGACCAGAGCACCACGGCCGCCGGACCGGTCCGGTTGACGGCCTCGACCAGGGCCGGCACCGGTACGCGGGCGCCGAGCATGCGATAGCTCACACCGACCTCGGCCAGCGCGGCGGCGAGCGCCTCCAGCGGCAGCGAGTGCTGCTCCTCGTCGGCGCAGGAGAGCAGGATCCGGGGCGGACCGGTGGTGGGGTGCGCCCGCGCCACCGTGGCGAACGCCTCGGAGACGCACCGGGACATGAGGTGTTCCACCTCGATCAGCCCGGAGGTGGCGGCGTGCCGCTCTCCGATGCCGGCGAGCACCGGCCGCAGCAGCCCCTCCCAGGTCGTCACCACCCCGTCGGCGGCCAGCGCGTCGGCGATGGTCCGGCCGATGGTCACCGAGTCCAGTCGCATGGCGGCACGGGCCAGCCCGCGCGCCGCAGGCCCGGCCCGGCCGACCGGGATGGTGGTGCCGCCGCCGTCGCGTACCGCCGAGGCCCTCGCCTTGAGGCCGAGCCGCTCCGGGGGCGGCACGGCCGGCGCCTGCCGCGCCCAGCGGGCGGCCTCGGCGGGCGCGACCCCCTCCGTGGTCAGCCGGCGCATGATCTCCAGGCGGGCGAGGTCGGCCGGCGTGTACCGCCGGTGGTGGCCCGGAACGTGCTCACTGGGGCCGAGACCGTAGCGCTGGTGCCAGGTACGCAGCGTGGTGACCGCCACGCCCAGCCGGCGTGCGACGGCCCCCGCGCTCAGCGCCTCATCGGCCACCCGACCGCTCCGGTGCCTCGGTGGCCGGTACGCCCGGCCGGGACGCGTCGGTCGGGTGCAGCAGCCGGTTGACCACGCCGCCCAGCCACGGGGCGTACTCGCGGGGGTGGGCGTCCAGGTCGGCCACCACCGTGCCGGGGTCGACCCAGCGCAGGTCCGCCACCTCGTCCGGGTCGGGTCGCGTGACCAGGTCGGCGGGTACGTCGGCGCGCAGCACGTGGTCGTACTCGAACTCGACCCGTCCGGTCGCCGGGTCCTCGGCGTAGTAGAGGTAGACGCCGACCTCGGTGAGGTCGACCGGGTCGACGCCGAGTTCCTCGGCGAGCCGCCGGTTGGCGGCCTCGGCCGGGGACTGGCCGGGGAGCGGGTGCCCGCAGCAGGAGTTGGCCCAGCGCAGCGGGAACCGCGTCTTGACCGCGGCCCGCTGCTGCAACAGCACCCGCCCCTCGGGGTCGACGAGGAGCACCGAGAAGGCGCGGTGCAGCCGGCCTGGTGGCTGGTGGGCGGTCGCCACGGTGGTCTCGCCGATCACCCGGCCGTCGTCGTCGACCAGCTCGACCAGGTGCGTCTCCCGATCGCTCACGGCATCGTCCCGGTGACCCGGGCGGCGGCGATCTTGCCGCTGATCAGCACCATCGGCACCCCGACGCCCGGCTGGGTGCCGGAGCCGACGAAGACCACGTTCTCCAGCGTCCGGTGCAGGTTGGACGGGCGGAACGGGCCGGTCTGGAAGAGGCTGTGCGCGGCGGCGAACGGCGTGCCGGCGGCCATGCCCTGCGCGGCCCAGTCGGCCGGGGTGACGGGCCGCATCACCTCGATGCCGGCGCCGAAGCCGACGTATCCGCGCTCCTCGAGCGTGGTCACGAGCTGGTCGGCGTACCGCTGCGTGAGGTCGCCCGGCCAGTCGAACGGCGCCCGTTCCAGGTTCGGCACCGGGGCCAGCACGTAGTAGGTGTGCTTCCCGGCCGGCGCCACCGACGGGTCGGTGCGACTCGGGTTCGTCACCAGCAGGGACGGGTCGGACATCAGCTCGCCTCGCCGGATCACCTCGTCGAACGTCCCCTTCCAGGAACGTCCGAAGTGGATGTTGTGGTGGGCGATCTTGCCATAGCCCTGCGTCGAACCGATGTGCAGCACCACGCAGGACGGCGAGTAGGTGAGCTTGCGCCGGCGGCTGGGTGGCAGCAGGTCCTGGTAGGCGACCGGCAGGTCCGGGTTGAGCACGACCGTGTCGGCGGGGACGAAGTCGCCGTCGGCGGTGACGACGCCGGTGGCGCGGCCGTTGGCGGTCTCCACCCGGGTCACCGTCGTGCCGTACCGGATCTGCACGCCGTGCTTCTCGGCCGCGCCGGCCATGCCACGCGAGACCGCGTGGATGCCGCCGCGCGGGAAGCAGACCCCGGCCACCGAGTCGAGGTACGCGATGACCGTGTAGATCGCCAGCGCGTCGTGCGGCGACAGGCCCGCGTACATGGCCTGGAAGGAGAAGATCCGTTGGGTACGCGGGTCGCGGAAGAACTGGTTGATCTTCGTCTGGAGTCGCCGGAAGGCACCGTTGGCGAACAGCTTCAGCAGGTTGCCGGTGAGCAGGTCGGTCGGCGCGTCGAGGTTGCGCTCGATGAAGTCGGCCCGTTCCCACTGCCACAGGTTGCGGGCGTAGTCGACGAAACGCAGGTAGCCGTCGGCCTCCCGGGGACCGCAGACGCGGGCGATCTCGGCGGCCATCCGGGTGGTGTCGGTGATGACGTCGAGCGTCGACCCGTCCGGGTAGTAGGCGCGGTACGCCGGGTCGAGCGGGGTCAGGTCGAGCCAGTCGGTCAGCTCCTCGCCCACCGCGCCGAGCGCCTCGGCGATCAGGTCGGGCATGGTGAGGACGGTGGGGCCGGTGTCGAACTCGTACCCGTCGACGCCGAGCCGCCCGGCGCGCCCGCCGGGCACCGGCTCGCGTTCCAGCACTGTCACCTGCCGGCCACTGCCGGCCAGGTGCAGCGCGCAGGCCAGCCCACCCAGCCCGGCGCCGACCACTACCACTCGGTCAGTCCGTCCCTTGACTGTACGCATTCCGGCCCCCTTGCTCACGAAGTTGCTCATCATGCCCGCCGCGCCGTGGCGGCGGTGGCGAGACCGGTCAGCGCCGTGCGCGCGGTCTCGTCGATCGGTGCGGTGCCGAGCGCGGCGAGCGCCTCGGTCACCCGCTCGGAGATCATCCGCTCCACCTGGGCCGTGGCCCCGGTGTCCCGCACGACGTCGGCCAGCCGGTCCACCTCACGTGCGGAGGTGACCGAGCCGGCCCGCTCCAGGGCCCGCCGCTGCGCCGGGTCGGCGAGCTGCCGGGCCAGCATGAGCAGCGTGGTCGGCTTGCCGGTACGCAGGTCGTCCCCGGCCGGCTTGCCGGTGGTCTCCGGGTCGCCGTAGACGCCCAGTAGGTCGTCGCGGAGCTGGAACGCCTCGCCGACGGCCAGCCCGTACCGGGTGTACGTGGCGATGAGCGGGTCGTCCGCGTCGGCGCCGGCCAGGCAGGCACCGAACAGCAGCGGACGCTGGACGGTGTAGCTGGCGGTCTTGTACCGGGCGACCCGCAGTGCCCGGTCGACGGTCCAGCTCGCCGAGTCGTTCTCGCCGAGCACGTCCAGGAACTGCCCGGCGACGGTCTCCACCCGCATCTGGTCGTAGCAGCGGCGCACGTCGAGCAGCCGGTCCGCCGGGACCGCCGCGTGTGCCATGAGCCGGTCGGCCCACACCATGCAGAGGTCACCGATGAGGACGGCTACCGCTTCGCCGTACCGGTCGGGGTCGCCGGTGTGTCCGGCGGCCCGGTGCCGGGCGGCGGCGGCCCGGTGCGCGGTGGGCAGTCCGCGCCGGGTGTCGGAGGCGTCCATCACGTCGTCGTGCACCAGCGCGAACGTGTGCAGCAGTTCGAGCGCGGACAGGGCCGGGAGCACCGAGCACAGCGGTTCCTCACCGCCGACCGCGCCCCGCCATCCCCAGTACGCGAACGTGGGGCGGACGCGTTTGCCGCCGGCCAGCACGCAGTCACGTGCCGTGGCGGCGAAGCCACCCATCGCTGCGTCGATCTCGGTGAGCGATTCGACTTCGGCGGCCAGGAACGCCGCAAGCGTCTCATCGACCCCTTTGATCAGGTCTTTCGTGAACGCGGCCAGTACGCCGCGGACCGGATCGTCCGTCGCCCCGGGCTGAGCCGGCGCGACGCGGAGCGCATTACCCGCAACTGCGTCGTTGGCCATGTGGGGGAGCGTACCCTAGGGTTACGAGTTGCGTCGATTGCTGCGTCGAAACTGAGGAGGGCCGATGGACACGGATCTGACCGCTGCCTACGACCGTTGCCGCGAGCTGCACCGGCGTCACGGCCGTACCTACTATCTCGCCACCCGGCTGCTTCCCGCTTGGAAACGGCGGCATGTGCACGCCCTGTACGGCTTCACCCGGTACGCGGACGAGATCGTCGACCGCACCGAGGACCTGCCGCCGGCCGGGCGCGCGGCCCGGCTGCGCGAGTGGTCGGACCGGTTCGTCGCGGGCCTGCACGGTGCGTCGGTCGACGACCCGCTGCTTCCCGCCGTGCTGCACACCATCGCGGTGTTCGACCTGGACCGCGGCGACTTCGCGTCGTTCCTGCGCAGCATGGCGATGGACCTGACGGTCATGTCGTACCCGACCTACGACGACCTGCTCGACTACATGGAGGGCTCGGCCGCTGTCATCGGCACCATGATGCTGCCGATCCTCGGCAGTTCCGACCCGGCCGCCGCCCGCGAGCCCGCCCGTCAGCTCGGCTTCGCGTTCCAGCTCACCAACTTCATCCGGGACGTCGCCGAGGACCTCGACCGGGGCCGGACGTACCTGCCCGACGAGGACATGGCCAAGTTCGACCTCACCCGCGACGACCTGCTCGCCGCCAGGGCCGCCGGCCGTACCACGCCGCGCATCCGCGAGCTGATCGAGTACGAGGTGACGCGCGCCCAGGCCCACTACGTGGCCGCCGCGCCGGGCATCCCGCTGCTCGACCCGGCCTCGCAGGCGTGCATGCGCACCGCGTACGCGCTCTACGGCGGCATCCTCGACGAGGTGGCCGCGCAGGACTACGACGTCTTCGTCCGCCGGGCCCTGGTGCCGCAGCGGCGCCGGATGGCGGTGGCCGCGCGGGCGCTGCTCACCCCGTCCGGCACGCCGGTGCGGGTGCCCGGTCCGGCGCCGGAACCGGCCCTGGCCGGATGACCGCCCGGACGGCGGTGGTGCTGTTCACCCGTGACCTGCGGGTGCACGACCACCCGGCGCTCGCCGCCGCCTGCTCCGCGTTCGACCGGGTGGTGCCGCTCTACGTGCTCGACCCGGCGTTGCAGAAGCTCTCGCCGAACCGCACCCGGTTCCTGCACCAGAGCCTGGCCGACCTGCGCGAGGCGCTGCGCAAGCGCGGCGGCGACCTCGTGATCAGGCGCGGCGACCCGGTGGCCGAGACGGTGAAGCTGGCCCGGAAGGTGGGTGCCGAGGGCGTCGGGCTCTCCGCCGACGTGAGCCGCTACGCGCACCGCCGCGAGCGCCGCCTGCGCGCCGAGTGCGACCGGCACCGGATGTTCCTGCGCCTGTTCCCCGGCCTGACGATCGTCGAGCCCGGTGCGCTGCGCCCGGGCGGCGGCGACCACTACCGCGTCTTCAGCCCCTACTTCCGGGCCTGGCAGGGCGTGCGGTGGCGGGACGAGCTGGCCGCGCCGAAGCGGGTCCGGCTGCCCGACGGCGTCGACCCCGGCCGGCTGCCGGACCCGCCGAAGGGCGACAGCCCGGATGCCGCCGCCGGTGGCGAGACCGTCGCCAGGCGCCGGCTCACCGCCTGGCTGCCCACCCTCGACCGGTACGACGACATCCACGACGACATGGCCGGCGACGAGACCTCGCGGCTCAGCCCGTACCTGCGTTTCGGGTGCGTGTCGCCACTGGCGGTGGCGAACCGGGCCGGTGACCGGGACGGACCGTTCGTCAGGCAGCTCTGCTGGCGCGACTTCTACCACCAGGTGGTCGCCGGTTTCCCCGGCCTGTCCACTGTTGCCTACCGCCGCGGCGCGCGCGAGGACTGGCGCGACGACGCGCACGCGCTCGACGCCTGGGCCGAGGGGCGGACCGGCATGCCGATCGTGGACGCCGGCATGCGTCAGTTGCGCGCCGAGGGCTGGATGCACAACCGGGCCCGCCTGATCACCGCCGGCTACCTGACCAAGCACCTCGGGCTGGACTGGCGTCCCGGCCTGGAGGTCTTCTTCCACTGGCTGCTCGACGGCGACCGGGTCAACAACTCGGGCAACTGGCAGTGGGTGGCCGGCACCGGCAACGACACCCGGCCGTACCGCGGCTTCAACCCGGTACGGCAGGCCGAGCGCTACGACCCCGACGGCGCGTACGTGCGGCGCTGGGTGCCGGAGCTGGAGGCGGTGGCGGGCAAGGCGGTGCACCAGCCGTGGCGGCTGCCCGACGAGACGTGCCGCACGCTCGACTACCCGCCGCCGCTGGAGGTGCCCGGCGCCGATCCGGTCTGGCTCCGCTGACGCGGGCGCCGACGCGTCGGAACCACCGAGCGTGATGGCCGGTCAGAGGCAGGAGTGCAGCGCCTCCACCAGATCCTCCACCCGGTCGTGGTCGGCCAGCCGGGCGGTCGCGTACGCGAAGGTGTAGCCGCGCTGCGGGTCGGCCCAGGCGCTGCTGCCGCCGATCCCGCCCATGCCCCAGCTGCCGTCCGTCTCCCACTGCATGCCGAGCGTCCAGTCCACGGACCGGTCCAGCAGCAGGTCCGGGCCGGAGTACTGCACCCGCGTCGCCTCGGCGACCAGTTCCGGGCTGAACAGGCGTACCCCGTCCAGGGTGCCGCCGGCGAGCAGGCCCGCGTACAGCCGGGCGAGCCCGGCGGCGGTGGCGTGCAGGTTCACCGCCGGAATCTCGGCGGCCCGCCACAGGTCGCTGTTCACCATCGCGACGTCCCTTCCGCCCGGCGGGTTGTCCAGCGCCCGCGCCCGCAACGAGCCCGGCTCGCCGCGCATCCGGTCCGGCCAGGCCGGATCCGCGTACGACAGGTCGGCGCACCGCCGCCGGTCCGACTCACCCAGCCCGAAGGCCAAATCCAGGCGCCACGGACCGGCGATCTCCTCGGCCAGGAACCGGCCCACCGGCCGCCCGTCCACCCGGCGGACCAGTTCACCCACCAGGTGCCCGTACGTCCAGGCGTGCTCGGCCGCGACGGTGCCCGGCGTCCACTCGGGCTCGGCGGCCGCCAGATCGGCGCAGAGCAGGTCCCAGTCGGCGACGGCGTCGGCGGGCCGGGGCACCGGGAAGGCGGGCAACCCGGCGGTGTGGGCGAGCACCTGCCGCCCGGTGGCCGGGGCGCGGAACCCCGGCCAGTACGCCGAGACCGGCGCGTCCAGGTCGACCCGGCCCCGGTCGACGAGCAGCAGCAGGCAGAGCGCGACCACCGGCTTGCCGGCCGAGTAGACGTCGACGAGCGTGTCCGGCTGCCACTGGCGGTCCGCCCCGGCGGCCGGTACGACAGTGCCGGGCGGCACCGCGGCGGTGGTGCCGCCCACCAGATCGACCACCGGTACGCCGTCGTGCCACACCGACAGCGACGCGCCGGTCTCCCGGCCGGTCGTGAACAGGTCGTGGAAGCAGTCCCGGACCGGACCGAAGCGCGCGTGCATGCGGCCACCGTAGGGGGTCACCTCCGTTACCGGCGCGGGAATTCCGGGCCGGTGCGGTGGCCGGTGCCCCGGCGGTGCGGAATGCTTGCGGCATGGCGGAGCCGGAACAGGTGGACGTAGTGGTGGTCGGGCTCGGTGTCGGCGGCGAGGAGGTGGCCGGGCGGCTCGCCGAGGCCGGCCTCACGGTGGTCGGCGTCGAACGCGACCTGGTCGGTGGCGAGTGCCCCTACTGGGGCTGTGTGCCGAGCAAGATGATGATCCGGGCGGCGAACGCGCTGGCCGAGGCGCACCGGGTCAACGAACTGGCCGGGTCCGCCCAGGTGCGGCCCGACTGGGCGCCGGTGGCGAAGCGGATCCGGGCCGAGGCCACCGACACCTGGGACGACAAGGCGGCGGTGGACCGGTTCACCGGCAAGGGCGGCCGGTTCGTCAGGGGCAGCGGACGGCTCGACGGCCCGAACCGGGTACGCGTCGGCGACCAGGTGTTCCAGGCCCGCTACGGCGTGGTCCTCGGCACCGGCACCCGGCCCTCGGTGCCGCCGATCGACGGGCTGGCCGACACGCCGTACTGGACGAATCACCAGGCCGTCGAGGTGGAGGAACTCCCCGCTTCGCTGGTGGTGCTCGGCGGTGGCGCGATCGGGCTGGAACTCGCCCAGGTCTTCGCCCGGTTCGGCGTCCGGGTGACGGTCGTCGAGGCGGCCGACCGGGTGCTCGCCGTCGAGGAGCCGGAGGCGTCAGCGCTCGCCGCCGACGCGCTGCGCGCCGACGGGGTGGAGATCCACACCGGGGTCAAGGCCGGCCGGGTCAGCCACGACGGCAGCGCGTTCACCGTGCACGCCGACGGCGCCGAGTTCACCGGCGAGAAGCTGCTCGTGGTGACCGGCCGCAAGGCGCACCTGGAGGAACTCGGGCTGGACACCGTCGGGGTGGACGCCGGGCAGCGCTACCTGCCGGTCGACGACCGGATGCACGTCACGGACGGGATCTGGGCGGTCGGCGACCTCACCGGCGAGGGCGCGTTCACCCACATCGCGATGTACCAGGCCGGCATCGTGGTGGCGGACGTGCTCGACCACATGCGGCGCACCAGGGGCGGCCCCGATGCCAGCGGCACCTCGAGTGTGGTCGGCGGCGCGGCCGGGGTGGTCAGCGCGGTCGGCGGCGCGATGAGCGCGGGCGGGTCGACTGTCGCGCCGGGCAGCGTCCCGGTGGCCGACTACCGGGCACTGCCCCGGGTCACGTTCACCGATCCCGAGGTCGGCGTCGTCGGCCTCACCGAGCAGCAGGCCCGCGAGCGCGGTGTCAACGTCCAGGTCGGGTACGCCGACCTCACCTCGTCGGCCCGTGGCTGGATCCACAAGACCGGCAACGCCGGGTTCATCAAGCTGATCGCCGACGCCGACCAGGGCGTCCTCGTCGGTGCCACCTCGGCCGGACCGGCCGGTGGCGAGGTGCTCTCCGCGCTCGTCGTGGCGGTGCACGCGGCAGTGCCGATCAGCCAGCTCCGGCACATGATCTACGCGTACCCGACGTTCCACCGGGCGATCTCCGACGCCTTGCGCGCGCTGAAGTGACGCCTCAGCCGGCCGGCGCGCCGTGCCGGCCGACCCCGCCCGCGAACCGGCTTGCGCCGTGTACCCCGTCCACCGCCAGCGACTCCAGGCCGTAGGCCAGCTCGGCCGCCATCGCCTCCGGCTCGGGCAGCCCCGCACCGGTCAGCACCGCCGCCCGGTCGTTGCGCAGGCACGTCTGCGGGGACCGGGCGATCGCGGCGGCCAGCTCCTCGGCCGCCGTGCGGGCCTCACCCGGCGCGACCACCCGGTTGACCAGACCCGTCGTGTACGCCTCGTCGGCGCGCACCGGGCGGCCGGTGAGGATCAGATCCATGGCCCGGCTCTCGCCGATGAGCCGGGGCAGCCGGACCGTCCCGCCGTCGATCAGCGGCACACCCCAGCGCCGGCAGAACACGCCGAGCGTCGCATCCGACTCGGCGACCCGCAGGTCGCACCAGAGCGCCAGCTCCAGCCCGCCCGCCACCGCGTACCCGGAGATCGCGGCGATCACCGGCTTGGACAGCCGCATCCGGGTGGGGCCCATCGGCCCGTCGCCGTCGGGCTCGACGCGGTTGCCGCGCGGTGTGCCGACGGCCTTGAGGTCGGCGCCGGAGCAGAACGTGCCGCCCGCTCCCCAGAGCACGGCGACCGCTGCTTGCGGGTCGGCGTCGAACGCGCGGAACGCGTCGGCCAGGGCTCGTGCGGTGGGCCCGTCCACGGCGTTGCGGGCCTCGGGCCGGTCCAGGATCACAGTGGTCACGGCACCGGCGTGCTCGACGCGTACTCCCATGGGCCCAGCATGCCCGCGACGGCGCTGCCGTGACTACGGCCTATTTGATCGTGCCGGGCCGGGTCAGCCAGCGCATCGGCTGGCCGGTGACGGCGCCGACCTGTTCGATGTCCCGGTCGTAGTGCAGCAGCGAAAGCCCGTGGTATTCGGCGGTGGCGGCGATGAGCAGGTCGACCGAGCCCGCCGAACGGTGCGTGCCCCGGGCGGTCAGCTCGCCCTGGATCTCGGCGGCGCGTTCGTAGATCCGGTCCGGCATGACCACCCAGCTGAAGGCGGCCCGGAGCTGCTCCGCCAGTCGCGTCCGGTCGGCGACCGACCGCGCGGTGCAGAGGACCTCCAGCTCGACCAGCGGGCACACGGCGAGCAGGCCCGCTGTCACCTGCTGTTCCCAGCGAGCCAGCACGTCGGGGTCACGCGGCTCCCTATATATGGTCGGCCGCCCGGGTATATCCAGCGGGGGTTCCGTGCGAGGGAAATCCGGGGCGTCCGGTTTGGGGGCTCTCCTGCCGGGAAGTCGGAACAGGTGCGCGAACTACTGACGAAGATCGAACAGGCCACCGGTCTCGACCGGGTGGGCGACCGGTTGCAGCGCGCCGTCCAGGGCACGCTGCGTTCCCAGCGGGTACGCGACGCGCTGCACGGGGTGTGGCTCGGCCATCCGCTGCACCCCGCGATGGTGCAGGTGCCGGTCGGCGCCTGGATCTCCGCCGCCGTGGTGGACCTGCTCCCCGGCCAGCGCCGGGCCGCCACCGCGCTGGTGGGTCTCGGTACGGTCAGCGCGCTGCCCGCCGCAGCCGCCGGGCTCAACGACTGGGCCACGCTCACCCGCGACCAGCGCCGGATCGGGCTGGTGCACGCCGCCGCGAACACGGTCGGCCTGGTGCTGTACGCCGGCTCGCTGGCGGCCCGGCTCAACGGGCGGCACGGCCTCGGCCGGACACTGTCCTATCTGGGGCTGTCCGCCGCGGGCGGTGGGGCGTACCTGGGCGGGCACCTCGCGTACAAGCAGGGCGCCCAGGCCAGCCAGAGCGTCTCCGAGATGCACCTGATCAGCGACGGCTGGCACCAGGTCGGCGACCTGAGCAGCCTGCCCCGGAACGAATTGGTCACCAAGAAGATCGACGACGTCTCGGTGATCCTCTACCGGGACGGCGACGACGTCAGCGTGATGCTGGAGCGCTGCCCGCACCAGAGCGGCCCGCTCGGCGAGGGCACGATCGAGCAGATCGACGGCCACGCCTGCGTGGTCTGCCCCTGGCACGGCAGCGCGTTCCGGCTCGACGGGGGCGAGGTCGTGCACGGCCCGTCCGCCAACGACCAGGTCGTGCTGCCCAGCCGCGTGGTGTCCGGCCGGGTCGAGGCCCGGCTGCCCTGATTCAGTCCCGCCGGTGCCGCCCGCTCGGCAGCGCACGGGCGGGCGTCGGGCGCTTGCGCAACCCGAGCAGCGCGCCGATCTGGGCGCCCACGATGCTCGCCACGGCCAACACCGCCGAGATGGCGAGCGGACGGTTGATGCCCTCGTCGGCGGCCGGCCGGGACGCGCCCGCCGACATGGCCGGCGGCTGACCGACGGGTGCCTCCACGGTGGGCGTCGCGTCCCGCGGCGTGGGCTTGGGCTTCGCCTTCGGGGTGGTCGCGGAGGCGCCGTCGCCACCGGGCTTGACCGGTGCCGTCTCGGCCGCCTTGGTGACCACGATCCGTCCGGCGGCGTGCCGCCGGGCCCCCGCATCCGTCGCTCCGTCCGGCAGCGTGATGAGCTGCCCCGGACGGATCCGGTCCGGGTCGGCGAGCCGGTTCAGCCGGGCCAGTTCCTTGTACCTGTCGAAGTCGTCCAGGTAGCGGTCCGCCACCTCGCCCAGGTAGTCGCCCTTGGCGACCCGGTACACAACCGGTTCGCTCGTCTCCGCCGCGACCGGGGCCGGGGCCGCGACCCGGCTCGCGGCCACGGCCGGTGAGGTGACGGCGGCGACCGCCGGTTGCGGGGCGGTCAACGCGGCGGCGCTCGCCGCGGCCGGGCTCGCGACCAGGATCAGCGCCACCGAACCGACGAGCGCGGCGGCCGCCTTCTGCTGGCGGTGCATGCCGGGCAGCTTCGGTGCCGGTCGCCGTACCGCCGCCGCGAGTAGCTCAACCACCACGGAGAACGCGAACGTGGCCCAGCCGAACCAGCCCACCACGGCCAGCGCGCGCAGGAACAGCCGGCCGTCGTCACGGCTGGTCAGCGCCGTACCGACCTCGGCCAGCGTGGGCAGGTGATCCGGCAGCGGGTTGCCGGCGAACGCCAGCAGCGCGACCGGCCCGCCGGCCAGCACGCCGACGAGCACGACGAGGGCGCCGAGCCCGGTGACGACCTGGCCGGCGCGGCGGACGGGGGAGCGTCGGGGTGCGCCCATGGTGGCCTTCCCTTCCTACGGTGGTCCGGTGAGCGCCCGAGCGGTGGCCTCACCGGTGACGATGGCGGTGTCCTGTACGCCGAACAGACCCAGCAGGTCCCGGCTGTAGGTGATCTGCACGCGTACCCGGATCTGGGTCTCGGTGCCGACCACTGGGAAGTCGACCTCGTGGTCCTGGACGCCGCCCGCTGCGGCGAGGTAGCCGGCGACCGCGGCGCGAGCGGCGACCTGGTCGATGCGCTTCGGGCCGCCCTCGATGGCCCGTGCCCGGTCGATCATCTGGCCGCCGGCGCGGGCCGCCTCGGCGGCCAGGTTGTCCGCGCGCTGGAGCGTGCGCAGCTGACCGGCGCCGTCGTAGGCGAGGGCGATGATCGCGAGTACGCCGGTCATCGCCACGGCCAGGAACAGGCTCACCCGGCCGTTCTCCGCCTCGCGCCGCCCGGTCATCCGCGACTCCGGTAGGTGTCCAACGGCGAGGTGAATCTCGCCGAGACGGTCTTGCCGCCCGGCACGCCGGGCAGGCCGGGCGCGCTCAGGTCGTCGAAGGAAACGGTGCAGGTCACCGTGACCGTCACGGTCGCGGGAACGCCTGCGGCGCTCTGGTACGCGGCGGCGAAGCTCGTCGTCGTCCCGGCCACGGAGCCTGACAGATCGATCTGGGGTGGGCCGGCGCAGTTCAGCCCCGCCCAGCCGAGCTGGTCCTGGGCCGCCACCTCGGCTGCCTCCGCGCCGTCGTCGGCGGTGCGGGCGAGCGAGGCGGCCCGGGCGGCGTCGTGGGCGGCCGACTCCACCGCCTCGTCCGCGACAGCGGTCCGCCCGGCGACCCCGGCCAGCACCATCAGCCCGATGAAGGCGGGCGCGAGCACCGCCACCTCGATCGAGACGGAACCCCGGTCCCGCCGCGGCCCGGCGCTCATCCGATGGTCCAGCGTTCGGCCGGGCCGTGCGCGGTCTGCGTGACCTCGAACGAGACGCCCGGGATGACCGACAGGGAGCGGCCCTGCACCGTGCAGGTGACAGCGGTGGCGCTCTCGACGCAGGCCGGGCCGGTCTGCTCCCAGTCGACCAGCCAGTCCCCGGACTGTTGCAGGAAGCTGATCGCCCGCTGCCGGCCGGCGTCCGGCCCGGCGTCGATCGTGCGCTGGGCGTTCACAGCGGTCTGCGCGGCGTTCAGCGCGGTGGACCGGGCCACGAACCAGACGGCGACCTGAATCGAGCCGAACAGCATCACCAGGATCACCGGCATCACCACTGCGAGCTCGACCGGGTTGGCGCCCCGCTCGCCCTCGGCCAGGCGGGCGCGCAGGGCAGCGGCGAACCGCCCCGGACCGGGCGGGCCGGCGAGCCGGCCGGCGGACGCCGGCCGGCTCCGGACCGTACGGGCGGGGCGCTGCATCACGGGGCCTGCGGCGCCGTGTTGTTCGGGATGGCGTTCATCCAGTCGTTCGCCTTGGCCAGGGCGAGCCCGGTGACCGCCATGGCCACCGCGACCAGGCCGAAGATGATCACCGCGGTCGGTACCGGGCTGTCGCCGCGCTCGGAGTCCCGGCGCAGCTCGGCGAGGCGGGTGCTCACCGCCACGTACAGGTAGGCGTAGAGGTGCATGGTCGTCTCCTTCTCGGGTGGGTTCACAGACGGGCGAGGAACGGATAGACGGCGAAGCCGAGCAGGACGAACACCAGCAGCGAGCCGGGGATGTCCAACTTGCTGGTGACCCCCTCGGCCCGGGCCAGGTTGTCGGTGCGGATCTGGTCGCGCAGCGAGTCGGCACGGGACCGCAACGTCTCGTGCACCTGGGCACCCTCGCTGCCGGAGGAGCGCATGATGGCGCCCACGTCGCCCAGCTCCGGGATGCCGATGCGCTCGGCCAGCTCCTGCAACTCGTCCCAGGGCGAGTGCATCTGGAGCTGGGCGAGCCGCAGCGCCTCCCGGATCCGGTCGAAGACCCAGCCGTCGCAGACCGCCGCCGCGCGTTCCAGCGACTGCACCGGGCCGTGCGCGGCGGACAGCTGCAGCGCCACCAGGTCGAGGTAGGCGCATACCGCCTGCCGGAACTCGTCCCGGGCGGCGTCCGCCTTGGCCAGGACCGCGCGGTGCGCGAGCAGGCCGGCGCCGAGCGCCAGCCCCAGGCTGGCCACCACCGGTACGGCCACCGGCAGCGCCACCCCGCCGACGAAGAGCACCGCCGAGGCGACCGCCGGGGTGGCGAACCCGACGAGTGCGGACAGCAGCACGGACAGGGCGTACTGCTCGGGGGTGCGGTCGAGCAGGGCGAGCTGCCGGTGCGGCGGGCGCAGCCAGCGGGCGAACCCGCCGAGCCAGTCCGGCCCGGCTCCGGCGGCCGGGGCCTGGCCGGGCGGCTGGTGCAGCCGACGCAGCGCCGGGCCGAGTGCCGGGGTGGCCGGCAGGGCCTCGCGTACGACCAGGAACAGCCCGAGCCCGACCGCGCACCCGCCGAGCACCCCGATCGCCATCTGCCAGTTGAGCGCGCTCACGCGATCGCCTCCTCCGGGTCGGGCGCCGGCAGGAACCGCGCGGGCCGGGGCGGCTGGCTCATCGAGCGCACCCAGACCAGCAGGCCGACGAACGCCGCGCCGAGCACCGCCATCACGAGTTGACCGGTCACCGTCCCGTAGGGACGGATGTAGTCGCTGTTCACCAGCCCGTACGCGAGCGTCGCCAGCGTCATGCCGGTGAGGAAGCGGACCGCGAACCGGGGCTGGGTGCGCTTCGCCTCCACCTCGCGCCGGGTCGCCACCTCGGCCGAGGCGGCGGTGGCGATCGACCCGAGCACGTCGCCGAGGCGCTCACCCCGGTCGGTGAGGTGCAGGATCAGCGCGGCCACCACCTGGTCGGCGACCGGGTCGGCGATCTCGTCGGCGAAGGCGAGCAGGGCGGAGCGGGCCAGCCAGCCGGCCTGGAGGCGGGCGGCGAGCGTGCGTACCTCCTCCTGGATCTCCTCCGGCGCGGTGGCGATGGTGCCGATGATCGCCTGCTGGAGTCCCTGGCCGGTGGCCGAGATGTCCTTGAGCCGGCGGGCCCACTCGCCTACGGCTTCGACCCGGGCGATGGCCCGCTGCTCGGCCCGGCCGACAGCGAACAGCCACGGCACGCCCGGCACCGCGAGCGCCACCAGCAGGCCGACCACCGGCAGTCCGGTGAGCAGGAACGCCACCGCCCCGGCAACCACCGCGGCACCGAGCAGGAGCTGGTAGCGGCGCTGGTCGGCACGGCTCGCGCCGGAACCGGTCCAGAGCCGGCTCAGGCCCGGCCCGGCACCGGCCGCCGGGCCGGGCGGGCGGCGGGTGCCGACGAGCGCGACGACAGTCAGCACCAGCCCGGCCACGCAGGCCGCGCCGGAGACCAGGGCGATCAGTTCGATCTGCGTCACGCCGGGCCCCCGCTCGGCCGCGCCCCGAGGCGGGTGTGCCGGGGCCGCCGCCAGGCGCCCACACCTGCCTCGACGAACCGGGTGAGCAGGCGGGCGTCGTAGCCGACGCGCAGCAGCTGGTCGCGGATGCGTTCGGGCAGGTGGCGGGGGACCGCGCGGCCGTCCGGGCCGGGACCGAAGACGGTCGTCGTGGTGATCCGGTTGCCCTCGCCGACGCCGATGACCTCCTCGACGTGCGAGACGAAGCGGTGCTTGCGCCCGCCGATCGCGGTCTCGTCCTCGACCGTCACGTAGACGATCAGGTCGAGCGCGTTGCCGGCCATCCGGCGGGCCTGGTCGACAGTCATCTCCCGGCCGTGCGACAGCGCCAGCTCGATGATGCGTTCGCTCACCCCCGAGGGGGTACGCGCGTGGATGGTGCACATCGACCCGCGGCTGGTCGTCATCGCCTGGAGCATCGGCACGATCTCCCGGGACCGCACCTCGCCGACGATGATCCGCAGCACGCCCATGCGCAGCGACACCGGGATCAGGTCGGCGATGCTGATTTCACCCGCCGGCCGCCCGTCCGCGCCGCGCTCGCCGTGTCCCTCCCGGGACTCGAAGCTCATCACCGCCCGGTGTTTGTGCCCGCGCCGGGCCGGCAGGAGTTCCCGGCTCTCCTCCAGCAGCACGTACGGCTCGTCGGCCGGGATCTCGCCCATCAGCGCCCGGATGACTGTGGTCTTCCCGGCCCCGGCGAGCCCGGCCACCATGATGTTCAGCCCGGCCCGCAGGGACGCGCGGAGGAAGTCGCGCAGCAGCGGGTCGATCATCTCGTCCAGGTCGGGCCGGCCGCCCGCGATGTCCTCCAGGCTCACGTCGAGCGTGTTGTGCTTGCGGATCACCGCGTACGGGCGGTGGCTGACCAGGAACACGGCGGCGAGTCGGCTGCCGTCCGGTAGTTGCAGGTCGAGCGTGGGCTTCGAGGTGGACAGTGACCGCTCGGTGGCCCCGGCCCGGCGGGCCGCCGCCTGGAGGATCTCCACCAGCTCGTCGTCGGTCTCGGCGATCGGCTCGGCCCAGTCGACGCCGCCGCCGTGCCGGGTGATGCGTACCTGGTCGCAGCCGAGGATGTGCACCTCCTCGATGCTGTCGTCGACGAGCAGCGTCTGGAGCCGGCCCAGCCCGACGAGTTCGGCGGTGACCTGGTCGAGCAGCAGCCGTTCGGAGTCCGCCGCCATCGGCGTGCCGGCCCGGCGTACCGAGTCGGCGTACGCGGACACCACGGCGACCGCCAGCCGGGCGCGCTCGACCTCCTCGGCGTCGGCGTCGAACTCGCGTCCGCGCTGCCAGTGGGTGAGCCGTTCGCTCAGCTCCCGGCGCAGCTCGCGGACCACCGCGAAGTCGACCCGGGGGCGTGGTGGTGGCGCCGGGGGTGCGGCGGGCGCCGGGCCGGGGAGGTGGTGCCGCCCGTTCGGCGGGGCGAGCGGCGGGACCGTGGAGACGACGCCCGGCTGCTGCCCGCGTGGGTCGTGGGAGACCGGCTCAAACCGCACCTGACACCCCCGGCACGCTCGGCGCGGTCACCGCGCGCGGTGTGGTGACCCCGGGCCAGGCCAGCCGGGCGCGCCGCCGGTCCAGCAGCGCCCGGACCGGCACCTCCAGGGCACCGGCCGCGCGCATCAGCGGCCGGTTGGCCCGTACGGTGCCGCCGTGGGCGAGCACCTCGGCGGTACGCGGGTCGTGCGGCAGGCGGGCGATCACCGGCAGCCGCAGCGCCTTGCTGATCTCGCTGGTGCCGTGCCCGTCCCCGACCACGAGCAGTCGCAGCGTGCCGGGCGGTACGCGGTGCTCGGTGAGATCCCGCTCGACCGCGCGGGCGGTGGCCCGGGTGGCGGAGAGGTCGGGCAGGTGCGCGCGGGTGACCAGCAGTACCACCGCGGCGGCCCGCAGCAGCGGCCACGGTGTACCGCCCACCGCCAGCCGGCCACAGTCGACCAGCACGTCGTAGGGCGGCTCGCCCCGTTCCAGCCCGGTGAAGTAGTCGGCGAAGCGCTGCCAGAGCGGGATCACGCTGCCGGCCTGGGCCGGGTCCACCACCCCGGGCAGCAGCAGCCGTTCCCGGCGGGGCGCGTCCAGGTCGACCAGCTGGGACCAGAACGCATGCTCCAGGCTGCCGTCGCGCAACTCGCCCACCGCCAGCTCACCGATGCCGCGCGGACCGTCGAGCGCCCCGCCGAGGTAGCCGGCGAGGATCGAGCCGCCCGCCGGGTCGCACTCGGCCAGCACGAGCCGCCGGTGCCAGCTCAGCGCGGCGGCGAGCGCGGCGGTGGTGACGCCCGGCGACCCCTTCGCCGAGACCAGGGCGATGATCGCCATCAGGCCGCCTCGGTGAGGACGAGCGCGATCCGGTCGTCCGCGGCGAGCGCCACGACCGCCGGCACGTCCCGTACGGCCAGCGCCAGGTAGACCACCACGTCACCGTGCTGGGGCGCGGCGGTGTCGATCACGGTGCCCTCGAACCGGGTGCCGCCGCCGCGGGACGCCTCGGAGCCGCCGCCGGTCGCGTTCGAGGGCGTGCTGACCAGCAGCACCTTGTCGCCGGGGTTCAGCTTGCGGGCCGGCACCTGCTCGGGTTCCAGCCCCAGTGCGATCTGCTGCTGCCCGGAGCCGAGCAGCGGGGCCTCGGTGAGCTGCGCCGGGGTGAGCAGCGTGCCCGGGGTGAGCCGGACGGCCGCCCGCAGCGCCAGCACCTCGTCCATCCGGTCGGCGGGTACCGGCTGGAGTTCCCGTCCGCCGGAGACGCGTACCGGCACCAGGTCGTCGGCGGTGAGTTGCTGTCCCACGTCGACCGGCCGGGCCACCGCCAGGTACGTGCCGGTGGAGCGGACCGAGGTGACCGCGAACGCCGCGCCCAGCCCGCCGAGGGCGATCAGCAGAACCGCCAGGCCGAGCAGGCCGGGGCGGACGCGTCGTTGCCGGACCACCTTCGGCGGCGCGACGGGCGCCTCCACCGGGGTTCCGTTGCGGGCTGCCACGACACTCATCGGGTCACCACCTGAAGCTCGTTGATCTGTACCGGGACGACGCCGCTGGACCGGCTCTGGGCGATGACGCCGCTCTCCCCGCCGCCGGACCACTCGACGGTCCAGAACGTCGTGGCGCTCACCTCGTAGGTGCCGGCCTCCGGATAGCCCTGGTCGAGGCCGCAGTCGGGCGAGGTGGAGCCGGCCCTCGGCCCGTCGGCCCGGTACGGCGTGCCCGGTCCGTCGCAGGTGACGTCGATGTCGTCGGACATGTGCCAGACGATCCGGTCCACCTTCGCCGTGATCTCCACGGTCAGCCCGCGGTCGGAGGCGGACGCGGACAGCGGCCCGAAGTACGAGGCACCCGGGCTGGCCCACATCCAGACCGGCAGTCCGACCAGACCGGGGCCCTGGCTGCGCCGGGGCGCCACGGCGGCCCGGGGCGGGAGCAGCGAGATCGAGGCCAGCGCGCGGCGGGCCAGTTCCTCCGGGTCCGGCGGCGCGCCGTAGCCGTCCGGCGGCGCGTCCAGAGGGACCCGACGGATGCTGCCGAGGTCGCCGCCGTTGCAGGTGAGCTGGTACCACTGTTGGCCGGGAGGCGCCTCGCCCTGCGGCTCCTCAAGCTTGTAGTAGCAGCCGTCGGCGTTGTTGAACCAGCCGAGCACCGGGTGGTAGCAGGGGATGGCCCGGCCGTTCCACTGGCACTTCGGCGTGCCTCCGCCATTGCCGCCCCCGCCGCCACCCGGGCCGCCCGTTCCGCCGGGGATGCCGGGGTCGTCGTCCCAGACGTCGCAGTCGGTCTGTTCCGGCGGGCACGCGCCGCCCGGGTCGGCGGCACGGGCGGGTGCGCCGGTGAGCGTCAGCAGCGCGGCCAGGCCGGCGGCGAGCAGCAGCCGGCGGGGTGTCCCGGCCCGGTCGGGCCGGGCCGGGACACCCCTTCCTCCCCAGGTCAGCACGGCTGGTCCTGATGTGCGGCGCCGCCGTTGACCAGCCACCGGCCGTCCGGGTACCGGACCGCTGTCGCGGTGGCCAGGTAGCGCCCGCCGCGGGTGCCGGGTACGGCCTTGCCGTTTCTGGCGTAGACGAGCCGGTAGCCGCTCGCGTCCAGGCAGTCCTGGATCTCGACGGTGGGTGGGCGGGCGGCCAGGTCGACCGACACGACCTCGGGGTCGGAGAGCAGTTTCCCGGTACGCATCGCGCCGTGCTCCTTCGCGTCGAGAATCGCCATTCGCACCCGAGTCAGCAGTGGATCAGCCAGAAAACGGGTCAGAGCGGGATGGGACGGATCGCTGCGCGCGCTGGCTGCCCGGGACGCGTCGAGATAGCCGGAATAGGCGGCCAGAGCCGCTTTTCCAGCCGCCTTCTCCTCGGCGCTGGAATGGGTGGCGGGTGCGGCGGCGCGGCCGGTCAGCGGACCGGTGGCCGCCTCCGGCTCGGTGCCGCAGCCGGCGGAGCCGACCACCAACGCAACGCTGAGCAGGAAGATTTCCCATCGGCGGGATTGCCGTGTGCGCAACGTCGATCCCTCCTCGGTGCCGACCCGGGGCGATCACGCCGAACCGCTCCGGGCATGCGGAAGCGCGCCCGGAACTGTCACCCCGGGCCCCGTCGCCGCCACTTGTATTGACCTCTACTGATCGCTGTGGATGCTGTTCCCTCGTGCCTCCGACGCCCATTGATCCGGGGGTTGCGTCGTACCCAAGGGGCGAGCATAGGCTCACGTCCGCCGATGCAACAGAGGCAATTCACGTGAACACGGTGAGTGAAGACGGGAGGTGGTGGCCGGTGTGTGTCACCACGATGACGAGCGGGCTTCGGCGGGGCTCCGGGCCGGCGGGCGTGTGCTCACCCGTACACGCCACGACGGCGGTGACGAGCCGCCGCGAAGCCGCCGGTATGGGTGGCAGACGTGCCGCTCGTCCGATCCGTCCCGCCGGTCCGCCGCGGTGCACGCCCCGCCTCGTTTCCGGCCGCCGCCGCGTCGGATCAGACTTCCCCGCGCGCCCCGGCCGTCACATGCGCACCACCGATAAATCACTCTGCGTGCTCCGCGATGGAACGCGCGGCGACCGGACGGAGGAGCCGGCATGACGGCTGAACGGGTGCGGCGTACCGGACCGGTGGCCGATGCCCGCCGTCCGAGCGCCCGGCTGGTCGCGGCCCTGACGGTCGTACCCCTGCTCCGGCTGGCGGTGGCGCGCTACGCCGTACCGCAGGGGTGTCCGGACCGGACGGCGTGCGACGGCTGCGGCGCCCCGATCGGGCTGGACCGGCCGCTGCCGGCGCTCGGCCCCGCCGCCCGCTGCCCGGTCTGCCGGGCCCGGGTCGGCGCGGCGCCCGCGGTGGTGGAGGCCGCGTTGCTGCTCGCGGTGGCGGTGCCGGTGTTCGCCGGCGGTGCCCCCGCCGCGCGCCTGGCGCTGGCCTGGTGGCTGGTCTGGGCGGTGCCGATGACGATCGTGGACGCGATGGCGCACCGGCTGCCCGACCGGCTCACCTGGCCGTCCGCCGCCGGCGCGTGGACGCTGCTCGGGGTGGCCGCGCTGGCCGGTCCGGGCGCGGACCCGCTGGTACGCGCCGCACTGGCCGGTCTGGCGCTCGGCGGCGGCTTCGCCGCGACCACGCTGCTGTTCGGGCGGCGCGGGTTCGGCCTCGGCGACGCCAAGCTGGCGCTCGGCGCGGGCGCGCTGCTCGGCTGGCTCGGCTGGCCGGTGCTGGTGGCCGGGCTGGTGCTCGCGCTCGTCCTCGCCGGGCTGGCCGGCGTGGTGCTGCTCGCCGCCCGGCGGGTCCGCTGGTCCGGGCACCTGCCGTTCGGGCCGTTCCTGGTGCTCGGCACCGCCGCCACGCTGATGCTCGTCAGCGTGTGATCGGCCACCCCCAGGTGCGGGCGGCGGCACCCACGGGTACCTCAGTTTCAGCCACCTCCCAGCCGGGTCTGGTTCGGTGGCGGTCCAGGCTTCGGACTCGGGAGGGGCACGTGTCGCACGGCGACGACGGATGGCGGATCCGGCGTACCAGCGCGGACCTGGACCGGCTGGGCGAGACGGAATCCGTCTTCACACTCGCCAACGGCTGGGTGGGCTGGCGGGCGACGCTCGACGAGGGCGAGCCCTGCGGCATGCCCGGCAGCTACCTCAACGGGTTCCACGAGCAGCACGAGCTGATCTACCCGGAGAGCGGGTACGCGTTCCCGGAACGCAGCGACACCGTGATCAGCGCGCCGAACGCCGCCCTGATCCGGCTCTGGGTCGACGACGAGCCACTCGACCTGCGCACCGGCACGATCCGGCGGCACCACCAGGAACTGGATCTGCGCGCCGGGGTGGTCCGCCGGGAGACCGAGTGGGTCTCGCCGGGCGGCCGGGGCGTGCGGATTCGCAGCACCCGCCTGGTCTCGCTCACCCGCCGTCCGGTCGCCGCGCTCGACTGGACGGTCGAGCCGCTGGACGAGCCGGTCCGGCTGCGGGTCGGCGCCGACCTGCTCGCCAACCAGCGGGTGCCGGAACGCGCCGACGACCCCCGGGCCGCCTCGGTGATCCACGACCCGCTCACCGGCGAGATCCGCCGCGACGACGGCCTCGACGGTGTGCTCGTGCACCGCACCGGGCGCAGCCGCCAGCGGGTCGCCGTGGCGGTCGCGCACCGGGTCGAGGCGGCCGACGAGGTCGCCACCGACACCGAACTGACCGCC
This sequence comes from Micromonospora marina, assembly GCF_900091565.1. GTDB lineage: Bacteria > Actinomycetota > Actinomycetes > Mycobacteriales > Micromonosporaceae > Micromonospora > Micromonospora marina. Next base: position 16,359 of record NZ_FMCV01000002.1, on the reverse strand, counting down.
GACCGGTTCCGGCTGGCGCTGTCCGGCCCGGTACGCCCCGGCGAGCGGATCCGGGTCACCCGGTTCGCCGCCCACGAGTACACGGGCGTCGACGGCACCCCGGCCGGCGAACTGGCCGAACTGGTCGTCGCGGAGGCGGCCACGGCCCGCGACGACGGGTTCGACGCGCTGCTCGCCGAGCAGCGCGCCGCGCTCGACGCGGCATGGGCCACCGCCGACGTCGAGCTGGACGGCGACCCGGAGCTGCAGCTCGCGGTGCGGTTCTCCGTGTTCCACCTGCTCCAGTCCGGCCGCGCCGACGGCGACCGGACCATCCCGGCCAAGGGGCTGACCGGCAACGGCTACGACGGGCACGTGCTCTGGGACACCGAGGGCTACGTGCTGCCGGTGCTGACGTACCTGGCACCGGAACTGGCCCGCTCGGCGCTGCGCTGGCGGCACGCCCACCTGCCCGAGGCCCGCGACCGCGCGGCCGAGCTGCGCCTGACCGGTGCCACCTACCCGTGGCGGACGCTCAGCGGCCGGGAGTGCTCCGGCTACTGGCCGGCCGGCAGCGCGGGCCTGCACGTCAACGCCGACATCGCCGACGCGGTGCTGCGGTACGTCGCCACCACCGGCGACACCGCGTTCCTCGCCGAGTGCGGGGCCGAGGTGCTGATCGAGACCGCCCGGCTGTGGCACGGCTACGGCCACTTCGACGACGACGGCGCGTTCCACCTGACCGGCGTCACCGGCCCGGACGAGTACTCCGCGCTGGTGGACGACAACGTCTTCACCAACCTCATGGCCCGGCGCAACCTGCGCGGCGCCGCCGACGCCGTCCAGGACTGCCCGGAGGTGGCCGCGCGGCTCGGCGTCGACGCCGCCGAGGTGGCCGGCTGGCGGGCTGCCGCCGACGCGATGTCCGTCCCCTACGACGGCAAGCGCGGCGTGCACGAGCAGTCGGCCGGATTCACCGCACAACCGGAGTGGGACTTCGCCGGCACCGGTGAGGACGACTACCCGCTGCTGCTGCACTTCCCCTACCTGGAGCTGTACCGCAAGCAGGTGGTCAAGCAGGCCGACCTGGTGCTGGCCATGCTGCGCTGTCCGGGGGATTTCACCGCCGAGGAGAAGACGCGCAACGTCGCCTACTACCAGGCGCGGACCGTCCGGGACTCGTCGCTGTCGGCGTCCGCGCAGGCGATCCTCGCCGCCGAGGTCGGGCACCTCGACCTGGCGTACGACCTGTTCGCCGAGACGGCGTTGCAGGATCTCGCCGACCTCGGCGACAAGACCGCCGACGGGCTGCACCTCGCGTCCCTGGCCGGCGCCTGGCTGGTGGTGGCGCAGGGCTTCGGCGGGCTGCGCGACGACCGGGGTGTGCTCTCCTTCGAGCCGCGGCTACCCGGGCCGATCGCCCGGCTGGTGTTCCACCTGCGCCGGCACGGGCAGCGGCTGCGGGTCACGCTCACCGGGCGCCAGGCCCGCTACGAGCTGCCGGACGCCGGTCCGGGCGACGCGGTGGAGCTGTGGCACCACGGCGAACAGCTCCGCGTCACCGGCGACGGGCCGGTCACCCGGCCGATGCCACAGGTGCCCGACCCCGGTCCCGAGGCGCAGTCCCCGCCCGGCCGACGTCCGCAACGGCGCGCTCAGGACACGGCGGGCGACGACTGAGCCCGGCCGGCCGGACATCCGGGCGACGACCCGCCGTCGTCAGTCCAGGCCGCCGTGCGCGGCCCACAGCGCGGCGGCCCGGTCGGCCGCCGCCGCCACGAGCGCGGCCAGCTCCGGCCGGTCAGGCACCCGGAACGACACGTACGCGCCCCGTCCACCCGCAGTGGGCCGACCGTACGCCTTCGCGGCGAGGCGACCGTCCGGCAGCAGCCTGATGTTGAGCGTGGTCAGGGTGAACTCCTCGCCGCGCCGGGTGTCGGTCCAGCGCAACTCCTCCGGCACCGTCACGTTGATGGCGAGGGCACTGACGCCTGGGGAGGTGGCGCTGCTCATCCGGCGATCGTCTCACAATCGCTGGCTCACCGACTTCACCTACGTCGCCGACGCGATGTCCGCGCAACTCGGCAGCGACGCCGTCGCACTCCTGCCGCCGGCGGCCGGCACCCTGCTGCTGACCGGGTACGCGCTGGCCGCCGCCGCGATCGCCGTGGTCGTTCCGATGCGCCGCGACGTCACCTGACCGTCGCCAGCTGGACGATCTCCTCGGCGGTCAGCGGGCTGCGGGGATGGTGGGTCAGGCACATCGGCGCCTGCATCTTGACGAACCGGGCACCCTCCACGGTGGCGTAGAACTGGCCGGTACGCAGCTTGCCGATTTCCGGGACGTCGGTGCCCTTCGCTCTGGCCACGTCCCGGGCGGCCTCGATCTGCACCGGCACGGTGAGTAGGCCGAAGAACTGCGTGGCGGCGTTGCCGGGGATCTGGTTGTGCAGTGCCTTCGGCGCCTGGGTGGCGAAGACCAGCCCCAGCCCGTACTTGCGGGCCTGCGAGGTCAGCGCGAGCGTGCTCTGGGTGCAGGCGGTCACGGCACCGGACGGGGCCAGTGTCTGCGCCTCGTCCATGACGAAGAGTCCACCGAGTGGCCGGTCCCCGGCCGGATGGCGTTTGATCCAGGTGAACAGGGCGAGCTGCAACTGGTTGACGAAGCTCTGCCGCTGACTCTCCTCGGACAGCCCGGCGAGGTTGATCACCGAGACCCGGGCACGGCGACCGGGTGGCGGGGTGAGCAGTTCGCCCGGGTCGACAGGCTCTCCGACGCCGCCCAGGAGAGGATCGTTTATCAGGGCGGCCTTGAGCAGCTGTGCCATGCCGGCGGCCAGCTTGGGCGCGCTGTCGAGCTGACTCACCCCGTCCGGGAGGTCGTTGAGGACGTCGGTGAACTCACGCAGGTCGCTTGCGCCGCTGCGGGCGTAACCGATCAGCGCCTCGCGCAGCACGGCGCGGCCTAGCCGGGCCTTGTCGGTCCCGCCGTCCACCCGGGCGTGCGGGGCGAGCGTGGCGACGGCGGCGTTTACCGCCGAGGTGAACCCGTCCGGGTCGTCGAGCACGTCGGCGAAGGCCGGCAACGGCTGGAAGGTCAGCGGCCGACCGGCCTGCCGTCCCGGCGTCCAGACGACGACGTCGGTGCCGGCCAGGTATTCCGCCGCGCGGCGGGCGTCGTCGGCGCCCCAGCCCGGCGGCGGCTCGGGCCAGGCCTCGCCGAGCCGGGCCAGGTCGTTGTTGGGGTCGAGCACGATGGCCGACACGCCGCGCAGGGCGCACTCCTCGATCAGGCGGCGGATCAGGACGGTCTTGCCGGAGCCGGAGCCGGCGAAGATGACAGTGTGCCGGCGCAGCGCTTCGAGGTCGATGCCGACCGGGTCCGGCCGCCCGGTGACCGTGCCGATCTCCATCCGCTCCGGGTCGATGCCCGCCACCGGCGGCAGGGGGGCGATCATCGGTGGAACCGGCCCGGAACCGGCGGAGCGCGGCGCGGGGACGGGACCGGCGGAGCGCGGCGCAGCGGTGACCGGCGGCGGCGTCCCGACCGGGGGCCGCTCCGGCATCTCCTCTGGCCGCTCCTCGGTCCGGACGGCTTCCGGTGCGCCCGGCCAGTCGCCCAGCGCCTCCCGCAGACAGGTGATGTCGGACGCCGGCCGGCGATCGGCGAACCAGGGCCGCAGCGTCTCCCGCCCGTAGTCCTGGACGAGTTGTTCGAGCGCGGCCAGCCGGGCGACGTCTGGCGCGTCCAGGGGAAGCCTCCGACCGCCGGCCCGCTCGAACGCGTCCAGCACCTCCCGGGTACGGGCGCCGGTCGACCAATCCGCGCTGCGCAACAGGAAGAGCCGTCGTTTGGCGACCCCCTCGGTGAGTCCGGCGGTCGTGATCGCGTTGCGGATCCGGTTGAGCACCGCGATGTGATGCGGTGCGGAAATGGCCCGGAACGACCAGTGCTCCTCGTCCTCGCTGTCCTCACTCAGGCTGTGCCGTAGCCGTGCGTGCAGCGCCGGCTTGGTCCCGGCGGGGATCGGGTCGAGGCTGAACGCCTCGACGGCCGCGCCCTGCGCGGCGATCCACGCGGTCAGGCCGGCTTCGAGCAGGCGCGGGACGCGGACATCCTCCGACTGCGGGGACAGGGCGGAGGCGGTGTCGGCGGCGGCGACCAGCTCCGCGTACCGGGCGTCGATCTTGGTGAACCCGTTCGCCCGGTTCTCCGGCGGCGGCCCGGTGACCGGGGCGTGGACGAGCCCGTCGGCGGCGCGATCGCCGCTCGCGTGCAGCAGGTGCCGCAGCTCCCGCGCCTCGCCGTCGGCCAGGCAGGCCCGGACGTGGGTGTCGATCCGCCGCAGCAGTTCACGCGGGGTGAAGCCGACGACCTCCTGGAACGCGTCCGGGTGGACCGGCCAGGTGGGATGGGGCGGCGTGAACCCGAGGCCGTCGAAGAGCACGGCGAACCGCTTCTCGACCAGCTCGCGGCCCACCTCGACGGACGGGATCTCCTTGAGCGGGGCAGCCTCCCGGAACCGGTCCTGGACGGTGTCAGTCGCCTGCTGCTGGATGCTGCGCCACGTCTGCGGGAGGCAGGAGACGACGGACAGGGTCCGGCGCGTGGTTTCGCGCAGCGCCATCAGGCCGCTGGCGACCTGTTCGAGCAGGAGCGACGTCTGCCAGTCCGCCTCGCCCCGGGCGTCCTGGTTGGTCGCCTTCACGGACTGGGCGATCATCAGGTCGATCTGGTCCACCGCGATCACCGTCGGGCCGACGACGGCGAGCAGCCGGGAGATGTCCCGTACCACCTCCTGGGGAGCCCGTCGGTTGCGCCGCAGCCCCCACCCGGCCCGCTGGCCGGGCTCCTCCTCGTCCATCGAGGACAGGAAGTCGTAGCCGATGTCCTGCACCGCGGACTGCTCGGCCGCGTAGAGCACCAGTGCCCGAGCGGTGTCCTGACACTCCGTGCCGATCTGCCGGTCCTTCTTGCGGATCAGGTCGGCGAACGCGTCGAGCGTCGGACGGCTGAGCTCGGTCTCGCCGGCGACCGCGCGTCGTACCGTCCGGGGTGCCCCCACCTCGTCGGCCAGCCGGCGCAGGAACGTCCGTAGCTGGGTCGTCTCGTCCGGCATCGGCCGGACCAGGCCCTCCAGCATCGAGATCGCGGTGCGTTGCCAGAACGTCCGGGCCTCGAGCAGCTCGACCAGGAAGAAGAACCCGCCGCGGCCCTGTACCTGCTGGCGGACCGTACCGATGAGGTGGGTCTTGCCGGTGCCGCGCTGGCCGAGGACGGCCACGCCCACCGGACTGGAGTCGGTGCTGGCCTGGGCCTCCGCGAAGCTGTCCAGCACCGTCGTGACGACGTCGCGGTGCAGGCCCGCCACGTGGAACGGTGTGGGTTTCCAGACGTCGTCCGGGGTCGGCGCCCAGTTGAACCTCAGCGCCGTCAGGGCGCGGCGTTGCTCGTCACCGATCATGACGAGATGGCGACCAGATGCTTGTCCTGGTTGCCGATGGTCACCGCCGCCGCCCGCTCCTGCGGCTTCAGCACCTTCTGGTTGGACTCGGGCACGAGGTGCACGCCGCGCTCCCGGTTGAGCGTCAGGAGCGCGGCGTCGAACTCGGGGCGGGACAGGTCGGAGAGGGCGTCGCGAAGATCGGCCAGCATGACGTAGTCACCGGGCTTGGCGGCCAGATCGTGGTAAGCCTGCCGGATCAGCGTGACCGCGTCCGCGGCCGGGGACGCCGACGACGCCACCGGCGGTGCGACTACCTCGTCCCGGTTGATCTGCATCCGGAACAGGTCGTCGGCGCGGGTTCCGGAGTGGTCGATCAGCCGGCGCAGGAAGTCGAGCGCGACGTAGAGGGTGCCGCCGGCGGTACCGGCGCCCTTCGGCGGCTCCGCGCCCAGCTCGCCGGTGGCGCGATCCCATCCCTTGTCGGTGAGCGCCAGCGTGATCGGCTTCTCCGTGACCTCGATCAGGCCGAGCGACTGAAGTCGACGGCGGTGATCCGCTTTCAGCCCGATGCCGGCGACATTGGTGAAGTAGGTCTGCGGCAATGGCGCCGCCTTCACCATCAGCGTGACAAGAATGCACCGGTCGACGAGGGTCAGTTCCTTTTCCGGCATGCGGATGCTCCTCTGCGGCACGAGCTCTCACCGCGTCGACGGTGTGATCGAAGGCTCGGAAGGGGTGGCCATGATCGAGGTGAGCAACGGGGACGGCCCCGGCGCACGGGCCGATTCTGCCGACGGCGTCCGGCTCGCGCAAGGTCACCGATCCGGCTGACGAAAGCCGACACGGCCGGACGGTGGATCTCCAATGGTCCTGCGTGGACCGTCCGATTGAAACGCATGTTCGGCCGCTTCGGCTCGGTTCGTGGACCTGACCATTGCGAAGTGACAAGGACAACGGGCAGCATGGCAGACCGGCGAGAGGGCCGGAGTTTCTGCTCCGCCGCGACCCTCCCGCCTGTTCTCCTGAAATACGTCACGGAGGTGACCGTGCAGTCTGAGGTGGTCCGCTACCAGGTCGACGACGAAACGGTTGCCCTGATCGAAGTCGAACCGACGCCCGGATTCCAGCCCGCCGGCTTCGGCGACGTCGCCGGCTGGGTACGCGAATCCGCGGCGCCGGCGGTCGCCGCCGCCCGGGAATTGCTGGAACAGGTCAAGACCGTCTCTCCCGACGCGGTGGAGGTGCGCTTCGGGATCAAAGCCACCGGTACGGCGAGCTGGGTGGTGGCAAAGGCGACCGGAGAGGCGAACTTCGAGGTCACACTCGCCTGGCAGCCGGAGGGCCCCACCGACCGCGGTGCCGGCCCACGGCGCTGACGGACGGATCGGCCCGTGACAACGGCCCCGGACGAGTGCTCGTGGGCGGTGGCCCTGCACCGTGAGGCGGACCCGCACAAGGCGCTCGGCACCGGCATCGTCATCGCCACCAACCTGGTGCTCACCTGCCACCATGTGGCGTTCACCGCCGACGGCACCCTCCGCGCCGATCTCACCGTCGCCTTTCCGCGCGCACCCAAGGTCGCCTACTTCGACCGGCGCAAGGTCCGGCAGTGCCGGCACGACGGCATGCGGGAGGCGTACGTCGATCTGGTCGTCCTCGAACTGGTCGAGCCGGTGCCGGCGACCGTCACGCCGGCCCGGCTGCGCTGCCTCGCCCCCCAACCGCTGCTCGACCGTCCCTTCTGGGCGTACGGCTTCCCGGCCGGAGTGGTCGGCGGCCTCCAGGCGACCGGCTCCGTCGTCGAAGCCGGCGGGTACGGCCTCGTGACCATCGACAGCGGCGCCGCCGGGCCGCTCAGCAAGGGGTTCAGCGGCGGCGCCCTGTGGTCCCCGGAGTATCAGGCGGTGGTCGGCGTCGTCGTCACGGCCGACGGCAAGGGCAAGGGTCAGGCCGTCACCCTGCACCACGCCGACGAGCAGGTGCCGGCCATGACGTTGGGCGCGTTGTCGGCCTGGCGCGTCGAAGACGCCGACGACGCCGCCCTCTCGGCCTGGGGGTGGACGTTGAGCACCGACGGTGAGGCCGGCCGGCACTGGCTGCCCCGGGCGCGGGGCGTCGCCGTGGACACCGAGGGTGGTGCGCGGTTCCGGGGGCGTTCGGCCGCGCTCCGGCGGATCGTCGACTTCATCGACGGGGAGGCGCCCGTGACCGGGCCGCTGATCGTCACCGGCTCACCCGGGGTCGGTAAGTCCGCCGTCCTGGGACGCGTCGTGACGACGGCCGACCAGCAGATCCGGGACAGCCTGCCGGGCGGCGACACCGCCGTCCGGGCCACCGTCGGCTCGGTGTCCTGCGCCGTGCACGCCAAGGGCAAGACCGCGCTCGAGGTGGCGGTGGAGATCGCACGGGCCGCCGCCGTCGACCTGCCGGCCGCGCCGGCCGACCTGATGCCGGCGGTACGTGACCGGCTGGCGAGTCGTCCGGCTCGCTTCGCGCTCGTCATCGACGCGCTGGACGAGACGGCCGACCCCGGCCAGGCGCGGCAGGTCGTCGACGACCTCCTGCTGCCGCTGGCCCGGGAGTGCGGCCGGTACGGCGCCCGGGTGGTCGTCGGCACCCGGCGCGGCGACGACCGGGGCGACCTCATCTCCTGCTTCGGTGGCCCCGTCGAGCTGGTGGATCTGGACACGCCCGAATACTTCGCCGAGGCCGATCTGGTGAACTACGCCCTGGCGACCCTGCGGCTGCTCGGCGCGGAACGGCCGGGCAGTCCGTACAATGATCCGGCTGCGGCTGCCCCGCTGGCCCGCCGCATCGCCGAGCTGGCGAAGGGAAACTTCCTGGTGGCCGGTCTCGTCGCCCGGGCACACGCGCTGCGCGACATCGCGCCGGTCGACCCGGCCTCGGTGTCGTTCACCGCCACAGTGGCCCATGCGCTCGACTCCTACCTGGCCGGGTTGCCGGCCGCCGGCTCGGCCTCCGCCCGGCTCGCTCTCACCGCCCTGGCGTACGCCGAGACGCCGGGGCTGCCGCTGCCGCTCTGGCGGACCGCGGTGACGGCGCTCGGCGGCGGCGCGGTCACCGAGGACGAACTCCTCGCGTTCGCCCGTACGTCGGCGGCGAACTTCCTGGTCGAGACCGGTGGCGGCAGCCAGCCCGCGTACCGCCTGTTCCACCAGGCCCTCAACGACGCGTTACTGGCCGGGGTGACCCGCCGGGACGACCAGCGACGGCTGGTCGCCGCCTGGACGGACCTGGCGGCCGAGGTGGGATGGGCCTCCGTGCCGGACTACCTGCGGCGCTCGCTGCCCCAGCACGCCTCCCGGGCCGGGCTCGTGGAACGGCTCCTCGCCGACGAGGGCTACCTTCTGCACGCGCACCTGGAGCGGTTGCTCTCGGTCGTCGACGTGGAGAGACCGCTGGGACCGCTGTCCCGATCACGGGTGCGGCTGCTGCACCGCACGCCCCTCGCGGTCGCGGCGGCGCCGGCGGAGCGCGCCGCTCTCTTCTCGGTGGTCGACCGGCTCGACGGGTTGGACAGCGGGATCGAGGCCGACGCCGCGCCGTACCGCGCACGCTGGGCGCACACCCCGCCCCGGCAGGAGCGCAGCGTGCTGGACGGGCATTCGCAGGCCGTCTACGACGTGGCGGCCGTCGAGCTGGAAGAGCGGTGGTTGCTCGCATCCGCCGGGGACGACGGCACGGTCCGGCTCTGGGATCCGTTGACCAACCAGGCCGTGGCGGTCTTCACCTGTCACGACGACACGATCCGCGGGCTGTGTGCCGTCCGCACCGGGGCCGGCGAAACGCTGATCGCCACCGCCAGCCACGACGGGACCGTCGGCCTCTGGGATCCGCGTACCGGTCAGCGCCGGCACGAACTGCGCGGGCACGACGACTGGGTCCGCAACATCTGCGTCATCCCGTTGCCGGACGGCGACCTGCTCGCCTCCGCAGGCGACGATCGGACGGTCCGGATCTGGGATCCGGTGACCGGGACGCAGCGCGGTGCGTTGACCGGGCACTCGGGCTGGGTGACCGCCGTGACGTACGTCCCGGCGGGCGGCCGGCACCTGCTCGCCTCCACCGGTTTCGACGGTGTGGTACGGGTCTGGGAGCCGACATGCGACACGCGCCCGACGCTGACCCTCACCGGACACGTCGGCTGGGTGACCACCCTCTACGCCGTTCGTGCGCCGGGCGGCACGTTGCTCGCCTCGGCCGGCTACGACGGAACGGTCCGGCTCTGGGATCCACAGAGCGGCGAATGCGTCCACGTCCTGGAAACCGGCGGACCCGTCACCGATCTCTGCACGGTCGAGGTCGACGGGGGCTGCCTGCTCGTGTCGACGGGTGAGGACGGGCTCATTCGTGTCTGGGACGTGCCGACCTGGACCAGCCGGCCGAGCCTGCGGGGACACGCGAGCTGGATCCGTGCGGTCTGCGAGCTACGTACGGCGAAGGACCGGATGTTGGCGACGGCGGGTGACGACGGCACGGTGCGGCTGTGGGACCCGGCCGGCGGCCGACCCGACACGGTCGCCGAGCGGGCCCGGCTCGGGCCCGTGCACAGCCTCTGCCCGGTCCCTGACGAGCGACCGGGTCTGGTCGCGTCCGGCGGTGCCGACGGCCGGGTGCGGATCTGGGACGCCGCCACGGGCGAGCGTGTGGAGGAGATCCCGACTCCCGGAGGGCCGGTCAACGCGATGTGCGCGGTCGACGACGTCGAGGAGCCACTGCTCGTCACCGCGCAGGACGACAACACGGTCGGGACGTGGAGTGTGCGGCACGGCGCTCAGCTGGGGTCGATGACCGAGCACCACGCCCCGGTGGCGGCGGTCTGCCCGATCGTCATCGGTGGTGAGACGCTCGTCGCGTCGGCCGGCGACGACCAGGCCATCCGGCTCTGGCACCCGCAGACCGGTGTCGTCCGGGCGGTCCTGCTCGGGCACGTCACCCGCGCCTGGGTGACCGCCCTCGCGACGGTCCGGTGGCCCAGCGTGGCGGCGCTCGCGTCGGCCGACAAGAGCGGCACGGTGATGCTGTGGGGCGGCGGTGACACGCCGGTGTGGACCCGGCAGGGACACCAGGATGCGGTCACCGCGCTCTGCGGCCTCGTCGTTACGGGTCGCCGGATGCTGGCGTCGGCCAGCGCCGATCACACGATCCGTCTGTGGGACGCCGAGTGGGGCGAGCCTGTGGGCGTGTTCACCGGCCACACGGCTGCGGTCACCGGGTTGAGCCTGGTGCACGTCGGTGGCCGGGATCTGCTCGCCTCGACCAGCCGGGACCGGACGGTGCGGATCTGGGATCCGTCCACCGGGCGGGCAGTGCACACCATCCCCGTCTATCACCCGGCGCTCACCTGCTGCACGGTCGGCGGAATGTTGCTGGTCGGCCTTGACCAGGGCCTGCTGGCGTTGGACGTGGGTGGTCAGAGCGACCTGCCACCCGAGGCCGCAGACCGTGCGGCCGCTCGGGTGGCGGTGCGCTGCTGATCGGCGTCGCCGCTGGTCAGGGGCGCAGTACGTCGCGCCCGTGTCGGCGAACTTCGCCCTCGGGCTCGGCGAGTCGGGATAGGCCCAGCTCTTCAGCGAGACATCCTCAAGCGGCGGCCGAGGCCGGAGATCCGGCGGTGAGCCCAGCGGCCAGGACGGCGAGGACCGTGAACGGGACAGCAGCGTCGAGGCGTTCATCCGGATGCTTACCTCCCCGTGGCGGCACCCGTGTCGGCACCGGCGGGCGTCAACGTAGCGATGGGAACGCCTGCCGCGGGAACCCGTTTCGCCGTGCCAAAGTCCCGTCGGTCGGGTACGGGTAGAGCATGATCTCCGCATACAGGCCGACTACCGGCGGCAACTCGTGACGGCCGCCGGCACCTGGCCCCTCGTGCCCAGCGTGATCGCGCTGCTCGCCGCGCTGGTGGCGATTCTGTTCGCCGGCGGGGCGCTGGCCCGGACGGCAGACGAGCTGGCGGACCGGACCGGCATGGGCGAGGCGGTGGCCGGTGCCCTGCTGCTCGGTGCGGTGACCTCGCTACCCGGCATCGCCACCACGATCATCGGTTCGGTGCGACAGGACGCCGAGTTCGCCCTCGCCAACCCGATCGGTGGCATCGCGGTGCAGACGGTGTGGCTGGCCATCGCCGACCTGCTCTACCGCCGGTCCAACATCGAACACGCGGCCGCGTCACTGGAGAACGTGCTGCAGTCACTCGTCCTGGTGGCGTTGCTCTGCCTGCCTGTGGTGGCGTACGCGACGCCCGACCTCACCGTCCTGTGGGTGCACCCGGCGTCCCTGTTGATACCCGTGATCTACCTGTACGGTCTGGTGCTGCTTCGCCGCCTCCGCCGCGAACCGATGTGGATCGCCCGCCGCACCGCGGACACCCGGCAGGACGTGCCGGCCCCGACGCCGTCGGACGTGAGCCTCCGCCGGCTGTGGTTCCGGCTGGCCGCACTGGCTGCCGTGGTGGCCGCCACCGGCTACCTGATCGGCCAGGGCGGACTCGGCGTGGTCGCCGCCTCAGGGCTGCCCAGCGGCTTCGTGGGCTTCACCCTGACCACGGCGATCACCTCACTACCGGAGTTGATCACCCTCATCGCGGCGATCCGCATCGGGGCGTTGACCCTCGGCATCGGCAACATCCTCGGCGGAAACGCCTTCGACTCCTTGATGATCCTGTTGGCCGACGGCACCTACCGGTCCGGGTCGATCTATTCCGAGGCGAATCTGTCGGGGTTGCTGTTCACCGGCATGACGACACTGATGACCGCCACCCTGGCGGCCGGGTTGATCATCAGAGAGCGCCGGGGAGTCGGCTTCGAGGGCATCGCCATTCCGGCCATCTACGTGGCCACCGTGGCCCTGCTGCTGATCCGGCCCGGCTGAGGCTGCGCGCGTTCGGGGCGATGGACGAGGCGGCCCTACCTCAGGACGCGGCGACCAGCGTGCTGCTGGCTGCGTCGCCGCTGCTCGAGGGTGTCACCGGCCGCTACGTCGACGACAACCAGGAGGTCGAGGTGGTGGCCGGCGGCCCGGAAGCCACCGGAGGGGTCGCCGCGAACGCGGTGCCGGTGCCCCGTTACCCCTGCCGCGAAGAGGAGCGCTGGCAGGTAGGGCTGCCGGATCGGCGGTCGCAGCGTTCAGCCTTTCTCGCCGCCGCGAACCAGAGTGAACAGCATGCGAGCCGCCATCCCTCACCTGAGCCCGGCGGTTCGCATGCAACATGAAAGTGGGCCGGAGGTACGACCATGCGAACCACCCCGCGACGATCGCCGGTGACCCGCTTCCACTCAGGTTGGCGCACCGAGCGCCACGAGGACGGCCAACGACCCCATCTATGCTGATCTCTCCCGTGTTGAGTAAACGGTGTGTGATGTTGACGTCGGCGCCGCGGCGGTGTCACCAGGTGTCGGGGTGGTCGAGGTCGAGGGCCGGCTGGTACCCGCTCAGAACTGTTAGGCCCTCCGGCTCGGTGTAGCCGTTCCCCCGACCCTTGAGGAACGCCTCGACGACGCATGGCTTGACGAGCATCTCCAGCACGTCACTGCCCTGCCGGCGTGCCCGGTAGGGCCCTGCAACGAGGTCGCCGGCCATGGGGTCGCCGCCCGGCACGCGTTGTGCCCGAACCGTCAGCCAACGACCGGATTCGTCACCTACTACCAGTGAGGCCTGATCGAAGGAGCCACGCTCCGGCCGGAGAAGCGTGACCGAGCATCCGAGCAGCCGCCCACCTGGCGGCAGCGACTGCAGGCGGAACGGCACCACGCAGCGGTGGGCGCCGTCGAACCGGACGCGACTCGCCGTGTCTGTCGCCTCGTCGTGGCCGGTCGCGTAGATGTCGAGCTGAGCCCAGAGCCCATCAACGGGTCGCCAACGAACGAACCACAGTTTCGTGTCGCCTGACGGATCGAACCAAGCAACCCCCGGGCGGCCTCCGACCCGCACATCGGTCGGCGGCTGCGGTCGCCCCGCCGACGACAACGTCTGCTGCAGCCCGTCCAGCGTCGCGGCGCTGCGCGCCAACACGAACCGGGCCTGCCCGGCTGTGCCTCGGAACTCAACGCTCTCGACCCCGCGCCCGGCGCTCCAGGTCGCGGACCAGGCACCGCTGACCAGGCTGTCGGTCGTGAAGTGCACCACGCCGGGATCGGCCCCCACGACGTCGGGCCGTGCGATGGCGCCGGGCTCGCCCGGTGCGTCCGGAAGTACGAGTGCCGTGGCCGGCATGGCCGCGCCATCGGGTGCCCGACCGGCGGGAATCACCATGACCGCCGTGGCTAGGAAGGCGCACGCTGCTGCCGCCCCCCCGGTGATCAGCCAGCGGCGACGCAGTCGAAGGCGGTGGCCGCGACGCCGGGCGTGTTCCACGATCGGCGCGGGGTCGATGTTGCCGCCCGCGTGGTGCTTGAGCGTCGTGGCGAGCTGCTGATCGAGGTCGCTGAACATCAGAGTTCTCCTCCTGTCCGGGCGGAGGCGAATGCTTCCTGCCGCTTGCGGAGTGCTGTCAGGGCCCGCTTCGCGTGGGTACGAACTGTGCCGGTCGAACAGTCCAGGATCTCGGCGATCATCGCGTCGTCAAGATCCTCGTAATAGCGCAGGACGATGACAGTGCGTTGACGCATTGGCAGAGCGCAGACGAGCCGCCACAGTGCGTCACGTTCGGTGACACCGGCGGCCTCGTCCGTAGCGTCCGGCCGATCGTCGACATCGGCGACCGAGATCTCTTGGCTGCTACGTCGGCGCCACCACGAGTGATGGGCGTTGACGAGCATCCGACGGACATACGCATCGGGTCGATCCGTTCGGGAGATACGCGTCCAGCGGACGTACGCCCTGGCGAGGACATCCTGAACCAGATCCTCGGCCCGGTGCTCGTCACCGGTAAGCAGCCGGGCGAGCCGCACCAGCGCCGAAGTGCGGGCGAACGCGTAATCCTCGAACGTCACGCCCTATTAACGCCGCAAGCCGGCCAACCCGTAGACATCCAGGGAGCACCTTGTGAAGGGAAAACCTCGGAAGGTTCGGACGCCGGGGCAGGTGTCCACTGCCTGCGCCGAGTTGTTGCTGACTACCGCGATTCGCAGGTGTAGCCGGCGCGCGGCCGCGATGACCTAGCGCCCGAGACACAACCGCCCGGCCCCAAGGGAGGGCCGGGCAGCGTGTTTCAGGAAGAGTTGGCTGTACGAATGGCTGCACTTGCAGCAAGATCAGCCAGTGTTGGTGCTGGGGGGCCGGAGGTACCACCAGGCGAACCACACCGCCACGATCGCCGGTGAGCTGTTGCCGCTGCGTTCGCGGCGTTCCCGCGCGGCGCGGGAAGCCCGATGACGGAGCTACGAGTCCTCGAAGACATCGTCGAGCACGAGTCTCGCCCGGCCTGGGATCTCCTCCTCCGGAAAGATCTCCGCGCACAGAGCGAGGACCTGCTCCGCGCTGGTCAACCCGAGGTGGTTAACCAGGAAGTGGATATCCTCGGCGTCCCTCCGTCGTGCGGCAAGCACCTTCATGGCCAACAGATGTTCCGGCGAGGCCGCCGCCACTCGCAGCCCTGGGTGGTCGAATACGCGTGGAGCCGTCGCGTCGCCTCCCGGAGCGACATAGGCGCTCGCCTGTTCGTTGAGCCACCAGTGCGGCAGGCCGAGTTCATCCGCTACCGAACGAGCCTCATCGAGCACAATGCCATGGGGTTGGAACACCGCGTCGATGTCACGGGTAGCCCGGCGGGCGTCGTAGGCCAACGCCATGGCCGCCCCGCCGAAGATGTAAAGGTCCGCGACCACACCTCGCCTCGACAGCCGGTCCCCGAGCCGGCGGAAGGCATCCTCGATCGCCGCGCGGTCCAACAGTGGATCATCAAGGCTCACGCGACGTTCAACTCCTGCGCCGACACGTACACGCCCCGACGACGGAATGCTGCTGGCGCGTGTACCACCGCATCGACACGGGCGGCACGGCTGTTGAAGGGGAACCAGAACCGCCGGAGCGACCGCGTCTCGACCCACGGCGGCGCACCCCGCCCGTCCTTGGCCGCCAAGTGCTCGGTCAATGCCGCGAGGAACACATCCCAGTGCTCGTCACCGGTGGACGCCGGTTCCTGGTCCAGCAGACCGGCGCGCATCTCGGCTGGTTCCCATCGGTACTCCTCAAGGAACTCTGCCACCAGCCGCCACCGGCGCGTCTCGTCGGATCCAACGAGCAGAGCCCCTAGGCGTGCCACCGTCAGTGGCTCGTACCTCGCGGCGCGATCCTTCATTCCCTTGACGCTAGCGCATTCGGCGGCGGATCCGTGGCCAGCCAGCCGCGTCGGGCAGCCAACCAGAGCGTCACGACGCGCTGCGATCGCCTGGTTCGCTAACAAAGATCAACTGAGTGGGCAGCCAGGGACTCGAACCCTGAATCCTGCTCGCGGCGAATGGATCATGGCGAAGCGGGCGGATCGGCGCGCTGAGCTGGGCGAACTCTGCCGTTACCTGACAGCGTTTGACGGCTCTTGTCGACCTCGTTTGTGCCCAATCTGTGCCCAACGATCTTGAGCGCTCGCGCCCGCTCAAGGCACGCCCGTCTCGGCCGTTGCGCATGACCCCCTGTAGTCGCAATGCTGCGTAGCTTAAGTTGATCTTGGGGTGTGGTCTGCGGTTGTGTGGATGCTGTCGGGTGGTGCGGCGTGGCGGGCTGCGGGCCGACGGGGTTGGCTGTTCTGATTCCGGGTCATGTCGGTGGATGCGGTGGTGCGGCCGGACCAGGTCACGCTCGGGGTGTTGATCTCGCGGGTGTCGCGGGAGGAGGTCGACGCCGCGGTCGAGGTGTGTGGGGTGCGGGAGCGGCGGTCGGACGGGAAGTTGCCGGCGCATGTGGCCGTGTATCTGACGTTGGGGCTGGCGTTGTTCCCCGATGATGACTACACCGAGGTGGCGGCCCGGGTCACGGG